>CAWHKU010000006.1:0-475447 GCA_963830125.1 uncultured Alphaproteobacteria bacterium | reverse complement strand
GAATCAGGGCGCGGCGGGCGAACTCAAGAAGGGTTCGGTCGTCACCTGTGAAGTCACCGCCGTGACCGAAGGCGGCCTGGAAGTGAAGATCGCAGATACCGATCTCACCGCCTTCATCCGCCGTGCCGATCTGGCGCGTGAGCGTGCCGATCAGCGGCCCGAGCGTTTCGCCGTCGGCGAAAAGGTCGATGCCCGCGTCACCCAGTTCGACCGCAAGACCCACAAGGTCGGCGTCTCGATCAAGGCGCTTGAAGTAGCCGAAGAGAAGGAAGCGATGGCCCAGTACGGCTCCGCCGATTCCGGCGCTTCGCTCGGCGACATCCTCGGCGCCGCGCTCAAGCAGCGTGGCGAAGCGGCCGAGACCGACAAGGACGGCGAATAAGCCTTCGCCGGTCGGCTAGACAAATCACCCCCGGAGCTTTCGGCTCCGGGGTTTTTTCGTTTATTGGCGGCGATACGGCTATAACCCCGTCCAGGATGTAAACCGAGGATAGCTGCCCATGTCGCTCGATGCCGATGCCATCGTCGATCGCCGCCGGATGCGGCGCAAGCTGACTTTCTGGCGCGTCGCCGCCGTGCTGGTCGCCATGCTGGCGGTCGCCGTTGCGGCCGTCCTGCTGGCGCCGAAAACTGGCTTGACGACCGGCGGCAATGCCATCGCGCGCATCAAGATTTAGGGCATCATCCGCGGCAATCAGGAACGGGTCGAGGCGCTTGAGCGGCTCGGCAAATCGCATGCGCGCGCCGTGATCGTGCATCTCGACAGGCCGGGCGGCACCACCGCCGGCTCCGAACAGCTTTATGACGCGCTGCGCACGCTGCAGTCCAAGAAGCCGATGGTGGTGGTGGTCGACGGCCTGGCGGCGTCGGGCGCCTATATCGCGGCGCTGTCGGCCGATCACATCATCGCGCACGACACCTCGCTGGTCGGCTCGATCGGCGTGCTGTTCCAATTTCCGAATTTCGCCGAGGTACTCAAGACCATCGGCATCAAGGTCGAGGAGATCAAATCGACGCCGCTGAAGGCCGCGCCGAATGGTTTCGAGCCGACCAGCCCGGAGGCGCGCGCGGCGATCGAAGCGATCGTGCTGGATTCCTATGCCTGGTTTAAGGACCTGGTGAAGACCCGGCGCCACCTCGACGATGCGCAATTGGCCAAAGTGGTGGACGGCCGCGTTTTCACCGGACGCCAGGGCGTGCCGCTGAAGCTGGTCGACGAACTCGGCAACGAAAAGACCGCTTTGGCCTGGCTGGCCAAGGTCAAAAAGGTCCCGGCCAACACGCCGGTGCGCGATTATGCGCTGGAGCCGCGCTTCAGCGAGCTTTCCTTCCTGCATGTCGCGGCCTGGGGCGCGCACGCGGTTGGGCTTTCGGCCTTTGCCCAGCGCATCGAGGCCTGGGGCGGCGTGCAGGCGGTCGAGCGACTAAATCTTGACGGTCTGCTGGCGCTTTGGCACCCTTCACGATCCAACTGATCACGCATCGAGCAAGGCGGCGTTAAATGATCAAATCCGAACTTGTGCAGCGCATCGCCGCTCAGAATCCGCACCTTTATCAGCGCGACGTCGAGAACATCGTCAACGCCATCCTCGGCGAGATCACCGGCGCGATGGCGCAGGGCGACCGGGTCGAGTTGCGCGGCTTCGGCGCCTTCTCGGTCAAGCACCGCCCGGCCCGCACCGGCCGCAATCCGCGCACCGGCGCCCATGTCTCGGTCGAGCAGAAGTCGGTGCCGTTCTTCAAGACCGGCAAGGAAATGCGCGAGCGCCTCAACAAGCTCGGACGCCGCCGCCGAGTCGCCGCCGGAAGCCGAAGCGACTGCTTAAGGCGGCGCTTGTCGCGGGCATCGCCCCGCCTCAATTGAATGTCATGACCGGGCGTGACGAGGATTTAGCTCATGTTCCGCAAAATCGTCACCGCCGTGATCGTCGTTCCGCTCGCCGCCTCATCATCGCCTTCGCGGTGGCGAACCGGCAGATGGTGACGGTGTCGTTCGATCCGTTCTAATTCGTGCGACCCCGGCTTATGCCGCGACGCTGCCGCTGTTCATCCTGATCTTCGTGCTGGTGATCCTTGGCGTCATCGTCGGCGGCGTCGGCGTCCTGGCTGCGCCAGAGCAGCTGGCGGCGCGCCGCCCGCAAGCTCGACGCCGAGAACCGCGTGCTGCATCAGGAACTCGCCGACCTTCCGCCATCGCTTCGGCACCGAGGGCATCGGCGGCGCCGGCCGCCGATCCGGCCCCGCTTCCGGTGATACCGCCGCCGGCGGCCTGAACGCCCGCCGGCGCGCTTCCCGCTTTGCGGCGGCGCGGAATAGGCGGTAGAACCCGCTCCATCATGGCTCTGACGATCAAAATCTGCGGCCTGCGGACCCCGGAACCCCTTGATGTGGCGCTCGAATCCGGCGCCGATCAGGTCGGTTTCGTGTTTTTTCCGCCCAGCCCGCGCAACCTCGGGATGGAAGCCGCGCGCGTCCTCGGCGAGCGCGTGGCCGGCCGCGCGGCCAAGGTCGCGCTTACCGTCAATGCCAATGACGATACGCTGGCAGCCATCGTCGCCGCCTTGAAGCCCGACATCCTGCAACTGCACGGCACCGAGACGCCGGAGCGGGTGGCGGTGGTGCGGTCGAAATTCGGACTCCCGGTCATGAAGGCGCTGCCGATTGCGACCCGCGCCGATCTGTCGCCGATCCGCCAATATGCCAATGTCGCCGACCGGCTGCTGTTCGACGCCCGCGCGCCGCAGGAAGCGACCCGGCCCGGCGGGCTCGGCAAGACCTTCGACTGGACGCTGCTGGCCGGGCTCAAAGTCAACGTGCCCTATATGCTGTCGGGCGGGCTCGATGCCCATAATGTTGCGGAGGCGATCCGCATCACCGGCGCGCCCGGCGTCGATGTTTCCTCCGGCGTCGAAAGCCGCGCCGGTGTCAAAGACTCTTCGAAGATCCGCGCATTCATTCGCGCCGCGCGCGCCGCCGACGCTTTGCCACTTGGCGAAGCCGACATCGTGAGTAACCCATGACCGTGCAACAACCCAATTCATTCCGCACCGGCCCCGACGAGCGCGGCCATTTCGGTATCTATGGCGGCCGCTTCGTCGCCGAGACGCTGATGCCGAATATTCTCGAACTGGAAGCGGCCTATACCGCGGCCAAGGCCGACCCGGCGTATCAGAAGGAGATGGACCACCATCTCGCCCATTTCGTCGGCCGGCCTTCGCCGTTGTATTTCGCCGAACGCCTGACGGAAAAATTCGGCGGCGCCAAAATCTATTTCAAGCGCGAGGATCTCAACCACACCGGCGCGCACAAGGTGAACAACGTCACCGGCCAGATCATGCTGGCCTTGCGCATGGGCAAGAAGCGCATCATCGCCGAGACCGGCGCCGGCATGCATGGCGTCGCCACCGCCACGCTTTGCGCCAAGTTCGGCCTGCCCTGCGTCGTCTATATGGGCGCGGTCGATGTCGAGCGGCAGCAGCCGAACGTGCTGCGCATGAAAATGCTCGGCGCCGAAGTGCGCCCGGTCACGTCCGGCTCGCACACGCTCAAGGATGCGATGAACGAGGCGCTGCGCGACTGGGTCACCAATGTCGCCGACACCTTCTACTGCATCGGTACGGTCGCCGGCCCGCATCCTTATCCGGCGATGGTGCGTGACTTCCAGTGCGTCATCGGCAACGAGACGCGCGAGCAAATGCAAGGCCGCCGAAGGCCGTCTGCCGGATTCGCTGATCGCCTGCATCGGCGGCGGCTCCAATGCGATGGGGCTGTTTCATCCGTTCCTCGACGACCGCTCGGTCGAAATTTACGGCGTCGAAGCCGCCGGTCATGGCATCGCCTCCGGCCAGCACGCCGCTTCGATCGCCGGTGGCCGCCCGGGCGTGCTGCATGGCAACCGCACTTATTTGCTGATGGATGCCGACGGCCAGATCACCGAAGCGCATTCGATTTCCGCCGGTCTCGATTATCCCGGCATCGGGCCTGAGCATTCCTGGCTCAAGGACATGGGCCGCGTGCAGTTCCTGTCCGCGACCGACGATGAAGCCGTCGCCGCGTTCCAGATGTGCAGCGCGCTTGAGGGCATCATTCCGGCGCTTGAGCCGGCGCATGCCCTGGCGCGTGTGTTCGACCTCGCGCCGCAGAAGCCGAAGGATCACCTGATGGTGGTCAATCATCTCCGGCCGTGGCGACAAGGACCTCGCCAGCGTCGAAGCCTATCTCGAAAGCAAAACGAAATGACGACCCGTATCGAAAAACGCTTTGCCGCGCTCAAAGCGGAAGGCCGCGCCGCGCTGGTGACCTTCACCATGTCGGGCGATCCCGATTACGACACCGCGCTGGCGATTGCCAAAGCGCTGCCGAAAGCCGGCGCCGATGTGATCGAACTCGGCATGCCGTTCACCGATCCGATGGCCGACGGTCCGGCGATTCAGGCGGCCGGCGTGCGCGCCTTGGCCGGCGGCCAGACGCTGATCAAGACGCTGGCGATGGTCGCTGAATTCCGCAAGGACGATAACGACACCCCGATCGTGCTGATGGGTTACTACAATCCGATCTACATTTACGGCGTCGACAAATTCCTGGTCGACGCCAAGGCCGCCGGCGTCGACGGCTTGATCGTCGTCGATCTGCCGCCGGAAGAAGACGAAGAGCTTTGCCTGCCGGCGCTGAAAGCCGGGCTCAACTTCATTCGGCTGGCGACGCCGACCACCGACGACAAGCGTCTGCCGGCGGTGCTGAACAATACCTCGGGCTTTGTCTATTACGTTTCGATCACCGGCATCACCGGTTCGGCCGCGCCCGACGCCGACAAGGTCGGCGCCGCGGTCTCCCGCATTAAACGTCATACCAAGCTGCCGGTGGCGGTCGGCTTCGGCGTGCGCACCGCCGAACAGGCCGCCGCGATTGCCGCCAATGCCGATGGCGTGGTGGTTGGCTCGGCTTTGGTCGATGTGTTGCGCACAACCCTCGATGAATCGGGCAAAGGCGGGCCGCAGACGGTCAAGGCCGTCGCCGATCTGGTGGCGCAACTGGCGCAAGGCGTGCGGGCGGCCAAGCGGGTGGCGGCGGAGTGAAGGCTGTTACCCCCGCGAAAGCGGAGATGCAGTAACCACAATTAGTTCATAGTGGCACTGTAGACGTAGACATCTTATCTCTTGGAATGCTGGATCCCCACCTTCGCGGGGATGACAGTCGGAGCAAAAATGAACTGGATCAACAACGTCGTCCGGCCGAAAATCCGCAGCATCCTGCGTCGCGAGACGCCGGAAAATCTCTGGATCAAGTGTCCGGAAACCGGCTCGCTGGTCTTCTACAAAGACGTCGAAGCCAACCAGTTCGTGATTCCGTCGTCCGGCTATCACATGCGCATGAGTGCGCCGCAGCGGATGAAGAGCCATGTTCGACAACGGCGAGTGCGAGGACGTCGCCTTGCCCGAGGTGCAGATCGATCCGCTCAAGTTCCGCGACGAGCGCCGCTACATCGACCGCCTCAAGGATGCGCGCACCAAGACCGGCTATCAGGACGCGGTCAAACTCGCCGTCGGCCGGCTCGAAGGCCAGATGGTGACCATCGGCGTGCAGGATTTCGATTTCATGGGCGGCTCGCTCGGCATGGCGGCAGGCGAGGCGATCATCACCGGTTTTGAGACCGCGGTGCGGCGGCAGACGCCGTATCATCATGTTCGCGGCGTCGGGCGGCGCGCGCATGCAGGAAGGCATTCTGTCATTGATGCAGTTGCCGCGCACCACCGTGGCGTGCAGATGCTGCGCGAAGCCAAGCTACCCTACATCGTCGTGCTGACCAACCCGACCACCGGCGGCGTCACCGCGTCCTATGCGATGCTCGGCGACGTGCACATCGCCGAGCCCGGCGCGCTGATCGGCTTTGCCGGCCCGCGCGTGATCGAGCAGACGATCCGCGAAAAACTGCCGGCCGGCTTCCAGCGCGCCGAATATCTTGCCGAGCACGGCATGGTCGACATGGTCGTGCACCGCCACAAGCTGCGGTCGACTTTGGCGCAACTGTGCCGCTTGTTGACCAAGCAGCCGGCGCCCGGCGCGGAACCGCAACAGTTGCCGGCTCCGGCGCATGCGTAATTTCATGTAGAGTGTCATCATCCGCGCAGGCGGATGATCCAGTAACTCCAGGACTTCTTTCCGAAGGTTGGCATTTACCGGATGGCCGCTTTCGCGGGCATGACAGATAGAGATATGAACCCGATCGACTCCATCCTCGCGCGCCTGTTGGCGCTGCATCCCAAGCGCATCGATCTGTCGCTCGATCGTTTGCAACGCTGCTGGCCGCCCTGGATCATCCCGAGCGCAAGCTGCCGCCGGTCATCCATGTCGCCGGCACCAATGGCAAAGGATCGACCGTCGCATTCCTGCGCGCGATCCTGGAAGCGGCCGGTTTGCGCGTGCACACTTACACCTCGCCGCATCTGGTCAGCTTCAACGAACGATTTCGTCTCGGCGAAGTCGGCGAAGGCAAGTTGGTGTCCGACGCCGAATTGTCGGCGGCGCTGGAAGAATGCGAGCGCGCCAATGCACGGCGCACCGATCACCGTATTCGAAATCACCACCGCCGCCGGCTTGCTGTTGTTCTCGCGTCATCCGGCTGACGTACTGCTGCTCGAAGTTGGTCTCGGCGGCCGGCTCGATGCCACCAATGTCATCGACAAGCCGCTGGCCTGCATCATCACGCCGGTCTCGATCGACCACATCGACTTTCTCGGCGACAGTCTGGAAAAGATCGCCGCTGAAAAGGCCGGCATTATCAAGGCCGGCTGTCCGGTGATCGTCGCCGCCCAGCCGCGAGCGCGCTGGCGGTGATCGAACGTCAGGCGGCGCGACTGAAAGCACCGATCAAGATCGCCGGCGAAAACTGGACCGCGACCGAGGAACGTAGCCGGCTGGTCTATCAGGACGAAGACGGTCTGCTCGATCTGCCGGCGCCGAAAATGTTTGGCCGGCATCAGTTCGAAAATGCCGGCCTTGCCATCGCCGCGTTGCGCGCGATTCCACAATTCAAGATTCCGCCGGCGGTGTTCGAAGCCGGCATGACCAAGGCCGATTGGCCGGCGCGGCTGCATCGCCTCACCGCCGGGCATCTGGTCGATCTCGCGCCGCCTGGCAGCGAGTTGTGGCTCGACGGCGGCCATAATCCCGACGGCGGCCGCGCGGTCGCCGCCGCGCTCGCCGATCTCGAAGAGCGGGTGTCGCGTCCGCTGGTGCTGATCGTCGGCATGCTGGCGACCAAGGACTGCGCCGGCTTTCTGAACAATTTTGCCGGCCTTGCCCGCCGCATGATCGCGGTGCCGGTGCCGAGCGCCGACAAGGCATGACCGCCGAAGAAGTTGCCGAGATTGCGCGCGCCATCGGCATTCCGGCCGCCAGCCGCGCCAATCTCGATGAGGCGCTTGATGCGGTCCGCAAGCTCGATCTCGATCCGGCGCCGCGCATTCTGATCACCGGCTCGCTTTATCTGGCCGGCGACGTGCTGCGCGAAAACGGCACGCCGCCGATCTAATTGCGCCGCACTACGTTTCATCGAACAATCCCCAAACGCAAGGAGATGCGATGAACGTCAAGCAATTCATCCACCTTCACGCTGAGCCGGTGCATCTAACGCGGCGCCACCATGCCTTATGCGCCGGCGTGACATCGAGGCATCGTGATGTTCCTGTCGGGCGCGACGCCAGCTCGCCGCTTTCCAAGGTCATCCGCATGTCGACGCCGACCATCATCCGCATGATCGAGGAGCAGACCGAGCGGCGATGGAGGCGATCAAGTCGATCCTCGATCATACCGGCGCGACCTGGCGCGAGTGGTGAAGGTGACGAAATATCTCACCGACTTCCGTAGGCGACGCATGCACAAGACCATGGCGAAATATTTCGGTCGACGGGGCCGGCGTCGACACGATCTGCATCAACCAGCCTTGTCGCCGGCGCGCGCATCGAGCTGGATATGATCGTGGCGTTGAGGCAGAGTAACTACCCCAGCTTCTCTTTCATCCAATCGCGCTGCGACCGCCAGCGAAGGCGCGGTTGTTGGCGATGTGGTTGCCGTCGTCGATCATCAGCAATCGGCCGGCCCGCGACCTCGCGCGCCAGCCGTTCGGCGTCCGTTGCCGGCACGATGCGGTCGCGACGGCCGTTCATGATGTAGATCGGGCAGGTGATGTTTTGCGCGATGCCGACGAGCGACAGCGTCTGCGCGTTCTGGCGCGCCTCGTCCTGGGTTGCGACGTGGCTGCGGACGCGGAAGGCCTCGCGCGTCAGTTCCGGCAAGCCGTCCCAGGCCGCGCCCCAATCGAACGGGCCGCCGAGCGCCATGCAGGCTTTGATGCGCCTCTCAAATGCCGCCGCGCGCGGCGCGTAATAGCCGCCGAGGCTGACGCCCCACATGCCGACGCGCGATGGATCGAGGTCGTTGCGGGTCTCGACATAATCGATCACCGCTTTGACCGGCACTTCGTAATCGCCGCGAATGGCGAAATCATATTGCGCTTCGCCCTGGCCCGGTCCTTCGAACACCAAAGTCGCCATGCCGCGATCCAGGAATGGCCGCTCATAGGCTTCGGATTCTTCCTTGGTCGAATCGAGCCCGACCGCCATCACCACCACTGGCGGCTTATCGGCGCCCAAGGGCTTACGCAAAATGCCGGCGAGAAATTTGCCTTGGTAAGGAATTTCGACCCGCTCGCCGGGCGGGCTTAAAAAGGGCAGCGCCGCTTGCCGGCATGCGATCTGTTTTTGATGGGCCACTTTCATCTGCGGCATATCGTGCACGAACAAAAACGAGGCGTAGTGATAGTAAACGCCGGCGCGTTGCAGGCATTCGCCGGCGGTGAGGGTATGGCCTTTGGCCAACGCTTCTTGCCCGATCTGCTCGTGCACGGCGGCGCGCGCCGACCAGGCCGCGCACCAGTCGTCGTAAGATCGCATCGAGGCGGTGACGTCCTCGAAGTCGGTGAGGTTGACGCCATTGGCGACAAAGCGCGCGCCCCAATGCGCCGTCGCCGACTTCAGCAAGTCATCTGATGCCATGAAGGTCTTCCTTTTGTAGGGCGGACGGCATTGCGCGTTGGCACTATCGCTCGCGCCGGTACCACGGCATGAAGCGCTTGGTGACCCAGAACACCAACAGTTCAAAGCCGACGCCGAAGGCGGCCAGCAGCAGCACGCCGACGAAGGCCTGAGCGTGGCGATAGCTGCGCGAATTGTACAAGATGTAATAGCCGAGCCCGCCGATCGACAGGAAGAACTCGGCCACCACCGCGCCGATCAGGGCGCGCCCTGCGGCCAGCCGGAAGCCGGCCAGCAAATAGGGCATCGAGGCCGGCAACACGATGCCGAACAGCACGTTGATGCGATTGGACGCGAAACGAGCGCGCGACTTCGAGATATTCGCGCGGCACCGAACGGGCGCCATCGGCGACATTGATGATGATCGAAAAGATCGCGGCAAAGATGATGGTGGCGATCCGGGTGCCTGATGAATAGCCGAACCAGAGCGAGAACAGCGGCAGCACCACGATCATCGGCATGGCGTAGAAGCCGTTGACGTAATGGCGGAAGCCGCGCTCGAACGCCGGGCTGCGGCCCATCATCAGGCCGATGATGACGCCGAACACCAGCGCTACCGTCAGCCCCTCGGCGACGGCGGCGAGCGTATTGCCGGTGGCGGCCTGAAATGCCGGATCGGCCAGAACGCCGGGTATCGCCATCACAACGGTGCTCGGCTTGGCGACATAAGACGGCGCGAAAGCGCGCACGACGAATTCCCAGCCCAACAAAATGATCGCGCCGACGATGAAGCGCGGCATGAAGGTGCTCAGTCTTGCGCGGCGCGGCCGGGGCTTTGGTCGCGGGAGCAACGGCGCTGAGGGTGGTGCTGGACATCGGGTTACTGCCTCCAGCGCGCGAAGTGCTGCTCGATCGCCAGCCCCATCCGCATCAGACCGACGCCGATCAGCGCGATCACCAGCACCGAGGCGAAAACGCCGGCGGTGTCGAAATTCTGCGACGCGCTCATGATCAACTGGCCGAGCCCGGTCGAGCTCAAGAAAAACTCGGCCGCGATCATGCCGACCAGCGCGCGGCCGATCGCCTGGCGCACGCCAGTCATGGTGTAAGGCAAGGTGTAGGGCACCATCACGTCGCGCCACAGCGCCCATTCGCTCGAGCGGAACGAGCGCGCCACTTCGATCATTTCCGGCTTGATCGAGCGCGCGCCTTCGACCGTATTGTAGATCACCGGAAACACCGCGAACAAAAACACCACCAGCACTTTCGGCGCAAAGCCGAAGCCCATCATCGACAGGATGAAGGGGATCAGCGCGACCAGCGGCGTGGCGTAGAGGATCATCAGATAGGGCTCGACGCCGATGCGCACCAATCGGCGCCCGCGCCAGCACCATGCCGAGCGGCATGCCGATGACGAGCGCGAGGAATAAGCCGGTCAGGAACAGCCGCGCCGAGTCGAGAAACTGTCGGATGAATTCCCCGCTCAGCACCAATTGCCCGAGCTGCACCGATGGTGGTCGAGAACGGCACCATGAAGGCCTGGCTGGTCGAGCGCCCGGCGATCTCCCAGATCGCGATGCCGGCGAAAATGCTGAGCCAGAACGGGCCGTGGCGGCGGATAGCGTTGTTGGAGCACTGAAGTTTCACCCATTGACTGTCATCGTCCGCGCAGGCGGACGATCCAGGTATCCCTGCGCCGCGATTTAATCCCGAATACCGGGAGTACTGTCGTCCCCCGCCTTCGCGGGGAACGACAGTCCGTTGTCGCTGTCGACCGCGCTAGAGCCGGTCGCGCGGTCTCACTTCACCATCGCGTTGGCGTCTTTCCAGATACTCGGATCGACCAGATTTTCGAAGCTCACCGGCGTCCTTGCCGGCTTGATGGCGCCGATCTTTTTCATCAGCTTGGCGGCCGCTTCGAGCTTTTTGCTTCGGCAGGCCGTCGTCCTTCTGCCGCCCAGAAGTTGATCTCGAGGAACTCTTCAACGCGGCCTTGGAGACGGCCTTGTCGTGGCCGGTAACGGTGGCGATCTGGGCCACCGCATCGGCGTTCTTCGGGTCCCGCATGAAGCGCGCGGCTTCGATCAAGGCGGCAACTGTCGCGCACCATGCCGTCGCGTTTCTTGGCGAGATTATCCTTACGCGCCACCAGCATCAGGTAATGGCTGGTCGGGTTGGTGTTCTTCATCGCCAGCAGGATGGTCAGCTTCTTGCCCTGCGCCTGGATGGCGGCGAGATCGTCGAGATGCAGCACGGCATATTGCAGGCGGCCGGCGATCATCGCGGGGCCCGAGCCCGAACCGAGCGCGACCTGCTTGGCGTCCTTGATCTTGACGCCCGGGCAGCCGGTGAGCATCGAGCGCAGCGCCACCGAACGCGCGCCGCCGACCGAATCGACGCCGACGTCCTGACCGACGATGTCCTTGCAGGTCTTGCCGGTCTCGGTGGTGGCGATGACCCAATCCGGGTTCTGCATGCCGTAGACCGCGACCAGCGGCACGCCCGGCATTCGAAATCTGGTTGATCACCGGCGGCGTCGGCGACCAGGCCATGTCGACGTCACCGGCCACCACCGCGCGCGCAGCCGCGGTGCCGTTGTCGAACGGACGGATTTCGGCATTGGCGCCGTATTTCTTGAAGAAGCCCTGCTTCTCGGCGACATACATGATGGTCACCGAATAGATCGGCGGGATGCCGGGGATCGCGACCACTATCTTCGGGGCTTTCGGCCAAGGCCGGTGCGCTCATCAGCGCCGCGGCCAGCAAGGCATGGCGCCGGTTGCCAGCGTGAAAGTCCTTCGGAGCATGAAAATCCTCCCTGTTGTTTCGTTGTTCGTCTTTTTATCTTAGCGCTCGAGCACGAATTCGGCTTCGCTTGCGCCTCGCGCATCAACGTGCCCCAGACCTGTTCGCGCAATTCGGCGAACCGCGGCAGCCGCAGGTCTCGCGCGTGCGCGGCTCCGGCAGGTCGACATGATGGTCTCATGAATGCTCGACGGCCGGCCCTTGAGCACGATCACGCGGTGGCCGAGCAGCACGGCTTCCTCGATCGAATGGGTGACGAAGATCATCGCGGTCGGGCGTTCCTGCCAGATGCGCAGCAATTCGAATTGCAGGATCTCGCGGGTCTGCGCGTCGACCGCCGCGAACGGTTCGTCCATCAGCAGCACATTGGGTTCGACCGCGAGCGCGCGCGCCAGCCCGCAGCGCTGCTGCATGCCGCCGGACATCTGATAGGGGAACGCCTTTTCGAAACCGGCCAAGCCCACCATCTTGACGAATTCCGGCACCTTGCGCTCGATCTCGGCCTTCGACGCGCCCGCCATGCGCAGGCCATAGGCGACGTTCTCCGACACCGTCTTCCACGGAAACAGCCCGAAATGCTGGAACACCATGGCGACGCCGGCGATCGGCTCGGTCACCTGCGTGTCGCCGACCAGGATTTCGCCGGCATCGTGCGGCAGCAGGCCGTCGATACAGCGCAGCAAGCGTGGTCTTGCCGCAACCGGACGGGCCGACAATGGCGACGATCTCGCGCGCGCCGACATCGAAGTCGATGTCGCGAAATACTTCGAGCGCGCCGTAATATTTGCCGAGGCCGCGCACGCGAATGCGCGGTTCGGTGGCTGCGGTGTGCGGTGCCTTGGCTGTCGACGCAGCCGCCATTTGTTGGTTTGTCACGCGGCGTCTCTCTCCCAAGAATAGTTCTTCAAGAACCGTTTTTTATGGTGCCGGTCGCCGCAACGGTGCGACGGCTGAGGTTGCCCGCATGTTGCCGTAACGCGCGGCGCGCGGGCAACGACAGTCGTCGAAGTCCTTCATTTCATTTCAATTTTGGCGCTGAACTTTCTCCATGTCGCAATCGGAGTGACGCCGGGGGCCGGCGGCGTGCCGGCCGATGGCATCGCTTTGGAATCGGCTAGGCTGAATCATTCCTTACCGGCGATACAAGGTTAAGCAAGAGTATTCTTAATTTCGAGAAAGGTTACCCTAAAGTTGATCTAATCATAGATACGTCTTGTAAACAATAGTAATTCAGACACTCTTCAGCATAGCCTCAGTTCTACATTCCATATTAGTAATTGAATACTTCATGCCCGTTAGTGTTGCCGCACAAGCGAATTTCATCGCGTCAAACAGGGTAAAAAGCCGTGCGTTCAAGCACCATCGTCATGATCGGCTTCGCCGTCGTTTTCGGCCTGCTCGCCGTGTTCATCGCCCAGTCCTGGTTGTCCAACCAGGCCAACATGCAGGCGAGGAACATGCAGGCGCCAACAAGAAGCCGGTATCGACGCAAACCATCGTCGTCGCCAAACAGACCGCTGCGCTTCGGCACCGAACTGACAGCGCGACATGTTGAAGGAAGTGCCGTGGCCGGCCGGGCGCAATGCCTGCCGGCGCCTTTTCCAAAATTAACGACGTGATGGCCGGCGGCCGCCGCGTCGTGCTGGCCGCGATCGAAGCCAACGAACCGGTGCTGGCGCTCAAGATCACCGGCGCCGGCCAGCGCGCGACGCTGTCGGCCTTGGTCAAGCCCGGCATGAAGGCGGTCACCATTCGCGTCAACGACGTCGAAGGCGTCGGCGGCTTCGTGCTGCCGGGCGATCATGTCGATGTCGTGCTTGACGCGCCAGCTCGACAAGGGCTCGGCCACCACCGAAGTGGTGTTGCAGAACACGCGCGTGCTGGCGGTCGATCAGACCGCCGACGAGCGCGCCATCAAGGCCACGGTCGCCAAGTCGGTGACGCTCGGAAGTCTCCACGGTCGAAGCCCAGAAGGTGTGGCTGGCGGCTTCGGTCGGCAGTCTGTCGCTGTTGCTGCGCAAGGCCGGCGAAACCGCCGAAGTCAAAACGCGCAAGATCACGCTGAAGGATTTGGGCACCAACGAAACGGTCGCGGGCGACAAGCCCGCGACCACGACGGTGGCGGTGACGCGCGCATCGACGACGGCAGGAATACACCGTGCCGGTCGAGGGGCGTCATGGGGCCTCGGCATGCGGACGCGACGGGGACAGGTCGCCTGGTAGGGGCGTTGAGCGACGATCAAAGTGGGTGGGGAGTGTGTCGTGAACAACAATAACGAAGATGTCGCCGGCTTTGACTGGCGGCGATCGGACAGGGACCGCGAAGCGCGGTGGATTGGCTGCGCGACATGGCGATCGCGTTGGCGGTCGCCCTTGGCTGGCGCATGCTCGGCTGATGGCCGGCGACGCCCATGCCCAGCCGCGCACCATCCAGATCAGCGGCAATCACCGCACCGCGATGGTGACGGTGACCGATCGGCAAATCGCAGGACGTGCGCACCGACGGTACGCTGGTCGATGTCATGGTCGGCGATCCGGACGTCGCCGACGTCAATCCGCTGACCGACCACACGCATCTCGATCCTCGGCAAGAAGATCGGCACCACCCGCGTGTCGGTCTATTCCGAAGGCAAGAAGCTGATCGGCATTTTCGACGTCGAGGTGACCTACGACATCACCCGGCTGACCAACGAGTTCAAGCGCCGCTTCCCGCGCTCGCATTTGCAGGCCTCGACCGTCAACGGCCGCATCATGCTGTCGGGCGAAGTGTCGGACGCCGCCACGCTCGACAAGGCGGTGACGATCGCGCGCCAGTTCGGCCCGGAAGTGATCAATTCGGTCTCGGTGGCGTCGCCGCAACAGGTCATGCTGGAAGTGCGATTTATCGAGATTTCCCGCACCGCCGGCCGCGATCTGGGCGTGCAGTGGAACCGCTTCGGCAGCAACAGCATCACCAATATCGGCTCGCGCTCAGCCGGCCGGTCGAACCTGCCGATCGCGGCGTCGACGGACACGCAACGTTTCTGCGGCCGGCGAAGTGGCGGCCGGCGTGATTTCCGGCGGTTCGCCCTTCGGCTTCATGATCGCCCGCATGGTGGCAGACGGCGTGTCGACCGACGTGCTGATCAACGCGCTTGAGCAGAAGGGCGTCGCCCGCAGTCTGGCCGAGCCCAATCTGGTCGCGCTCTCCGGCGACACCGCCAGCTTCCTGGCCGGCGGCGAATATCCGATCCCGGTGGCCGGCAACCAGGGCCAGGTCACCGTCGATTACAAAAAATATGGCGTCGGCCTGGCTTTCACGCCGACCGTGCTTGGCCGTGGCCTGATCAACATGAAGATCGAGCCGGAAGTGAGCTCGATCGACACCACCCATTCCGTGGCGGTGTCGAGCACGGTCTCGGTGCCGGCGCTGATCGTGCGCCGCGCCTCGACCACGGTCGAATTGCGCGACGGCCAGAGCTTCGCGATCGGCGGTCTGTTGCAGACCGACACCAAGAACCAGATCGAGCAATTGCCCTGGCTCGGCAGCGTGCCGGTGCTGGGCGCGCTGTTCTCGTCGAAGTCCTATCAGAAGAACCAGACCGATCTCGTCATCATCGTGACGCCGCATCTGGTGCGTCCGGCGCGGCCGGGCGACGTGATCCGGTCGCCGGCCGACGACTCGCTGCCGCCGAACGACAAGGACTTCTTCCTGCTCGGCAAGACGGAAATCACGCGCAGCAGACGCGCGGCTGACGCCGGCCGCGGCCGCAAGTCGCCTCCGCCGAGCCGACATCGCCGTTCACCGGCCACATGCTCGATCTGCCGAAGGAGGACGTCGCATGCCGGCCATCCAGTAACGCCATCGAGTCGCGCGTGCCGCCGCGCTCGCGCCTGTCGTCGCGCTGTCGGTCGCGCTCGCCGGCTGTTCGGAATATCTCGCCCGCCGCGACGCCATCACGCTCAACGCCGGCAACGCCGTCATGACCAACCGCGTGACCCAGATGGTCGATCCCTGGCCGCGCGAAAGCGCCGGCAACCGCAACATCGCCTTCAACGGCGAGCGGATGGAAGCGGCGTACCAGCGCTATCGCACCGGCCATGTCATTCAGCCGCGCGGCATCAGCACCGGCACCACCTATCAGCGCGCCAGCGCCACGCGCCGCGCCGGCCAACACTGACGCCGGTCGGACCGACCGTGACGCACCCGCGCCGGTGAAGTAAACAGGATCGATTAAGTCCATGCGCACTGGCCGTCCCCAAAGTTCAAAAGCCACCCGCGTCGTCGTCTTGACCGCCGACGCGGAGTTCGACGCGTCCGCGCGCGCCACCTTTGGCGCGTCGAGCGCGATCGATCTTGACGATGGTGACCGGCAGCACCGTCGCGATCAAGCCGACACGCTCGACGTGACCGGCGCGACCGTGGTGGTGGTCGACCTCGACGCCAATGACGCCGCCGAGATGGCGGCGCTGTCGCGGCTGATGGTGCGCGTCGGCGCCTGGCCGCCGGTGATCGCGGTCACGCAGAAGTTTCGACGAAAACGTCGCCCGCACGCTGTTGCAGATGCGGATCGCCGACTTCCTGGTCAAGCCGGTGGCGCCGATCGATCTGGTGCGCGCCTGCGCGCGCGTCGCCAAAGGCCAGCCCGGCGCCGACAAGCCGACCGAGGCGCAGATTTACACCTTCCTGCCCGCCGTCGGCGGCGCCGGCGTCACCACGCTGGCGATGCAGACCGCGATGCTGTTGCTCAATTCCGGCGGCCCGCGCGTCAAGCCGTCGACCTGCCTGGTCGATCTCGATTTCCAGCACGGCGCGGTCGCCGATTATCTCGATCTCGAGCCGCGGCTCAATCTCGCCGAGATCGAACCGCGCCCGGACCGGCTCGACCGGCAATTGCTCGAGATCATGCTGTCCTATCATTCCTCCGGGCTGGCGGTGATCGCGGCGCCGAACCGGCCCGCCGAAATGCGTTCGTTCGATCCCGACGTGGTGACGCGGCTGCTCGATCTGGTCTCGACCAATTTCGAATATGTCGTGTTCGACATGCCGCGCACCTGGTTCTCCTGGACCGACAGCGTGCTGCTCGGCTCCAACAAATTGTTCATCGTCAGCGAGACCACGGTGCCGGGCTTGCGCCACGCCAAGCAACTTGGTGACGGCGATCACCGAACGGCTTGGCGATGGTCCCAAGCCGAAGGTCATCGTCAATCGCTTCCAGCAGCGCATGTTCTCGTCCGGCCTGCGCCACAGCGATCTCGAGCAGACTTTGGGCGACGCTTTCGCCTGCGCGATCCCGAACGACTACAATCTGGTGCGCGAAGCGATCGACCGCGGCGTGCCGCTCGACGAGGTCAAGGCCGGCAACAAGATCACCGCCGCTATCAAGAAGCTGATCCTGGACGGCACCGCCGCCAAGACGGCCGAGGGCAAAGCCGGCATCCTTGATGAAGAAACTCAAATTCTCGATAGGCGAAGCTGATGGTCAGGCCGCTTCACAGCCCGCCGTTTTAGCGCGCCGGAACATGCCGGTCGTCGACGAGCCGAAACAATCGGATGGCGTGACGCTGACGGCGCCGCCCGAGCCCGGCCGGAATTGCCGCTGCCGACGACCACTCAGCCGCCGCAGCCGTCACCGCCGCCCAGCGCCAATCCTGCTGCAAAGCGAAAAGCTGCTCGACGCCAAGGTGCGGCTGCATCGCCGGCTGATCGACGAAATCAACCTGTCGGCGCTGGAAAAACTGCCGGAAGACGAAATCCGCAGCCACGTCACGCAGCTTGTCTCGCAATATGTGCTGGTCGAACGGCTGGCGCTCAACACGCAGGAACTGGCCGAATTCGTCTCCGAAATTCTCGACGAGATGACCGGCCTAGGCCCGCTTGAGCCGTTGCTGAAAGACCCGACGATCAGCGACATTCTCATCAACGGTCATGAATGCGTCTATGTCGAGCGCGGCGGCATTCTCGAGCCGCTGGCGGTGCGCTTCAAGGACGAGCAGCATCTCTTGCGCATCATCAATAAAATCGTCTCGGCGGTCGGCCGCCGCGTCGATGAATCGCATCCGCTCTGCGACGCGCGCCTGCTGGACGGCCGCCGCGTCAACGTCGCGGTGCGGCCGATCGGCGTCGACGGCCCGCTGGTCTCGATTCGTAAATTCTCCAAGAAGCCGCTCGATCTGTCGAAGCTGGTCGAGGTCGGCGCGCTGCGCCCGCCGATGGCCGAAGTGCTGGCGGCGGCGGTGAAGGCGCGGATCACCACCATCATTTCCGGCGGTACCGGCTCCGGCAAAACCACCATGCTGAACGCGCTTTCCGCCTTCATCTCGGAGAAGGAGCGTCTGCTGACCATCGAAGACGCCGCCGAATTGCAGTTGCAGCAGCCGCATGTCGGCCGCATGGAAACGCGCCCGCCCAATGTCGAAGGCAAGGGCGAAATCCGCCAGCGCGATCTCGTCAAGAACGCGCTGCGTATGCGGCCCGACCGCATCATCCTCGGCGAGTGCCGCGGCGAGGAAGCCTTCGACATGTTGCAGGCCATGAACACCGGCCATGAAGGCTCGATGGCCACCGTGCATGCCAATACGCCGCGCGACGCCATCACGCGCCTCGAGCAGATGATCGGCATGGCCGGCCTGCCGATGACGGTGGCCTCGATCCGCGGCCAGATCGCCGGCGCCATTCAGCTGGTCGTGCAGCTGTCGCGCCAGTCCGACGGCAAGCGCAAGGTCACCTCGATCGCCGAAGTCACCGGGCTGGAAGGCGACATCATCCAGATGCAGGAAATCTTCAAATATGTGCGCACCGGCATCAAGGCCGACGGCACCGTGTGAAGGCCACTTTCAGGCCACCGGCGTGCGCCCGCGCTTCCTGGCCGAACTCGCCAACCAGGGCATCAAGATTCCCGGCAGCTATTTCGATCCCGTCGCAACCGCTTATGACTCGGGGGCGATGATGCTCAATTTCAACCCCATCTATCTGTTTTATCTGCTGATCGGCGTCTCGGCCGCGATGTTCGCCGAAGGCGCCTATCTGCTGTTCTCCAACAAGGCGTCCTACCGCAAGAACATCAATCGCCGTCTCAAGGTGATGGACGACAAGCCGGACCGCGAAAGCGTGCTGGTGCAGCTGCGGCGCGAGCGCGGCCTGACCTCGGGCGGCGAATACCGGCTGCCGCTGATCAACCTCAACCAGTTGCTGCTGCAATCCGGCCTGTCGATCGGCTTTACCCGGCTGATCATGTTCATCGCCATCGGCATGGCGGCGGCCTTTGTCGGCACCATGATGTTCGACGGCAAGCTCATGCACGCCGTCGTCGCCGCGCTGTTCTGCGGCCCGGTGCTGCCGATCCTGGTGCTGAAGTTGTTGCGGGCGCGCCGGCAGAAGCTGTTCATCTCGCAGTTCCCCGACGCCATCGACGTCATCACCCGTTCGTTGCGCGCCGGTCATCCGGTGCCGGTCGCGATCACCATGGTGGCGCGCGAAATGCCCGACCCGTGCGGCACCGAATTCGGCATCGTCATCGACGAAATCACCTATGGCGCGGATCTCGAAACCGCCATGCGCAATCTGTATTTCCGCGTCGGCTCCGACGACCTGCCGCTGTTCGTGACCGCGGTGGCGATCCAGACGCTCGACCGGCGGCAATCTCGGCGAAATTCTCGAAAACCTGTCGGGCGTGATCCGCATGCGCTTCAAGATGCGGCGCAAGATCAGGGCGCTGGCCGCCGAAGGCCGCGCCTCGGCGATGATCCTGTCGTCGCTGCCGATCGGCATGTTCTGCGTGATCTATTTCCTGGTGCCGCGTTCTACGCCAGCGTCTGGCAATACGATCTGACCAAGATCTGCCTGGGGCTCGCCGCCTGCTGGATGGCGCATCGGCAATCTCATCATGTACCGCCTTGTGAACTTCAAGGTCTGACGATGGACCTGACACCGCCTCATCGCCGGGATGTTCCGCGACAATGGCAGCGTGCTGTTGGCGCTGCTGGTGTTTCTGGCCGCCGGCACGCTGGCGTTTTCGATGATGGCGCTTGCTGCGCGTGCGCGGCGCGGTCAAAAGGCGCGCCGCCCGGCTGACCGGCGAAAGCGACGCAGAAGGGCAAGCCGACGCGCTCGCTGCGCTATGCCAGCCTGCAAAGCGGTGACGCCAGCTTCTGGAATACACCACCAAGCATTATTCCGAGGCCAATGACGGCAACATGAAGCTGCTGCGCCGCCGCCTGATCCAGGCCGGCATCTACGATGCGCGCGGCGTCGGTTATTTCTTCATCGCCCGCACCGTGCTGGCGGTCGGCCTGGCGCTGCTGCTGTTTCTGCTGCGGCCGTTGATCGCGCCCGGCAGCGGTTCGTTCTTCTGGCTGATGGTGATCGTCGCCGGCATCGCCGGCTATGTCGGCCCCAGCATCTATATCGACAAGCGCATCAAGGCGCGGCGGATCGAGCATCGCTCCGGCTTTCCGGATTTCATGGACCTGCTGGTGGTCTGCGCCGATTCCGGCCTGTCGATGGAAGCCTCGCTCGAACGCGTCGGCCGCGAACTCGGCGACAGCTATCCGTCGCTGACCGCCAACATCCATATCACCAATCTGGAAATCCGCGCCGGCCGCGCGCTCAAAGACGCGCTCGAACGTTTCGCCGACCGGCTGGCGCTCGACGAAGCGCGCGCCTTCGCGACCCTGATCAACCAGTCGATCGATCTCGGCTCCTCGATCACCGATGCCTTGCGGGTCTATTCCGACGACATGCGCCACAAGCGGCTGTCGACGGCGGAGGAAAAGGCCTATGCGCTGCCGGCCAAGCTGTCGGTGCCGATGATGGTCTGCATCTTCCCGGTGCTGTTCGTGGTCATTCTGCTGCCGGTGTTCATCCGCGTGCATTATGGGAATTTTTGAGCGGTTGCCGCTCGTCTCTGCGCGTCGGCGGCAAAGAGCCCGCCAAAAGTAAACGCCTTCTTAACCATCCTCGCCTAGCGTGACCGGGTCTCTATTCCGGCGCTTTGCAGGCTTTGTAATGCGTTTTCACCATCGCCCGAGCGCTGGTGGTCGCTGGTTGAGCCTATGGCTGGCCGGCTGCAGCACCTCGAACAAACTGTCCGACATGTTCGGTTCGCACGGCGCCGGCGCGCAGGCGACGATGGCGCCGCCGGCCGAGACCACCGGCTCGATTTCCGGCGCGCCGGCCACGCCGGCCTCGGCCGATGCCGGCCTGCTCGGCGCCGATCCGAACGACGACCTCAGCCTCGGCAAGAAGCAATATCGCGCCAATAATTTCGGCCTGGCCGAACGCTATTTCCGCCGCGCCGTCGAAACCCATCCGCGCGACGCCGAAGGCTGGCTCGGGCTGGCGGCGTCCTATGACCGGCTGCGCCGCTTCGATCTCGCCGACCGCGCTTATGCCCAGACGATCAGCATCGTCGGCGCAGACGCCGGAGATCATGAACAACCAGGGTTATTCCTACATGCTGCGCGGCGACTACAAGCGCGCCCGCAAGATCCTGCTGGCGGCCCGGCGCAAGGACCCGAAGAACAAATACGTCGCCAATAATCTGCGCCTGCTGGAAGCCAGCCAGCGCAAGGGCAAAGCGATCCGCTAAAGGCTATTCGCTAAGGCGATCCGCTAGAGCCTGTTCGCGAAAGTCTGCCCGCCGCGGCTTTACGCCTGCGGCAGCATCGCCCGCAGTCTTTCGGTCAGCAAATCTTCATTCTGTAGATACAGATCGATGAAGGCGCGCGGCGGCCATTCGTCGTCGCGGACATTGTCGCGAATGAAGTCGGGCTTGGCCGGATCGCGTTGCGCGCGGATCACCTTGACGGCGTCGGCCACGCTCAGGATCGCCAGCGACCCAAGCGCGAAAATCGCGTCGGTTTGCCACTCGTCCGGCGGCGTGTTGAGCGCCAGCAGGTAGCCCTTCCACACGCAGGCGGCGCGCATCCGCGCCTGCGTCGCCAGCCGCTGCATCTTCTCCTGCGCATCGAGCTCGCTGAACTTGAGCGCGTCGCTGCTCATGCCGGTGAAATAATCCTCGATCCACATCTCGACCGCCGGCAGCGCGGTCAACATCGGATGGCGCGGATCAAGCGGTCCGTCCTCGACCGGGAACGTCAGATTGGCGAGATCGACGCCGCAATGCGCGCGCACGAACACGGCGATTTCGCAGGCAAAGCCGGCGTAATAGGCGATCACGTCGGCTTCGTCGCGCACCGCCGACAGGTCGCGATAGACCGCCGACAACAGCGCGGTCAGCTGCTCGGCATTGTCGGGATCGTAGGGCGCGGCCGCGCGGGCCGGCGCGGCGCGCGATTCGTCATCCGTCAGCTTGTGCGCGCTTGATGAAGTCATGATGCCTCCGCTGACGAAATGATTCGTGACGATTGATTCGCAGCCTAGAATCACGAGGCCCGAGCCTCAACCTCGGCGCGGCGATGAAAATGCGCGCGCGCCATTTAATTCGCGGCGCGGGCCGCGTTCGATAACATAGCTTAACAATCTGGCTGGTCGGTTTGGTTCAGTAAGACGGCGGGCCGAGCATCGCGCCTTCGAGCGCGTAACCTTCCTGTACCGCCTGGGCGGCGATCGACGCGCAGGCCAGCGCGTCGGAGCCGGCGTCGTGGTGCTTGAGCGTGATGCCCAAGCGCTCCGAGACATAAGCCAGATTGGCCGGCTTGAAGTTCCAGTGCGCGCGCGCGATCCGCACCGTGCACAGAAACGGCGTCTCCGGCTTCGGCTTGCCGGCCTTGGCGCAGCAGGCAAACAGCACCTTGCGGTCGAACGGCGCGTTGTGCGCGACCAGATAATCGGCGTCGCGCCAGTGCTCGGCGAAATCGTCCCAGACCTCGTCGAACGCGGGCTCGTTCTTGACGTCGTTCCAGGTGATGCCGTGGATGTAAGTGAAGGTGAATTGCCGGCGCGGCGGCCGGATCAGCCGGGCGTCGGATTTGACGATCTGGCCGTTCTCGATCGTGACGATGCCGAGCGCGCAGGCCGAGTCGGCGCGGTAGTCGGCGGTTTCGAAATCGAGCGCGACGATTTTCATGGGCGCGACGTTAGTGCGTTCGCGGCCCGCCGTGAACCGCCACGGCGCGGTTTGTCCCCACGCGGCTCGTCAAACTCCGTTCGTCCCCGCGCAAGCGGGAGCGGGAATAAAGGGGTTTGGCGAGCGCTGCGGTCTCCCTCAACTGTCATCCCCGCGAAGGCGGGGATCCAGTACTCACCGTCTCAACCGTATCCCGCAACGTTCGCGTTTACTGGATCGTCCGCCTTCGCGGACGATGACAGCAGAGAGTGCGACAAGCGCCGCACCACCCTCATCGTCATGCCCGGCTTTATGCCGGGCATCCACGTCTTACCGCGCGCTCGACAAGCAAGACGTGGATGGCCGGGACAAGCCCGGCCATGACGGCGGACTATTTCTTCGGTTTGTAGGGTGGGCTAAGGCGCGTAGCGCCGAGCCCACCGCGACAGCTATAATAACGCCATGTCAAATTACCGGCGTGCAAAAATCGCAGGCGGCACCTTCTTTTTCACGCTGACCCTTGCCGACCGTTCAAGCGATCTTCTTGTTCGTGAGATTGATCGTCTGCGCCGCATCTACGCGCAGGTGCGGGGGCGGCGACCGTTCGAAACGGTTGCGATTTGCATTTTGCCCGATCACCTTCACGCGATCTGGTCTTTGCCGCTCGACGATGCCGATTTCGCGCGGCGCTGGAATCTCATCAAAGGCGGCTTTTCGCGCGGTCTGCTTGCCGCCGATCGTTCGTCGAGCAAGCTTGCC
The DNA here is from genome assembly GCA_963830125.1 of uncultured Alphaproteobacteria bacterium. Classification (GTDB taxonomy): domain Bacteria; phylum Pseudomonadota; class Alphaproteobacteria; order Rhizobiales; family Xanthobacteraceae; genus Pseudolabrys. The sequence continues at coordinate 451,863 of CAWHKU010000006.1, read as the reverse complement.
AAGCGCGAGAAGGGTATCTGGCAGCGTCGCTATTGGGAGCATGCCATCCGCGACAACACGGATTTGGCGCGCCATATTGATTACATTCATTTCAACCCCGTGAAGCATGGGCTGGTGTCGCGCGTTCGCGATTGGCCGCACAGCAGCTTTCATCGCTATGTGGAGCGCGGCGACTTGCCGGAGGATTGGGGCGGCGATGTGCGCGATCAGCCGGGCGCGTCGTTTGGCGAATGAATGGTGGGCTCGGCGCTTGCCGCGCGTAGCCGCGTAGGGTGGGCTAAGGCGCGTAGCGCCGAGCCCACCGCAAACTCACCACGCGTATTGAAGCTGCAACGGTGGGCTCGCTTCGCTTAGCCCACCCTACAGTGATTGTCAGAGATGCGAGCGCCCGAATAGCATAAGAACAGAGAAGCCCCCTTGACTTCCCTAAATTCCTAGGTTTATAGTCCATTCACTCACCCCACGCGAGGGGCTTGTCTGCAGACATGCCGGCACGCGGGGTGAGGGCGGCGCCCGCGGCCGGGGCTTGTAACCCCGCACTCGGGAGGCTTCGGGACCCGACCGGGCGGCACTAGGACCCCTCCGCAGGGAGCCTGCTGGACTGGGACTGGCTTAGGTTGCCTCGTCCCAGGAAGCGCGGACCCGGAGACAGAAAACCCGCGCGTGGAGCGCCGGAAGGCGACGCGCCCTTGGCTTAAAGGGGCGCGCCTGCCGCAAGGCAGGAACTAAGTGGTCGCGCCTTTCGGTGCTCCACGCCCTCGCACTTTCGCGTCACGAAATAAAACGGACGGCGCACCCGGCGCCGTTCAAACAACACGGGCGATGATGCTTGTTTGTTGCGCCGATAAGTTCACGCGCTTGCGCGATCTGAAAATCAAATCGGCATAGGACCATTCGGGACCATTCGCGACTGATCGAGCCTCGCCGATTGTTGATGACACGCGCGCCAACAAACCGGCGCGTTGTTTGTAACGGCGATGGCGCCCGCTTCACGTCTCAACTAGCATCGGTGCCGAACCGGCGAAGACCGGTCGGGCTGACAAATCCTTCAAGGGGGAAACCAATGGCTACAACCGTGAACGCCGGCGCGCGTCTCGACCGGCTGCCAATCTCGTCATTCCATTATCGCGTCTTCTGGCTGGTCGGCGCCGGCATGTTCTTCGACGGCTACGATCTCTACGTCGCCGGCGGCGTGTTGGCCGATGTCATCCATACTCACTTCTCGACGTTGCCGCAGAACTTGAAATTCCTGTCCTGGACATTCATCGGCATGACGTTGGGTGCGTTGATCACCGGCTTTGTCGGCGATGCCATGGGCCGCCGCTTCACCTATCAGATCAACTTGCTGATCTTCGGTCTCGCTTCGCTGGCCGCCGCTTTCGCGCAGAACATGGACCAGTTGATCGTCTGCCGCTTCATCCAGGGGCTTGGCCTCGGCGCCGAGATCGTGGTCGGTTATTCGACGTTGACTGAGTTCGTGCCGCCGAAGTCGCGCGGCCGATGGCTGTCCTTCTTGGCCTTCATCGTGGTCGCCGGCTTTCCGGTCACCGCCGTTCTCAGCTATCTGATCATCCCGAATTTCGGCTGGCGTCCGATGTTCATCATCGCCGGCGTCGGTTCGCTGGTCGTCTGGTATCTGCGCAAGAACTTGCCGGAATCGCCGCGCTGGCTGGAATTGAAAGGGCGCAATACCGAAGCCGAAGCGCTGATGCAGTCGATTGAAAAGGAAGTCGGCGGCACCTTGCCGCCGCCGGTCGTGTCGGCGCCGGTGGTGCCGCTCACGGCGTCGTCGATGGTCAAGCCGCCGATCCTGCAACGCATGATCGTCGGCTCATGGACGCTGATCACGATCAATACGCTGATCTTCGGCTTCGTGATCTTCCTGCCGCAGTTCTTCCTGCGCCAGGGGCTCACGATCACCCACTCGCTGGCCTACACGTTGGTGCTGTCGATCGCCTCGCTGGTCGGCTGCGCGCTCGGCGCCTGGAGTTCGGACGCGATCGGCCGGCGCTGGAGCATCATCGGCGCTTCGGTGGCCACCATCGTGTTCGGCTACATCTACGCCCGCTTTAACGCGGCGTCCGATCCGACCATCGTGCTCAGCGTCGGCTTCGTGTTGATCGTGGCGATCTACGTGCAGACCGCGGTTTTGTTCGGGGTCTATACGACGGAGCTGTTCCCGACCGAGATCCGGCTGCGCGCCAATGGCATCTGCAACACGCTCGGGCGCGCCGCGACGGTGGTCTCGCCGTTCGTGGTCGGCTACCTGATGCTGCACTACAAGCTGCCGGGCGTGGTCTGGCTGATGATCGGCCTGGTGGTGGTGCAGATCGCCGTGGTCTGGGCCTGGGGCGTCGAACCGCGCAACCGGACGCTCGAGGATGTCGCCGTCGCCGAGGCCTAAAAGGCTCAGAATGACGTGATGAATTCGGCCGTCCGGGCTACCGGGCGGCCGAAATCGTTTATAGATAGGGCCAGTGGGGCGCTGCCGGATTCGGCAACGTTAAGGAACGAGACGCGATGTTTGAAGCTTTCCGAAAAATCATGACCGAGCTGGTCGAGAGCGGCAAGGAGCCGGCGCGCTACGACGAGCGCGATTACCGCTTGGCCGCCGCCGCGCTCCTGGTGCACACCGCCGCGATCGACGGCAATATTTCCGAGGTCGAACGCGAGCGGGTGCATGACGTCATCAAGCGCCACTTCCAGCTCGACGACGAGCAGACCGACGAACTGATCGCCAAGGCGACGGTCGCCGACGAGCAGGCGATCGATCTTTACCGCTTCACCACCAAGCTCAACCGCACGCTCGAACACAAGGCGCGCGCCCGGCTGGTCGAAATGATGTGGCAGGTGGTTTATGCCGACGGCGTCGTCACCGAATTCGAGGACAATCTGGTCTGGCGCGCCGCCGACCTGTTGCACATCGCGCGCGAGGAACGCATCGCGCTGAAAAACATGGTCGCGGCGCAATACGACAACAAGGACAACCCGGCCGAATGAGCACGCTTCGTCCCGTCACGGTTATCACCGGCGCGTCGGCCGGCATCGGCGTCGCGCTGGCGCGGGTGTTCGCGCGGCACGGTCACGAGCTGGCTTTGGTGGCGCGGCGCAAGGACCGGCTGGATGCGCTCGCCGATGAAATCGCCGCGACCGGACAGCCGCGCCCGATCGTGATCGTTGCCGATCTGATGCAAGCCGGCGCCGCCAAGCAGATCGGCGACGCGCTGCAAGCCGCCGGCGCCGAGCCGCAATATGTCGTCAACAATGCCGGCTTCGGTCTGGTCGGCGTCGCCTCGACGCTCGACCGCGCCGAGCAGTTGCAGATGATCGATCTCAACATGCGGGCGCTGACCGAATTGTCGCTGGCCTTTGTCGACAGCCTGGCGCGCCATCGCGGCGGCTTGCTCAATGTCGGCTCGATCGCCGGATTTTTGCCGGGGCCGGGCAGCGCGGTCTATTACGCCAGCAAGGCTTATGTGCTGTCGTTTACCGAAGCGCTGCACGCGAGTTGGCGGCGCGCGGCGTCAAGGTGACGGTGCTGTGTCCCGGTCCGGTGCCGACCGAATTTGCCGCGCGCGCCGGCGTCAAAGGCGAACTGGCGCCGGGCCTGCTGACGCAAAGCGCGGAAGACGTCGCCGAAGCAGGCTATCGCGGGCTGATGCGCGGCAAGCGCACGGTGGTGCCGGGGCTGGCCAACAAGATCGTGCTCTTGGCCGTGCGGTTCCTGCCGCGCCGGATCGTGCTGCGGCTGGTCGGCTCGCGTCAGACCAAGCGAAGGGCGGCGCAAACCGCATGATCTTCGAAAAGCATGTCCCCGGCTCGATCGGGGATGGGAACCGGTTTTCGGACAAGATCATGCGCAAAGGCATAAGCCGCATGATCGGGCCAATTCGGCCCAAAATGACGGATTTCGCATGGAAAGCCGTGTCTGACCGGTTCAGGCTGATCTGGAGGTAAAAGCGGAGGGTGGGTTGGTGGAGCCAGGCGGGATCGAACCGCCGACCTCGTCATTGCGAACGACGCGCTCTCCCAGCTGAGCTATGGCCCCTTCCCAGATCGCTCCAACGTCGCCGTTGGGCGCGAATTCTTAGGCAGTGGCCGCCATTTAGGGCCAGGTGCCGGATGTGTCAAGGACGGCAATAAAACCCGGCGTTTACCGCCTTGGACCAGGTTCCGGCGAAGCCCTTTCCCTCAAGCCTCCAAGCGGGTATTCATCCAGCCTCAAGCACGGACGGAAGCATATGATCCCGACCAATCCTTTTCTCTGGCTGATTCACACGGTGATTTGGCTCTACATCTACATTTTGATCGCGACCGCGGTGCTGTCATGGCTGGTCGCCTTCAATGTCGTCAATATGCGCAACGATCTGGTGCGCAGCATCAGCTACTTCCTGTTCCAGGCGACCGAGCCGGTCCTGCGGCCGATCCGGAACTTCGTTCCGAACCTGGGCGGGCTCGATATTTCCTTCATCGTGCTGATGATCGGGCTGATGTTCCTGGATCAGTTCGTGACCTGGGCCTACGTCAAGATCGCCTACGGCGTCTAAGCTCGGTCGTGGACCGGCCCTGGCAGCTCACGCCCGCCGGTATCACGCTGACGGTGCGGCTGACGCCCAAGGGCGGCCGTGACGGCATCGATGGCGTTGACGTGCTCAGCGATGGCCGCAGTGTCTTGAAAGCCCGCGTGCGGGCCGCGCCGAGCGAAGGCGAGGCCAATGACGCGCTGTGCAAGCTGATCGCCAAGGCGCTGGGCGTGCCGCCGCGCGATGTCGAATTGGTCGCCGGCGCAACCGCCCGGATCAAGCGATTGATCGTTTCTGGCGATGGCCCAACGCTTTTGGCCGCACTGGAGAAGATCTGCGCTTCGGGCTAAGCGTCTCAGCGAAAACGGGGGAGACACCATGACGGGACAAAAGTCCGCACACATCATCGACGGCAAAACAATCGCGGCCGAACTGCGCGGCAATGTCACGGACGCGGTGCATCGCCTCAAGCGCGACCGTGGCCTGGTGCCGGGTCTGGCGGTCGTTCTGGTCGGCAAGAATCCGGCGAGCGAAGTCTACGTCCGCAACAAGACCAAGGCGGTGGCCGAAGCCGGCATGCATCCGGTCGACCTGCATTTGCCTGAGACAGTTGAGCGAGGCGGAACTGCTGGCGCTGATCGCCGACCTGAACGTCGACCCCAAGGTCAACGGTATTTTGGTGCAATTGCCGCTGCCGCCGCAGATCGATCCGCAGAAGGTGATCGCCGCCATCGATCCGGCCAAGGACGTCGACGGCTTCCATCCGCTCAATGTCGGCCGGCTCCGGTCGGTTTGCCGGCGCTGGTGCCGTGCACGCCGCTCGGCTGCGTGCGGCTGGCCAAGACCGTGCATGCGTCGCTGGCCGGTCTCGAGGCGGTGGTGATCGGCCGCTCGAACATTGTCGGCAAGCCGGTGGCGCAATTGCTGCTGGCCGAGAACGCCACCGTCACCATCTGCCATTCCAAGACCGCCGATCTGCCGGCGGTGTGCCAGCGCGCCGATTTGGTGATCGCCGCCATCGGCCGGCCGGAATTCGTGCGCGGCCACTGGATCAAGCCGGGCGCCACCGTCATCGATGTCGGCATCAATCGCATCGCCGGTGACGGCGGCAAGTCGCGCATCGTCGGCGATGTCGCTTATGCCGAGGCGTGGGCTGTCGCCGGCGCCATTACGCCGGTGCCGGGCGGTGTCGGTCCGATGACGATCGCCTGTCTGCTGCTTAATACGCTGCGCGCGACCTGCGAGCAGAATGGATTGCCGGCGCCGAATATCTGACGCCACCTGTAAAAGCATCGCGCCCGCAAAAGCGGGCGCGATCGCTTCAATTTTTAAAAAGCTTGAAAAACTCAGCTCTGCTGCCAGGCGTAGGCGACCTTGTCGAGCGACTTGGGTCCGAACTTCTCCGACGAGCGGGCGACGGCGCGGCCGCCGAGCGCGCGATAGAATTCCATCGCCGGTTCGTTGTCGGACAACGCCCACACCACCAGGCTCTTCAATCCGCTTTGCGCCAGATCCTTGCGCGCGGCGGAGAACAGCCGGCGGCCGAAGCCGAGCCCCTGGAATTCCGGACGCAGATAAAGCTCGTAGACCTCGCCTTCGTAGAACAGGCTGCGGGCGCGGTTGCGGCCGTAATTGGCGTAGCCGGCAATGCGGTCGCCGAATTGCAGGATGGTGATCCGGCTGCCTTTGCGGATGGCGCGAGTCCCACCATTCCGGTCCGCGCCGGTTGATCAGCTTGTCGAGTTCGTTGCCGGGAATGATGCCCTGATAAGCCGTGCGCCACGCTTCGTCATGCGTGGCGGCGACGTCCGAAGCATCGGACGTCTTGGCGCGGCGAATCTCGATAAGGGTCGTGCTCATTGAAGAATACAAGCAACGAACTCTCGTGGCCTTCAAGCCCTATCGTTAATGATGGGTTAACGGTGTGGATTACTGGCAACAGGTGGCGAAATTGTCCCTTATTGCCAGGGCAAAAAGCGGCGCCGAAACCTTGCCGGCGGGCGTTTAACGCGCGTCTAACACCCACGCCGCGCCAAGACGCGGATATGGCCGATTTCGAATTAGCGATGCAGGTGACGGCGGTGATTCGGGGTTTGAGGCCGCCTGATACCGGCTGTGCCAAAGCAGGACGCTTGGGCGATTGCAGTGGGCCGGTACAAATAAAGCGGCCGCCTGGCGCGTTGAGCGCCAAGCGGCCTTTAAAAAGCTAAGCGTGCTGCGACGAAGCGGCCGTCAGGCCACCTCGGCGGCTTTCTTGCGGTCTCCGCGCTTGCGGTCGGTCTCGTCCAGCAACTTCTTGCGCAGCCGGATCGAGGTCGGCGTGACCTCGACCAACTCGTCGTCCTGGATATAGGCGAGCGCCTTTTCCAGGGTCATGCGGATCGGCGGCGTCAGACGAACCGCTTCGTCCTTCGAGTTGGTGCGGATGTTGGTGAGCTGCTTGCCCTTGAGCACGTTGATGACGAGATCGTTCTCGCGGGTGTGCTCGCCGACGATCATGCCGGTATAAACCTTCCAGCCCGGCTCGATCATCATCGGGCCGCGGTCTTCCAGGTTCCACAGCGCGTAGGCGACTGCTTCGCCCTTGTCGTTGGAGATCAGCACGCCGTTGCGGCGGCCCGGGATCGGGCCCTTGTGGCGCCTGATAACCGTAGAACAGCCGGTTCATGATGGCGGTGCCGCGGGTATCGGTCAGCAGTTCGCCCTGATAACCGATCAGGCCGCGGGTCGGCGCATGGAACACCATGCGAAGACGTCCGCCGCCGGACGGCCGCATTTCCATCATTTCGGCTTTGCGTTCCGACATCTTCTGCACGACGACGCCGGAGTGTTCCTCGTCGACGTCGATCACGACCTCTTCGATTGGCTCTTCCAGTGTCGCCAGCGTCGTTCTTGCGCAGCAACACCTTGGGCCGCGATACCGACAGTTCGAAGCCTTCGCGACGCATGGTCTCGATCAGAATGCCGAGCTGCAATTCGCCGCGGCCGGACACTTCCATCGCGTCCTTGTCGTCGCTTTCGCGCACGCGCAGCGCCACGTTGCCTTCGGCTTCGCGCAGCAGGCGGTCGCGGATCATGCGGCCGGTGACCTTGGTGCCTTCGGTGCCGGCGAGCGGCGAATCGTTGACGCGGAAGGTCATCGACAAGGTCGGCGGATCGATCGGCTGGGCCGGGATCGGCGTATCGACAGAAGGGTCGCAAATGGTGTGGGCGACGGTAGCGTTCGGCAGGCCGGCCAGCGCGACGATGTCGCCGGCTTCGGCCTCGTCGAGCGGAACGCGGTCGAGACCGCGGAACGCCAGCACCTTGGTGATGCGGCCGGTCTCGACCAGTTTACCTTCGCGGTCGAGCACCTTCACCATCTGGTTCGGCTTGACCGAACCGGAGGTGATGCGGCCGGTGAGGATGCGGCCGAGATAGGGGTTGGCTTCGATGATGGTGCCGAGCAGGCGGAACGGCCCGGTATCGATCGCCGGCGCCTTGACGTGGTTGAGCACCAAGTCAAACAACGGCGTCATGCCGTCTTCCTTCGAGCCGTCCAGCGAGGTCGCCATCCAGCCCTGCTTGGCCGAGCCGTACAGGATCGGGAAGTCGAGTTGCTCGTCGGTGGCGTCGAGCGCGGCGAACAGATCGAACACTTCATTGAGGACTTCGTTGGCGCGGGCGTCCGAGCGGTCGACCTTGTTGATCACCACGATCGGCTTGAGGCCCATCTTGAGCGCCTTGGAGACCACGAACTTGGTCTGCGGCAGCGGGCCTTCGGCGGCGTCCACCAGGACCAGCGCGCCATCGACCATATTGAGAATGCGTTCCACCTCGCCGCCGAAATCGGCGTGGCCGGGGGTGTCGACGATATTGATGCGGGTGCCCTTCCACTCGACCGAAGCCGCCTTGGCCAGAATGGTGATGCCGCGCTCGCGCTCGAGATCGTTGGAGTCCATCGCTCGATCGACCTGGCGCTCGTTTTCACGGTAGACGCCGGACTGCTGCAGGAGCTTGTCGACGAGGGTGGTTTTGCCGTGGTCGACGTGCGCGATGATAGCGATATTACGAATGTTCATTTGGGTTTCCGAAACCTGAGCGCGGCCATTGGTCGCCCACAAAAGGCGACAGGATTGCCAGGGGGCAATCCTGCGGTTACTGCGACTCTATTGCGGTGCAATATAGTCATGGAATGGCCGGAAGCAACCGCCCTATAGCGCATGATGGCAACGCGGTTAAGCCCAAAATGCTGTCCGCGAAGCGTTTTTTGCCGTGGTGGGAGCTCCCGCCGGGGGTCCAGCGGGGGCGATATCGGGACGGTTCCGGCGTTAACCGAGGACCGGATCGATGGTTTTGGCCCATAGGGCCTGATCGGCGACGTCTTTCAGGGTTACCGTCATCCGCTGGCTGTTCGATGACGGCCGGTGGTGCGCGCCGCGCCTTACGCGTCCGCGGGCCGGCTCCACGGACCGATATGTGCGTCTTTGGGCAGCGCGTTCTGCAACATCATCATCTCGGCGATGGTCTCGCTCGTGACGAGCCCGATCAACCGGCCGGTCGCATCGGTAATGGCGACAGCTTCGGCTTGTTTCTCCTGCAACAGCTTGAAGGCTTCCTCGAGCGAATGACGGTGGCCGATGGTCGGCAAGTCGGTGCTCATCGCATCGGCAACTTTGGCGTCGGGGCCGAGCGTCTTGATCGCCTTGATGATGTCGGCGCGCCCGAGCAGGCCAACCGGCTTGCCGGCGCCGTCGATGACCGGGAATTCGCTTTGGCTGGTCGCCAACAAAGTCTGCACCGCGTCTTCGACATGCGCGTCCGGCAGGAGCGTGGCGAACTGCGTCATCATGGCGTGGCTGACTGGCACGCCGCGCGACACCGCGCGTAACGCGATCATGTGCGCTTCTGACGACGCGGCGAGATAGACGAAGATCGCAATGAAGATCAGGATCGGGTTGTACATCAGGCCGATAAAGCCGAGCGCAAAGGCAACGAACTGACCGATCGATGCCGCGACTTCGGTGGCGCGCACATAGCCCATGCGGCTGGCCAAGGCCGCGCGCAGCACGCGGCCGCCGTCCATCGGAAAGGCCGGGATCATGTTGAACAGCGCGATAAATAAGTTCACCGCCGCCAGCCGGTCGACCATGGAGATATGCGTGTTGTCGATGGCCGCGGCGTTCGATTGCAGATCGGCGCCAGCAAATAAGATCAGCAGCGCGGCGATCGCGACATTCACCAGCGGCCCGGCGATGGCGATGAGAAATTCCTGGCGAGGCTCTTCCGGGATGCGTTCAAGCTGGGCGACGCCGCCGATCGGTAACAGAGTCACATAGGGCGTGGTGACGCCGAAGGCGCGCGCGGTGAAAATATGGCCGAATTCGTGCAGCAGCACACACAGAAACAGCAGCACAATGAACAGCAGCGTGTTCCAGGCGGCGTCGGCGCCGCTCGACGAATAGCTGGCGGCGAAAATCCAGGCCAGAAACAGCAGGAAAGTGAGATGGATGCGCACGACGGTGCCGGCGACCTTGCCGATATTCACTGACCAGGACATTAAAAGCCTCGTAAGGTTGGGCCGTCGCCTTAAAGATAAGAAATGCGCCGCCATTTTACGAGGGTGGCACCTTGATGCCGCAAGCTGGCACGCGATGGCAGGACGGGTTGTGACATGGCTCAAAAACCGGCCGACAGACCCGCGGCGGGCCGTCCTGGCCAAGTGGGCTGGCCGGGCGGCACCTTGCACGTGGCAAAAGCGCTCACCAGATAAAAACAATGACAACGGCACAGGCAGCATTCGGACAAGACACCGGCGGCAGTGATCCTTCGCTGCGGCGCAAATTCTGGCGCAAGCTGCGCCGTGTCGCCGCGCGGCTTCCGTTCGCCGAAGATTTGCTGGCGGCCTATTACTGCGCCTTCGACCGTGAAACGCCGTCGCATGTCAAAGCGACACTGATCGGCGCGATTGCTTATTTCGTGCTGCCGCTCGATGCGATCCCGGACGTGTTGCCGGTGCTCGGCTTCACCGACGATGCCGCCGTGCTGGCGACCGCGATCAAACTGGTGACGAGCCACATCGCGCCGGCGCATCGCGACGCGGCGCGCGACGCTTTGGCCAAACTTTAAGGCCGCAAAATCACCTTGCCCATCACCTGGCGCGCGGCGATCGCTTTGAGCGCAGCGGCGGCGTCGCTCAGCGGATAAACCGCGTGAACATGCGACGACAACTTGCCCTCGGCGCACCACGCCAGCAGCTGCGCAGTGTTGGCGCGGTGGCCGTCCGGATCGCGCGCCGTCCACGCGCCCCAGAACACGCCGCGCACGTCGCAGCTCTTCAACAGCAACAGATTAAGCGGAACTTTCGGAATGTCGCCGGCGGCAAAGCCGATCGACCAGATAGCGGCCTTCCCAGGCGATCGCGCGTAACGCCGGTTCGGCATAAGGCCCGCCGACCGGATCGTAGATCACGTCGACGCCTTTGCCGCCGGTGACGCGCCGCAGCGCATCCTTCAGATCTTCCTTGCGCGTAGTCGATGCCGTCGTCGGCGCCGTGCTGCTTGGCGAAGGCGAGCTTTTCCGGCGACGAAGCGCAGGCGATCACGCGCGCGCCCATGATCTTGCCGATTTCGATGGCCGCCAAGCCGGTGCCGCCCGACGCGCCGAGCACGGCCAGCGTCTCGCCGGCTTTCAGTTTGGGCGCGATCCTTCAGCGCATAGAGCGTGGTGCCATAGGTGACGCACAGCCCGGCGGCGCGGTCGAAATCGAGGCCGTCCGGAATTTGGTGAGCTTGTCGGCGGCGACCGCGATTTTCTCGCGCGCCGCGCCATAGCCGGTGAATCCGAGCACGCGGTCGCCGGCTTTTAACGTCGTGACGCCCGGCGCGACGCTTTCGACCGTGCCGGCGAACTCCGCCGAGGGCGAGAACGGGAAGGCCGGCTTGGTCTGGTATTTGCCGGCGATGATCAGCGTGTCGAAGAAATTCAGCGCGGCGGCCGCGATCCGCACCACGGCTTCGCCGGGCGCCGGCGTCGGGTCGGGAATTTCGGCCAGTTCGAGGTCGTCGGGCGTGCCGTAATGGGTGCAGAGCAGGGCTTTCATGGCGTCCGGATGATGGTGGGTGGGGAACTTTGTCTAGCATAGTCGCGGGGGCGGGGGCATGACCGCGCGTCGCGGGCCGCCCGAGGCCAGCGGCCATTAACTTTTCGCGGTTAATATCCGCCAATGGCGGCAGGATTGCCGCCTTCACATTGCCGATATTCGCCGGTAACGGGCTAATATCCATCGAATCTTCAGGCGGCGTGTTCGCGTCGTTCAATTCAACCGGTAGGGCCCGATGACGAAAAAACTTATCGCTAAGCCCCGCGATTGCATTGCTCACCGCCACCACGGTGTTGTGCGGCTCGATTGTCCCCCAAGCCGCATTTGCGCAGAAGAAAAAAGCCGATCCGACCGAACAGGCCGTGCTGCTCGGCCAGTTCGGCGATTGGGGCGCCTATACGGCCACGCCCGGCGGCAAGAAGGTCTGTTTCGCGCTGTCCAAGCCGACCTCGGCGGTGACCGACCCGGCCGGCCGCAACCGCGATCCGTCTTATGCCTTCATCTCCACGCGCCCGGCCGAGAAGGTCAAAAACGAGGTCTCGGTGATCGTCGGCTATCCGCAAAAGGCCAATCACGACGCCACCGCGACGGTCGATTCGAAGAGCTACGTGATGTACACGCAGAACGACGGCGCCTGGGTCAAGAATGCCGCCGAAGAGGCGCAAATGGTGAACGCCATGCGCAAAGGCTCCGATCTGGTGATCAAGAGCGAATCCTCGCGCGGCACCAAGACCACGGATACCTATTCGCTCAAGGGCATCTCCGACGCGCTCGACAAGGTCGCGGCGGAGTGTAAGTAGGGTTCCGGCCCCTATATTGCGGTCGAAAGCCGCGCGCCGCGCGGATGAAGCCACCTGAGTCCAGATCGCCTGAGCCGATGACCAGTACCGCAGACACCGCATCGGCCCCGGCGCTTTTCGTCGAGAAGGCGCCGCTTGAGCGCTATGTGGCGCCCGAGAAGCCGTCGCTGCTCGGGATGTCGCGGGCGGAGCTTGCCGACGTGCTCGGCGAATTCGGCGTGCCGCCGGCGCAACGCAAGATGCGGGTGCAGCAGCTCTGGCACTGGATCTATTTCCGTGGTGCGACCTCGTTCGACACCATGACCACGATCTCGAAGGAACTGCGCGCCGCGCTCCCCGAACGCTTCACGCTTGGCGCGGCCGGAAGTGATCGCCGAGCAGGTCTCGGTCGACGGCACGCGCAAATGGCTGATGCGGCTGCCGGGCGATGCCGACAGCAAGCTGCCGCACGACGTCGAATGCGTTTACATCCCCGATACCGAACGCGGCACGCTCTGCGTTTCCAGTCAGGTCGGTTGCACGCTGACCTGCACCTTCTGTCACACCGGCACCCAGCGTCTGGTGCGCAATCTCACCGCCGGCGAAATCGCCGGCCAGGTGATGGCGGCGCGCGATCGGCTGGGCGACTGGCCGGGCGGCACGCGCCCGACCGACGGCGTAATCCCGACCGGCGATCGCTGCATCACCAATATCGTCATGATGGGCATGGGCGAGCCGCTGTATAATTTCGACGCGGTGCGCGATGCGTTGCTGATCGTTTCCGACGGCGAAGGCCTCGGCATTTCCAAGCGTCGCATCACGCTGTCGACCTCGGGCGTGGTGCCGAACATCGAGTCGCGCCGGCGCCGAGATCGGCTGTATGCTGGCGATCTCGCTGCATGCGGTGCGCGACGAATTGCGCAACGAACTGGTGCCGCTGAACCGCAAATATCCGATTGCCGAATTGTTGGAAGCCTGCCGCAATTATCCCGGCGCGTCGAACGCCAAGCGCATCACCTTCGAATACGTGATGCTCAAAGACGTCAACGATTCGATCGAAGACGCCAAGGCGCTGGTGCGTCTGCTCAAGGGTATTCCGGCCAAGATCAATCTCATTCCGTTCAATCCCTGGCCCGGCACCAAATACGAATGCTCGGACTGGGAGCAGATCGAGAAGTTCTCGGCGGTGGTGTTTGATGCCGGTTATGCCTCGCCGGTGCGCACGCCGCGCGGCCGCGATATTTTCGCCGCCTGCGGTCAGCTCAAGAGCGCGACCGAGAAATTGTCGGCGCGCGAACGCCAGGCGCTGCGCGCCATGGCGATGACGGACTAGCGCATGATCCCGAAAAGTGGCTGCCGGTTTTCGGACAAGATCATGCGCAAAAAAAGCTGATGGCATTTCTCGGCCGCTTCATCGTCATTGTATTTGCCGTCATGGTGGCGAGCATGGCCGCCGGTATGGCGATTGCCATGGGCGTCTTGGGACCGCAGTGGCATAGTTTTTCCGGCGATTTCGTCGAGCGCGGAATGTTCTGGGGCACGGCCTTTGTCGGCGCGGTGGCGACCGGCGCAATTGGCTTGTTGCCGTTGGCGATATTGATCGCGCTGGCCGAGAGTTTCAAAATCCGATCTTTGGTCGCCAACATGGCGGCGGGCGCAGTGATGTTGCTGCTGGGCTATTACGGCAGCGGGCTGGCGCCGCCGTCTTACGAAGAATCGATCGACCATCCGCCGTCGCCGGTGTCACGCGAGGCTGAAATTGCCGCCGCCTCCGGCGCGGTGTTCGGGCTGATTTACTGGGCGATTGCCGGCCGCAATGCCGGCCGCTGGCGGGAACGGAACGGGCCAAGCGCGTAAAAGCTATTTTTTCCGTTCGTCCCCGCGAAAGCGGGGACCCAGTGACATAATTTTCTGCATCTTAGTTCCTATCTCTGGATTCCCGCTTGCGCGGGAATGAACGGAGTTTGGCTCTGTGCTCGCGGGTTTATTTTGCCGCCCACTCGATTGCTGCTTCCAAACGATCGTTGCCCCAAAACAATTCGCCGTCTTCGGTGACGAAACTCGGCGCGCCGAAAATGCCGCGCGCGGCCGCCGCTTCGGTCTGTGAGCGTAGCCGCGCCTTGATGTCATCGGATTGCGCTTGGGCCAGCACGGCATCGGCGTCCTGTCCGAGCGCGCGCAGAATTTCGGCGACGACGGCGCGGTCGCCGATATCGCAGCCGTCGCCGAATTGCGCGCGATAGACGGCGCGGCAAAAATCCTCACCCCAGCTTTGATCGAGCGCGGCCAGCGCCACGCGCGCGGTCAGCAAGGTATTTTGCGGAAAGTTCGGCGGTTGCACGAAAGGTAGATCGAGCGCGCCGCAAATCCGTTCCAGGTCGCGCCACATGTAGCGGCCTTTGGCCGGATAGATGTTGAATGGCGAGGTGGTCCAGCCATTGGCCTTGAACAGCGGTCCGAGCAGGAACGGCCGCCAGCGCAACGCCACGCCGCGCGCTTGCGCGGCGGCGCCGATCCGCATCGCCGCCGGATAGGAATAGGTCGAGGCGAATTCGAACCAGAAATCGAGCACGGGTGGCGCCATACCGGCACTATAGCGGGCCGGTCAGCCTTTGCCTTTCCATTTTTGACGGTCTCGGCTAGACGGGCGGCTCAGGATATAGGCCAACCATGAACCGCACCGGACTGCTGATTACGCTCGCCATTGCCATCGTCGCCGGGTTGGCATTCGGGCTTTATCCGGAGCTGGATCTGAGGATCTCGCGGCATTTCTACGATTATGTCGTTGGCGGCAATCATTTTGCCTGGCGGCTTTATCCGCCGCTGATGCGGGCGCGCGACGCCGGCCTGTGGATCGGCACCTTGCTGATCGCGCCGTTTCTGGCGGCGCTGGTCGATCAAGCTTATGTTTCCGCGCCGCAAGCTGCTGGTATCGGGCCGCGCGATTTTGTTTCTGACCGCGACGTTGGCGCTCGGTCCCGGCCTTTTGGTGAACGTCGTTTTGAAGGATCACTGGGGCCGGCCGCGGCCGATCGACGTTCAGCAATTCGGCGGTAGCGAACATTTCATGGCTTGGTGGGACCCGCGCGGTGATTGCCCGAACAATTGCGCCTTCGTGTCGGGCGACGTGTCGGGCGCGTTCTGGACCATCGCGCCGGCGGTGCTGGTGCCGCCGCCCTGGCGCGCGGTCGCAGTCGGCGCGGCGGTCACGCTTGGGCTCGGCATGTCGGCGGCGCGGCTGATGGCGGGCGCCCATGCCGCCAGCGATGTGATCTTTGCCGGTGTGTTTACGTTTCTGATCATCTGGGTGATGCACGGGCTGATCTATCGCTGGCCGCGAACGCGGCTGACCGATGAAGGCGCCGAACGCGCGCTTGAGCGCTTTGTCGCTCGATCCCGGCGCATCATGTTCTGGTGGGCCTATCGGGTGGCCGATGAAATCGCCGGGCCGAAGCTGGACGAAGAGACCGACGAAAAATTCAAGCGCCGCCGCCGCGGCTGGTGGTAGCGCCCGGCGCGGGCCGTGTCCGGTCGCGCTTGCACGGCAACCTTGGTCGATAGGAATATGCCCGCGCGCCGAATTGCGCGATGCTGCGAGTCGGGCGGTTTAAGCTTGGAGGTATTTTAATGGCGGAAGAGCCAGAGGTTCTGAAGCGGGTATTGCAGGTGAAAATCCGGGCGCTTGGCGACCCGAGCCAGGTGCTGGCTTTGGTGCGCAGCACCGCGCCGTTCTACCGCTCGCTCGGCGGCACCCATGTTCGCTTTTTGCAGAATGTCGACGACCCGGCGCAGTTCGTCATCGAAATCGAATACGAGGCCAATGCGGCACTCGAACTGAACCGCCAGAAAGTCTCGAGCGACCCGATGGTGCGGACCTTCCTGCAGGGCTGGCGCATGGTGCTGGCCGGCAACGCCGAGATGGACGTGTTCGAGGACGTGACTGGCTGACCATCTGGCGTATTTTTACATCAAAAATATGTGTATTGTAGGGCTTCGGCCGGATCGCGCCGGCGGGCCGCTGCGCGGGCCGGTCCAAAGCCCGAAAAACCCGTCAAAAAGCCCGCCGACCTTGCACCGCGAGCGCCGCCGCCTATAGTCCGACCGCTCGCGTTCAGGCGGCAATCTGGTCAATTCTCAAGGGCGTTCAATGACTAAAGGTGACGTGAAAAAGGTGGTGCTGGCCTATTCCGGCGGGCTCGATACCTCGATCATTCTCAAATGGCTGCAGACCACCTATGGCTGCGAAGTCGTCACCTTCACCGCCGATCTCGGCCAGGGCGAGGAACTGACCCCCGCGCGCGAAAAGGCGCTGCGCGCCGGGATCAAGCCGGAAAACATTTTCATCGAGGACCTGCGCGAGGAATTCGTCCGCGACTTCGTGTTCCCGATGTTCCGCGCCAATACCGTCTATGAGGGCCAGTACCTGCTCGGCACCTCGATCGCCCGCCCGCTGATCGCCAAGAAGCAGATCGAGATCGCGCACAAGGTCGGCGCCGACGCGGTCTGTCACGGCGCCACCGGCAAGGGCAACGACCAGGTCCGCTTCGAACTCGGCTATTACGCGCTCGACCCCAACATCAAGATCATCGCGCCCTGGCGCGAATGGGAGTTCAAGGGCCGCGAGGATCTGTTGAAGTTCGCGCGTGACCACCAGATCACCATCACCAAGGACAAGGAAAACGAGGCGCCGTTCTCGGTCGACGCCAATCTGTTGCACTCCTCGTCCGAAGGCAAAGTGCTGGAAGACCCGGCGCAGGAAGCGCCGGGTATCGTCTATCAGCGCACCATTTCGCCGATGGAAGCGCCCGACCAGGCGACCTCGATCACCATCGGATTTGCCAAGGGCGATCCGGTGTCGATCGACGGCGTCATGCTGTCGCCGGCCTCGATCCTGGCGCGGCTCAACCAGCTCGGCCACGACAACGGCATCGGCCGGCTCGATCTGGTCGAGAACCGTTTCGTCGGCATGAAGTCGCGCGGCGTCTATGAGACGCCCGGCGGCTCGATTTTGCTGGTGGCGCATCGCGCCATCGAGTCGATCACGCTCGACCGCGGCGCCGGCCATCTCAAGGACGAGTTGATGCCGCGTTACGCTGAGTTGATCTATAACGGCTTCTGGTTCTCGCCCGAGCGCGAGATGCTGCAGGCGCTTGATCGACAAGTCGCAGGAGCTGGTCGAAGGCGAAGTGCGGCTCAAGCTCTACAAGGGCAATGTCATCGTCACCGGCCGCGAAAGCAAAGCCTCGCTTTATTCGTCGACGCTGGTGACCTTCGAGGACGACAAGGGCGCTTACGACCAGAAGGACGCCGCAGGGCTTCATCAAGCTCAATGCGCTGCGTCTGCGCACGCTCGGGCAGCGCAAACAAAACCTCAAGCGCGACTAGTTGGCGGCCTGAAGACGGAAGGGTAATCCGATGGGCAAAATTTCAACACGACTTGTCCTGGTCACCGCTGCCGCCGCTCTGATGCTGGCCGGCTGCGGATCGGACTATTACATCGGCAAGCCGAAGGACGTCGACCCCAATATATTTCCGACCGCGTATAAAAAGGAAATCACCGATCTGCTGACGACAACGTTGGAAGACCCGACCAATGTGCGCGGCGCCTTTATCTCCGAGCCGGTTTTGACACCGACCGGCAAGGACCAGCGCTATACGGCTTGCGTGCGCTACAATGGCCGCAACGCCGCCCGGCAATATAAAGGCAGCATCGACCGCATTGCTTATTTCTACGGCGGCCACCTCAATCAGCTGGTCGATGCGACCAAGGAGCAATGCGGCAACGCGGCCTACAAGCCGTTCCCGGAATTGGAACATCTTTGCTTGAGCAAGAAGTGCGAGTAGCGCTGCGGCGCTAGTACTGGCCGCTGCCGGTGTCCGGCGCTTCGCTTTTTACCTGAACGAGCTTTAAGTCCGGCACCAGCGGCAGATGGCGGCGCTTCTTGTCGGCAATTTCAGCGGCGACCTTTTTCATTTGAATGAAACGCACCGGCGTGACCGGATGGGTCGTGGCAAGACGAATGCTGCCGGGGTGGCTTTGGCCGAGCGCGCGCCAAAATTCTTCCGTACCGTTGACGTCATAGCCGGCGCGGGCCGCGTAATAGGCGCCGACATAATCGGCCTCGCGCTCGAACTCGACGCTGAAGGCCCGGCTTCCGGCCTTGCCGAACTCCCGCGTGAACGCGCCACCGGTTGAAAGGCCGCCGGCCAGAATGCCGATATCGACGGCCGCGCCGCCGGCCATGCCGAGCCAGGTGTTCCAGCGCTCCTTGTCGAGATGGCCCAGGTTTGAATGCGCCAATTCGTGTCCGATGAGGACGGCGAGTTCGGCATCGGTGTGCGCCAGTGCGACGATACTCGAATAGATCACGATTTTGTCGTCGGTCGTGAACGCGTTGACCGTATCGCCTGTCACATATTCGATCGGAATGGCGCAGCCGATCACCGGCGTCACCATCACCGTGCGGTCGATGCCGTCGCGCCGCGTGTCGACCCGCACCGGCTTGATGCGATTGCGGCGCAGCCAGCGGTTCATCCAGCCGGCGGTGCCGGACACCGGAATCAGTTCGCCGTCGAGCGCGATGATTTGATCGCCTTTGACGATGCCGGCTTGCGCCGCCGGCGAGCCGTCGACCACCGAGATCGCGGTCGGGTGCGTCCAGGTCAGGTCGAGCGCCTCGGCGGAGTAGGATTGATATTTGCGCGGCAGGCTGCGCGGCGTTGCCGCATAAAGCCCGATCTGCGCCGACACCCAGCCGTTACAGAATTCGGCATTGGCGGTGCGGATGCGGAAGGCGACGCTGTCGACCCGGTGCAGTTCGCCGTAATATTTTCGGATCTGGGCGATTTGCTGCTGGCGCGTTTCGGCGGCGACGGCGTCCTTCGGCAGCGCCGGCAATTGGCTGACCGGCGCCGGCGCAGCCCGCGCCCAGCCCAACGAACGCCATCAGGATCAACCAGCGGCCCCAACGCAACGCCGACGCCCTCACCCCAACGAGGGAAGATTGCGTCAGCGATGCAACCGAAGCAAGCTTAAGTTGTGTTTCTGTCCGCTGCCCGCACGACGGTAGCAAGCCGCCGCCGGTCAGCTGGCCAAGAAACATGAATTTAAACAGATAGTTAGATGCGCCATCAAAACCGACGCCGCGCGTGACGGCACACGCGACGGCCGGGCGTTGGCGCTATCAGACCTGCCGGTCGACCATCGCCTTTTTCAGCGTGGCGATTTCCTTGGCCGGATTGAGGCTCTTCGGGCAGGCCTTCGAGCAGTTCATGATGGTGTGGCAGCGATAGAGCCGGAACGGATCCTCGAGATTGTCGAGCCGTTCGCCGGTCGCTTCGTCGCGCGAATCCTGCACCCAGCGGTTCGCCTGCAACAGCGCGGCGGGGCCGAGATAGCGATCCGAATTCCACCAGTAGCTCGGGCACGAGGTCGAGCAGCAGGCGCACAGAATGCATTCATACATGCCGTCGAGCTTGGCGCGGTCTTCGTGGCTCTGCGTCCATTCCTTCTCGGGCGTCGGCGTCACGGTGTGCAGCCACGGCTCGATCGAGGCGTATTGCGCGTAGAAATTCTTCAGGTCCGGCACCAGGTCCTTCACCACCGGCTGATGCGGCAGCGGATAAATCTTGAGCGGCGCCTTGGCGTCGTCCATCGCCTTGGTGCAGGCCAGCGTATTGGTGCCGTCGATGTTCATGGCGCAGGAGCCGCAGACGCCTTCGCGGCAGGAGCGGCGGAAGGTCAGCGTCGGGTCGACGTTGTTCTTGATCCAGATCAGCGCGTCGAGAACCATCGGGCCGCAATCGTCGCGGTCGACGTAGTAGGTGTCGATGTGCGGGTTCTGCGCCGTCATCCGGGTTCCAGCGATAGATCTGAAACTCGGTCAGGTGCGTCGCATGCGCGGTGCGCGGCCAGGTCTTGCCTTCGGTGACCTTGGAGTTCTTCGGCAGCGTGATTTCGACCATGGCGAGTTCCTAATAAACGCGCGGCTTTTTAAATTACGCCCGCGTCAATAAACGCGAGCTTTGGGTTCGATGTAGGCGATTTCGTTGGTCAGCGTGTAGGCGTGCACCGGACGGTAGTCGAGCTTCGACCTTGCCCTTCTCGTCGATCCACGCCAGCGTGTGCTTCATCCATTCCTTGTCGTCGCGGTCCGGGAAGTCCTCGCGCGCATGCGCGCCACGGCTCTCGGTGCGGTTCTTGCGCCGAGTCCATGGTGACGACGGCCTGCGCCATCAGGTTGTCGAGTTCGAGCGTCTCGATCAGATCGGAATTCCAGACCAGCGAGCGGTCGGAGACACGCCGATGTCGCTCATGCCGCCGACGCACCTCGTGGATCAGCTTGTGCCTTCCTCAAGCACCTCGCCGGTGCGGAACACGGCGCAGTTGGTCTGCATGGTCTTCTGCATCTTCAGCCGCAGCTGCGCGGTCGGCGTGCCGCCCGACGGCATGGCGGAAATTGTCGAGCCGGGCCAGCGCCTTGTCGGCGGAATCCTTCGGCATTTCGGGCTGCTTGGCGCCGGGCGTCAGCAGTTCGGCGCAACGCATGCGCGGCGGCGCGGCCGAACACCACCAGATCGATCAGCGAGTTCGAGCCGAGACGGTTGGCGCCATGCACCGAGACGCAGGCCGCTTCGCCGATCGCCATCAGACCGGGGATCACGGTGTCGGCATTGCCGTCCTTCTTGGTCAGCGCCTCGCCGTGGAAGTTGGTCGGGATGCCGCCCATGTTGTAGTGCACGGTCGGCAGCACCGGGATCGGCTCGCGCGTCATGTCGACGCCGGCGAAAATGCGCGCGGTCTCGCTGATGCCGGGCAGGCGTTCGTGCAGCACCGCCGGATCGAGATGATCGAGGTGCAGGAAGATGTGGTCCTTTTCCTTGCCGACGCCGCGGCCTTCGCGGATTTCGATGGTCATGGCGCGCGAAACGACGTCGCGCGAGGCCAGATCCTTGGCTGACGGCGCGTAACGCTCCATGAAGCGCTCGCCTTCGGAATTGACCAGATAGCCGCCTTCGCCGCGCGAACCTTCGGTGATCAGGCAGCCGGCCGGATAGATGCCGGTCGGGTGGAACTGGACGAATTCCATGTCCTGCAACGGCAGGCCGGCGCGCAGCACCATGGCGTTGCCGTCGCCGGTGCAGATATGCGCCGAGGTGCAGGAGAAATAGGTGCGGCCGTATCCGCCGGTCGCCATGATGGTCATGTTGGCGTTGAAGCGGTGGATGGTGCCGTCGTCCATGTTGAGCGCGACGACGCCGCGGCAGCGGCCGTCATCGTCCATGATCATGTCGAGGCAGAAATATTCGACATAGAACTCGGCCGAATGCTTGAGCGCCTGGCCGTACATGGTGTGCAGCATGGCGTGGCCGGTGCGGTCGGCGGCGGCGCAGGTGCGCTGCGCGGTGCCTTTGCCGAAATGCGTGGTCATGCCGCCGAACGGGCGCTGATAGATCCGGCCGTCTTCCTCGCGGCGCGAGAACGGCAGGCCCCAATGTTCGAGTTCATAGACCGCGGCCGGCGCGTTCTTGCACATGTATTCGATGGTGTCCTGGTCGCCGAGCCAGTCGGCGCCCTTGACGGTGTCGTACATATGCCAGCGCCAGTCGTCCTCGCCCATATTGCCGAGCGAGGCGGCGATGCCGCCTTGCGCCGCGACGGTGTGCGAGCGGGTCGGAAACACCTTGGTGATGCAGGCGGTGCGCAGGCCCGCCTCCGAGCAGCCGACGACGGCGCGCAGGCCGGAGCCGCCGGCGCCGACGACGACGACGTCGTAATTATGATCTTCGATCGGATAAGCCTTGCCGTTGAAAGCGCGCCGTCCGTTGCCGTTGGTAGCCATGCCTAGACTCCGAATGAGAGCTTGAGGATGGCGAAGGCGGAAGCCAGGCCGACGGCGATGGCGAAGAACGTATTCGCCATCAGACTCAAGAATTTGAATTTATCGTCATGCACGTAATCGAGGATGATTTCCTGCATGCCGATCCACATGTGATAGGTGGTGTTGAAAATGAACAGCAGCATGATGATGGCGACCAGCGGCGAGCCGAGGATCTGAACGACGGCGGCGTGGCTGCGGCCGAGCAGCGAGATCGCAATCACGATCAGCGCGATGGTGAGCGCAATACCGGCCACCGAGGTGACGCGTTGATGCCAGAAATCCTTGGTGCCGGAGCGGGCGGCGCCCAGGCCGCGAACGCGGCGGGCGGCGGTGCGCATATGCGAGGGCGCTTTCATCGCGGGCCTCCCATAGCGAGATAGCCGATCACCCAGACCACCAACGTGAGCGAGACCGAGCCGATCAAGGTCGCGAGCGTCAACAGTTCGCGGTCGGCCGGTTCAAAGCCGTGCAGGGTGTCCCAGATCAGATGGCGGATGCCGCCGAGCATGTGATGCAGCAGCGCCCAAGTATAGCCGAACAGTACGACGCGCCCGATCAGCGAGCCGATGAACCATTCGAATTTTGCGTAGGCGTTGGGGCCGGATGCCGCCGCGATCAGCCACCAGGCCAGCAGCAGCATACCGAAATACAACGCCGCGCCGGTGATGCGATGCACGATCGACATCATCATCGTCAGCATGGGCCGGTAGATTTGCAGGTGGGGGGAAAGCGGTCGGGACCGTTGTGGTCGCCGTCGCCGGCGCCTGCCTCAAACTCGGCCATCGTCATTCTCCACATCGCACCGCCGGAACTCTGTCGGCGATCGCGGACGGTTGGTAACCAAACCACAGCAATACCGCAACGCACCCGAAGGTTGGGGTGTGCACGGATTTCACGCTTGATCTATTTTAACTTCTTCAAAGGCGAAACTAAACGCTGTAAAATCCGCTATCAATATGTGTTTTGCGTAGTCTACCTTCGTCAAATAAGAAGGCCAGCGGAAATTCAGCCCATGCGCTTCGATTTCACCGACCTCAATTTGTTTCGCCATATCGTCGAGGCCGGCAGCATCACCCATGGCGCGGCCCGTCTTAACCTGGCGCTGGCGGCAGCTTCGACCCGCATTCGCAAGCTCGAACTGGCTTTTGGCGCTGAATTGCTGGTGCGTGGCCGCCAGGGTGTGGTCCCGACCCAGGCCGGCCGCACTTTGCTGGCCCATGCCCGCACTATCCTGGCGCAGTCCGACCGGTTGCAGGAGGACCTCACGCCTTATGCCCGTGGGCTAGCCGGCCAGGTCCGGGTCTTGTCCAACACCAATGCGCTGACCGAATTCTTGCCCGAGACGCTGAGCTCGTTCCTGACCGCCTATCCCGACATCAGCGTCGATCTCGAAGAGCGCCTGTCGGACGAGATCGTCGGCCTGATCGCGGACGGTACTGGCGATATCGGTATTGTTGCCGGCACGGTCGATCACGCCGGCCTGCACACCTTTCCGTTCCGCAGCGACCGCTTCGTGCTGGTGGTGCCGCGCGACCACGCGCTGGCCGGCCGGTCGCGCATCGGATTTGCCGAAGTGCTCGACTACGACATGGTCGGGCTCGACCGGGCCAGTGCGATCCAGCGCTTTCTGGCCGACAAGGCCAACCGGATCGCGCGGCCGTTGCGGTTGCGCGTGCAGTTGCGTTCGTTCGACGCGATCTGCCGGCTGGTCGAGTGCAATGTCGGCGTCGGCATCGTGCCGGAAACCACGGTCGAGCGGACCGCACGCACCATGGCGATCAGCGCCGTGCAACTGACCGATCCCTGGGCGCTGCGTGACCTGACCATCTGCGTGCGCGACATTGCGCTGTTGCCGCCATATGCGCGGCAACTAGTCGATCATCTAAGGGCGAGCGTCGGTCACTGAACGGCGCTGCTTATGACGATCGCGGTTTAGCGGCGCGCTGCGCCACCACGATCGCGACGCCGCCCAGCGTTGCGGCTGACGCGACCAGCAATCGCAATGTGACCTGTTCCGACAGCAAGACAATTCCGCCGAAAGCGGCGATCACCGGCACGGTGAGTTGAACGGTCGCCGCCCGCGTCCCGGTCAGTCCGGCCAGTGCGGCGTACCAAATGACGTAGCCGCAGCCGGAGGCGAGCGCGCCGGATGCCACCGCCAGCGCGAGGCCGTTCGGGGTGATGTGAAAACCGCTCGAGAAGACCAGACTGACAATGACCGCCAGCGGCGCCGCGTAAACGAAGTTTCTGGCGGTCGCCTCCAGCGGATCGGTGCTGCCCCGCCCGAGTAATGAATAGAAGCCCCAGGCGGTGCCGGCGATTGCCATCAGCACGGCGCCGAGTGGGTCGGGCGCTGTGAGGCCCGGCGACACCAGATAGACAAGTCCGAGAATGGCCGCCGTTAGCCCGGCCCATGACCACATTGAGAAGTGCTCGCCGTCGCGCAGCGCGACGATGAACATCGTCAGTTGCACCGCGCCAAACAGCACCAAGGCACCGGTGCCGGCGCTGAGCGATCGATAGGCGAAGGAAAAGAAAGTCATGTAAATGAACAGCATGGCGGCGGACCGCCAATTGGCGGTGCCGCGTTGACGTGGCCGCCGGCGCAGCAGCACAATCAAGCACAAGGTTAGCGCGCCGGAGACCGCCCGCACCGTCGTGAAACTCGCCGCATCGATGAGTCCGTGGCCTAACGCCAGCCGGCACAGCAACGAGTTGGCCGCGAAGGCCAGCATCGCGACCGTCGTCAACAATATGGTGCGCGTGGCGATATCTTTGGATTCTGTTGTCAGGCGTGCATTCCCAATATGTGCCGTGGCCATCTCACCGCGGCATCAGCACCCAGTAATCAAGATCGAGGATTACCGCCGGGTCGTATTCCTTGCCGATCTTGTAGGGGAAGTCGTCACAGGGCTTGTCCTTGGTGGCGACGGTGCGAATGCGCAGCGCGCCGACATCCTCGCGGCCGTGCAAATCAGCGCTTGCCAGAACTTCTGACCAGGCAAACACCGTGCCGCCCGCCAGCAGCGGCGCGACGTGCCGGCCGCCATTGATAGCGGCGATATGGAAGGCATTGCCGAGCCCGTTAAACGACAGCGCGCGCGCCAGCGATATAGCGTGGCCGCCGTAGATCAGACGCTGGCCGAAGCGGCCTTTGCTCTCGCTGAAATTATTGAAGTGAACGCGGGCGGTATTTTGATAGAGCCGCGTCGCGATCATGTGTTCGGCTTCTTCGACCGTGATGCCATCGACGTGGTCTATCTTCTCGCCGACTTTGTAATCGCCGTGACGGTGCGGACTGCCGGCCAGTTCGGTATCGTAATTGGCGCTGTTGAGAATCGGGCAGCCATTGCCGAGCGAGCCGACCTCGGCGCTGTCCGGCAGTTCCGGCACGACCTCGTCCGGCGCCGGTGAATTCTCGTCGCGTTTACGCACCATGACCCAGCGCACATAGTCGAGCACCGTCGCGCCGTCCTGATCTAGCCCACGTGAGCGCACATAGACGATGCCGGTCTTGCGGCTGGAATTTTCCTTCAGGCCGATCACTTCCGAGACCGCGCTCAAGGTTGCGCCGGGATAAACCGGTTTGAGGAAATGGCAGTCGGCATAGCCGAGATTGGCCACCGCATTGAGCGAGATATCGGGCACGGTCTTGCCGAACACGACGTGGAACACCAGCAGGTCGTCGAGCGGCGAGCGGGCATAGCCGATTTTTTCGGCAAAGCTGTCGGCCGACTGCACGGCGAAGCGTGCGCCGAACAATCCGTTGTAAAGCGCGACGTCTCCCAATGTGATCGTGCGCGGCGTGGCGTGGCGGATCTGCTGGCCGATGCTGAAATCTTCAAAGAAATTGCCGGAATTTGTCTTCGGCGCGGACGAATGGCTCACGAAACGGCTCCTTTTTTCAACATATCAGCTTTTGCCCGGCGCGGGCATTCTCACAAAACCGTGAGCTAAACGCCAGGTTGCGGCAACGGGAAACTGATGAGGACGTGTTTACACGCTGTGATAGCGATTGGATCGCAGACTTCAATCCTCTGGAGGATATCAAATGAAAAAGACAGCAATTTCGGCCGTTCTCGCCGCCGCCATCGCCGCCGGTTTTGCCTTCGCGCCCTCGGCTTTCGCCGACGACATGAAGAAAGACTCGATGAAGAAAGAGGACTCGATGGCCAAGGACTCGATGAAGAAAGACTCCATGGCGAAGGATTCGATGTCCAAGGACTCGATGTCGAAGGACTCGATGGCCAAGGACGACATGAAGAAAGACAGCATGAAGAAGTAACGGCTTCGCGACACGGCCGAGCCGGCGCATCCGCGGGCTCGGTCGCGCCGTATCGTAAGACGAGATAAAATGCGGGTTTCGACGCTCGCGCAACCGCAGTATAATTTTTAAGCAGGTTTGCCATGACAGTTCAGACGATAGGTCAGGCACGATGACCGCGCAGACCATGACAGCCCCGTCCACTGCCGTCACAATCCACCCCGGCTGGGTGCGCGCGTGCCATTGGATCAATGCGCTGGCGATCCTGGTGATGATTGGTTCCGGCTGGCAGATCTACGATGCCTCGCCGCTGTTTAATTTTACCTTCCCGCGTTCGATCGCGCTCGGCCAATGGCTCGGCGGCGGCCTGCTCTGGCATTTCGCCGCGATGTGGGTGCTGGTGATCAACGGCTTGGTCTATGTCACGCTCGGCATCGTCACCGGCCGCTTTCGCCGCAAGCTGCTGCCGATCTACCCGAGTGACGTGGTCGGCGACGTCAAGGCGGCGCTGACCTTCAAACTCGCACATGACGACCTGTCGCATTACAACGCGGTGCAGAAGCTTCTTTATGCCGGCGTCATCCTGTGCGGCATTTTGATCGTGCTGACCGGCCTGTCGATCTGGAAGCCGGTGCAGTTTCAGGAACTGACCGCGCTGTTCGGCGGTTATGCCGTCGCGCGCTATGTCCATTTTTTTGCCATGGCGACGATTGTCGGCTTTCTCGTGGTGCATGTGGCGCTGGCGCTGATCGTGCCGAAAAGCATCCGCGCCATGATTGCCGGAAAGTAGGAGGTCACGATGCGCGACCGCAAAATCATTCCCGGCGTCGACCGCAGCCTGCTGGTCAAGGACGCGATGAAAATCATGCCGGACCCGATGCGGCGCAATTTCCTGCGCGGCGCGGCCAGTCTCGGCGCGCTGACCATGCTGACCGGCTGCAACGTCATTGACGGCGACACCGCCGAAGGCATTTTGCGCAAGGTCTCCGAATTCAATGACAAGGTTCAGGCGGCGATGTTCAACCCGAACAAGTTGGCGCCGACTTACAGCGAAGCCGACATCACCCGGCCATTCCCGTTCAACGCCTATTACAGCCTGAACGAAGCGCCGGTGGTCGACCCGGCTACCTACAAGCTTGAACTCGCCGGCATGATCGAGAACAAGAAGCCGTGGACGCTTCAAGAGCTGCATGCCCTGCCGGAAGTGTCGCAGATCACCCGCCACGTCTGCGTCGAAGGCTGGAGCGCGATCGGTTCCTGGCAGGGCGCGGTGTTGTCGGATTTCCTCAAGCGCATCGGCGCCGACACCCGCGCCAAATATATCTGGGTGAAGTGCGCCGAAGGCTACACCAACACCATCGACATGGCGACGGCGCTGCATCCGCAGACCCAGATGACCTTCAAATACGACCACAAGCTGCTGCCGCGCGCTTATGGCTTCCCGATGAAAATCCGGATGCCGACCAAGCTCGGCTTCAAGCAGCCGAAATACGTCGTGGCGATGGAAGTCACCAATGAGAACCGCGGCGGCTATTGGTCGAACCAGGGTTATAACTGGTTCAGCGGGCTTTAGCGGCGTCGGGTCCCGCAAGGTCCTTGACCATGGGCGTGCCCCGTTGCGTGGTTGCGGTTGTCTCTCGATAGCCGGCGGACCGATAGAACTGTAAGGCCGTCTTGGTGCTTGCGAGCGTGCATTGAGGAAGGCCCAATTCGGCCGCCTTACGTTCAAGCGTTGCCAGTAATGCGCTGCTGACGCCTTTGAAGCGCGCATCCGGCGAGACGTAATTCAGGTTGATCTCGCCGGCCGACGTGATGCAGGCCGCGCCGACAATGCCACCATTTGCAACCGCGACGTAGAAATGATTGGCCGGATTGGCGATCCAGCCCGCGATATTTTCCGGCGTTTTGTTCGCGAGCCAAGCAGTGAGAAAGGCCGGATCGTTGCCGTGATCGGCTTCGCACAATTCGGCAATCGAGCGCCGCAGCACCCCGCAAATGGCAGAAGCGTCATCTGTCCGAGCAAGACGGATTTCAATCGACACGCTGTTTCTCCGAAGGCGGCATGGGCTCGGTAATCAGCCGCGCGCCGCGCTGGAAGGTGAGGTAGTCGAAGGCCCAGATAAAAGCGACGATGAAGCGGTTGCGCAGTCCGATCAGGAAATAGATATGCGCGACGCTCCAGAACAGCCAGCCGATAAAGCCGCGTAGCTTTAATGGCCCGAAGGTCACCACAGCCGCGCGCCGGCCGATGGTGGCGAGATCGCCGAGATGCATGTAGCGAAACGATTTGGTTCGCTCACGCCCCGTGGCCCGCGCGGCGATCAGCTTGCCGACATATTGCCCCATCTGCTTGGCCGCCGGCGCGATGCCCGGAACGGGTTTGCCTTTGCCATCGGTCACCGAGGCGACGTCGCCAATGACAAAAATGTCCGGATGTCCCGGCACCGACAAATTGGGGCTGACCTTGACCCGTCCGGCGCGGTCGGCTTCGACGCCGAGCCAGCTAGCCGCCGGCGAGGCCGTAACGCCGGCAGCCCAGATGACGGTCCCGGCATCGAGCCGGCCGCTGTTGAGGTCGACGCCGCGCCCATCGCATTTCGTCACCATCGTGTCGGTCATGACCGTGACGCCGGCTTGCATCAGCGTCTTGCGCACATAATCGGACTGGTCGGGCGGAAAGGCCGGCAGCACGCGCGGCCCAGCCTCAATCAACACGATGCGGGCATTGCGCGGGTCGATGCGGCGGAAATCCATCGCCAGCGTTTGGCGCGCGATTTCGGCAATCGCGCCGGCCATTTCGACGCCGGTGGCGCCGCCGCCGACAATGGCGAACGTGAGCAAGCGGCGCTGTTCGGCCGGGTCGGTCATGATCTCGGCCTGCTCGAAGGCAATCAGAATGCTGCGGCGGATTCGGGTGGCGTCCTCGATGCGCTTAAGGCCGGGCGCATAAGCCGCCCAGTCGTCATGGCCGAAATAGGAATGCATTGCGCCGGTCGCGATTACCAGCATGTCGTAAGGCACGTCGCCGAAATTGGTGTGCAGGCGCTTTTGTTTCATGTCGAGGCCGCTCACGTCGTCCATCAGCACGGTGGCATTCTTCTGGCTGCGCAGGATGTGGCGGATCGGCCAGGCGACGTCGGCGGGCGACAAAGCCGCGGTCGCGACCTGATACAGCAAGGGCTGGAAACAGTGGTGGTTCTGGCGGTCGATCAGAGTGATGTCGACCGGCGCTCGTCGCAACATCTTGGCCGCTTCCAGCCCGCCGAAACCGGCGCCGACGATGACGATCTTGGGTCGCTGATCGACCATTTGGGCCGGTTCCCGTGCGCGGTGCGATATTGCCAAATTGGCCCTTTGCCGGACGGTTGCCAAGGGGCGGGCGAGGCTTTAGCAATCGCGCAGCAATTTCCCTGTGAGGCGTTCAAAAATGGCAACCCATAATCTCCTTCTGCTCCCCGGCGACGGTATCGGCCCCGAAGTGATGGCCGAAGTGAAGCGCGTGATCGCGTTTTTCAACGAAAAGGGCCCGAACAAGTTCACTTATCAAGAGGGTCTGGTCGGTGGCGCCGCCTACGACGCCGACAAGGTCGCGATCACCGACGCGACGATGGAGAAGGCCAAGGCCGCCGATGCCGTGATTTTCGGCGCGGTCGGCGGACCGAAGTGGGACAAGGTGCGAATATGACCAGCGCCCGGAAGCCGGCCTGTTGCGCCTGCGCAAGGACCTGGCGCTCTACGCCAACTTGCGTCCGGCGGTGACCTATCCGGCGCTGGCCAGCGCCTCGTCGCTCAAGCCGGAACTGGTCGAGGGTCTCGACATCATGATCCTGCGCGAATTGACCGGCGGCGTTTATTTCGGCGAGCCCAAGACCATCACCGATCTCGGCAACGGCCAGAAGCGCGCCATCGATACTCAGGTCTACGACACCTATGAGATCGAGCGCATCGGCCGGGTGGCCTTCGAGCTGGCGCGCAAGCGCCGCAACAAGGTGACCTCGATGGAAAAGCGCAACGTCATGAAGTCGGGCCTGTTGTGGAACGAAGTCATCACGGCGCTGCATGCGCGCGAGTTCAAGGACGTGCAGCTTGAGCATCAGCTCGCCGATTCCGGCGGCATGCAACTGGTGCGCAATCCGAAGCAGTTCGACGTCATCGTCACCGACAACCTGTTCGGCGATATTCTGTCCGACATCGCGGCGATGCTGACCGGTTCGCTCGGCATGCTGGCTTCGGCGTCGCTCGGCGAAGTCGACCCCAAGACCAAGAAGCGCAAGGCGCTGTACGAGCCGGTGCATGGCTCGGCGCCCGACATTGCCGGCAAGGGTCTGGCCAATCCGATCGCCATGATCGCGTCGTTCGGCATGGCGCTGCGCTACTCGTTCGACATGGGCAAAGAAGCCGACATGATCGACAAGGCGATTGCCGCGACCCTCGATAAGGGCTTGCGCACCGGCGACATCGCGGCGCCCGGCGAGAAGTCAATCGGCACGGCCGACATGGGCTCGGCGATTTTGGCCGAGCTGGAAGCGCAGGCTGCCTAAGGCCACACGCGGCGGACAAAGAAAAAACGCGGCCCTCAAGGGCCGCGTTTTTTTATTTCGAATTGTCAGGTCGCCAAAAGCGACGAAGGCCGCGCCCTTAGAACCGCAGGAACGGACCGCGCGTGCCAAGATCGAACGGGCCAGGCAAGGCCGTCTGGTTACCGCCGAATGGCGTGTTGTCGAGCACGCTGGATGCCCGCTGGTCCGGTCCGAACGCGTAATTGTGCTCGCTTTCGCCAGGGTAGGTTTCGGTGCCCGGATCGAGGTACGACCGCTTCTGAATGATGATGCGGGTGCGGGTCCGCCCGTCTTCGTCACGGGTGGTGAACACCGTGTGACCGCGCGAATAGGTGATGCCCTTTTCCCGCGGTCCGGCATTGGCCGGCACCGCCAGCAAGGCGAGCGCGCCGATGGCGGCGAGTGACGCAGCAGCGAATTTCAGGCGCATAAGGATGTCCTCGAGCGGAAACGTGTGTTGCATCGCAGTCTAGCGGGCTTCGCTTGCGCTTAATAGAGCCCATCACAGCCAAATTTTGCGTACCAGCCCACCGTTTGACCACGAAAGTCGCCGGTCCGATGGGATTTCAGTGTGCGATCCCGATCGTCCCGCGCCAGCCGGGCTGCGCGCCACCTAGCGTCCGATTCGGCGCGGCGCTGGCCGGGTCGCCAGCGCTTTCCAGAGCAGATGATATTTTGGTGTCGCTGCCAGCAGTGGGTCGCGCTGGCCACAGAAGCTGCGGTTGAGTTCGGCCCGAGCGAACAACGCGCCGACCTTGGGCTCGCTACCCGCCGATAACAGCGTCAACCGGTCGAGGGCGCAGGAGAGCGTACTCTGGCGGACAAAATCGCCGCCCTGGCAGAACAAGCCCGAAAGCTGCAGGCGTGGGTCGGTAAAGCTGCGCACGAAGCCCAGGCAATGGCGGTCGGCGCCCTTGGTGGTGTCAAAGGCGATGACAGTCAGCGGCCCGAATTTGCTCGCCAGCGGCTCGGCCGCCGGAGCCAGATTGATGGGACCCAGCCCGGCCGCGGCTTCGACGATGGCCTTTGGCGGTTCGGGAAAATGGCTGATCTCGCTGCCCGGCCGGTAGACCTCGACCTGGAGATAAGGCGTCAACCCGTCCGGGGTGCCCAGACCGAGAATGTCCTTGCGGCCGAATCCGGTGGCATGGCGGCGGATGCTATAGCTTTCGGGCTGGCCGCCGGCTTCAGGGATCGCCAGCGCAAAGGCCGGAAATGGCCGTTCGATCTCGATCCATTCCGACCTATGAACGGGCGTGATGGCGGACGTCACCGGCGGCGATTGAAAGAATTGGGTCGCTGCTATGGACAGCACCGCCAAGCCACCCACATAAGCTAACAACCGCACAAAATAGGCGGGCAATTCCTCGCGCCAGGAATGCAGGGCCGGGTGCATGGGCTTCAGCCTACGCTGCCGTTGTCATGGCCGGCATTCTCGCTTAGAAGCGCTGCCATCCGGTTGAGCGGCGCTGTCGAGGGCCGGAGTTTTATTTCGGAGAGTTAACAATGGGTTACAAGGTCGCCGTGGTCGGTGCTACCGGCAATGTCGGGCGTGAAATGCTCAACATTCTGGACGAGCGCAAATTCCCTGCAGACGAAGTGGTCGCTTTGGCCTCGCGCAAAAGCGTCGGCCAGGAGTGCTCGTTCGGCGACCGAACCCTCAAAGTCAAAGCGCTCGACCATTACGATTTCTCCGACGTCGACATCTGCCTGATGTCGGCCGGCGGTTCGGTGTCGCTGGAATGGTCGCCCAAGATCGCAGCCGCCGGCGCGGTGGTGATCGACAATTCGTCGGCCTGGCGTATGGATCCGGACGTGCCGTTGGTGGTGCCGGAAGTGAACGCCGATGCGCTGTCGGGCTTCACCAAGAAGGGCATCATCGCCAACCCGAACTGCTCGACCGCTCAGCTCGTCGTCGCGCTCAAGCCGTTGCACGATCATGCGACGATCAAGCGCGTGGTGGTGGCGACCTATCAATCGGTGTCGGGCGCCGGCAAGGAGGCGATGGACGAATTGTTCTCGCAGACCAAGGCGGTGTTCACGCTCGGTGAGATCGAGAACAAGAAGTTTCCCAAGCGCATCGCCTTCAACGTCATTCCGCAGATCGACGTGTTCATGGAAGACGGCTACACGAAGGAAGAGTGGAAGATGATGATGGAGACCAAGAAGATTCTTGATCCCAAAATCAAAATGTCCGCCACTTGCGTGCGCGTGCCGGTGTTCGTCGGCCACTCCGAAGCCGTCAACATCGAATTCGCCAATCCGATCTCGGACGACGAGGCGCGCGAGATTTTGCGCAGCGCGCCCGGCTGCCTGGTGATCGATAAGCGCGAACCTGGTGGTTACGCCACGCCGTACGAATGCGTCGGCGAGGACGCCACTTACATCAGCCGTATTCGCACCGACTCGACCGTCGACAATGGTTTGGAAATGTGGGTGGTGTCGGACAATTTGCGCAAAGGTGCGGCGCTCAACACGATCCAGATCGCCGAGAGCCTGATCAACCGCAAGCTGATCACGGCCAAGAAAAAGGCCGCCTGACCGCGGCCTGCCGCCGCGCTTCGGCACGCTTTCAAACTGAAATGCCCCGCTTGTGCGGGGCATTTTTATGCGCTGATTTGTTTACGCGCTGACCCGCTCGCTGATCCGGGCCTCAAGCATCTGAAAGTCGTCGAGCGCGGTGTGACGCTCGTTGTAAAATGCGATGACGCGTTGCGCCGTCTCGGGTTGCAGCCGCATGAAGCTTTTGCGGGCCGCCTCGATCGCCAGGGGCGGCAGGCCGCCCGGTCCGCGTCGCATGACGCAGATCTGTTGCGCGCTTGGCCAGGCCAGGCCGGCGGCTTTGGCCAGCAACAAGGCAAAATCATTGTCGCTGCGCCGGTCGCTCATCACGCTTTCGACGAATTCGCGCGGCGCCTGCGACAGCGCGGTCAAGGCAGCGACGATTTCGGTGAATTGGCCGTTTGCCGCGAATTCCTGAATGATTGCATCGGAGGACTTGCCCGTCTCACGCATGCTGTCGAACCGGGCCTGGGCTTCGATGAAGCTGCCGGCGGTCGGCTCGGCGTGCACCGGCTGTCCGGTGATGTCGGTCAGCACCCGCTGGACTTCGGCAACCGCGGTCGGATTGCTGGCGGCGAGCTTGGCCAGCACGACCTGCGACGCTTTCGAGATCAGCGTTTGGAAATGCTTGTGCGGAATGTCCTTGCGCGTACCGACGCAGATGGCGAGCACCTCGTCGTCGATCGACCGGTCGACCAAGGTGCCGTAGCCGGCGTCGGAGAAGCTGGCGCCTTCGTTCTGCGTGACCGACAGCACGACGTCGCGGTTGCCGCGGGCGACCAGGACATCGCTGACCACCGCGCTGATCGCGGACCGCTTCGAAATCGCCAGCAGCCGGTCCTGGCCGCTGACGTGACCGTCATCTTGCGCGATCGCCAGCAGGTCATCATCGGTGAGCCGGACCGACTGGCTCAGGATCGGGGCTGCGACCTCGATCGACGGGTCGCGGGCCAAGTGGCGCACGGTCGCCGGCGGCGCATATTGTGACGGCGCCAGCAGATTTGCGAGTTCGGCGCGCGCCTTGGTTTCGATCTTCTCGGCCAGGCGCATGATCACGCCGTCGAACAAGCCGACTTGGTCGTCGGAATATTGACTGGCGCTGGCCAGAAACAGATCGGTGACCCGGCGCAGAATCTCCGCGTGCCGGTCGGCCGACCCATCGGCGAATGTGTTTTCGAGTTCGACCAGCAGAGAGCGCTCGAGCGGCATTGAATGGCACCATTGAGGACTATCGACAGCGCTCATTAGTAGACGTCGACAATTACCATCGCGTTAGACGGGTTTCGTCCATTTTCGGCTATAGTTAATTCAAACTGTAACGAATGGTTGCGGCGTTCGCCGGTGGCGGCTTAGGCCGCGATCCGGTCGAAGTTTCCGCTGGCCTTGTCCAGCACGTACAGCTCGCCACTGGCGACGCCGAAATAGGCGCCGTGGGTCTGGATCGCGCCGCGCTCGATCAGCCGGGCCAGACCCGGAAAGGTCATCAGATTGTCGAGGCTGTTGGCGATATTGGCGTGCTCCAGCCGGGTCAGGTAATCGGCGGCGGGCAGGTCGCCGCGCGGTCCGGCTTTGCCGGCGGCCGGCGCCATCAGTTGCATCCATTTGCCGATAAAGTCGCCGGGCGACAACGGTTCGGCGTCCTCGGCGAAGGCTTTGACGCCGCCGCAATGGGCGTGGCCGAGGACGACAATGTGCTTGATTTTGAGCGCCGCTACGCCGAATTCCAGCGCCGCCGAGACGCCGTGCGCCTGGCCGTCGGGCGAATAAGGCGGAATGATATTGGCGACGTTGCGGACCACGAACAGCTCGCCGGGGCGGGCGTCGAAAATCACCTCGGGCGAGACCCGGGAATCGCAGCAGCCGACCACCAGGATTTCGGGCGATTGGCCAAGCTCGGCCAACTCACGGTAGCGGTCCTGCTCGCTATGCAGCCGTCCCACGGCAAAGGCGTTGTACCCGTCGATCAGTCGCTGCGGAAATTTCATTGGTTTCATGCCCGTTTGTTGGCTTTCCTTTCCATAACGGGCCGGCTCAGGCAAGCACCAGACCGGCCAATTCGGCCGGCTGGCCGCCGCCGGGGGCTCAGCCGGTTGGGCCGAAAGCTGGCCAAGACCCGACCCAAGACGCCAAGACCGCCCAGAGAGGGTCGGGTAACTATTGCCGCGCTAATTATGTTCATTCATCGTCCGTTCAGGTCGAATCGCCGATGGGTATGTTCCAATCGGGCCCCGCCTAAATGCTCTCACCGAATAAGCCGACCGTCTCGGATCCGACCATTCCGCGATTCCGCACGCATGGATTTTCCGGCGGGCAGATCGCCGTGCTGGCCGCTGCCTTCACGCTGCTGATCTCGATCCCGATCTGGACCCACCCGATTCCGCCGCTGTCGGACTACATCAATCATCTGTCGCGGATGAAGGTGATCGCGACCCTGAGCCAGAACCCGAAGCTGGCCGAATTCTACCAGGTCAACTGGCAGGTCATTCCGAACCTGACCATGGACCTGATCGTGCCGGTGCTGGCGCGCTTCATGAACATCTATCTGGCCGGCCAGATCTATATGGTCACGATGTTCGCGCTGATCGTCTCGGGCACCCTGGCGCTCAACCGCACGCTGATCGGACGCTGGTCGACCGCGCCGCTGTTCGTCATCCCGTTGCTTTACAATTACGTCTTTCTCGTCGGCCTGATGAACTACATCTACGGCATCGGCGTGGCGCTCTGGGCGCTGGCCGGCTGGGTGGCCTTGCGCGAACGGCCGTGGCCGACGCGCATGGCGGTGTCGGCCGCGTCCGTCGTCCTGTTGTTCTTCTGCCACCTCTCGGCGCTCGGCATTTACGGCATCGGCATTCTGTCGGTCGAACTGCTGCGGCTGTGGGAGCGGCGCGCCGAACCCTGGCCGGCCCGGATCGCCGAATTCGTCAGCGGCGGGTTGCCGTTCCTGGCCGCCGCCCCGCTGCTTTATGCCAGTCCGACCATGGGCCTGGTGTCCGGCATTTATTGGGACCAGGGCGGCAAGATCGACGGGCTGATGTACATCATCTCGGATTACTCCGACATCGCAGCCTTCGGGATTGTGACCGTGATGGTCGTCGCCATAGTCTGGGCGATCCGCCACCGTGTCTTGCGCTTTCATCCGCTGGTTTTCGTGCTGATGACGGTCGGCATCGTGATTTATATGATTTTGCCGCGGGTGATGTTCGATACTTACATGACCGATCAGCGCGTGCCGATCGGCGTCGCCTTCATGTTGTTTGCCTGCGGCGACCTGGAATTGCGCCGGCGTCTGGTGCGGCGCGGTTTCATGATCGTGCTGATCGTGCTGATTGCCGGCCGCCTGATTGAGGTCGACTACAACTGGTCGCAATTGTCCGAACTCGACCAGCCAGATGCGCTCCTCGGTCAAACGCATTAAGCCGGGCTCGAAAGTGTTTCGTCGCCTATGCCGATCACTCGGAAGGTGACGACGTGCGCGATCTCGGACTGGTGCATGCCGCCTGCATCGCCACCATCGAACGCTCCTCGCTGGTCACCACCGTGTTCACGGTGCCCGGCAAGCAGATTCTGCACGTGAAGCCGGCATATCAGGACTTCGCCGACACCCATGACGGCACGCCGCCATCGATCGCGCAATTGATCCAGGCCAGCGAACACCCGCTGTCCTGGATGCCGAAATTCTGGCTGAACTGGACCAAGTTCGATTACATTTACATCCTGTTCACCGAGGACGAGGCGCCCAATCCTTATCCGTCGCGCCTCAAGCTGGTTGCCGACGGCGACCGGTTCCAGCTCTACAAGATCATCAAGCCGGGCGAAGCCACCGGATCGTCCGACGAGAAGTATCCCGGACGCTACACGGTCGGCTCGCGCTAGAGCGTTTCCAGGCGAAGTGGAAACCGGTTCGGCGTCCGGAAACGCGATAAAGCAAAAACGTCCTTCAAGCCCAGATCGCCATCGGCAGGCCGTGCTCGTCGCGCGGCGGGTTATCCGGATAACAGCGGGCGCTTTGGTGATGAACGCGCCGCGCTGTTACCAAACAGGCCAGTGCGTCGACCATGTCATCGTGCGCCGCGCCTTTCGGCGGCGTCATGGCGATGACGTTGTCCGAGATCCCCGACCGCCGCAGCAAAGCGCGCCGCAGTTCCAGGCCGGGCGGATAGATTTTGCTCTTCAGTTTTTTCGGCTCGCTGAGCGGGTCATCGTCGTTCATGCGCACGAACGCCAGTTCGGGATGGGTCTCGAACACCCGCGCGACGTAATCGGAATGCGCGCGCAGGAATTCATCGACTTCGGCGACCTTGTCGAGAATGTAGAAGCCCTGCTTGGCGAACGCCTTGTGATCGTCCGAGGTCTGCCGCGCGATCTCGCAGGCCTTGAGGAAGCGTTCGCGGTCGTCGGCGGGCTCAGCGGCGACGCTGGCCTCGACCGCGCGCCGCGATGGAATGCGAAACACGCTCGATTTGCGATTCCCCAGCAATGGCCGGACCGCGCTTTCGGCCAGCCGGCCATGAACCGGACTTTGCCGCGGCAAGCCGATCGGCACGTCGACGGCGATGATCGCCGGCCGCTCGTCGGAAAAAACAATCTCGCTGAACTGTTCGACCACGCGCGGCGGTTTGACCTCGCCGTCGGGACGGCCGAACACGGCGATCCAGCCGCCGGGACAGCCGTCGACGCCGGCGAGCCATGCGTCGTTGTCGTGGTTCGTCATTCCAGTGGCACGTCCTTTGCTATTTCTTTAGGCTACGGCATCGACAACAGGAATTCAGCATGATCATTCGTCCGCGCCGCAGCGTGCTCTATATGCCTGGCTCCAATGCCCGCGCGCTGGAGAAGGCCAAAACCCTGCCCGCCGACGGCGTCATTCTTGACCTCGAAGATTCGGTCGCGCCCGACGCCAAGGAGGCCGCCCGCCAACAGGTTGCCGATGTCGTCAAGGGCGGCGGCTTTGGCGCGCGCGAGGTCTTTATCCGCGTCAATGCCATCGATACGCCATGGCATGGCGATGATCTGGCCGCCGCCGCGCATGCCGCGCCCGACGCCATTCTGATCCCGAAGGTGTCGACCCCGGAGACGCTCGAACTGATCGGCCGCCGCCTGCTCGACATGCACACCGACCCGAAAACCCGGGTCTGGGCGATGATCGAGACGCCGCTCGCGATTTTCAACATTCTGTCGATTGCCGCCCAGGCCAAGGATTCCGAAATCTCGCCTGTCCGGCTTCGTGCTCGGCACCAACGATCTGGCCAAGGACACCCGCGCCCGGCTGGTGCCGGGCCGGGCGCCGATGCTGCCTTGGCTGATGACCTGTCTGGCGGCCGCGCGCATTTACGGCATCGACGTGCTTGACGGCGTCTACAATGACCTCGGCAATGCCGAGGGCTTCGTGGCCGAATGCCAGCAAGGCGTCGATCTCGGTTTCGATGGCAAGACCTTGATTCACCCGAACCAGATCGCGCCCTGCAATACGGCATTCTCGCCGTCGGCCGACGAGGTCGCCTGGGCGCGCAAGATGATCGCGGCTTTCGATCTGCCGGAGAACAAGTCGAAGGGCGTGGTCTCGATCGACGGTCGCATGGTCGAACGCCTGCACGCCGATATGGCGCGCCGCACCGTCATGATCGCCGAGGCGATTGCCGCGCAATCCTGAAACCGGCCCGGATAACAAAAAGGCGCGAGGACCTTGAGGTCCCCGCGCCTTTGATTTTGGTCGGCGACCGATTTTAGTAGATCGGCTCCGACGCCGCGTTGCCGTTCAGCGCGCTGCCATTCAGAGCGCTGCCGTTCAAAGCGTTGCCGTTGACCGCACCAGTTGGCGTATAAGCTTGGCTTGGCACCACCTGTTCGGGCGCCAGCGCGAGGGCCGGCGCGGCAACGTTGCCGCTGATCTGCGCGTCGGTCGGCGCCTCGACCGGCGTCGTCAGCCGGCGCGCCACGCCTTCGAACTGGGCGTTCTCTTCGATCACCAGCGAATTGTTGAAGATCTCGCCTTCGACCACGGCGGTGGCCTGTAGCTTGACGCTGTTGCTATAGATGGTGCCCTTGAAATCGCCGTCGATCATGGCTTCCTGCGCCATGATCTTGCCTTCGACCTGCGCGCCTTTGCTGATGAGCAGGCGGGCGGCGTGGATGTCGCCGAGGACGCGACCGAAAATCTGCACCGAACCGGTGCTCACCACATTTCCGGTGATCAGCAGGCCGGGGCCGAGGGTCGAGACGATGTCCTGTTGTCCCGGCTTACGGACCGGCACTGAGACCTCCGGCTTGGCCGCAAACGCGCCAGTGTCCACTTTCTTGCTGTCGCGTTCGCCTTTTGACTGCGAAAAATAACTCACCGCCGTCTCCTATCGCCTGGGTTTACTTTATTCGAAGCCCCTATCCGGGGTCCGCATCGGAACTCTATGGACGGCTCATGACAGCGCTACCGTCAAAGGGCCGTTGGATTGGTGGTAAGATCATAGCTGCGCGCGGCGCGGCGAAAAGCTAAAATTGTAAACATCGATAACGCCGGCGCCGGATTTGGCGCGGCGCGGTTAACTAGCCGCGCAGATTAACCTTGTTCGGGACTGTATCGTCGGCCCGGCGGCGGCGTATGAATGAAACGGCGGCAAAGCGGATGATGAAAAACAT
Organism: uncultured Alphaproteobacteria bacterium; assembly: GCA_963830125.1. GTDB lineage: Bacteria > Pseudomonadota > Alphaproteobacteria > Rhizobiales > Xanthobacteraceae > Pseudolabrys. The sequence continues at coordinate 411,584 of CAWHKU010000006.1, read as the reverse complement.
GGCACCGGCAGAAGGCGACAAGACCAAGATCAGCGACAAGGATTTGAAGGCCGCAGTCGATCGCTTTCTCAAGGCCGCCAGCTTCACCGCGCAAGGCGAAATTGAAAAGGCCATTCGCGCCGCCATCGCCAGCGGCAAGCTGACCGGCCACGAAACCTTCACCGCCGGCATCGCGGTATCGAGCGAAAAAATCGGGCTCAACATCACGATCTACAATAAGATCGAGCTGTAGCCGCTTCATCCTGCTGGCGCGGCGCTCATTGCACGCATCCATTGCGCGTCGTCCCAACGCGTCATTACAGGCGTGTCGCCACATAAGGTGCTTCCGTTGAAACTCGCCGTTCCCGACATGATCTCGAATTCCTATTTCCCCGCCCAGGCGGCGGTGGAACTTGGATTTTTCGGTGCCGAAGGGCTCGACGTCGCGCTTGAGATGATTGCGCCGGTCGAAAAGGCCTATGCCGCGCTGCGCGACGGCGCGGTTGACTTCGTCGGCGGCTCGGCGCACTCGGCGCTGGCCGCGTTTCCGCAATGGGACGGCGTCAAGCTGATCTGCGCGCAGGCGCAGGGCATGTATTGGTTCCTGATTATGCATCGCGATTTTGCCGCCGCACGCGGCGATCTCAGCGTGGTCAAAGGCAAGCGCATCGGCGCCGCGCCCTGGGTCGGCATGGGCCTGCGGCGCCTGCTGATCGCCGGCGGCGTCGATCCGGAACGCGACAATGTCACGATTGCGCCGATCCCGGGCGCGCATGGCGGCACGAACTTCGGCGTGACGGCGGCGCAAGCGTTGCGGGATCGCCGGATCGACGGTTTCTGGGCCAACGGCATGGGCGCCGAGATAGCCGTTCGCGGCGGCATCGGCACCGTGGTGCTTGACGTCCGGCGCGGCGATGGACCGCCGGGCTGTTTCGATTACACCTTCGCGTCGATCGCGACGACCGACCGTTTGATCGAACAATCGCCGGACCTAGTGGCGGCGGCTGTGCGCGCGATTGTCAAGACGCAGGCGGCGTTGAGGCACGATGCCGCGCGCGCCGCCGAAGTCGGGCGCAAATTGTTTCCGCCCTCGGAGGCGGAATTGATCGTCGAACTGATCCGACGTGATTTGCCTTACTACGATGCGTCGATCTCACCGGCGTCGGTCGCCGGCATGAATCGGTTCGCCCGCGATCTCGGATTGCTCAACGGCGATGTGCCGTATGAGCAAGTCGTGGCGACGCAGTTTAGAGATCTGTGGCGCTAGACCCATCGCGCGCCCTCACGCGTTTACTCGCATGCCAGTGAATTGCCCCGACCGTTCGCGCGGCGCTACGCGTTGTGCGTTTCGGTGCGGGCACATGCCGCTAGCGCAGCCTTCTTCGCCGCCGGTCGGTTGAATTTGCGGTGGGCGGTTCTGCGGCCAACGCAGACCGCGGTTCGGCTGCCACGTCCTAAGATTTCGATTCGGCTGAAGAAGCCGCCCCGCCGGCAAAGGCGGGGTCGGGTTGCTGTCGCTCGAGCATTCCATCTCGAAATTAATCACATAAGTATTTAGTCTAATAATTATAATAATAACGATGTATAAATGTAGTATGTTTAAATTATTGATTGAATTGATAAAGTAATAACATAATATATATGTTAATAGATTTGATATAATACAATATTAAAATAAATTATTACCAATTTATACTCCAATTTAAACTTGTTTTTGTACCTAAATACCACTCACGGCGGTATTTATCTCACTTCTTCATTCTGCCTGTGAGGCCCTGCGACACGTGGTCGTGGGAAACCATCAGCAGGTGACTTCGCATGAGCCAAACAGCCGACCTCGTCGCCGAGCCCAGCGCGGGCCAAGCCACGACCTCCCAACCTTTCGCTGTCTTCGAAAATCAAGCGAATGCGGGCGCCCGAACCGAGTTCATCAGCTTCGCGATTGGCAACGACCAGTACGGCGTCGACATCATGGCGGTGCGCGAGATCAAGGGCTGGTCGGATGTCACGCATCTGCCCAAGCAACCGGACTATGTCCGCGGCGTGCTCAATCTGCGCGGCGCGATCGTTCCGATCGTGGATCTACGCTGCCGCTTTGGCCAAGGCCTGACCGAAACCTCGCCGCTGCATATCGTCATCATCGTGCAAATCGGCGGACGGCAGATCGGCCTGATCGGCGATCGTGTGCTCGACATTGTCGCGGTCGAAGGCGGCGACATTCAGCCGGTGCCGCGCACCACGCGCGGCACCACCACGGACTTTCTCGCAGGCCTCGTGACACACGACAACACGATGATTGCGCTGATCGATTTGACCAGTCTGCTGTCGGCGCAGGACGAACAAGATCTCGCGACATCAAGCGACGGCCGCAAGTCCGCCGCGTAAGCGTGAAGAATTCTGTTGTGTACCCCCAACACTAAATCATCGCCATCACCCCTCCTTAGGAGCTCGGAATATGTCGTTCCTCACCAACCTTCGCGTGCTCACGAAAATCCTCTCCATCATCCTGTTATTGTCCGCGGTTGCCGCCGGCATCACGATGCTTGGAGTTTCTTCGCTCAAATCGCTGAGTGATGCCACCGACCGCATGGAACTGGTCGCCAGTCAGGCGACGATGGCGCAACGCCTCGCCGTTAACCTGCTGGCGATCAATCGCGCCGAGGCCCAACTATCGACCGATCCGCGGCCGGAAAATAAAAAAGCCGTTCATGATGTCGTCGAGGCGGAGAGCAAACTTTTCTTGGAGCGATTTAAATGGTTTCAGGAAAAAGCAATGCGCCCGCATATCAAGGCAGCGCTGGCTGAGCTCGAAACCGATTGGGCGGCCTATCAGAAAGAGATTGCCGGTACATTCCGCGCCGCCGATGCGATTAACGATTTTAAAATGTCCGCTGAAATGGATCGGCTGCGCAAAGAAACGCTCTCGAGCGCGGAGGTTGCGAACAAGGTACGCGCCAAATTGCGGACGCTCGCGGCCGGCCTGGACAAAGATGTCAGCAAAGTTTCAGCTGATGCGAGCGGCGAATACCAAAGTGTCAGTAAGCTGATGATGGGGGTCGCCAGCATCAGCGTCTTGTTCGGCCTCGGGTTTGGCTTCGTCATCGGTCAGTTCGGCATCGCCAAACCGCTGCGCGCACTTGTGCAGCCTTTGAATGAAATTGCCAATGGCAATTTCAACGTTGTCGTGCCGGGCATGAGCCGTAAAGACGAGGTCGGCCAGATTGCGGCGTCGGTTGGCATGATGGCCGAAAAGGTTAGCTCGACGATCGCCGAAGTTAAGTCGTCAGGCCGCGAAGTCACCAATGCCTCGGCGGAAATCTCGACCAGCACCACCGACCTGTCCCAGCGCACCGAGGAGCAGGCAGCGAGCCTGGAAGAAACCTCGGCGGCGATGGAAGAGCTGTCGGCGACCGTTCGCAAGAACGCGGAAAGCGCGCAGCAGGCCAGCCAGTCTGCCAGCGCCACCCGCGATGTGGCCGACCGTGGCGGCCAGGTCGTGGCCAAGACGGTGGAGGCGATGGCCAAGATCGAGGACTTGTCGCGCAAGATCTCCGACATCATCGGCGTCATCGACGAAATCGCCCGTCAGACCAATTTGCTGGCGCTCAACGCCGCGGTCGAAGCGGCGCGCGCCGGTGAAGCCGGCCGTGGTTTCGCGGTGGTCGCCTCCGAAGTGCGCAGCCTCGCGCAACGCTCCTCGCAAGCGGCCAAGGACATCAAGGACTTGATCACCAACAGCACCGTTCAGGTGAAAGAAGGCGTCGAGTCTGGTCAACAAAGCGGGTACGTCGCTCAACGAGATCGTCGAGTTGATCAAGAGCGTCGCCACTATCGTCGCCGACATCGCCAATGCCAGTATCGAGCAGGCGACCGGCATCGATCAGATCAACAAAGCACTGACCCAGATGGACGAGGTCACCCAGCAAAACTCGGCGCTGGTTGAAGAAAACGCCGCCACGGCGAGGACCCTGGAGTTCCAGGCCAAGGCGATGGACGATCAGGTCGCCTTCTTCCAGATCGGCGATGAGCACCATAACGTGCCACGCGCTGCCATGCCGGCTGAACGGCCGAAGCGCGAGATCAAGCCTGCGGCCCGCGTTACGCCGAAGAAGCCGTCGGAACCGAAACAGAAGCCCGTCGTCCAGCTCAAGCAGACCGCCGCCGCTGGCAGTGGTGGGCCGGTGCGAAAGATGCAGGCGGATCTCGCCAATGCCGTTAATGAGGATAGCGACTGGAAGGAATTCTAGTCCCTGAGAGAGCTGAGACCGGCCGCAGCCAATATTGATGCCCCCGGCTGCGGCCGATCGTTTTGCCAATATCGGACCACTCTGTTCAGGACAACGGCGATGAAGACCCCGGAAAAGAAGGCCTTGGCACTGCTGTCGAAACAAGGTTTCACAGTGCTGTCCGGAGAGGAAAGCCTCGATCTGTATATTAATGAAATCGGCTGGAACGTCAGATCGATTGCGCGCCAGGCCGATATCCTGGAAACGACGATCCTGGAATTGAAAAAACAACAGGCCGGCTATGTCGCATTGGTACCGGGAAGCGATTCGGATGGCGATGATAATGCCGTTCGAGAGCCCGGCAAGACGGTGAAAAACGACGAGTAAGATCGCTTTGTCTCCGGCGATCTTTCCGTTGTTCCGCCCGGTCAGGCCGGTTTGAACCGCTCCGGCGGTGGCGCGATTTCGGTCACCAGATCGCGCACCAGCGTTTTGTTCGACAGCGGCGTCAGCGTCATCTCTTGCGGCTGTAGTCGCGCGGTGCAGGCATAGACGGTCTTGCCGTCGAGCTCGATCATGCATTCCTTGCAGGCATTGGCGTTGATGCAGGAAAAGCGGATCGCCAGGCTGGGGTCGCGATGAATGCGGATCCAGCGCAGGCCGTCGAGAATCGACTGGCCGTGTTCGAACGGTACTTCGTAAGTCTCAAAGCGGCCGGCGTTCTTTTCGTCGCCGCGCCAGATTTTCAGTGTCGCGGTTTCGCTCATGATGCCACCGTCTCTGGCGCCGGTACGGCGCGGCGCGACAGCGCGATGTCATCGCCGTCGCGCAATTCGATGACTTGATTGCAGGCCCAGTCCGGCGAGGTTTCGGGATAATCCTCGCGATGCTGGGCGCCGCGCGTTTCGGTGCGGGCCAGCGCGGCGAGCGTCACCGCTTTGGCGACCAGCAGCATGTTGCGCAAATCGAGCCAGTCGATCCGACGCATATCGAAGTGGTGACCGTCGCCTTGCGGGGCGTCGCCCAGTTCCGCCGTCATGGCGTCGATTGTCGCCAGCGCGCGCTTGAGTTTGGTGTCGTCGCGCAAGGCGCCGACGTCGTCCTGCATCGTGGCCTGAAGCTTTTCGACCATGGCGGCGGTGTTGAGATCGCGTTGCGGGGCGGGCGCGCTGATCAGGTCGATCAAGCGCTTGCTCGTTGTCGGCCGGCGCGGCGTTGGTCTCTGATCCGTTCGGCGAGGTCGGCGGCCGCTTGGCCGGCGCGGCGGCCGAACACGAAGGCTTCGGTGATGGCGTTGCCCGATAGGCGGTTGGCGCCGTTGGCGCCGCCGACCGCTTCGCCGGCCGCGAACAAGCCGGGCAGGCCGGTCTGCATCTGCGTGTCGACCGCGATTCCACCCATGTGGTAGTGCGCGATTGGCGCGACCTCGACCGGCATCTTGGTGAGATCGATGCCGTTATCGGCCAGTTTGTCGATCACCGGCCCGAAGGCCTCGCGCAACGCCTTCTCCGGCACATGCTGGAAACTCAAATAAGCGCCGCCATGCGGCGTACCGCGGCCGGCTTCGACTTCTTTCAGGATCGCGTAGCTGCCGGCGTCGCGCGTAATGACGTATTTGCCGTTTTCGGCGACGCCGTAGTTCTGGGTGAACTCTTCCATGTTTTTGTTGAGCAGCTTGCCGCCGAGCTTGTAGCGGAACGGGTCCCACATGATCGGGTCCATGCCGATCAAGCGCGGCGCCAGATGGCCGATCGGGAAGAACTGCACGAATTCCATGTCGACCAGAGAGGCGCCAGCCCGCAGCGCCAGCGCATAGCCGTCGCCGCCCATATTCGACGAGGCGCTGTTGCGCCGGTACAGCCGCGTCAGGCCGCCGGTCGCGATGATGGTCGCCTTGGCCGAGATGATGACCGGCTGGCCGGTGCCGAGATGCAGCGCGGCGGCGCCGACGATCTTGCCGTCGCGCTTGAGCAGGTCGACGATGTGCAGATCGCCGGCTTTGCGAATGCCGTCGGTCTTGTTGACTTTGGTGCGCAGGGTTTTCGACACCGCCGGCCCGGTGTTGAGAAAGTCGACATAGACGCAGCGCGGCCGGTCGTGGCCCGGCGCCATCGCCTGCGTGATGTGCCCATCTTTACGCGCCCAGCCGACACCCCATTCGTCCAGGGCGCGAATGCAGTCGGGGCCTTCCTCGCACAACAGACGGGCAAGCGCCGGGTTGCTGAGGCCCCGTCCGGCGGCGAGCGTGTCGTTGTAATGATGCTGCCAATCGTCGGGCGTCTCGGCACCGAGCGCGACTGCGACCGTCATCTGCGCCATCACGGTGGCGCCGCCGCGGCCGATCAGACTGCGGTCGGCGAGCAAGACGCTCGCGCCGCTTTGCGCGGCTTCAATCGCGGCATACATGCCGGCGGCGCCGGAACCGATCACGAGGACGTCGGTTTCGGTGCGCACCGGCTCAGCCGTCATGGAATACGCCAGAGATGCCGCAGAGCGTTGGACCCAACCTTAGGCCCACGGCCGTTCGGCCGCGCCTTTGCTTCATAGCTGACGATCTTGTCGGTCTTCTGCTTGGTCAGGCCGATATCGTCGAGGCCGTTGAGCATGCAGTGCTTGCGGTGTGCGTCGATCTCGAACTTGACGGTGCCGCCGTCGGGACCTTTGATCTCCTGGTTTTCGAGATCGATCGACAGCGTCGAATTGGCGCCGCGGTCGGCGTCGTCGAACAGCTTTTCGAGATCTTCCGGCGAGACGCGGATCGGCAGCACGCCGTTCTTGAAGCAGTTGTTGTAAAAAATATCGCCGAACGAGGTCGAGATCACGCAGCGGATGCCGAAATCCATCAGCGCCCAGGGCGCGTGCTCGCGCGACGAGCCGCAGCCGAAATTGTCGCCGGCGACCAGAATTTTGGCTTTGCGATAGGCCGGCTTGTTGAGCACGAAATCCGGATTTTCGGCGCCGTCGTCCTTATAGCGCTGCTCGGAGAACAGGCCCTTGCCGAGCCCGGTGCGCTTGATCGTCTTGAGGTACTGCTTGGGGATGATCATGTCGGTGTCGACATTGATGATCTTCAGGGGAGCGGCGACGCCTTCCAGGTGATCGAATTTTTCCATGGCCGTTTTGCTTTCCGACAATCTAAATAAGACCAAGCCAAAAATAACCAATCGGCAAAGGGTTTACCGCGAAGCGCCGCGTGAGGGAAGGATTTCAGTCAGCCGCTGCTTCGATGGCTGCCATGTCGTCGTCGGACAACCCGAAATGGTGGCCGATCTCATGCACCAGCACGTGGGCCACGATGGTCGCCGAGTGCATCGTCACGGTCGGCCCAGTAGTCCAGGATCGGACGGCGGTACAGCCAGATCATGTTCGGCATCTGGCCGGACTCCGGCCGGTCGGGCTGGAACGGCAAGCCGACCCCCTGGAACAGCCCGAGCAGGTCGAATTCGGTCTCGGCCTTCATGATGTCCAGCACCGCGTCCTCGGGGAAATCCTCGACCCGGATCACCAGCCCCTCGCAAAGCTCGCGAAATCGCTCCGGCAGCCGGCGATAAGCGTCGGTGGCCAAGGCCTCGATATCTTCCAGCGTCGGGGCGCTGAGGTCCCGCCAAGCCAGCGGTTCGTCGAATTGTCCTGCCATGGCAACCTTGTAGGCGTTTCCCGGGCCGGCACCAAGCGGTTGACGGAATTGCCGAAATAAGCGACCGTTAATCATTATGGCAGGCGTTTTTGAGGGCCCCGCGATGGCGGCGAAAAGCACAAGGTTCGGCGCTCTGGTTTTGGCGTCGGGCGTGACCTTGATTTTGGCTTTGACCCTGACGGTGGCCGGCGTGGCGCCGGCTTCGGCCGAATTCTTCGGCTGCAAGACCCCGCATACTACGGTGACCTACACCTCGCGGCCGGTCTATACCTACAGCAGCCGCAAGCCGCGCGTGCGTTACTCGACCCGCTACACCCATGAATTCGCGGCGCAGCGGTCGCGGCATGTGATCTATTCGCCGCGCCGGACGCATCGGCGTCAATACGACCGTTGGTGACGCTGGCTTGTTGAGATTTGCCTGATGAGATCTGCGATGACATCCCGAATTCTGACCGGCGCGCTCGGATCGCTGGCCGTTGCCGTGGTCGTTTTGGCCTCAGCCGTTCTGCCGGCTTCGGCCGAGACCTCCCGCAACCGGACGACCCAAAATCCGACGACCCAGGAACTGGCGGCGCAGTCGTCGCGCACGCGGATTACGATTTACCCGCGCCGCGAACCCGGCCCTAACGCCAAGCGCTATTGCCGCGCCAAGCTAGTGCAGGAATATCGCCCGAGCGGAACCGTGATCGTTCCGCGGATGCATTGCTGGTGGCAATAGCGGCGATTAATCGACGTCATTGAAATAAAAAAGGCCCGCGATCACGCGGGCCTTTTTGTTTTTGTCGTCGGCTAATGTGCCGTTACTTCCACTCGCGCACGTCGACGAAGTGGCCGGCGATCGCCGCCGCCGCCGCCATTGCCGGCGACACCAGATGGGTGCGGCCTTTGTAGCCCTGACGGCCTTCGAAGTTGCGGTTCGAGGTCGAGGCGCAACGCTCGCCGGGCTTCAGCTTGTCCGGGTTCATGGCGAGGCACATCGAGCAGCCCGGCTCGCGCCAGTCGAAACCGGCGGCCTTGAAAATCTTGTCGAGGCCTTCGGCTTCCGCCTGTTCCTTCACCAGACCCGAGCCCGGCACGATCATGGCGTAGACATTGCCGTTGACGGTCTTGCCTTCGGCGATCTTGGCAACGGCGCGCAGATCTTCGATGCGGCCATTGGTGCAGGAGCCGATGAAGACGCGGTCGAGCTTGATGTCGGTGATCTTCTCGCCGCCGTTCAGGCCCATGTAACCGAGCGAACGCTCGGCCGCGACGCGCTTTTTCTCGTCGGCGATTTCAGCGGCGACCGGCACGCGGCCCGAGATCGAAACCACCTGTTCGGGGCTGGTGCCCCAGGTGACGATCGGCGGCAGCTTGGCGGCATCGAGATGGATTTCGCGGTCGAAATGCGCGCCTTCGTCCGACTGCAAGGTTTCCCAATAGCGCATGGCCTGGTCCCAGGCGTCGCCCTTGGGCGCCATCGGGCGGCCCTTGAGATAGTCGAATACCTTCTCGTCAGGCGCGATGAAGCCGGCCTTGGCGCCGCCTTCGACCGACATGTTGCAGATCGTCATGCGGCCTTCGATCGAGATGTCGCTTGATCGCCTCGCCGGCATATTCCAGCGCATAGCCGGTGCCGCCGGCGGTGCCGATTTCGCCGATGATGGCGAGGATGATGTCCTTCGCGGTCACGCCTTCCGGCAGCTTGCCGTCGACGACCGCGCGCATGTTCTTCGACTTGGTCTGGATCAGCGTCTGCGTCGCCAGCACATGCTCGACTTCCGAGGTGCCGATGCCATAGGCGAGCGCGCCGAAAGCGCCATGGGTCGCGGTGTGGCTGTCGCCGCACACGATGGTGGTGCCGGGCAAGGTGAAGCCCTGCTCCGGTCCGATGATGTGAACGATGCCCTGACGCTTGTCGTACTCGTTGAAATACTGGACGCCGAAGTCCTTGGCGTTCTGCGCCAACGCGGCGATCTGCTCGGCGCTTTCCGGATCGGGATTGGGCATGCGAGCGGTCCGACGTCGGCACGTTGTGATCGACCACGGCCAATGTCTTCTCCGGCGCATGGACCTTGCGGCCGGCGGTGCGCAGGCCTTCGAAGGCCTGCGGCGAAGTCACCTCATGCACCAGATGGCGGTCGATATAGAGCAGCGCGGTGCCGTCCGGCTGCTCGTCGACCAGATGATCGTCCCAGATTTTGTCGTAGAGCGTGCGCGGTTTCATGACTCAGTACCTTGCTGAATTTGAATTGAGGTCGCGGCTTTAAAGGCGTCCGGCATTTCGCCGGCGCTGAGCCGATCAGAGCCCGGCCTGGACGGCCGTCAGCCGGCCAAAAAACCGCCAGGGCAGGCGGGTGTGGTCGGCGAGGATGATGCGCTGAGCCTTGAAAACCATGGAGGCTATATAGCCATTTGGCCGGGCGGCCACAATGTAGCTGTTCCAATGGGGCGTTCGGGTGCCTGGCGAAGGGCGCCCGGCGGCGTCTAGAGCAGCGTCCGTAGCTCCCACAATTCGGGGAAGAACGAGCGGTCAATCGCCGTTTTGAGGAAGGCCACGCCGGAGGACCCGCCGGTGCCGCGCTTGAAGCCGATAATGCGCTCGACCGTTTTCATATGCCGGAAGCGCCATTGCTGGAACCAGTCCTCGACATCGACAAGCTCCTCGGCCAGCTCGTACAGGTCGAAATGCTCCTTCGAGGCGCGGTAAATCGACAGCCAGACATCCCGGACAGCCGGATTCGAGACGTGGGGCTTGGTGAGATCGCGTTCCAACACCTCGGCTGGGATCGCGAAGCCGCGCCGGGCCAATAGCCGCAAGGCCTCGTCGTAGATGCTGGGCGCCGCCAGGGCCGCCGCCAAGGTGGCGTGATTGTCCGTTTTGTGCCGGTGCGGCAGCAGCATCTTGGCGTCCTTGGCGCCGAGCCGGAATTCGACCAGCCGGTACTGAAATGACTGGAAACCGGATGCCGGGCCGAGTGAATCGCGAAAGGCCAGATAGTCGGCCGGAGTCATGGTCGACAAAACGTCCCAGGCGCGGATCAACTGCTCCTGGATGCGGCTGACGCGGGCGAGCGCCTTGAAGGCCGGTGGCAGGACGTCGTTGCGGATGGCGACGATGGCCGCTTCCAACTCGTGCGCCACCAGTTTGAGCCACAGTTCCTGGACGTGGTGGATGACGATGAAGGCGAGTTCGTCGTGTTCCTGGGTGATCGGCCGCTGCGCCGACAGCACCGTATCGAGATTGAGATACTCGCCGTAGGTCAATTTGCCGGCGAGATCGACATGGATATCGTCGCCGACGCGGCTGGCCGGCGATTTCGGTTCGGTCATGTCATATTCCTCGTTTCCTCGCGCCTGTTCCTCAAACCTTGTTGCCCCAAGGTTCGGCCGGATCGGCTCATTCGACAAACCCTGGCAAGATATTTTAAGCTTAAAACGTATCGGAACGCACCCCTCCGTGAGGCCTATATGACGAATGTACCCCTCGATCTGACGGCGGCGTTCTCACGTTTCCGCAACGCCGATCCTGAGCGGCTACATTTTGCCGCCCATAGCCATCACTTCTGGCCGGATGTGACGCTTGGCGGCCCAAGACCAAGGCCTGGGACGACGCGGCGCGTGCACGTCGACGACAAATGGGACGTCGTCCTCGGCGAGGTCTGGCCGGCGGTCAAAAGCCATATCGCCCGGCATTTGAACTTGCCGGATCCCGACACCTTGGTGCCGGGCGCCAACACATTCGAATTCGTCAACCGGCTGCTGTCCTGCGGGCCGCTCGACCGGCCGATGCGCGTCGTGACGACCGACGGAGAATTTCATTCCTTCCGCCGGCAAAGCGAACGTCTCGCCGAGGATGGTGTGTTGGCGCTGACGATCGTGCCGGCCGAGCCGTTAGCGTCGCTGCAGACGCGGTTGATCGCAGCGGTGAAGGCGCAGACGCCGGATCTCGTCTTCGTCAGTCAGGTGCTGTTCAACTCGGGCTTTGCCCTGACCGACCTTGCAGGCTTCGTCGACGCAGTAGCGGCGCCCGACCGGTTGGTGGTCATTGACGGCTATCATGGCTTTCATGGCGCGGCCGACCGATCTGGCGGCGGTGGCGAACCGCGCTTTCTACATTGCCGGCGGCTACAAATATGCCATGGCCGGCGAGGGCGCTTGCTTCATGCATTGCCCGCCGGGTTTCGCGCCGCGCCCGCGCAACACCGGATGGTATGCCAGTTTCGGCAATCTCACCGGCGCGCAGACCGGCGTGCCTTATGCGGCCGACGGCTGGCGGTTCATGGGTGCGACCTTCGATCCGTCCGGACTTTATCGCCTGCGCGCGGTGTTCGACTGGCTCGCCGACTGCGGGCATCGATGCGGGCGTCATTCACGCCCATGTCGAGGCCTTGCAGGCGCGCTTCATGGCGGCGATGGACGCAGAGCCTTGGGGACCATTCGCGGCGGAAAATCTGGTGGTGCCTTTGGCCAATCCGGCGCGCGGCAATTTCCTCGCCTTCGAGCACGCCGACGCCGATGGCTGGTACCGCAAGCTGCACGACGCCGGCATCGTCACCGACGTGCGCGGCACGCGTTTGCGCGTCGGCTTCGGCCTCTATCACAACATGGAAGACGTCGAGCGGCTGATCGCGCGGCTGCGGAAACTCGCTTGAGCACAGCCGTCCGCAGACAAGCAAAAGGGGCCGAACGCCGGCCCCTTTAAAGCAATCTCGATTACCGACCAGACTTAGCTGGCGGCCGGCGACCGGCGCGCTTGGTGGCGGCGGCTTCGATGCGGGCCTTCTTGCCGCGCAGAGCGCGCAGGTAATACAGCTTGGCGCGGCGCACCTTGCCGCGGCGCACGACCTTGATCGAGTCGATCATCGGCGCGTAGAGCGGAAACACGCGCTCGACACCTTCGCCGTAGGAAATCTTGCGGACGGTGAAGTTGGCGTTCAGGCCCTGGCCGGAGCGCGCGATGCAGACGCCTTCATAGGCCTGGACGCGGCTCTTGTCGCCTTCCTTCACCTTGACGTTGACAATCACGGTGTCGCCCGGACCGAATTCCGGAATGGTTTTACCGGCCGAAAGCTTTTCGACCTGCTCTTTTTCGAGCGTCTGGATCAGGTTCATGGCTCAATTCTCCGTCGGCAGCGCCAGCAAGCGGCGCGCGGGCTTAGCTTGGTCTGAATGGGTTGGCGAGCTTCTACGACAAAGCTCGTCAGTTGTCACGCGTCTGTTTTTCTCTGTTTTAGGGCTTTTTCCGGGCCAGATAGGCCGCCCAGAGGTCCGGACGGCGTTCTTTGGTCAGTCTTTCGGCCTCGGAAAGCCGCCATTTGGCGACCTTGCCGTGGTCGCCGGAGGTCAGGACCTCCGGGATCGGCCGGCCCTCGAACACGGCCGGCCGGGTGTATTGCGGGTATTCCAGCAGCCCGTCCGAGAAGCTTTCCTCGACCCCGGAGGCCTCCTTGCCCATGACGCCCGGGATCAGGCGGACGCAGGCGTCGATCAAGGCCAGTGCCGCGATCTCGCCGCCGGACAGCACGAAATCGCCGAGCGAGACCTCCTCCAGCCCGCGGGCCTCGATCAGGCGCTCGTCGATGCCTTCGAAACGGCCGCACAGGATGACGGCGCCGTCGCCCTGGGCCAGGGCGGAGACCCGCGCCTGGGTCAGTGGCCGACCGCGCGCGCTCATCATCAGGCGCGGGCGTGGGTCACGGCCGGAACGCTGTCGAGGGCGCGGGCAACGACATCGGGCTTCATCACCATGCCGGGCCCGCCGCCGGCCGGGGTGTCGTCGACGGTGCCGTGCTTGTCGGTGGCATAAGTTGCGGATGTCGATCGCCTCGAGCGACCACAGCCCGCCGGCCAAAGCCTTGCCGGCGAGGCTGACGCCCAGCGGGCCGGGCAACATCTCCGGGAACAAGGTCAGGACCGATGCGCGCCACATTGTCGGGCTCATGGCGGCTACTCGCTCAGTGTCGGCAGCACGACCACGATCTTGCGCGCCGCCAGATCGACCTCCGGCACGATTTCCGTCGGTGAACGGCAGCAGCAACGGCTCGCCGCCTTGCGTGGTGGCGATCTCGATCAGGTCGCCGGCGCCGAAATTATGCATCGCGGTGACGGTGCCGACGGCAACGCCTTCCGCCGTCACGGCGGCCAGGCCGATCAGATCGGCGTGATAATAGGTGTCGTCTTCCTCGATCGGCGGCAGCCGGTCGCGCGGCACGAACAGATCGAGATTGCAGAGCTTGGCCGCGTCGTCGCGGTCGGTAATGCCGGCAACGCGCACGACGAAGTGATCCTTCGCCGCGCGCATCGATTCGATTTCGAACATGCTTGCCGTCCGCGGTTTCGAGCGGACCGTAATCGGCCACCGCCGCCGGGTCTTGCGTGAACGACCACAACTTCATCTCGCCGCGCACGCCATGCGCCGCCCCGATGCGGGCGACGCGGATTTTATCTCCCGCGGCGGGCGGCTGCGACTTGTTCGCGGTGCGGGCCACGGCCGAGCTGCGATTACTTCGCCGCTTCGGCGGCCGCGGCCTGATCGGCGGCGGCCTTTTCCTGCGCCTTGGCCTTGGCGGCAGCGGCGGCTTCTTCCTTCGCCTTCAGCGCCTCTTCGGCCATCACTTTACGCTCCTTGCGCGGAACCGCCTTGGTCCGGATTGTTGCGCTTCTGGCGCGTCATGATGCCGGCGGCGTCGAGGAAACGCGACACGCGGTCGGACGGCTGCGCGCCCTTCTTGATCCACTCCTGGATCTTTTCGAGATCGAGCTTGAGGCGCTCGGTCCTTGTCCTTCGGCATCAGCGGATTGAAATAGCCGAGACGCTCGATGAAGCGGCCGTCGCGCGGCGAACGCGAGTCGGCGGCGACGATGTGATAGAACGGGCGCTTCTTGGTGCCGGCACGGGCCATGCGGATCACGAGAGACATTTTAGTTTCCTTTCTGAGAAGACGATTTGATTAGTGAAGACGGTTTGTTTCGGTGAACGCGTTATTTCTTTTTGCCGAAGCCGGGCAGGCCTTGCGGCCCGGGGAATTTTCCGCCGCGCCTAATCCAGGCAGGCCGGGAATATTCGGCGGCAGGCCCTTGCCTGCGCCCAGGCCCGGCATGGTCGGCGGCAGACCAGGTGCGCCGCCGCCGGGGAAGCCCGGCGGCAATTGGCCGCCCGGCATTTTCTTGGCCATTTCGGCCATCTGTTCCGGCGACGGCATGCCACCGCCACCGAAGCCCATGATCTGACCCAGGCCGGCGAGCGGACCGCGCTTGCCCTTGCCCATGGCCTTCATCATGTCGGCCATGCCGCGATGCATCTTGAGCAGTTTGTTGATCTGCTCCGGCGAGGTGCCGGAGCCGGCGGCGATGCGCTTCTTGCGGCTGTTCTTCAACAGGTCCGGGTTGCGGCGTTCCTTCGGCGTCATCGAGTCGATGATCGCGACCTGGCGCTTCAAGATCTTGTCGTCGAGACCGGCATTGGCGATCTGGTCTTTCATCTTGGCGACGCCGGGCATCATGCCCATCAAGCCGCCGATGCCGCCCATCGACGCCATCTGCATCAACTGTTCGCGCATGTCGGCGAGATCGAACGCGCCCTTGCGCATCTTCTCGGCGACGCGCATCGCCTTTTCGGCGTCGATATTGGCGGCGGCTTTTTCGACCAGCGAGACGATGTCGCCCATGCCGAGAATGCGGCCGGCGATCCGCGCCGGATCGAACTCTTCCAGCGCGTCCATCTTTTCGCCGGTGCCGATCAGCTTGATCGGCTTGTTGGTGACGGCGCGCATCGACAAAGCGGCGCCGCCGCGGCCGTCGCCGTCGACGCGCGTCAGTACGATGCCGGTGAGGCCGACGCGTTCGTCGAAGGCGCGTGCCAGATTGACGGCGTCCTGGCCGGTCAGGCTGTCGGCGACCAGCAGCACTTCATGCGGATTGGCGGCTTTTTTGACCTCGGCCGCCTCGTTCATCATCTCTTCGTCGAGCGTGGTGCGGCCGGCGGTGTCGAGCAGCACGACGTCGTAGCCGCCGAGACGGCCGGCCTCCAGCGCGCGCTTGGCGATCTGCGGCGGCAACTGGCCGGCGACCACCGGCAGCACGTCGATCGAAACGTCACGGCCGAGCACCGCGAGCTGCTCCATCGCCGCCGGACGGCGCACGTCGAGCGAGGCCATCAGAACTTTTTTCTTCTGGCGTTCGGTCAGGCGCTTGGCGAGCTTGGCGGTGGTGGTGGTTTTGCCCGAGCCCTGCAGACCGACCATCATGATGGCGACCGGCGGCGCGGCGTTGAGATCGATGGCTTGGGCTTCGGCGCCGAGCGTGGCGACCAACTGGTCGTGCACGATCTTGACGACCATCTGGCCGGGCGTGACCGACTTGACGACTTCGACGCCGACCGCCTGCTTTTTGACGGCGGCGGTGAACTCACGCGCGACATCGAGCGCGACGTCGGCCTCAAGCAGCGCGCGGCGAACTTCGCGCATCGCTTCGTCGACGTCGGCTTCGCGAAGCGCACCGCGGCGGGTGAGCTTGTCGAGAATGCCGCCTAATTTTTCCGACAGTGAGTCGAACATCGAAATCCCAGTCAGTTCACAACAGCCCAAACGACTTAACGCCCGAGGGCGCATTGCGCTGTCGGGCGGTGGCCTCCGGTCTCTAAGGGCCGGGCGGCGAATTGGTCTTTTGTCTCGTAGCGAGAGTGCCGGGAACCTAGGGGCCGGGGCCCCTTAAGTCAAGGCAAGTAAAGTCTTTTTATATCAATTATTTAGCTCGTAACTCACGGTTACGCTGGCGCGCAGCATCTGCTCGCCGGGGGCGACCGGCACCGCGCCGGCCCGCATCGCCTGCATCACCGGGCGCGGCGGCGGGCTGGAGCCTTCCTCGCTGATCGCCATGACCTTGCCGAGTTTGGCGCCGGCGGCTTTGGCATAAAGGTCGGCCTTGCGGCGGGCATCGGCGATGGCGTCGTCGCGGGCCTGGTCGAGCAGTTTCGACTGTTCCGACACGACGAATTCGATGCCCGACATCTCGTTGGCGCCGGCCGCGATCGCGGTATCGAGGATGACCGGCATTTTGCCGGTGTCGCGGATCTTGATGGTGACCTGGTTGGTGACCTGGAAGCCGAGCAGGCGGGCGGTGCCGTTCTTGTTCGGATCATATTGCGGCTGCAGCGACAGCCGCGACGTCTGCACGTCGCGGTCGGCGACGCCGGTGCCTTTGATGGCGGCCAGCACCGTGGTCATCTGCTTGGCGTTGGTGTTGCTGGCTTCGTGCGCGGTCTTGCCCTGGCTGGTGACGCCGATGCGAATGATGGCGATGTCGGGCGCGACCGCGACCGTGGCCTCACCGGAGACGGTAATCAGCCTTTCGGCGGCCTGCGCCGACAAAGGCGCGAGCGCCGCGACGGCGATGGCCAAACCGAAAAACGTACGAAAAAGACTGCGGATCATCATATTATTTCACCGGTACATAGACGTTGATCACCAAATTATTCGGGTCCGATTTCACCGGATCGGTGGTGTATTCCTCGATGAACAGATCCTTGGCGTTCAATTGCTTGTCGTCGAGATAATTGGTGATCGCCTCGTAAGTCGAGTCCATCGCGTCGTAGGAGCCGCGGTGGACGAATTTCATCGCCTTGCCGGACGGCGCCTGGCCGACGGCGATGTCGCCCTGGGGCGGGTTGGCCGGCGCTTGCGCGACCGGCGCCGCGACCAGGAACGAAAAGCCGGTGTCGTCGGTCTTGGTGTAGATCGTCATGAACGGACCGCTCGGTGTGATGCCAGCTTTGGCGAGATACTCGTTCGAGCGACTTGAAGGTGTCGACGAGCGTCTCGAAAGCGGTGTCCCAATTGCTGTGGCCCTTGAGCGAGATAATGGTATGCGCCGGCAACGTGACCTCCTCACCGAAGGCATCGCCCGGCTGCAGCGGCGACGGCGTCGCGGGTCCCGGGTCCATGTCGCGGTCCGGGTCCGGCAACTGGACAGGCCCTTGTCCCGGTGCGGGCGCCGATGGCGCTGGCGCCGGAGTGATTTGCGCCATCATCTGAGCGTGAGCCGGACCGGCGGCGACAGCCAGCAGCAGCGCGCAGGCGATCAGCACCGGAAAGCGCGAGCAAAGCTGCGATTGTGGCATCACGGTTCTCCGGCCTTTGCGAATATACGGCGATTTTTCGTCATTTACGGACACTTTATCACGCCGAAAACGCTGCCACGGCCTTTTTCTGAGGGCTATGGTCATTTCGGCGATCATTCGCCATATAAAACGGGCGGAACCCGGGCAGGGGCCCGATGTTTCGCCAATTCAGACAGCGATTGTTATGGGCGTGCTCGCCAACCAGCCATTCGTCAAGATGAACGGGATCGGCAACGAGATCGTCGTGGTCGATCTGCGGCCTGTCGGTACCGCCACCGGTAAGCCTGTGCCCAAGATCGATGCCGACGACGCGCGCGCGGCGGCCTCGCCCGCTGGCGCGCCCTACGATCAGTTGATGGCGCTTTATCCGCCGCGCACGCCCGGCACCGACGCCTTCATGCGCATCTACAACAATGACGGCTCGCAAGCCGGCGCCTGCGGCAACGGCATGCGCTGCGTCGCCGACATCGTGTCGAAGCAGAACGGCAAGGCCGCGCTGACGTTTGAGACCGATGCCGGCATCTTGAATTGCTGGAAGGGCGAGGACGGGCTGTTCACCGTCGACATGGGCAAGCCGCGTTTTGCCTGGAACGAGATTCCGCTGGCGGAAGAATTCCGCGACACCCGCGCCATCGAATTGCAGATCGGGCCGATCGACGAGCCGATCCTGCATTCGCCGGCGGTGGTGAACATGGGCAATCCGCACGCGATCTTCTGGGTCGACGATCCTTAATGCCTATGATCTGGAACGGTTCGGGCCGCTGTTGGAAAACCATCCGATTTTTCCGGACCGCGCCAACATCACGCTCGCGCATATCGTGTCGCGCGAACACATCGTTATCCGGACCTGGGAACGCGGCGCCGGCCTGACCAAGGCCTGCGGCTCGGCGGCCTGCGCGACCGCGGTTGCGGCCGCGCGGCTCAAGCGCACCGAGCGCAAGGTCAAGATCACGCTGCCCGGCGGCGAACTGACCATCGAATGGCGCGCCGACGATCATGTGCTGATGACCGGGCCGGTCGCATTCGAATTCAACGGCACGTTCGATCCGGCGTTGTTCGAGAAGGCGGCGACGCCGTGAGTGTCGACGTCGTCACCTTCGGCTGCCGGCTCAACATCGCCGAGTCGGAAGTCATCAAGCGCGAAGCGGCCTCGCCGGCATTGACGATGCCGTGGTGATCAACACCTGCGCGGTGACGTCGGAAGCGGTGCGCCAGGCGCGCCAGAACATCCGCCGCATCAAACGCGAAAAGCCGGACGCGCAGCATCGTCGTCACCGGCTGCGCGGCGCAGGCCGAGCCCGCGACTTTTGCGGCGATGCCGGAAGTCGATCGCGTACTCGGCAACGAAGAAAAGCTCAGCCCGGCGCGCGTGGCAAAGCGACGAGCGCGTCGCGGTCGGCGACATCATGGCGGCTAAACATCTGACGGCGCACGCGGTCGATCATATCGACGGCCACACCCGCGCTTTCGTCCAGGTGCAGAACGGCTGCGACCATCGCTGCACCTTTTGCATCATTCCGTTCGGGCGCGGCAATTCGCGCTCGCTGCCGATCGACGATGTCGTGGCGCAGGCGCGCCGGCTGACCGGCAACGGCTATCGCGAAATCGTTCTGACCGGCGTCGATATCACCAGTTACGGCGCCGACCTGGATGGCGCGCCGAAGCTTGGGCGCGTTGGTCAAGCGGTTGCTCAAGGACGTGCCGGAGATTGCGCGGCTTGCGGCTGTCGTCGATCGACTCGGTCGAGGCCGATGACGATCTGCTCGACGCGCTCGCCAACGAGCCGCGCCTGATGCCGCATCTGCATCTGTCGTTGCAGGCCGGCGACGACATGATCCTCAAGCGCATGAAGCGCCGCCATAGCCGCGCCGATGCCATCGCATTTTGCAACGAGGTGCGCCGCCTGCGGCCCGATGTCGTGTTCGGCGCCGACATCATCGCCGGTTTTCCGACCGAGACCGAGGCCATGTTTCAGCGTTCGCTCGATCTGGTCGACGAATGCGGCCTGACGCAACTGCACGTCTTTCCGTTTTCGCCGCGTCCCGGCACGCCGGCCGCGCGCATGCCGCAGCTCGACCGCGCCGTCATCAAGGAGCGCGCGCAGCGGCTGCGCGAAAAAGGCGAGGCGGCTTTGCGCGCTTTTCTCGATGCGCAAATCGGCACGCGCCGTCAGGTCCTGACCGAACGCGGCGGCATCGGCCGCACCGAGCAGTTCACCGCCGTGCGGCTCACGTCGCCGGTCGCGCCGGGCTAGATTGTCGATCTCACGGTGGCGGCGCATGACGGCCGGCAGTTATTGGCGGCTTAATCGATTGAAGGAGCATCCATGAGCGCGAACGATCATCTGCTGACCACCGTCGAGCAGCTCGAAGCCCATTACGGCCATGCGCAAGGCAACGCGGTCATCAAGGAGATCGACCACATCAACGCCACCTACCGCAAGCTGATCGAGGCCGCGCCGTTCGTCGCCATCGCCACCGGCGGTCCGGAAGGGTTCGACTGTTCGCCGAAAGGCGATCCCGCCGGTTTCGTTCATGTGCTCGACGAGAAGACCATCGCCATTCCCGACCGCCCCGGCAATAATCGCATCGACGGTTTTCGCAACATCGTGCGCGATCCGCGCATCGCGCTGTTGTTTCTGATCCCCGGCGTCGGCGAGACGATGCGGGTCAATGGCCGCGCGTCGATTTCGATCGATCCGGATCTGCTGCAACGCTTCGCCATCAACGGCAAGCTGCCGCGCAGTGTCATGCTGGTCCACGTCGAGACCGCGTTCGGTCACTGCGCCAAGGCGATCGTGCGATCCAAGTTATGGGATGAGGCCACCAAGGTTGAGCGCAAGAGCCTTGCCGTCGCTCGGCGACATCATTGCCGAGATCAGCAAAGGCGAACTCGGCGGCGAGGCGTTGGACCGCAAGATGCCTGAGATGATCAAGGCGACGCTGTACTAGTTTCGGCGGCCGGACGGGTTCTTGCCGGTTTCGGATCGTCGGTCCAGCCGCAGGCGCGCAGCTTTTCGTGCATATGCGCCGGCGCCGGCGCTTGCGTCACCACCGGCGTCCTTGTTCTTGGAAATCGGCACCACGATCTCGCGCGAATGCAGATGCAGGGGCGGTCCGCCGGCGCGCGGCGCGCTGCCATAGACATTGTCGCCGAGAATCGGCCAGCCCATCTCGGCGCAATGCACGCGCAATTGATGGGTGCGGCCGGTCAGCGGTTCGAGCGCCAGCCAGGTCATGCCGTCGGCGCGCCCCATCACCTTCCACAGCGTCGAAGCCGGCTTGCCGTCGGGATCGGGCTTCATCCACCAGCCGCGATTTTCGTCGAGCTTGCCGAGCGGCATGTCGATGCGGCCTTCGTCTTCGGCCGGCCCGCCTTCGACCACCGCCCAATAGGTCTTGCCGATCTGGCCGTTCTTGAACAGCTTGCCGAGCAGCGCGAGCGCCTTGCGATGGCGGCCGAGCACCAGGCAGCCGGAGGTATCCTTGTCGAGCCGGTGCGCCAGCGCCGGCATGCGCGGCAGGCCGAAGCGCAGCACGTCGAAATAGTCCTCCAGGCTGGCGCCGCCTTTCGGCCCGCGATGCACCGACAGGCCGGCCGGCTTGTCGATCACCAGCATCATGCCATCGCGATAGAGCAGGCGGGCGAGCATTTCGTCGGGGGTCATATTCTCTTACCAATTCGTGATCGAAACGGGTATCACGGGCGCGACATGAACGACAGCACACAGAAAACCAGCTGGTGGAAGCGCTTGAGCGGCGGGCTCAAGCGCACTTCCGCCTCGCTCGAGCGGCTCCATCGTCGATCTGGTGACCAAGCGCAAGCTTGACGCCGACACGCTGGAAGACCTGGAAAACGAATTGATCCGCGCCGACCTCGGCGTCGGCTTTGCCGAGCGGATCGCCGTCGGCGCTGAGCGGTGGCCGCTTCGAGAAAGGCATCGCGCCGGAAGAGGTGCGCGCGCTGCTCGCCGACGAAATCGAAAAGGTGCTGGCGCCGGTCGCCAAGCCGCTCGAAGTGACGGCGACGCCTTTCATCATTCTGGTCGCTGGCGTCAACGGCTCCGGCAAGACCACCACCATCGGCAAGCTGGCCGCCAAGTTCCGCGCGCGACGGCAAGAAGGTGATGCTGGTCGCGGGCGACACCTTCCGCGCCGCGGCCATTGAGCAACTCAAAATCTGGGGCGAGCGCACCGGCGCGACGCGTGATGGCGCGCGACGCAGGGCAGCGATCCGGCGAGTCTGGCTTTCGAGGCGATCACCGCCGCCAAGACCGACGGCAGCGAAGTCGTGCTGGTCGATACCGCCGGCCGTTTGCAGAACCGCGCCGAACTGATGAGCGAACTGGAAAAGATCGTGCGCGTGATGCGCAAGGTCGAGCCGACCGCGCCGCATGCGGTGCTTCTGGTGCTCGATGCCACGGTCGGGCAAAACGCGCTCAGCCAGGTCGAGACCTTCGGCAAGATCGCTGGCGTGACCGGTCTGGTCATGACCAAGCTCGACGGCACCGCGCGCGGCGGCATTCTGGTGGCGATCGCGGAACGCTTTAAATTGCCGGTGCATTTCATCGGCGTCGGCGAGGGTGTCGACGATCTGGCGCCGTTCACCGCGCGCGATTTCGCACGGGCGATTGTGGGAATTGAGGACTAGAAAGACAACCATGGCCGAAAAGAAAAAGCTCAACCCCACGCTCAAGCTGGTGCTCGATATCGGGCCGCTGATCCTGTTCTTCGCCGCCAATGCCAAGTTCGGCATTTATGCCGCGACCGGCTCGTTCATGGTGGCGGTGCTGATCGCGCTGGCCGTCGCCTATGTGCTGACGCACCGCATCGAAATCATGCCGCTGGTCACCGCCGTGATCGTCTTGATTTTCGGCGGGCTGACGATCGTGTTGCACGACGACCTGTTCATCAAGCTCAAGCCGACCATCATCTATCTGCTGTTCGGCGGCGCTTTGCTCGTCGGGCTTTATTCTCAACAAGCCGCTGCTCGGGCTGTTGTTCGATTCGGTGTTTCATTTGACCGAAGAAGGCTGGCGCAAGCTGACCTGGCGCTGGGCGTTTTTCTTTATGTTTCTGGCGGTCGTCAACGAAGTCGTCTGGCGCACGCAGACTACGGACTTCTGGGTCAGCTTCAAATTGTTCGGCGTGGTGCCGCTGACCTTCCTGTTCGGCGCGCTGCAATATCCGCTGCTGATGAAGTACGCGGTCGAGCCGAAGGAAGACTGACGGCGCTGAAGACTTAGCGCATCTTCGATTTCAGCGTGATGGTCGGCCCATCGACGGCGAATTTGCCATAGCCATGATGGTGGATGGTCTTTGGCGACTTCTGCTTCGGATCGCGCCAGGCCTGCACCACTTCAAGCACGAACATATTGTAGCGGTTCACCATCCGCCGGTCGGCCACCTTGCATTCAAGGTTGGCAAAGCATTCCTCGATCAGCGGCGCTTTCACCATCGCGGCCTTGGCCGGCGTCAGGCCGAAAGCCTTGAACTTGTCGGTGTCGCTGCCCGAGCAATTGCCGATCTTCACCACTTTCGAGGCCAGCTTGCGGGCCGGCAATGCGATCGACGCATTCGCCGGTCGCGTTCAAGGCCTCGAAGCTGTAATTGCCGCCGCTGCAGACGCAGCCGACCAGCGGCGGCTCGAATTCCATCATCATGTGCCAGGACATGGTCATGACGTTCGGCCGGCCTTTGCGCGCGGTGGTGAGCAGCACGACGGGGCCGGGTTCGAGCAGCGCGTAGACCTCGGAGAGAGGCAGCGCTTTCACTTGAGCGCCTTTTCGATTTCCGGTTCGAGCGCGGCTTTCATGTTCGCCGCCGTGATCGGCCCGACCAGCTTGTAGGCGATGCGGCCGTCGCGCCCGACCAGGAAGGTCTCGGGCACGCCATAGACGCCCCAGTCGATCGCGGTGCGGCCGTTGGAGTCGGCGCCGGCGGCCACGAACGGATTGCCGTAACGGTTGAGGAAGCGCCGCGCATTGTCGGCGGCGTCCTTGTAATTGATGCCGACCAGTTGAATGCGCTTGTCGTGCGATAGCTGTTCCAGGAACGGCACTTCGTCGTGGCACGGCACGCACCAGGACGCCCAGACATTGACCAGCGACACTTTGCCGTTGAGCGTCGCGTTGTCAGGCCCGGCACCGGCTTGCCGTTCTGGCTGAGCTCCGCAATCGGCGGCAGATTGGTCACCGGCACCGGCTTGCCGATCAGCGCCGACGGCAGCTTGGACGGATCGCCGTCGCCGAGACCGAACAGGAACAGCACCGCGATCCCGATAAAAACCAGCAAGCGGCAACAGCACCAGAAGATTGCGCTTCTTGGCGGGCGCGCCGGTGGTGGGCGTGCTGCTCATGGTCTGTCCTCGCGCGGGCTTTGCGAGCGGCGCCGGATGCCGCGCGCGTCGAGATCGCCGAGAACGCGGCGCAGCGCCGCATAGTCGAACACGATCCACAAGATCAGCGCCGCGACGATGACGGCGGTCACGATGTAGGACGCTTCGATGAAGATGGCGTGCGGGCCCAGATTCATTCCAAGGATCATGCGCATTTCTCCTGGCGCATGATCTTGTCCGAAAACCGCTGCGCACTTTTCGGGATCATGCGCGGGCCTCACAATTCCTGCGCCTGCATCATGCGCATTGAGCGGACGCGCCGGCGCAAAATTTCGTTGCGCATCGCGGCCAGATGCAGCGTGAAAAACAACAGCGTAAACGCCAGCGCCATGATCAGCAGCGGCCACAATATCGACGGCGCGATCGCCGAGCCGCCCAGGCGCATGATCGAAGCCGGCTGGTGCAGCGTATTCCACCAGTCGACCGAGAACTTGATGATCGGCATGTTGACCGCGCCGACCAGCGCCAGGATCGCCGCGGCGCGCGAGGAGCGGCCGGGGTCTTCGGCGGTCCAATACAGCGCCAACATGCCCAGATACAGCAGAAACAGAACCAGCACCGACGTCAGCCGCGCGTCCCACACCCAATAGGTGCCCCAGGTCGGGCGGCCCCACAGTGAGCCGGTGATCAGACAGATCAAGGTAAAGGCTGCGCCGATCGGCGCTGCCGCTTTGCCGGCGACATCGGCGAGCGGATGGCGCCACACCAAGGTGCCGAGCGCCGCGACCGTCATCACGCTCCAGCCCATCATGCCAAGCCAGGCTGCCGGCACATGCAGATACATGATCTTGACGGTGGCGCCTTGCTGATAGTCGTCGGGCGAGCCCATGACGCGGTACAGCCCATAGACGAACACCAGCACCGTCACCGCCGCCAGCCAGGGCAGCACGCGGTTGACGAGGCCAAGAAAGCGCGTCGGGTTGGCGAGATCGATAACAGCCATGAGCGGCCTTTTAGTCAGCGGTTTCGGTGCGGGCAATGGCGTTGATTGGTGGCATCGGCCATCGCGATTTTTGCCCGTTATGACTGGCTTTTCTTGCCCTTTATTCCTGTCCTTGCCGGAGCGCGGCCGCGGCCGCGAACGGCCCCAAGACAAAGCTCGCCAAGGATAAGGCGCAAAGAATGGTGAAAGGTGGGCCAAATGGCGCGGGGCCGACGATGGCCGCGTTGGCGGCGGCGACGCCGAAAATCAGCACCGGGATGGTCAGCGGCAGCACCAATACCGCCAGCAGCAAGCCGCCGCGCCGCAGCGCCACGGCGAGCGCCGCGCCGATCAGGCCGATGAACGTCAGCGCCGGCGTGCCGGCGAGCAGGGTCAGCGCCACCCAGCCCATCGCCGGCAAATCGACATTGAGCATCAGCCCGAGCACCGGCGTGATGATGATCAGCGGCAGCGCGGTGGTCAGCCAATGGGCGATCGCTTTGGCGGCGACCGCCATTTCGAGCGGCATCGCGCCCATCATCAGAAGATCGAGCGAGCCGTCTTCATTGTCGGTGGCGAACAGCCGGTCGAGCGCCAGCAGGCTCGCCAGCAGCGCGCCCAGCCACAAAATCGCCGGGCCGATGCGGCCGAGCAGATTGAGGTCGGGGCCGATCGCGAACGGCATCATCACCACGACGATCAGGTAAAATAGCGCGCCGATCAGGGCGCCGCCGCCGACGCGAACCGAAAGCCGCATGTCGCGTTTCAGCAGGGCGAGAAATGCCGTCATGAGGCCTGCCCCACTTCGGGTCCCGCCGGGCCCATCTTCAGTTCGCTGTAGTGTTCCAGCCCGATCTGGCCATGCACCGCCGCGACGATCATGCCGCCACCGGCCCGATGATCGCGCATCAATTCGGCCAGCCGGCCTTGCGATTGGGTGTCGAGCGCCGAGGTTGGCTCGTCCAGCAGCCAGATCGGCCGCTTGACCGCGACCAGCCGGGCGATCGACAGCCGCCGCTTTTGCCCGGCCGACAGATAGGCCGCCGGCAGGTCGGCCAGATGGCCGAGATCGACCGCGTCCAGCGCCGGCAAGACGTCCGTGCCGCGCGGCGCACCGAGATAGGACGTCCAGAATTGCAGATTTTCCTCGACCGAAAGCGACGGCTTCACCGCGTCGAGATGGCCGAGGTAATGCGACTGTTCCGGCAGCGTCGCCTCATCGGCACCGCCGGCCACGTCGATCTGTCCGCCCGCGATCCGCAGCAAGCCGGCCAGCATCCGCAGCAGCGACGATTTGCCGGCGCCGTTGCGGCCGGTAACCACCAGCGCCTCGCCGCTCGACAGGCTGAAATTCAAGCCGCTGAAGACGGTGCGGCCGCCGCGCTCGCAGACCAGGTTTTCACATCGCAATTGCATTACGCCCGTCGCCCAGCCTGCCATTCGTCAAGCGTGCAATGCGGGTCGGCAATGCGAAACGCCATCGTCATCAAATTTCCTATCATCCTTTTGGAATCATCCCAGAGATTATGGCGTCGGGCCGCGAAAAGCCTTTATAAGCCAGCACTTGCGGCGTTACGTAATGGTATTCGGGCGAGCAATTCGCCGGCACGAAAAAGCTACGTTTTGCCAAAGACTTAGACCGTATCAACGCCCGATTGGCAACGCCCAATTCAACGCCGTTGTCCCCCCGCCGGGAATGGAAAAACCGACATGACTTCACTCGACAGTTTCAAATGCCGCAAAACCCTCAAAGTCGGCTGGCAAGACTTACGCCTATTACAGCCTGCCGGTCGCCGAGAAGAACGGTCTGAAGGGCATTTCGCGCCTGCCGTTCTCGATGAAGGTGCTGCTGGAAAACCTGCTGCGCAACGAAGACGGGCGCACGGTCACCAAGGACGACATCAAGGCGGTCGCCGAATGGCTCAAGACCAAAACGTCGACCCATGAATTCGCCTTCCGCCCGGCGCGCGTGCTGATGCAGGACTTCACCGGCGTGCCGGCGGTGGTCGATCTCGCCGCCATGCGCGACGCCATGAAGGAACTCGGCGGCGATCCCAAGAAGATCAACCCGCTGGTGCCGGTCGATCTGGTGATCGACCACTCGGTGGCGGTCACCTTCTTCGGCGACAATCAGGCGTTCAAGAAAAACGTCGACGAGGAATACCGGCAGAACCAGGAGCGCTACCAGTTCCTGAAATGGGCGCAGCGCTCGTTCGACAATTTCCGCGTCGTGCCGCCCGGCACCGGCATCTGCCATCAGGTCAATCTCGAATACCTGTCGCGCGTCGTCTGGACCAAGCAAGGAAAAGATGAAGGTCGACGGCAAGACCGTGACGATGGAAGTCGCCTATCCCGACACGCTGGTCGGCACCGACTCGCACACCACCATGGTCAACGGCCTGTCGGTGCTCGGCTGGGGCGTCGGCGGCATCGAGGCGGAAGCCGCGATGCTCGGCCAGCCTTTGTCGATGACGCTGCCGGAAGTGATCGGCTTCAAGCTGACCGGCAAGCTGAAAGAAGGCGTCACCGCGACCGACCTGGTGCTGACCGTCACCCAGATGCTGCGCGCGCGCGGCGTGGTCGGCAAGTTCGTCGAGTTCTTCGGCGCCGGCCTGACCCATCTCACGATCGCCGACCGCGCGACGCTCGGCAACATGGCGCCGGAATATGGCGCGACCTGCGGCTTCTCGCCGATCGACGAAGACACCATCCAGTTTCTGAAAGACACCGGCCGTCCGACCGATCTGGTCAAGCTGGTCGCGGCTTATGCCAAGGCGCAGGGCATGTACCGCGTCAAGGACAACGCCCGATCCGATGTTCACCGACGTCCTCAAGCTTGATCTGTCGACCGTCGTGCCGTCGCTCGCCGGTCCCAAGCGCCCGCAGGACCGGATCGCGCTCAAGGACGTCAAGTCCGGCTTTGCCGGCTCGATGGACAAGGAATTCCACAAGAGCGCGGAGATGCACCAAGCGCGTGCCGGTCGAAGGTGGCAAATACGATATCGGCCACGGCGACGTCGTGATCGCGGCGATCACCTCCTGCACCAACACCTCGAACCCGAACGTCATGATCGGCGCCGGTCTGCTCGCCCGCAAGGCGGCGGCCAAGGGCCTGACCGCCAAGCCGTGGGTCAAGACCTCGCTGGCGCCGGGATCGCAAGTGGTCGGCGAATATCTCGAGAATGCCGGTCTGCAGAAGGATCTCGACAAGGTCGGCTTCAATCTTGTCGGTTACGGCTGCACCACCTGTATCGGCAATTCCGGCCCGCTGCCGCAGGAGATTTCGCAAGCGATCAACGACGGCGATCTGGTCGCCGCCGCGGTGCTGTCGGGCAACCGTAACTTCGAAGGCCGCGTCAACGCCGACGTGCGCGCCAACTATCTGGCGTCGCCGCCTTTGGTGGTCGCTTATGCGATCGCCGGCTCGATGAATGTCGATATGGCCAAGGACCCGATCGGCACCGACCAGAAAGGCAAGAACGTCTTCCTGAAAGACATCTGGCCGACGAACAAGGAAATCGGCGCTTTCGTCGCCAAGAACGTCACCAAGAAGCTGTTCACCAAGAAGTACGGCGACGTGTTCAAGGGCGATACCCACTGGCGCAAGATCAGCGTCAAGGGCGGCCTGACCTACGATTGGGACGATCGCTCGACCTACGTGCAGAACCCGCCTTACTTCGAAGGCATGAAGAAGTCGCCGACGCCGCTCGAAGACATCGTCGAGGCGCCGCGTTCTGGCGCTGTTCGGCGACTCGATCACCACCGACCACATTTCGCCGGCGGGATCGATCAAGGAAGAGAGCCCGGCCGGC
Source organism: uncultured Alphaproteobacteria bacterium (assembly GCA_963830125.1). Taxonomy (GTDB): domain Bacteria; phylum Pseudomonadota; class Alphaproteobacteria; order Rhizobiales; family Xanthobacteraceae; genus Pseudolabrys. Next base: position 382,513 of record CAWHKU010000006.1, on the reverse strand, counting down.
GAATACCTGCGCGATCATCAGGTTCGTCCGAAGGACTTCAACCAGTACGGCACCCGCCGCGGCAATCACCAGGTCATGATGCGCGGCACCTTCGCCAACATCCGCATCAAGAACCAGATGGTGCCGGGCGTCGAAGGCGGCGTCACCGATCCACTATCCGGACAAGCAGCGGATGACGATGTACGACGCGGCCATGAAGTACAAGGCCGACAACGTGCCGCTGGTGATCTTCGGCGGCAAGGAATACGGCACCGGCTCGTCGCGTGACTGGGCGGCCAAGGGCACGGTCCTGCTCGGGGTCCGTGCGGTCATCACCGAATCGTTCGAGCGCATCCATCGCTCGAACCTGATCGGCATGGGCGTCGTGCCGCTGAACTTCGAAGAAGGCACGTCCTGGAAGTCGCTCGGCCTCAAGGGCGACGAGCAGGTCACCATTCGCGGCCTGCACGGCGACCTCAAGCCGCGCCAGAAGCTGATGGCCGAGATCGTCATGGGCGACGGCACGCTCAAGCGGGTTCCGCTGATCTGCCGCATCGATACCGTCGACGAGCTCGACTACTTCAAGAACGGCGGCATTCTGCAATACGTGCTGCGTTCGTTGACCTGATCGGGCTTTCGCTTGCCCAACATCACCCGCCATTCACTGTGAAGTGAGTGGCGGGTGATCGACGAAGCGCTCTATATGACGTCTCGCGAGTTCGTTCTGCTGGACTGAAGATCCCGGGTTGCGTGCGGCAATACCTCCGGGGCTTCATACTGAAAGCGGGGCACGGGGGGATCGTGGGATACAGATGAAGAATCGCTACAAGGCCTATCGTTGCAAATCCTGTCGTTGGATAACGTTCGTGTTTGCCGCCGCCTTCGCCGGCATGGCCCTGACCGCTGCGACCAAGGCCGATGCCGGTTCGCCGCGCGCGGTTATCGAACTCTTCACCAGCCAGGGCTGCTCGTCCTGCCCGCCGGCCGATCGGCTGATGGGCGAATTGGCGCATGACCCATCCCTGATCGTGCTGAGCCTGCCGGTCGATTACTGGGATTATCTCGGCTGGAAGGACACGCTTGCGCTGCACAGCAATTCCCTCCGGCAACGCGCTTATTCGATCGCACGCGGCGACCGCGCGGTCTACACGCCGCAGGCCGTGGTCAATGGCGTCGTGCATGTGCTCGGCAGCGACAAGGCGGCGATCGAGGGCGCGATTGCGCGGACGCGCGCGGCCGACGCGCCGCTGACCTTGCCGGTCACGATGGCGGTCGGCGGACGGCAAAGTCACCGTGAACGTGCCGGCTGCCAAAGGCGACCATGTCGGCGCCGAAGTCTGGCTGTGCCCGGTCACCGCCAATGCGCCGGTCAAGATCGGACGCGGCGAAAATCGCGGCCACACGCTGACCTATCACAACGTGATGCGGCGCTGGGTCAAGCTCGGCACCTGGACCGGCAAGGCGGAAACCTTCAGCCTGCCGTTGAGCCAATTGCCGGATGCCGATTTCGCGCTCAAGAATATCGACGAGCTGGCGGTGATCGTGCAAAGCGGCAGTGCGGCCAAGCCCGGCCTGATGCTGGGCGCGGCGACGGTGGCGCTGCGCTAGAGTTTTCCCGACACGTCCCTTCAATCCGTCATCCTTCGAGGCTCGGGCAAAAGGCGTTCGGACCTCAGGATGGCGGACTTATTTCGGATCCCCCCAACAAAAAACGGGCCGGCAACTGGCCGGCCCGAAGGCATAGGGGATTGAATCAAAACGCGAACTCTACGAACTCAAGTGGCCCGGTCAGTCGACCCCCGGGGGGCTGGGGGGCTGAGGAATCCGGAGATCGAACCGGACCGGGCCTTGAGGCAACGATCCATTTATCCCAAGGGCTCGTGACCAGCGATTGACGGAAATAGGGCGTTATTGTGTGTTTCCTTAACGAATTCGTGATCGGAACCGCGGCGTTTTTGCCGGTTTTTTCGCCGTTTATTGCCTGATTCAGGCCCTTGCCGTCGGCAGCTTCCGGGGCGATCATGCAGCATACCAAGAAAAGAGGAGGCGCCGATGGCTTTCGGTTCCGGCGACATCGAGCCCAGCCAGTTCCCCGGGGGCGGCTCCCCGGCGCGATCTGCCGCCGCCCCCGTGAGTGCGCTGAACCAGGTCACGTTCAACCGGCGCGAACTGCGCCGCATTCTCGATCTCTATGGACGCATGGTCGCCGCCGGCGAATGGCGCGACTACGCCATCGATTTTCTCAAAGACCGCGCGGTGTTCTCGGTGTTCCGACGGTCGTCGGAAGTGCCGCTCTACCGGATCGAGAAAAATCCCAAGCTTGAGCAGCAGCCAGGGCGCCTACAGTGTGATCTCGGCCACCGGGCTGATCATGCGGCGCGGCCACGAACTCGATCGCGTGCTGCGGGTGATCGACAAGCAATTGGCGCTGGTCGGGAATTGATTTAATCGCTTGCCCCGGACGCGGCGCGGCACGTAGCGCAGCGGAGTGATGCGCCGCAGAGCCGGGGCCGTCGCAATCGCGGAGCTTGGAACGGTCCCGGTTCTGCAGCGCACCGTTTCACGCCGCGCTGCGCCCGGGACAAGCCCGCTACGGCTTCGTCTTGCTTCCCTCACCGAGCGCAAGCTGCATCAGCGGCGTGTCGAGCCATTTGCCGAACTTCCAGCCGACCGCCATGAGGTTGCCCGCCGGCGTAAAGCCGCAAGCCTTGTGCACCCCGATCGATGCCGCTTGATCGCTGTCGCCGATCACCGCGATCATCTGGCGGAAGCCCATCGCCGTGCAGGCCTCGATCAGCTTTTTAATCAGCGCCTTGCCGACGCCGCGCCGGTGCATGTCGGGCGCGATATAAACCGAGTTCTCGACCGTGAAACGATAGGCCGGCCGCGGGCGGAACAGCGCGGCATAGGCATAGCCGGCGACCTGACGTCCGTTTTGGCCGTCGATCTCCGCGACGAAATAGGGGAACTTGCCGTCGAGCAGCGCCTGCATGCGCTTGGTCATTTCCGCCTCGTCCGGCGGCTCGAGCTCGAAGGTGGCGGTGCCGTGCAGCACGGCATGCGCATAAATGCGCGTAATGGCGGGGATATCGGCAGGTGTCGCGGGGCGGATGTAACGGGGCGGTCATGGTGTCGGTCAAATTAGCACAAACAAAAACGCCCCGGCACAAGGCCGGGGCGCTGAACTGATCTGCTCTGGCCGACTGGCTTAGCGGCGGTCGCCCATAAAGCGCAGCATGAACAGGAACAGGTTGATGAAGTCGAGGTAGAGCGTCAGCGCGCCCATCACCGACTTGCGGCCGGAGACAGTGCCGTCGTCGTTGGCGTCGTACATCTCCTTGATCTTCTGGGTGTCCCAGGCGGTCAGGCCGGCGAAGATCAGCACGCCGATCGCCGAGATGGCGAACTCGAGGCCCGAACTCTTCAGGAAGATGTTGACGACCATCGCCAGGATCAGGCCGAACAGGCCCATGATCAGGAACGAGCCGATCGGCGTCAGATCGCGCTGGGTGGTGTAGCCGTACAGGCTCAAGGCGCCGAACGAGGCGGCCGAGATGAAGAAGGTACGGGCAATCGACGCGCCGGTATAGGTCAGCATCACCGACGACAGCATCAGCCCGAGCAGCCCGGCGTAGACCATGAACAAGCCCAGAGCGGTGCTCGCCTGCAGCTTGTTGATGCGGAAGCTCAGGAAGAACACGATGCCGAGCGTGCCGAGGAACAGCACGATCATCAGCGGGCCGCCATAGATCATCTGGCCGAACGGGGTCAGCGCAAGCTGCCCGGCTGCGGTGTTCACGACCGCGGCCTGGAAGGTGAAGTAGGCGACCACGCCGGTCAGAGCGACACCGGCGGCCATATAATTGTAGATGCGAAGCATGTAGGCGCGCAGGCCTGCATCGATCGCAGCTGCCTGTCCGGCGGCGCCGAAGCCGCGGGCGGCTGGGTTACGGTCGAAGTCCGACATCGAAGTTTCCCTCTCTATGGCCCGGCTTATCTGCCGGCTCACGTCATGCGCGCTGGCTTCTTGCCGTCGCGCTCGTGTCTTTCAAAACCTAGGTCAAATCTAGTGACTGCCGAGCCTTTACGCCAGATATGGCCTGAAGATGGCTGGCCTCATTGCGAAGAGTTAATGTCGCGGTTTTCAGGGCCTTTTTAGCGCAAAAACGGCTTTGTTGCCGGGCTTTGCCGGCAGACGCGGCTGAATGTCGCTGACCTACAGGTTTCGCAAAATCGGCGCCGGCTTCTGCCCGAGAGCCTTGAAGGTGCCGGCCAGCCCCAGGGCGACCGTCACCAGCACGGCGGCGGCGGTCGCCACCAGCGCCGGCAGCGGCAGCCAGGCGAATTTCAGGTGCATCAATTCGCTCACGATCAGCCAGCCGGCGAGCCGATCCGCTCAACACGCCGAACACGGCGGTGGCCGCGCCCAGCAGCAGATATTCGATGGTGTAGGCGGTCAAAAGCCGCAGCCGGGTCGCGCCGAGCGTCTTCAGGATCACCGCGTCGTAGACCCGGTGGCGGTGGCCGGCGGCGAGCGCGCCGCCCAGCACCAAGCGCTGCGACCAAAAGTGTCAGCGCCGAAGCGCCGCGGATCGCCACCACCAGATTGGCGATAATCGCACCGATGGCGTCGAGCGCGTCTTTGACCCGGACGGTGGTGACCATCGGGTAGTCCTTCGCCGACCGCGCGGATGACTTCGGTCTCTTCCGCTGTCGTGCCGCCGCCGGGATAAGTCAGCGTGGCGATATGGGTGTGCGGCGCGCCGTCGAAGGCGTGCGGCGAAAACACCATGACGAAATTGATCGCCAGACTCTGCCAATCGACCGATGCGCATATTGGCGATTTTCACGGTGATGTTGCGGCCGAGCACATTGACGGTGACGGGATCGCCCAGCTTCAAGCCGAGCCCGTCGGCGATTTTCTTCTCGAACGAAACCAGCGGCGGGCCTTTATAGTCCGGGCCCCACCATTTGCCTTCGACGACGCGCGAGCCTTCCGGCACGGTGCCGCTATAGGTGATGCCGCGGTCGCTTCGCAGCACCCAGGCGGCTTCTTCTTTCGGCTTGAGGTCTTCCGCCTTGATGCCATTGGCCGAGATGATGCGGCCGCGCAGCATCGGCACGTCTTCGATCTTGGCGCCTGGGCGCTTGCGCGCGCACGAAGTCGCCGAACGGCTTGGCCTGCGTCGCCGGGATGTCGAGGAAATAAAACGACGGCGCTTTGGCCGGCAGTTCATGGGCGAATTGCTGGCGAAGATTGCTGTCGATCTCGATCACCGTCACCAGCAAGCGCGATGCCGAGGCCGAGCGACAAGCACGATGGTCGGCGTCAGCGCGCCGGGCCGGTAGATATTGGCGACCGCCATGCGCAAGCCGGTCGAACGCGCGCGTGGTGCGTGCCGCGCGATCCACATCAACAGCGAGCCGACCAGCCGCAGCAGCACGAAAACGCAAGCCGCGACGCCGACATAGATGATGGCGACGCGGCGGTCATAGGCCAGCAGCACGGCCAGCGTGCCGAGCGCCAGCACGGCGACGGCGGTGAAGACGATATAGATCCGGCGCGGCCAGACTCGGTTGCGCCGCCACCACGTCGCGAAACAAAGCGCCGACCGGCACGTCATGGGCGCGGCCGAGCGGCCAAAGCGTGAAAGCCAATGCAGTCATGCAGGCCATAGACCAAAGCCAGCGCCAGTTCGGATGGATGCAGCGCCGGTATCAGTGGGATCGGAATGATCGCGCCGAAAGTCCACGACACGATGAAAGGCAATGCCGCGCCCAAAGCTGCGCCCATCACGCCGCCAATCAAGCGCCAGGATCAGAACTTGCGTCAGGTAGATCGCAAAGACGCGGGTTCCGCTGGCGCCGAGCGCCTTGAGCGTGGCGATGGATTCGCGCCGCCGGTCGAGATGGCTTTTCACCGCGTTGCCGACGCCGACGCCGCCGACCAGCAACGCGGTAAGTCCGACAATGGTGAGGAATTGCGTGAAGCGCTCGACATTGCGCTGCAACTGCGGCGAGGCATTGTTGCGGTTGCGGATGTCCCAGCCGGCTTGCGGCAAGTCCTTGCGCGCCTGTGCCTCGACGGCTTGCGCCGCCGCGTCGCTGTCGCGGCTATCGGGCAGGCGGACGCGATAGCGCCAGCGCACCAGACTGCCGGGTTGGATCAGGCCGGTGGCGCGCAAGGCGTCTTCGCTGATCGAGCAGGCGCGGGCCGAAACCGATGCCGCCGGCAAGCTTGTCGGGTTCGTTGGTGAGCGCGGCGCGGATTTCAAAGGTGGCGTTGCCGACGGTCAGGCGCGCGCCCGGCTTGATCGCCAGCCGTGCCATCAGTGTCGGGTCGGCGACCGCGCCGTATGCGCCATCGCGTTTGGCCAAAGCCTGGTCGAGCGGTTCGACCGGTTCGAGCGTGACCGCGCCGAACAGCGGATAGGCTTTGTCGACGGCTTTGATTTCGACCAGCGTGGCTTGGCCGTCGGGCGTGCGCGCCATCGCGCGCAAGGTGGCGGCGCTCGAGACTTTGCCTTGGCCGTCGAGGAAGGCGCGCTCTTTGGCGTCGGCCTCGCGCTGGATCAGCGAGAACGCCAGATCGCCACCGAGAATGACCTGGCCTTCGCGCGCCAGACCATCGGCCAGACTCGCGGCGAGCGAGCCGACACCCGCAATGGCCATGCTGCCGAGCGCGATGCAGGCGATGAAAATGTAAAAGCCGCGCAGGCCGCCGCGCATTTCCCTTAGAGCGAAACGCAAGGGCAGCCAGCGGCCATTGATGGCGGTGTCGCTCATGCTTCGTCCACGATATGGCCGGAGCGCAATCGCACGACGCGGCCGCAACGATGCGCCAGCGTGTTGTCGTGCGTGACGAGCACGAGGGTGGCGCCGTGCTTTTCGTGGCCGGCAAACAGCAGATCGACGATCTGCTGGCCGGTGTCCTCATCGAGATTGCCGGTCGGCTCGTCGGCGACCAGAATCGCCGGATTGGGCGCCAGCGCGCGCGCGACCGCGACCCGCTGCTGTTCGCCGCCGGACAATTGCGCCGGGTAATGATGCAGTCGTTGGCTCAAGCCGACGCCTTCGAGTTCGGCGCGGGCGCGATCCTGCGCGTCGGCAACACCGGCCAGCTCGAGCGGCACCGCGACGTTTTCCAGCGCCGTCATGGTCGGGATCAGGTGAAACGACTGGAACACGATGCCGACATTGCGGCCGCGAAAGCGCGCGAGCGTCGTCCTCGCTGAGGGTGCCGAGGTTTTCGCCGGCGACCATGACCGTGCCGGTGTCGGCCCGTTCCAGCCCGGCCATCACCATCAGCAGCGTCGATTTGCCCGAACCGGACGGCCCGATCAGGCCAATCGCCTCGCCCCTGCCTATATTGAGTTCGATGTCCTTTGAGAATATGAACGCGGGCGGCTCCCTGCCCGAGCGACAGATTTACGCCGGTCAGCGCAATGGCCGGCTCTGATCTGGGAAGGTTCCTTCATGCGATCTCCACCGGGTACGATTTCGGTCATATGGGGAAAATCTGGCCCGGGTCCAGAAGCTTGCGGCAATATGGGTCACGATTGCTTGCGTTTTACTGCCGGCTATCGCGCAGGTCTCGGCACAAGCCGCCGATAAGCCGGTCAAAATCGTGGTTTTGGGCGATTCGCTTGAGCGCCGGTTACGGGCTGCCGGTGCAATCGGCGTTTCCGACCAAGCTGGCCGCGGCGCTCAAAGCCAAAGGTATTGCGGTCGAGGTCGCCAATGCCGGGGTCTCGGGCGACACCGCCTCCGGCGGGCTTGCCCGTCTCGACTGGTCGGTGCCGGACGGCACCGACGCGGTGATCGTCGAACTCGGCGCCAACGACGCCTTGCGCGGCATCGACCCGGAAATCACCAAAACCGCGCTCGATACGCATTTTGAGAAACTGAAGGCGCGCCACATCGCCGTGCTGCTGGCCGGCATGTTGGCGCCGCCCAACATGGGCGCCGACTATGGCCGCGATTTCGATGCCATCTACCCGGCGCTGGCGAAAAAGTATGACGCCATCTTTTATCCGTTCTTTCTCGACGGCGTCGCCGCCGATCCCAAGCTTAACCAGAAGCGACGGCATGCATCCGAACGCCCAGGGCGTTGACGTGATCGTCGCGCGTATCATGCCGAAGGTCGAAGAATTGATTGCACGGGTTAAGGCGGCGCGCGGGTCGTAATCCGACGCATGATCCCGAACAAGCGTGGTTGCCGGACAGCCGGATGAAGATCATTGTGCAGAAAAGCGTAGATCGCTATGCCGCGTCTTTTCACCGGGATTGAAATTCCGCCTGGCATTGGCCAGGCGCTCGACATGCTGCGCGGCGGTCTGCCGGGCGCGCGCTGGATCGACCGCGAGAATTATCACCTGACGCTGCGCTTTCTCGGCGACATCGACGACCGCGATGCGCAGGAAGCGGCGCTCGCGCTCGGCCAGGTCCGGCGAAGCGGTTTCGATTTGCATCTGGAAGGGCTGGCCTCGTTCGGCGGCCGCAAGCCGCGCGCGGTGGTCGCGTCGGTCGCGCCGGAGCCGGCCTTGCTGGAATTGCAGGCCGAGCAGGAGCGGCTGATGCGGCGCATCGGGCTGGAGCCGGAAGGCCGCAAATACACGCCGCATGTCACGCTGGCGCGGTTGCGCTCGTCGTCCAGCCTGGATGTCGCGGATTACCTGTCGGCGCGGGGCTATTTCCGCACCGCGCCGTTCAAGGTCTCGCAATTCGTGCTGTTTTCGTCGCGCGCCTCGACCGGCGGCGGGCCTTATGTGGTCGAGGCGAGCTATCCGTTGACGCTTAGGCCGCGCCCAGCATCTTCGCCTGGGCGTCGAACAAGGTGGCGACCATGCCGTTGGCGTCGTCCATCGCCTCGCGCATGAGCGACAGCGGCGTCGAGCGCGGGGCGGCGACCTGGCCGACCACACAGCCGAAATCGAAGGTCAACCCGGCCTCGAACTTGCGCGCCAATTGCTGCATGCGCCGGTTGGCGGCGAGGCAGTCCATGCGCAGCAATTTGATGCCGCGGTTGCGCGCGGACAACAGCGTGCGCTCCAGCAACACGGTGCCGACGCCGTGGCTCTGCCAGTCTTTTTCGATGCTGAAGGCGGCTTCCGCCTCGTGGGAAAACAGCGGGCCGATCGGCCGCAATTCGCTGGCGCCGCGCAAAACGCCATCGACAAAGAACCCGTGCACCACAACGCCGATTTCATTGGCGGTGGCGGCGTGGCGGACGATCACCTCGTCGGCGACCGCGCCGGAAAAACGGGTGTGGCGGCTTTCCGGGTCAAGCCGGAGCAGATGGTCGCGATAGGCGTCGGTTTCGGTCGGCCACAATTTGCGGACGGTGCCACCGCCGGGCAGGGGGACGTGCATCTTCAAGTATCCTTGTCAGACTATGGTCTGCCCTGCCGGTCGCGTTTCCCTGTGCTGCTTATATGGTGCATTGCAGCAAAAAAGCGACCGCTTTGAGCCCGGTGTGCGGGGCGGACCTGCAAAAAGCGCATGACTAACAAGGGATTACCGCAGCAAGCCCGGGCGGCTGGATGGCGGAATGCTGCGGCCATGTTGCAGCATTCGCTGCAGCATAAGGGGGCATTTGCCGCAATATATTGGGCGAACCGGCCAACCCGAGGGTGAAGGATTTACACCCCGGCTTTATAGCCTTAGCAGTCGCCTTCCCGCGTCCGGTCCCGCATTTCCTCAAGCATTTCTCCATGTCCGACAATTTCAGCACCCGTTACGCGGCGCTCGTCGCCGCCGGAAAGATTGAGGCCGATGCCGGCCAGGCGGCGTTGGCGCGCCATTTCGGCGCGCTCGAGCAGCGGCTGGAGGAGCACCGGCTGGCGCGCAAATCGTCGTCACTGGGCTGGCTGTTCGGCAAGCGCGAGAAGGCCGGGCCGCCGCTCAAGGGCCTCTACGTCCACGGCGAGGTCGGCCGCGGCAAGACCATGCTGATGGACCTGTTCTTCGAGTCGAGCAGCACGCAACGCAAACGGCGGGCGCATTTCCATGAGTTCATGGCCGACGTTCATGAACGCGTTCACGGCTACCGCCAGGAGATCAAGAACGGCACCCTGCCGGAGCAGGACCCGATCCAGCGCGCTGCCGTTGCCATTGCCGATGAGACCCGGCTGCTGTGTTTCGACGAATTCCACGTCACCGATATTGCCGACGCCATGATCCTCGGCCGGCTGTTCACCAAGCTGTTCGAACTCGGCGTGGTGATGGTGGCGACCTCGAACGTGGCGCCGCGCGACCTCTACAAAGACGGCCTCAACCGCAAGCTTTTCCTGCCGTTTATCGAGCTCTTGCAACGGCAATGCGAGGTGGTTCGGCTCGATGCGCGCACCGACTACCGGCTGGAAAAGCTGACCGGCGTGCGCGCCTGGTACGTGCCGCCGGATGCCGCCGCCAAAGCCGCGCTCGACCACGCTTGGCACGACCTGGCCGGCGAAGCCGAGGGCGCTCCCCACGAATTGGTGGTGAAGGGCCATATCGTGCAGGTGCCGAAGGCGGCGATGGGGGTGGCGCGTTTCACCTTCGACGAGCTGTGCGCCCGGCCTCTGGCGGCGTCGGACTACCTGAAAATCGCGCTCGAATTCCATACCCTGATCATCGATCATGTGCCGGTGATGGATCTGCCGAAACGCAACGAGGCCAAGCGCTTCATCATTTTGATCGACACGCTGTACGATCATGCGGTCAAACTTTTGGCCTCGGCTGAGGCCGAGCCGGATGCGCTCTATGTCGGCACCGAGGGCTACGAGGCCAATGAATTCAAACGCACTGCCTCGCGTTTGATCGAAATGCGCTCGCAGTCTTATCTCGGGCTGCCGCACGGCCCGCGGGTCGCGGAAAGCGTCACTTGGTCGGATAAGATAGTCGAAACCTGAATTCGGATTGCCGGAGCCGGATGATGACAGACGAAATTTCGAACGCTCCACCGCCGCCACCACCCCCACCGCATAAAAGACCACGGCCGCATTGCGCCTTGTGCGGAAAGGAAGCGCGCGAGCCGATGCGCTTCGGCGCGGTGCGGCCGGCGATCGCCGGATTGATGAGCGCGGAACATCCGAATCTGATGGCGGACGATATCGTTTGCGGCCATCACGTCAGCGAATACCGCACGCGTTACGTGGCCGAATTGCTCGAGCGCGAGCGCGGCGAGTTGTCCGATCTCGACCGCCAGGTGGTCGAGAGCATGGCGCGCGAGGAGACCGTGGCGCGCGACATCGAAGCCACTTGGGACGACAAGCGGACCTTCGGCGAGAAGGCCGCCGACATGGTGGCCGATTTCGGCGGTAGCTGGAATTTCATCGGGCTGTTTTTCGTCGTGCTGGTCGTCTGGATGGGCTTCAACGTCTGGGCGGTAACGCGAGAGGTGTTCGATCCCTATCCCTTCATCCTGCTCAATCTGGTGCTGTCGTGCCTGGCCGCGATTCAGGCGCCGATCATCATGATGAGTCAGAAGCGACAGGAGGCGAAAGACCGGCTGCGCTCGGAAAACGATTACCAGGTCAACCTCAAGGCCGAACTGGAAATCCGCCATCTGCACGAGAAGATGGACCACCTGATCAACCGGCAATGGGAGCGGCTGGCCGAGATTCAGCAGATCCAGCTCGAAATCATGCAGGACATGGGCAAGCGCAAACGGTGAGCTGAGGCGGCCTGCAAATCGCTTGCAGCTATCCCGCCCGTCATGCCGGGCATGTCGCCTTGGTCGGCCCTTGAAGACATGGATGGTCGGGGCAATAGGCGAGCGAAGCGACGCGGTCCTTTGGGCGGCTACGCCGGCCATCATCCGTCTTATGTCCACGAACGAGCCGCGGCGCCGTCGCGCACCCCCTCAATTTGCACTGGACATTGGTCGAATGGTCTGCTGGTATAATGTATACAAGATTGGTTTTGGCGCGGGGATATTGCTGCAACACAGCAAAATCGCTAAGCCACCTGCGGCCGTGCTCCGCGGCAGCAGCAAAGAGTTTTCTCATCATGGCGCGCAATAAAATTGCATTGATCGGCGCCGGTCAGATCGGCGGCACGCTCGCCCACCTAATCGGCCTTAAACAGCTTGGCGACGTCGTTATGTTCGACGTCATGGAAGGCATCCCGCAGGGCAAGGCGCTCGATATCGCCGAGTCGTCGCCGGTGAACGATTTCGATGCCAAAATTACCGGCGCGAACACTACGAAGCGATCGAAGGCGCCGACGTCTGCATCGTCACCGCCGGCGTGCCGCGCAAGCCCGGCATGAGCCGCGACGATCTGCTCGACATCAATCTCAAGGTCATGGGCCAGGTCGGCTCGGGCATCGCCAAATATGCCCCGAACGCCTTCGTGATCTGCATTACCAACCCGCTCGACGCGATGGTCTGGGCGCTTCAGAAGAGCAGCGGCTTGCCGACCGCGAAGGTCTGCGGCATGGCCGGCGTGCTCGATTCGGCCCGCTTCCGTTATTTCCTGGCCGATGAATTCAACGTCTCGGTCGAAGACGTCACCGCTTTCGTACTCGGCGGCCACGGCGACACCATGGTGCCGCTGACGCGTTATTCATCGGTTGCCGGCATTCCGGTGCCCGATCTGGTCAAGATGGGCTGGACCACGCAGGCCCGCATCGACGAGATCGTCAAGCGCACCGCCAATGGCGGCGCCGAGATCGTCAATCTGCTCAAGACCGGTTCGGCCTTCTATGCGCCGGCAGCGTCCGCGGTGGCGATGGCGGAAAGCTATCTGCTCGACAAGAAGCGCGTGCTGCCCTGCGCAGCCTATTTGAACGGCGAATACGGCCTCAAGGACGTCTATGTCGGCGTGCCGGTGGTGATCGGCGCCAAGGGCGTCGAGCGCATCGTCGAAATCGAATTCACCGGCGCCGAGCGCGCCGCGTTTGAAAAGTCGGTCGGCTCCGTGCAGGGCCTGGTCGAAGCTTGCAAGAAAATCGCGCCGACATTGGCCGGTTAAGAATGTCGTGGCACGCGCAAGCGGACGAACCGCTTGCGCGTGAGCCACGGCGATAAATTAGAGGGGTAGGGACAGCCGTATGAATATTCACGAGTATCAGGCGAAAGCCGTCCTGAAAGAATTCGGCGTCCCGGTGCCGCGCGGCATCCCCGCCTTCACCGTCGATGAAGCCGTCAAGGCCGCCAACGAACTGGGCGGTCCGGTCTGGGTGGTGAAGGCCCAGATCCATGCCGGCGGCCGCGGCAAAGCCGGCGGCGTCAAGGTGGTGAAATCCATCGATGACGTGAAGACCGAGTCGACCCGCATCCTCGGCTCGACGCTGGTGACGCATCAGACCGGCCCGCAGGGCAAAGTCGTCAATCGGCTTTACATCGAAGAAGGTTCGGCGATCGACCGTGAGTTCTATCTCTCGGCGCTGGTCGACCGCGAAACCTCGCGCGTTGCTTTCGTGGTGTCGACCGAAGGCGGCATGGACATCGAGCAGGTCGCGCACGACACGCCCGACAAGATCGTGACCTTCTCGGTCGATCCGGCCACCGGCCTGATGCCGCATCATTGCCGCCAGGTCGCGCATGCGCTCAAGCTGACGGGCGACCTCGCCAAGCAGATCGCCGATATTCTGCCGAAGCTCTACGCGGCCTTCATCAGCAAGGACATGTCCATGCTGGAGATCAATCCGCTGGTGGTGACCAAGGACGACAAGATCATCTGTCTCGACGCCAAGGTCGATTTCGACGGCAACGCGCTTTATCGCCACGCCGACGTGATGGCGCTGCGCGACTTGACCGAAGAAGACGCCAAGGAAGTCGAGGCTTCGAAATACGACCTCAACTACATCGCGCTCGACGGCTCGATCGGCTGCATGGTCAACGGCGCCGGTCTGGCGATGGCCTCGATGGACATCATCAAGCTCTACGGCTCGGAGCCGGCGAACTTCCTCGACGTCGGCGGTTCGGCCACCAAGGAAAAGGTCGCCGCCGCGTTCAAGATCATCACCTCCGATCCGAACGTGAAGGGCATTCTGGTCAACATCTTCGGCGGCATCATGAAGTGCGACGTTATAGCCGAAGGCGTGGTCGCCGCGGTCAAGGAAGTCGGCTTGAAGGTTCCGCTGGTGGTTCGTCTTGAAGGCACCAATGTCGAACTCGGCAAGAAGATCATCAAGGAGTCCGGCCTCAACGTCACGTCGGGCGACGATCTCGACGATGCCGCCCAGAAAATTGTCAAAGCCGTGAAAGAGGCCGCGTAATGTCGATCCTCATCGATAAGAACACCAAGGTCATCTGCCAGGGCTTCACCGGCAAGAACGGGACCTTCCATTCCGAACAGGCGATTGCCTACGGCACCAAAATGGTCGGCGGCACGTCGCCGGGCAAAGGCGGGCAGACCCATCTCAACCTGCCGGTGTTCGACACCGTCGCCGAAGCGCGCGAGCAAACCGGCTGCGACGCCAGCGTGATCTACGTGCCGCCGCCGGGCGCGGCCGACGCGATCTGCGAAGCGATCCAGGCCGAGATTCCGTTGATCGTCTGCATCACCGAAGGCATTCCGGTGATGGACATGGTCAAGGTCAAGCGCGCGCTGTCGGGTTCGAAGTCGCGGCTGATCGGGCCGAACTGCCCGGGCGTCATGACCTCGGGCGAATGCAAGATCGGCATCATGCCGGGCAACATCTTCAAGCCCGGCAAGGTCGGCATCGTGTCGCGCTCCGGCACCCTGACCTATGAAGCGGTGTTCCAGACCACCCGCGAAGGTCTCGGCCAGACCACGGCGGTCGGCATCGGCGGCGATCCGGTCAAGGGCACCGAATTCATCGACATGCTGGAGATGTTCTTGGGTGATCCGAAAACCGAATCGATCGTCATGATCGGCGAAATCGGCGGTTCGGCCGAGGAAGACGCCGCCCAGTTCCTGATCGACGAGGCCAAGCGCGGCCGCAAGAAGCCGATGGTCGGCTTCATTGCCGGCGTGACCGCGCCTCCCGGCCGCCGCATGGGCCATGCCGGCGCGATCATTTCCGGCGGCAAAGGCGACGCCGGCTCCAAGACCGCCGCGATGGAAGCGGCCGGCATCCGGGTGTCGCCGTCGCCGGCGCGCATCGGCAAGACCTTGGTCGAAGTGCTGAAAGGCTAAAAAAATTCGGCGCGGCCAGTCCGCGCCGATCACTTTTCGGCACGACCAGCGCTAAAATCTTTAGCGGGCGTGGCAGCGGTTCAAACCGCCGCCGCGCCCGCTGTTTTTGGCGTTCATGGGCGCAAATTCAGGCAGTCAATTTTTCGCGAACTGGCGTATGAACCGGTCCGAATCGGGGCCGTTTTAGTGGGATTTCCGTTGAAGTAGTGATTCTTGATTCATATCTACGCGTTTTTGGACTTAACTACGTCACAAATAGGTTTAAGAGAGAGTTTTGCCGGAGATCGGCCGAAAAACCGGGCTCTGGCGCCACATAAATCCGAACAGGCCGGTCCCGGGCGAGCTGGGGGACGGGAGCCGGTTTCCGGACCAAGTCATGCGCTAACCACATGCGCGGTCGCATCCGCGCCAGGATCGAATTGCCATGTCCCGCCAAGACGCCAACGCCGCTTTCGCCAATACCTCATTCCTTTACGGCGGCAACGCCGCCTACATCGAAGACCTCCATGCCAGATATGAAGCCAACCCGGCTTCGGTCGACGCCGAATGGCAGACCTTTCTTCGCCGCCCTGAAAGACGACAAGGCCGCGGTCGCCAAGCAGGCCGCAGGGCGCGTCCTGGAAACAGCCGAACTGGCCGCTGCGCGCCGAACGGCGATCTGGTGGCGGCGCTCGATGGCCAGTGGGCCGAGACCGAAAAGAAGATCGGCGACAAGATTGCCGGCAAGGCCCAAGCCAAGGGCGTCGAGCTGTCGCCGGCCGACGTGCATCAGGCGACGCGCGATTCGATCCACGCGCTGATGCTGATCCGCGCCTACCGCATGCGCGGCCATTTCCACGCCAAGCTCGACCCGCTCGAAATCGCGGCCGAGCCGCCGGAAGACAGAACTCGATCCGCGCTCCTACGGCTTCACCGAAGCCGACATGGATCGCAAGATTTTCCTCGACATGGTGCTCGGTCTCGAATTCGCGTCGATGCGCGAGATCGTCGCCATCCTGCGCCGCACGTATTGCCAGACGCTCGGCGTCGAGTTCATGCACATCTCCAACGCCGCGCAGAAGAGCGTGGATCCAGGAGCGCATCGAAGGCCGCGACAAGGAAATCACCTTCACCCCGGAAGGCAAGCGCGCCATCCTCAACAAGCTGGTGGAAGCCGAAGGCTTCGAGAAATTCCTCGACGTCAAATATACCGGCACCAAGCGCTTCGGCCTCGATGGCGGCGAATCGCTGATCCCGGCGCTCGAGCAGATCATCAAGCGCGGCGGCAATCTCGGCGTGAAGGAAATCGTGATCGGCATGCCGCATCGCGGCCGCCTCAACGTGCTCACGCAAGTCATGGCCAAACCGCACCGCGCGCTGTTCCATGAATTCAAAGGCGGCTCGGCGACGCCGGACGACATCGAAGGCTCGGGCGACGTCAAATATCATCTCGGTGCCTCGTCGGACCGCGAGTTCGACGGCAACAAGGTGCATCTGTCGCTGACTGCCAACCCGTCGCATCTCGAAATCGTCGACCCGGTGACGCTCGGCAAGGCCCGCGCCAAGCAGGACCAGCATGGCGCGACGCCGGAAGACCGCACCATGGTGTTGCCGCTGCTGATGCACGGCGACGCGGCCTTCGCCGGCCAGGGCGTGGTGGCGGAATGCTTCGGCCTGTCGGATCTGAAAGGCTATCGCACCGGCGGCAGCATTCACTTCATCGTCAATAACCAGATCGGTTTCACCACCTATCCGCTCTATTCGCGGTCGTCGCCTTATCCGTCCGACGTCGCCAAGATGATCGAAGCGTTGATTTTCCACGTCAACGGCGACGATCCGGAAGCGGTGGTGTTCGCGGCCAAGGTCGCGACCGAATACCGCCAACAGTTCCAGCGGCCGGTCGTTATCGACATGTTCTGCTATCGCCGCTTCGGCCACAACGAAGGCGATGAGCCGGCGTTCACCCAACCGCTGATGTACAAGAAGATCCGCTCGCATCCCTCGACACTGGAGATCTATTCCAAGCGACTGATCGAGGAAGGTGTCGTCACAGCCGAAGACGTCGATGCGATGAAGGCCGAATGGCGTGCGAAGCTCGACGCCGAGTTCGAAACCGCCAGCGGCTACAAGCCGAACAAGGCCGATTGGCTCGACGGCCGTTGGGCCGGACTGAAGGCGGCCGGCGAGGCTTGACGATGCGCGCCGCGGCATTACCGGCGTCGCTCTCGACAAGCTGCGCGACATCGGCAGCAAGATCACCAAGGTGCCGGAAGGCTTCGTCGCCCATAGAACCATTCAGCGCTTCCTCGATAACCGCGCCAAGGCGATCGAGACCGGCGAGGGCATCGATTGGGCGACCGCGAGGCGCTCGCTTATTGCTCGCTGCTCGAAGAGGGCCATCCGATCCGGCTGTCCGGTCAGGACTCGGAACGCGGCACCTTCTCGCAGCGCCACTCGGTGCTGTTCGATCAAAACACCGAAGAACGCTACACGCCGTTCAACAGTCTCAGTGAGCGGGCAGGCGCGTTACGAAGTGCTCAATTCGATGCTGTCGGAAGAGGCCGTGCTCGGCTACGAATACGGCTATTCGGTCACCGAACCGAACACGTTGACGTTGTGGGAAGCGCAGTTCGGCGATTTCGCCAACGGCGCCCAGGTCGTGTTCGACCAGTTCATCTCGTCGGGCGAACGTAAATGGCTGCGCATGTCGGGCCTGGTCTGCCTGTTGCCGCATGGCTACGAAGGGCAGGGTCCGGAGCATTCGTCGGCCCGCCTCGAGCGCTTCCTGCAAATGTGCGCCGAAGATAATATGCAGGTCGCCAACCTGACGACGCCGGCGAACTACTTCCATGCCTTGCGCCGGCAGCTGAATCGCGAAATCCGCAAGCCCCTGATCCTGATGACGCCGAAGAGCCTGTTGCGCCACAAGCGCGCGACGTCGCGGCTCGACGAATTGGGGCCGGAGACGACGTTCCACCGCCTGCTGTGGGACGACGCGCAGCTGCTGCCGAATGAGCCGATCAAGCTGGTGCCGGACGACAAGATCCGCCGCGTCATCATGTGCTCCGGCAAGGTCTATTACGATCTCTACGAAGAGCGCGAGAAGCGCGGCATCAACGATATGTACTTGCTGCGCATCGAACAGCTCTATCCGTTCCCGTCGAAGGCGATGGTGCATGAGCTGTCGCGCTTCAAGAATGCCGAGATGGTCTGGTGCCAGGAAGAGCCGCGCAACATGGGGGCCTGGTTCTTCGTCGATGTGTTCCTGACCTGGGTGCTCCACCAGATCGGCGCCAAGCATCGCACCACCCGCTATGCCGGCCGCCCGGCATCGGCCTCGACTGCGGTCGGGCAGATGTCGAAGCATCTGGCCCAGCTCAAGCAATTCCTCGATGAGGCGCTCGGCTAACGCCACCGCCTCGTTTTCCTCCTTGCCGTTCCTGTCCGAATTTCAAAGGCTCTATCATGACTGACATCCGCGTGCCGACCCTCGGCGAATCGGTGACCGAAGCCACGGTCGGAAAATGGTTCAAACAGCCGGGCGAGGCGGTGGCCGTTGACGAGCCGCTGGTCGAACTGGAAACCGATAAGGTCACTCTGGAAGTGCCGGCGCCGGCTGCCGGCGTGCTCGGCGAGATCGCGGCCAAGACCGGCGACACCGTCGGCGTCGCCGGTCTGCTCGGTCAGATCAAGGATGGCGCCGCCGCCACGGCTGCGCCGGCCGCCGCCAAGGCGCCCGAAGCGCCGAAACCGGCCGCTGCTCCGGCGCCCGCCGCCAAGCCCGCTGACATGGCGGTGCCGCCGTCGGTGCGCAAGCTGGCGGCCGAAAGCGGCATGGACCCGGCCAATGTCGCCGGCACCGGCCTGCACGGCCAGGTCACCAAGGGCGACATGATGGCGGCGATCGAACGTGCCGCTTCGGCGCCGACGCCGGTCTCCGCCCCGGTGCAGATGCGCGCGCCGTCGCCGGCCGACGACGCCTCGCGCGAAGAACGCGTGCACATGACGCGGCTGCGCCAGACCATCGCGCGCCGCCTGAAGGACGCGCAGAACACCGCCGCCATGCTGACGACCTTCAACGAGGTCGACATGAGCGCGGTGATGGGGATGCGCAATCAATACAAGGAGCTGTTCGAGAAGAAGCACGGCGTCAAGCTCGGCTTCATGGGCTTCTTCGTGCGCGCCTGCATCGCGGCGCTCAAGGACATTCCGGCGGTCAACGCCGAGATCGACGGCACCGATCTGGTCTACAAGAATTATTATCACATCGGTGTCGCGGTCGGCACCGAGAAGGGCCTCGTCGTGCCGGTGGTGCGCGATGCCGATCATCTGTCGCTGGCCGGCGTCGAAAAGGCGATCAACACGCTCGGCAAGCGCGCCCGCGACGGCGCGCTCAAGATCGACGACATGCAGGGCGGCACCTTCACGATCTCGAACGGCGGCGTCTATGGTTCGCTGATGTCGACGCCGATCCTGAACGCGCCGCAGTCCGGCATTCTCGGCATGCACAAGATTCAGGAGCGGCCGATCGCCATCGGCGGCAAGGTCGAAATCCGGCCGATGATGTATCTGGCGCTGTCCTACGACCACCGCATCGTCGACGGCCAGCAGGCCGTCACCTTCCTGGTGCGGGTGAAGGAAAACCTCGAAGACCCGGCGCGGCTGGTTCTCGATCTTGTAATTGTTTCTCCGTCATGGCCGGCCTTGCGCCGGGCATCCACGTCTTCCTTTCTTTGTGTTTCGCTTAAGACGTGGATGCCCGGGAAAAGCCCGGCATGACGATCGATAGGTGATTGTCTCATGGCTACTTACGATCTCATCGTTATCGGCACCGGCCCCGGCGGCTATGTCTGCGCCATTCGCGCGGCGCAGTTGGGCTTGAAAACCGCGGTGATCGAAAAACGGGCCACCTTCGGCGGCACGTGTCTCAATGTCGGCTGCATTCCGTCGAAGGCATTGCTGCACGCCTCCGAACTGTTCGAGGAAGCCGGACACTCCTTCGGCAAGATGGGCATCGGCGTCGGCCAGCCGAAGCTCGACCTGAAAGCGATGCTGGACTTCAAGGATCAGGGTGTCGAGGGCAACGCCAAGGGCGTCGAGTTCCTGCTCAAGAAGAACAAGGTCGACACCTTCCATGGCACCGGCCGTATCACCGCGCCCGGCAAGATCGAAGTCAAAGGCGACGACGGCAAGACCCAGGCGCTGGAAGCCAAATCCATCGTCATCGCCACTGGCTCGGACGTCGCGCGGCTCAAGGGCATCGAGATCGACGAAAAGCGCATCGTGTCGTCGACCGGCGCGCTGACGCTGCCCAAGGTGCCGGAGCATTTGCTGGTGGTCGGCGCTGGCGTGATCGGGCTTGAATTGGGTTCGGTTTGGCGGCGTCTCGGCGCCAAGGTGACGGTGGTCGAATTCGTCGACGGCGTGTTGCCCGGTATGGATGGCGAAATTCGCAAGCAGGCGCAGCGCCTGTTCGAAAAGCAGGGCATGGTCTTCAAACTGTCGTCGAAGGTGACGGCAGTCGATACGTCCGGCGCCAAGCTCAAGGCGACGGTCGAGCCGGCCAAAGGCGGCACGGCGGAAACCATCGAAGCCGATGTCGTGCTTGGTTTCGATCGGCCGCGTGCCTTACACCGACGGCCTCGGCCTCAAGGAAGTCGGCGTCAAGCTCGACGAGCGCGGCCGCATCGTCACCGATCATTACTACGCGACAAATGTCCCGGGCATCTGGGCGATCGGCGATGTCATTACCGGGCCGATGCTGGCGCACAAGGCCGAAGACGAAGGCGTCGCGGTCGCGGAAATTCTGGTCGGCCAGGCCGGCCATGTGAACTACGACGTCATTCCGAACGTCGTTTACACCTATCCGGAAATCGCCACCGTCGGCAAAAGCGAAGACGAGTTGAAGGCGGCCGGCGTCGCCTACAACGTCGGCAAGTTCCCGATGACCGCCAATGGCCGCGCCAAGGTCAACATGACTAGCGAAGGCTTCGTCAAGATTTTGGCCGACGCCAAGACCGACCGCGTGCTCGGCGTGCAACTGATTTGCGCCGACGCCGGCAACATGATCGCGGAAGCGGCGCTTGGCGATGGAGTTCGGCGCGTCAGCCGAGGACATCGCGCGGACCTGCCACGCCCATCCGACGCTGCCCGAGGCGGTCAAGGAAGCGGCGATGGCGGTGGCGAAACGCGCCATTCATATGTAATCGGCGTCGCGACGACACGTGAAATTTTGAGATTTTCCGTCATGGCCGGGGATAGCAGTCCGAAGGACGGCGTCGCTTCGCTCGCCTATGTCCCGGCCATCCACGTCTTAATGGCATGGCCAAAGACGTGGATGCCCGGCATAAAGCCGGGCATGACGGCTGAGGGCCAAGCGATCCGCTAAAACAAATGCACCGCGTGTGGCGCCAGGAAGCCGATGCCGGTAAAGGCCAGCCCGCATAGGCCGAGCAGCCCGGACAGCCAGCCCAAGATCGCCATACCGGTGATGACTTCAGCCGACGCCAGCACGATGCCGATCTGCAATACGGCCGAGGCCAGTTCGTAGTGGTGATAGCGCATCATCGCCAATTCGCGCTTTTCTTCCGCCTGTTTGGCGCGTTCGGCGAGTTGCTTGCGGCCTTCGTTTGATTTGGCGTCGTCTTCGTAACGCGTGACGTTGTCTTTTCCAGCTGTCGATCGTCTTGGTCAGCCGCGCTTTCAGCGCCGGATCGGTGGCGCGGTCGGCTTCGATCTGCATCTGCTCGGCCGCGGTTTTGAGGACGGTGATGCGGATGGTCTTGGCCTGGAAGAACGCCCACAGGTCGTTGGAGGCGACGTTCAAGGTGATGGCATTGGTCTGCGCGCTTTTGCCGAGCGTTTCGGAAAACGCCAGAAACAACGCCAGCACCGAAATCAGCAGCGCGATTTTCTTGTTGCCGCCATGCGACGCGTGTTCGGCATGCTCGGCGTGTTCCATGTTTTCGTGCGGGCCGGCCATCGTTGCGCTCTCCAAATGTAGCGGCAACGATGATCTTAAAGTCTTGTCACAAGCAAGAGGCGCCGGCCCGGCTCCACGGCGATATTAAGCGCGCGGGTGGGCGGTGGCGTAAACCTCGAGTAACCGCTCGCTGTCGACGGCGGTATAGATCTGCGTGGTCGACAATGAGGCGTGGCCGAGCAGTTCCTGGATCGAACGCAGATCGCCGCCGCGCGCCAGCAGATGGGTGGCGAAGGAATGGCGCAAGGCGTGCGGCGTCGCGCTGTCCGGCAGGCCGAGCGCGCCGCGCAGGCGCGCCATCGCCAGTTGCACGACCCGCGGCGACAAAGTTCCGCCTTGCGCGCCGACGAAAAGCGGGCCGTCCGGCGGCAGATCGAATGGACAGAGCGCGAGATAGTCGGCCATCAGCTTGGCGACTTGCGGCAGCACCGGCACCATGCGGGCCTTGTTGCCTTTGCCGGTGACGGTCAGGGCGTCGCCGGTATCGGGGGCTGGCGCCTGCTCGCGCTTGAGCGATAGCGCCTCGGCGATACGCAGGCCGCGAGCCGTAAAGAGGCCGAGCACGGCGGCATCGCGGGCCAGGATCCAGGGCTGACGCGTCTCACCGGCGCGTAAATCGGATTCGGTGATGCGGCGGGCATCCTTGACGGCCAGCGGCTTGGGCAGGCTGCGGGCGAGCTTGGGCGTACGGATGGCGGCAAGCGCGCCGACCTTGCCTTTGCCGTTGCGCTCGAGAAAGCGGGCGAAGGACCGCGTGCCGGCGAGCCCGCGCATCAGCGTGCGGTTGCCGGCGCCGCCCGAGCGCCGCGACGCCATGAAGGCGCGCACGTCGGCCGGGGTCAGCTTGGCCAGGGTCTTGAGCGACGGCGTGCCGCCGAGATGGTCGGACAAAAAGGCGAGGAACTGGCCGACATCGCGCTCGTAGGCTTCCAGCGTTTTCGGCGACATGCGCCGTTCGGCGCCGAGATGCCCGAGCCAGCGGGCGATTTCGGCGGAAACGTCGGGGGCGATGGCGGTTTGCGCGGTCATGGCTATATCGACCCTAAGCGCGCGTTCCTTAAAACCTTCCTTCAATCCCCGGAATCGGCCAGACCAACCTCATGGCACGCGTGTCGTTGATGTTCTGGTGCCGGTGGCGCTCGACCAAGCCTATTCCTACCGGGTGCCGCGCGGGCTGGAACTGGCGCCGGGCGACGTCGTGACCGTGCCTTTGGGCGCGCGCGGCGAGACCACCGGCGTGGTCTGGGCCGACAACGCCAATCCGAACCCGCGCCTGCACAACCGCATGAAGGACGTGGTCGGCAAGCACGACGTGCCGCCGCTGAAAACCGAACTGCGCCAGTTCGTCGATTGGGTCGCCGGCTACACTCTGTCGTCGCGCGGCATGGTGCTGCGCATGGCGCTGCGCATGGGCGAGCATTTAGGCCCGGCGCGCGAACGCGTCGGCGTGCATCTGGCGGGCCCCGCGCCGACGCGGATGACGGCGGCGCGCGCGCAAAGTGCTGGCCTTGTTCGCCGACGGTATGACGCGGCCAAGGGCGACGCGGCGCGCGAGGCCGGCGTCAGCATCGGCGTCGTCGACGGCCTGATCGACGAGGGCACGCTGGAGACCGTCGTGCTGCCGCCGGAAAAAATCATGCAGGCGCCCGATCCGGATTTCGCCAAGCCGGAATTTTTCCTCGGCCAGTTGGCGGCGGCGGATGCCTTGCGCACCACGGTCGATCAAGGCGGCTACACCGCCACGCTTGGTCGATGGCGTCACCGGCTCCGGCAAAACCGAAGTCTATTTCGAGGCGGTCGCCGAAAATATCCGCAAAGGACGGCAGACGCTGATCCTGATGCCGGAGATCGCGCTCACCGGCCAATCGCTCGACCGCTTCACCGCGCGCTTCGGCGTGCGCCCGGCGGAATGGCATTCGCAACTGTCGCCGCGCATTCGCGCCCGCACCTGGGCCGGCGGTGGCGGCCAATGAAGTATCGGTGGTGGTCGGTGCGCGCTCGGCGTTGTTTTTGCCCTATGCCGATCTCGGCCTGATCGTGGTCGATGAAGAACACGACCCGGCCTACAAGCAGGAAGACGGCGCGCATTATCACGCCCGCGACATGGCGGTGGTGCGCGGTTCGATTGCCAAGATTCCGGTCGTGCTCGCTTCCGCCACGCCGTCGGTCGAGTCGGAAGTCAACGCGCGGCGCGGGCGCTATCGCCGCATTCATCTGCCGGAACGTTTCGGCGGCGCGCATCTGCCGACCATCGAAGCCATCGACATGACGCGCGAAGGTCCGCCGCGCGGCCGTTTCATTTCGCCGACGTTTGGCCGAAGCAGTGCGCACATCGCTTGGAGCGCGGCGAGCAGGCTTTGCTGTTCTTGAACCGGCGCGGCTTTGCGCCGCTGACGTTATGCCGCGCTTGCGGCTTTCGTCTGCAATGTCCGAATTGCGACGCCTGGCTGGTCGATCACCGCTTCAAGAAGCGGCTGGTCTGCCATCACTGCGGCTACAACACCGCGCAGCCGGAAGCCTGTCCGAACTGTCACGCCACCGAAAGTTTCGCAGCCGTCGGTCCCGGCGTCGAACGGCTCGAACAGGAAGCGGCCGCGCTGTTTCCCGACAAGCGCATTCTGGTGCTGTCGAGCGATCTGGTCGATACGATGGAGCGGCTGCGCCAGGAACTCGACGACGTCGCCGCGGGCAAGTTCGACATCATCGTCGGCACCCAACTGGTGGCCAAGGGCCATCATTTTCCGAAACTCAATCTGGTCGGCATCGTCGATGCCGATTTAGGGCTCGGCAATGGCGATCCGCGCGCTGCCGAACGAACGTTTCAACTTGCTGCATCAGGTGGTCGGCCGCGCCGGCCGCGAGGAAGGCCGTGGCGTCGGCCTGTTGCAAACCCATCAGCCGGAACATCCGGTGATGAAGGCGTTGATCCTCGGCGATCGCGAGGCGTTTTATTCGAGCGAGATCGCGTTGCGCGAGGCCAGCGGTTATCCGCCGTTCGGACGGCTGGCCAGCATGGTGATTACCGCCGGCGACAGGCATTCGGCGGAAGTCTTACGCTCGCGCGCTGGCGCAATCGGCGCCGCGCCATGACGACGTGCGCGTGCTCGGCCCCGCCGAAGCGCCGGTCGCGGTGGTGCGCGGCCGGCATCGCTTCCGGCTGCTGATTAAGGCGCCGCGCGACTTTAACTTGTCGGCCTATTTGCGCGAGTGGTTGGCCAATGCGCCGAAGGCACGCGGCAGCGTCAAGATGCAGGTCGACGTCGATCCGCAGAGTTTTTTCTAGAAGCCGTTCACTCCGGCATTTCCGTGTGCTTCACATTGGGCTGCAGCAGCACGCAAGCCGCGGCAGAGAAGATCAGCACGAAGCCGATGATGTCGGGCGCGGTCGGGCGCTCGCCAAGGATGATGACGGACGCGATGACGCCGACGACCGGCACCAGCAGCGCGCCGATCGAGGCAGTCACAGTCGGCAGCCGTGCCGACGATCGACCACCATAGGAAATGCGCTAGGCCGACGCCGAAGACGCCGACATAGAGCACGGCCAGAGCGCTGGCGTGTCCCGATCGGCCACAAGCGCGGACGGCCGTCAAATATAACAGTGCCCACGGTGATGAACAGGAAGCCGAACAGCAATTGCCAGGCCGCGTTGGCCAGAGGCTCGACCGTGACCTTGACCCATTTCATGTAAACCGTCGCGAAGGCCCAGCTTAATGCGCAGCCGAGCGACAATAAGACGACGGCGGGAATCCGTGCGCGAACAAAGCGGCCAGACCAGAATCGCTCAGGCCGCGACGCACAACGCCAGGGCCAGGAGCCGAATACCGGTCGAGACTTCTCGCCGAGCACCAGCCAGCCCAGCACCGTCGCCCAGATCGGCATCGAATAGGTGATGATGATCGCCCGCGAGGTCTGCGCCGGTCAGTTGGGCGAAGGCCGACATGACCTGGAACGCCGCTACGTTGAAAAAGCCCGCCACCATGACATGATGCCGCTCGCCGCGCGGGACCTGCAGGCTGTGGCCGGTCAGGCAGGCGGCGGCGAACAGCGTGACGGCGCCGATGCCGACGCCGGCAAAGCGCAGGCTCCAGGGCGGCACCTCACGCAGGGCGATGGCGGCGGCGATCCAGTTGAAGCCCCAGGCAAAAGCCAACAGCAGCGACCAGCAGCTTGGCGGTATTGGCGACATTTGCGCCGGCTTGGGTGTTTTTGGCTTGCACGTGCGGCATAGTGCCGTCGGCTCCCGAAGGTCTGGGTTAAGGATTGATCGCGATACGGGGCCGATCCGCGACGGTATTCGGCTCGGCGCAAACTATAGGCGGGCGGTCCGGCTGACGAGGCATCTCTGTGTTGCAGATTTGCCGGAGGCTGGGGCTGCCTCGCGGTAGACGGTATTTCGAATTTGCCGGACCTGGCGGCATCGCGCCTTGTTGCACCGCAGTCACTCGTGTGTTAGCTAGCCCCTCGATCTACAGGGGGTTTTCGCGGGCTTCCGCGCGTGTCTCCGAAATCGGAATTCCCTCTTGGATTCCAATAGCTTACGCCGCCAATTCCGCGACGGCGTCCGACCTGTGAAGTAGCAACGAAAACGAGCGTGCAAGTGGCGGGCGAAACCCAAATCATCTCCGGCATGGCTGGCCGATACGCCGGCGCGCTGTTCGAGCTGGCGCTCGAAGAAAAATCGATCGACGCGGTCAAAAAAGACCTCGAGCAATTCGACGCCATGATCGAGGACAGCGCCGACCTCAACCGTCTGGTGCGCAGCCCGGTCTTCGGCGTCGACGAGCAGCTCAAGGCGCTCGGCGCGATCCTCGACAAGGCGGGTATTAGCGGCATCGCCGCCAATTTCCTGCGGGTCATTACGACCAATCGCCGGCTGTTTGCCGTGCGCAACATTATTAAAGGCTATCGCGCGCTGGTCGCCCGCCATAAAGGCGAAGTCAGCGCCGACGTCACCGTCGCCGAGACCCTCAGCGACGACAATCTTGAGGCGCTGAAAGGCGCGCTCAAATCCGTCACCGGCGGGAAAGACATCGATCTCGACATCAAGATCGATCCCGCCATCATCGGTGGTCTGATCGTCAAGGTCGGCAGCCGCATGATCGATAGTTCGCTCCGCACCAAGCTCAATGCGATCAAGTTCGCGATGAAAGAGGCACGCTGATGGATATCCGCGCCGCAGAAATTTCCAACATTCTTAAAGAGCAGATCAAGAATTTCGGCCAGGAAGCCGAAGTTTCCGAAGTCGGCCAGGTTTTGTCCGTCGGTGACGGCATCGCCCGCGTCTACGGTCTCGACAACGTCCAGGCGGGCGAAATGGTCGAGTTCGAAAACGGCGTGCGCGGCATGGCGCTCAACCTCGAAACCGACAACGTCGGTATCGTTATTTTCGGCAACGACCGCGAGATCATGGAAGGCCAGACCGTCAAGCGGACCGGCGCCATCGTCGATACGCCGGTCGGCAAGGGCCTGCTCGGCCGCGTCGTCGACGCTCTCGGCAACCCGATCGACGGCAAGGGCCCGATCAAGGCCGACAAGCGCATGCGCGTCGACGTCAAGGCGCCCGGCATTATCCCGCGCAAATCGGTGAGCGAGCCGATGGCGACTGGCCTCAAGGCCATCGACGCCCTGATCCCGATCGGCCGCGGCCAGCGCGAATTGATCATCGGCGACCGTCAGACCGGCAAGACCGCGATCGCGCTCGACACCATTCTGAACCAGAAGCCGCTGAACGCCGCCGGCGCGCCGAGAATCGCAGAAATTGTACTGCGTTTATGTCGCTATCGGCCAGAAGCGTTCGACCGTCGCCCAGTTCGTGAAGGTGCTCGAAGAGCAGGGCGCGCTGGAATATTCGATCGTCATCGCCGCCACCGCGTCCGATCCGGCGCCGATGCAGTTCCTGGCGCCGTTCACCGGCTGCACCATGGGCGAATATTTCCGCGACAACGGCATGCATGCCGTGATCGTGTATGACGATTTGTCGAAGCAGGCGGTTGCCTATCGCCAGATGTCGCTGCTGCTGCGCCGCCCGCCGGGCCGCGAAGCTTATCCGGGCGACGTGTTCTATCTCCATTCGCGTCTGCTCGAGCGCGCCGCCAAGATGAACGATACGCTCGGCGCCGGTTCGCTGACCGCGCTGCCGATCATCGAAACCCAGGCCAACGACGTGTCGGCCTACATTCCGACCAACGTGATTTCGATCACCGACGGCCAGATCTTCTTGGAAACCGACCTGTTCTATCAGGGCATCCGTCCGGCGGTGAACGTCGGTCTGTCGGTGTCGCGCGTCGGTTCGGCCGCCCAGACCAAGGCGATGAAAAAAGTCGCCGGCAAGATCAAGGGCGAGCTCGCGCAGTACCGCGAAATGGCCGCCTTCGCGCAGTTCGGCTCCGATCTCGACGCCACCACCCAGCGCATGTTGGCGCGCGGCGCGCGTCTGACCGAGTTGCTTGAAGCAGGCGCAGTTCTCGCCGCTGAAAATGGAAGAGCAAGTCGGCGTGATCTATGCCGGCGTCAACGGCTACCTCGACGGTTTCGACGTCTCGCGCGTGCGCGATTTCGAGAACGGTTTGCTGACGCTGTTGCGCACCAAGCACGCCGACCTGCTCGAACTCGATCCGCAAGAGCGGCGACCTGTCGAAGGACGACGAGGCCAAGCTCAAGGATCGCGGTCGACGGCTACGCGAAGTCGTTCACCTGATTTCGATCCGCGTCTCGCGGCGCGGATAACAACAAAATGCAAGATGCCCGGCACAAGGCCGGGCATGACATGAGTAAAGACGGCTAAGGGCGACTGAGAAACTATGGCCTCACTCAAGGACATGCGCGTTCGCCTCGCCTCGACCAAGGCGACGCAGAAAATCACCAAGGCCATGCAGATGGTCGCGGCCTCCAAGCTGCGCCGTGCGAAGCTGCGGCGCAGGCGGCGCGCCCGTTCGCCGAACGCATGGACGTCGTGCTCGGTAACATCGCTTCGGCGGTGGCCGGCAGCGATTCGGCGCCGCGCCTTCTGGCCGGCACCGGCGACGACAAAGTTCATTTGCTGGTCGTCTGCACCGCCGAGCGCGGCCTGTGCGGCGCCTTCAATTCCTCGATCGCGCGTCTGGCGCGCGAACGCGCCAATGCGATCCTGGCGCAGGGCAAGGAACTCAAGATTCTCTGCGTCGGCCGCAAGGGCGCCGATCAGCTTGCGCCGCCAGTTCGGCCGCTACATCGTCGAAGTCGTCGAAATGCGCGGCGTCAAGCAGATGGGCTTTGCCCAGGCGCAGATGGTCGCCGACAAGATCGTCGAGCGCTTCGACAACAACGAATTCGATATCTGCACGCTGTTCTTCTCGCGCTTCAAGTCGGTCATCCAGCAGATCCCGACCGCGCTGCAGGTGATCCCGCCGGTGTTCGAAAAGAAAGCGGCCGAAGGTCGCCGCCGCCGGTTACGAATACGAGCCGGAAGAGGGCGAAATCCTCGACGAGCTTTTGCCGCGCAACCTGTCGATCCAGGTGTTCCGCGCGCTCCTGGAAAACGCCGCGTCCGAACAGGGCGCGCGCATGAGCGCGATGGACAACGCCACCCGCAATGCCGGCGAAATGATCCGCAAGCAGACGCTCACCTATAACCGCACGCGCCAGGCGATGATTACGAAGGAACTGATCGAAATCATCTCCGGCGCCGAAGCGCTTTAAATTTCAGGTAACGAGGACGATATGGCCACACCGCAGAACGCAACCGGCAAGATCACCCAGGTCATCGGCGCCGTCGTCGACGTGCAGTTCGAAGGCGACCTGCCGGCGATCTTGAACGCGCTCGAAACCAAGAACGGCGACAACCGGCTGGTGCTCGAAGTCGCCCAGCATCTCGGCGAATCGACCGTGCGCACGATCGCGATGGACATCACTGAGGGTCTGGTGCGCGGCCAGTCAGGTCACCGATACCGGCCAGGCGATCGCGGTGCCGGTCGGCCCCGGTCTTCTCGGCCGCATCATCAACGTCATCGGCGAGCCGATCGACGAAGCTGGCCCGGTCAAGTCGGAAGAAACGCGCCCGATCCACGCGGAAGCGCCGGCCTATACCGAACAGTCGACCGAAGCGAACATTCTGGTCACCGGCATCAAGGTCGTCGATCTGCTGGCGCCTTACGCCAAGGGCGGCAAGATCGGCCTGTTCGGCGGCGCCGGCGTCGGCAAGACCGTGCTCATTCAGGAACTGATCAACAACATCGCCAAAGCCCACGGCGGTTATTCGGTGTTCGCCGGCGTCGGCGAGCGTACCCGCGAAGGTAACGACCTTTATCACGAGTTCATCGAATCCGGCGTCAACAAGTGACCAGGGCGGCGGCCGAAGGCTCGAAGTGCGCGTTGGTGTTCGGCCAGATGAACGAGCCGCCGGGCGCCCGCGCCCGCGTCGGCCTCACCGGTCTGACCCTGTCGGAATATTTCCGCGACCAGGGCCAGGACGTGCTGTTCTTCGTCGACAACATCTTCCGCTTCACGCAAGCCGGCTCGGAAGTGTCGGCGCTGTTGGGCCGTATTCCGTCGCGCCGTGGGTTATCAGCCGACGCTCGCCACCGACATGGGCGCGCTGCAGGAACGCATCACCACCACCACCAAGGGTTCGATCACCTCGGTGCAGGCGATTTACGTGCCGGCCGACGACTTGACCGACCCGGCGCCGGCGACCTCGTTCGCGCATTTGGATGCGACCACCGTGCTGTCGCGCGACATCGCCGCCAAGGGCATTTATCCGGCGGTCGATCCGCTCGACTCGACCTCGCGCATGCTGTCGCCGCTGATCGTCGGCGAAGAGCACTACCAGGTTGCCCGTCAGGTGCAGCAGGTGCTCCAGCGCTACAAGGCGCTGCAGGACATCATCGCCATTCTCGGCATGGACGAACTGTCGGAAGAAGACAAGCTCGCCGTGTCGCGCGCCCGCAAGATCGAGCGCTTCCTGTCGCAGCCGTTCTTCGTCGCCGAAGTGTTCACCGGCGCGCCAGGCAAGCTGGTCGACCTCGCCGACACCATCAAGGGCTTCAAGGGCCTGGTCGAAGGCAAGTACGATCACCTGCCGGAAGCCGCCTTCTACATGGTCGGCAACATCGACGAAGCCATCGAGAAGGGTAAGAAGCTCGCGGCGGAAGCGGCGTAACGATCAAGCAACAGCAGGCAATCAAGTTATGGCCACACTTCACTTCGAACTGGTCTCGCCGGAGAAGCTCGTGTTCTCGGGCGAGGTCGAGCAGGTCGACGTGCCCGGCGCCGAAGGCGACTTCGGCGTGCTGGCCGGTCATGCGCCGACGGTCACGACCTTGCGGCCGGGCATCCTGACCGTCTTCGTCGGCGGCAAGGCGGACAGAAGATCGTCGTGCTCGGCGGCTTTGCCGAAGTGTCCGACAAGGGCCTGACCGTGCTGGCCGACGTGGCCGAAGTCGTCGAGGAGCATCGATCGCACGATGATCGCGCAAGCAAATCGGCGAGCTGGAACAGCGCGTCGCCAAGACCGAGCCGGGCAACGAACTCGACAAGCTGATCACGCGGCTCGATCACTACAAGACCGTCGACCGGCATCTGACCGGCACGGCGATGCACTAAGCGTTCGCTGCGTTCGATTTCAGAAAATGGCCGGCTTGTCCGGCCATTTTTTATGCCCGTTCAGCCATGCGCGAACTTGCGCGAATTCCTTCACCACCTGCTCGTAGGTCTGCCGCTTGAACGGCACCACCAAGTCGGGCAGCGATTTCAATTCGACCCAGCGCCAGTCGATGAATTCCGGTTTGTGCTTGCCGCCGCCGGGCGCGGACGACATCGATCTCGCTGTCGTCGCCGGTAAAGCGCAGCGCGTACCATTTCTGTTTCTGGCCGCGATATTTGCCGCCCCAGGCTTCGCCGACGATGTCGCGCGGAATGTCGTAAGCGAGCCAGTCCGGCACCTCGCCGAGCTTCTCGACCGAACTGATATTGGTTTCTTCGTATAATTCGCGCAGCGCGGCCTGATACGGATCTTCGTCCTCGTCGATGCCGCCTTGCGGCATTTGCCAGACATGGGTGGCGTCGACGTGCTCGGGGCCGCCCTTGCGGCGGCCGACAAAAATCAAGCCGGCGCGGATTGAACACCGTGATGCCGGCGCAGGGGCGGTAGGGCAGCTTGTCGTAAGAAGGCATAGTCGAATCCGTCATTATTTTCCGCGCTTTTCGCGCCGCAATAACGACGTTACGATGACTTCGCCTTGACCGCCACCATCGTGATCGGCACCAGCACGAAGCCGCGGGTTTCCACTTTTTTCGCCCATTCGGCGATGCGCTCGATCGTGCCCGGCTGCGCGGTGGCGAACGCCGACGGCGGTGCCGCTTTCGCGCGCGACGAGCTCGAGCCGGGCGAGCGCGCGATCGATCTCGACCGGCGTCGGCACCGCGTCGAGAACGATATCGGCCTTGGCGAACGGCAGGTTCTGGCTGCCGGCGATCTGGCCGGCGACGCTGCGGTCGAGCCGCTGCCATCGACGAAGATCAATCCGCGCTTGGCGGTGTCGTGCAGCACCGGCGTCAGCGCCGGCTCGGTGGCGGTGAAGCGCGCGCCCATGAAGCTGTCGATCCCGACATAGCCCTGGAACCGGCTCATCAGCCAATGCAGGCGGTCGATGTTTTGCGCCGGCGTCAGCGAGGTCAGCAAAGTCTGCGGGCCGGGATCGTTGTCGGGATAGTCGAACGGCTCCATCGGCGTCTGCAGCAGCACCTCGTGGCTGTTCGGCGCGGGCGTGTTCGGCCAGTTTCTCGACATCGGCGCTATAGGGCGCGAGCGCGAAGGTCACTTCGGCGCCGGCAACTTCGAAAATGCGTCGGCGGTGCCGGAAGCGCTGATGCCGATACCGCCGACGATGATGGCGATGCGCGGCACATCCTTGCGGTTGGCCGGCAATGAACGCGGATGGGCGTAATAGACCGAAGGGCGGGTGCCGTCGGCGGCGATTTTCGGAATGGGGCCGTGGCGGGTTTTTTCCAGCAGCTTGCCGGTCGACCGCGCGGCGGGGCGCCGCTGTCTTGCTCGCTGACCTTGCCATGCGGCTTGCCGCCGGCATCCGTGGCGCCGGGGATGACGACTTCCTTGCTCTTGCCGCTCGAGCCGTCGATGATGGTGATGGTCTGCGAACCGGCCGGCGGTGCGATCTTGGCGATTGCTGAAGCGCCTGCCTGGCCCGCCCCGCCGTCGTGGCGCGCATGTTCCTTGCCGTCGCTGCCCATGCCGCCTTGCGCCGCCATGCCGCATCTCGGCCGGCTTGGTCGCGACCACCGCCACCGGCTCGCCGCCGAGCGGATCGTTGACGAAGGCGGCCCAGCCCAGGACCACCAGGCCGAACAGCGCCGAGCACGCCGGCCAGCACTTTGCGGCATGGCCGCCGGATAGCTTGCTTTTGGCCTTCTTCTTGGTCTGGCCGAGCGGGGCGTTCAGATCATCCGTTTCCACGGCCGCATTCCCTTGCGAATCATTCGGCAAAGTCTAGCACGCGGGCGATTCCTGCAGCTCGGTTAAGGCCCCCTGAAATCGAACGGGGCGGCCCCTGAGGGCCGCCCCGCGAATACTTCCGGAGATACCGGTCAGACTCAGTTCGGAACCGGCGTCTTGGTGCCGCTCGGCGGGAAGGCCGAATTCTTGCACGGTGCCGCGCAGCAGGTCTTCCGCCATCTTCAGCGCCTTGTCGTCCTTCTCGTCCGGCGGGATGTAGGACTGCGAGCCGGTCTCTTCCTTGCCGGGATCGCCGCTCAAGATGGCCGCGCAGCGAGGCTTCGCCCTTGGTCGAGGTGTCGGTCTTGGCCTTGAGATCGGCCGGCAGGTCCTGCAGCACCTTGATATCCGGGGTGATGCCCTTGGCCTGGATCGAACGGCCGGACGGCGTGTAGTAGCGCGCCGTGGTCAGCCGCAGCGCGCCGTTGCCGGAGCCGAGCGGGATGATGGTCTGCACCGAGCCTTTGCCGAAGGAGCGGGTCCCGACGACGGTGACGCGCTTGTGGTCCTGCAACGCGCCGGCGACGATTTCCGACGCCGAGGCCGAACCGCCGTTGATCAGCACGATCACCGGCTTGTGGTTGGTCAGGTCGCCGGCGCGGGCATTGAAGCGCTGGGTCTCGTCGGCGTTGCGGCCGCGGGTCGAGACGATCTCGCCCTTGTCGAGGAACGCATCCGATACCGAGATCGCCTGATCGAGCAGGCCGCCCGGATTGTTGCGCAGATCGAGGATGTAGCCTTTCAGCTTGTCGTCCGCTGACCTTGGCCTTGATGTCCTTGAACGCCTTCTTCAGGCCGTCGGTGGTCTGCTCGTTGAACTGGGTCATGCGGATATAGCCGACGTCGTCGCCCTCGACCTTCGAGCGCACCGCGCGCACGCGGATGATGTCGCGCGTGAGCGACAACACGATCGGCTTGTCCGCGCCCTTGCGCAGGATGGTGAGCTTGATCTTGGTGTTGATCGGGCCGCGCATCTTCTCGACCGCCTGGTTGAGGGTGAGGCCCTGCACCTGATCGTCGTCGAGCTTGGTGATGAGATCGTTGGCCAGCACGCCGGCCTTGGCGGCGGGAGTGTCGTCGATCGGCGTCACCACCTTGATGAGACCGTCCTGCATCGTGACTTCGATGCCGAGGCCGCCGAATTCGCCGCGCGTCTGCACCTGCATGTCGCGGAAGCTCTTCGGGTCCATGTAGCTCGAATGCGGATCGAGCGAGGTCAACATGCCGTTGATCGCGGTTTCGATCAGCTTCTTGTCGTCCGGCTTTTCGACGTAGTCGGCGCGCACGCGCTCAAACACGTCGCCGAACAGATTGAGCTGCCGGTAGGTGTCGGCCGCCGCCGCCTTGGCGCTGGAGCCGCAGAAAAACCAAGCGCGGTTGAACCGCGACCAGCGTCAGCGCCGCGCCGGCCGCCGCGCCGAGAAGAATGAGGGAGGTCTTGCGCATCATCCGCGAACCTTTTCGCCTTCGCCAGCCGCCCACCATGGGCCTGGATCAACGGGAGTCCCGTCTTTTCGAAACTCGATATAGAGCACCGGTTGGCTGGAACCTGCCGCGAGGATAGCGGCAATTTGGGAGCCGATTCCCATCACCGCAACAGGTTCCCCGGCCAGCACAAACTGTCCGAGATCAACTGATATCCGATCCATCCCGGCGAGCAAGACATGATATCCGCCGCCGACATTGAGGATCAAGAGTTGGCCGTAGGAGCGGAACGGCCCAGCATACACCACCCAGCCGTCGGCCGGCGCGGTAACCTGCGCGCCGGCGCGGGTGGCGATGGAAACGCCCTTTTCCACTCCCCCATTACCGTCCGGCGCGCCAAAACCCTTCAATTTGACGCCGTTAACCGGGATCGGAACATGTCCGCGAAGTGCTGGCAAAAGCGACCGCCGGCGCCAGCCGGCCGGGATCGCGAAACGCCGATAAAGCGGGCGCGAATCGCTGCGGGCGGCCTCGCGCGCGTCGCGGGTTGCCGGGTCGAGGCCGTGCTTCGAGCTTGCCGATCAAATCTTTGAGATTGTCGACCTGGTGCGCCAATTCGGCGGCGTGGTTGCGTTCGGCGGCCAGCGCCTTTTCGCGCTCGGCCTGCTGTTTCTGGCGTTCGGCGATCAGCGCCGCCATGCGGGTGCGCTCCTTGTCGAGCGAGGCAATTTCGGCTTTCAGCCGGTCGCGTTCGGCGGTGATGCGTTTTGCGCACGGTGGCGAGATGGGCGAGGTCGCTGCGCCAGCGTCTTCGACCTTCTCGCGCATTTCCGGCAGCACCGCGCCCAGCACCATGGCGGTGCGCACCGCTTGCAGCGCGTCCTCCGGGGCTGGCGATCAGCGCCGGCGGCGGCCGATGGCCGATGCGTTGCAACGCCGCCAGCACCTCGCCGATGACGGCGCGGCGGCCGTTGAGCGATTTGCGGATATTGTCTTCGCTGTCGTTGAGCGGCTTGAGGCGCTCCTGCGTCGCCTCGACCTTGGTTTCGACGCCGCGCAGCCGCGCGGCGGTGTCGATCAGGTCCTGCGCCAGTTTGCGGCGGTCGGCGCCGATCTTCTCGATCTCGCGCTTGAGGGCGGCCTCGGCCTCGGCCGATTTGCGTTGCTGGTCGCTGCGCCGCTTTGAGTTCGGCGTCGTGGGATTTGAGCGCGTCGAGGGTTTGCGCCTTGTCGGCCGGTTTGTCCTGTGCCGCCGCCGGCCAGCTCAATAACATCGGCACGGCAAGTCCAAGCGCCGCGATCAAAGCGGCGCGCGAATCGGGGGCGCTGGGTCGGCAGGTCATTGCGTCCACGTTACGCCCGCAAAGCTCCACGGCAAGTTCATTCTGGCTGGATTTATGACGGCGGATTAAGACCAAGTTGGGACCGGGTTTGCGGTGTCTACAGAATTACCGATTGCCTATGTTGGCGGTAAATGAGCAACGCTTCGCCGCCCGTATTATTTGGCAGGCGCCGGGTACGCCTCTCTTCCCTCGGCCCCTCGAAACGATCGAGGGAATGGCGCGCCAAAAGGCGCAGCCGTTTTCTTCGTGCGTGCACCGTTGCCGATGCACGGCGCCTCTCGGCGCGCCATTGGCGGTGTCTTACGGCGTCCGGGCCGCGCTTCTAGCCAGGGGTTGCCCCCACGCTATCAGCAAGCTCCTTGCGGCGGATCATAGTGTCCGCGGGCGGAGCCCCGGCGCCGCCCGAGCGCCTGGCGTGCGTTTCGCCAGGCCCGCGGGCACCGCATCGCCGATGTCGGGCTTGCCCGATATCGGCCCAGTTAAGGCGGCTCCACCCACCATGACGCCTCATGAGAGCGCCCTCGAATGAACCGGACGGGAAGGAATATAGTCTATTATAGGATTTAAGTCAAGCGGAATTTTGCGCTAATGTCTTAGTTTGAACTTCCGCTCACGCGCCTGCGGATGTTCCGTCAATCGTCGCCAATCGAACGAATGACCCGCGCCGGATTTCCTCCGACAAGAGTATTCGGGAGAACGTTCTTGGTGACGACCGAACCCGCTGCCACAACCGAATTTTCGCCTACCGTCACCCCGCCGACAATCGTTGCGCCGGCTGCGATCCAGACGTTTCTCTCAATCACGATGGGCTTTCCGATTGTGGCGGCGCGGCGCTGCGAAGGTTCAAGGGGATGGCCCGCCGTGATGATGCTCACGTTCGGCCCGATCATCACATCGTCCGCGATGTCGAGGCCGCCAAGGTCATAGAAAGTGCAGTTCTGATTTACGAAGACATTGCGCCCGACGCGGATTTCGTCCCCGCCGGCAGTATAGAATGGCGGGATCAGTAAAAAGCTCTCGTCTACCTTTTTGCCGATGAGTTCGCTGAACAAGGCCCGAATTTCGTCCGCATCGTTGAACGTCAAACGGTTAAGTGTGGCGGTGATCGCCATCGCTCGTTTGACGTTTGCCAACATGGCCGCGGATTCCGGCGTCCTACTGTAAATTATCTTGGCGCCGTCCTCATTAGGCATTCGTTATTTTCCTTGGGCTACAGTCGGGTGTGCGTTTCGGCGCACGAGGGCAACACCGAGATTCGCTGAGTGTAGCCACAAAGCGGAAGGGTCGGAATCCACTCAATCCCGAAATTCAAACTGAGGCACTAACGAATTTGCAGGCGGCGGCGCGTTTTCGGTTGCCCTCTCCCATCAGGGGAGAGGGCAAAAGAAATTGCCATCTTGTCGTGCAAAATGCCTCACGCCCGGTGATACGGATGCCCGGTCAGGATCGTGGTGGCGCGGTAGATCTGTTCGAGCAGCATGACGCGCACCAGTTGATGCGGCCAGGTCGCGGCGCCGAACGATAATCGAAGCTGGCGCCTTATCGCGCAGGCTGGCGGCCAGACCGTCGGCGCCGCCGATGATGAACACCACCGCCGGCGTTGTTCTCGGCCGCCAGGCCGACAGCTGCGCGGCGATGCCTTCGCTGTCGATCGTTGTCACCGAGACGTCGAGCAGCACGACGGCGGCGCCCTGCCGGAATGATATTGGCGAGCGCGATCGACTCTTCCAGCATTCGCTTCATCGGCGTCGTCGGCGCGGCTTTCGCGGATCTCGATGATCTCGACGGCTTTAAGGCCGAGCGCACGGCCGGTCTGGGTCGCGCGCTTGGCGTAACGTTCGGCGAGTTCGGTTTCCGGGCCTTTTTTCAGACGGCCGATGGCGGCGACGATGATGCGCATAATTTAGAGCTTACCACATACTCCACTCATTCTCGCGCAAGCGGGAACGAACGGATTGCCGCTCACGCGCTCCACATCTTCTCGATGGTGTAGAAGGCGCGGACTTCGGGGCGGAACACGTGCACGATCACGCCGCCGGCATCGATCAGCACCCAGTCGCCCTGGCGCATGCCTTCGACGCTGAACGCCGGTGATGCCATTGGCTTTGAGGTCCTTGACCATGCGGTCGGCGATCGAGCCGACATGGACGTTGGAGCGTCCGGTGGTCACCACCATGGTTTCGCCGATCGAGGATTTTTCCGACAGGTCGATGGTGACGCTATCCTCAGCCTTCATCTCGTCCAGGCTGGCGAGAATGATGCGCAAGGTCGGGTCCTCGCGCATACGTTCTTGCGCGCTCTTGGCAGCATTCGCCGGCGTGGCAACAGCGGCTGACGCAGCTTTGCTTTTCAGCGCGGCTTTGTTTTTGGCGGTTTTCGATTTGGCGCTTTTTGCCGCAGTCTTGGCCGCGTCTTGGCTTTCGACGCAGCCGGCTTGGCCGCAGCGGCCTTTTTCGCGGCGCTTGCTTTCTTGGCGGTGCTTGCGGCTTTCGAAGAACCTGCCTTCTTGGAAGCGCCTGCGCTCTTGGAGGCGGTGGTGCGCTTGCCAGCGGTTTTGGCGGCGGTTGCGGACGATGCCCGTTTCGTCCGTTTGGTTGCTTTGCCAGGGGGTATTTAACCTTTCAGTTGATTGCGTTGGTTCTGACCGATGACGCGTTCTGATGCGTGACGATTGACGCGCATCGGCTCCACCTTAAAACAAGATAGCTATTTCTTGGGCTATTTTCCAGCCTTGCCGGCTTCACCGCCGGCTTCGGCCGCCTTGTCGGTCTTGACCGGCGTGTTGGCGGATCCGGGCTTGCCGCGCATGGCGCGCAACGCGGTCGACGACAGGCCGGACTTCAAACCATGCAAAAAGGTCCAGGCCGGCGCACGCCGGCCAGGCAGCGAAGCGGCGGCATTTTCCGGAATGCGGAACTGCGCCAGCGCCTGACCGGCGGTACTGTTGGAGGCGTAGAGGCTCGGGCCCGGACGGTCGACCACCACCATCGGCACCAGCTTCGGCGATGCCGCGCCATTTCTGCCAGCGATGAAAGTGGCGCAGATTATCGGCGCCCATGATCCAGACGAAATTGCACGCGCGGGCAGCGCGCCAACAGCCACTAGATGGTGTCGTAGGTGTAGCGCGTGTTGATGACCGCTTCGACGCCGGTGACGTCGATGCGCGGATGATGGGTGAGCGCGCGCGCGGCCGCGAGCGTTCGCCGAGCGGCGCCAGTCCGTGGTGTTCTTGAGCGGATTGCCGGGCGTCACCAGCCACCAGACGCGGTCGAGCTTGAGCCGCTTCATCGCCAGCAGGCAGGCGTCGAGATGGGCCTGGTGCGGCGGATCGAAGGTGCCGCCGAACAGGCCGATCCTCATGCCGGGCGCATGCGGGGGAATGATCCGCTCGTTCTGCGCCAGCGTTTGGCGGCCGATTTTTGGCAGGTTAGTACTTCACGGCCGGGTCTGACCGCTTCCGCGAATGCGGTATTTGAAGGTCGTCAGCTGTTCGACGCCGACCGGCCCGCGCGCATGCAGCCGGCCGGTGGCGATGCCGATCTCGGCGCCGAAGCCGAACTCGCCGCCGTCGGCGAATTGGGTCGAGGCATTATGCAGCACGATGGCTGAATCGACTTCGGCGCAGGAATTTCTCGGCGGTGGCTGTGTCGTCGGTGACGATGGCGTCGGTGTGGTGCGAGCCGTAGCGCTCGATATGCGCGATCGCATCGTCGACGCCGTCGACAACGCCGGCGGCGATGATGGCGTCGAGATATTCG
Source organism: uncultured Alphaproteobacteria bacterium (assembly GCA_963830125.1). Classification (GTDB taxonomy): domain Bacteria; phylum Pseudomonadota; class Alphaproteobacteria; order Rhizobiales; family Xanthobacteraceae; genus Pseudolabrys. The sequence goes on along the minus strand of CAWHKU010000006.1, from coordinate 342,469 downwards.
GTCGACCAGTCTTCTTCCGTGACCGGCTTCACGCGGCTTGTCGACGCCTGCACATCCTTGTCGCCGCGGATTTCGCAGCCGGCGTCGATCAGCATTTCGATCAGCGGCTTGAGATGGGTCGCTGGCGGCCGCGCGATCGACCAGCAAAGTCTCGGCCGCGCCGCACACGCCGGTGCGCCGCATCTTGGCGTTGAGCACGATTTCTTTGGCCATCGCGAGGTCCGCCGCCTTGTCGACATAGACATGGCAGACGCCTTCGAGATGCGCGAACACCGGCACGCGCGCTTCCGCCTGCACGCGCGCAACCAGGCTCTTGCCGCCGCGCGGCACGATGACGTCGATATTGCCGTCGAGGCCGGTGAGCATCAGCGCCGACCGCGGCGCGGTCGCGGGTCGGCACCAGTTGGATCGCGGCTTCCGGCAGGCCGGCCTCGCGCAAGCCTTCGACGAGAGCGGCATGGATGGCGCGGCTGGAATGCGTCGAGTCGGAGCCGCCGCGCAAGATCGCGGCGTTGCCGGACTTCAGGCACAGCGCGCCGGCGTCGGCGGTGACGTTGGGGCGGCTTTCATAAATGATGCCGATGACGCCGAGCGGCACGCGCACGCGCTCGATGGTCAGGCCGTTCGGGCGGGTCCAGGCTTTCGGTGACGCGTGCCGACCGGATCCTTCAGAGCGCCCGCACGACCTCGATACCGGCGGCGATGCCTTCGATCTTTTTGTCGTCGAGGGTGAGGCGGTCGAGAAAGGCGCCGGTCATGCCGTTGCAGGCTTTGCCTCGGCGACGTCCTCGGCATTGGCGGCCAGAATGCGGCCTTGTGGGCGCGGATCGCCGCGGCCATGGCGTCGAGCGCCTGGTTTTTTTGCGCGGCCGGGGCAAGCGCCAGCACGCGCGCGGCGGCACGCGCGTGCCGGCCGATCCGGGCCATGGTCGCGGCCAGATCGCCGGTTCCCTCGATGCTTTTTAACGGCGCGGTCATGGTGTCTCAAAAATCCGTCAAACTGCTGAGCGTTAGGGTGGTTTCCTACCACGTCGGGCTTGCCCCGGCGAGGTGGCCCCGGCGGCTGCAATGCAGGGTTCCGCCCTGGGGATAGCGGGATAACCGCCGCCAGATCGGAACCGGTCAAAGGGTCTTCATATTGTTACCGCACGATGACGATGTTCAACGCGCGTGGCCTTTTCCGAACGCGGTCCCCCGGTTCGGATCGCCAGGCGCCTGGAGGGTGTCATGGCGTACAGCTCAAGCCGGCTGCCGACCCGGTTTCCGGTCGGCACCAAATTCGTGATCGAAGGGCGGCCCGGCGGCGAGGGAAAACTGCAGGTTTTCAGCCGTTTTATCGAGTTTCCCGACGGCACCAAGCTGAAACTGCCGAAACGGCCCAACCCACAAAAATTGCCGCAGAAATCGGCGCCCGCCGGCCGCCGCGCCCGGATCAAGCGTACCCGCGGTCACTGACCGATCGACTGGATGGCAGCAGCGGACCGGCTCGGCCAATGGCCGAGCGGGCCGAATGGCGTCGGTTCCGCACGAATTCACGCGACATCGCGGCTGTTTCTCGAAAAATGGACAAAAAAAGGGGACCCGAAGGCCCCCTGGGGGATAAGTCGTCATCTCCGACGCCCTTGGCATTGCGCCACAGCGCCTTCGATTCATGTCGCCGTTTGCCGACCGAGTTGGGGGTGCGGAAAGATGCGGGGGGCCCGGCCGGCGCGACGTTGTGAACTCAGTCAACGGCCTAGAGCGGTCCGGTACAATTTGCCAAAACGTCGCGTGGGCCAAAAGGTCGCGGTGTTTTTGCTGGCGCGCCGCTTTTACGCCCCGGCCATCACCAGATCGTCGCGATGGATCATCTCGGTGCGGCCGGGAAATCCCAAAATCGTCAGCGCGTCGGCCGACGAGCGGCCTTTGATCTTGTCGGCGTCGGCGGCGTCATAGGCGATCAGCCCGCGGCCGACTTCGGCGCCGTCGGGACCGCGCAGCACCACCGCGTCGCCGCGCTCGAACGCGCCTTCGATGCTGGTCACGCCGGCCGGCAGCAAACTCTTGCCGGAGCGCAACGCCTTCACCGCGCCGGCATCGACATGCAGCGCGCCGCGCGGTTCGAGCGAACCGGCGATCCATCGTTTGCGCGAGGTCACCGGATTGGCCGGCGTCAGAAACCAGGTGCACGGCCCGCCATCGATAATCGCGCGCAAGGGATTCATCACGCGGCCGGAGGCGATCACCATATGCACGCCGGCGGTGGTGGCGATCTTGCCGGCTTCGATCTTGGTCACCATGCCGCCGCGCGAGGTCTCGGAGCCCGACGCTCCCGCCATCGCCTCGATCTCCGGCGTGATGCGCGGCACCACCGGGATCAGCTTGGCGTCGTTGCCGGCGACCGGCGGCTTATCATAAAGCCCGTCGATATCGGACAGCAGCACCAGCAAGTCGGCTGAGGTCATGGTGGCGACGCGCGCCGCCAGCCGGTCGTTGTCGCCATAACGGATCTCGCTGGTGGCGACGGTGTCGTTCTCGTTGATCACCGGCACCGAGCGCCATTCCAGCAGTTTGTCGATGGTCTCGCGGGCGTTGAGATAGCGGCGGCGCTCTTCGGTGTCGCCGAGCGTCAGCAGCACCTGGCCGGCGGCGATGTTGTGCGCGCTCAAACTCTCCGACCAGGAGCGGGCCAGTTCGATCTGGCCGACGGCGGCGGCGGCCTGGGCTTCCTCGAGCCGCAATGCGCCCTTCGGTAGTTTCAACGTGGCGCGCGCCAACGCGATCGCGCCCGAGGACACCACCAGCACGTCGCGCTTATCGGCGTGCAAAGCGGCGATGTCGGCGACCAGGCTGGCCAGCCAGTCGCGCTTAAGCTTGCCGGCGGCGGCATCGACCAGCAGCGACGAGCCGACTTTCACGACGATACGGCGGAAGTCTTTGAGGACGGGCGTTTTGGACATAGTTTCCGGCACGAATGAAGCAAACAGGCGGATGGACCGCGAACGCGCGCTGTCTAGCACGGCACCCGGATGGCGTCATCGGTGGTAGAATTTTAGGTGGCGGCGTCGCTGCCGGTCAGAATCGCAGCTAAAAAGCGGAAAAACAAACACAATTCTCTCTCAACCGGCACTTTCGTGGCAGCCGCTGGGGCTTTATATTCCCTCGGCAGTGTTTGTAGAAAGTGCGTCAGGCCGGATACCGGAATGTCCTTTGTCGTTTATCTCTTCGTCTTGTTGATCGCAGCCGGCAGCGTGCTGTTCGGGCTCGATTGGACGTCGGCGCCGATGTCGCCGATGCCGGCGAGCAAGTACGAATTGCATGCCGCCAAAGAGCCGGTCAAAGCGCCGCCGACCGTCATTGCCGAAACCAAGCCTGAAGCCAAACCTGCAGCCAAGCCGCCAGCGGCGCCGGTACAAACCGTCAGCAAGCCGCAATCGGAGCAGACCACCGCCCAGGCGCCCGCGCCGATCATGGCGCCTGAACCGGTGGCCGCGGCAACGCCGCCGTCGCCGAAATGCGATCTTGAAGCCTGCGCCGCCGCCTATCGCTCATTCACGCCTGAGGACTGCACCTATCAGCCCAATAACGGTCCGCGCCGGCTCTGCACCAGGGGCACGCCGCCGGCCGCTGCCGCGGCATCGACAACCCGAGCGCCATCGACCGACGGTGCGCGCGCGCAGGCGACCTGCAATGTCTCGGCGTGTTCGCAGGCTTATGTTTCGTTCACGGCGTCGGACTGCACCTACCAGCCGCTCGACGGCCCGCGCCGGCTTTGCACGAAATAACAGCGGCGCGCGCGTGACGTCCGCCGCCGGTTTCGTGCCGCTAAACTGCGCGCGCCGTTAGGCGAGCGCGAGCGAGGCGCGGCTGCGTGTCGGGTGCTTGGCTAGCGCCTGCCTGTAGCCGTTCAGCACCCCGTCGACCATGACGTCGGCGGAGAAGCCGATACGGACTTTGTCGCTCAATGCCGTGGCCAGGGCCTTGGCGGCGTCCGGGTATTGGACGGCTTGCGTAATGGCTTCGGCCAGAACCTGGACGTCGCCGGGCGCGATCAAGGTGTTGGCAAGGTCGTCGTAGATTTCCGGAATGCCGCCGACCCGCGTCGTGATCAGCGGCTTGGCCGCAGCGGCGGTTTCCAACACGACATAAGGCAGCGATTCGGCGCGCGACGGGATCACCATCAGGCGGCCGAGCGCCATTGCGGCGCGCGCCGGCATCGACGGCATGAAGCGAATGAAGGGTTCGAGGCCGAGGCGCGCGACCTGGGCTTTCAGATCCGCGGCCGAAGGTCCGTCGCCGACCAACGTGGCGGTGACCTTGCTGCCACGGCCGTGCAACAGCGCGATGGCGTCGATCAAGGTATCGATGCCTTTGACCGGACGCAATTCGCCGAGGAACACCAGATCGCTGGCGTCAGGCGCGAGCGTGACCGGCTTGAACTCGGCCGGGGTGACGCCGTTGTGCACGACCCGCACCAGGCCGGACGGCTTGCCGACCTTGGCGTTGAAGACGTCGGCGCTATAGGCGCTTTCAAACAGAAACAAATCGCCGCGCGACATCAACAAGCGTTCGAGCCCGAGATAGATCTTGCCGGTCAGCTTGTTGTGATCGAGCAGCAGGCTGCCGCCATGCGGCGTATAGGCCCGCACCGTCGGTTTGCCGGCAAAAGCAAGCCGGGCGAAGGCGCCGCCTTTGGCGCCATGGCCGTGCACGACGTCGGCCTGGGTCGCGCGCAGGCGCCGGGTGACGTGATAGCCGGCGGCGAGATCGGACGGCCCGAACTGCCGTTGAATGGGGGTCAGCGTCAGGCCGAGCGCCAGCACCGGCGCCAGGTCGGCGAACACCGCCTTGGCGGCGTCGCCGCCGGTCAGACTGTCGGCGACGATGCCGACGCGATGGCCGCGCGCGATCTGGCCCTGCACCAGATCGGTGACGTGGCGAAACAGCCCGCCAACCGGAGCGCGCAAGACGTGAAGAATGTTGAGAGGTTGCATGAGAGGGGGTGTCGCTTGTGCAGGACTATCTTTGTCGTGTCGTCTTTATTCGGTGGCTCGGGTTACAGGCGGTCGGTCAAGGTCTTCAGTTTGTCGAGCCGAAATTTGTCGAGCCAAGTCGACGACGAGGTGCGCACCCATTCTTCAGCGCGGTCTTTGGCGTCGAAGCCGCCGATGAATTGCAGATGCCGGCCGTCGGAAATGCGAACCCGCCAGCCTTTGCCGATCGGCAAGGTGACGATTTCAAATTCGGTGGTGACAGGGCTCGCGTTCATGACAAAGGATGTAGGCCCGGCGCGGATAAACTTCTAGCGTCTCAAATAGACGATAGCGATTAAGACTTAATTTGAGAGAAACGGCTTTGACTAAAATACAATGTAATGCTGGCGTAGCTTGCGAATCCACAACCAGGACATTGCAACCGCCGCATTCGCGCATGTGAGGCATGTTTGAAGTCGTGAAAATGAATCGACTTTAACCGGCGATTGTTTCTATCCGCTGCCGATTGTTTCTAAGCAGAAACAGTCGCGCCCGCGATCCGAAGATTAAACATTGGTAGCTAATTACCGGGTGGTGGGCCTGGTCCGCGCGCAACGGCTTGAGAGCGCGGGCAGTTGATTGAGTTACCGCTGCGCAATGCGTTCGCGCTTGTGCATTTCCTTGGGGCTGGTCTTGTTGGCCGTCTGTTGTGGCCTGGCGGATTTAGTCACCACCGAGTTTGCCGTGGCTTTTGTATCCGGTGCTTTCTTCGGCTTGGACTGGGCGGTCTTTTTACGGTTGTCGATCTTGTCGCCCTTGTCACTCTTGCCGTTGTCGGCGAGTTTGATTTCGGGCGGTTTGCCCTTGCCCTTATGCGCGGCCGCGCGTTGCGGTGACGGCGCCGGCAGGGGGACCGCATCGGGACCGTTCCAGGCCAGCAAGCCGGCGGCTTTCTGGCAAGGTGCACGGCGCGGCAGCTTTTCGGCCGGATGGCGAGCCGAAGCTTTGCTCCAGCTTTCGGCGGCATGGCCGGTAATTATCTTGACGTAGCCTTGGGTTTCTTCCGGCAATTTGTTTTTGCGCCGGTCGGCCAGCCAATCCTGAATACGCTTGGGGCCGGCATTGTAGGCCGCGGCCGCCAATCCGAGATTGCCGAACTGCGCCATCAAATTGCGCAGCAGGCGTGCCGAGGCGGGGATGGCCTGCAACGGGTCGAAGGGGTTTTCGAGCCCCATGTCGGCGGCGGTCTCCGGCATGAATTGCGCCATGCCCTGTGCGCCAGCGGAGCTGACAACGCCGGGCTTGAAGCGGCTTTCCTGAAACAGCAATCGAATGAAAAATGGAATCGGCAGATCGTTGCTCTGCGCCGCATCAGTTAGCGAATTACATATTTCCTCGGTCGTGCGCGCAATCACCGGTTTTTTAATTGGTGGTAGCGCGATGCCCGCAGGAATACCGTTATTGACGACGACGCCGGACGGCACCGGCGGTTCAATAGCAAGATCGCCAATTGGGAGCGCCACGTCTTGCGGCAGTGCCACGTCTCGCGGCGTCGGATCGGCTGGCGGCGCGGTCGAAACCGCCGTCGCCATCGAGCCGGTAAATTCATCAAACGACAGTTTCGAGTCGGCAATGTCGGTCGCGCTCGACCACGTCACCAAGCAGACACAGGCGGGCAAAAAAAGCTGCCGCATGGTGTCGGTTCCTCCAAAGTCATCCGGCCGTCAACAACGTTGACGCCAAAATTTCGAAAGGGAGATACCCATCGACAATTGCCGTCTTGTGCGGACGAAACGCGCCGGATTTTAGAAGAGTTAGTGCCTGGAATACGGCGAAATTGCCGCCTGATTGCCGCAGTTCCTTGCGCGACACCGACAATGAAAGTGGCCCGTCTCAGGTTGCCGGTAAAATCGTAACTTCAACGCCGCCGGGTTTTCAATTCGGCGAGAATTTCTTGCGTGTGCTGGCCGAGCGTCGGCGGGGGCTGAGTCGATACGCGGGCCGCCATGCGCGAAGGTGAAGGGCGCGACCGGAACGCTAAAGCCGCCGTCGATGCCGGGCGCGTTGTCGTGGCGGTGGACGATGTTGCGGCTGGCCAGTTGCGGGTCGGCGAGCGCTTCGCCCATGGTGCGTACGCGCGCCGCCGGCACATGGTTGGCTTGCAGGAAGGTTTCCCATTCGTCGGCGGTGCGCGTCAGCATGATCTGCGACAGCACCTGCATTTCATGGGCATGGCCGGCGTCGCGCTCTTCGGCATTCTTCTTCATCATGTCGGGCCGACCGAGCAGAGCCCACAGCCGGGCGTGCTGACGCAAGTTGGCCGCGCCCAGCATCACAAGACCGTCTTTGGTGGCGAAGGCGCCGTTGCTGGCGTCGGGATGATGATTGCCGTGCGGCTTGGGATGCGCGCCGTTGCGGGTGTAGCCGGTGAGATGCGAACCCATCAGGATCATGGCGACGTCGAGCATCGCCATGTCGATGCGCTGGCCTTTGCCGGTGCGCTCGCGCTGAAACAAGGCCGCCGACAACGCGAAAGCGCCGGACATGCCGGTGGCATAGTCGACCGCCGGCGCGCCGAGCTTGGTCGGCTCGCCGCCTTTCTGGCCGGTCATCGCCATGATGCCGGAGGTCGCCTGAATGACATGATCGTAGGCGGTCTGGTCGCCGCGCGGACCGTTCTGGCCGAAGGCCGATAGCGAGGCATAGATCAGACGCGGGTTGAGCGCTGACAATGCCTCATAGCCAAGGCCGAGCGCTTCGAACGCGCCGGGCCGGTAGTTCTCGACGAAGATGTCGGCGGTCGCGGCCAGTTGTCTGAGGACGTCGCGGTCTTTTTCCTGCTTGAGGTCGAGCGCGATCGACCGCTTGTTGGAGCCTTGCGTCAGATAGGCCGTGCCCATCTGACGGCGGTTGAGCTCCTTGTCGCTAGCCATAGCTGCGGCTCTGGTCGGGATCGTCCGGGTGTTCGACCTTGATGACGTCGGCGCCAAGCAAGCCCAATTGATAGGCCGCGAACGGGCCGGCCAGCACGTGGGTGACATCGATCACCCGGATCCCTTCGAACGGTCGCGTCACGGCGGCGGTCAGTACAACACCACCGAGCGGATCGACTTGCCCTCGTGCATCAGGTCGAAGGCGTCGTTGATCTTGTCGAGCGGCATGGTGTGGGTGATCAGGTCGTCGATGTTGATCTTGCCGTCCATGTACCAGTCGACGATCTTCGGCACCTCGGTGCGGCCGCGCACGCCGCCGAACGCCGTGCCTTTCCAGACCCGGCCGGTGACCAGTTGGAACGGGCGGGTGGCGATTTCCTTGCCGGATGCGGCGACGCCGATGATGATCGATTCGCCCCAGCCGCGATGGGTGCATTCCAACGCTTGGCGCATGACATCGACATTGCCGATGCACTCGAACGAGAAGTCGGCGCCGCCGCCGGTCAGATCGACGATCGCCTGCACGACTTTGTCGCGGCCGACTTCGTCCGGGTTGACGAAATGCGTCATGCCGAATTTCTCGGCCATGGCGCGTTTGCCGGGATTGGTATCGACACCGATGATCTTGTCGGCGCCGACCATGCGCGCGGCCTGCAACACGTTGAGGCCGATGCCGCCGAGGCCGAACACCACGACATTGGCGCCGGGCCAGACTTTCGCGGTGTTGGTGACAGCGCCGATGCCGGTGGTGACGCCGCAGCCGATGTAGCAGATCTTGTCGAACGGCGCGTCCTCGCGAACCTTGGCGAGCGCGATTTCCGGCAACACCGAGAAATTCGAGAAGGTCGAGCAGCCCATGTAGTGGAACACGGGGTCGGCGTCGCATTTGAAGCGCGAGGTGCCGTCCGGCATCACGCCTTTGCCCTGCGTCGCGCGGATCGCGGTGCACAGATTCGAGCGCTGCGACGTGCAGGTTTTGCACTGCCGGCATTCCGGCGTGTACAGCGGGATGACGTGGTCGCCGACTTTCAGCGAGGTGACGCCTGCGCCGATCTCGCGCACGATGCCCGCGCCCTCATGGCCGAGGATGGCCGGGAAAATGCCTTCCGGATCGAGCCCCGACAGCGTGTAGGCGTCGGTGTGGCAGACGCCGGTCGCCATGATTTCGATCAGGACTTCGCCGGCCTTGGGGCCTTCGAGGTCGATGGTCTCGATGGTGAGCGGCGCACCTGCTTTCCAGGCGACGGCGGCGCGGGTTTTCATGACATTCTCCTGACGTTTTTCGATCGGCCTGCGCTGGCCCGGTTCGCTGTTTATGTTGTCTTTGCGGGCTTCATGCCACGGCCTTGGCGCAGCGTCGAGACTTTGTGGCGTGCGAATTCGCCCACGATCCAATCGATGAAAACCCGCACGCGCGGCGACAGGCCGCGGCTCTCCGGATAGAGCAGCGACAGCGGCGTCGGCGATGGCGGATTTTTCGGCAGCACTTCGACCAGCCGTCCGGCGGCGAGATCCTCGGTCAGGTTGTAAGGCGGCACCTGGATGAGGCCGAGGCCAAGCCGCGCGAGCGCGATCAGCGTCTCGGAACCGGTCACGGTGACGGTGGCCGGCAAGGTGACATGCTGGCGCTTGCCGCCGACCATGAATTCCAGCGGCATGATCCGGCCGGTCGCCGACGACACGAAGCCGATCATCTTGTGCCCGGCCAGGTCGCCGACGCTGCGCGGCGTGCCGTGCTGGCGCAAGTAATCGGGGCTGGCGCAGGTGATTTCGTCGATCGTCGCGATCCGCCGCGTGACCATGGTGCTGTCATGCAGATCGCCGGCGCGCAGCACGCAATCGACGCCTTCGCGCACCAGATCGACCATCCGGTCGCCCTCGCCGATGTGCAGCCGCAAATCGGGATAAGCGCTCAGGAAGCGCGGCAGGCTGGGCAGCAGAAGCCGCCGCAGCATCGTGCCGTGGACGTCGACGCGCAGCTGGCCGCGCGGTTTGACGGCGCCGACCGCGGTCTCGGCGGCTTCGATGTCGGCGAGGATGTCGAGGCAGCGCTGGTAGTAGGTCTCGCCGTCCGAGGTCGGTTTGACCACGCGGGTGGTGCGCTGCAGGAGCCGGATGCCGAGCCGGGCCTCGATCTGGCGCACGGCGTCGGTCGCGGTCGAGCGCGGAATCCCGAGATCCCTCGCCGCGCCGGTGAAACTGCGCCGTTCCACGACGCGGGCAAAAAGCCGCATGGCGTCCAATCGGTCCATGATTAGCCGAATATAACGAACAGTGTTTCCAGAACAAGCCGGATTATCCGAACAATGGAAAGGGCCATCTTGCGGTCATGAGATTTCAATTCACCGAGGAGAAGCAAGATGACGGAACGGAACAATAAAGTGGCGATCGTGACCGGTGGTTCGCGCGGGATTGGCGCCGCGGTGGCGCGTCGCCTGGCGGTGGACGGCTTTGCGGTCACGGTCAATTACGCCGGCAATGCCAAGGCGGCGGACGAGGTCGTGACGGCGATCGAAGCCGCCGGCGGTCGGGCGTTGGCGGTGCAGGGCGACGTGAGCGAGCCGGCAGCGTTGCGGACCTTGTTCGACGAGGCCACGCGCGCTTTCGGTGGCGTCGACGTACTGGTCAACACCGCCGGTATTCTGACCTTGGCACCGATCGGCGAGGCATCGGACGACGCCTTCGACCGCATCGTCGCGGTCAATCTCAAGGGAACGTTCAATGGCTTGCGCGAGGCGGCCAAACGCCTGCGCGACGGCGGCCGCATCGTCAATTTCTCAACCAGCGTGGTCGGCACCAAGAACGAGACCTACGGTCTTTACACGGCGACCAAGGCGGCGGTCGAAGCGCTGACCGGTATTCTCGCCAAGGAATTGCGGGGCCGGAATATCGCGGTGAATGCCGTGGCGCCGGGGCCGGTGGCGACCGAGATGTTCCTCGACGGCAAGACGCCGGAGATGATCGACTTCTTTGCCAAGCTCGCGCCGATGGAACGGCTCGGCACGCCGAACGATATCGCGGGCGTGGTGTCGTTTCTGGCGGGGCCGGACGGCGGCTGGATTAACGGCCAGGTGATCCGGGCCAATGGCGGGCTGGTGTAGGGCGGCGCGCATTCTTGCCCTCCCCGTAAGGGGGGAGGGTAAAGAGTGGCTTACGGGTGCCACGCCTCGGCTTTTTCTTCCTTGGTCTTGACGTCGCTGCCGCCGCCGGCAGCGGTGATGATCTTGAACAAATCGCGCAACACGTCGGTGACGCCCTGGCCGGAGGCCGACGACAGCAGCACCGGCGTTTGCTTGCAGGCTTTTTTCAACTTCGCCATCTGCTTCTTGATCGCTTCCGGCGTCATTGAATCGGATTTCGTCAACGCGACGATTTCCGGCTTGTCCTCAAGCCCGTTGGCATAGGCGTCGAGTTCGGCGCGCACGGTCTTGTAATCGGCGCCGGCATCCTCGCCGGTGCCGTCGACCAGATGCAGAATGACGCGGCAGCGCTCGGTGTGGCCGAGGAATTTGTCGCCGAGGCCGACGCCTTCATGCGCGCCTTCGATCAGGCCGGGCAGATCGGCCAGTACGAATTCGCGGTCGTCGACGCGCACGACGCCGAGCTGCGGATGCAGCGTGGTGAAGGGATAATCGGCGATCTTCGGCTTGGCCGCGGTGACGCGCGCGAGAAACGTCGACTTGCCGGCGTTCGGCAGGCCGATCAGGCCGGCGTCGGCGATCAGCTTCAAGCCGCAGACGAATGGTGCGCTCTTCGCCGGGCTGGCCGGGATTGGCGCGGCGCGGCGCCTGATTGGTCGAGGTCTTGAAATAGGCATTGCCGAAGCCGCCATTGCCGCCTTTGGCGAGCGTGAAGTGCTGGCCGACTTAGGTGAGGTCGGCGATCATGGTCTCGCCGTCTTCTTCATAGATCTGGGTGCCGACCGGCACCTGCATGAACTTGTCGTTGCCGCCGGCGCCATGGCGATCCTTGCCCATGCCGTTCTCGCCGCGCTGGGCCATGAAGTGCTGCTGGTAGCGGTAGTCGATCAGCGTGTTGAGACCGTTGACCGCCTCGACAATGACGTCGCCGCCACGGCCGCCGTCGCCGCCGGACGGGCCGCCGAACTCGATGAACTTCTCACGCCGGAACGCGATGCAGCCGTTGCCGCCCGCGCCGGACCCGATATAGACCTTGGCTTCGTCGAGGAATTTCATGGGCCTCGATATAGGCTATCGCGGGCCGAACTGCACCATCCGGGATGCGAAAAGGGCTAACGGGCGCTGAAAAAATGCGTCGTTCCGTCGGCTTTAATGCGCTCCAGCAGGTCGACTTCCCAGCTTAAATACTCGTTCATGGCGGCTTTCGGGTCGCCTTTGCGCTCATAGGGCTTGAGCCAGGCATCGAGCGCCTCGTCGGCCATTTTGGCGTCGGTCGAGAGCGGGATGCCGGCGGCGGCCCAGGCGGCGTTGCCGCCTTTGAGGAAGCGGACGGGCGTGTCGGTCAAGCCGCGCGCCTCGTCGACCGCCAGCGCGGCGAGCACGCCGTCCTCGGAGGTGAGCACCAGAATCTCGCGCATGGCGATTTTCGGCAAGGCGTGGTCGAGCCGGCCGCGAATGGCGAACCAGGCGCCGGGAATGTGGCCCTTGGCGTAGACGGGCTCGGCGACAGATCGACGATGTTGACGTTGTCGACTTCGGCGATGGTGTGAATGTCGGTGGCGATCGCCAGATCGTCGCGGGGTGCCGAGGATGCGGCCCGGCGGATTGCCTGTTTCGGTGAAGTGCGAGGCGTCGGCGTCAAGCACGAAAACATCCTGCCAGCCCATCTGCCGCAGCCACGAGGCGCTCATCAACGCGCGCACCTGTTTGTCGTCGGCAACGACAATGCGGGCGCCGAGCGTGCCGGCATAAAGTGTCGGTCGCCTGCACCAATTGGCCGCCGGGGGCGGAGACGGCGCCGGGCAAATGGCCGGCTTCGAATTCGGACGGATCGCGCACGTCGAACAGATAAGTCGTGCGGGTTTTGTCGGCGCGAAATTTCGCGAGCGCATCGAGATCGATGCTCTTGACGCCGAATTTGTCGGCGACTTTTTGCGCCTGTGGCCGCGCCCATCCGAGACCGACTCGGTGACGGCGGGAAAGCGGTCGCTCTCGCCCTTGGCGACTTTCAAACCGGCGAGATGCCAGCCCATGGTGCCGTTGCGCAGCGCCACCACCTTGTTCGGCACGCCGGCATTGATCAGCGATTGCGCGCCGATGATGGAGCGGGTGCGGCCGGCGCAATTGACCACGATGGTGGTTTCGGGCGACGGCACCATGTCGCGCACGCGCAACACCAGTTCGGCGCCGGGCACGTTGATGCCGGTCGGAATCGAGATGCGCGAATATTCATCGAACGGCCGCGAATTGAGCACCACCATGTCGGCGCCGCGATTGCATCATGGCATTGAGTTCGTCGGCGCTGATGTTGGGCGTGCCGGAATCGTGCTCGACGAATTCGCCGAAGGCCTTGCTCGGCACGTGCATGCCGGAAAACAGAATGAGCCCGGCTTTTTCCCAGGCGGCCATGCCGCCTTCCAAATATGAAATGTCGCTGTAGCCGCCGCGCGTGAGAATCTCGGCGGCGCGTTGGGCGATGCCGTCATTGTCGTCGATCAGGACGATGCGGGTGTCTTTACGCGGCACCAATTGTGCAAAGCGCAATTCGATGCGGCTGAGCGGCGCCGAGCGCGCCCACAAGAGATGGTTCTGCGAATAGATCAGCTCCTCGCGCACATCGATGAGCGCGAGTTCGCGCGCCGTCTTCGAGCATGGCGCGGAGGGCGGTGGGGGAAATAGGTCTTAATGTTGGACAATGACAGTCTCTCCATTGTCATGCGCCGGGCTTGACCCGCGCATCCACGTCTTAGCTTCGCGGGCAACGAGATGCTTTCCTAAGCGTGGATGCGCCGGGACGGAGCCCGGCCATGACGAAAGTTGAATTGATGACTTTACTACGTCGCTTGTTGCGGCGTCATCTGGTGCGACCTCGCCCGATTTCAGATCGATGCGGATGCGGTTGATCTTGTCGAGGTTGGTGCCGGTGACGCGAACGAAGCGCGCGTAGTCGGGATAATCGATCGAGTGAATGTCGCCGTCCTGATAGATGCCGGCCTTGCCGGGCGTCAGCTTGTATTTCGTCTTCACCGGTTCAGCTTGGCGTGCTTGGGATCGCCGCCGTCGTCCTCGCGCTCCCATTCGGTCATCTCGGTGAATTTGGTGGCCTGGCCATAGATCGCCCAGGATGCGCCGTGATCGTGCGGCGGCGACACGCGCGCCTTGTCGTTGATATGGGCCAGCACCTGGAAACCGAGTTCGGGGTCTTCGTACAGCACCTTGAGGCCGCGCGGCTGGTCGTCGCCGCAATAGTCCTGGATGAATTGCGGGTTCTGCAAAGCTTTTCCAGATTGCTGCGGACTTGTTCGCGCCCGTCCGGGCCGGGGTCGCGGGAAAGGCTTTTGCGGCAATCGGCGATGAACTGGTCGAGACCGTAAGACATGGATGTCCTCCCTTGGGACTTTGGCTTTGCAGCGCTTTTGTCCATTGTCGCGCAAGTCCGGCGGCGGATGCCAGCCCGCGTCACCGGTCTGATATCTGCCATGCTATAGACTTCGCCGCATGACGCCGGGAACCGTATCAGAGCCGACCGACCGCCGCCTTGCCGGCATCGCCTTGATGCTGGCCGGGATATTTTTCTTCGCGCTTAACGACGCGATGGGAAAATGGCTGATCGCGACTTTCTCGGTCGGGCAGTTGCTGTTGGTGCGCAGCGCGGCGGCGCTGGTGATTTCTAGCGCCCTTCGTCAAGCGCGAGGGTCTCGCTGCTTTTACGCAAGCACCGCGGCCCTGGCTGCAAATCGTGCGCGCGGCCTTCGCCACCTTCGAGGTCGCCTGCTTCTATTGGGCGCTGGCCGACATGTCGCTCGCCGACGTGATGACGTTTTATCTCGCCGGTCCGATCTATGTGACGGCGATGTCGCCGCTGCTGCTCGGCGAGCATGTCGGCTGGCGGCGCTGGGTCGCGGTGCTGGCCGGTTTTGTCGGCGTCATGATCGCATTGCGCCCAACCTCCGGTGCGCATTCAGCCCGGCGGCGCTGAGTCGCGATCGCCGGAAGCCTGTCGTTCTCAATTTTCATGGTCTACACCCGGCTTGTGCGTGGCACCTCCGACGTCGTGCTGGTGACGATCCAGAATGTCGCCGCGTTGATCTTCGGCGCGATTGCCGCGCCATTGTCCTGGGTGGCGTTGAGCTGGTTCGACGGCGCGCTGCTGACCCTGCTCGGCGTGGTCGCGATGATCGCCTATCTCTGCATCAACCGCGCGCTCAGCATCGCGCCGGCGTCCGTGGTCGTGCCCTATCAATACACGACCATCGTCTGGGCGGTTTTGTTCGGTTATATTTTCTTCGGCGATATCCCGGGCACGCCGATGCTGATCGGCGCCGGCATCATCATCGCCGCCGGCATCTACATCTTTGTCCGCGAACAGACTTTGGCCAAGCCGGTGACCTTCGCCGAACCGCCGTGACGGTTCTACCCGGCAGCCAGCGCGATTTTGAACTCCTCAAACTGACAGAATCGATTCCGTCCCGACCGTTTGGCCTGGTAAAGGGCGGTGTCCGCTTTTCTCATTAATTCATCGACCCCGACGTTTTGCGCCTGGCAAGCTGCGATGCCAATACTGACGGTCACGTCCAAGGCAATGTCGTCGATCGAATAAGTACCGGAAACCGACCTCAGCAGTCGCCTCGCCAAGTTGGCAGCACCATTTTCCTCCGCGCCACCGGCCTGCAAAACGGCGAACTCGTCGCCACCAAACCGTGCGACCGTATCTTCCATTCTGAGCTCGCTTTTCAGACGGGCCGCAATTTGAATCAGCAAGGCATCGCCGACGGCATGGCCGTGAATGTCGTTGATGCTCTTGAAATGGTCGACGTCGATGAACAAAACCGACAACGGCGCGTCGTACCGCGCATCGAAGGAAATCGCCTGTTCAAGCCGCTCCCGGAAGTGGAGACGATTGGGGATTTCGGTCAACGAATTGTGCCGGGCCAGAAATTGAAGGTGGCGTTCGGCGTGTTTGCGCAGCGTGACGTCGGTATAGGTGCGAACCAGGCTGCCATCGTCGAGCGGGACGGTGCGAACCTCGATCACCTTGCCGTTGGGCCGTTCACGCTCATGTACCGTCGTCTGGCCAGGCACGAGGCCGTGACGCGAGAACATGATAGCGACATCCTCCGGCGCTTCGTCGATGATGCCGATACGTTTCTGGTAATTGACGGCTTCGCTGACGTTGGGATGTGTACGCAGCATTTGCTCAGGAACCTCGATCAGATCGGCCGCCTTCGCATTGTGGAGACGAATGAAACCTTTCCGGTCCACCAACAACAGGCCCTGATCCATATTAGATAAGGTCGTTTGGAGAAGCTTTGTCTTTGCCGCCAACTCTTCAGTTCGCTCCTCGACGCGCCGCTCCAGCGTCTTCTTGGCCGACACCAACGCTTCAGACTGCTGGCGCAGCTTATCGTAAGCCGCTTTGAGCGCGACGCCAATAATATTGGCGTCGGTCACTGGTGTGATAATAGGCTCGACTTGCTTGCCTTCACCGAGTTCGCCGGCGATTGCGATGATCTTTCGAACCGTGCCGGACAATATCCGGCTCAGCGTATAGGCGACAATATAGCCAATTGTTATGGCGATAGCCGCCAGTCCTAGGAACCATAAGAGCGACCGGTTTAGTGGGGCATGCAGCAATTGTTGCGATATGCCCGTTGTTACGGCCCAACCGTTGAGCTTCTCGCGCCGGATAACGCCGTAGACCTTTACGCCTTGCGGGTTGTTGCCCGACCAGGTGAAAAAATCCCTCCCTTCCGACGCCGTGACACCTGGCAATTGCCTGCCGAAGTGCTTTTCGTTTTCCGCCGAACGGGCGAGCAAAATTCCGCTTCTGTCGGCGATGGATACGAAGTAACCGGGGTCGAGATTTTGTTCGGTGATCAGATCTGCCAGCCTTTGAACAGGCATGCGCGCAATCAGGTAATATTTGACTTTATCCAGGATCTTAACCGGTACGGTGACAAAATAGGCCGAGTTGGAAAAATTTCTTCCGACCAACAATCCGGAAAATGTCGGACGACCCTGATTTAACTTGGGTGCATTCAGCTTACCGGTCGAGGAGATACGTCCAGTATCTTCCCCGGTGTCGAGCAACGTGTTGCCGGCGGCGTCCTGCAGGATAATCTCAGCGCCCACCAGATCGGACCGAAGTATGGCATGTGCCTGCACGCGGAAGGATCCGATGTCGTCGTCGCGCAACGCGGGCGATGTCGCCAATACGCGCATCATGGCAATATCCGCCGCCTGCTGGCGTTCGAGCGCGGACATAACCTGGAGGTTCACGTTGGAGACGTCGCCTTTCAACCGGGTCCTTTCGGACTCCGCGAAATTCCACGTCATGAGCGCCGTAACCACAAGAATTGGAATGGTCAGCGCTCCGCAGAGCGCAATCAGATAAAACCAGACTGGACGCGGCCGTGAAAACAGATTGAACAAGATATTGCCCCCGATCACCTGTAGATTGGTGGTAGCGGAGCGCCTGCTAATAAGTACTAACGAAAATGGCCTGTAGTTTAGATGTGGTTTTTGGAAGCTTAACTGGGCGAATGGCCGCTTCGCGCGTCTTTGTATGGTAAAGAAAATATAAAGATAGCAAGGCCCGACAACATTGCGGGCCCCGCTAAAACTAGCCGTTCCATCGCTCCTTCGTGCGCGAGCAAAGGTTGGCGAATCCTGCGACCTTCGCCGAACCGCCGTGAGCTTGCGGCCTCAGGTCACGATCGCGTCGGCTTCGATCTCGATCAGCCAGGCCGGGTCGATCGCCTGCACGATCTGAATCATGGTCGAGGCCGGCCGGATGTCTTTGAAGAACTCGCCGTGCGCGCGTCCGGCCTCCTGCCAGTTGCTCATGTCCTTGAGGAACATCCGCGTGCGGATGACATGCTCGCGCTTGCCGTCGGCATCGTTGATGGCTTTTTCGATGATTTCGAGACAACGTAGCGTCTGGCCATAGAGATCGCCCGGGCAGGCGGTGCCGCCGCCCGGCGCAATCGGCGCGGTGCCGGAGACCGCGATGTGTGGCCCAACACGCACCGCGCGCGAGAAGCCGATCTGGGTCTCGAAAATCGCGCCAGAAGAGATGAGTTTGCGTTCCATCACAACACCTGCTTGCCGCGCTCTGCGACCAATGCCGCCATGGCGTCTGCGTCGCCCGGCCCGCCGCGCAGCCCATCGACAACGCCGGCCTGATCGGTCGCCGGCCGGTTCTGGCTGACTTTCCATTTGCCTTCGATCCGCGCGATCGGAATTTCGAGCCCGACGATTCCCTTGATCTGCGCGGCGATGAAAGCGTCCGGTGCATCGGACACCTTCCAGGTCGAAGACTGGCTTTTCTCATTATGCGTCGTCAGATCGTCGATCTGCCGGCGCAGCCAGTCCGTGTCGTCGATCACGCGCGGCTGGCCCCAGGCATGGACCGTGATGTAGTTCCAGGTCGGCACGACTTTGCCGGTCTCGCGTTTGGTCGGATAGAGCGACGGGCTAATGTAGTGCTGCGGCCCCTGGAACACGACGAGACATTCCGCGACCGCCGCAAGTTCGACGAGCTGCGGATTGGCGCGGGCCAGATGAGCGCGCAGCGTGCCACGTTCCGAACCTGCCGTGTCGATCAGGAACGGAACGTGGTTGGCCTGCAGCCCATTCGGCCCGGCCGTGATCAGCAGGCCGAGCGGATGCACGCGCATAAGCGCGTGTTGAATCTCAAGCCGGTCCTCGCGAAAGTGCGGAGGTTGGTACATGGCCTCAACTCCCGACGCGTGACTACATCACCCGCTTCATCGGCGCCCAGGTCTTAAGCGCCGACCAGATGCCGCGGTCGAGCCGGAAGCGGTCGATCGGCGCCGACGATTTAATCGCCTTGATCCGATAGAGTCCGACGCCGGTCCACTGGAAGCCGCACTTTTCCAGCACCCGGCGCGATGCCGGATTGGTGACACGTGCGCCCGCTTGCAGCGCGTCGTGGCCGAGGTCGGTGAAAACGAAATCGATCAGGGCGTGCAGCGCTTCGGTGGCGTAGCCTTTGCCCCAATGCTCGACGCCCAGCCAGTAGCCGATCTCCGGCGTCGGCTCCTGGGCCAGGACCTGGGGCAGGACCTGGGCCATGAACCCGCAAGCGCCGATGACAGAACCGTCGCGCAGGGTGATCAGGAACACGGCTTCGCCGCCGGATTTGTTGGCGCCGGTAATGAAACCTTCGGCATCCGCGGTTTTGTACGGATGCGGCATGCGCGCGGTATTCTCTGCGATACGACGATCGTTTGCGAGCATCGCTACCGTTTTAACGTCCGCGAGGGTCGGCGCGCGCAAGATCAGCCGCTCGGTCTCGAGGACGGGGATACTCGCTTCGAAAAAGCTTTCGCTGGGTAGGTCTTCAAACAACGTCATGGCGCGGGCTCCAGTTTGTGACCACCAAGGAATTTTGGCGGTCCAAATGCGAAGAGGGGGAGCCGGTCACCCGTCTCCCCCTCTCAGAGCCTTATCGCGCTCTGCCGGTTCGACTTGAGTGACCGGCAGACCTCGATTTTTGGTCTACCGTTTATTCGGCGGCTGCTTCCATCATCGGTACGACGGAGACGTAGGTGCGGCCTTTAGCTTTTTTGGCGAACTGAACTTTACCGGTGGCGAGCGCGAACAGCGTATGATCCTTGCCCATGCCGACATTACGGCCGGCATGCCAAGTAGTGCCGCGCTGGCGACAAATAATGTTGCCCGGCTCGGCGATCTGGCCACCCGACTTCTTCAAACCGAGGCGGCGGCCGTCGGAATCGCGACCGTTACGTGAGGAGCCGCCTGCTTTTTTGTGTGCCATGACTGTTCTCTAACTCTCGAATTCAGTTTGTATCTTACACCGATTCCGTGACGGAATCATCTCACTTCTTGGCGGCGGGCTTTTTCGCGGCCGGCTTCTTGGCCGCGGGCTTTTTCGTCGCGGTTTTGGCCTTAGCGGCTTTCGCCGGCTTGGCTTCGGCAGCTTCGCCTTCCGCGCCTTCGACTTGCGGCTTCGGCTTGGCAACGCGGGCCGGACGGGCCGGCGGGGTCGCTTGCGGCTTGGCGCCGTCGGTCAGGATCTCGGTGATGCGAATCATCGAGAAATCGTGACGGAAACCACGCTTGCGGCGCGAATTCTTGCGCCGGCGCTTCTTGAAGGCGATGACCTTGTCGCCGCGGGTATGCTGGACCACTTCACCGGCGACCATCGCGCCGGCAATCGTCGGCGCGCCAACCGTCGGCGTGTCGCCGCCCAGCAGCAAAACTTCACCGAATTCAATAACTTGACCGGGCTCGGCCGCGACGCGGTCGATCCGGATGACATCTTCAGCAACGACGCGGTATTGCTTACCGCCGGCTTTGATGACTGCGAACATCGTTTTTTCCTCGTGTTCAAACCCGATCTCGGAGGATTCCGGACCGGCTTCTTGTCAGTCGATTTGCGTTTGTTTTTAAGGGCTTAATGCCCATAAAAAAGCGCGCGGACCCACAAGGGGTCCACGGTTGGCGGCTTTATGGCGGGCAAGCGCCAAAGAGTCAAGAATAGCCGCCAAAGCTGCGGATCGCGGCTTGCTTCAACTGGCCGAGACCGCCAAGCTGGTTGCCCGGAGCCTTTTGACGCTACGGAGGCCATCCAAAGCGACAAAACTTTGCCAGGAGCAGTCATTTAAGGCTGCCGAGAGCATATTGAGGGAGGAAGTAGATGATTTACGGGAAATTTTTCCCGGCGCTGATCGCGCTTGGGACTCTGGGACTTGGCGTTCTGGGGCCGGTCGCCGGCGCCTCGGCCCAGCAGCCGATCGCCATCGCCACCCCGCCGTCGGGCTCAATCTACAACTCGACCGCCGCCGCCATCGGCAAGGTCCTGGCCGAAAAGGCCGGCATGCGCCTGACCCTGCAGGCGCAGGGCGGCTCCAGCCAATACATGCCGATCGTCAATGCCGGCGAAGTGCCGTTCGGCATCGCCAATGTCTACGAGACCAATCTCGGCGTCACCGGCGAGGCCTATTTCAAGGGCCGGCCGACCAAGGACATCCGCGCGGTCGCGGTGCTGTATCCGCTGCGCAACGCGATCTTCGTCAAGAAGGACAGCAAGTATAAGACGCTGGCCGATCTGAAAGGTGCGCGTGGCCCGGTCGGCTTCACCAACCAGAAGGTTCTGACCGCGGTAACCAACGCGGCGCTGGCGCCTGGGGGCGTGTCGCTCGCCGACATGCAAGGGCGTCCGTGTGTCCAACATCATCGCCAACGCCAACGCCTTCAAGGAAGGCCGCACCGATTTCTTCGTGTTCGCGCTCGGTGCCGGTCCGGTCAATGAAGCCGATGCCGCGGTCGGCGGCATCCGCGCGCTGACGGTCGACAAGCCGACGCCGGCCATCGTCGCCGCCATCAAGAAGCAGGTGCCGGTCGCCTATCTGCTGCATCAGACGCCGGGCAAGGGCAAAACCGGCCTGCTCGCGCCGGGCTATATCGTGTCCTATGGCGTCGATCTGTTTGCCAGCACCCACACCCCGGACGACGTCGTCTACAAGCTGGTGAAAGCGATGCACGAAAATGCCGGCGAGTTCGGCAAGGTGTTCCCGCCGCTGCGGCTGTTCAAGGCCGACGCGATGGCGCAGGACATCGAAGGCGTCGAATTTCATCCGGGCGCCATCAAGTATTACAAAGAAATCGGTCAGTGGCCGCCGAAGAAGAATTAAGACGCACTTATCGCGCCTAACCAATCGGCATTCGCATGAGCGAAAACTCCGCACCGCAAGCACAAAAGCCGCTCTCCCAAAAATCGTTCCTTGGGAGGGCGGCGTTGCCTTATCCGCGCAAGCTGATCGACGTCCTGGCGACGCTGCTGACGCTGGGCGCGATCGGCTGGGCGCTCGACGCCTATAACCGCGTCGGCATCGCGCTTTACGATCAGCAATACCTCGCCGCCATGCTGGCGGTGACCTTGACGCTGGCGTTTCTGAAATTGCCGGTGCGTGGCAGCGACAAAACCGATCTGCCCTGGTACGATGTCGTGGCCGCGCTCGCGGCGTTCTCGGCCACCGGCTATCTGGCGGCGTTCTATCCGCGCATCGTCGATCTGGTTTATCTGCGTCAGACCGACAGCGTCATCGTCAGCGTCGTGCTGATCGTCTTGTTGATCGAGGCGCTGCGCCGGGCCACCGGCATTACCCTCCCGATTCTGGTCGCCGTTTTCATTTCTTATGCCTTGCTGGCAAACCATCTGCCCGGCGATGGCATTGCGACCGACTGGCGCAAATTGTCATTGGCGCTGGCCGCCAATTACACCGGCATCCTCGGTCTGCCGGTCAAGGTCGCAACCACCATCGTCATCGCCTTCGTGCTGTTCGGGCAGATTCTGCAGCACACCGGCGGCATGCAATTTTTCACCGACCTGTCGATGGCGCTGATGGGCCGCTTTCGCGGCGGCGCCGCCAAGATCGCGGTGCTGGGGTCGTGCCTGTTCGGCTCGATCTCGGGCAGCGCGGTCGCCAATGTGGTGGCGACCGGCATCGTCACCATTCCGCTGATGAAGCGCGCCGGCGTGCCCGCGCACAAGGCGGCTGCGATCGAAGCGGTGGCCTCGACCGGCGGCCAGCTGATGCCGCCGGTGATGGGCGCCGCCGCCTTCCTGATCGCCGAATTTCTTGAGACCTCTTATGCCACCGTGGTGATGGCCGCGATCGTGCCGGGGCTGCTCTATTACATCGCGCTGTTCATCCAGGCCGACCTCGACGCGGCCAAGGAGGGAATTCCACCGGTCGATCCGAAGGATATTCCGCAAGGCCGGTCCGGTCTGGCGCGCCGGCTGGTACTTCCCGATTTCCTTCGCGGTCTTGCTGTTCGGGTTGTTCTTCCTGAACTACCAGCCCGAGAAAGCCGTGATGTGGGCGATCCTCGCCTTGATCATTCCGGCGGTGCTTTTCGGGTTTCAGGGCAAGCGCCTGAAGGCGCGCGAGGTGGTCACGGCGTTGTGCGAGACCGGCCATGGCGCGCTCGATCTGATTCTGATCACGGGCGCTGCCGGCATCGTCATTGGCGTGCTGGCGATTTCGGGGCTCGGCTTTCAACTGACGCTCGGGCTGGTGCAAATCGGCCAGGGTCATCTGTTCCTGTTGCTGGTGCTGTCGGCCGCCGTCTGTATCGTCCTCGGCATGGGCCTGCCGACCGTCGGGGTCTACGTCCTGCTGGCGACCTTGGTGGCGCCGTCGCTGGTCGAGGTCGGCGTCAAGCCGATCGCGGCACATCTTTACGTGATGTATTTCGGCATGATGTCGATGATCACGCCGCCGATCGCGATCGCCGCCTTTGCCGCCGCATCGGTGGCCAAGGCCGACGCAATGCGCACCGGTTTCGCCGCGATGCGGTTCGGCTGGACCGCGTTCATCGTGCCGATCCTGTTTGTCTATTCGCCGACCTTGCTGCTGATCGGTCCGCCGGTCGACATCGCTATTGCGGTTGTCACCGCGCTGCTCGGCGTCTGGCTGGTGTCCTGCGCGGCGGTTGGATATTTCATGCGGCCGCTTGGGATCTGGGGCCGTTTGGCATTCGCCGCCGCCGGGATCGCGGCGCTGATTCCGGCCGACGCGTTTGTTGGCGGCACAGCGCTCGATGTCGTGGGCGTCGCCGGCGGCATCGCGGTGATGGCTTACGAATATATCACTGTGAGCCGCCTGCGCGCGCTCGCGGCCGTGAAGACGGGTGGAATGCCGGCCTGACGGCCAGAAGGATCCTCACAAAAAAACCGGTGGTTCGAATGACCGTGATCGATGTTCACACCCATATGCTGACGCTCGACTTTCTCGAGCTGATGAAGCGCGAGAGCCACGGCAAATACGAGATCAAGAAGACCAAGGCCGGGCAGGACACCATCTTCCACGATGGCGCGGCGTTCATGACGCTGTTTTCCGGCATGTGGGATTATGACGAACGCATCGCGGCGATGGATGCCGCCAAAGTCGACGTCGCGATCGTATCGCTGACCTCGCCGAATTGTTATTGGGGCGACCGCGCCACCAGCCTGAAGGCGGCGCGCATGGTCAACGACTCGATGGCCGAACAGCAGCGGGCGCGGCCGGATCGGATTGCCTGGATGGCGTCATTGCCCTGGCAATTCGCCGACGACGCCATCGCGGAGTTGAAGCGCGCGGTCGCGGCCGGCGCGGTTGGCGTCATGGTGCTGGCCAATATCGACGGCCGCGATTTGACCGATCCGGGTTTCGCGCCGGTCTGGGCGGCGATCGACGCGCTCGGCCTGCCGGTGCTGGTGCATCCGACCGCGCCGCAGGGCGTCGCCGAATTGCACATGGGCGAATACGGCCTGGTGCCGCCGGTCGGCTTCATGGTCGACACGACGCTCGCCTTCGCGCGCATGATCTATGCCGGCTTCATCGACACCTATCCGAACGTGAAGTTGATTGCGGCGCATGGCGGCGCGACGCTGCCTTATATCGCCGGCCGTCTCGACCGCTGCCATGAAATGATCCCGGCCTGCGCCGAAGTCATCAAGGACAAGCCGAGCAGTTACTTGCAGCGCATCTGGTACGACAGCGTGGTCTACGACCAGCGCGCGCTCGATCTTTGCATCGCGGTCGCCGGCTCCGACGAGCGCGTGATGTACGGGTCGGACTATCCGCACAATATCGGCGATATGGCGGGCTGCCTGGGCCGCGTCAACGCGCTGGCGCCGGCCGCCGCTAAGCGGGTCGCCGGCAAGAACGCGCAAATTTTGTTCAAGCTGTAGTGTGCCGAAGCGCCGGACGGTTAGATTCTGGATTTAATCGGCGCCGCCTCTGCGGCGGTCGCCAGGACGCGCGGGGCGATCTCGGCGCCGGAATGAGCCAGCCGGTAACCGACGCCCAGTTCGGTGATCAGGATCTTGGGCGAATCCGGCATCGGCTCAATCTTCTGGCGCAGCTTGCGCACGACGATGCGCAGGTAGTGGGTATCCTGCATATGGATCGAGCCCCAGACTTCCTTCAATAAATGCTGATGCGTGACGACATTGCCGGCGTGCTGGGCCAAGACCTGCAAAAGCCGGTATTCCTTTGGAGTCAACGTCATGCGCACACCATTGAGCAGGACCGCGCGGGCCGCGAGATCGATGGTCAGCGGGCCGACGGTGACGGCGGGTTCGCCGGAGGCGGCGCGCGACTGACGGCGCAGCGCAACGCGCACGCGCGCCAGCAGTTCGGCGATGCCGAACGGTTTGACGACATAATCGTCGGCGCCCATTTCCAGCAGCCGGACTTTTTGCTCTTCGGCCGAGCGCACCGACAAGACGATGATCGGCACGCTCGACCAGGAGCGAATGCGTTCGACCACGTCGGCGCCGTCCATGTCGGGTAAGCCGAGATCGACAATCAACAGATCGATCGGGCGCAAGGTCGCGGCGCGGATCGCCTCGGCGCCGGTGCCGGCCTCGTGCACGACGAAGCCGTTGAGTTCGAAACCGGTGCGCAGGAATCGCCGGATTTGAATTTCGTCGTCGACGACGAGGACGATCGGGGCGGGTTCAGTCATGTGCGTCGCTTTCCAATTGCGGGGCGGCGATTTGCGCCACCGGGAGTTCGATCGTCAGTGTGGTGCCTTTGCCCGGCCCATCGCTGACGGCGTTCATTTTGCCGCCATTGGCGGCGATAAATGCATTCGCAATCCAAAGCCCGAGGCCGGAGCCGCTGGTGGTCGCGGCATGGCGTTCGCCGCGCACGAAGCGGTCCCAGATTTGCGGCTGTTCGCCGACGGTGAGGCCGGCGCCTGCGTCGCTGACGCTCAAGATCATGCGGCCGTCGCGGGCGCGCGCGGCCACGGTGATCTGCGAATCCAGCGGTGAATATTTCGCCGCGTTGTCGAAGATTTGCACCAACGCCTGTTTCACCAGTACCGGATCGACATGCATGAGCGGCAGGTCGGACGGCAGATTCATCACCACCCGATGGCCGGCCAGACGGCGGCCGCAGCGCTCGAGCGCGCTGTTGACGATGTCGGCGGGATCGGCCCATTCGACGCGCGGCTTGACGCTGTCGCTGGAGATGCGGGTGGCGTCGAGCAGGTTCTGGATGTCGTCGTTGAGCCGTTCGGCTTCGGTCCGCACGTCCTGAACCAGGGCCTGCAAAGCCGGCTCGCCCTGCAGCGCCGGCGCCGTGCTCAACACCGTGGCGGCGCCCATGATCGAGGCCAAAGGCGTGCGTAGTTCGTGGCTGACCGAACCGATCAGCGCCTCACGCAATTGATCGGCCTGTGCGCGCATATTTGCTTCGCCGATGGCGTGCGCGATGCCAAGGCGTTCGAGCGTGGCGGTGGCGTCGGCCAAAGCGGCGTCGACGCGCGTGCGCAATTCGTCCGAGCTGTCCTTCGATTCGCGGCCGAAATTGATGGCAATGACGCCGAACTCTGGGTTGCTGGGCGACACTGCCCGCACCAGCCAGACCGCATTGTTGTCGTCGGTGACGGTCGCACCGACGGCGCTGTCGTGGCCCGAGGTTTCGAAGCCGGCGACCTCGGCCAGCACCGGTTGCGGCACGGTGACGCCGGCGTGCCGGCCGCCGCTGGCGGCGGCCTCGTGCGCGCTCGAAAACAGCACGACCTTGCGCTGCATGACGGCGGTGAGATGATCCTCGATCGCCGACTGGATGTCGGAGGCGTCGAAGGCGACCGCCAACCGGCGCGAGAAGGCGTACAGGTCGCGCATGTCGATTTCGCGCTGGCGGGCGATTTCGAGCTGCCGCTTCAGGCGGGTGGCGAGTTGGCTGACGACGAAGGCGACAAAGACGAACAGCAGGAGGTTGATGACTTCCTGCGGGTCGCTGATCCGGAACGAGTAAAACGGCGGGAAAAACAGGAAAGCGGAGCAAAGGACGCCGCACAGGGCGGCGAACAGCGCCGGGATGATGCCCCAGCGGGTGGCGGCGATGACCACCGGGATCATGTAGATGACGGTGCCGCGGGTCCGTCCAGTGGTCCAAATGATCGTAAAGATCATCAAAGTGACGGCGGTGACCAGGAAAGCGGTCAATAGAATGCCGCGCAGGTCCTTGCGCAGGCGGTCAAATTTGGGCGTTTCAGGCGTTATACTTGGCATTTGATGCCGTCTGGCTGCCATTTTTCCTGGTTGACTGAGAGATATACGCCTGCCGACCCTTGTTTGTCCCGCGTCTCTTGGTTACATAGCGCCGTCCAATTCGGGCCTTTTCAGGTTCGGTTTGGGCTCCGGAGAGGTGGCTGAGCGGTTGAAAGCACCGCACTCGAAATGCGGCATACGGGCAACCGTATCGGGGGTTCGAATCCCTCCCTCTCCGCCAGTTTCCTTCAGGCCACACGGCGGCAGCGGCGCCTGGCCCCAATTCATCGAATCGGCGGTACATTGAATCAACGGTCGTTCGGTCCGGCCTTCGCCCTCAGCCGTCTCTGGGAGATTCAACGTGCGCGCCACCGACATCCTGCGCAACGCCGTCAAGGACAAGCTCGCCCGGGGCGAGGTCGTGGCCTCGATGACATTGCGGCTGGTGCGCGGCGTCGAGATTGCCGGAATCGCCAAGACCGCCGGCTTCGACATGCTCTATATCGACATGGAGCACGCCAGCTTCTCGATTGAGACCACCGGGCAGATCTGCCTGGCGGCTTTGAGTGCCGGCATCCCGGCTTTCGTGCGGGTGCCCAGCAACACCCCG
This sequence comes from uncultured Alphaproteobacteria bacterium, assembly GCA_963830125.1. Taxonomy (GTDB): domain Bacteria; phylum Pseudomonadota; class Alphaproteobacteria; order Rhizobiales; family Xanthobacteraceae; genus Pseudolabrys. Next base: position 314,792 of record CAWHKU010000006.1, on the reverse strand, counting down.
GACTATATCTCGCGGGTGCTCGACGGCGGCGCGCTCGGGATCGTCGCGCCCGGCGTCGGCTCGGCCGAAGAAGCGCGCGCGGTGGTCCAGGCGGCGAAGTTTCCGCCGTTCGGCGAACGCGGCGCCGGCGGGCCGTTTCCGCATTTGCAATACCGCAGCTTTCCAGCCGCCGAAGCCAATGCCGCGCTCAATGACGCCACCATGGTGATCGTGCAGTTTAAATCGGCGGACGCCATCGAGCGCGCCGAGGAGATCGTCGCGGTCGATGGCGTCGACATGGTGTTGATCGGCGTCAACGACATGCTGGCGAGCCTCGGGCTCGCCGGCCAATACGACCACCCGAAAGTGCGCGAGGCTTACGCCCGCACGATCGAGGTTTGCCGCAAGCACGGCAAGCATGTCGGCGTCGGCGGGCTGGCGAGCCGGCCGAAGCTGGCGGCGGAATTCGTCGCGATGGGCGCGCGGATGATTTCGACCGGCACCGATCTTCAGTTTCTGCTGGCGGCGGCGACCGAGAAGGCCAGCCAAGTGCACGAGATCAAAGTGTGATGGCAGTAACGATTCATGGCGTCAGCCATACGCCGCCGGATTTCGACGTGCCGCGCGACGCCTGCGACTGCCACACCCATGTGTTCGGGCCGGACGGACGCTTTCCATTCTGGCCGGGGCGGACCTACACGCCAGGCGCGGCGTCGATTGACGAACTCGTTGCGTTGCATGCGCGCGCTCAAGATCGACCGCGTGGTGGTCGTTCATCCGTCGCCTTATGGCGCCGACAACGCGGTGTCGCTCGATGCGATGCGCGTGCTGGGCAAACGGGCGCGCGGCGTCGCGGTGATCGACGAGACCACGACCGACGCAATGTTGCGCGCCATGCATGACGCCGGCGTGCGCGGCGTGCGGGTCAATCTGGAATCGGCCGGCGAAAGCGATCCGGCGGTGGCGCGGCGGCTTTTGCAATGGGCCGCCGAACGGGTCGCGACTCTCGGCTGGCATGTCCAGACTTATGCCCGGCTGTCGGTGATCGCCGCATTGCATGACACGATCATGGCGCTGCCGACGATCCTGGTGATCGACCATTTCGGCCGCGCGGAAGCCGCGTTGGGACCAGATCAGCCGGGGCTTGAGAAGATTTATGCGCAGCTTGCCAGCGGCAAGGTCTATGTGAAGGTGTCGGGCGCTTACCGGATTTCACAAGCGCCGGATTTCGCCGACGTCGGCGCCGATCGCGCGCGCGATGATCAAAGCCAATCCGGACCGTATTGTTTGGGGTTCGGACTGGCCGCATCCTGGCGGCGGCAAGGGCCGGGCGGCGCGCGATCTCGCGACTATCGAGCCGTTCCAAGCCCATCGATGATGGCGCGGCGTTGAACCGGCTCAACAGTTGGTGCGACAGCCGCGAGCAGCTGGAAAAGATCTTGGTGACGAACCCGGCGCGGCTTTACGATTTCTAGCCTCAGCTCGCCCGCCATTTCCTCGCGCATCATTTCCAGCTCGAGCCATTGCTCTTCTGCCGCCGTCAGCTTGCGCTGGGCTTCGCCGAGGTCGTTGGTGACTTTGTCGAAACCGTCGCGGTCGCGTTGAAAGAATTTCGGATCATTGAGCTTGGCTTGCAGGTCTTTGATCTTGGCTTCGAGCGTCGCCATGGTCTTCGGCAGCGTTTCAAGCGCGTGTTTGTGCTTGAAGGTCATTTTCTGCTTGGGCGCGGTTGCTTTCGCCGGTGCGGTCTTTTCGGCTTTGTCCGTTTTCGGCGTTTCGTTGGCGGCTTGCGCACGCTTCAAGTCTTCGCCGCGTTGCGCCAGCATGTCGGAATAGCCGCCGGCATATTCGGTCCAGCGGCCGTCGCCTTCCGGCACGATCACGCCGCTCACCAAGCGATCGAGGAAGTCACGGTCATGGCTGATCAAAATCACCGTGCCGGGATAATCGCCGATGACGTCTTCCAAGACGTCGAGCGTTTCCATGTCGAGATCGTTGGTCGGTTCGTCGAGTACCAGCAGGTTCGACGGCTTGGCCAAAGCCTGCGCCAGCATCAAACGGCCGCGTTCGCCGCCCGACAGTTTGCCAAGCGGCGTGCGCGCCTGCTCGGGACCAAACAGAAAGTCGCGCATGTAGCCGATGACGTGCTTGGGCTGGCCATTGACCATGACGGTGTCGCCGCCGCCACCGGTCAGCGCCTCGGCGACGGTGGTCTCGGGCTTGAGGCTGTCGCGATGTTGGTTCAGCGTCGCGACTTCGAGCGTCGAGCCAAGCTTGACCGTGCCGGAGTCGGGTTGAGACGCACCGATCAGCATATTGATCAGCGTGGTCTTGCCGCTGCCGTTCGGCCCGACGATGCCGATGCGGTCGCCGCGCGCGACCCGCAGCGAGAAGTCGCTGACGATGGCGCGGTCGCCGAAGCTTTTCGAAATATTCTTGGCTTCGATCACCAGCGCGCCCGACGGCGACGCCGAACCGGCGGTAATGGTGGCGGAACCGGCGGTGCCGCGATAGGTGCGGCGCGCCTCGCGCAAGCGCCTGCAAATGACCGACGCGGCGCATGTTGCGTTTGCGACGTCCGGTGACGCCGTAACGCATCCAATGTTCTTCGGCGACGATCTTGCGGTCGAGCTTGTGCTGCGCGGCTTCTTCTTCCGCGAGCAGGGTGTCGCGCCATTCCTCGAAATGGGCAAAGCCGCGGTCCAGCCGCTTGGTGGTGCCGCGGTCGAGCCAAACGGTCGAGCGCGTCAGGTTCGACAGGAAGCGCCGGTCATGGCTGATGATCACCAAAGCGGTGCGGCGCTGGCTAAGATCCTTTTCCAGCCACTCGATGGTGGTCAGATCGAGATGGTTGGTTGGCTCGTCGAGCAGCAGAATGTCGGGATTGGCGGCGAGCGCGCGGGCGAGCGAAGCGCGGCGGGCTTCGCCGCCGGACAGGTGGCCGGGGTCTTCCGCGCCGGTCAGGCCGAGTTCCTCGATCAGATTGCGGGCGAGGTAATGGTCGTTCTCGTCGGTCAGCCCGCTTTCGACAAAGGCGAGCGTTGTGTCGTAGCCGGCAAAATCCGGCTCCTGCGCCAGATAGCGCACCACCGCGCCCGGCTGCACGAAGACAGTGCCGCTGTCGGGCTCGACCAGTTTGGCGGCGATTTTCAGCAAGGTCGACTTGCCGGAGCCATTGCGGCCGACCAGCGAGACCCGCTCGCCGGTCGATACCGACAGGTCGGCGCCGGACAGCAAAGGCGTGCCGCCAAAGGTCAGTTTAATGCCGGATAATTGCAGAAGAGGAGGAGGAGCCATTTTTTAAGGTGTTTTTCGTCGGTTTGGGGCGGCGAGGCGCTAAAAGCCCGCGCACCGCTTATGTTGGGTGACCGGGTACAGGGCGAAAGGCCCGGCGTCAAAGAAATGCTGCAGCGCGGGGTCGCAGGGCCTGACTTTCGCCCGGGCGCAGGAGGTCGGGCCGCCCGGGTGCGGTGTGCCGCCTTTTTCAAATAAGATCGGCTACGAGCAAATTATGAGGGGCGATTCTGTCCCGCCGCAGGAGCCGCCCGATGCCGGATCAAACGCAACCCCTCCAGGCCGCATTGGCCGACCGTTTCGGCGAGCGCTTCGCGGTCGATCCCAGCTTGGCTGGATTGGGCGAACTGGCCTCGATCGCCGGCCATCGCGTCCACCGGCGCTACACCGAGCGCGATGTCACCCCCGATCTGATGCGGCTGTTGTGCGCCTGCGCGCTGTCGGCGCCGTCGAAGAGCGACCTGCAACAGGCTGACATTCTGATTGTCCGCGACAAGGCCAACCGCCAGAAAATCGCCGACCTGATGCCGGCGATGCCGTGGATCATCGACGCGCCGGTGTTCCTGGTGTTTCTCGCCAATGGTCGGCGCTTGCCGGCGATCGCCGCAGCGCGCGGCAAGCCGTTCCCGAATGATCATCTCGATTTATTTTTCAATGCCAGCGTCGACGCTGCTTTGGTGTTGGCGACATTCATGCGCGCCGCCGAAGCGGCCGGTCTTGGCTGTTGTCCGATCAGCGTGCTTCGCGATCACGCCACGGTGGTGAGCAAGATGCTTGAACTGCCGGACAAGGTTATTCCGATCGCCGGCATGTGCGTCGGCTGGCCGGCGGAACCAGGCGGCATCACGCCACGCCTGCCGCTGAGTCTGACCGTGCACGAGGAGCGCTATGACGATAGCGACATGATGGCGCAGATCGACGGCTACGACCGCCGCCGCGATGGTGTGCGGCCGTATCGAAACCAGCGCGAGCCGGAGCGCTTCGGCCGCGCGGATTTCTACGGCTGGTCGGAAGACAAGGCGCGGCAATATGCCAATCCGGCGCGCGCCGATTTCGGCGATTTCGTGCGGACGAAAGGCTTTCGGCTGGATTAGACTTTGGAGCATGATCCCGAAAAGTGGGTTCCGGTTTTCGGAAAAGATCATGCTCGAATGTTAAAGCCGGTGCAGCAGACAGGACTTTTCACGTGGATTTGATCATACGAAATGCGCGGTTGTCGGACCGCGACGAGGATGGCTTGCACGATATCGGTTTCGAGCGCGGCCGCATCGCTGCGATCGAGCGCCAACTGGCGGCCGAGGGCGAGGAATATGACGCGCAGGGCCGGCTCACCTGTCCCGGCCTGATCGAAACCCATATCCATCTCGACAAATCGCGCATCATCGACCGCTGCGCGCCGCAAGACCGCGCGACTTTGTCGCCGGTGTTCGGCGTCACGCCGGTCAAGAAAGACATGACGGTCGAGGACGTGCATGCGCGCGCGGCGGCGACGCTCGAGCAATGCATCATGCACGGCGCCACCCGCATGCGCACGCAGGTCGAAGTCGATCCCGGCATCGGCATGCGCGGCTACGAAGGCGTCGAGGCTCTGATCGCCGAATATAAATGGGCGATCGACATCGAGATCTGCGTGTTCCCGCAGGAAGGCCTGATCAGCTTTCCTGGAACCGACGAACTGCTGGTCGAGAGTTTGAAACGCGGCGCCAAGCTGATCGGCGGCGCGCCGCGTTACGACAAGGACGGGCCCGGCCAGGTTCGCCGCATTTTCGAACTGGCGCGCGAATTCGACGTCGATATCGACATGCATCTCGACGTCGGCCACACCGCCAACGACATGTATATTCATCTGGTGCGTGAACTGACCGACAAATACAAACGTGGCGGCCGCGTCGTCGCCGGTCACATGGCCAAGCTGTCCTTGCTGCCGCCGGCCGAGCTGGCGGCTTTGGCCAAGAGTCTCGCCGATAGCGGCGTCGCGGTGACAGTGCTGCCGGCGACCGATCTGTTCCTCATGGGCCGCGATCAGGACCACAGCGTGCGTCGCGGCGTCGCCGACGCCAATGTGCTGCATGCTCATGGCGTCACGTGTTCGCTGTCGACCAACAACGTGCTCAACCCGGCAACGCCTTATGGCGACTGCTCGCTGATGCGTATCGCCAATCTTTACGCCAATGTGTTGCAGGTCGACCGCGCCGCGCAATTGCGCGAATGCTTCGAGATGCTGACGCATTCGTCGGCGAAGCTGCTTAACTTGAAGAATTACGGCTTTGCCGTTGGGAACCCCGGCGACGCGGTGGTGCTCAATGCGCAAACGCCGGAGCAGGCGGTCGCCGAAATCGCCCAGCCTTTGGCGGCGTTCAAAAACGGCAAGCGGACGTTGGCCTGGGATCTGCCGCAGCTGATGCGGCCAAACTGATTATTTTTTCCGGATTCGAAAGCTCTGCACGCCGTCGGCCTCGGTTTTGCCCTCCAGCGTGTCGCCGGTTTGGCGCAGCAGGTTCGGGATATCGAGCGCGGCCAGCGGGTCGGTGCATTCCGCCACGATCACCTCGCCGGATTTCAGGCCGGACAGTTTTTTCTTCACCCGCAGCGCCGGCAAGGGGCATTTCAGGCCGCGCAGGTTCATGATTATATCGGTCAAAAGCTCTGCTCCTGTCGGGCGCCGGGTTGAGGTAGACTGACGACACTGAGCCCCGGAAGGTCAAGCTAAGAATTATGGCGGCGTCCGAAACAATCCAGACAATCTCGCGGCTGACGCCGCTGGCCGATGTGCTGGCGATGGTCGATTTGCGGGTCAAGCCGGTGACACCGCGCACGCTCGACGTCACCGCCGCGGCCGGGCGGGCGCTTGCCGCCGACGCGATGGCGGCGGCGCGGCCGAGCGCGGCGCTGGCCTTGATCGACGGTTGGGCGATTGACGCCGATCGCACGCTTGGCGCCGGCGGCTATGCGCCGGTGACGCTGTTGTATCCGCCGTCGCGGATCGAGACCGGCCAGCCCTTGCCGCCGGACTGCGACAGCGTCGCACCATACGACGCCATCAAGGTGTCGAACGGCCACGCCGAGGCGCTGGTGACGATCAATCCCGGCGACGGCGTGTTGCCGGCCGGCGGCGACAGCGATCCGGCGATTCCATTGCGGCGCGCCGGCGAGCGTTTGCGCCTGACCGATCTTGCGGCGTTCGCCGCCACCGGCCTGTCGCGCGTCACCGTGCGCGAACCGCGCATCCGCGTGTTGCCGCTGCGCGGCAGCGGCATTGTCGTCGCCACGGCGCGGCTGCTCGCCGGCGACATCGAGCGGCAAGGCGGCGCGGTCAAGCTCGACGATGCCGGCCGCGATCTCGGCACCGTGCTGGCGGCCGAGAACACCGACGCGATTGTCGTGATCGGCGGCACCGGTTCGGGCCGCAACGACTCCTGCGTTCATGTCATGGCGCGCGACTGCGAACTGGCGCTGCACGGCATCGCGGTGACGCCGGGCGAAACCGCCGCGCTCGGCTTTGCCGGCCCAAGGCCGGTGCTGCTGCTGCCGGGCCGGCTCGATGCCGCGCTCGCCGTCTGGCTGACGGTCGGGCGGCGCATTTTGGAGCGGCTGGCCGCCGCCCATCATAAAGAGCACGAAGCGTCCGAAACGCTGCCCTTGGCGCGCAAGGTCACTTCGACGGTGGGCTTGGCCGAAGTGGTGCCGGTGCGGCGCCTGGAAGGCCAGGCCGAGCCGCTGGCCAGCAAATATCTGCCATTATCGTCGCTGACCCGGTCCGACGGCTGGATTCTGGTGCCGGCCGACAGCGAAGGCTATTCCGTGGGCGCGATGGTTCAGGTAAGGCCCTGGCCATGACTTATATGTCATGATTCATATATAATGTGCGACGGACAATGAGCGACTCTCACAATATCAAGCCCGAGACCGACAGCGCGCTGATCGCGCGCGTGCGCGCGGCCGCGCGCCAGGAACAGTTCCTCGACGTGGTGTCAGCCGACGAAGCGCGCGCGCGCTTCGAGGCGCATCTCGACCTCAAGCCGCTCGGCGCCGAGACGGTGACGTTGGCCGATGCGCTGACGCGGGTGCTGGCGCACGACATTATCGCCAGCGTCGATGCGCCGCCATTCGACCGCTCGAATGTCGACGGCTTCGCGCTGCGCGCCGCCGATACGCTCGGCGCCAGCCAGAGCGCGCCGAAAATTCTGAAGCTCAATGGCGAAGTGATCGCTTGCGGCGATGCGCCGGCATTGGAAGTCGCGCATGGCACCGCGACCACGATTGCCACTGGCGGTGTGATCCCGCGCGGTGCCGACGCGGTGGTGATGGTCGAACACACCGAACTGATCGAACAGGGTGAACCTTGCATCGAACTGCAACGCGCGGTGACGCCGGGCCAGTTCATTTCCTATGCCGGCTCCGACATCGCGCGCGGCGAGACCTTGCTGCGCAAAGGCGCGCGGATCGGTTCGCGCGAGATCGGCATGCTGGCGGCCTGCGGGCTTGGCCACTGTCGATGTCGTGCGCAAGCCGACAGTGGCGGTGATCTCGACCGGCGACGAACTGGTCGCGCTCGGCCAGCCGCTCAAACCCGCCGGCATTTATGACAGCAACGGCGCGATCATCGCCGCTGCCGTTACGGAAGCGGGCGGTCAAGCCGTCGCTTTCGGCGCGATTCCCGACGACGCCGCCGCGCTCGACAAAGCGGTGAACGATGCGCTGGCGCAATGCGACATGGTGGTGCTGTCGGCCGGCACCTCGAAAGGCGCCGGCGATCTGTCGCATCAAATCGTGTCCAAGCTCGGCGCGCCCGGCATTCTGGTGCATGGCGTCGCGCTTAAGCCCGGCAAGCCGCTATGTCTCGGCGTCATCGGCAAGACGCCGCTGGTCGTGCTGCCGGGCTTTCCGACCTCGGCGATTTTTACCTTTCATGCTTTCGTCGCGCCGGTCATTCGCGCGTTCGCCGGTCTGCCGCCGGAAGCGGCGCAAACCATTGAGGCGCGGGTGCCGGTGCGGATCGCGTCCGAGCTCGGCCGTAAGGAATTCGTGCTGGTGTCGCTGATCGAAAGCGACGACGGGCCGATTGCTTTCCCGACCGGCAAAGGCTCCGGCTCGGTCACCAGTTTTTCGCAGGCCGACGGCTTTCTCGAAATCGATGCGCTGGCGACCGCGCTCGATGCCGGCACGCAAGCGCATGTCACGCTATCGGCAGCGCCGCGCATGCGCCCGATGTGGTGATCATGGGCAGTCACGACGTCGCGCTCGATGTCGTCGTCGGCGCCTTGGCCGACAGGGGCTTCTCGGCGCGCACATTGGCGGTCGGCAGTCTCGGCGGCGTCGCGGCGGCGACGCGCGGCGAATGCGATGTCGCGCCGGTGCATCTGATCGATCCGGTGAGCGGACAATATAATAAACATCTGGCGACGGCGGCGCTGACGTTGGTGCCCGGTTGGCAGCGCATGCAAGGCGTGTTGTTCCGCCCCGGCGATAAACGCTTTGAGGGCAAAGAGCGCCGAAGAGGCGATCCAGGCGGTGCTGGCCGACGGCGACGCGCTGATGGTCAGCCGCAATGCCGGCGCCGGCACGCGCGTTTTGATCGACAAGCTGCTCAACGGCGCGCGGCCGCCCGGCTACGCCAATCAGCCGAAATCGCATAACGCGGTCGCCACCGCGATCGCGCAAGGCCGCGCCGACTGGGGCGTTGCCATCGAGCCGGTGGCCAACATGTACGGCCTTGGCTTTTTGCCGCTGGCGCCGGAACATTACGATTTTCTGGTGGTCGAGGCCCGGCGCGACAGGCCTGCGGTGCAGGCGTTTCTCGCCGCCTTGCGCGACGAGGCGACGCGCGACAAAATCCGTGCCATCGGTATGCGCCCCGCCGATTGACCGGCGCGAATTTCGTTTCAAAGTTTTAGATTGCGTGTCGGTCTCGTAGCAGAGCCGACTTTTATCCAGCGCCTTGCAGGATATTTCCGTCTTTCGCCGTCGCCGTCGCCGGAGGCGAGCCGACCGCGCGCCGTGATTTGCTATCGACCGTCACGATACAGGCAGTTAGAAGCCCGCCGCCGATGAGGTCGACGAAATAGTGCCCGCCCATGATTGGCGTGGAGGCGATCATCGTGGTTGCATATAAAATTGAAAGCGGCTGCAACAGCCAGACGTTTCGGCTGCAATAGACGATCAGAAGACCGCAGGTGGTGTGGTACGATGGCATGGTGACCAGACCGGGCAGTTGTTCGAGATTGAGAACATGCGGCAGGTTCGATCTTAACGCGTATAATTCGCGCAGGTAGAAGATGCCCGCCTCTGGTCCGAAGCTGGTCTGCAACCCGGTCGAGGCATAGCGAACCATCGCGCCCTGAGCCGGAAAGAATGCGCCGATTATCGTCGCCGTTAAGCCGCTCCAGAAAATAAGCCGAATGAACTCGCGTGCACGGTCGACGCGCTTCGCCGCAAACAGGATAATGAAAAAGACGAGGGCGACCATCGTCAGGCCCACATAGGCAAGTTGAAAGGCGATGATGATCGGCGGCCTGGCGGCAACCCATTCGGCATAACCGAGCCAGTCTAATCCTAATAGCGTGTCAAGCTTCGCTAACTGGTCGTCGGCATAGGCAAACGGCACGCTCATTGTCAGATGGTTGATAACGCGCAGCGCCATGAACGAAAAGACGATGAACATTGCGCCGGACAAGGGAGCGCACAGCCGGCGCAAATGTGGGTCGGGCCTCGTCTGGCAGTAAAGTAGCGGCGCTGCGATCAGCACAATGGCCTGAGCGGCGCCGCGTCCTGATGCCAGATCGATCGACAGCCGTTCGCTTGTCACGAGCCAAGTGATATCGGTCGCGGTGATTGCAGCGAGCGCCAGCCAGAGCGCGCGGCTCGGGAATAACTTCTCTTGCAGGCTTTCGTTGAGTGGAGCGTTGCTTTGGTGGCGGCCTTTCACAGTGAATCCTCCGCTGAATTGACGTCATGGTATTATGGGAGGGTGTCGTGAAAGTTAACGTCCAGGTTGTATTTGTAGGGTATTTCGCCACCGAAATGCGCCCCGCCGACGCCTGATTTGCAGCTAGGATGGCGACGTCCTTGGCGTCACGGAACTCGGCATGACATTGTCCATCAGAGGCCTGTCCGTTCTGTTGTTGCTGCCGCTGCTCGCGGGTTCCCCCGCGCAGGCGCAATTGCGCGGCCATGGCGGGCCGGTGCGCGCGTTGGCGATTTCCGCCGACGGCAAGCACGCGCTGTCCGGCAGCTTCGACACCTCCGCTATTCGCTGGTCGCTGGAGCGCAATGTCGCCGAACAGGTGATGCGCGGTCATGACGCGGCGGTGAACGCGGTCGCCTATCTGAAAGACGGCCGCATCGCGACCGCCGGCGCTGACGGCAAGATCGACATCTGGACGCCGGGCAAGGCGACGCCCGACAAAGTCCTCACCGGTCACAAGGGCCCGATCGTTGACGCTCGCGGTGTCGCCGGACGGCAAGACCCTGGCGTCCGGTTCGTGGGATCACACCATTCGCTTGTGGCCGCTCAACGGCGGCGAACCGCGCGTGCTCGAAGGCAACGAGCAGAACGTCAACGGCGTGGCCTTCACGCCGGACGGCAAGGCTTTGGTCAGTGCCGGTTACGACACGACGCTGCGGATCTGGAATTTGGCCGGCGGCGGCAGCGACGGTGCGCCGGCTGCCGTCGCCGCTCAACACGGTGGCGGTCGCGCCCGATGGCGAGATCATTGCTGCCGGCGCGACCGGCAAAGTGTTTTTCGTGTCGGCCAAAGGCGACGTCGAAGCCGAGGTCGAGGCGTCGCAGACGCCGGTAATCGACCTTGCCGTGTCGCCGGACGGCACGCTGATCGCCGCCGCCGGCATTCGCGGCTCGGTCGCGATCATCGACCGCAAGGCGCGCAAGCTGGACAAGACGCTGGTCGGGCCCGGCCTGCCGGTCTGGTCGGTGGCGTTTTTTCCCGACAGCAAAACGATTCTCACCGGCGGCGCCGACCGCATGATCAGGCGCTGGTCGGCGGTCAGCGGCGAACCGCTCGATCGCATTGTCGTCGGCGCGCCGGACGATCCGCTGGCGGCTTACAAAGACGATCCCGGCGCGCAGGTGTTTCGCGCCTGCGTCGCCTGTCACACGCTGACCCAGGACGAAGGCAACAAAGCCGGCCCCAGCCTGCACGGCATTTTCGGCCGCAAGATCGCGTCGCTGCCGGGCTATCGTTATTCCGATGCGCTCAAACACATGAACATCGTCTGGACGCCGAAGACGGTGTCGAAAATGTTCGAGGTCGGCCCGATGCAATACACGCCCGGCACCAAGATGCCGGAGCAGAAAATCGGCTCGGCTAAAGACCGTCAGGCGTTGATGGAGTTTCTGAAAAAGGCGACGGTCAAGTAGCGCGGATCAGATCGAGCGCGGCTTTGGCGACCGCCGCCGGCGCTTCGGCCGGAATGTTGTGGCCGATGCCGGTGAGTTTGCGTTCCTCGGCCCGGCCGGTGAACTTGTCGCGATAGTTGATCCACATCTCCGGCACCACGCCATTGGCGTCGCCCTGCAACACGATGGTCGGCACCGAAATCGCCGGCTGCAGCGCCAGTTTCTGTTCGATCGCCTCCAGCGTCGGATCGCCCGGCGCATTGCCGTAGCGGTGGCGGTAGGACTGGATCGTGATCTCGACAAAATCGGGATTGATCCAGGACGTCGCCGAGCGGGCAAAGGTCGCGTCGTCGAAATGCCAGTTCGGCGACCACGACTGCCACAGGAAGCGAATGAGCTCGCGGCGGTTTTCCGTCAGCCCGGCGCGGCCGCGCTCGGTGTGAAAATAATATTGATACCAGTAGCGCATTTCCTGCGCGGGCGAGGCCGGCATATTGGCGTGCGGAATGTCCTGGATGTTGTAGCCGTTGCCGGTCACCAGGCCGCGCGCATATTTCGGCCAGAGCGCGGCGACGACGCAGGCGGCGCGGCCGCCCCAGTCGTAACCGACCAGCACCGCGTGTCGCAGCGTCAGCGCATCCATGAATTCCTTGAGGTCGAGGCCGAGCGCCGCCTGCTGGCCGGAACGCGGCGTCTTGCCCGACAGGAAGTGGGTGGCGCCGAAGCCGCGCAGGTACGGCACGATGACGTGGCAGCCGGCATTCACCAGCAGCGGTACGACCGCGTCATAGACGCGCGGGTCATAGGGCCAGCCGTGCATCAGCAGCACCGGCGCGCCGGAGGAAGAACCGCTTTCTTCGTAAGCGATGTCGAGGACCGGGGTCTGGATATGCTTGATGGCAGGTCTGGGGAAATTCATCGATCGGCATTCCAAGGCAGCCGTTTGCGACCGGCCCCTATTCATAAGACTTGCTCCAGTTAAGACTTGGTCTCTTTCTCGGCTTCTTCGCGTTCGCGCAGGTAGTCTTCGGTGGTGCGGGTCGGCGGGCGGCCTTGCGGGCCGAAGGGATCGAACTGCTCTTCCGCCATCGCGTTGACGCGGCAATCGTCGCACATGCGGATGACGTCGAGGCGCTTGGCTTGTTCTTGAACATCCAGTGCTTGCCTTCGAGCTTGGCGACCACGCGCTCGACCGAACTCTTGACGCCAAAAGGTTTGCCGCAGCGAACGCAAGGATAAGGTTCTTCCTGCTTGATGACGCGGCTCATCGCGGTGGCGGCGCGGAAGTCGATCTGCGGTTTCAGCGTGATGACTTTTTCCGGGCAGGTCGCCACGCACAAGCCGCATTGCACGCAGGCGTCCTCGGCAAAGCGCAGCATCGGCTTTTCCGGATCGTCCGACAGCGCGCCGGTCGGGCAGGCCGGCACGCAGGACAGACACAGCGTGCAGCCTTCGACATTGATGTCGAGCGAGCCGAAGGGCGCGCCCGACGGCAGCGGCGATGACATCGACCGGCGCCGGCGCGACGCCGTGCATCTCGCGTAACGCCAAGCCGCACGACTTCGCGCTTTTGATCCGGTGGCGAAAAGGTCGCGGGCTTGGCGGCGCCGTTCATCGGCGCGATCGCGCGCAAGCTTGGCCGAGCGCGTCCGGATCGTCGGTCTCGATGGTCGCGACGCGCGCGCCGGCAAAGCCGATGCCAGCCAGAATCGGCTTGCGCCAGCGCGATGGTCTGCTCCAAACCGGCGGTGTCGTGGCGCGGCTTGCCGCGAATGAGGAAGCGCACCGCCGATGCGCCATAGGCGAACGAAGCCGCGATGGACTTCAAGGCCGACTTGCGTCACTTCGTTGACGTCGACCGGCAGCACATTGGCCGGCAGTCCGTCGCCGAAGCGCGCCAGCGCGTCGATCAATTCGCCGCCATGGTCGGCGTCGTGGAACATGACGACCGCCTTCTTGCCGCCGGTCTGCGTATAGCGCCGATAGCAGCGTGCGCAGTTTGCGGATCAGATGATCGGACGGCGGCAGCGCGTAGGCGGCCGCGCCGGTCGGGCAGGCGGCGGCGCATTGGCCGCAGCCGGCGCAGATTTGCGGATCGATCGCGACATGATCGCCGTTGGGCATGATCGCGCCGGTCGGGCACAGGTCGAGACAACGGTGGCAGCCGACAATGACCGGAACGCGAATGCGCGCACAGGTCTTCGGTGAAGGCGACATAACGCGGCTTATCGAAAGCGCCGATCAATTCGCGGGCCTTCAACACCATGCTCAACACCGCGGCCGGATCGCCCGGATCGGCGCGCAGATAGCCGTCGCGCAAATCGGCCGACGGGAAACAGCGGCCGCGCCGCCGGTGAGATCGATCAGAATGTCGCAACGCGACACCGCGTCGTTACGCGCCGGCCCGAACACCAGTTCGCCGCGCGACGACGGCGCGGCGACCGCATAGCCATCGACGGTCAAGTTCGAACGCGCCGAGATAACCTTTGGCGGTCTTGATGTTGCCTTTGATGACGGGGAATTCGGTGACGCGCAGCGGCGCGACATCTTTCGGCCGCTTTCAGCAGCACGGTGACGTCGAGGTGATCCTTCAACAGCTTGGCGGTTTCGATCGCGCGCTCGTCGCGCCATAAACCAGCGTGACGCCTTCGCTAGTTGAAATTGACCGGCGGCGCCGGCGGCATCGGTTCGGCGGCGGCGGCCAACAGCGCGGCCATTTTTGGCGCCGACGGTTTTGGCGTCTTTTTTTGATTCGGCCGACCAGCCGGCGGTTTCGCGGATATTGACGAAATCGATGTCGCCGCCTTGCGGCAATTCGCCGGCGATTTCGGAAAACAGCGGCGCTTCCTGGGTGCAGGCGACGGTGAGCGCTTCGCCGCTGCGCGGCGAATTTGCGGAACTTCTCCAGTTCGGCGCGGCACAATTGGCGGCCTTCGACCACGACGCTGTCACGGCAGGCGCGGCGCACGGCCTCGCCGTTGAGCGGCATGGTGTCTTCGCAGGAGCAGATCAGGATGTTGCGCGGCCGTTCGGCCATAGGGCTTATCAACCTTTTTGTTGTTTCCGCCGTTTCTCGACGGAATGCCGCATTCGGCATCGTTTTTTGCGTCAAATCGAACTGGTCGAATCAAACGGCGGCGGGTCTGGCCTCGGGACTGTCTGGGCTATAATTATAGTTATTCGAAAAAGAAAGTAACAGTGAGGATCGTTTGGCCTTGCCAACACCGGCCCACCCGAGAACGGCCGGCCAACAGATTTGGCGCTGCCGCCGCCGTTATTCGCAAGTGCGCCTGCGTGAACTGGGCGATGCCTTCGCGCATGCAACATCGATCGCGGCGTCGAAGGCGCCGGGACTCTGGTCTATGTCGGGCGTTTCGATCTGGCCGAATTCGCGGTGGTGCTGGAGCCGGAGGAGCCGTTGGTCAAGCGCGGCGCGCGTTTCATGCCTGCATGGCGGCGCTGACCGACGCGCTGATCGCGCATGCCGAGCCGGAAACGCATATCGTCATCGACTGGCCGGATGCGATTTTCGTCAATAGCGGGCTGGTCGGCGGCGGCCGTTTGGCCTGGCCGGAAATACGCGAAAGAAGACGAGGTGCCGGACTGGCTGGTGTTCGGCGCCATGATCCGCACCGACGCGATTGTCGATGTCGAGCCGGGGCTTAATCCGCATGTCACCAATCTTGGCCGAAGAAGGCTTTTCAGCGAATTCACGCCCGAGCGGCTGATGGAAAGTTTCGCGCGCAATCTGATGGTCGGCGCTCGACGCCTGGCAGGAAAGCCGGCTTCGGCGCGGTCGCCAAGACCTATATTGAGAGACTGCCGCGCGAAAGCGGCGCTGCGCCGCTCCATCGACGACAATGGCGACCTGCTGATCGCCGCGCATGATCAAAGCCGGAGACCGCAGCGCTTGCGCTGTTGCCGCAATTGCCGCGCCGTCCTGGCTACGATCCGGAAACGAAAGCGCCGCGCACATGAACCTGATGCGCACCATACGTCTCGATCCTTCCGACACGTTCGTGTTCGACCCGCCGGCCGAGCCGGGCGAATGGGCGGTGTCGGGCGCCTTTGCATTCTGGGATCGCGATCCGGCGGCGCTTGAAGGCAAGGCGCGCACGGCGTTCCGCAGCGGATTTCTCGGCGTCGAAACGCTCGGCTGGTCGACGCTGGTGCAGATCGTGGAGGCGAGCGCGGAAGATCGCGCCGGCGCTGGTCGAGACTGCTGGCACAACAATTGGTCGCGCGTTTCGGCGCGCCGGATTTAGCGGCGGCGAGCGCGGCGGCCGAGGAAGAAGTGGCCTTTGCGGAATCGCTCTGCACGCAGCCGCAAGGATAGCCTGATCGCCGTGCATCGGAGTTACGAAGACGGCGAAGTGCGCGAGCAGTTCCGCACCTTGCGCCAGCGCGAAGGCGCGCAAGCCGGCGCGCGCGTTTCTCGTTCCTCGAGGTCGAAGGCGAGGACGAGCAAGCCGGGCGACGAAGTCGATCTGATCGGGATGGCTGGAGAAGGTATCGTAAATGACCGACTTCTGGATTTCCTGCGGCCATCATCTGCTCGACCGCGACGAGGGCGGCGGCCTGCTGGTGACCGACGACTTTCTCAAAGTCTATCTGGCGCGGCCCGAATTGATCCCGCCGCCGGAGGCCTGCGTGGTCGAGCGCACGCTGCATGGCGCGCTGCTCGCCAATCCGCGCCATGAGGTGTCGGCCTCCGACATCGCGGCGATCGCCGACGCCGATGCGCGCGAGAACTGGCAATTGCTGGTGGCGTTTCCGCGATCATTTGCTGCGCCACAAGACGCTGGAAGCGGCCTATGTCGAACTGGTGCGCGACGGCGCTCGGGCAGTTTCCGCAGCTCTTCATCAACCAACTGGTGCACGTCATCCTGCGCAACGCGCTCGACGGCGTCACCGATGTGCGCGTCCTGCGCGCCGCCGAACTGTTCTACCGCACCCAGCGCGTCACGCTGCATGACGGCTCGCTGATCGCGGCCGATGAAGAAACGATCGGCGGCATCGGTAACGCGCCGACCTCGCCTCTGGTCTCGATGCTCGGTCTGCCGGCCGAAGCCGCCATCGACGTGCTCAACAACGACAACGCCGCCAGCTATTTCGGCCGCAGCGACCAGTTCGACATGGCGCTCGATCTGACCGCCGGGCGCGAAGGGCTGGTGGCGCTGGCCGAGGCGATGCGGCTTGGGTCGCGCATGTGCTCGGCGTCGAGGTGCATGATCGAGCCGCTGAAAGAAATGCGCGACATCGATCTTGCCTGGTATGTCGGGCTCGACGCCGACGCCACCAAAATCGGCGACATGTTGTGGAACGGCGAGGAGATCGACGAGGCCACCATGGCGCGCACGGTCGGGTTGTTCCGCCTGACCTTCGAAGACCCGGGCGAGATGATCGAGAAGGTCAAAGGCGAGCCGGTCTATATGATCCTGACAATGACGGCGGACAAACTGATCCGCATGAAACCGCAAAATCTGGTCATCGGGCTGCCGATCCGGCATCTGGAGACAATCGGCTGAAAAATGCTGCAATAAATGCTGCGCAGCATTTTTGACGATTGCTGCGCAATATGCTGCAACGCAACAATTATTGCATTGCAGCATACGGCAGCATAAATCGGCTGTGCTTGCCGGGTTCGCCAGCCCTCGCTAGGCTTTGATGCATTCCTTTTGCTGCATTATCTGAGTCAAAGAGAGAACGAAATGCGTGACGCAGGCCTGTCCGAAGCGATCCGCGCCGCCGGTGGCGTCAGCGAACTGGCGCGCCAGATCGGCATTTCGCAGCCGTCGGTGTCGAACTGGGTTCGCGTTCCGGCCGAGCGGGTGATCTCGATTGAAGCGGCGACCGGCGTCAACCGCAGCATATTGCGGCCCGACCTTTATGGCGGCGAGGCGACCGAAAGCGAGGTCGATGAGATCGATATCGCGCGGGCGCAGGAATATGCGCTGCTCGCCGCGCTGTTGACCCGCGCGCCGGACGCCAAGCTGCTGGCCAGTCTGGCGACCTTGCAGGGCGATCCGAGCCCGCTCGGGATCACCCATATCGAACTCGCCGAAGCAGCCGGCGCAGCCACGGTCCAAAGCGTCGAGCGCGAATATTTCGACCTGTTCATCGGCATCGGGCGCGGCGAATTGCTGCCTTATGCCTCTTATTATCTGACCGGCTTTTTGCAGGAGCGCCCGCTGGCGCGGCTGCGTGACGATCTCGCCTCGATCGGCGTGGCGCGCGCCGAGGGCATCGTCGAGCCGGAAGATCACGTCGGCATTCTGTGCGAAATCATGGCGGGGCTGGCCAGCCGCCAATTGCCGGCGCCGGCCGATTCCGACAAATGATCTTCGAAAAGCATATGGCGCCCTGGATCGGCCGGTTTTTCGCCGATCTCGAGAACGCCACCGGCGCCGATTTTTACAAGCGGGTTGGGGTGCTTGGCCGCGCTTTCGTCGATATCGAAGCGGAAGCCTTCAATATGCCGGCTTGAGGCGTTATAATATTTGACACCGTCAAGGAGCAGCGACCATGACCGAACAGGATAAGAAGTCGAAAGTCGGACGCCGTGATTTCCTGCGGACGCTCGGCCTTGGCGCCGGCGCTGGCGTTGCCATGACGGTAGCAGCGGCCGCGCCGTTGGCGACGAAGCCATGGCCGCGACAGAGTCGGACGCCGAAAAGAAGAAGGCGCGCTACAATCCGAACGCGCCGGACGTGAAGAACTACTACCGCGTCAATCGCAACTGATCGCGACGCCAGAGTTCGCAAAAGGGTTTGACATGTCGGCCGACGCCGTGATGCCGGTGAGCGTCGTGCTTGAACGGCGCGCCAGCAAAAGCCAGTGGCTGGACTATATTTGGGAGCCGATCGGCGTGCTGCCGCGCGTCAATCTGGCGCCCGGCGCGCTGATGGCCGAAGGCGACGGTTTTACGCAATATCACGGCGGTTCGCTCGACCTCGAGCTGTTTCGCGGCGAGACCGAAGGCTATCTCTACAATCTGTCGCAAACCCCGCCGGTGGTTTACGTCGTGTTGCGCCGCAACACCGATGATGCCGGCGATCGGCAGGGCGATCTCTCCAGTCTGGAGTTCACGCCGTTTTTGGTGACGGTCTGCCCTTATGAGGCGATGGGCTACACCGAAAACGAGGACGAGCATGTCGTCGAGAGTGTGCCGATGTCGTCCGAAGTGACGGCCTGGGTGCAGGAATTTGTCGCCGCCCATCACGTCGACGAGCCGTTCATCAAACGCAAGAACAAACGCCATCAGGATCGCGACCGGCCGCCGCTGGCGCGCGGCAATCTGTCATGAGCGAGGGCTCACGGCTGTCGCGCTGGTCGCAGCGCAAGCTGGCGGCCAAAAAAAAGCACGGCGGCGCGGTTCCCGAGCCGGATGATGGGACCGATGAAGCCATTCGCCCCGGCGAGGCGGCGGTGCCGGTCGAGGCCGAGCGGCGTGAATTGTCCGCGCCAGGTCAGCCGCCCAAGCCGGACGTTGCCGTCGCTAAGCCGGAACAAGCCGAAGCCGCCATGCTGACCGAAGCGGATTTGCCCTCGATCGACGCCCTGACCGCGCAATCCGATTACACCGTATTTCTGAAACAGAATGTGCCGGAGGTCTTGCGCAAGGCAGCGCTGCGCAAATTATGGGTGAGCGATCCGGTGCTCGCCAATCTCGACGGCCTCAACGACTATGACGACGACTACACCATCGTCACCGCGATGACGATGGACGACACCAGCTACAAAATCGGCCGCGGCCTGCTCGGCGACGAGCAGAAGCCGGAACTCGAGGCGGAAACCGACTCCGAGAACGCCGGCGAAGCGTTGTCGGTCCGCGCTGACCGCGACGATTCGCCAAGCAATGCCGAACCGGGCGGCGAACAGGCCGCCGATGCCGGTTCCGATCCGGGATATAGTGACGCACCCTCGGTCACATCGTCGGACGAAACCCCGTCGGCGGATGCGTCCGAACCGGACGATGCCGTCGCGGCCAGCGCGGCGATTCAAAAATCGCCAACGGATCCGGCATCATAGTTTCCATTTTAAAACTGTGATTTGGATATGTCAGTGTTGCTGCCAGATTTTTTGCAGCGCAACAAAATCTATTGCCGTAGCTGTCGAAACAATTTTGGCCGTTGCCAGCCATACCGCATTGTGAATCCATAGCCTGGCGCTATAGTCGAATTGTTCTAATCGCAGAGTGCGATAATTGCGAAAGAACGAGCGTCGGTCCGGGGAGAAGAGAATGACGGGTACGAATTTCCTGCCTGATGGCTATGCAGTCGCGATGGCCGCCGCCGCTGGGCATTTTGTTCGTGTAACGGTAACGCACCCCGCCCCATCTTGCCGCGTCTCGTCACGCCCCGCCGCTCATTCCGATTTGCTTTTTTCGTCACCTGCTGCCGCGCCGCGACACGCAATTGCCGTCGTGCGCGCTTAAACCGATGACCGGAGGACAGACCATGGCCAGCGAGAAAGACACCGCCAAGCAACTCGATCGCCGCAGTCTGCTGAAGGGCGCCAGCCTCGCGCTCGGCGCCGCCGGCGTCACCGCCGCGACCGCCAAGACCGCTGCCGCCGCCCCGGCCGAAGCCGCCAAGCCGCAAGCGGCCGGCTACACCGAGACCGATCACGTCCGCACCTACTACAAGCTCGCGCGCTTCTAGGCGCCGCGCGCCGAACCGATTCGCCGAAACAACCTGCCGATCCGATCTTTGGAGGGACACATGCTCAGGAAAAAATCAAACGGCGCCGCACGAGCTTCGCGATTGAAAGAGGCGTTGGCGCCGGTTGCCGGCAGCCCGCTCGATCGTCGTACCTTCCTGGCGCGCTCCGGTCTGTTGACCGGCAGCGTCGCGCTCGCCAGCGTGTTGCCGACAGGCGCCGTGCAGCAGGCCGACGCCGCTGCCGCCGGACCGTTGGTCTCCGGCGCCACCCGCGTCAAATCGGTCTGCACCCACTGTTCGGTCGGCTGCACCGTCATCGCCGAAGTCAAGAATGGCGTCTGGGTCGGCCAGGAGCCGGGCTACGAAAGCCCGTTCAACATGGGTTCGCACTGCGCCAAGGGCGCCTCGGTGCGCGAACATGCCCATAGCGACCGCCGCCTGAAATATCCGCTCAAGCTCGAAGGCGGTCAGTGGAAGAAGATCTCGTGGGAAACCGCGATCAACGAAATCGGCGACAAGATGCTGGAGATCCGCAAGGCCTCCGGCCCCGATTCGGTCTACTGGCTCGGCTCGGCGAAATTCAATAACGAGCAGGCTTACCTGTTCCGCAAGTTCTACGGCTTCTGGGGTTCCAACAACGGCGATCACCAGGCCCGTATCTGCCACTCCACCACGGTCGCCGGCGTTGCGAATACATGGGGCTACGGCGCCATGACCAATTCGTACAACGACATGCACAACTCGAAGGCGATGATCCTGTTCGGCTCGAACCCGGCCGAAGCGCATCCGGTCGCCGTGCAGCACATCCTGAAGGCGAAAGAGCAGAACAAGTCGAAGCTGATCGTGTGCGACCCGCGCTATACCCGCACCGCCGCTCACGCCGACGAGTTCGTGCGTTTCCGTCCCGGCACCGACGTCGCCTTGGTCTGGGGCATTCTCTATTACGTCTTCAAGAACGGCTGGGTCGACAAGGAATACGTCAAGCAGCGCGTCTGGGGCCTCGACCAGGTCGAGAAGGAAGTGATGAAGTGGACGCCGGAAGAGACCGAAAAGGTCACCGGCGTGCCCGGCAAGCAGCTCGAAAACGTCGCCAAGATGCTGCACGAAAACAAGCCGGCGACTTTGGTCTGGTGCATGGGCGGCACCCAGCACACCAACGGCAACAACAACACCCGCGCCTACTGCGCGCTGCAGCTCGCGCTCGGTAACGTCGGCAAGGCCGGCGGCGGCGCCAACATCTTCCGCGGCCATGACAACGTGCAGGGCGCGACCGACATGTGCGTGCTGGCCGACAGTCTGCCCGGCTATTACGGCTTGGCGGCGGGCTCCTGGAAGCACTGGGCCCGCGTCTGGGATGTCGATTACAACTATCTCAAGGGCCGCTTCGCCAGCGAGAAGCTGATGGAGAGCAAGGGCATTCCGGTGTCGCGCTGGATTGACGGCGTGCTCGAGAAGAAGGCCAACATGGATCAGCCGGACAACATCCGCGCCATGGTCTATTGGGGTCACGCGGTCAACTCGCAGACCCGTTTGCCGGAAATGAAGAAGGCGATGGAAAAGCTCGACCTGATGGTCGTGGTCGATCCGGTGCCGACCTTCGCCTCGATCATTCCCGACCGCAAGGACGGCATCTATGTGCTGCCGGCCACCACCCAGTTCGAGACCTCCGGTTCGGTCACCGCGTCGAACCGCTCGCTGCAGTGGCGCGACCGCGTGTTCAAGCCCTGGTTCGAAGCCAAGGTCGACCACGAGATCATGTATCTCCTGGCCAAGAAATTCGGCTTCGAGAAGGAGATGTTCAAGCACATCGAGGTCAAGAACAACGAGCCGGTGATCGAAGACATCACCCGCGAATACAACAGGGGTATGTGGACCATCGGCTATACCGGCCAGTCGCCGGAACGCCTGAAGGCGCACATGGCCAACCAGGACAAGTTCGATCCAACCACGCTGCTCGGCAAGGGCGGCGACGTCGACGGCGACTACTACGGTCTGCCGTGGCCGTGTTGGGGCACCGCCGAGATGAAGCATCCCGGCACGCCGATCCTGTACGACACCAGTAAGTCGGTGGCCGAAGGCGGCCTGACGTTCCGCGCCCGTTTCGGTGTCGAACACAAGGGCGAAAGCATCCTGGCCGACGGCTCCTACTCGAAGGGCTCGGAGATCAAGGACGGCTATCCCGAATTCACCATGGCCATGCTGACCAAGCTGGGCTGGGATGGCGATCTCACCGAGACTGAAAAGGCCGCGATCGCCAAGGTCGCCGGCGAGAAGACCAACTGGAAGGTCGATCTGTCGGGCGGCATCCAGCGCGTCGCCATCAAGCACGGTTGCGCGCCGTTCGGTAACGCCAAGGCCCGCACCGTGGTGTGGACCTTCCCGGATCCGATCCCGTTGCATCGCGAACCGCTATACACGCCGCGGCGCGATCTGGTTGCCAAGTATCCGACCTACTCCGACCGCAAGGCCTGGCGTCTGCCGACGCTCTACGCCTCGATCCAGAAGGTCGATCACTCCAAGGACTTCCCGACCATCCTTACCTCCGGCCGTCTGGTCGAATATGAGGGCGGCGGCGACGAGTTGCGCTCCAACAAGTGGCTCGCCGAACTGCAGCAGGAAATGTTCTGCGAAGTGAATCCGGCCGATGCCGGCAAACTCGGCATCAAGGACGGCGCCAATATCTGGGTGCATAGCCCGGAAGGCGGCAAGGTTCTGGTCAAGGCAATGGTGACCGAACGCGTCGCCGCCGGTGTCGCCTTCATGCCGTTCCACTTCGGTGGTCACTGGCAGGGCAAGGATCTGCGGTCGAAATATCCGAAGGGCAATGACCCGATCGTGCTCGGTGAAGCGTCGAACATGGTCGGCACCTACGGCTATGACGTCGTTACGCAGATGCAGGAAACCAAAGTCACCCTTTGCCGCGTCGAAGCGGCTTAAACGAAACGGCGCTGCTGAAGGAGAATTCACATGGCACGAATGAAATTCCTCTGCGACGCTGACCGTTGCATCGAGTGCAACGCCTGCGTCACCGCTTGTAAGAACGAAAACGAGGTGCCGTGGGGCATCAATCGCCGGCGCGTCGTCACGCTCAATGACGGCAAGCCGGGCGAGCGTTCGATCTCGATGGCCTGCATGCACTGCACCGACGCGCCCTGCGCGGCGGTGTGCCCGGTCAACGTGTTCTACACCACCGCCGACGGCGTGGTGCTGCACTCCAAGGACCTGTGCATCGGCTGCGGTTATTGCTTCTACGCCTGCCCGTTCGGCGCGCCGCAATATCCCAAGACCACGAACTTCGGTTCGCGCGGCAAGATGGACAAGTGCACCTTCTGCTCCGGCGGCCCGGAAGCCGATGGTTCGAAGGAAGAATATGAGAAGTACGGCGCCAACCGTCTGGCTGAAGGCAAGCTGCCGCTGTGCGCCGAGATGTGCTCGACCAAGTCACTCTTGGCCGGCGACGGCGATGTGATCGCCAAGATCTACAAAGAGCGGGTTTCCACGCGCGGCTACGGCTCCGGCGCCTGGGGCTGGCAGACCGCCTATCACGAATCGATCGCAAGCTGATGTCACTCGCCGGCGGCGCAGGCTTTCAGCCTGACGCCGCCGATTTCGCCACAAAGATACTGGGTTCAAAAAGGGGAGAGGATGCCATGGCGAAAATTTCGAGCCAGCTCCTGCGCCATATCCGATTGATTGCCGTTGCATCCGTGCTGGCCTTTGGCGTCGCCGCGGTGACGCCCGCGCCGGTGTCGGCGCAAAGCGGGCCGACGGCGGCGACAAGCGAGCAGCAGCTCCTGAACAATCTCAAGGGCGGCGTGATCCGCGGTGACGTCAGCATCCCGGACAAGAAGTCCGCCAATCTGGTCCATCCGGCCGGCCGTAACTGGCAGACCTTTCACACCGTCTACCTGAAGTGGATCGGCGGTATCGCCATCCTCGGCATGATCGCGCTGATCTGCCTGTTCTATATGTGGCGCGGCACCATCCACATCGAAGGCGGGCGCTCCGGTCGCAAGATCGTGCGTTTCACCGGTTTCGAACGCTTCACGCACTGGCTGACGGCCTCGACCTTCGTGGTGCTCGGCATTACCGGCCTCAACATCACTTTTGGTCGCGCCTTGATCCTGCCTTGGCTCGGACCGCAGGCGTTCAGCGCCTGGTCGGAATATGCCAAAATCGCGCATAACTTCCTCAGCTTCGCCTTCACGCTCGGCGTGGTGCTGATGTTCCTGATGTGGGTCGGCCAGAACTTCCCGACCGCGGCCGACGTGCAGTGGATGAAAATGGGCGGCGGCATGGCTAAGGGCAGCAAGCACGCGCCGGCCTGGAAGTTCAATGCCGGTCAGAAGTTGCTGTACTGGTTCGTCGTGCTCGGCGGCGCCGCCATGATCGTGACCGGCTTCCTGCTGATGTTCCCGTTCTCTAACGGCATCACCGTCTCCGGCATGGAACTGACGGAGGTCTTCCACGGCATCATCGGCGTGTTGTTCGTCGCGCTCATCATCGCCCACGTCTATCTCGGCACGCTCGGGATGGAAGGCGCCTTCGAGTCGATGACCGAGGGCACCGTCGACGTGAACTGGGCCAAGGAGCATCATCCGCTTTGGCTGGAAGAAGAAATGGCGCGCGGCGCCGACGACGCCAAGGCGATGGCCCGTCCGGCCGAATAAGCCACCGACACTTTACTGAATGCAAAACGCCCGGCCTTGCGGCCGGGCGTTTTTTTATTCGGGCATTGCGGTGGCGGCATTCGCTCTAACCCTCTCCCAACCCAACTCAGGTTCACCCGAGTTGGGCGTCTAAATGCCAAAGTCGGATATATCCGACTTTGGGTGGGAGAGGATGCCCGAGCGGAGGCGAAGCCGAGCGAGGGCGGGTGAGGGGGATGATGAGCTGTGAGAAGTTTCCCCCTCACCCGGCTCGCGCTTCGCGCTCGCCACCCTCTCCCACCCGGGGAGAGGGTAAGCACGGCAACGCCTTTACTTGAAGCTACGGCCTCACCGCCTTGCCAAGATCGACCTTCACCTTGGCGCCGAGGTCGTTGATCGAATCCTGCAACAGCTCGATCGCGTAGGGCCCGTTATGGGCGAAGGCGCCCGGGTCCTTGGTGACGAACTGGTAGTTATAGGCCGCCTTCATCAGGCGCGGCGTCCAGGCCTTGTAGCGGTTGGGGAAGATCGCCTCGCCCTTGTCGACCGCGCCATTGCCGTTCTTGTCGTTGAAGAAATAGGGATAGGCCATGGCATCGTAGATCACCGGCTTTTTCGACACCGATTTGGCGTAGTCCTGAATGGCGGCGAACAGCTTGCCGCGCAGATCCACGATCTCCTGCCCGATGCCATCCTTGATGTTGCCATTGCCGTCATGATCGACCTTGCTGGTGCGGATCAACTGCAGCGAGGCCTTGTCGGTGACTTCCCGATGGCAGGCGGCGCAATCGTCGACCTTCACCGCGGTGGTATGCGGGTTATGGCAAGAGATGCAGGTGGTGTAGGGCTTCTTATGCATGAAGCGCCCGGCATAGGTCTTGCCAGGATATTCGAAGCCGACTTGCACTTGATGGCCGTAAAGCATGGACGCAGCGGCGGTATAGTGCACGTTGATGAAGTCGAGCTTGGCGTCGACGACATCGTCGCCGATGCCTTTCAGCTTCTCGCTGACGCTTTTGCCGGACTCGACGCCCTGGTGACAGGTCATGCAGCGCGCTTCCGCCCCGAGATGATTGACGGTGATACCGGACGGGAAGATCACCTTGCTCAGGCGCAGCGTCTTGTCGTTATGGCAGGCGACGCAGGTGATAACGGTACCGACCGGCGCTGGATGATCGACTTTGAAAGGCGTTGAGCCGTCGGCACCGAGGTAGTCGCGGAAGCCGGGTGTCGAATGGCAGCGCGCGCAGGCTACCGGAATATTGCCTTCCTTGTTCCAGTGATTGAACGGCTCGGCTTTGCTGTTGGCGTGCGGCGAGCTTGCCCAATCGGCATAAAACGGAATTGAAGTCATCGGCACGAAGCCGGTCGGCGCGGGCGCTTCCGGCGGCTTGGCGGCTGGCGGTGGCGCGGGAGCGGCGGCCGCGGGCGGCGGGGGCGCTGCTGCCGGTGGCGGCGTCTGGGCGCGCAATTGGGTTGCCAGCATCAAGGCGGCGGCGCTGATGCCGCCGGTCAGGAGTGCTACGGCAAGGACTTTGGGAATCCGGGCTTTTGGCCTGCCTTGGCTGCTCATCGCCTTCTCCTCATGATGTATCGCGCGGCAAGCCGCGCACTATTGTATCTCGCGTCCGTGACGCTATTTCGTGGCCGCGCCGATCGCCGAACCGCGAATGAAGTCGATGCTCGGCGGCACCGGTGCGTGCACGATATTGATGTGGCAGTCGATGCAGGTCATGCGGCCTTCGCGCAGCAGCGCATGGGCGGCTTGGCCGCGCTCGCTCTTCGGGCTGATGGTCTTGGCATCGTGACAGGAGCGGCAGGTCACTGAATCCTGCGCGCGCATGGTCGCGCGCACTTCATGCGCCAGCGCAATGCGGTGCGCTTCCCAGGTCTTGGGGTCGCTGAAATTATGGGTGTATTCGGCGTACATGTCGCGCGCGCCGGACTTGGCGTGCGTATAGGTCTCCACGAACCAGTTGGTCTTCGGGATATGGCAGTCGGCGCAAGTCGGGTTGACGCCGGCACTGTTGCTGCGGTGCGCGGAATTGACGAAATGCGGATCGTTGCCGACAAACTTCATGCTGTGGCAAGATGTGCAGAATTTGTCTGTGGAAGTCGCTTTGTTGACTTCAAGGCTGACGATGATGCCAGCGGCACCAATAAGTCCGCCTACGACCAGAACGCCGAAAATAGATAACCACCGATTTCGCGGCATCGCGTCCTCCGCTTTCGTCGGTCCGTATATTGAATCGCTCCAAAAGCTATCATGGAGCGCGACCGCAGCTTACGCAATAAACAAATAAAGTTACGAGGGCGTGACCGCTCGCGTTTGATCTAAATCAAACGCGAACGGTACTCACTTACACTGACACTGCGATCCCGATCGCCAACAAGATCGAATAGCCGACAGTGAGCATCGCCAGGCGCGGCGTCATCGGCATGAGTTCGCTGTAGCGGTCGCGGGTCCAGACCGCGCGCGCGATCATCACCGCCAAGGGCAGTGTGATCAGCGGCAGCAAGGCCCAGACGCTGAAGTCTAGTCCACGCCAGATCCAGAACGGCGCCAGATAGGCGAACGTCATCAGCGCAATAAACTCGATCCGGCTGTAGATTTTGCCGAACCGCACTGCGACCGTGTTCTTGCCCTTTTCGACGTCGAATTCGTGGTCGCGGATGTCGTCGATAATCAGGATGTCGGTGATCAGCGCGCCGATCGGCAGGCTGACCGCGACCGCCGTCAGCGGCAACGCCTCGCGCCAGTGCTCCGGGCCGAGCACGACCGCGGCCTGGACGTAATAAGCGCCCAGCACCGAGACGGTGCCGAAGAACAAGAAGAATAGCGGGTCGGCAAAGCCGTGGCGGCCGAACGGGAAGGGGCCGGCGGAATAGGCCCAGCTTGCCGCGATGCTGGCGAGCCCGATCGCGATCACCGGCCAGCCGGCCATCAGGAACAGCACGCAGCCGATCAGCACCGCCAGGCCGTAGGTCATGAAGATGGTGGTGCGCAGGTCGGCAAGCGACAAAATCCCGGTCGCCACGGCCTGGACGAGTTCCGGGTGTTCGCGGTCTTGCGGTTGGCGCAGCAGATTGGTGTAATTATCGGTCACGACTCCAGCGAATTGGATCAGCCAGCCCGCCAGGAACGCCAGGAGCACCGGCACGGCAGAAAAGACGCCATTGTGATGAGCTAGGCCGATTGCGACGATCACAGGTGCGATCGCGGTTGGCAAAGTGTGGCCGGGGTAGAGCAGTTTGCGCGTCCACACCTCGCGCCGCGTCCATGCAAAAGCCTGCGACATCGTATTTCTCTCCACTTCCCGGCCATTATGGTCGAAAAAATGCCCGTTCGCACCCCGCCGGGCAATCCCGTAGTTGCCCGGAGGCCCTCATCGTGCGGCGCTGCCGTGCTATAGGTCACAGACGCTTTTGGAGAATGTCGGGTCATTATGAAGACTATGCGAATTATTGGGCTAGCCGGCTGGAGCGGCTCCGGCAAAACCACCTTGGTCACCAAGCTGATCCCCTGCCTGCGCGAGCGCGGAATCAGCGTTTCGACGCTCAAACATGCCCATCACGGCTTCGATCTCGACACGCCGGGCAAGGACAGCTTCATGCACCGCGCCGCAGGCGCGACCGAGGTCATCATCTCGTCGGGCAAGCGTTGGGCGATGCTGCATGAACTGCGCGAGGAAGCGGAATGGAATTTGCCGGATCTGGTCGCCAAGATGTCGCCGGTCGATCTGGTGCTGGTCGAAGGTTTCAAGCGTGACGCTTTCCCGAAGTTGGAAATTCACCGCATCGCCAACGGCAAGCCGCTGATTCATCCGGAGGACCCGCATATCGTCGCGGTCGCGTCCGATAGTGCGGTGCCGGACGCCAAGGTGCCGGTGGTCGACCTTAACAATATCGACGCCATCGCTGACCTGTTGCTTGAGCACGCGGTGCCGGTCGGTGACGTGGCGCGAGCAACTTCGTGACGGATCCAAGCTTGTTGATGGATAAGAAATGGCGCAACTGACTGACGACTGCTTTGCATTTTCCGGCCCGCTGATGCCGCTCGCCGATATGGAGCGGCTGATCGGCGAACGCATTACACCGGTCGCCGAGACCGAGCGGGTGCCGCTGCGCGGCGCGCGCGGCCGTGTCAGCGCCGCCGACGTGATCGCGCCGGTCGACCTCCCGCCGTTCGATAATTCCGCCGTCGATGGCTATGCCGTGCGCCATGCCGATCTCGCCACCGATGGCGACACCAAGCTCGCCATTAGTGGCCGGTTGACTGCCGGCGCGCGCGCCGATGTCGCGCTTGGGCCGAACCAAGCCATCCGCATTTTCACCGGCGCGGCGATGCCGAAAGACGCCGACACCGTGTTCATGCAGGAAGACGTAACCGTCGACGGCGACAAAGTGACGGTGCCGAAAGGGCTGGCGCTCGGCGCCAACCGGCGGCTGGCCGGTGAAGACGTCCCGAAAGGCCGCGTCGTACTGCCGGCCGGCACCGTGCTCGATGCGCAGCACATCGCGTTGTTGGCCGCGCTCGGCATCACCGACATCGAGGTACGGCGGCGGCTCAAGGTGGCGATATTTTCAACCGGCGACGAAGTGGTCGAGCCGGGCACAGCGCGCGGCGGCGCGGCGATTTTCGATGCCAACCGTTATTTGTTGAGCGCGCTGTTGGAGCGGCTCGGAGCGGTGGTGACCGACCTCGGCATTCTCGCCGACGAGCCGAACGAACTGGCGCGCGCAATGGCCAAGGCGGCGGCCTGGCACGATCTCATCATCACGTCGGGCGGCGTGTCGACCGGCGAGGCCGATTATGTCCGCGGCGCGGTCGAGAAGATCGGCTCGCTGACGTTCTGGCGAGTCGCGATCAAGCCGGGCCGGCCGGTGGCGATGGGCGTCATTCGGGCAGCGCCCCGCAAGGATTACGCCGCCCATAGCGGCGCGGCCTTTTGTGGGTTGCCGGGTAATCCGGTCGCAGTGTTCGTGACTTTCGTGCGGGTGGTCAAGCCGTTGCTGTTGCGGCTTGGCGGCGCGCGGCCGCAGACTTTACTGCCGCTGCCGGTGCGCTCAAGCTTTGCCTACAAGAAGAAAAAAGACCGCCGTGAATATGTCCGGGTCGCGCTGCGGCGCGGCGCCGACGGCGAGATCGAGGCGGTCAAGCATCCGCAGGACGGCGCCGGCATTCTGACGTCGCTGACCGAGACCGATGGCCTGCTGGAATTTCCCGAAGACGTCACCGCGATCCAGCCGGGCGATCGCGTTGGCTTTTTGTCGTATGCGGCGCTGATGGGATGACCGAGCCGCCGTTGAATGCCGCGCCGGTCGACATCTTTGCGTCGGCGCCGCGCGTCGGAAACCGCTTTCGCAACCTCGTCGATCATTCGCCGCATGGGCCGTTGTCGGCATTGCGCTGGTTTGTCACCCGGCGTCCGCCGCCCTGGCCGCGCGACGTTGCCGCCGAAGTCGGGCCGAAGCCGGTCGAGCGCGTCACCGGCAACGCCATCCGCGTCACGTTGGTCGGCCATGCCACGGTCTTGTTGCAGGTTGCGGGCCTCAATCTGCTGACCGATCCAATCTGGTCGCAGCGCGCAAGCCCAGTGTCATGGGCCGGTCCGCGCCGCGTTCGTCCGCCGGCCATTGCTTTCGAGGACTTGCCGCCGATCGACGCGGTGCTGTTGAGCCATAGCCATTACGATCATCTCGATCGGGCGACTCTGGCGGCGCTGCATCGCCGCGACCGGCCATTGATTCTGACCGGCCTCGATGTCGGCGCCGTGGTGCCGGCAAAGCCGGTGGTCGAACTCGACTGGTGGCAGGGGCACAACATGGGCCACGAGATGGGCGGCGATGTGACGGTGACCTATGTGCCGGCACAGCATTTCTCCGCGCGCGGGCTGTTCGACCGCAACAAGCGGCTGTGGGGCGGTTTCGTGCTGGAGACGCCGGCCGGAGCGATCTACTTCGCCGGCGATACCGGCGCCGGGCCGCACATCGCGGCCATCAGACAGCGCTTCGGGCCGATGACGCTGTCTTTGCTGCCGATCGGCGCCTATCTGCCGCGCTGGTTTATGGAACCGGTTCACATGAACCCGGAAGAGGCGGTCGCCGCAGCCGAAACATTGCAGTCGCAAGTCACGCTGCCGATTCATTTCGGCACGTTTCGAATGGCAGATGATGGGTTCGATGAACCGCTGCGCGTCTTGGAGGCAACGCTGAACGAGCGGCACGCCACGCGCCGCCCGCTCGATTTTCGTGTGCCGGCCTTCGGTGAGGCGGTTGAAATCCGCGGTTAACCGCGCGACCCCCGCCCTGCCACAACTCGCTAGTTGCTAACCGAGCCGCACGGCGCTGGTGCTGAACGCTGTTTGCGCCGATTCCTGCATGCCGCTCAGAACGACGCCACCGATGATCGCGATGACGATCGCCGCCGCGCAAGCAATAATGAATGTTTTCATTGTTTTAGCTCCTCTCCCAGACCCATAGCTTGGAACTATAACAGATATGGCTGGGATTCGAGCAAGTTCAAGTTGGCCTTTGGTGGGGGCGTGTTGCCGCAAGCTCAGCTTTGCTGCAGCGCA
This sequence comes from uncultured Alphaproteobacteria bacterium, assembly GCA_963830125.1. GTDB lineage: Bacteria > Pseudomonadota > Alphaproteobacteria > Rhizobiales > Xanthobacteraceae > Pseudolabrys. Next base: position 283,273 of record CAWHKU010000006.1, on the reverse strand, counting down.
ATGCTGGCGGCGCGTTCGGCGTCGCCGGGCGTGTTGACGTTGAAGAACGGGTCGACCGGCTGATCCGGCCAGTCGGCGATGGCGACGCCGTGGCGGGCGGTCCAGACCTCGATCTTGTGCAGGCCTTCGACTTCGAGCGCCTGGCGCAAATCCTCACGCAAAGCCAACGGCCACAGGCCGACCACCGGATGGCGCCATTCGCCGGAGCGCGCGCAGGCCAGCGGCGTGCCTTTTTCGCGACGGGCCTGATGCAGCCGCTCGACCAGATCGTCGGGTAGAAACGGGCAATCGCCCGGCACGCTCAGCATCCACTCGATGCCGTTATCCTGTTCGGCCAGCCAGTCGAGTCCGGCCAGGATGCCGGCCAAGGGACCTGCAAAATCCGGCACGCTGTCCGGCACCACGACGCAGCCGGTGTCCTCGTAGCGTTTCGGGTCGCCATTGGCGTTGATGATGATGTCGACACATTGGCCGGACAAGGTCGCCAGCACGCGGTCAATGATGGTCGAGCGGCCGATCTTGAGGCGCGCCTTGTCGCCGCCGCCCATGCGGCGGGCGAGACCGCCGGCCAGCACAAGGCCGAAGGTGGGGGGAGGAGGGGAGGAATTGGTCATTCTATATTTGCACTTCTGCCATTCAGGTCTTTCTCAATCTGAGAAAACAGCCAAGCGACCGTAGATGGGCTCGGTCTACCCTCCCCAAAGTGAATTATTGCCTTCCGGCGATATTTTTTAATTGCATCTTTCAACGCCGCTTCAGGAATGTTTTCACTCAAGTTTGCGAAGGGCCTGCGGCCAAATATTTTCTCGAACTCGGAGTAACCGCGAATGATCCAATCTGTGTCGTAAAAGGTAACCGCATATTTCCGCAGCCATATCCACATGAACGCTTTATCCGCGACATCTGGTGCTTCGCGGTGGCATCGGAGACACAATAAAACAAAATTATCGGGAGCGTCCAACCCGCCCAAAGCATCAGGTACAATATGGCATTTTTGGAGCTTTGTTTTTCGACCGCACCGCCAACATCTTTTGTGAGCGTCCGTCCAATCGACCGACAAACCACACTCAGTTTCACACCGAGACCAGTAATCGACAATCTCGGCAGTGGTTGTCCGGATTCGATCTCTTTACTCATCGCCGACTGCTGCCTTGCGCCGGTGCTTGGAGCTTTCCTCTTCGACCTTGTCGAGATCCTGATCGAACACGATGCGGTCCTGACCGGCGAGCGCGACGAAGCGTTTGCCGCGCGCGCGGCCGATCAAGGTGAGGTTGGCCTTGCGGGCCAGTTCGACGCCCCAGGCGGTGAAGCCCGACCGCGAAATCAAAATCGGAATGCCCATGCGCACGGTCTTGATCACCATCTCCGAGGTCAGTCTCCCGGTGGTGTAGAAGATCTTGTCGCTTGGAGATACCTTCTCCTTGAACATCCAGCCGGCGATCTTGTCGACCGCGTTATGGCGGCCGACGTCTTCCATATAAATGAGTGGCTTGTCCTCGCGCGCCAGCACGCAGCCGTGAATGGCGCCGGCTTCGAGATAAAGCGACGGCGTGGTGTTGATCTGGTGGGTCAGCGCATAAAGCCACGACGTGCGCAACGTCGTGTTCGGCAGCGACACGTCTTCCAGCGCTTCCATCAGGTCGCCGAACACCGTGCCCTGCGCGCAGCCCGAGGTCTGGACTTTTTTCTTGAGCTTCTTCTCGTAATTGGTCTTGCGCTTGGTGCGCACGACGACGACCGATAATTCCTCGTCGTAGTCGACGCCGGTGATGACGTCGTCCGCCAGCAGCATGTGCTGGTTCAAGCAGATAGCCGATCGCCAGATATTCCGGATAGTCGTTGATCGTCATGGCGGTGACGATTTCCTGAGAGTTCAGAAAAATCGTCAGCGCGCGCTCGACCGTGACCGAGGTCTCGATCGTAGCGCCGGTCTGATCGATGCCGGTGACGCGCTCGGTCAGGCGCGGATCGTGCGGATCGGGGCGGATGATGTAGGAATCGGCGGTCTTGGGGCTGGTGCTCATGGGGTCAATGTAGTGCCTCGGCCGGGCTACGGGAAGCACCCGTCAGCCCGGCAGAAATGCCGTATTTCCGGCATGATCGACCACGGTCTCGACCGGCGCGCGGTACAGCGCCTCGAGCTGGGTCTTGTTGAGCACCTCCGCGACGTGCCCTGCGGCGAGCTGGGTTCCGTCGCGCAGCAGAAAGGCGCGGTCGGCGGCGCGCAGCGCGTGGTTGGGATCGTGAGTAGTGAACAGCACGCCGTGGCCGGAGGCCGCCAGCGCGCGGATCTCGGCCATGACCTTGCCCTGGTTGCCGAAGTCGAGCGAGGCGGTCGGCTCATCGAGCACGATGAATTGCGGTTCCTGCGCCAAAGCGCGCGCCAGCAGAACGAGCTGGCGTTCGCCGCCGGAAATTTGCGTGTAAGGCCTTTGCGACAAATGCGATATGGCGAAGCGTTCGAGCGACCGCGCCGCGACCTCGTGATCGTGCGCGCTCGGCCGGCTGAACAGATTGCCGTGGGCGGTGCGGCCCATCAGCACCACAGCCTCGACCGTGAAGGCGAAAGTGCCAACATGGACCTGCGGCACATAAGCGACGATGCGGGCGCGCTCCTGAATTGAAAAATCATCGAGCGGTTTGCCGTCGAGCCGCACTTCGCCGGCCTTGGCGTCGATCAGGCCGAGCAGGGTTTTCAGCAATGTTGTCTTGCCGCCGCCATTCGGCCCGAGCAGCGCCAGCACCTCGCCGGTCTCGAAGGCGACGTTGATGCCGCGGCCGACAATGTGGTCGGGATAACCGATGGTGAGGTCATGGCCGGACAGGATCACGACCAGTTCCTTTGCACACCGGTCAATAGCCAAATGAAAAACGGCGTGCCGATCACCGCGGTCAATATGCCGAGCGGGATTTCGACTTGCGCGACCGTGCGCGCCAATGTGTCGATCAACAGCAGATAACCACCGCCGAGGATGGCGGCCGCCGGCACCAGCCGCGCGAAATCGGGCCCGACCAGCGAACGCGCCAGATGCGGCACCACCAACCCGACCCAGCCGATGATGCCGGCGGTGGCGACGCTAGCCGATGTTACCAAGGTCGCGGCCGCGACAATGACAATGCGCAACGGCCCGGTAGCGACGCCGAGCGCGCGGGCTTCTTCTTCCGGCAGCGACATCACGTTCATGCGCCAGCGCAGCGCGATCAGCACCGCGCTGCCGAGCGCGACCGGCCCGAACAGCGGTAACAGATCGGCCGTGCTGGCGGCCGACAGGCTGCCGAGCAGCCAGAAGGTCATCGCCGGCAACTGGTTATAGGGATCGGCGAGATATTTCACCAAGCCGACGCCGGCCCCTAACAGCGCGCCGACCACGACGCCGGTCAGCACCAGCACCAGAATCGGGTCGCGCGACCGCACCATCGAGCCGATGAAATAAACCGCGGCGACCGCGACCAATCCGCCGATGAAGGCCAGCCCCTGAATGGCGACAATGCCGAGCGAGAAAAAGATGCCGATGACGGCGCCGAGCGCCGCGCCCGACGAAGCGCCGAGAATATCCGGCGACACCAGAGGATTGCGGAACAGGCCCTGAAACGCGGTGCCGGCGACCGCCAGCGCCGCGCCGACCATGACGGCGGCCAACACGCGCGGGCCGCGCACCTGCCAGATCACGCTTTCGACCGCTTGCGAGACATGCGACGGACCGCCGGTCAGTTTCGAGATCAGCACATGTGCGAGCTCGGCGAGTGACACCGGATAGCGCCCGACCGTGAAGGCGAGCAGCAGTCCTGCGATCAAGACAGCGATTGCAATAGAAAGGCCGGGGAGCGCAGAGCGGGTCATGCTTTCTTCCTTACCCTCTCCCCTTGTGGGAGAGGGTGCCGAGCGGCCGAAGGCTGCGAGGCGGGTGAGGGGGCGTTTTGCATATTGATATCACACCCCCTCACCCGGCTCGCGCTTCGCTTACGCTCGCGCGATCCACCCTCTCCCACAAGGGGAGAGGGCAAGCGAGAACGCCGCGCACCAGAAGTTCACCCCCGCCCGTCCAACACCCGAGCGATTTGCTCGTCGCTCGGCGTGCGGTGATAAAACAGCGTGTAGAAGTCGCGCGTCAGCTTGGTGAGGTCTTCCGGGAATTTGGCCGGATAGAGAATCTTCGCCAGCCACCACAGCCCGATCAAGCGATTGACCGAGGGCGGAAAGTCGACCCAGCCGAACGGCATTTTAGGCGACAGATGGACGCGGTCATTCTTCACCGCCGACACCGAAGCCCAGGCCGGATCGCCGTGCACAATGTCGGCGAATTCCTGATCGATGGTGATGACGACGTCCGGGTTCCACAGCAGCACTTGTTCGATCGAGACATTGGCGAGGCCGCCGCGCGTGCCGCCGGCGACGTTCTGCGCCAGCATCTCGATGGTCTCGACATTGATCGAGTGGCCGAGGCCCGTCACCAGCCCGCGCGGTCCGCGCGCGTAATAGACGCGCGGCCGCTTGTCCTGCGGGATGTCCTTGATGCGGCCGGTGATGGTCTTGACGGTGTCGTCGGCGTAGCGCGCCAGCTTTTCGGCAGCGTCGTGTCGTCCGATCAGTTCGCCGAGCTTGCGATAGCTTGCTGGGATCGCCGCGAAGCGGCCATCGAGCAGGGCATAGGGAATGCCGGTCTGGTCCTGAACACGGGTCGCCAGCGACACGAAAGTGTCGCGGGTCGAGCCGACGTCGAGAATGAGGTCGGGCTTCAAACCGATGACGGTTTCGAGGTTGGCGGTGTTGCCGCGCCCGGTGATACGGCCGATAGCCGGCTTGGCGCAGATGTCGGGCAGCATGTAGGCGCATTCTTCCGGCCGGTTGGCGCGCGGCCAGCCGAGCAGCAGATCGGGCGCTAAAGTGTAGAGCATGATCGCGGCGGGGGGGCCGGCCGGAAATACGCGCGTGGTCTTGGCCGGCACCGGCACGGCGCGCCCGGCGGCGTCTTTAACGGTCGCGGCGTGGGCGAAACGCGGCAGGGCGAGTGCGGCGGCGGAGGTGAGGGCGAGGAGTGTGCGGCGAGTCAGGGGCATGGGCACACTATATACCGTTGTTGTTCTGCTGCGCAGTCTGCAGCTAGGTGGCGGCTGCCGCAAACCCATAGCCGGTTAGAATCGTTTGCCCCACCGGCGACAAAATGAAATTCGCTAGAGTTTGTGCCGCTGCCGGTGCGCCGTTCATCACCGTCAGCCCGTAATCGGCGCCGACAGCAAGGGACCCCGGCAATGCGACAATTTGTTGGCCGGGGTTCTGTTGTTGCGCCGCGAGGGCATTGGTGCGGTAGGTCAGGAAAATATCGGCCCGGCCTTGCGCAACATGCCAGCCATAGACGATCTGGCCATCCGGTGGCGCAGCGCTGTCCGGCGCGCCGGTCAGTTGCAAGGCTTTGGCTTCGAGCAGGCTTTGCGCGCCGGATTGCAGCGCCTCCGCCTTGGCAAAAACTTTGAACGCGTAGTCACCGGACGGGTCGGCCTTCGGCGTCGAGGTGCCGAGTTTGACCGCCGGGTCGAGCATCAGCGCGAGCAGGTTTTCGCTGTCCGCCTTCAGGTCGGGGCTAACCAGCGCGCATAACTGATTACGGGCGAAAAGTTTGACCGGCCCGCTCAAGCCGGCGTCATGCAGCGCTTGCGGGTGGTCCATATTTGCGGAAGCGAACACGTCAGCTTTGGCGCCGTTGGCAATGTCGCCTTTCAGCAGACCGGACGGGCCGAATTTGGTTTCGACTAGATTGCCGGTCTTCGCCTCATAGGCCTTTGCCACATCGCTCAGCGCGGCCTTCAAGCTGCCGGCGGCGAAGAGATGGATGGTGGTCGTATTGGTCATGTTGCCGTTGTCATCGTCCGCTTTCGCGGACGATGACAGAAGCAATATGCGTTACGCGTTCGGGTCGTTGGCGTCCGGGTAGAACAGCTCCTGGCCGTCGACCTTGTAGCTCTGGATCACCTTCTGGCCTTCCGGCGAGATCAGGTAGTCGATGAATTCCTGACCGAGCTTGGCCTTCACGTGCGGGAATTTCTTCGGGTTCACCAGGAACACGCCGTACTGATTGAACAGCCGCTTGTCGCCTTGCACCTCAATCACAAGGTTCTGCTTGTTTTTGAAGTGGATCCAGGTGGCGCGGTCGGTCAGCGTGTAGGCGTTGGAGGCCGCGGCGGTGTTGAGCGTCGCGCCCATGCCCTGGCCGATCGCCTTGTACCAGGGGCCCTTCTGCTTGGCGATGTCGATGCCGGACGCCTTCCAGAGCCGGAGCTCGGCCTTGTTGGTGCCGGAGTTGTCGCCGCGCGAGATGAAATCGGCCTTCTTGTTCATGATGGTGGTCATCGCCTTGCCGACGTCCTTCATGCCCTTGATGCCGGCCGGGTCACTCTTGGGGCCGACCACGACGAAGTCGTTGTACATCACCGGATGGCGCGGGCCGCCGTAGCCTTCCTTGACGAATTTCTCCTCGGCCGCCTTGGCGTGCACGAACAGCACGTCGGCGTCGCCGCGGCGGCCGGTGTCGAGCGCCTTGCCGGTGCCTTGCGCAACGACTTTTACCGTAATGCCGGTCTTGGCCTTGAATTTCGGCAGCAGATAATCGAACAGGCCGGAATCGCGGGTCGAGGTCGTCGACGCGACGATGATCGACTTGTCCTGGGCAAAGCTCGGCGGCGCGGCCAATACTGCGGCGCCAAGCGCGGCGGCGGCAATCAATGAGCGACGATTAAACATAGCAGTCCTCCATTTTAGTTCTTCGATTCACTGTCGCTTCATCCCGGCGAGGCTGCGAAGCAGCCGCGTCACAGGGTGACGACGGATAATTTGCCGCGAACGTCGCGGCGCTCTCTTCACACCAGCAACTCACCGGCGATGAATCTCTTAGCGTCTTCGGTCTTCGGCTCGGCGAAAAATGATTCCGCCTGGCCTTGTTCGATCAATCGCCCGCGATGCATCAACACAACTTCGCCGGCCAGCCGTTTGGCCTGGCCGAGGTCGTGCGTCGACATCACCACCTTGACGCCGCGCGCCGCGACCGCGCGCACGATGTCCTCGATCGCCTTGGTGGCGGCGGGGTCGAGGCTGGCGGTCGGCTCGTCGAGAAACAAAACCGCCGGATCGCGCGCCAAGGCGCGGGCCAGCGCCAGCCTTTGCTGTTCGCCGCCCGACAGCCGGCGCGCCGGCCGCTTGCCCATGCCGGCCAAGCCGACCATTGTCAGCAATTCGTCGATGCGGCCGTGCTGCTGCGCGCGCGGCACGCTGGCGGCGGCGAGCGCATAAGCGATATTGCCGGCGGCCGAACGCCGCAGCATGGTCGGGCGTTGAAACACGATGGCGCGGCGCGGCGCCGCGGCGCTGTCGCGCCCGATTGTATCGCGTCCGCCCCAGGTGACGCTGCCACGCGTCAGCGGCAGCAGGCCAGCGGCGGCGCGCAGCAGCGTCGTCTTGCCGGAGCCGTTCGGCCCGATCAGCACGGTTGGCGGGCCGGCCGCGATGGTCAGTGACAGCTCGCCGAGGATCGTCACGGCGCCGGCGCGGATCGCGGCGTCGGTGAAGATGATCGGCAGATCGGTTGACGGTGCGCGCATGATCATCCCGCGTAGCGTTCGCCGGCCCAGCGCGCGCCCCAGGCCAGGGCGTTGACGATGACGACGATCGAGATCAGCACCATGCCGAGACCGATCGCCAAAGGCAGGTCGCCCATCGAGGTCTCAAGCGCGATGGTTGTGGTCATTGTGCGGGTGAAACCCTCGATATTTCCGCCGACAATAATGATGGCGCCGACTTCCGCCGCGGCGCGGCCGAAGCCGGCCAAAAGTGCGGTCACCAGCGAAAAGCGGGCGTCCCAGACCAAGGTGGCGACGCGCATCATCGGGCCGACATCCATCGCCGCCAGCTCGTCGCGGTATTCGGCCCAGAGGTCCTCGACCGTCTGCCGGCTCAGCGCCGCGATGATCGGGGCGACCAGGATGGTCTGGGCGACGATCATGGCCTGCGGCGTGAACAGCAGGCCCCAGGAACCCAAGGGTCCCGAACGCGACAGCAGCAGGTAAACCGCCAAGCCGACCACGACCGGCGGCAAGCCCATCAGGGCATTGAAAAAGACGATGAGGGTTTCGCGGCCGGGAAAGCGGGTCAGCGCCAGGAAAGCGCCGGCCGGCACCCCGATCAGGGCGGCGCACAGCACCGCGCTCATGCTAACGACCAGCGACAGCCAGACAATGGCGTACAGGCCGGGATCGCCGGTCAACACCAAGTGGAGTGCGGATACGTCAGGCGTCATTAGGCTTCCCGCTTGGCGTTTCCCGATTGGCCCGATCGGCCCAAGCCCGATTTTCGCCGCTCGGAACGCGGCGGTTATTTCATACTAACCTATTGTGCGCACTTGTTTCTTTTCCGGTCAATGTATGGAAATAGAACATAAATACGCCGAAGAAATGACGGTGGTAACGGAGCCGGTGAGGGGCGGACGCGGCCCGAAACGGGCCGGAGAGGCGCCTGGAGCAAGCGGATGGCGGCTGGCCGGCGGGTTGCCTGGCGCGGCTTGCTGGCTATAGTGCCGCCGCTCGCGGCCGTGGTTGCGGGCGCAGATCGAGCAGCCAAGCCCATAGCGTTGTTGAAGTATTGGCTTGCAAAGCGGCGCCGGCACCGCCATGAGCTAGTGACGAACGGAGAGGTGGCCGAGTGGCTGAAGGCGCACGCTTGGAAAGCGTGTTTACGGGAAACCGTAACGTGGGTTCGAATCCCACTCTCTCCGCCACTCCCTCAGCCATCTTGGCTCAAATGGCCATGTTAACGAACGATTTGACGTCGATCGCAGCCGTTTCCCCTCCAGAGCCCGATCTTCTGAGAGCGAACTCATAGGTTATAATATTGGTGGGCTGATCCGAGCATCGAGAACCGGATCTGCCTGGTCACCCACGGATGGGTCTCTTCTTCGATCTCTGCATCTTCGCGCGTACGCTGCGGCGTTTGCCCGCCACTTCGACAAGCCGCCTGAAGGTGGGACATTCCATGTGTGACGGCGCGGGGCAGTCGGCGACGTGACGGAGCGTGTCCCTCAACGCTTTCAACTCATGGACTTTTCGGTCGATCTCGTCAGCCTTCTGATGGAGCGCGGCGCGTGGCAGGTTCGGCATGCCGTTCCTGGCGAACATCCCGGCGATCTCCTCAAGCGAGAATCCCGCCGACTTGCCCATGGAAATCAGTTTGAGCTGCAAGAGTACTTCGGGCGGAAACTGCCTGCGCAACCCATGCCGTGACACCGATGAAATGAGCCCAGTTTCCTCGTAATAGCGCAGTGCCGAGGGCTTGATTCCGCTGTTTGCCGAGACCTCTCCAATATCCAGGAATTTCATGCTTGACCTCAAGTTGACTTGAAGTGGCAGCCTGCCCCCGAACAGAAATTCAGACAAGAGGGCATGGCAATGGACCAACCAAATTCAACCATATCAGGCAGCGGACATCGGGGGATTACGGCGACGCTGGCCTTGTCGATGCTGCTCGCATCGCTTGGCACGAGCATCGCCAATATCGCGCTGCCGACGCTAGCCGAGGCATTCTCCGCGCCGTTCGCGCAGGTTCAGGCGGTTGTCGTTGCGTATCTCGCGACTCTGACGATATCGGTCGTCATTGCCGGGCGGCTCGGCGATCGCCATGGGTTGAAGCCCATGCTCATCGCAGGTCTGGCATTGTTCGCTGTCGCTTCATTGCTGTGCGGCGTTGCGCCAAACCTGTGGCTGCTGATCGGTGCGAGGGCAGTTCAGGGCACAGGCGCGGCCTTCCTGATGACGATCTCCATGGCTCTGATGCGCCAAACGGCGAGCGCGGCGCGCGTGGGCCGAGCCATGGGGCTGCTCGGCACGGTATCGGCGCTCGGAACGGCGCTCGGCCCATCGCTCGGAGGGCTGCTGATCCCGGCGACGGGTTGGCGCGGCATTTTTTGGGTCCAGCTCCCACTGGCGGCCATCGCCTTAGTTCTCGCCCTCGCGGTGTTGCCGGCGAGCGCCGCCAAAGGAAAGGTCGCACCGGCGAGCCTTTGGTCAGTGCTGAACAGGAGCCTCGGGTCCAATCTCCTCGTCAATCTGCTGGTCGCCGCCGTCATGATGACGACGCTGGTGGTCGGCCCCTTCTATCTCAGTTTCGGTCTCGGCCTGGAGGCAACGCAGGTCGGATTCGTCATGGCGATCGGACCCGTTATTTCCATCTTCAGCGGCGTTCCCTCGGGGCGGCTCGTTGATGCTTGGGGAAGCGGCCGCGTGATCGCCATAGCGCTGGCTCTCCTGGCCGCGGGCGCCTTCTGTCTGGCGTTTCTGCCCAATATGGTCGGCGTTGCTGGCTATGTCCTTTCCATCGTCGTTCTGACGCCGGGCTACCAACTCTTTCAGGCGGCCAACAACACGGCCGTGCTGGCGGATGTCGCCAAGGATCGACGCGGGACGGTTTCGGGGCTGCTCGGCCTCTCGCGCAACATCGGGCTGATCTCGGGCGCATCCGCCATGGGCGCTGTTTTCGCCTACGGAGTCGGGACCGATGATTTCGTTCATGCGGCCCCCGCAGCGATTGCAGCCGGGATGCGGCTGACCTTCCTGTTGGGCAGCGGACTGACGGTGGTCGCGATCGCGATCATGTTAGGGCATCGCGCTACGTCGAATGATTGATTTGTCCGCCATTTGCTGCGCGATTGCCATCGAGAAGCGCCTATTGCCGCACTGAGTGAATTTCCGCAGTGATACTAAAAATTTTCGACGATCTCGTAGCTCTCATCGCTATCCCGCACGGCACGCCGGCTCTTAGAGCCTGACGCCCGGGCATTGGACCTAAACCGCGCCGGTTTGCCGCAGCCGGGCGATCTCGTCCGGCGCGTAGCCCAAGCCTGCCAAAATCCTGTCGGTGGCCGAGCCAAGCGGCGGCGCAGCATCGCACGGCATGTCGTCGCCCGGACAGCGGATCGGCGGCGCCAACAGCCTGATGTCGCCGCCCGGATGCGCCACGGCGCGGACGCGGCCGCCTTCCGAGACGAACACGCTGTCGAGCGCTGCCTTCACATCGTGCACGGGGGCTGCCGGCACACGGCCGGCGAACAAGCCAACCCATTCCGCGGTGGTTTTCACAGATAGCGCGGCATCGAGCGCGAGCGTCAGTTGCGCGCGGTTGCGCAGGCGCGCCGCGAAATCCTTGTAGTCGTCGCACGCCGCCCATTCCGGTCGGCCGATGATCTCGCACAACACCGGCCAGAATTTTTCCTTGTTGCACATGATGAAGATGAAGCCGTCCTGCGTCCGGTAAAGCTGACTCGGCGTCAGCGACGGATGGCTGGAGTGCGGCTCGCGGCCCTGATTGACGCCGGCGTTGAGATACCAGACCGCGAGGTAAGTGAGGTTCTGCAGGGCGGTGTCGAACAGCGACACGTCGATGTCGCGGCCTTTGCCGGTGGTTCGTGCCGACAGCACGCCGGAGACCAGCGCGAAGCCGGCATAAAGCCCGGCCATCTGATCGACGATCGACAGCCCGAAGCGGCTCGGCGGACCGTCTGGTTCGCCGGTCAGCGCCAGATAGCCGGCTTCGGCCTGCATCAGATAATCGTAGCCCGGCCACGCCTGACGTTCGCCCTCGCGGCCATAGGCCGAGATGTGGGCGCAGACCAGTTTCGGATTGACCGCCTGCAAAGCCTCGTAAGTCACGCCCAGACGCGCCGCTTGATCGCCGCGCAGATTGTCGATGGTCGCGTCGGCCGAGCGAACGAGATCGTGAAACACCCGGCGCGCGTCAGGGTGCTTCAGATTAAGCGTCAGGCTGCTTTTGTTGCGATTGAAGGCTTGAAAGAAATGGCTGTCGCCGGGGCCGAAAAAATACGGGCCGACGCCGCGCGAGACGTCGCCGCCTTCGGCCGGGTTCTCGATCTTGATCACCTCGGCGCCGAGATCGCCGAGCAGCATCGAGCCGAACGGGCTGGCGCCATATTGCTCGACCGCGATGATGCGCACGCCGGCCAAAGGAAGCATGTCGTAAAATCCCTATGCGTTCGCTGCGCCACCCATTCGGGTGGCGCGCCGGCTTGACGTCCGTTTCCTCAACCTCGACTATCCTAACCACAACGAGCCAATAAAAAAGCGTCCAAAAAGCACCAAAGTGCCTGGCCGACGCAAAGGGAGACGTGCCGTGGTTCAGACGGTCCAGACTTTCAAAGTGGGCGACGCCACCATCACGCGCGTCGAGGAAACCTTTCTCGCCTGCTATCCGCTGTTGAAGATATTTCCCGATTTCACCGACGCGCACATGGCCGTGCACGAGCATTGGCTGGCGCCGAACCATTATGAGCCCGAGACCGGGCAGATCATGATGTCCGTGCACAGCTGGCTGCTGCAGGTCGGCGGCAAGAAAATCCTGATCGACGGCTGCTGCGGCAACAACAAGCTCAAGCCGGGGCGGCCGTTCTGGAATATGCTCAACGAACCTTATCTCGAGCGGCTGGCGGCGGCCGGCGCGCGGCCGGACGAAATTGATATCGTGATGTGCACGCATTTGCATCACGACCATGTTGGCTGGAACACGATGCAGAAAGACGGCAAGTGGGTGCCGACCTTTCCGAATGCGCGCTATGTGTTCTCTAAACCCGACGTCGATTATTTCTCCGCGATCGACGCCGATCCGAAAGAGGGGCCGGCCGAGCTCGGCACCTTCCGCGAATGCGTGGTGCCGATTCTCGAATACGGCAAGGCCGATCTGGTCGACTGCGGGCCTTATCGATTGAATGACTTCATCGAGATCGAACTCGGCGCCCGGCCATTCGCCCGGTCATGTGTTTTTCAAACTAGAGAGCAAAGGCGAGCGCGGTGTCTTTATCGGCGACGTCTGGCATCATCTGTTGCAGGTCTACGAGCCGGACTGGAATTTCCCGAAGAATTCAGACCCGGCCGAGGCGCGCGTCAGCCGCCGCAAGGTGCTGGATTATTGTGCCGCGACTGGTGCGCTGGTGATGCCCGGCCATGTTGGCGCGCCCTTCGCCGGCCGCATCGAGGCGGCGCCGAATGGATACAGGGCGAAATTTTAAGATCTATTCCTTCACCGCGCCGGTCATCGCCGAAACATAGTGCTCGACGAAGAAGGCGTAGAGAATGACCAGCGGCAGCGAGCCGACCATCGCGCCGGCCATCAGCGAGCCCCAGCGATAGACGTCGCCATCGACCAGCGCGGTGACGATCGCGACCGGCACGGTTTTATATTGCGTCGATGAAATGAACGTCAGCGCGTAGATGAACTCGTTCCAGCACAGCGTGAAACAGAAGATGAAGGCCGAGATCAAGCCGGGGATGGCGAGCGGCAGCACGATCTTGACCAGAATTTGCCAACGGCTGGCGCCGTCCATCAGCGCGCATTCCTCCAGCTCGTAGGGAATGGTCTTGAAATAGCCCATCAGCAGCCAGGTCGAGAACGGAATCAGGATGGTCGGATAGGTCAGGATCAGCGCGAACGGCGTGTCGAACAGGCCGTATTGGAAAACCACGGTCGACAGTGGAATGAACAGAATCGACGGTGGCACCAGATAAGCGAGAAAGATCGCGCCGCCGACCCACTGCGCGCCCTTGTAGCGCAGCCGCACGATGGCGTAGGCGGCTAGCACGCTGGCAAAGATGGATATGACCGTCGCGCAGGTGGCGACAAACATCGTGTTCCAGAGCCAGATCGGATAATCCGTCTCGAACAGCAATTTATAGATGTGCTTGAAGGTTGGGTTCCAGGTCCAGAACGGGCTGTAGGTATCGAAGTCGAGCAGCTGCGAGTCCGGTTTGACGGATGTCAGCGCCATCCAATAGAACGGAAACAGCAGCACGAACAGGATGATGCCGAGCGGCAGATAAAGCGTGACCAGCCGGCGCGGCAGGCTGTTGAGATAGCTCATGCCTTCCGAATTGTCGGCAGTCGAGGCGGTGAGCACGCGCTGCGGATCGGCGACCTTGGCGGCGAGTTTTGAAGCGAGGGAGTCAGTCATTGGCTTCTCCCTGCTGCCACTTGCGGCGCTGCAAGCCAAACCACGACACCAGAATGGCGGCGAGCAGGAACGGGATCATCGCGGTCGAGATCGCGGCGCCTTCGCCGAGATTGCCGCCGATGATTGCGCGTTGATAGGACAGAGTTGCCATCAGTTGGGTGGCATTGACCGGCCCGCCGCGTGTCATCACCCAGATCAACTGGAAATCGGTGAAGGTGAACAGCACCGAGAAGGTCATCACCACGGCGATGATTGGCGTCAGCAGCGGATAGGTGATGAAGCGGAAGCGCTGCCAGGGCGTCGCGCCGTCGATGGTCGCGGCCTCGTACAGCGACGGCGACACCGTCTGCAGCCCGGCCAAGAGCGTGATCGCGACGAACGGCACGCCGCGCCAGATGTTGGCGAAGATCACCGACCAGCGGGCATTCCAGACGTCACCAAGGAAATTGATGTTGCCGTTAATGAGGCCCATGCTTTTCAGCGACCAGGAGATGATCGAAAATTGGGGATCGTACAGCCACCAGAATGCGATGGCCGAAAGCACGGTCGGCACGATGAACGGGATCAGCACCACGGCGCGCAGGATAGCCTTGAACGGCAGCCGTTCGTTCAGCAACAGCGCGAGGTAAAGTCCGACGGCGAATTTAATGATGCTGGCGACGCTCGTGTAAAGCAGCGTGTTGAACACCGATAGCCAGAAAGTCGAATCGCCGGACAGCCATTCGTAATTTTCGAGACCGACAAAGATGCCGCTGCGCCCGATGCGGGTGTCGGTGAACGACAGCCAGACGCCGAGGACGAGCGGATAGGCGAGAAACAGAATTAGGAAGACCGCCGCCGGCAGCATGAACCACGCGGCTATCCAGCCTTTATTGGTCTTGAGCCGATCCCAAGCGGTCGGCTCCTGAATCGGACGTTTCGCAAGACGCGATTTGAGAACGGCATCGGTCATCAGGTTCGGCCTTGTATCCCGTGCGGCGGGATACTCATGATGAAACTGAAAAAAAGTCCCCGGGCCCGCGTCGCGGACCCGGGGACTTAGGCGTTAGCGATAGATGCGCTTCAACTGCCGTTCGGCAATCGCGATCGCGCCCTTGACGTTTTCGCGGCCCGTGGCGTAGTTCGCGAACATGTCGAGTACCACGAAGTCGGCGATAGCGGTCGCCGCCTTTTCACCGACCGAGCCGAGACCGCCAGCCGTGAGCGAGCGCTTGGCAACGTCGCGAAACGGTGTGGTCTTGGGATCCGCCGTCCACACCGGATTCTTGTCGTAGGCGTTGAGGCAATGGGTCAGATAGCCTTTGGCCGCTTCCAGCCACGGGTTGAACTGGTCCGCCTCCAGCATGAAGGACATCAACGCCTTACAAGCTTGCGGGTACTTCGTGTAGGTCATCGCCAGCATCGGGAACATGAGATGCAGTTCGGTGACCTTGCCGACCGGGCCGATCGGGAAGTAGGCGTGGTCCATGTCGGCGGCGATCTGCTTGGCGCTTTTCTGCGCCGCGACATAGATCGAAATGCCGTTATTGGTCCAATAGATTTCGTTGCCGAGGAACGCCTTGTTGTTCGACGAGTCGTTCCAAGCGGCGACGCCGGGGACCATATGCGCATAGAGCGCCTTGCCGAATTCCAGAGCCTTGGCGGTTTCCGGCGAGTTGATAATGACTTTGTCATTGGCATCGACGGTTTGTCCGCCGTGCGACCACAGCGCCCAGTGCACCCAGGTGTTGCCGTCGCCTGAGGCATGACCCAGCGCCATGCCGCCGGGCGTGCCCTGTGCTTTCATCGCCTTGGCATATTCGAGCATCGCATCTGTCTTGTCCGGGAACTTGCTGAACCCGGCCTTCTTCGACGCTTCGAGGCGATAATTGATCAGCGCACCCGAATAGCAGATCGGCAGGCAGATCCATTTCTTGCCGTTGTGTCCGTACTTGATCGCGCTGTCGACCCAGCCGCCGTACTTCTTTCCGAGGTATTCGGCGACATCCGTCATGTCGACGCACTTCTGCGGGAATAGGTGCGGCAGCGAGTAAAGGCCCCAGAAGATGTCGGGTCCGGTGCCGACATTGGCGGCGACCGACGCTTTCGGCTGCACGTCTTCATACGATTCGCGGGAAATTTCGACTTTCACGCCGGTTGCCTTGGTGAAGGCGGCGATAAGTTTCACGAACGCATCGTCTTCGGCCTGCACGAAATATTTCCAGCGCAGCATCGACAGCTTGGCGCCCTTTTCGGGCTTCCATTGATTGCTCTGCGCCCAGGCTTTGGCCCAGTCGAGCAAGGCCGGCCCAGTCAGCGCGCCGGCGGCGCCTAGCGCAGTGCCGCCCTGCACGAGTGCGCGACGAGTTAAGTCCGTCATAGCTACTCCTCCCTGGTTATAATCTTTTGTTGCCTCAAGAATTCAGGCGTTTGCCTGTCGTTGCGTCAAACAAGTGAACGAGCTCGGGATCGGGCTTGAGTTTGATCTTTTCGCCTGGCCTGAACTGATGCCGCTCGCGGAACACCGCGACGACTTCCTGGCCGCCCAATTTGGCAAAGACCTGGGTTTCGGATCCGGTCGGCTCGACGACCACGATTTCAGCTTCCGCGCCATCGTCGGCGATGACGAAATGCTCGGGCCTGATGCCGTAAACCGCGGCGCGACCGTCGCTACCGGACGGCGCATTGCTGACCGGCAAGCGCACGCCGCCGGGGCCTTCGAACTCAGCCTTGCCGTTGAGGCGTAGCGTGCCTTTGAGACAATTCATCGCTGGCGAACCGATGAAGCCGGCGACGAACAGATTGCCCGGCCGATCGTACAGATCGAGCGGAGCGCCGATCTGCTCGACGATGCCGTCATGCATAACGACAATCTTGTCGGCCATGGTCATGGCTTCGATCTGGTCGTGCGTGACATAGACCGTGGTTGTTTTCAGCCGCTGATGCAGTTCCTTGATCTCGGTGCGCATCTGGACGCGCAGCTTGGCGTCGAGATTGGACAAGGGCTCGTCGAACAGGAACACTTGCGGATCGCGCACAATGGCGCGGCCCATGGCGACGCGCTGGCGCTGACCGCCGGAGAGTTGCCGCGGGAACCGGTCGAGCAACTGCTCAAGTCCGAGAATTTCGGCGGCGCGTTGTACGCGGGCCTCGATTTCGTCTTTCGGCGCGCCGCGCAGTTTCATCGAAAACGCCATATTGGCGGCGACCGTCATATGCGGATAGAGCGCATAGTTCTGGAATACCATTGCGACGTCGCGCTCTTTCGGCGGCAGGTTGTTGACGACGCGCTCACCGATGGAAATTTCGCCGCCGGTAATGTTTTCAAGGCCTGCGATCATGCGCAGCAAGGTTGATTTGCCGCAGCCGGACGGGCCGACCAGCACTACGAATTCACCGTCATTGATGGAAACATCGACGCCGTGGATCACGGCGGTAAGGCCGAACGCCTTGCGAACATCGCGAATCGCGACCGAAGCCATTCCAAGCATCCTCCCAAAAGGCGCTCTCTTATTGAGAGTCGCCACGCGCGGGATTGGTTCCCGTCTTGAGATCTTGCCGTCTTCCGTTCAGTCATATCATCATATGACTGCCGGCGCGGCAAGCGACTTTCGACTTGTGAAAGCCGGATGCGATCGATCAATGCAAAATTAAAGCGCGAAGACGAGACTGCCCACGGAAATGTTGCCCAATGCGCTGACTAAAACGCGTCGCGTGTGCGACCAAGCGCCGCGATAGCGCGACTATAGAGCCATGCCACCGTCGACGAGGTGAGGTTGGCCGGTGATGTAACTCGATTCATCGCAGGCCAGGAACAGCGCCAAATTAGCCACTTCCTGTGCGGTTCCAAGCCGCCCGATCGGCTGACGGGCGATGAAATCCTCAAGCGTCTTGTCGCGGCTCTGCCCACTCTTCTCGGCGGTCGCGACGACGCGCTGATCGAACGAGGGCGACTGGATGGTGCCGGGGCATATTGCATTGCAACGAATGCCTTGGCCGATAAAATCGGCGGCCACCGCCTTGGTCAGGCCAATGACGGCGGCCTTGGTCGCGCCATAGGCGTAACGCGCCGGCACGCCACGAATCGACGACACCGCCGAGGAAATATTGACGATCGAGCCGCCGCCGTTCTTCAGTATCGCCGGCAGGAAAGCGCGCAAGGTCCGGTGCATCGATTTGACGTTGAGATCGAAGGATAGGTCCCAGTCCTCTTCAGAACAGTCGAGCACCGAGCCCTGGTGAACATAACCGGCGCAATTGACCAGAATGTTCGGCGCACCGAAGTCGGCAATCACTTTATTGGCGAGCGCCTCAACCTGCGGCGTCGAGCGCGCATCGAGCGCGAAGCGCTTGTCGGTTTTGAGGGTGCTAAGCTTGCCGGCATCGAGATCGCTGGCGATGACAGTTGCGCCTTCGGCAATGAAGGTTTCGGCGATCGCGGCGCCGATGCCTTGTCCGGCGGCGGTGATGAAAGCAAGCTTGCCGTTAAGTCGTCCAGTCATACGCGCAGTTCCTCCCTAATGCAGGTCATTTTTAATGATTATCGCGTGGCACCGATTTCTGTGCGACGCGCTGATATTTCACCGCGGGCTTGAGCACCATGCCGTCGGCCAACTGATCGACCATGCCGCGCTGAATTTCCTGCCACGGCGTTTGACTGGCCGGATAGGGAAACCCGCCTTGCTTTTCCAGCGCGGCGCGCCTTCGCGCAAGTTCGGCTTTCGAAATCAAAATGTCAGCCGTGCCTTTGTTCATGTCGATGCGAATGCGGTCGCCGGTCTTGAGTAGCGCCAGCCCGCCATTGGCGGCGGCTTCCGGCGAGGCGTTGAGAATCGACGGCGAACCGGAAGTGCCGGATTGCCTTCCGTCGCCGATGCAAGGCAGTGAATTGATGCCTTTTTTGATCAGTGCGGCGGGCGGCTGCATGTTCACGACCTCGGCAGAGCCCGGATAGCCGATCGGGCCAACGCCGCGAATAATCAGCAGCGTGTTCTCGTCGATTTTCAAAGCGGGATTTTCGATCCGCTTGTGATAGTCCTCCGGCCCTTCAAACACGACCGCCTTACCTTCGAAGGCGCCGGGATCTTTCGGGTTCGACAAATAGCGGGCGCGGAATTCATCTGAAATCACACTCGCTTTCATGATTGCCGAATCGAACAGATTGCCTTTCAGAACCTTGAAGCCGGCCTGCTTCAGCATTGGTTTGGCGTAAGTCCGGATGACATCGGCGTTGGTAATCTTGGCGCGCTTGACGTTGTCGCCCATTGTCTTGCCATTGATGGTCAGCGCATCGCCATGCAGGCGGCCGGCCTTGAGCAATTGATTCATCACCGCCGGCAAACCGCCGGCGCGGTAATAATCCTCGCCGAGATATTTTCCCGCCGGCTGCATGTCGACCAGAAGGGGCACGTCATAGCCGATCTTCTCCCAGTCCTGGATCGGCAGCTTGATGCCGATGTGGCGCGCGATCGCATTGATGTGAATCGGCGCATTGGTCGAGCCGCCGATTGCCGAATTCGCGACGATCGCGTTCTCGAACGCCTTGCGCGTCAGAATGTCCGACGGCCGCAAATTCTCACGCACGATCGCGACCGCGCGCCGACCGGTTTCGTAGGCGATCTGCGCGCGCTCGCGATAAGGCGCGGGAATCGCCGCGCAACCGGGCAGCGACATGCCGAGCGCTTCGGCCAGCGCATTCATGGTCGAAGCCGTGCCCATGGTGTTGCAATGGCCGGGCGAAGGCGCCGACGAGGTGACGACATCAATGAACTCGTCATATTTGATCTTGCCGGCGGCGTGGTCGGCGCGCGCCTGCCAAACCACGGTGCCGGAGCCGGCGCGCTCGCCACGCCAATAGCCGTTCAGCATCGGCCCGCCTGACAACACGATCGCCGGAATATTGACCGTCGCCGCCGCCATGATGCAGGCCGGCGTGGTCTTGTCGCAGCCGGTCGTGAGCACGACGCCGTCGAGCGGATAACCGTACAGGATTTCGACCAGCCCGAGATAAGCCAGATTGCGGTCGAGCGCGGCGGTTGGGCGCTTGCCGGTTTCCTGAATCGGGTGCACCGGAAATTCGAACGGAATGCCGCCAGCGTCGCGAATGCCCTCGCGCACACGGGTCGCCAGTTCGAGGTGATGGCGGTTGCACGGCGACAGATCCGAACCGGTCTGAGCGATGCCGATGATCGGCTTGCCCGAAGTCAGCTCTTCCTTGGTCAGGCCGTAATTGAGGTAGCGCTCGAGATAGAGCGCAGTCATGCCCGGGTTGTGCGGATTGTCGAACCAAAGTTGCGACCGTAAAGTTTGCCGCCGTGGCGATCCCGGCTTCCGGCTCATAAACCTCTCCCTAAAACCAGTGCGTGAACAAGCCGGGAGTTGATCGTAATTCACCGCGATCGGCAACGGGACAATTGTGCAGGCGGACCAAAGGCTTTACTATGTTGCAGTGCGGTTAGCCGCTTAATTCCTGCCTTAGATGGTCCCCGGTGCATTTGAATTTTTATTGCGAGAAGAGGGCGTCGTGACTGAGACCGTCCTCGCGATTTTGGCTGCCCACCGGACTGGAGCGGCTACGCCCGAGCAGACCGTGGCGCGCTGTTATGCCCGCATCCGCGCTCGTGGCGACGCCGCCGTCTTCATCACCTTGCGCGACGAGGCCGAGGCTTTGGCCGAGGCGCGCCAGCTGCAGACCGCTGGCAACACGGATCTGCCGCTTTATGGCGTGCCGATTGCGGTCAAGGACAATATTGACGTCGCCGGGATGCCGACCACGGCGGCTTGCCCGGCCTTCAGCTACGACCCGGCGCAGGACGCCACCACGGTGGCACGCCTGCGTGCCGCAGGCGCCATCGTCATCGGCAAGACCAATCTCGACCAGTTGGCCACCGGCCTGGTTGGCGTACGTTCGCCTTATGGCGTGCCGAAGAATTCGTTCAACGACGATATGGTTCCGGGCGGTTCCAGCTCAGGTTCGGCGGTCGCAGTCGCCTCGGGTCTGGTGCCGTTGTCGCTCGGCACCGACACTGCCGGCTCCGGCCGGGTGCCGGCCGGCTTCAACAACATCGTCGGCTTGAAACCTAGCCTCGGCCTGTTCTCGACCTTCGGCGTGGTGCCGGCCTGCCGCACGCTCGACTGCGTGTCGGTGTTCGCGCTGACCGTCGACGACGCCTGGCTGGCCGCCAGCGTGATGGCAGCGCCGGACGACAAGGATCCTTATTCGCGCAATCGTCCGCTCGGCAAACCCGGCGCGATGCCGGATCATCTCAAGCTCGGCGTGCCATCGCGCAGCCAGCGCGAGTTTTTCGGCGACAAGGATTACGAGGCTGGTTACGACGCTGCGCTCGAACGGCTCAAGAGTCTCGGCGCCGAATTGATCGAAGTCGATATCGAGCCGCTCTATGAGACCGCGCGCCTGTTGTACGACGGTCCCTGGGTGGCCGAGCGTGCCATCACCGCGCAAAAGCTGTTGGCTGAGAACCCCGACGCGCTTTATCCTGCGACCCGCGAGATCACGCTGAACGGTTTGCGGCCGACCGCGATCGACGCCTTCAACGCGTTCTACAAATTGGCCGCGGTGCGCAAAATCGCCGACCGGCTGTTCCAATCGATCGACGCGCTGGTGCTGCCGACCGCGCCGACGGCCTACACCGTCCAGCAAGTGCTCGACGAGCCGATCCTGCTCAACAGCCGGCTCGGTACCTACACCAATTTCGTCAACTTGCTCGATCTGTGCGGCCTGGCGCTGCCGGCGTCGATGACGAGCAAAGGCTTGCCATTCGGCATTACCTTGCTGGCGCCGGGCGGCGCCGATGCGCGGCTCGCCGAAATCGGCCGGGTCTTTCATGCCGACACCAAGCTGCCGCTTGGCGCGCTCAAGGCGCCGCAGCCCGACCTGACGCCGCTGGCGCCTTCGGCTACCGAAGACGAAATCGCGGTCGCGGTGGTCGGCGCGCATTTGTCCGGTCTGCCGCTCAACGGCGAACTGCGCGCGCTCGGCGGCCGTTTGTTGGAGACGACCAAGACTGCGTCCGACTACAAGCTCTATGCGCTGAACGGTACGACGCCGCCCAAGCCCGGTCTGTTGCGGGTCGAGGCCGGAAAGGGCGAAGCCGTCGAGGTCGAAGTCTGGGCGCTGCCGTCGCAAGCTTTCGGCGCGTTCATCGATGGCGTCGGCTCGCCACTGTCGATCGGCACCGTTACGCTCGCTAATGGTTCAAGCGTAAAAGGCTTTCTGATGGAGGCGGTCGCTGCGTCCGGTGCGCGCGACATCACCAGCTTCGGCGGCTGGCGCAAGTTTCTGGCGCAAGACAAGTAGCGGCATCGAGGCGCTTAAACCGTCTCGCTGTAGTGCTCGTATTCTTCCCGCACCGTGACGATATGCGCGCCCATGGCGGCGGCGGCGACGGATTTCTCGCCGCGCAAGATCGCTTCGACCACCCGGTCATGTTCGACGTGCGATTTGGCCAGCCGGCCAAGATTGCGAAACTGCGCGCGTCGGAACGGCTGCACGCGCGAGCGCGTCGACAGCGTGATCTCGGCGAGATACTCGTTGTGTGCGCCGTCATAGATGGCGTTGTGAAACGCCTCATTGGTTTCGTGATATTCCTGCGGGTCGCCGCTTTGGATGAGCACGCGCAGTTTTTCGTGAATGCCTTCGAGCGCGTGCCGCTCGGTGATGGTCATGCGTTCGGCGGCATAACCGGCGCATAGCGACTCCAACCCGGCCATCGCTTCGAACATGCCGGCAAGCTGATGAGCGTCCGGCCGAACCACCAAAGCGGCGCGGTGCGGCCGCACCTGCACCAGGCCGCTCGCCACCAAAAGGCGGATCGCTTCGCGCACCGGCGTGCGCGATACGTTAAATCGATTGGCGATCCGGGTTTCATCGAGCGCCGAGCCGGGGGCGAACACGCCGCGCACGATTTCATCGGCGAGCTGCAGCCGCAGTTCTTCCGACCGCGTCTTGCGCGGCGCGCCGCTTTCGGGCGCGTTGGGGCTTGGGGCAATCAAACTCATCCGGCCTGCTTCACTTGATTGCTTTGCTCGGTCGTGGTTGCGGTCGTTTATTATTATACTGGCGGGTGCGGGATCGCCGCCAGCAGATCGCGGGTATAATCCGCCTGCGGCGCATCCATGACCCGCTCGGTCGGGCCTTGTTCGACGATCTGTCCGGTCTTCATCACGATGACGCGGTCGCACAGACAGGCGCACCACGTTGAGATCGTGCGACACGAACAAATAACTCATCCCCAGTGAATCTTTCAGGTCTTGCAACAAGTTAAGAACGACAGCCTGGACCGAAACGTCGAGCGCTGCGGTCGGCTCATCGAGCACGATCAGGTCGGGCTTGAGCGCGATGGCGCGGGCGATGCCGACGCGCGCCTTCTGGCCGCCCGACAGCTGATGTGGAAAACGGTCGAGGAATTCGAGCGGCAGACCGACTTGCGTCGCCAATTCCTCGCAGCGCGACCGTAATTCCCCCCGCGATATATCGCTCAGGCGCATCAGCGGATCGGCGATGGCCCGAGCGGCGGTGAAGCGCGGATTGAGACTGTCGGTCGGATCCTGAAACACCATCTGGATACGCTTGCGCTGCGGCAAGGTCGCGAAGTTCTTGGCCGGGATCGCGCCGATGTCCTCGCCGTCGAAGGTGATGGTGCCCGAGGTTTTGTCGATCAGCCGCATCAGCATCATCGATGTCGTCGACTTGCCACAGCCGGATTCGCCGACCAGGCCGACGCTCTCGCCGCGTTCGATCTGGAAACTGATGCCGTCGACGGCGCGAAACACTTCGCTTTCCGGCACCGGCGTGGTGCCGAACAGTTTCTTGAGCGAGGTGGTGACGCCTTTGAGCGGGTACTCCTTGACCAGGTTTTCGACCTTGAGCAACGGCGTCGCGCTGGCCTGCGCGGTTGTGTGCGAGCCCGCTCGGGCCTGCACGGCCTCGTCTTCCGGCAGCAGATCGCGCAGCGAAATGCCGGGGCGCGGCGTCGCGCGCATCAGCTTGCGGGTATAAGCGTGCGCCGGCTGCTTGAAGATGGTGGACGACTGAGCGGTCTCGACGACGTTGCCCTTTTCCATCACCACCACCTTGTCGCAATAGGCGGCGGCGAGACCGAGGTCGTGGGTGATGAGAATGGTCGACATGCCGCGTTCGCGCGTCAGTTCGACGACCAGATCCATCACCGCCTTTTGCGTGGTGACGTCGAGGCCGGTGGTCGGCTCGTCGGCGATCAGTAATTGCGGCCGGCACGCCAAAGCCAATGCGATCACGACGCGCTGGCACATGCCGCCGGACAGTTCGAACGGATAGGCATGATAGCGTTCGCGCGGCCGCGCGATCCGGACCTGATCGAGTACCTCGATCGCCTTGTCGGTCACCGAGCCGCTGTCGGCCTGCGCGTGCTGCAACAACACGTCCTCGATCTGGTGGCCGATCTTGCGGATCGGGTTGAGCGCCAGCCGCGGGCTCTGGAAGATCATCGACATTTCGCGGCCGCGCAGATCGCGCATCTCGCCTTCGCTGGCCTTGCGCAGATCGAGATTGGAAAACATCACCGAGCCTTCGGCGATCGAACCGGCGCGGTCGAGAATGCGCATCACCGCGTAGGACGTGACCGATTTGCC
The DNA here is from genome assembly GCA_963830125.1 of uncultured Alphaproteobacteria bacterium. GTDB lineage: Bacteria > Pseudomonadota > Alphaproteobacteria > Rhizobiales > Xanthobacteraceae > Pseudolabrys. Next base: position 258,671 of record CAWHKU010000006.1, on the reverse strand, counting down.
GGAACCGGATTCGCCGACAATGCCGAGCGTCTCGCCTTTGGCGAGCGAGATGTCGACGTTCTTGACCGCGCGCACGACGCCACGCCTTGTGGCGAATTCGACGGTGAGGTTGCGCACATCCAGCAGCGGCAAAGCGGCGCCATGGGGCGGAAGCACGGTTTGGTCGCTCATGGTTTCCTCACGTCCTGCGCTGCGGATCGACTAGATCGCGCAGGCCGTCGCCGAGCAGATTGAAGGTGAAAACCGCGATCATCAGCGCCGCGCCGGGAAACAGCGCGATCCACCATTCGCCGGAAATGATGTTGGTGGCACCTTCAGCAACCATGATGCCCCATTCCGGCGTTGGTGGTTTGACGCCAAGGCCGATGAACGACAGCCCGGCGGCGTTGAGGATGGCGTAGCCCATGGTCAACGAAACCTGCACCATCATGATCGGCATGATGTTGGGAAAAATGTGCATCAGTAGAATGCGGAAGTCGCCATTGCCGGACAGCCTTGCCGCCTGCACGAAGCCGGCGTCGCGGCGGACATTGGCTTCGGCGCGCGCGACCCGGACATAAAGCGGGAAGTTGATGATGGCGGTCGCGATCACGATGTTGGTGATGGTATTGCCAAGCGCCGCGACGATGCCCATCGCCAGCACGAACAGCGGGAAAGCCATGATGGTGTCGGCCAGCCGGCTGATCAGACGGTCGGTCCAGCCACCGAAGAAACCGGCGGCGAGGCCGGCGAAGCCGCCCATCACGAACACCAGCGCCACGGACGTAATCGCAATCACGAAGTCGAGCCGGGTCGCGACCACGACGCGGCTGAGAATATCGCGGCCGAGTTGGTCGGTGCCGAACCAGTGCTCCCAGGTCGGCGGCTGCAGGGTCGCGGCGGTATCGCTGGCCAGCGGATCGTGCGGCACGATGTAAGGCCCGATCAGCGCCAGGACCGCGATCAGCGCGAACAAGGCGAACGCCAGACCGGTGACCGGATTTTCCGACATCACATAACGGGCGTGGCTGAAGATCGAATTGCTAGGCGGCTTGGCCGGGGCGGGCGCGGCCGCCGGCGCGGCGACCGGTTCGCCAGTGAGGGATTTCGGCACGACGGTTTCGGTCATCCTTCAAGCCTCACGCGCGGGTCAATGACGCCGTAGAGAATGTCGATCAGCAGATTGAGCGCGACATACATCACCGCCATGGTCAGCACGAAGCCCTGCACCGGCGCGAAGTCCGATTGCAGCAGCGCTTCGACGGCGTAGGAGCCGATGCCGGGCCAGGCGAACACCTTCTCGACCAGCACGTTGGCGCCGAGCAGGAAGGAGAACACCATGCCGAGCGTGGTGACGACCGGCAGCATGGCGTTGCGGAAGGCGTAAGTGAGGATGACGGTGCGGTTGTCGAGACCGGAGGCGCGCGCGGTGCGCACGAATTCCGACGCCAGCACCGCGAGCATCGAGGCCCGCGTCATGCGCGCGATCGGCGCCAGCGAAAATATCCCGAGCGTCAAGGCCGGCAGGATCAACTGGCTGAGCGCGGCGCGGAAGGTTTCGAAATCGCCGATGATCAGGCTGTCGATCAAATAGAAGCCGGTGAAATTCGGCGGCGCGGTGGCGAAGGCGTCGAGCCGCCCGACCGGTGCCGGCGACCAGCCGAGTTTAAAATAGAAGATGTAGACCAGCAGCAGGCCGGAGAAAAACACCGGCAGCGAGACGCCGGCGGTCGCGACAATTCGGCAGAGGTGATCGATCCACGATCCTTGTTTGACAGCGGCTAGAATGCCGAGCGGTACGGCGATGACAATCGACAGGATCAGTCCGAGAAAGGTCAGTTCGGCGGAGGCGGGTAGGCGGCTGGCGATCTCGGCGGCGACTGGGCGGCCAGTCGACAACGAGTTGCCGAAATTGCCATGCGCGAGATCGTTGACGTAGCGTGCGAATTGTTCCGGCAACGGGCGGTCGAGGCCGAGGCCTTTGCGGATTTCGGCGATCGAATCCGGCGTTGCCGCCGGACCGGCGAAATAAACCGCTGGATCGCCGGGCAGCACGCGGGTCAGAAGGAAAGTGACGATCACGACTCCGATTAAAGTCGGAATCACGGTCAGAAGCCGGCGGCCGAGGGTGGCAAGCATGTCAGGACTCTTCACTATTGCCGGGCGGTAGATCGGCGCGCGCCGAACGCGGCGCGCGCCGTTTAGCTCATGCGGGGATCAGGCCTTCACGAGCTTGCGGTAGTCGACCTGCCGGTGGAACCAGTACTGGTAGCCGGAGATGTTCTTCTGCGTCGCGACGTTGAGATAAGGCTGGAACATCGGGATACGCGGGACGTCGTGATAGGCCTTGGAGATAAAGCCCTTGACGTCTGTGGCGTACTTTTCTTTTTCGCCGATCGCGGCGGCGGCATAGGCACCGTCGATAAAGGCGTCCATGCCTTTGTCGACATAGCTCGGCGTGTTGAAGATCGCGTTCTGGCCGGAATAGCACCAGAAGAAGAAGTATTCCGGGTAGTCGAGCCATCCGGAGAAGAAGTTGACCATCATGGGCATCTCCTTCTTGGCCATTTGGCTACGCCAGTTGGCGCCCGGCACCTTGTTGATCGCGAGTTTGATACCGATCTTGGCAAGGCTCTCCTGAATCAGCACGGCCATCGGCTCGGAATTCACGGCATCGCCGAGATCGAACGAAATGACCGAATCGATCGCGCCTACGCCCGATTCCTTCATCAAGGCCTTGGCCTTGGCGAGGTCATACTTGTAGCCGGTCGGCTGCGGCCATTCGATATTGGTGACCGTGTTCGACGGCCCGCCGAACAAAGGCTTGGCGTGACCGAACATCGCGGCTTCGATGATTTTCTCGTAGGGGATCGCGTAGGCGATCGCTTCGCGAACCTTCGGGTTGTTGAACGGCGGCTTCACTACGTTCAGCTCGAGGCTGTACATGCCGTTGCCGATCGTGTTGGAGATCAAGTTGAGCTTGGTGCCCTTCTTCATCTCGGTGAAGTCTTTCGCTCCCAGATCGAAGGACATGTCGGCGTCGCCGCGTTCCATCAGGGCGCGGCGGTTGCCGGCCGAGGGAATCGTGCGCCAGATCACCTTCTTGAGCTGCGGCAGCTTGCCGCCGACCCAGGCGTCGTTGCGCTCATAGACCACTTCAACGCCGGGCTTCCAGCTTACGACCTTGTAAGCGCCGGAGCCGGCGGTGTTGCTCTTGGTGTATTCGAGCGCCCACGGGTCCTTCGCCGTGGCGTGCTTCTTGAGCAGGCCGGCGTTGTAGATGCCGGGCACGATCACCGCGAGATCGGGGATGGTCAGGCGGTTCTTCTTGATGAAGTCGACGCGGAAGGTGTTGTCGTCGACGGCGACGAACTGTTCCGGCTTTTCGAGCGAGCCGGCTTTCATCTGCACGCGTGGGAAGCCGCCGACGCCGACGGCGCGGTCGAACGACCATTTGACGTCCTTCGCGGTGACCGGCGTGCCGTCCTGGAATTTGGCGCCCTTCTTCAACTTGAAGGTGACCGACATGTCGCCGATCTTCATGTCCTCGGCGAGTTCGGGGACGAATTTGTCGCGGTCATAGGACAGCGTGCCGTCGGCCAGCGTCTTGGTCGGGTGGGTGACCAGGCGGTCGTAGCAGTTCCACGATGCCTCGTAGCCGGGGCGATTGGTGCCGACACCATGGATGTCGAGATTGTTCGGTCCGTTCTCGGTAACGAGAAGCAGGGTTTCTTTGCGCGACGCCGCCTCGGCCGAAAAAATGGCCGGCGCGGAAACGGCAGTGCCCGCCGCCAGGGCGGTAGCGGACTTGAGGAATTCACGACGCTTCATTGGCAACCTCCGGAGTGATACTGGGGAGATATCCGCAAGCGCCGTGCCAGATTTGTTTGGGCCTCAAATGTTTCTATAAGGTATTGAAATTGCTTTTAAACATCGCCCGCAGGCCGGATCGAGCGGCGATGTCGCCGGCTTTCGGATTGCATACAGTAGGGCTAAAATAGCCTAAAAATTAGGCAATTTTATAAAAGTGGCAGGTGCAACGGCTGCTGAAAACCGCATCGCCGCGCCATCATGCGAAAGCCCGGCCGGCCGCGATCGGACCTTCGGCTAGCTTTTGATCTTGCCGGCGTCGCCGAGAATGTCGGCCATCATCGCCATCCGAACCAGATCGGACAGGCTGTTGGCCGCCATCTTGGTCATCAGATTGGCGCGATAGATTTCGACCGTGCGTGGACTGATGCCGAGGTCGAAGGCGATGGTCTTGTTGGCGCTGCCGGCCACCAGCCCATCGAGCACCTCACGTTCGCGCTTCGACAGTGCGTTGAGCTTGTCATTGATTTCGCCGAGTTCGGCCCTGCGTTTGGTGACATCGGCGTCGCGGGTCAGCGCTGCGCGCACGGCGGCGATCAGCTGGTCGTCATCGAACGGCTTTTCCAGGAAATCGACGGCGCCGATTTTCATCGCCTCGACCGCCAGCGTGATGTCGCCGTGGCCGGTAATGACGATCACCGGCAGATCGGGATTGGTTTTCTGCAGACGCGCGCAACAGCTCGATGCCGGTGATCTCCGGCATCCGCACGTCGGTAATGACGCAGCCGGACGTGACCTCCGGCAGAATGTCCAAAAAGGCCTTGGCCGAATTCGAAGCCGCGCACGACGATGCCCGCGGTCTTGAGCAGGAACTCAAGCGATTCCCGGACAGCTTCGTCATCGTCGATCACATAGATGATCGCCTCAGGCTGCATCGTCGACATCCCCTTCGTTTACCGCCGCCAGCGTAAAATGGAAAATGGTGCCACCGCCAGGGTTTGGTTCTACCCAGATACGTCCGCCATGGGCCTCGACGATGGTGCGCGAAATCGACAGGCCGACACCCATGCCCTGGCGTTTGGTGGTGACGAAAGGCTGGAAAAGCTGCTCGGCGATTTCCGGCGCAATGCCGCCGCCGCTGTCGGCCACGCTCACTTGCACTAGATTGGCGTCGGCGGGTGCGACCGCGATCGTCAGATTGCGGGTCGCAGCGGTTTCCATCTCGTCCATGGCGTTGCGGATCAAGTTGAGCAGCACTTGTTGAATCTGGACGCGGTCGGCCAGCACCAGGCCGACGCCGGGATCAAAATTGAACTGCACGCGAATGCCGCGGTCCTTAACGCCGACCAGCGCCAGGGCGCTGGCTTCCTCGATCAGCTTGGCGATGTTTTCCACGCGCCGCTCGCTTTCGCCGCGCGCGACGAAATCGCGCAAGCGCCGGATGATCTGTCCGGCCCGCATCGCCTGATCGGCGGCCTTGCTCAGCGCATCTCGCAGCGTCTTCGATTTCTCATCGGTGTCGCCTTCGAGCATTCGGTGCGAGCCTTTGAGATAATTGGAAATAGCCGAAAGCGGCTGGTTGAGCTCATGCGCCAGGGTCGAGGCCATCTCGCCCATCGCGGTCAGTCGCGAAATATGGACCAGTTCGGATTGCAATTCCTGCAGCCGCGCTTCGGTCTGTTGGCGTTCGGTCAGGTCGCGGATGAAGCCGGTGAAAAACCGGCGATCGCCGGATTTCATTTCGCCGACCGCCAGTTCCATCGGAAAGGTCGAGCCATCGACGCGGCGGCCGACTACAACCCGGCCGATGCCGATAATGCGGCGTTCGCCGGTGCTCATATAGCGCTGCAGATAAGCGTCATGGTTGCCACGGTAGGGCTCGGGCATCAGTTCCTTGACGTTCTTGCCGACGGCTTCGGCGGCGCTGCAGCCGAACAGCCGTTCGGCGGCGCTTGAGAACGACTGCATGATGCCGCGGTCGTCGATGACGATCATCGCCTCCGGCACGGTGTCGAGAATCGATTGCAGATGGGCCTCACGCGCCAGCGCGTCGCGGGTCATGATATTGGCGCGCCGGCGGCTGTTGTGCAGCAGTTCGCCGCCCCAAGACACGGCGATGCCGGTCAGAACAAAGGCCACCGTGTTGACGACGGTCGGGGCGGAGGCGGCCAGGCCGCCGGTGATGGTGAAAAACGCGCAGCCGACGCTCAGGATGGTCGCCAGCATCCCCGGCCCGATGCCGCCAATACCGGCCGACAGCAGGACCGGCGGCACGAAATAGAGGAGCAATGCCTCGCTGTGCAAATCCGGGGTCAGCAGCGTGCGGCCCGCCATGGCCAGCACCACGGCAATCGGCGCGATCCCATAATGCCATACCCAGCCGGTGGCGTGCGGCGTCCGACAAAATATCTTTATTATCAATGGTATAGGGCATCGGTACCGGTTGTTGGCGGGCGGTTGTTCGTGCGCATCGGGGAGCCGTAACAGCCTCCGGTAAATCCCCTATGGAGTTTATCTGAATTTTGCCGGCAAGGGCACAAGGCTATCCATGATCATCGAATTCAGCCAAAGGCCAACCGCCATGCACAGCCAGCCGATGACCGCCACCCGGACCTCCATCCGCCAGCCCGCCGCTCAGTCCGGCGTGGTGCCTGTTACGAACGGCTCCGATCAGTCGATTGAATTGATGGGTGCGGTGATGCCGTTTGCCCGGAACGCGGAAATCTACGGCGAGAACGAACCGGCCGAATACCTCTATAAGGTCGTGCGTGGCGCCGTCCGCACCTATCGCGTGTTGAACGATGGCCGCCGCCAGATCGGCGCCTTTTACCTGCCGGGCGACTTCTTCGGCCTTGAACTGGGCGAAGAGCACACCTTCTCCGCCGAGGCGATCGTCGATTGCAACGTGATGGTGATCAAGCGCAGCGCTCTGGTGAACTTGGCCGCGCGCAGCCACGACGTCGCCCGCCAGCTCTGGACCATGACTGCCAACGAACTGCAGCGCGCGCAAAGCCACATCATGCTGCTGATCAAGACTGCGCAGGAGCGGGTCGCCGGCTTCCTGCTTGAAATGGCGGCGCGCACACCGTCGGGCAATTCGGTCGATCTGGCGATGTCGCGCCAGGACATTGCCGACTATCTCGGCCTGACCATCGAAACTGTGTCGCGTACGTTGACCCAGCTTGAAAATTCGGCGGCGATCTCGGTGCCGTCCTCGCGTCATATCGTGCTGCGCAACCAGGCCGCGCTCAATCGCCTGAACGCGTAAGCGACTATCATTTGAGCCGAGCGTCGTCCTCCCCGACGTTTGTTCGGTGATACTGCCCCGGCCAATTGCCGGGGCTTTTTCTTGCGCTGTTTCGGGCCATCCGGTCCAAATTAATCAAGCCAAAGGCCGGATTGACCTGCATCAAGACCGCGCCCGCGACGCCATGTTTGCATGGCGATGGAACAAATGGAGGCCTGCCATGATCGCCAGCGATGTCATGACCCGCGATGTGATTACGATCGATCCGGATCAGACCGTGCTGCAGGCGGCGCGGTTGATGTTGCAGCACCGCATCAGCGGCTTGCCGGTGATCGACCATAGCGGCCGGTTGGTCGGTGTGTTGTCGGAAGGCGACTTCCTGCGCCGCCGCGAAACCAAGACCGAGCGCCGGCGTTCGCGCTGGCTGGAATTCCTGATGGGGCCGGGCAAGATCGCTTCCGAATACACCCATACGCATGGCAGCAAAGTCGGCGAGGTGATGACCACCGACGTGCAGGCCGTCGATGAAAATGCCAGCCTGGAAGACATTGTCGAACTGATGGAGCGCCACCGCATCAAGCGCGTGCCGGTGATGTGCGGCCAGGAGTTGGTCGGGATCATTACCCGCTCCAACCTCATGCATGCCATGGTCAGCATGGCGCGGGCAGTGCCGGAGACCGAGAAGGCGACGGACAAGTCCGACAGCACAATCCGCGAGCGGCTGCTGGCCGAACTGAAAAAAGAGCAATGGGCGCCGGTTGCCATGACCAATGTTGTGGTGCGCGACGGCGTGGTCGAACTGTGGGGCGCGATCGTCGACGAGCGTCAGCGTGATGCGCTCAAAGTCGCGGCCGAGAACATTCCCGGCGTCAAAGCGGTGAAGGATCACATGGTCTGGATCGAGCCGACGAGCGGCATGACGATTGGCGCGGCGGGCGACGCCGCGACGCAGTGAACGTGTTCGGTTATACCGAATAGTTATGTGCGTTCTAGGCAGAGCCTAGGCAGATTTAAATGCTGCGGTATTGGCTGTTTGATGGTGGCGATCAATTTCGGTCGTATGTCAAAGTATAGAGGGTTCAATTTTTTCGGATATACGAGAGGCGAATTTGAAGGCCTTCACAAGGTCGCTGTCCAGCTTAGGGCCCATGTCGAGCAAGACTTGGTAGGCGGCTGTGCCCGACATTGGAAGCTTATAGGCGCGCTGTTCGATAAGTGCGGCAAACACGTCGGAAATTGTAACTATCCGGACGAGATCCGATATTTCTGATCCGTGGAGGCCGTGCGGATACCCAGAGCCGTCGAGATATTCGTGGTGATGAACCACCATATCCAGCATTTCAGTCGGTAAAATTGAATCGGAATGAAGCATGTCAAAGCCGAATTCCGGGTGCTTCTTCATCAATTCAATTTCATCGGTATTGAGAGCTGCGGGCTTATCCAAAACCGAAAGCGGAATGCGCGCCTTGCCGATGTCGTGAACCATAGCGGCAAACGAGAGCCGCTGAACGTCACGGCGGGCGAGACCAAGATTCTGGCCGAAGGCAGTGGCGCAACCCATCACCAGTAAGCAATGTTGATAGGTCTGGCTGTGGTGTGTGCGGACCGTTGTGACCCAGTTGGCTAGGCCTTGCATCTCAATTTCGTTGACCACCATGTCACCGGCTGTTTGGATGGCCTTTGAATTGATTGGATGGCCCAAGCATGCGGAGGCAAACATGCTCTGCATCCCGTCTGCAATGACGGCAACGCCTTCCGAGACCTCTGGCGCTGCAAACACCGATCTCCGTTGGTGAGATAAGTCGTAGTCTCGCAGCTTTTCCAGCAATGCCGACCGACTCATCGGGCGCGTTAGGCAGCCGGCGCCGCCGATGGCATCGATCTGCACCTTTTGCGCATGCGAAAACCAGTCCGCAACAAAAAATACTTTGGCGTGCTCCGGCTTTTTGAGCATCCATTGCTTGATTTTCTTTAGCCTCTCTCTGTCGCTAAGCTGGACGTCAACAATCATTAGATCGTCGGGCGCAGATTGGAGCGCGGCTTCAAGCGGCTTGAACTTGAATTCCACCACTCCTTTGAATTGGTGCGCGAGCGCATCGGGAACGTTTTGCGTCTCGCCGATGAGTGTAATTTGATGCATTGTCGGATTTAGATTTTCCGCTGTGGTGCTTATGTTTGCCGTCATAATTCGTAGCGATGGAAGCCGTCATCGTCGAAATAAGTTATATAAAAGACGCTCTAAATTTTCGTTGGGGTCAGTGCGACTGGCTGGCTAACGGAAATTAACCAATAGCTTCTTGATCCGAGACCGTATGTCCGAGCTATGGGGCGCGATCGTCGACGAGCGTTAGCGTGATGCGCTCAAAGTCGCGGCCGAGAACATTCCCGGCGTCAGGGCGGTCAAGGATCACATGGTCTGGATCGAACCAACCACCGGTATGTCGATCGGCGCGGCGGGCGACGCCGCGACGCAGTGAGCGCGCGGCTAAACCGAACTGTCACGGCCGTTTGAAGTAAAGCCCGGCCAGAGCAGGGGCTTGTGCGTTGGCGATAGGACGTCGCGTTCCATCTTGAACGGAGCGGCGCGGGGTCAAATTTGCCGGCCGGATATCGCGAACACAATCTGCAAAAAATAAAAAACTAAATGCGCTTTTTGCCGGTCCCGGTCACCAGCTTTGCATTCGTGAATTCAGTCATGATCCGATCGATCAGCGTTTGATCGGTGAAGAACATCGTCAGCCAACCCCGTGGATCCTTGGCAAAGCGGGGCTGAAGGTGCGAGAGATGATCGTAGCTTTCGCGTGCCAAAGCGCCGTTCTTGTTGGCAATCGCCATCAGGGTTTGCGCAAAATAACGAAGAGGATAGGTCGCCGGAAGTTGATCGGCGTGATGCCGAGCCTCAACAAGGTTTCCTTTAAAATAATAGGCTAAAAACATAAAGTAATGATACATCGCGGGGTGCACGGGTTCATTTGCGTAGCCTTTTTGCATTATAGCCAAACCGTGGTCGATATCGCCGTTCAATATCAGCCGGCCTCCATATTCACAAAATAGACTCGGATCGTATGGGTTTAGCTCCAGTGCCCGCCTGCCCGCCTGGAACGCTTCATCGATATCTTTGTGATTGAATAATACGACCAATAGCGACTGATAGGCCCTTGCACTTGCGGGCGAATATTCAACGCCACGCCGCGCTGTCTCAGCGCTAAATTTATCGCTGCTCGGTGCCCTGCCGAACTCTCGCCACCAAATAAATATTGTCGATTATAAACCGCCGCCAAATAGGGCAATCCGACGACAAACGCATCGCCGGAGCCTTGCAGCTTCTCTAAGCATCCTCTGACCTTTGCGAGCTTGTTCTTGTCGAATGAAAGGAACGCATCAAAAGTGTCGAGAATCGCAAACGTATCGGGGATCTAACGCTGCGCCATCCATAACCTTACGTCTTTCGTAGGCTCTGGCCATCACCCCATAGGCTCTAGAAGCTTGGCGCCGACGGACGCGGCAATTGTCATCTCAGTGCCGTCTTGTGTCAGCGCGCTGCGATCGACGTCGAAGTCCTTCGACCAGACCAACTCTTGCTCGTCAGCATCCGTCAGCCGGAAAGAAATATCCACGGTGCCGCCGGAGCTATCAGTGATGTTACTCTTCAGGACAAATCGCGATTGCGAAGGCCCGCTGCGAGCGGCGGCGATAGTGGAGACGCCGCGCCCGATCGACAATGACGAGATGTTGATCGCATCGAAGCGCGAGAAGACGTCCAGCAGGTCCCTCCGCAAATTCGAGCCGATCTTCGAACCCTTTTTATCCCTCGCGAAAAGGCGCGCCCGGTCGACATAAAGCGTCGGCATGCCGTTGTTGCGGAGATCCGATATTGCGCCGGCGCGGACTGTATTTGAGCGAGCCAAGGTTTTTGCATCGTCGCGCTGGTCCAGCAGTAAATACAGGATGATTACGGTGGCGCACACCGTTGCAAGCAAGTACAACAAGACCACGGTGCCGTTCGCGGGCACTGCGAACCGGCGCGCCTGGCGCTTTGCCTGGCTGTCTTGATGCAGTTGATCTGGCCCCGACAATCTTCGATGGAAAACCGGCGCATATGATCCAAGAGGAATTCTCATTCGAATGGGTTCGCTGGCTCCGGGGCCCGCATAAAAGCCTTCAATTGCCTGGCGCAGTCGCCTCGCCTCGACGCGCACAATCGGATCTATTTGGGGGTCGAAGTCCTCGCTCCGACCAAGCACATCAACTCCGATCGCGTAAGTCTTTAGCTTTTCGGCTTTCCCGCCCAGTGAAGCGTCAACGACATATTGGATAAATTTAATTAACTGCGGCGAATTGCAAAACATTGCGCTTTGCACGATGTGCGCGAGGGTCGCGCGCACATCGTCCGGCATAATTTTATTGCTGGGCGTCGTTTCCATATTGCGGGACCTGCTTCCTCACGTTTTAGCGTTTCCGAAATTGAAACGCTAAACAGAGTATTAATAACATCGCCCGGTTGTATTTGTGGCCGAATGGGAACTAAGTCGCAAGCGGCTTGTTCGCGAACAAGAAACGTAAATAAAAGATTTATGTTGGCGCGTAATCGGCCGCTATTCGCTATCGCAGCCTTCTATTACTGTAATCTACCCTTGAATTATCTGCTCATTTGAATAAAACAAAATCAATATCTCACTAGTCGTTGGCGCATTCGCGCGGTGCTGCTCAAAAAATATTTGCCTGTCGCGCTGATGCCAAAGTGGCGGGGGGTGCAGGACAATCGATGTGAGGTGCGTTGGTGCACACACGCAAAAATATTTCTCGACGCCGGGGAGCAACTCTTGGACGCGGTTCAAAATATGCGCGTAGGGCGCATTCCTACAAGGGATATTGAACGGCAACTCGAACGGCTCGGCCATGACTTCATGGCCCTGGCAGTTGCGCTGGATACCATTCGAGACAGGGAGGAAGCCGGCCGCTTAGAGGAAGGTCGTGCATATTCCTCTGCCGATTTCAAAGTAAGCCTGCAGTGAAACAAGTCCGGCCGTTTTAAAACTCGCGTAACAATTGGACCAATTAGGCGGAGCACGTAGTCGCAATGCATCAAAATGTCGCGCAAGACCGAAACTAATCCGGATCAACTCAATCCGGGGGAGCCGCATGGTCGAGAAACGGGCAGTCGGTCGAAGCCCGGCATTTCAATTCGTATGTTTTGCCATCGGTGATGATCAATACGGCGTCGACATCATGGCGGTGCGGGAAATAAAAGGGCTTGTCGAGGAATCACTCAACCTTCCCAAGCACAGCCGGATTACGTAACGCGGTGTTCTTAATTTGGCGAGGATCGATAGTCCCAATCGTCGATCTGCGTTGCCGGTTTGGTGAAGGCCTGACGGACACTACGCCACTCCATATCGTCATTATCGTGCAGATAGACGGCCGGCAGGTCGGTTTAATCGGCGATCGTGTGCTCGACATTGTATCGGTCGATGCGGCGCAAATCCAGAAAGTGCCGCACGCCGGTCATGGCTCGACAACGGAGTTCCTGTCCGGGCTCGTGACGCACGGCAACGTCATGATTGCGCTGATTGATCTTCCGCATCTGCTGTCGCGCGCGGACCAGCAACACATTGAGCGTCCGGCCGTGCCGCTAGCGCCGGCGGCATAATTGTCAACTCGAATCCCGCCTTTTCACCAAAGCTCTCCTCCAACGCCATCAAGGATCCACCATTATGTCGTTCCTCACCAATATGCGCGTTCTCACCAAAATCCTGGCTATGATACTGGTTCTGTCGGCTGCGACGCTGGGTGTCGCGACGCTTGGCATTACCTCGCTCAAGTCCCTGAGCGATGCGACCGATCGCATGGAGGTCGCGGCGGGGCAGGCGCTTGATGCTGTCCACCTTGGTCAGATTGTGACCGCAATCAATAAAGCGGAGTACAGCGTTTGTACCGACCCTCGCGCGGAGAACAGGGCTGCTGCGCGCAAGAAAGTTGATGAGCAGATCAAGCTCTTAAACGAGCGGTTGGCCAGTGTTTCGAAAACCGTGGATGAAAAAACTAAGAAGCATATCGCCATTATCAAGCAACTCTGGAGTGCTTATGCCCCGGAACTTGAAGACACATTCAAGGTCGCGGAAACCGTAAAAAATTTCCAGATGAGCGATGAATTGTCGCGTCTTCGTGCGTCAATTACTTCAAGCGAAGCGGCCGCCGAAAAGCTTACGCTCGCTACTCATAACGCCGCGGACAGCCTCAACGAACGCGTCCATCAGGATTCGGCCGATGCCACCGCCCTTTACCAACGTTCGTCATATATCATGCTGGCCGTCTCCGGCATCGCGGTCGTCCTCGGCCTCGTCGTTGGCTTCATCATCGGCCAGTTCGGTATTGCGCGGCCGCTTCGTCAGCTGGTCAATCCGCTGGATGAAATCGCGGGCGGCAATTTTGCCATCGATGTGCCAGGCGTGGGACGCAAGGATGAGGTCGGCCAGATTGCCTCGTCAGTCAGTCAGATGGCTGAAAAAGTTCGGTCTACCATTTCGGACATTAAGTCCTCCGGCCGCGAGGTTTCCAGCGCCTCGGCCGAGATAGCAACCAGCACAACCGATCTATCGCAGCGCACGGAAGAGCAGGCCGCCAGTCTTGAACAGACCTCGGCGGCGATGGAAGAGCTGTCGGCGACGGTTCGCAAGAACGCCGAAAATGCGCAACAGGCCAATCAGTCGGCGAACGCGACCCGCGATGTCGCCGATCGTGGCGGCCAAGTGGTGGCCAAGGCGGTCGAGGCGATGGCCAAGATCGAGGAACTCGTCGCAGAAGATATCCGACATTATCGGTGTCATCGACGAGATTGCGCGCCAGACCAATTTGTTGGCGCTCAACGCAGCCGTCGAAGCAGCCCGCGCCGGCGAAGCCGGTCGCGGCTTCGCCGTGGTCGCTTCGGAAGTGCGTAGCCTGGCGCAGCGTTCATCCCAGGCCGCAAAAGACATCAAGGACTTGATCACCAGCAGCAACGTTCAGGTCAAGGATGGCGTCGAACTCGTCAATCGCGCCGGCGCTTCGCTGAATGAGATTGTTGAATCGATCAAGAGCGTCGCATCTGTCGTCGGTGACATCGCCAATGCCAGCGTTGAGCAGGCGACAGGTATTGAGCAGATCAACAAGGCACTGACGCAGATGGACGAAGTGACTCAGCAAAACTCCGCCTTGGTCGAAGAGAATGCCGCGACGGCCAAGACGCTGGAAGACCAGGCCAGGGCCATGGACCATCAAGTCGCATTCTTCCAGATTGGCAACGAAAGTCATGAGGCGTCCGCTGGTCGGCCGGTGCCGCGCGTGGCAGTCAAGGTGCCGGCGGTCTCCCCGAGCAAGGCGGCCGCGCCGGCGCGGCGGCCCGTCGTTCAACTCAAACATACCGCCGCTGGTGGCAATGGCGGCGGACCGGTCAGGAAAATGCAGTCGGAGCTCGCAGTGGCCGTCAGCAGCGATAGCGATTGGAAGGAATTCTAGAGCGAAAAACCGGACCGGTCGCAATTGATGTTCTTTGACATCATGCGGCCGGTCAGCTCGGCTGAGGACGGAACCATCAAGAGCGGGACGGTAGCGATGAAGACCATCAACCAGACCAAAAATGTCGTGCTGTTATCGGAAGGAGACTTCGCGGTCTTTTCCGAACAGGAGTGCCTGAAATTCTATCTCAGGCAAATTTGTTGGAATTTGCGGTCGATGATGCGGCAGGCGGATATGCTCGAAACGGCTATGCACGAGCTGAGCCCTCAAGATGCCGCGACCAAGCCGCCGGCCGGCGGCGACGAAGATTGGCTTCGTTGCGTACATATTGCCAATCAATGCGAACAATAATGGCGGGCGCGGCTAGTCGACGACGGCCGCGCTGTAGGTCGACAAGGCGAGCGCCATGTCGAACGCGACATATTTCTCGAGCGCTTTCACCAGTCGGCCTTTTGTAATCGGCGGCAACTGGCTGTCGATAATGACTTCGGTGAATGAGATCTTCAACGACGCGTAGCCAAGGACATACCACATCAGATCGAGATCGATCTCACGGTGCCGCATGCCGAGCCGGCGAACGCTGTTCGCATAGCCCTCGTCAAATTGCGAGGTGAAAAGCGCATTCCAGTGCTGCTTCTGCTTCTTGATCAAATTGCCGACGGCGCTGCCGCTGGGCCTGGCGTTGACGTGAAACGAATCCACTTTCGCGTAAAAATTCTGAAGGATGCCCTCGACGCGCGGTTCCAGCAGGCGCCAAATCTCGGGACCCAGCTGGATCGTATCGTTCTTGATTTCGATGAAAGTCAGAAGCTGTGAGATCATGATGATCCGATCCGCTTTGTGCCCGGCAGGTCGGCCGACAGGTTGATCGTCAATGTGAGCTTGCGATCGGTTGCGGCCGGGACGGTCCGGGGGCGGCGGCCGTCAGGCCGCCGCGATCGCGTTAGGCTGCTTTGCGGACCCGTTCGGCGCGGGGCCTTTTCACGACGGCGGGCACCGGTCCGTCGTTGCGTTTGCCCTTGAGTTTGAAGGCGGCGAGCGCCCGCATCAGCTTTCTAGCCTGATCTTCCAGGTCGCTGGTCGCGGTGCTGGCGACGTCGACCAGCGATGCGTTTTGCTGGGTCACCTCGTCCATTTGCGAGACGGCGTCGGTAACCTGGCTGATGCCTGTGCTTTGCTCCACCGAGGCCGATGAAATCTCGACCATGATGCTGGTCACTTGATTTACCGAGGTGATGATCTCTTCCATGATGGCGCCGGCGTCGCGCGACAGCACGGTTCCAGCATTGACCTTCTCGACCGAGTTTTCGATCAGGTGCCTGATTTCCTTCGCGGCTTCGGCGGAGCGTTGCGCCAGCCCGCGAACTTCGGTGGCAACGACGGCGAAGCCACGGCCAGCTTCGCCGGCCCGGGCGGCCTCGACCGCGGCATTGAGCGCCAGAAGATTGGTTTGCGAAGCGATGCCGTTGATGATGCCGACGATATTCGAAATCTTTTCTGAGGATTCGCTGATCTCGCCCATGGTCGCGACGACCTGGCTCATGGTCGTTCCGCCTTTTTCGGCCGTGGTCATGGCGTTGCGGGCAACGTCGCGGGCTTGCCCGGTGTTTTCGGCATTCTTCTGCACCGTCGAGGCCAGCTCTTCCATGCTGGCCGCGGTTTCCTCAAGCGAAGCGGCTTGCGAGTCGGTGCGGGCCGACAGGTCGGTGTTGCCGGTCACGAGATTACTCGTCGCCAATTGCATGCTGGTAAAGTTTTCGCGGATGTCGCCGATCACACAATGCAAATTGGCGCTGACCTGACGCAACGCGCTGGTCAATTGGCCGATCTCGTCGGTGCGGTCGGTGTCGATCGTCGCGGTCAGGTCGCCGCCGGCGACGCCCTGAGCGATTTTGGTCGCGTTTTTGATCGGTGCGACAACCTTGGTCGCCAGATATTGCCAGACAATGGCGACCAGGATCATGGCGGCCACCGACAAGCCGGTCACGACTGGGAAGCCGGAGGCAGCCCCTGACCGCCATGCGGTAAAGCCGATGCCGCCCAGCAGGCAAAGCAGCAGGGTTTGCGCCAATGCGATGCGCTGACCGAGCGAGATCCGGCAGCACTCGCCGAAGCTGCCGGCCAGGCCCGGCTTTATAACCCGGCCATGGTGAAGCTTCAGACTGCCCGGCTTGGCGTTTTCTTCTTTGTAGAGCGCGGCCGCGGCGGTCACCTGGTCGCGCGTCGGCTTCGTCCGCACCGATATATAGCCGGTGATTTCGCCGCGTTCCAAAATCGGTGTGACCGTCGCTTGCACCCAATAGAAATCGCCGTTCTTGCGCCGGTTTTTCACCATCGCGGTCCATGGCGAACCCGACTTGATGGTCGACCACAAGTCGGCGAAGGCCGCGACCGGCATGTCGGGGTGGCGCACCATGTTGTGCGGTTGGCCGATCAATTCCTCTTCGCTGAACCCGCTGACCTCGATGAAATACGGGTTCGCATGGGTGATGCGGCCCTTCAGATCCGTGGTCGAGTAAAGCGACCGGCTTCCATCGAATTCATACTCAACGTTGCTCGTTGGCTGGTTGATGCGCATGTCAGGCTCCGTTTAAAGACGCTCATGTGTCGTTCAAGGTGTGGGGGTTTGCTGCGCTCGGCAGACCTCGTCCGGCATTGCTTTGCTGGAACAAGACTGGAAGCGATGACGCCATGCCTGACTCGGGCAGAAAGCCTAAGCATTCGGATTTCAAATGAGCGGTGCTGTCCGAGCAGCCCTTAATTGGGAGAAAACATAATCTAAATATTTTACTGAAGACTTTAGTAAATCGGATGCATGAAGCGCATTCTAGAATGCAATCCAGATTAACGTTCATTTTCTTTGTCAAAAATACTACAGCGATTATAATGTTGTTTGTCGGCCTGCCGTCAAGCCGGTTTTCCGGCAGGCCGGCCTACCATCAAACCAACCGGTCGCGACCGGGCCATCGGAAAAATTGAACGCCGACTTTAGAAGATTTCGAGGTCGATTTCGCAATTTGCCATTGCGACCTCTCGCGCCGCGGTGACGAATCCGCAACCGGGGAGCGTGATGAAAGGAATGTTCAATACAAGCGCGCGATTTGCGACGGCGCGCGATGTGTGGCGACAAGCTCGGAGAATTAGCCGGGTCGAAATTTAAGATTTTAGCTATGCGTGAAGCTGGAACAATGGTTAGTTTGTTCAACGGCGTGAATGCAACCCGCGCGATTTGCGCTGCATCGTGATCTCCCTTGTAATCGAGAACTAAGAATTAGCTTCGGAAAGCAGAAGACCGGTAACGAAATTTAACCTCAAGAAAAGTCGCAATCGGGAATTCTAGATGCAAGACATTCGAGATACGGCAGCGGGGACTGCCGGTGGCTATCCCGGTTGCGCTTTCTGCATAATTCACAATTTCGGCTTATGTTCGTCCGTAAGGGCAGAGGCGTCATCTTCTGATAATACGAACATGGCGGATCGCCAGACTGATGGCTCTTCGCACGGAGCGCTCTTGCCGGTCAGATGATTCTTCACCCGAGAGAGCCTTCCGAGTACGTCATGTTCATCTGCAGCGGCCAGGCGATATCGTCGATTGGATTGGCAGATGGCCGCCGGCAGATTTTTGAGGTGTTGCTTCCCGGCGATATTGTTTTGTGGACGGTCTTGTTCGAACCGATGTCCGGGCGATTGATCGAGGCGATCGACGACGTGACCTATCGCAAGCTAAAGCGTTCCGAATTTCAAGGCCCTTTTGGTCGCGCGGCCGGAATTGTTCGAAGATTTTATGAAGCTTTCCTCTGACAAGAAAAATCGAGTGCGATCAATTGGCGCTCACCCTCGGCCGCCGCAATGCCGCTCAGCGAATTGCCCGGCTCATTCTCGACTTGGCCAAAAGATTTGCCGAGCGTGGTTTGATGAACCAAGGCACGTTCAGGTTTCCTCTTCGTCAAAGGCACATCGCCGACGCCACCGGGTTGACGCCGGTTCACACCAGCAAGGTTCTGAGCCAGCTTCGGCAGGACAAAATAATCGACTTTAAAAATCGCACGCTTACGGTTTTTGATATGGCGAGGTTGCGTCAGGTCGCCGGTCCGTAGTCGGGTCCCGCTTCGCCCCGGTCCAGACCAAGAAGATCGAGGTCAAATCCGCTGCCTGATTGGCTGCGGCATCTAGCGGCGCTGCCGTGGCCAGACGACAGGCACGGCGCGCGCCTTTGTCTTTTCAGCGCGGTCCACAGCCGCCGGGGTCCAGTCGTTCCTGATGTCTCGGACCCGCCATTTCGCCAACAAATTGGTCATGAAACGAAAGAAGCCCCGGCATAGGCCGGGGCTTCTGACTAAGCCGCGGATGAAAAAAGCGCAAGCCAAACGACCGGCGGCCCAATTTATGCGGCCACTAAAACTTGTAAGTGACACCGGCGCCGATCAGCCAAGGATCGAGGTTCACCTTGCCGGTCAGCGGGCCGACATTGCTATCACCATCCCAGGTCGGACGTAGCCACAGTTTCTTGACGTCGACGTTAAAGCCCCAGTGTCTATCGATCATGTAATCGAAGCCGACCTGGACCGCTGGCGCCCAGCTATTATGCAGGTGACTGCGGGTGACAGTGACGGTGCCGTTCGAGACGTTGCCGGCCGACTGGTTGAAAAACATCGTGTAGTTCACGCCGGCGCCAATATAGGGTTTGAACGCGCCAAATTCGGTGAAGTGATATTGCAGCGTCAGCGTCGGCGGCAATAGCCAAGCCTTGCCGACGTCGAGTCCGTCGGTCGCCGCCGCGCCGGTGCCGGTGATGTGATGCGGCGTGACGCCGAGAATCAATTCGGCTGCGATGTTCTTCGTGAAGAAATATGTGATGTCGAACTCGGGCACGATTTTGTCGTCGGTTGACAGACCTGAGCCAGCGACCTGATCGACCGAACCCGAATTGCGCGTCACCACGCCGAGCGCGCGCAGACGGACCATCCACGGGTTCCAGGCCTCGGCGACCGGCGCGGCTTTGTAAATCGGCGTCTGCCGCGGCAGGTCGGCCGCCAGTGTCGGACTTGCGACGCTGCCCAAAATCGCCGTCGCAACCAGCGATGGCAGGACGACTGCACGAAACTTCATTGATACCCCCTGAACCCGTTAAACGGGCGCGCCCGAATGCGGCCCCCAAAAGACCATGAAGTGCCGACCCGACCCTGAAGATTGATCCAAATCAAATTCTGCCGGGCGAGGGCGCATGGCCGCGGCGCGTTTTCGCATCCGGTACCGCCGGGCAAAAAGGTGGCGAGAATTAGCCGGCTTGCCTCATTTGCTTGACTTGGATCAAAGGCGCGCCGGCCGACATACGAGATATTGGCCCCCAAGTCCTCATATTTGGTGCCTTCTTCTCCCGGCAAGCCATAAAACGGAACTCAAATCATGGCGAACGCGCTCGCTCCTCAAAAAACCATGACTCTCGGCGAAGGCGGCACGGCGCTGGCTTTTACCGGGCTGGCGATCCTGTCCATCGTGATCGCTGCCAAGGCGTACACGCCGGAATACGCCTTCCACGCGTATCTGTTCACGGCCGCCAGCATCGCCGCGGTGTTCGCAGTCATAAACCGCTATTATGACCGGCCGGCGGAACAGCCGCCGCTCGAGATTGGCGGCAAGCCCAACTACAATATGGGCCCGGTCAAGTTTTCGACCGTCGCCGCTATGTTCTGGGGCATCGCCGGCTTCACCGTCGGGCTCTATATCGCCTGCGAACTGGCCTTTCCGTTTCTCAATCTCGACCAATGGATCAATTTCGGGCGCCTGCGGCCGCTGCACACCTCGGCGGTGATTTTCGCCTTCGGCGGCAACGTGCTGATCGCGACATCGTTCTATGTCGTGCAGCGCACGTCCCGCGCGCGGCTGGCTGGCGATCTGTCGCCGTGGTTCGTCGTGCTTGGCTACAATTTCTTCATCCTGATCGCCGGCACAGGCTATTTGCTCGGTATCACCCAGTCGAAGGAATATGCCGAGCCGGAATGGTACGCCGATTTGTTCCTGACCGTGGTGTGGGTGACCTATTTCCTCGTCTTTCTCGGCACGTTGTGGCGCCGCAAGGAGCCGCACATCTATGTCGCCAACTGGTTCTATTTGGCCTTCATCATCACGATCGCGGTGCTGCACCTTGTTAACAATGCAGCGATCCCGGTCTCGATCTTCTCATCGAAGTCCTACATCGTCTGGTCCGGCGTCCAGGATGCGATGGTGCAGTGGTGGTACGGCCATAACGCGGTCGGCTTCTTCCTGACCGCCGGCTTCCTCGCCATCATGTATTACTTCATCCCGAAGCGGGCGAACCGGCCGGTCTATTCCTATCGTCTGTCGATCATCCACTTCTGGGCGCTGATCTTCCTCTATATCTGGGCAGGCCCGCATCATCTGCACTACACCGCGTTGCCGGATTGGGCGCAGACGCTCGGCATGACCTTCTCGATCATGCTGTGGATGCCCTCCTGGGGCGGCATGATCAACGGCATCATGACGCTGTCGGGTGCCTGGGACAAACTGCGCACCGATCCGGTGTTGCGCATGATGGTGGTGTCGGTCGCGTTCTACGGCATGTCGACCTTCGAAGGTCCGATGATGTCGATCAAGATCGTCAACTCGCTGTCGCATTACACCGACTGGACCATCGGTCACGTCCACTCCGGTGCGCTCGGCTGGGTCGCCTACATCTCGTTCGGCGCGGTCTACTGCCTGGTGCCGTGGCTGTGGAACAAAAAGCTGTACTCGCTCAAGCTGGTCAACTGGCACTTCTGGATCTCGACCGTTGGCATCGTGCTCTACATCACCTCGATGTGGGTGTCGGGGATCCTGCAAGGCCTGATGTGGCGCGCTTACACCTCGCTCGGCTTCCTCGAATATTCATTCGTCGAAACGGTCGAGGCCATGCATCCCTTCTATGCCATCCGGGCGCTTGGTGGATTCCTGTTCCTTTGCGGCGCGCTGATCATGGTCTGGAATCTCTGGCAAACGGTATACGCGGCAGAATCGGCCGAACCAGCCGACCTCGTGTTGGCCCCGGCGGAATAAGGCGGAAACGACAATGTCATTCTGGCAAAAACACGCCATCTTCGAAAAGAATTCGATCATCTTGGTGATCGGCATCCTGATCGTGATCGCCATCGGCGGTCTGGTCGAAATCGTTCCGCTGTTCTACCTCAAGAACACGATCGAAAAGGTCGACGGCGTGCGGCCCTATACGCCGCTCGAACTCGCGGGCCGCAACATCTACGTGCGCGAGGGTTGCTACCTTTGCCATTCGCAGATGATTCGGCCCTTGCGTGACGAGGTCGAGCGCTACGGCCACTACTCGCTCGCGGCCGAGAGCATGTATGACCATCCGTTCCAATGGGGTTCGAAGCGGACCGGCCCGGATCTCTCCCGCGTCGGCATGAAATACTCCGACAACTGGCATCGGGACCATTTGCGCGATCCGCGCTCGGTGGTGCCGGGGTCGGTCATGCCGGACTACGGTTTCCTGGCGAAGACCGATCTCGACTACGCGCACATCGCTGACGATCTGAAGGTGCTGGCACTCGAAGGCACGCCTTACACGAAAGAGATGATCGCAGACGCCACGGCCGACGTCGTTACCCAGGCGACCACCGACAGTCCGAACGCCGACGCGCTTATGAAGCGTTACCCGAAAGCGCAGGTGCGCGATTTCGACGGCGACCCGACCCGCGTGACCGAGGCAGATGCGTTGATTGCCTATCTGCAAATGCTCGGCACTGAGGTGAATTTCAACCTCTACGACGACAAAGCCAACATCCGGTGACAACAATGGATCCGACCTATCGAGCGGTAGCTGAGTTTGCCCAGAGCTGGGGGCTCATCTATTTCGTCGTGATTTTCGCGGGCGTTCTTGCCTACGCGCTGTGGCCGTCACGCCAGAAGCAATTTGATGAAGCGGCGCGCGTTCCGTTGCAGGAGGACTGACCGGTGGCTGAAGATCATAGAGAAATCGATCCCATCACGGGGACCGCGACCACCGGCCACGACTGGGACGGCATCAAGGAATTGAACACGCCGCTGCCGCGCTGGTGGCTGTGGACGTTCTATCTCTGCATCCTCTATGCGGTCGGTTATTGGGTAGTTTACCCGGCTTGGCCGCTGCTGACCAACTCGACGCAAGGCATCACCGGCTGGCATGCCCGCAGCGCGGTCGTTGAGGATCTCGCCGCGTTGCATGCCGAGCGTGGACCGATGATGGTCAAGCTTAGCCAGGCGTCGCTGACCCAGATCGTCAACGATCCGAAGCTGCTCGACTTTGCCCGCGCGCAAGGCCGCGTCGCTTTCGCCGACAACTGCGCGCCGTGTCACGGCGCCGGTGGCGGCGGCGCCAAGGGCTACCCCAACCTCAACGACGACGACTGGCTGTGGGGTGGCAAGATCGGCCAGATTGAGCAGACCATCCGCTACGGCGCGCGCTCGACCAGCGACAAGGGCCATCAGGGCAATATGCCGCCCTTTGCCGAGGTGTTGAAGCCGAACCAGGTCTCGGAGGTCGCCGACTATGTCCGCTCGCTGTCCGGCCTGCCGGCTGAGCCCGGGGTCGACGTCGCGGCCGGCAAGAAGGTCTTCGCCGACAACTGCGCCGTCTGCCATGGCGATAATGCCAAGGGCAACCAGGAACTCGGGTCGGCCAATCTGACCGACAAGATCTGGCTTTATGGCTCCGACAAGGCGACCATCATGGACGGCATTCGGAAGGGCCACGGCGGCGTCATGCCGACCTGGCAGGGCCGTCTGAGCGAGCCGGTGATCAAGGCGCTGGCCGTCTATGTCTATACTTTCGGCGGTGGCGTGAAGTAACCTCGGAGCCTGCCTCTAACTATATGACAAAAAACGAAAATCCCGGCCTTGTGCCGGGGTTTTTGTTTGAGCCAGATCAAGGGCCGAAAATGCCCAACCGCCTATGTTTGTGCCAGGCTTTTGTCAGCGGATCATAGAATGACCAATCTTGAAGAACTGGTGCGGCAATCGGAAGTGAAGGCTGCCGATGGCGGCGCCTCGCATGCACCGGAATCCGACCTCATCGAAGACGTTCCGCTCTATGCGCCGCGCCGCAAGATCTATCCGCAAAGCACCCACGGCAAGTTCCGCACGATCAAATGGATCGTGCTCGCGGTCACGCTCGGCATCTACTACCTGCTGCCATTCGTGCGCTGGGATCGCGGCCCGCTGGCGCCGTCGCAGGCGGTGCTGATCGATCTGCCCAACCGCCGTTTCTATTTTTTCTTTATCGAGCTGTGGCCGCAGGAAATCTACTACCTGACCGGCCTGCTGATCCTGGCGGCGATCGGCCTGTTCCTGATGAACGCCATCGCCGGCCGGGTCTGGTGCGGCTATCTCTGCCCGCAGACGGTGTGGACCGACCTATTCTTCGCGATCGAGCGCCTGGTCGAAGGCGACCGCCGCGAGCACATGAAGCGCGACAGCCTGCCATGGGTGGCGGGCACCTGGGCGCGCAAGGGCGTCAAGCATTTCCTCTGGCTGATGGTGGCGTGGTGGACCGGCGGCGCCTGGGTTCTGTATTTCGCCGACGCGCCGACTCTGGTGCGGGATCTGGCGACCGGGCAGGCGGCTTTCGTCGCTTATCTGTGGATCGGCATCCTGACGTTTACGACCTACACGCTCGCCGGTCATATGCGCGAGCAGGTCTGTCTTTATATGTGTCCGTGGCCGCGTATCCAGGCCGCGCTGACTGACGAATACGCGCTCAACGTTACCTACCGCTATGACCGTGGCGAGCCGCGCAGCTCGGTCAAGAAGGCCGAACAGCTGCACGCGCAGGGGAAGCCGGCCGGCGACTGCGTCGATTGTCTGCAATGCGTGCATGTCTGCCCGACCGGCGTCGATATTCGTGGCGGCGCCAATCTCGGCTGCATCCAATGCGGCCTGTGTATCGATGCCTGCGATAACGTCATGACCAAGCTCGGCCGCGCCACCGGCCTGATCGCTTATGACACCGACCTCAACATCAAGGCACGCAGCGAAGGCCAAGCGCCGTCGTTCAAGCTGATCCGCGGTCGCACCTTGGTCTATGCGGCGATCATCGCGATCGCCGGCGGCATCATGATCTATACGCTCGCCACCCGCGACAACGAGGGCATCAGCGTCATTCACGACCGCAATCCGATGTATGTCCAGATGTCCGATGGCGCGCTGCGTAACGCCTACACCATCCGAATTGTCAACAAAGAGCTGAAGTCGCGCGACTTCATTGTCAGCGTCGACGGTCTGCCGTCGTCGCTGGTCGACTTCATCGGCCTGCCGCCGCGCGCCGATGGTCGTCAGCTGGTCACGGTCGGACCCGACCAGACCAAGGAAGTGCGCGTGATGGTGACCGACTACAGTAATACGGCGCCGGCGCCGTCGACCACGGTCTTGTTTAGCCTGATCGACATCGACTCCGGCGCGGTTGCGCAAATGCGTGACCACTTCTTCGGTCCCGAACACCATAATGGACGACATGAGGGTCATGATGAAAACCGCCGCTGACACGAAGCCGAAGAAGGCGCCACGCGAACTGACCGGCCGTAGGTTTCTGCTCTATATGGTGGTGTCGTTCGCCATCGTCTTCGCAGTCAACGGCTATATGGTGAAGGCGGCGATCTCGACCTTCGGCGGCGTCGAGACCCAGAGTTCATACAAGGCGGGCCAGCGATTCGAGCACGAAGTCGCGGTCGCCGAGCGCCAGGCGGCCCTGCACTGGAAGGTTGATGGCAAATTGACCCGCGACAAGGCCGGCGAAGCCGTGCTCGATGTCACGGTGCGCGACGCCAAGGGCACGCCGGTGACCGGTCTCAAGGCGCTGGCGCGGCTGGCGCATCCGGCCGACGAACGGCTCGACCATGTCGTCGAGCTGGATCGGATTGGCGCCGGCGAATTCCACGGCGTCGCTCATGCGCAGGCCGGGCAATGGGAGCTGTTGCTCGACCTCGATCACGGTGGCAAGCGCGTGTTCCGCTCGCGCAGCCGGATTAGTTTGCGATAATAGCTGGCCCGGTTGCCGCCAAATCCGCCGGCGGCCGGGTTCCGCTAGGGACCTAGAGTGCGTCGGGAATGGGCGGAGCGCGGGGCGGCGCAACGAGCATAAGTGCCTGTAAGATGAATGAAGCGATCGACCTTTCTCTTTATGCCAAGCCGGAAAGCGACGGCACGGTCGGCATGGATGTGGCGGTCGAAGGCATTGCCTGCGGCGCCTGCATCGCGCGCATCGAGACCGCGGTCAAACGCCTGCCGGGCGTGACCGAGGCGCGGGTCAATTTCACCAATCGCCGCCTGCACGTCGCTTGGTCGGAGGCGCTGACCGAGCCGTCGCAAATTCTTAAAACGCTGGAAGCCAACGGCTATCGCGGCCATCCGTTCGTCGCCCAGCGCGCCGAACAGGAAGAGGCCGCCGAGGCGCGCCGGCTGACGCGATGTCTGGCGGTCGCCGGTTTCGCGGCGATGAATGTCATGCTGCTGTCGGTGTCGGTCTGGTCCGGCAACGTGACCGACATTACGCCGGAGACGCGCGACTTTTTTCATTGGACGTCGGCGCTGATCGCGCTGCCGGCGGCGGCCTATGCCGGCCGACCGTTCTTCACCAGCGCTTGGCAAGCGCTGAAGGCCGGCACGCTCAACATGAACGTGCCGATCTCGCTCGGCGTTATCCTGGCGCTCGGCATGTCGGTGATCGAGACCGCCAACCATGCCAAGGACGCTTATTACGACTCGGCGTTGATGCTGCTGTTCTTTCTGCTGGCCGGCCGCACGCTTGACCACGCCATGCGGCGCAAGACTCGCGCCATTGCCGGCAATCTGGCGGCGCTGCGGGCCGAGACCGCGCACCGCTTCGACGGCGACGAACTGGTCAACGTGCCGCTGGCCATGCTGAAAACCGGCGACCGCGTGCTGGTCAAGCCGGGCGAACGTGTGCCGGCCGACGGTGAAGTGCTGTCCGGCGCGTCCGAAATCGACGACAGCCTGATCACCGGCGAGACCACGCGCCACAAAATCGTGCAGGGCGAAACCGTCTATGCCGGCAGCCTGAATTATTCCGGCGTGCTGACCATGCGCGTGACCGCGACCGGCGGCTCGGCCCTGATCGACGAAATCGAAAAGCTGCTCGACAAGGCCGCGAGCGCCAAGTCGCGCGCGATGCGGCTGGCCGACCGCGCTGCCGCGATTTATGCGCCGATGGTGCACGTCACCGCCGGGCTGACTTTAATTGGCTGGTGGCTGGCCGGTGCCTCGCTGCACGACTCGGTGGTCACCGCCATCGCGGTTTTGATCATCACCTGCCCCTGCGCTTTGGCGCTGGCGATTCCCGCCGTGCAGGTGGTGGCGTCGGGCGCGATGTTTAAGAATGGCGTCATTCTCAACGCCGGCGACGCCATCGAGCGGCTGGCCGAAGCCGACACCGTCGTGTTCGACAAGACCGGCACGCTGACCTTGCCGGAGCCGCGCGTCGTCAACGCCGGCGATATCGACCCCGAGGTCATGCAACTGGCGGCGCGGCTGGCGCTGTCGAGCCGCCATCCTTTGGCGCTGTCGCTCGCGCGCGAGGCGGTCAGCGCCAAGCCGTTCGACGCTGCGATCGAAGAACTGGGGCAGGGCGTGCGCGCCAAGGTCGACGGCGCCGAGGCCCGGCTTGGCAGTGCGCAATTCTGCGGCGTGCCGGTCATCGAACTGGAGGCCGGCCTGTCGCACATCTATTTCACCCACGCCGGCAAGACCGCCAGCTTTGCGATCAGCCAGAAACTGCGGCCGGACGCGGTCGAGACCGTCGAGGCGCTGCGCCATCTTGGCCTCGATCTGCACATCCTGTCGGGCGACCGCGACGCGGCGGTGGCGCCGATCGCCGCGGCGCTCGGTATCGCGCAATGGCGCGGCGGCCTGAAACCGGCCGACAAGATCGCCTTCATCGACACGCTGAAAGAACAAGGCCGCCGCGTGCTGATGGTCGGCGACGGGCTCAACGACGCCCCGGCGCTGGCGGCGGCGCATGTTTCACTGTCGCCGATTTCGGCCGCCGACGTCACCCAGGCGCAGGCCGACGCCGTGTTTCTGGGCGAGCGATTGATGCCGGTTTATGATACGGTCAAAATCGCCCGCCGCGCGCGCGGGCTGATGACGCAGAATCTGTGGCTGGCGGCGATCTACAACACCATCGCGGTGCCGGTCGCGATCGCCGGCATGGTGACGCCGCTGTTGGCGGCGCTGGCAATGTCGGGCTCGTCGATGCTGGTGACGCTCAACGCCTTGCGGGCTAATTTTAAGGGAGGCACGCGCGCATGATCCCGAAAAGTGTGAAGCGGTTTTCGGATGAGATCATGCGCCTTCTAGAAAACGGAGGCACGACGCCATGAACGTGCTGATCTATCTGTTGCCTTTGGCTGTCGGCTTGGGACTGGTGGGCCTGTTCGGATTTCTCTGGGCGCTCAAGAGCGGCCAATATTCCGACGTCGAAGGCGCCGCGCTGCGCGTTTTGTCGGACGACGACATCGAGGGCGTTGAGCACTGACCGCGCCATAAACGCGGCATCAAGCCCGGCCATGACAGCGGAGAGGCATTGGCTGTTCGAAGTCTACTTCGGCAGCATCACCGTCTCGAATTCCGCCGGCAATACGATCTCCAACAACTCGCAATCGTCGGAATAGCCGAGCACGGTGTGCTTGATCTTGGCCGGTTGCAGCCAGCAGGCGCCTTCGTGGAAGGTGTGCACGCCTTCGCCCTCGAATTCAGTTTTGTACCAGCCCTTGAGCACATAGATCATTTGCAGTTCGACGTCGTGGAAGTGCGGCGTGGAGACGTCTTCGGGTTTGAACGGCGGGATGAAGCGGATGACATGGGCTTGCACCATGCCGCCGGTCGCTGGCGCCAGGCCGAGGTCGCGGTATTTGGCGTAAGAGCGTAGGCCCTGGTCGAAATCGGCCTCGTCGAGGTGGCTGACGGTGAAGCGCTGTTTCGGCCGTTTCTTGGCGCTGGTCTTTGCCTTCACCGCGCTGCGGACATTGGCCTTGCGGTTGGCCGCCTTGCGCGGCTGGGCATTCTTGGCGGCTTTTTTTTCGGCCTTCTTTTCCGCCTTGCGCTCGGCGCGCTTGGCGGCCTTTAGCGCCTTTTTGGCGGCTTTCTCTCGGGCCTTGTCGCCAGCCTTGTCCTTGACCCCGGTTGGGGCTTTCCCGCTTGTCTTCTTGGCCTTTTTCGCCATTGATGCCTCCCAGCCGTGACCCTGCGATCCAATTGGACCATGCCGCCCGTGACGATGGAAGAGCCAAAACAGTCCGCCATTCGCATCTTCATCGATGCCGACGCCTGCCCGGTCAAAAACGAGGTCTACCGGGTGGCCGAGCGCTACGGGCTGAAGGTCTTCGTCGTCGCCAATTCGTTCATGAACGTGCCGCGCAGCGAACTGATCGAGCGGGTGATTGTGCCGGAGGGCCCGGACGTCGCCGACGGCTGGATCGCCGACCGGGCGACAAACTGTGACATTGTTATTACAGCCGACGTGCCGCTGGCCGGCCGTTGCGTCAAAAACGGCGCCAGCGTGCTGTCGCCGACCGGCAAGGCGTTCGACGACGATTCCATCGGCATGGCGCTGGCGACCCGCGACCTGATGACCGATCTGCGCTCGGCCGGCGCGGTGACGCGCGGCCCGCCGCCGCTGACCCGGCAGGATATCTCGCGGTTCTTATCGGCGCTCGATCTGGCGGTGACGCGGCTCCGTCGTCGTCATGGCCGGGCTTGACCCGGCCATCCACGTCTTACTTGCTTTTCTGAGTCGAATAGTAAGACGTGGATGCCCGGCACAAGGCTGGGCATGACGGCGTTCGCTTACTCCGCCGCGGTCGAAACCCCGCCATGCGCCTTCGACCAACCGGCCGGGTCGTTGATGAACTTCTCAACCTCGGCCAGCATCTTCGGCTCGAACTTGTCCATGGTCTTGGCGACCGCCAAGACATCGCGCCAGGTGGTCAGCGAATGCAGCGTGACGCCGAGATCGCCGAGCACTTTCTGGCTGTCTTTATAAATGTCGTAGAAGAAAATCACGAAGCAGTGGTCGCATTGTCCGTCGGCGTCGCGGATCGCCTTGACGAAGTTGACCTTGCTGCGTCCGTCGGTGGCGAGATCCTCGACCAGGAGCACGCGCTGGCCCGGGTTCAACTGGCCCTCGATCTGAGCGCCGCGGCCGAAGCCCTTCGGCTTTTTGCGGATATATTGCATCGGCAAATGCAGGCGGTCGGCGACCCAGGCGGCGAACGGAATGCCGGCGGTTTCGCCGCCCGCGACCGTGTCGATGCCGGCGCGGCCGATGTCGCGGTCGATGGCGTTGACCATGCAGCCCATGATCGCCGAACGCACGTCCGGGAACGAGATCAGCCAGCGCGAGTCGTTGTAGACCGGGCTCGCCCAGCCGGACGTGAAAATGAACGGCTTGTCGGTCATGAACCGCACCGCGCCGGTGTCGAGATACATCCGCGCGGTCAGCTCGGCGATGGTCTTTTTGTCGAGGAAATGAGTGTCCATGGCCCCATCGATAGTCCACCGCCGGCCTGAAACCAAGACCCGGGGCGGCGTTTTCCCTAAGCCTTGAGTGGGCCGAATTTCGGCGGCGGTATCCGGCGTTTCGACGCCGCTTCGTAGGCCGCGGCGATTTCCAGCACGACGTCCTCTTTGCCGGGCTCGGCCCGGAAAACCAGCGAAAACGGCAGGCCCGGCGTCTTGAGCGGCGTCGGTTTGTCGGAGCCGGCCGAGACATAGGCGGTGCGGTCGGCGTTGAGCGTGAAGACAGGGTCGTAAGCCGTGGTTACGTAACCGGCCGGAATCAGAACCTCGGTCAGGCCGGCATTCGGGCCGCTCAGCGATTCCATGGTCAGATTGGCGCGCAGATCATATTGGCCGGCGCCGCCGATAATGCCGGGCGGAAACGGCGTATGCAGGCGAACCAGGGCATCCAGCTTGTTCTCGTGAATCACCATCATGTCGGCCCGGCGCAACAGTTCGCGCAGCATGATGCGTTCGTTGATGCCCTGGCGTTCGCCGTGCGGGTTACGCATGTCGGTCAGCCGGTCCCAGTTCTCGAACTCGGCGCGCTGATCGTCGCCCCAGAACTTCGACCGCGCGTTGAGCGCGGTGAAGTCGGTCAGAGTTTCGTCGATTCCCTTGGCCTTCCAGTCGGCGGCGCGGCGCGACAGGTACTGGTTGATGTGGAATTTGAAGGCATTGGCGGGGGCCTGCGGTTGAATGGCGCCGATATCGAAATTCGACGGCGGATCGATGCGGCCATCCACCAAGGCGACGAAGTAATCGATCGGCTTCATGGTGCCGGTGCCGAATACCTTGAGCGGCGCGAATTCGGTCGGCACGATCTTGGCGGCGAAATCCGGAAATAGCGGTGTGCCGTCCGGCTTCAACCGGAAGAACAGATCGGGCATGAAGACCGGCGCCAGCCGTGCGAGCGCGCGCGTATGGTCGACCGTCATGAGCTCGATGTCGGGATCGCGCGGCCAAAGCGGGTGCGCGGATTCGACCAAGGTCGCGCCGAGCTTGCCGCCGAGAACCGTTTTGATTTCCTTCGCCGCCGCCGTGACGATCGGCACTTCGGTCATCGAACCCTTCGGTACGGTCATCGATTCCCGGATGATGCCGATGCGCAAGCCCTTGAGCGACCGCTTGGCGGCGCCTTTCGCGGTATGGCCGGCATAGGGCGTCGGCAACACCGACGAGCGCGGCACGGTGGTGAAAGGATCGCGCGGATCGTAATAACCGTTCTTGGCGTCCTTCAAGGCGTCGATCACCTTGGCGGCGTCGCCGACGGTGCGGGCCAGAACGCCGCTGCGGTCCATATAGATGTCGGCGCCGATGGCGCCGCCATCGAAGCCGAGCATGGCCTTGTGCGGCAGGATCAGCGCGACCGAGTTGTGATTGGCCGGCCCCCGGCACGAGGCGCGCGTTTCCTCGCCCAGACTGCACATCACGAGATTGGCGCTCACCGACACACCAGAGCCGGAACTCGAGCCGAGCGACGCGGCGCGGGTGGTGTCATAAGGGTTGGCCGGGTTGCCGCCCCAGGTGCTGCGTTGATAGCCCAGCACCGACGGCAAGGTCTTGTCGGGCTTTGAACCGTCTTTAACGGGCGGCGCTTCCGGGCGGCCGTTATATTCCGTGTTCACCGCCTTGGCGAAGATGATAGCGCCTTTGTTGCGCAATTGCTCGACCAGGACGTGGTCGCGCGCCGGAAAGTCGACGTCGTAGCGCGCGTCGCCGGCGCCGGTCGAACGCATGTCCTTGGTGTCGAACGGATCCTTGAACGAGAACACGACGCCGTACATCGGCATTTTCTTGAGATCGGGATTGCGTCCGTATTTCTTGTCGAGTTCGGCCGCGCGCTCGAGCGCGTCGGGCATCCGCCGCAGAATTTCGCACACCGCAGGCGCACCTTCCGGCAGCGGCCCATCGTCCGGGTGGCGGTCGTAGTCGCCGCGGCAGACCACCGAGCGTTCGCCGCGGATGTTGAGCGTCGAGAGCGCATTCAACTGGGTGCCGTTTTCGATGCCGACAATCATGCCGAATTGCTGCTGCACGGCCGGATCGGACGCGGTCGCTTCCATGCGGCCGAATTCCAGCGCCGAACCGCGATACCTGTCGAGATCGGGCAGGACGTCGGTGGCCCTGACGGTCTCGGTCGGAAACTGCAAGGGCGCTTGTCCGCGCACCGCGCCTTGCGTGGCGGGAACCGGATGGCCAAAGGCCGTCACCAGCATGCTGGCGACGCCGTTATATTTTCGCACGCGCTCGATATAGTGCTGCACCACTTGGACCACCGTCGTCTGCCCGGCTTGGATCGCGCGGTGCAGATCGTCGATGGTCGCTTCTTCGAGCCGGAACGGTTTGCCGCGTGGCTTCGGTTTAGTCTTGATCCTGGCCTTGCGCACTTTGGTCTCCGCTTGGGCCTTGCGACGTTTAGCCATGGCTTCACCTCAAGGTTCCGAATCGCAAGAAGGATGTTATGCCGCGATCCCGCAATGGCGCGACAAGTTTGCAGGCGAGATCGAGCAGGGCTTCGTCGCCGCCGGCCCAGCCGATGAAAGACAGTCCGATCGGACAACCGTTGAGCGTGCCGGCCGGAATACTGATCTGCGGCAGTCCGGCGAGGCCCGCGGTGCAGGTCAGCCGCATCACGCGCACGCGGAAATCTTCCAGATCTTCCGACGGCGTGTCGGCCAGTGGTGCGATGGCCGGCGCGGTCGGCAGCGCCAAAATCGTGCCCGGAACCGCAATCTGCCGGATATGGGCTCGCGCGCCTTGTCCTGGACGAGGCGGCTGGCGTTGGCCTGTGCCTTGGTGACGGTCGCGGCAAAGGCGATGCGGTCACGAATGCCGGG
The DNA here is from genome assembly GCA_963830125.1 of uncultured Alphaproteobacteria bacterium. GTDB lineage: Bacteria > Pseudomonadota > Alphaproteobacteria > Rhizobiales > Xanthobacteraceae > Pseudolabrys. The sequence goes on along the minus strand of CAWHKU010000006.1, from coordinate 225,743 downwards.
GCCCAGCCTCGGATGATGTCGGATGACGAAGTCGCCGAAAGTCTGCCATGTCTCGTAGGCCTGGATGATGCGGAATGCTTCGCGCCACGGATCGAAACCGTCCGGCGCGATCTTGCCATGCGATCGATGGCGGGCAGGTCGTCGGACATGAACTCCAGCACAGTGCGCAGTTCGTCTTCCACCGCTTCGTCGGCCTGTGCGAAGGCGTCTTCCAACACCACGACCTCCCGATTTTCGCCACGACGCGGCGGTTGTCGAGCAACACGGCGCCGACGTTGCGGAACACGCCCGGCGTTGCCGCGAACCAGCCCGGCACGTCGAAGCTTGGCGCCATGTCGGCGACGCCGCTGTGTTCGATGCGCTCATGGGTCGGGCGCAGGCCGTAAATGCCGTTGAAGGAGGCGGGAACGCGCACCGACCCGCCGGTGTCACTGCCAAGCGCGAAATCGCAAAGACCCGCGCCGCAGGCCGCGGCCGAACCGGCCGATGAGCCGCCCGGGATGCGGCCGGGCGCGCGCAAATTTACCGGCATGCCGTAGTGGGCGTTGATGCCGGTCACGCTGTAAAAAAATTCGTCGCACACGTTCTTGCCGATGATGCTGGCTCCGGCATTGAGAATTTTTTGCACCGGCGGGCAGTTTTGCACCGCCGGTTCTTGGTTTGCGAGCCAATCCGGGTCACCGCAGCTCATGCGCTCGCCGGCGATGGCATACATGTCCTTGACCGCGGCCGTTAGGTTGGCGAGCGGTCCCGCCGCCGCGCCACGGATCGGTGCCTTGATGTCGTGCGGGACGAAAGCAGAGCGGTACGCTTGGCGGCTCATGTCGTTGTGCTGCTGCTGGCCGAAGACAAATACCAGTCGAGTATCTTTTCGCCGTTCCAGGCCACCACGCCGTCATGCGCCAGAATCTCGGCAAAGGTCTTCTGCACATGGCCGATGCGATGCGGAACGCCCGACAGATAAGGATGGCAGGCAATCGCCATGATCTTCGGCCGCTCGGCCGATTCGTCATAAAGCGTGTGGAAATGGTCGAGCGCGCGCGTGTGCCATACGTCGGACGCGTGGTGCTGTAACGCCATCATCACGATGTCATGGATCTCGAAATTATATGGCAGTGCCACGACCGGCTTGTGCGTTGTTTTCAGCGTCACCGGCTCGTCGTCGAGCGACCAGTCGCCGATGTATTCAACGCCGGCCTCCGACAGATAGTCGAGCGTTTCGAACGTCTGCGTCAGACCCGGGCCAAACCAGCCGCGTGGACGCTTGCCGGCGAACTTCTCGATGATGTCCATCGATTTCATGATGACGGCACGCTGGTCGTCGAGCTTGTGCATCGGCACCTGATCGTAGCCGTGCGCGTTCAATTCCCAGTCGCTGTCGACGCAGGCCTGCGCGACTTGCGGATAGGTTTCGCAGACGCGGGCGTTGAGCGTCACGGTCGGCGAGATGCCGAGCTTGAGCATCATCTTGCGCAGCCGCCAAAACCCGACGCGCATGCCGTATTCGTGCCAGCTCCAGTTCGGATGGTCCGGTTGCATCGGCTGGCCTTGCGGCGGCGAGATCACCATGCGCGCCATCGGCCGCGCCATGTCCCACTCCTCGAGCGCCAGCACAGGCCAGACGACCAGTCGCACGCCTTTCGGGAACGAAAGCGGCGGACGTTTTTCGATTGGTGAGTAGGCTAGCCGTTCGCGGGGATGCATTTGATGTCCTCTTACGGCGCCTTCGGGCCGACCTTCTTGTACCAATCCGCGATCTGGCTTCCGGTCCAGAACAGTACGTCTTTTTTCTTGGCGATTTTCTGGAAGATCTGCCGGAAATATTTGGCCCGGTGCGGCGCGCCCATGATGTAGGGGTGCACCGAAATCGCCATCACGCGCGCTGAATCCTTCGAGTCCTTATAAAGCTGCTCGAACTGGTCCATCGCACGTTCGTAGAACTCGTTCGCCTTATGGTGCTGGATTAGCATCATCGCGACGTCGTTGCATTCCTGGGTGTAGGGAATGTTGAGGATCGGCTTATGCCGCGTCTTCATCCAGACCGGCTGATCGTCCATCACCCAGTCGGCGACGTAGTCGTAGCCTTCCTCGCTCAAGATATCCGGCGTCTCCCAGGTTTCGGTCAGGCCGGGCCCGAGCCATCCACGTGGCTTTTTGCCGGTCGCCTTCAACAACACCTCGGCGCTCTTTTTAATATCGGCGCGTTCGTCCTCGACCTTCTGCATGTTGCGCTGGGTAAAGCCGTGGCCGACAAATTCCCATTTTCGCTCGACGCAGGCTTTCATCATCTCCGGCATCGCGTTCACCGCCACTCCGTTGACGTTCATCACGCCCGGAATCTTGAACTCGTCATAGACCTGCAACAGCCGCCAAAAACCGACGCGGTTGCCGTATTCATGCCAGCACCAGTTCGGAATGTCCGGCATCGGCGAACCGCCGGCCGGCGGCGTCAGCACCGTGCGCGGCATGGTCTGGGTCGGGTCCCATTCCTCGACATTGGTGACCGTCCACACCACCATGCGCGCCTTATTCGGCAGCTTGAGCGGTTTGCGGTTGACGATCGGCGAGTAGGCGACGCGGTCGCCCGGCAACATGCCGACGGGGGGCTTCGGGTATTCCATGGACGTTTCCTCGATTTGTTATTGAGCGAGTGCTATTTCTTTACGCCCTGATACCAATCCAGCATTTGCTCGCCGTTCCAGTGCAGCACGCCGTCATGGCCGTTGATGTAATCGTAGATCTGTTCGAGATATTTGATCCGGTGCGGCTGACCGCTGATGTAGGGGTGAATGGCGAGCGCGACGAACTTGGCGCGGTGTTCGCTCTCCTGATACAGCCGGTCGAACTGATCTTTCACCAGATTGAACAGGTAGTCGCTGTTGTGGTGCTGCACCAGCATTACCGGAATGTCGTTGAGCTCAATCGTGTAAGGCAGTGTCACCAGCGGCCCGTTGGCGGTCCGAATAGTGGTTGGCTCGTCGTCATAGACCCAGTCGCCGATATATTTCACGCCCGCGGCCGTTAAGAGGTCCGGCGTTTCGAGTGTTTGCGTCAGGCCGGGCCCGAGCCAGCCGACCGGCCGCTTGCCGGCGAATTTCTCGATGATGTCCATCGAGCGATTGATCATCGCCGCCTGGTCGGGCTCCTTGTGGATCGGCCCTTGCTCGTAAGCGTGGCCCATGAATTCCCAGCCAGCATCGCGCGCTTCCTGCGCGACGCGCGGATAGTCTTCGCAAATGCGGGCATTGGCCGACAAAGTCGGCTTGATGCCGAGCTTTTTGAACAATTCGAAAAACCGCCAGCAGCCGACCCGCATGCCGTATTCGTGAAACCCCCAATGCACCACGTCCGGCTGCAACGCCGCGCCGGTCGGCGCCGGCAGCAACTGCCGCGCCATCGGCTTATGGATGTCCCACACTTCGTAATTGACGATGGTCCAGAACACGATGCGCGCCTTGCCCGGCAGCTTGAGCGGCGGCCGGTCGACAATCGCGGAATAGTCGGCGCGGTCTTTGGGGATCATTGGCGAATCTTTGGGACTAGACATGGCAAAGGCTCCGTCGTTTCGGACGCGCAGCATCTCACGCGAATGCGTGGTCGTACAATGCCGGTGTTATGAATATGCTTTCGCGTCGCGAAAATTTAAGGCGTCGCGTCGACCCGCAAGCCAACCAGGCGTTCAAGCGTCGCGGTGTCGTTGGTCAGCTCCGCGGAAACCGCGCGATGCGCGACCGCGCCGCGTTCCAGCACCACCGCGTCGGCGGTCAACTCCAGCGCGATCTCGGTATGTTGTTCGACCAGAACGATGGCGATCTTGCGATCGGCCAGCATCAGTTTCACCGCCGCCGTCATCTCGTCGACGATCACCGGCGCCAGCCCTTCGAACGGTTCGTCGAGCAACAGCAGCGACGGGTTGGTCATCAGCGCGCGTGCCATCGCCAGCATTTGCTGTTCGCCGCCGGACAACTGATTGCCCATGTTGCGGCGGCGTTCGTTGAGGCGCGGGAATAGGTTGTAGGCCGCCGCCAGGTCCCATGCCCCGGCGCGGGCGGCAACGGTGAGGTTTTCCTCGACCGTCAACGACGGAAAAATGTCGCGTTCCTGCGCCACCCAGGCAATGCCGTTGGCGGCGCGCCAATGCGGTGCCTGCTTGGAAATGTCCTGGCCGCGCCAATAAACATGGCCGGCGCGCATCTGGGTGAAGCCCATGATGGTCAACAGCAGCGTCGATTTGCCGACGCCGTTGCGGCCGAGCACGGCGAGCGAACCGTGCTCCGGCAGTTCGAGCGAGACGTCGTGCAGCACCACGGCGTCGCCATAGCCGGCGGTGACCTGTTGCAGTTTGAGCAACGCATCAGCCATGTTTGCGCGCTCCCAGATAAACTTCGCGCACGCCCGGATCGGCGGCGATCTCGGCCGGCGAGCCTTCGGTGAACACCGCGCCGCCGACCAGCACGATGATATGGGTGGCAAAGCGGAACACGACATGCATGTCGTGCTCGATGAACAACAGCGTCAGATCGTTCGACAGGCTTGCCACCACCTCAAAAATATCGCCGGATTCTTCCTGCGGCACGCCGGCGGCCGGCTCGTCGAGCAGCAGCACCTTCGGCTTGGTCGCCAGCGCCAGCGCGATTTCGAGCAGCCGCTGGCGGCCGTAGGGCAGTTCGCGGGTCGGCTGATAACAGGCGTCGCCGAGCTTGAGCTTGGTCAGGATCTCGTAGGCTTCCTCGATCGCGTCCTTGTTGACGGCGATGTTCTGCCAGAACCGGTTGGCGATGCCGCGCCGTTCGCAGACCGCCAGCGTCACCGCTTCCAGCGCGTTCAGCCCGGCAAACAAGGTGTTGATCTGGAAGGTGCGCGCCAGGCCGCGCTTGACGCGCTGCTGCGGCGCCAGCGCGGTAACATCGTCACCGCCGAGAAAGATCTGGCCGCTATTGGGCGCCAACATGCCGGTGATCAGATTGATCAGCGTGGTCTTGCCGGCGCCATTCGGGCCGATCAGCGCGTAGCGGGCGCCAACCGGCAGGTTGAGCGCGATGTCGCTGGCGACCGTCAGCGAGCCGAACGATTTCGACAGGCCGCGCGTCGACAGCGCGATCGGTTTGGCGATGGTCGCTCATTTGCGGCTCCATCGCGCCAGGATTTTCGACAGACCGCCGAGAATGCCGTTCGGCAGGAACATCACCACCACCACCAGCAGCACGCCGACCCAGAAGTACCAATATTGCGGCGCCCAGCCGGATAATTGGTCGCGCGCGATCAGGAACACCGCGGCGCCGATCAGTCCGCCGTAAAGCCGTCCGGCGCCGCCGAGCACCAGCATCACCAGCACGTCGGCCGAGCGTTCGAAGCTGAGCGCTTCAAGCGACACGGTCTGCGTCGTTTGCGCGATCACCGCGCCGGCGATGCCGGCCATCGCCGCCGAGATGGTGTAGACCTTGCGGATATGGGCGCGGCTGTCGGCGCCGATCGCCGGCATGCGCGCGAAATTCTCGCGAATGCCGCGCAGCGCCAGCCCGAACGGCGAATTGATCAGCCGCCGCGCCGCCAGGAACACCACGAACAGCACGCCGAGCGCATAACCGTAAGCGGTGGTGCCGTAGAGGCCGAAGTCGAACAAGCCGGCGACCTTCCAGACCTCGATGCCCTGCAAGCCGTCGGAGCCGCCGGTCAGCCAGCTGGCGCTGTTGGCGGCTTCATGCAGCAGCAGTCCGAGGCCAAGCGTGATCATGATCAGAGTCAGGTGACGAAAGCGCGCGACGATGAAGCTCGAGGCATAGCCGACAATGGCCGCCATCAGCGCCGCCGCGATCAGGCCGGTGAAAACCTCGCCCCAGACGAATTTCGAGAACAGCCCGGCAGTGTAGGCGCCGACGCCGAAGAAGGCGGCGTGACCGAGCGAGACGACGCCGGCATAGCCGAGGATCAGATCGAGCGACAACGCGAACAAAGCGGCGACCGCGATCTGGCTGGCCAGCGACAGATAATCCGGAAACAGCCAGAACGGCAGCAAGGTCGCCAGCCAGAACGCAATTTCAATCGGCCGCCAGCGCGACAGCGACTGCAGATAGGCCTGCGGCGTGACAACGGGGGTGTCGTGCAATGACATGGGCTCACCGCCTCCCGAACAGGCCGGCCGGCCGCCACATCAATATCGCGACCATGACCAGATAAATCAGGAAGGCACCGAGTTGCGGCACATAATATTTGCCGGCGATATCGCTGACGCCGATCAGGCAGGCGGCGGCAAACGATCCGCCGATCGAACCTAAGCCGCCGACCGAGACGATGATCAGCACATAGACCAAGTAGGTAAAGGCGAAATTCGGATCGAGCCCGACGATCTCGATCGCCAACGCGCCGCCGAGGCCGGCCAGCCCCGAGCCGAGCGCGAAGGTGATGGCGAAGGTGCGGTCGACGTCGATGCCGAGGCCGCGCGCCATGCGCTGGTTGTCGACCGCTGCGCGGACTTGGGCGCCGAAGCGGGTGTGCTCGACGGTCATAATGAGCAAGATGGTCACCACGATGCCGACCGCGACCAGGAACAGCCGGTAGACCGCGATGTTGAGCCCCATCACTACGAACGAGCCGCGCATGTAGCTCGGCATGTCGATCGGCTGCTGCGTCGTGCCGAAAAACCAGGCGGCGGCGGCGACCGAGATGAAGGCAAGCCCGATGGTCAGCAGCACCTGGTCGAGGTCGCTGGCGCGATAGAGCCGGCGGTAGAGAATGCGTTCGATCACGACGCTGACCAAAGCGGCGGCGCAAAACGCCATCGGCAGCGTGGCGAAGAAATTCCAGTGCAGGTCCTTCATCAGCACGACGGTGACGTAGCCGCCGAGCATGGCGAAGGCGCAGTGCGCCAGATTGACGAAATTCATCAGGCCGAGCGTGATCGACAGGCCGACCGACAACAGAAACAGCAACATGCCATAGGCAAGGCCGTCGAACAGAACACCGATAACGGGAGGTAGCATGGCTGTGGTGCTGCGCCTTTGTCTACGAGCCGGAGATTTTACCTCCCGTTCGTCCCCGCGAAAGCGGGGACCTGGGAGCGTGAGGCATCGACTGTGCCATCTTAGTACTGGATTCCCGCTTGCGCGGGAATGGGCGGAGGGTGGTCCCGCGCTCTCTCTTAACAGATGGGGCGACCTGTCACGGCCGCCCCATCCAGACTCAAAGGGCTTAGAATCCGGTCAAGCCGGAGCCTAGCCTATTTCTTCTTCATCATGGCTTCGTGGATCGGATCGTGCACGTTCGGGACCTTGCCGATCTCGACGTTGACCAGCTTGCCGCCAACCTTTTCCACCTTCTGGATGTAGATGTTTTCGACCGCGTCGCGGGTCTTCGGATCGATCATCATCGGTCCGCGCGGGCTGGTCCACTTGGCGCCCTTCATCGCCGCGATCAGCTTGTCGGCGTCGGCGTTGCCTTTGGTCTTCTTCAGGCCTTCGTAGATCAGGGTCATGCCGTCATAACCGCCGGCCGAGAAGAAGTTCGGGTTGGCGCCGCCGAATTCCTTCTTGTAGGCGGCGACAAACTTCTCGTTCAGCTTGGTCTTCAGGTTGTGGTCGTAGGGCGAGGCGGTGATGATGCCGAGCGCGTTGTCGCCCATATTGGCGAGCGCGGTGTCGTCACCCAGTTCCTGCGTACCCATCACCTTGACCTTCTTGGTGTCGATGCCGCGTTCGGCCAGCGCCTTGCCGAACGCCGCCGGCTGCGCGCCGCCCGGGATGAACACGAAGATCGCTTCCGGGTTCAAATCCTTGGCGCGCTGGACATAGGCCGAGAAGTCGGGATTGGCGACCGCCATGCGGACCGAGCCGACGATGGTGCCGCCGCCTGCCTTGAAGCCGGCGATGAAGCCCTGTTCGGAATCGTGACCCGGCGCGTAGTCCGACGTCATGGTGTAGGCCTTCTTGATGCCGTGCTTCGCCGCCCAGTGACCGAGCGTCGTCGTCACCATCGGCAGCGTGAAGGCGGCGCGGGTGCAGTAAGGCGACTTGTCGACGATGATCGAGGTCGCGGCATTCATGATGACCGAGACCTTCTTGGCCTCCGCCGAGACGCCGCAGCCGGCGATTGCGTTTGGCGTCAGCAGCCAGCCGGCGAGCAGGTCGACCTTGTCGCGCACCACCAGTTCCTGGGCGAGGCGCTTGGCGACCGGCGGCGCGATACCGCCGACGTCCTTGCGGATGATGTCGATCTTCTTGCCGGCGACGGTGTCGCCGTGCTGCTTCATATAAAGCTTGATGCCTTCATCGACCTGCTTGGCGCCATCGGCGAACTGGCCGGAATAAGGCAGCACGACGCCGATCTTGATGGTGCCGGCGGCGTTGGCCGGTCATCGGAAGCGTGGCCGCCGCAAGCAAGGCCGCGCCGGCAGTAATAAGACGTTTCATGGCATATCCTCCCCATCGATACCGTTATGCGTATCGTTGCCGGGTAGAATGCCTGAGCTTTCCGGTAAAGAAAAGTGCCGCGGCTCGGCCAAAGCCGCGGCATTTTGAAGTTTAGCTAATCGTCGGGGTCCCAATCATGGCCCCCAAAACGGCCTTCTCAGCCTAAAGACAGCGTTGCCCGCTCATATTGGCCGCTGCCCATCGTGCCGTCCGGGAAGATGCCGTGGGCAGCGATCCACTCGAAGGATTCTTCGTACACTTCTTTGGTGTAGGGCTCGAACACCAGCCGCTCGCCCGGGCCCCAGCGCCGGGTGTCCATCTTGGCGTGGAAGCGGTCGGGGAATTCGTTCTTATAATAGTGGGTATAGAGTTCGGGCCGCAGATCGATGTCGCGTTGCGCCTTGCGCAGCGCGCGGAAGAACTTGCGCAGGTCTTCCGGGTCGGGATCGCCGTGGATCATGGTACCGATCATGAAGGTGGCGTCGATCACCTTGCGGAAGCCGAGTTGCTCGGCGAAGTAATAAGGCCCGTTGAATAGATGCACCGCCGGCGCGGTGCCGTCGAACAGATGCTCCATGCGCTTGAACAGCATGCCGGTCTCGTAGCGCAGGTTGATCTCTTCCGGCTTGAGGTACTGCTCGAGCGCCTGCACCGTGGCGTAGTGGCTGCCGGACTGGTAGCCGACCGAGATCGGCACGCCGGCGAGCTGCTCGGGCGACTTGATGGCCGAATCGGCCGGCACGAAAATGCCGGCCGGCGCCACCGAATAAACGTCGGTCATCATGCGGCCGTGGCCGTTCGAGGCCGCGACGTTGACGGTCCAGTGGCAGGCGCATGACACGCTTGCGCTGCGGCCTTCCTCGAACGACTGAAACGCGCCCTTGGAGCCCTTGTCGTGCTGCTTGCCGTCGGTCGAGCGCATCAGCTCGCGGAATTCGTAGTCGAGGCCTTCCTGCGCGAAATAGTCCTTTTCTTCCGCCACCCATTCCTGCAGGCGGAAATGCGGTTCGATCAAGAATTTGGCCATTTGTTTTCTCCCCGGTTTGTTGCGCTTTGTGCGCGTTAGCAGCAGAAATGATCGTCTTCGTCGCTATGCTTATGCCCGTGCTCGGCCACCCGCCGCGCGCGGATCATCTTGACGTGGTCGTTCATCAGCGCACGGGCCGCCGCCGCGTCGCGCATTTCGATCAGGTCGGCGAGTTGCTCGTGAATTTCGAGAATGTGTGCGGCGAGCTTGGGCGTGGCGGTGGCGTTGCGGCGCGGCCATGACACATGTTCGAGCGACAAGAGCTGCACGACGATGACGCGGTTATGCGAGGCTTCCGCCACCGCGAGATGGAAGTCGCGCGACAGCTTGGTGAAGAGGTCGAGATCGCCGGTCGCGGCGCGCGCTTGCTTAAGCAACGCACGCAGATGCGCAATATCGGCCGGCGTGGCGTTCTCGGCGGCGAGTTCCGCGCCGAGCGTTTCGATGGCGCGCTGCGCGTCCATGATCTCGGCGGCGGTGACGCCGGTGAGGTCGAGCTGCACCGCCAAAGCCTCGGCGAACAGCCGCGGATTGCCGTGCGCGATGCGGGCGCCGCCGCCTTTGCCCATGCGAATCTCGACGATGCCGAGCGCTTCGAGCGTGCGCAGCGCGTCACGCGCCACGATCCGGCTGGTGCCGAAGCGGGCGGCGAGGTCTTTTTCGGTGCCGAGGAAATCGCCGGGCTTGAGTTTCTTGGCAAACAGGTCGTCGCGGACTTGCGCCACCATTTGAGAAGACAGCGACGACGCGCGCCCGGCAAACATGATGCGCGCGGTCAGATCGCCGCTCATCGACACCGGCTGCCGTGAGGCCTTCGCGCTGGCGCGGGGCATGGGCTTGGTCCTTTGCCGTTTCCTCGGTGGTCTTCGTTCTGTTGGCCGGATTATGCGGCCGGGTTCAAGGATAGTAAAGATAGCATCTTATAATTTTTGGCGCGGCCTTGTTGACATAAATCCTATATAATAGATTATATTCCTTCCGCCTTGTTCGGCTGAGGGCGTCTTCGCGAGGCGTCACGACGATGGGACAAGGTGCGGTGCCTGCGGGCGAAGCGAAACGCACGCTTCGCGCTCGGGCGGCGCCGGGGCTCCGCCCGCGGACACTATGATCCGCCGCAAGGAGCTTGCTGATAGCGTGGGGGCAACCCCTGGCTAGAAGCGCGGCCCGGACGCCGTAAGACACCGCCGGTGGAGCGCCGCGGGGCGCAGCGTCCTTCACGCAAAAGGACGCACGCACCGCAAGGTGCGACTTAAGATGAGGCGCCTCGCGGCGCTCCATCCCCTCGGCATCGCATGTCGGGTTCACCCGATATGCGCAAAAATATGCCCGAGGGACCAAGAGGAAGGCCGGCGTCCCCGCGCCGTTAAAGAACAGGGGCGATGACGCGCGCCGCTAATCCTCCGGGTTCTGTTCGGCGTTACGCCTTCGCAATCGGTAGACCCAGCCTTGCGCCATTCCGCATTGTGGGGGCTTGCGACTTCAAGCATGGTCGCGCGCTCGCATCGAAAGGCGGACCGGTGGACTCATTCTTCCTGCTCAGCGTTGTTGCCGGCGTTTTCCTGCTGGCCGGCTTCATCAAAGGCGTGATCGGCATGGGTCTGCCGACGGTGGCGATCGGGCTGTTGGGCCTGATGATGACGCCGGCACAGGCGGCGGCCATCCTGCTGGTGCCGTCGCTGGTCAGCAACATCTGGCAATTGGCGGTCGGTGGCGGGTTGCCGGCTTTGTTGAAACGGCTTTGGCCGATGCTGGTCGGCATCTGCATAGGTACCTTTATCGGCGCGGTCTATTTGCCGCATAGCGGCAGCGGCCAGGCGACGCTCTGGCTTGGGTTGGCGCTGGCGGTCTATGCCGCCTTGGGTCTGATCAAGGTGCAGTTCTCGGTGCCGCCGCGCGCCGAGATCTGGCTCGGTCCGCTGGTCGGGATCGCGACCGGCGCGATCACGGTGGCGACCGGCGTGTTCGCGCTGCCGGGCGTGCCTTATATCCAGGCACTGGAAATCGATCGTCACAGACTGGTACAGGCCCTCGGTCTGTCCTTCACGGTCTCGACCGTGACGTTGGCGCTGGCGTTGCGGCACGCCGGCGAAATCAACGCGACCTTGATTCAACCATCGCTGGTTGCGCTCGCCGTCGTGTTGATCGGCATGTGGCTCGGGCAATTGCTCCGTGGCAGGATCAAGCCGGAAACCTTCCGGCTATGCTTTTTTATCGGTCTGCTTGTGCTTGGTTTGCATCTGGCCGTGCGCGGATTGCTCTAGACCGAAGCCAATCGCGGGTCAGGCGCGTTGTTCTGCAACGTGGCCTGAATCGCCTCCCGCAGCTCTGCGTATTTCTCTTTCGGCCAGTTCGCGACGTGAATATCGGCCAACAGCTTGGCCGATTTGCCGAACACGATAATGCGGTCGCCGACGCCGATGGCTTCTTCCAGTTGATGGGTGATCAGGATTGCGGTCGAGCCGCTCTCACGCGCCAGGGACAAGAAGGTGTCGCGCAGCTCGGCCGCTGTTACTTCGTCCAGATGGCCGAAGGCTTCGTCCGCCAGCATGATGTCGGGCTGCACCGAGAAGGCGCGCGCAATCGCGACGCGCTGACGCATGCCGCCGGACAATTCATGCGGATAGGCATTGGTGAATTGGCTGAGGCCTAGCCGGTTGAGCCAGGCGCGCGCGCGCTCCTTCTGCTCATCTTCCGGCAGGCCGATCAGTTCCAACGGTAGCTTGGCGTTGTCGAGCGCCGAGCGCCATGGCAGCAACCGGTCCTGCTGAAACACGGTCGCAATACGGCCGCGGAAATGATCGAAGTCGGCATGCGGGCTCTTGTCGCCGATGCGCAGGGTGCCCTCGCTCGGCGCTTCCAGGCCGATCATCAGATCGAAAAATGTCGATTTCCCACAGCCGGTCTGGCCGACGATGGCGACCACTTCGCGCGGCGCGATGGTCAGATCGAGTCGGTCGATGGCGACCACCGACTGGCCGCTGGTGGTCTGGCGAAAAACTTTGCGCAAGCCCCGCACTTCAATCGGCGGCGGCCCGTTTTTCGGGGAGTGGGCGGTCTCACTCATGGCCGCCACCGCAACAGCCGCGCTTCAATCCGCGCCACCATGCCTTCTAGCAGGAACAACAGTGCCACCAGCACGATGGTCCAGGCGAAGACATCGGCAACCGAGAACAGTTCCTGCGCCACCGACAATTGATGGCCAATGCCGGTGACGGCGCCGACCAATTCGGCAATGGTGACGACCCGAATCGCCAGGCTGATATTGACCTTCCAACTGGTGAAGATCGTCGGAACGATCGCCGGCAGCATCAACTTGACGAAGAACTGATAAGTGGTCGGCCGGAACGATTGCATCATATGACGCAATTCGCGTGGCACGCTGCGCATGGCGTCGATGGTGTCGATCAGAAAAACCGGCCCGCACACCACCACCAACACGAAGCCGATGCGGAATTCCACGCCCGGAAACCACAATACCGCGAATAGGATCCACGACACCACTGGCACCGCCATCAGAATGCGGATCATCGGATGCAGATATTCGTCGAGCGTTCTTGAGCGGTACATCGCCATCGCCAGCGACAAGCCGATGACGAAGGAGGCGACCAGTGCGCCGATAACCCGTGCCAGCGTGACGACGATGTCGATCGGCGTAATGGTGGTGATGCTTTTGGCGATCTTCACCAAGCCGGGAATGGCGAAAGGTGGAATGCCTAGATAAGGCGCCAGATACGAAAGTGTCTCCCATAAGGCGGCAAAGACCAGAAGCGAGACGAGAGTCTGCCGCGGGAATGTGAAACTCGGGACAGGCTCTCGGTATTCGTCAGGGGCCATCGGCTTCAGGGCGTATAGAAGATTTTATCGTCGGCGACCTTGTCGTTGAAGCCGGCCTTGACCGCCCGCTCCATCATATCCTTGAGCGTTTTGCGCACCGTCGGGTCCGAGATCGGTTTGACGTCGAACTGCAGCCGGCCGCTGGCGACCGCGGTGGTCAGAATGCCCGGCGGCAGCTTGGTGGTTTCGACCGCAATCTTGTCGCCGGCGGCGGTTTCCTTGTGCATGACGTTGGCGACGTCCTGTAAAGCGGCGATCATCATCGCCGGCGCTTTTGGATATTTCTTGATCAACTCGGCGCGCATGGCGGGGACGATTTCCCAACCGCTTTCGCCAGTGATTTCCTTCCAGCCTTTGGCGCCATTGAAGATGACATGCCAGTCCGGCCGCTGTTTGTTGATGATGCTGGCGAGTGGCTCGATCACCAACGCGGCGTCAACGCGGCTGGCCTCGAGTTGCGCGCGGGCTGCGGCAAAGTTGGCGTTGACCACGGTGATGTCTTTGCCAAGGTCGATGCCCTTGGCGGCGGCGTAAATTTTGACCACCTGATATTGCGAGCCGCCCATGTCGATGGCGAGCTGCTTGCCTTTAAGGTCGGCAAGCGTTTTGATCTTGGGGTCCTTGGCGAAGATCACCAGATCGCCGAGCGTGAAGCCGGAGCCGATGATCCGCAACGGGACGCCTTGCTGATAGAGCTTTTGATAGACCGTCGGCCCGCCGATCACGACGTCGGTCTCGCCGGTGGCGAAACCGGCATAGAACGCCGAGATCGAAGGATAGGCGTGAATGTCGAGGGTAAAGCCGTGCTTGGCGTCGAAGCCGCGCGCCTTCATGATGTTCCAGACCAGCGGGTTGAACACCGGCAAGGTCAGGCTCGAGACTTTGATGGTCGGCTTGTCTTGTGCCTGCGCGGCGCTGGCAAGCGCCAACGCAAAGGCTGCACCGATCGCGGCGAGTTTTCTGCGGCTGATGTTTGTCGCCATCGTCGTCCCCCGTGGGTTTTGATCGGCGCGATCCTCACCGCACCGTGAGCGCCCGCGAACTGTAACGTGGTTTTTCGGATGCGCAAGTAATCGCGCGGACCGGGTTTCGTTTGGCCGTGTTGCGGGCGCGGTCCATGTATGCGCGACGCGCATCTGGTGACTTTCATTTGACTGTGTTTGATTAGGTGAAATCAGACTGCATCTAACCAAGGCTCAGCCATGAAAATCGTCGACCTTTCGCATGTCATGAATGTTCATACGCCGGGCTGGGTCGGTTATGCCGGCAACAAGATGTATTACGCGCAGAATCTGCAGACCGTGCGGATCGTCGCGCAACGCATCGATACCGCGCTGCACGTCGGCACTCATTTCGACGGCGCGATGCACGCAACCGACAATCGCAAAGGCGACATGGCGCATCTGCCGATGGATTATCTCGTCAACCGCGGCGTGGTCGTCGACATTTCCAAGCACATGCACGACTGGGCGGTGATCACGCCGGAAATCATCGAATCGTCCGGCGCCGACATCCGCGAAGGCGACATCCTCATTCTGCACACCGGCTGGCACAAGCATTACGAAGGTCAGCCGCAGCAGGATCTGGTGAAGTACTTCTGCTATCACCCGGGTCCCAATCTCGACACGCTGCAATGGATGTTTAAGAAAAAGATCAAATGGTGGGGCATGGACACCGGCTCCTGCGACCACGCCATGAACACCTCGATCCGCTATATGCGGCCCGACCTCGCCGAAGAATTCACCAAGAAGCATGGCAAGACGCCGGCCGAATTCTTCGGCACGTTCGAGTACACCCATAAGAAGTCCGGCCGTCAGGTCTCGGCCGACGTCTTCCCGTTCCACAATTGGGCGTTCCAGGAAGGCTTGTTGCACGCCGAAAATATCGGCGGCGATATCGAGCTGATGCTCGGCAAGCGCTGCGTGATCGGTGCCTTCCCGTGGCGCTACGAAGGCCTGGAAGGCTGCCCGTGCCGGATCGTGTGCTTCCCGGATTTGGACGAGAACGTTGAGGCGGTGGGCGACGCGGCCAAGGCGATTTTGCCGGCCTGAGGACCTGAGGCTGTTAAATCAGCTTGTCCAAAATTCATTTGCGTGCATATAATTATGCTCCAGCAAGTGAGGTGCCATGCCGCATATCACCACGCGCGACGGCGTCAGGCTGTACGTCGAAGAGGCCGGGCAAGGCACGCCGGTCGTCTTCGTCCATGAATATGCCGGCGATTACCGGACTTTCGAGCCGCAAATGCGGCATTTCGCGCGCTCGCACCGCTGCGTCACTTATAGCCAGCGCGGCTATCCGCCCTCCGATATTCCCGAAGACGGCGACAAATACAGCCAGGACATCGCCCGCGACGACGTCATCGCGGTCATGGACGCCCTCAAGATCGACAAGGCTCACATCGTCGGCCACTCGATGGGGGCGGCGACTGCGCTGCATGTCGGCATTCATTATCCCGAGCGCTGCATCTCAGTGACCGCCGCCGGTTGCGGCTATGGCTCCAGCCCCGACCCCAAGGTGGTCGAGGAAGGCCGCGCCCAGTCGCGCGAGACCGGCCAGGCCTTTGCCACCGAGAGCATGGCGGTGATGGCGCCGCGCTATGCCGACGGCGCCACGCGCCAGACCCACAAATATAAAGATCCGCGCGGCTATGCCGAATTCGTCCAGATGCTGAGCGAGCATTCGTCGATCGGCCACGCGCTGACCATGCTGCATGTCCAGGCCAAGCGGCCGACCTTGTGGGACATGGAAGCGGACTTGAAGAAGTTCAAGCCGCCTTTGCTGGTGCTGGTTGGCGACGAAGACGGCTGGTGTCTCGATTCCAGCGTGTTTTTGAAGCGCACCGCGCCAACCGCCGGACTGCTGGTCATTCCGCGTTCCGGTCACACCATCACCAGCGAGGAGCCGGCGGCGTTCAACGCCGCGCTCGCTGACTTATTCGCCAATGCCGAAGCCGGACGATGGATGTCGCACCGTGCTCCATAACTGTGCCGTGCAATAAGTTTTCAAAAGGAGTTTTAATATGGATCTTAAACTCACAGGCAAGACCGCGGTGGTCACCGGCGGTTCGGAAGGCATCGGCAAGGGCATCGCGCTCGCGCTCGCCAAGGAAGGCGTCGACGTCGCGATCTGCGCGCGCCGTCAGGGGCCGCTGGAGGCCGCCGCCGCCGAGATCGCCAAGGCGACCGGCCGCAAGATCGTCGCCATTTCCGCCGACCTGCGCAGCGACGCTGACGCCAAGCGTTTCATCGAAGAAGCGAACAAGGCGCTCGGCCGCATCGATATCATGGTCAATAATGCCGGCTCGGCCGCCGGCGGTGTCATCGAGCATCTGACCGAGGACGATTGGGAAAAGGGCCTGCAGCTCAAGTTCATGGGCTATGTGCGCTGCCTGCGTTACGTACTGCCGATCATGGTCAAGCAAGGCGGCGGCCGCGTCGTCAATTTGATCGGCAATGACGGCGTCAAACCGTCTTATTGGGAAATCTGCCCCGGCGCGGCCAATGCCGCCGGCCAGAACCTGACGATGTCGCTCGCCGGTCAATATGGCCGCGACAATGTCAGTTTCGTCGCCGTCAACCCCGGCCCGGTGCGCACCGAACGGTGGGCCGGCCTGGTCGACGCGATGGCGCGCGACATGAAAATTCCACGTGAGCAGGCCGACAAATTGGCGCCGGCGTCGATTCCGATGGGCCGCATTGCTGAAGTCGAGGAAGTCGCCAATCTCGTCGTCATGCTGGCGTCGCCGATGATGGAAATGGTCAACGGCACCATGATCGAAATCGACGGCGGTCAGGACAAAGCGTTGATGGATCGCTTCCGCGATCGTCCGAAATGACGTGCACGCATTAATTCGGGGGGGCGCGGCGGTGAGTTGCGTCTTCGCGTTCGCCGAAGTTCTTCGTGCGCAAACGTTTGTAGAATTATTTCGCCGCTATTTTCGCGGACGAAATCTTTTTGTCTCGAGCGGCACATTTTAGGACACGACCTATGCAAACAAAATGCGCAACGCTGGCGCAAATCGTGTCATAGCCCGCGCTTGACAAAGTTCGTGTTGTGGCTGGATTATTTGCGTGCAAACAAGTCTGCCCAGCCGGGGGACAAGAAACGTCTTGACCTCAACATGCGAATGAAGCGTCGCGAAATGCGGTTCGACCGCCACGCAGGGAGATGAGAAATGAAGCTCACGTATCGGCTATTTGGACTCGCGCTGTCGACCGCGCTGGTCTCCGCATTTGCCGCGGCAGCGCCGGCTCAAGCGCAAGACACCATCAAGATCGGTGAACTCAACAGCTACAAGGCGTTCTCGGCCTTCCTCGATCCCTACAAAAAGGGAATGGCGATGGCGGTCGAAGAGATCAACGCCAAGGGCGGTGTACTCGGCAAGAAGCTGGAAGTGATTTCGCGCGACGACGGCGCCAATCCGGGCGCGGCGGTGCGCGCCGCCGAGGAACTGGTGACGCGCGAGCACGTCGCCATGCTGGCCGGGACCTTCCTGTCCAATATCGGTCTCGCGGTTTCTAACTTCGCCGGACAGAAGAAGGTGTTCTTCCTCGCCGCCGAACCTTTGACCGACAAGATCACTTGGGCCGACGGCAACAAATACACATTCCGCCTGCGCGCCTCGACCTACATGCAGACGGCGATGCTGATGCCGGCCGCGATTGGCGCGCACGCGAAGAAATGGGCGCTGGTCTATCCGAATTTCGAATACGGCCAGGCCGCCGTCGCCGCCTTTAAGGAGATGATGAAGAAGGCGCAGCCCGACGTCGAATTCGTCACCGAGCAGGCCACCCCGCTCGGCAAGATCGACGCCGGCGCCGTGGCGCAGGCGATCGACGACGCCAAGCCCGACGCCATCTTTAACGTCGAGTTCGGCGGCGACCTCGCCAAGCTCGTGCGCGAGGGCAGCACCCGCGGCGTGTTCAAGGGCCGCACCGTGGTCAGTCTGTTGTCGGGCGAGCCGGAATATCTCGATCCGCTCAAGGACGAAGCGCCGGTCGGCTGGATCGTCACCGGCTTCCCCTGGAACAAGATCAAGACGCCTGATTACATTGCGTTTCTCACCGCCTATCAGAAGGCATACAAAGACTACCCGCGTCTCGGCGCGATCGTCGGTTACGTAACGATCAAGTCGTTGGCCGCCGGCATTGCCAAGGCCAAATCGACCGACACTGAGAAACTGGTCGAAGCCTTCAAGGGCCTTTACGTCAACAGCCCGTTCGGTCCGTTCCAATATCGCGCTGTCGACCATCAGGCGACCATGGGCGCCTATGTCGGCAAGATCGCGCTGGAAAACGGCAAGGGCACGATGGTCGATTTCAAATATGTCGATGGCGCTTCGGTATTGCCGAACGATGCCGAAACCAAGAAGCTGCGCCCGGCGAAGGATTGACGTGAGCTTCGGCCGAGCCTCGCACAATCATTCCCTCTCTCCGTTCTTACGGGGAGAGGGAAATGAGCTTGGGGCGGCCCGCCAATGACTCTGAATGCCTTTCTCTTCCAGGCCCTGAACGGCCTGTCGTCGGCTTCCGGTCTATTCTTGGTCGCGGCCGGCCTGTCGCTGATTTTCGGCGTTACCCGCATCGTCAATCTGGCGCATGGGTCCCTCTATATGCTGGGGACCTACATCGCTTATTCCTTCGCGACCCAGGATCGGCGGCGTCTTCGGTTTCTGGGGCGGCATCGTCGCGACCGCGCTGATCGTCGGCGTCATCGGCGCGGTCATCGAAGTCGTGTTGCTGCGCCGGATCTACCGCGCGCCGGAATTGTTCCAATTGCTCGCCACCTTCGCGCTGGTGCTGGTCATTAATGACGCCGCGCTCTGGCTTTGGGGACCGGAAGATTTGCTCGGGCCCCGCGCGCCGGGCCTGCGCGGCGCGGTCGAAATCCTCGGCCGGCATTTGCCGAGCTACGATCTGTTCCTGATTATTGCTGGCCCGCTGGTGTTGGTGGCTTTGCATCTGGCTTTGGCGCGCACGCGTTTCGGGCGGCTGGTGCGGGCGGCAACGCAAGACCGAGAAATGGTCGGGGCGCTTGGGGTCAATCAAGCAGTACTGTTCACCGCCGTGTTCGCGCTCGGCGCCGGGCTGGCCGGGCTGGGCGGCGCGCTGCAGGTGGCGCGCGAACCGGCCAATCTCGCGATGGACCTGACCGCGCTCGGTGACGCCTTCGTCGTCGTGGTGGTCGGCGGCATGGGTTCGATTTCCGGCGCCTATCTCGCCGCGGTCGTCATCGCCGAGGTCAAGGCGATCTGCATCGGTTTAGGCGTGGTCGATTTCGGATTTATCGCCATCAATTTTTCCAAGTTCACGCTGGTCGCCGAATTTCTGGTGATGGCGCTGGTGCTGATCGCGCGGCCTTATGGTTTGCTCGGCCGCCCGCAAGGCGCTGTGCGCTCGATCGCCGAGCCGGAAGATCCGATCCGCCCGGCGACGCCGATGCTGAAAGGTCTCGGCGCGGTGCTGCTGCTATTGCTGCTGAGTTTGCCGTGGCTGGCGCCGTCGTCGCCTTATCTGTTGGTGCTGGGCATTGACGTCCTGATTGCGGTGATTTTTGCGACGTCGCTGCATTTCATCATGGGGCCGGGCGGCATGCATTCCTTCGGCCATGCCGCTTATTTCGGCCTCGGCGCTTATGGCGCCGCCTTGCTGGTGCAGTCGCTCGGCGTGCCGATGGGCTTGGCGCTGATCGGTGCGCCCTTGGTCGCGCTGGCCGGCGCCTTGCTGTTCGGCTGGTTCGCGGTCCGACTGTCCGGCGTCTATCTCGCCATGCTGACACTGGCTTTCGCCCAGATCGTCTGGGCGGCGGTGTATCAATGGGAATCCTTCACCGGCGGCTCCAATGGCGTGATTGGCGTCTGGCCGCCGCCACCTTTCGACCAGTCCTGGGCCTATTACCTGCTGACGCTGGTTCTGGCGGTGTTGGCGGTTCTGCTGCTGCGGCGGTTTCTGTTCGCGCCTTTCGGCTACGCGATGCGGGCCGGGCGTGACTTCGAGCTTGCGCGCCGAAGCCATCGGCATCGACGTCAAGCGTGTGCATTGGTTCGGCTTTGCGATCGCTGGCGGCGTCTGCGGCATTGCCGGCGGACTGTTTGCCTTTGCCAAGGGTTCGATTTCACCGGAGACCATCGGCGTCAGCCACTCAATCGACGGCTTGGTGATGGTTTTGCTTGGCGGCATCCAGACGCTGACCGGTCCGATCGTCGGCGCATCGGTGTTCGCGATCCTGCAGGACATGGTGATGCGGCAGACCGAATATTGGCGCGCGCTGCTTGGCGGCATCATCCTGCTGCTGGTGCTGGCGTTCCCGCAGGGCATCGTCGGCGCTTTCGATGCGCTGTGGCGCAAGGTCGGGGGGCGCGCATGATCGACAGCATGGGCGTGCTGACCTTGCGGTCGCTTTGTAAGTCGTTCGGCGGCGTGCAGGCGGTCGACAACGCCAGCTTCACGATTGGCAAGGGTGAATTCCTGGCCATGATCGGGCCGAACGGCGCCGGCAAGTCGACCTGCTTCAACATGATCAATGGTCAGCTTAAACCAGACGCCGGCGAGATCCTGATCGGCGCTGACAATATCGCGGGCCTTGCGCCGCGCGAGATCTGGCGGCGCGGCGTCGGCCGCACCTTTCAGGTCGCCGCCACTTTCGGTTCGATGACCGTGATCGAGAATGTGCAGATGGCGCTGTTATCGCACGCCGGCCAGACCTATAGCCTGTGGCGTCCGGTCGCCGGCCAATACCGGGTGCGCGCGCTCGATCTGCTTGATCAGGTCGGCATGGCGGACGCCGCCGACCGGCCGAGCCGCGAACTGGCCTATGGCGACGTCAAGCGCGTCGAATTGGCGATCGCGCTCGCCAATGATCCGCGCTTGCTGCTGATGGACGAGCCGACCGCCGGCATGGCGGCGCGCGAGCGCTATGCGCTGATCGAACTGGTCAAGAAGCTGGTGGTCGAGCGCGGCATCTCGGTATTGTTCACCGAGCATTCGATGGATGTGGTGTTTGCCTTCGCCGACCGCATCATCGTGCTGGCGCGCGGCCGGGTGATCGCCGATGGCGATGCCGCTTCGATCCGCGACGATCCGCAAGTGCAGGAAGTTTATTTCGGCACCGGCAAGACTTTCGCGGAGATGCCGGCATGAGCGAAGCCATGCTCAAAGTCGAATCCTTAAGCGCCTGGTACGGCGCGGCGCAGATTCTCTACGACCTGAATTTCGAGGTCGGGCGCGGCGAGGTGGTGGCCTTGATGGGCCGCAATGGCGCCGGCAAGTCGACCACCATGAAAGCGCTCATGGGTTTGATCGGCCGCCGTCAGGGGACCGTGCGTTTCAACGGCGAAGACATCTCCAAACGCAAGCCGTTCGAGATCGCGCGCTTAGGGTTAGGCTTCACGCCGGAAGACCGCCGGATTTTTTCCGACCTGACGGTGATGGAAAACCTCGACATTGGCCGCCAGCCGGCGCGTCGTTTTCCCGACGGCCAGCCGGCGCCGTTGTGGAGCCCGGAGCGGCTGTTCTCGCTGTTTCCCAATCTTGCCGAAATGCCGAACCGGCCGGGCGGGCGCATGAGCGGCGGCGAACAGCAAATGCTGACGGTCGCCCGCACGCTGATGGGAAATCCGCTACTGGTGCTGCTCGACGAGCCGTCCGAAGGTGTCGCGCCACTGATCGTCGAGCAGATGGCCAATACCATCGTTGCCCTCAAGAAGGAGGGTCTTTCGATTTTGCTGTCGGAACAGAACGTCCATTTCGCGCAGTTGGTTGCCGACAGGGTCTATGTGCTGGAAAAAGGCCAAATCCGCTGGAACGGCACGATGGCGCAACTGGCCGGCAATGAAGACGTGCAGCGGACCTATTTAACGGTATAATGCGGCAGAAAGTCACAGGTGAGGGTGTGAGTATGCCGCGCGATACGCTGAAAGTCGTGACGCCGTCGGTCGAGCCGGTCGAATCCGGGACCTACGTGCTCGACGAACAGCTCGGCTTCCTGATGCGGATCGCCATGCAGCGACACACCTCGATATTCACGTCGCGGATGATCGAGGGGCTGACGCAGACCCAGTTCGCGGCGCTCGCGAAGCTTTACGAGGTCGGGCCCTGTTCGCAGAACCATCTCGGCCGGCTGATTTATCTCGACGCCGCTACCATCAAGGGCGTGGTCGACCGCTTGGGCCTTCGCGGCTTCATCACCGCGTTGAGCGATCAAAAGGACCGCCGCCGCCGCGAAGTGGCGTTGACCGAACGCGGCCGCGAGGTGACCCAGGCGGCTCGGTTGGTCGCCGCCGAAATCACCAAGGAAACCTTGGCGCCGTTGACGGCGGACGAGCGGCGCGTGGCGGCGCGGCTGATGAAAAAGCTGTCTTAAAAACCGTAGAGTCTGGCCGGATTGTCGACCAGAATTTTTCGGCGCGTCGATTCGTCCGGCACCCAATCGAGCAACATGTCGAGCATCCAGGCATCCCGCGGTGTCTTCTCGCCCGCCATCGGATAGGGCCAGTTGCTCGCCCACAATCCGCGTTCGGGCGCGGCCTTCACCAAGAGCTTGGCCAGCTTGCCGACGTCGTCATAAAACGGCGGGCCGAGTTTCGAGGTCTCATAGGGCGCGGCCAGCTTGAACCAGAAGCGGCCGGTGTCGAGCATGCGTAGCAAGGCGAGAAAGCTCGGATGGTTGGGCTCGACCGGCTCGAGAAATTTTCCGACATGGTCGATGGTCACGGTGGTCGGCAGCCGTGTCAGCAACGCTTCATGATCGGCCAACTCCCGGCCGTCGGTTTGAAAATTCACAGTCCAGCCGAACGGCGCCACTCGCGCCGCCATGGTTTCGAGAATATTCAAAGGCAGTGGCGCACCGGCCAGCATGAAGAAGCGGATGCCGCGCACGCCGAGCTTGGTCAGGCGGTCGAGTTCGGCATCGGTCACGGTTTCATCGACGACGGCAATGCCACGTGCGCTCGGCCCGATCGTCGCCATCGTCTCCAGCAACAGACTGTTGTCTTTGCCATAGGCGGAGGGCTGCACCACGATGGTGCGCGTAATGCCGAGCTTGGCGCGCACCGCCATGTAATCGGCAATCGCCGCGTCCGGCGGCACTACGGCGGCGGTCGGCGCCGCCGGGAAACGTGAATCATAGATATGGATATGACAATCGCAGGTGCCGATCGGCGCATTGAGTCTCTGGCGCGCTGGCGTTGCTCATTGCTGTCTCTCTGGCGTCAAGTCTTTTTGCAGAGGGCGCGTAACCTTGCCGGCGTCACCGGCAATTGCGTGACCGCGCCGGGCCGACCGAGCGCGTCGTCGATTGCCGCCGCGATCGCGGCGCCGACCGGGATCGTGCCGCCTTCGCCGGCGCCTTTCAGACCCATCGGGTTGAGCGGACTTGGCGCGTCCTCGGTGATCAGGATCGAGACCTCCGGCACCTCGCGCGAGGTCGGCATCAGATAATCGGCGAAAGTCACCGACAGCGGCTCGCCGGCGTCGTCATAGAGAAATTCTTCCAGCAGCGCGCCGCCAAGCCCTTGCGCCAGCCCGCCGGCGATCTGCGCTTCGACCAGGCTCGGGTTGACCGCTTTGCCGACGTCGTAGCCGATGGCATAGCGCTCGATGGCCACTGCGCCGGTCTCGGGGTCGACCTTAACGGCGGCGACGTGCACGCCGTACGGATAGACCATGTGTTTCGATTCGAAGGTGTCCTCGGCGCTGAGCTCGTCCGGCCGCGCCCGCGCCAGTTCGGCGAGCGGCATCGACGGTCCGGCGGCATCGCCAATCGGCACGATCTCGCCGTTGACGATGTCGAGCGCCTCGGCGCGGGTCTGCATCAGCTCGGCGGCCAGCCGCAATGCCTGGCCGCGCAGTTTGGTTGCTGCCAGCCTTGTCGCTTCGCCGCACATCACTGTCACGCGCGATGCGAACGCACCCATGCCCTTGTCGATGCGGTCGGTCTGGCCGTGCACGACGTTGATCGTGGCATAGTCGACACCCAGCGCATCGGCGGCGATCTGCGCCACCACGGTTTCGATGCCCTGACCGATCGAGGCGACGCCAGTGACGACCTCGACTTTGCCGTCGGACTTGACCGAAACGCGGACGGTATCGAACGGACCCAGTCCGCTTTTCTCGACGAACATCGCGACGCCGGCGCCGACTTTCTCGCCGGCGGCGCGCCGCTTGACAAGATCGCGTTGCAGCGCCGGCCAGTCCGCCAGAGCGAGCGTTTTGTCGAGTAACAGTGCGTAGTCACCGGAATCGTAAACGATATGCGTGCCGAGGGTATCGAGGTTCAGTTGGTACGGCATCGCCGCCTTGGCAATCAGATTGCGGCGGCGGATTTCGACCACGTCGACGCCGACCTTTGCGGCGATCGCGTCGAGCAATCGCTCGCGGACAAACGTCGTTTCATAACGGCCGGGCGCACGATAGGTGCCGCACGGCGTCTTGTTGGTCAGCCGGATATGGCCGGTGGCGCGATAGGCCGGCACAGAGTAAGGCCCCGGCAGCATGGCGGCGGCCAGATCCGGCACCGTCGCGGCGTGGGTGCGCATATAGGCGCCGTTGTCGTGATAGAATTCGTTGTCGATGCCGAGAATGCGACCGTCGGCGTCGATCGCGGCGCGCACGCGATGGGTTTGCTGGCGCGAATGATTGGCCGCGATCAGATGTTCGCGGCGGTCCTCGATCCATTTAATTGGCTTGTGGAATTTCAGCGCGGCGGCACAGACCAGGACATCTTCCGGGTAGATCTCGCCGCGAATGCCGAAGCCGCCGCCGACATGGCCCTCGAATAGCTGGACGGAATCGCGCCTGCGCCCGAGCAGCTGCGCCAGCGTGTCGCGATTCCAATGCGGCACCTTGGCGGCGCCGTGCAATTCCAGGATGTCGTGGGCTTCGTCGTAACGGGCGATGGCGCCGCGGGTCTCGAGCGGGATTCCGGAATGGCGGCCGATGGACAATTCAAGTGCGATGATGTCATGGGCGGATTCAAACGCAGCAGCGACATCGCCGTAGCTCTTGTGGATGACGTCCGGTTCGGTGGGCATACCCTCGTCGTAGACGCCCGGCTCGTCGGTCGCGTTCATCACCGGGTTGAGCGGTTCGATGTCGAGTTCGACTAGATCGGCGGCGTCTTCCGCAATATACTGATTGTCGGCAAACACCACCGCGACCGGTTCTCCGACATAGCGGACCATGTCGTTTGCCAGGGCGCGCTGGCGATAGGGTTCGAGCGCCTTCAGGCCGGTGAGGCGAAAGGGGATCGGCGGGATCTGCGCGATGTCGGCGAAGGTCCAGACCGCATGCACGCCGGGTAGGGCGAGCGCGGCGCCGGCGTCGATCGATTTCAGTTTGCCGTGCGCGACGTTCGAACGCACCACGCGCATCGCCCATTGCCCGGGGAATGAAATATCGGCGGCGAAGCGGCCTTGGCCCTTAAGTAGCGGACGATCTTCCAGACGCGCGACGGACTGGCCGACGAATTTGGCCGGAGTCGTCATTTGCCGCGCATCTCTTTGGCCGCTGCGCGCACCGATTTGATGATGTTCTGATAGCCGGTGCAGCGGCATAGGTTAGACGACAGCGCGTCGAGTAAATCGTCGTCCGAGATGTCCGGCTCACGCTCCAGCACGCCGACCGCCAGCATCATGAAGCCCGGCGTGCAGAAGCCGCATTGCAGGCCGTGATTGTCCATGAAGGCCTGCTGCATGGGATGCAGCGTGTCGCCGGAGGCTAAGCCTTCGACGGTGCGGATCTGTTTGCCGGCGGCCTGGACGGCGAACATCAGGCAGGAGCGCACTGGCTCGCCGTCGACGATGACAGTGCAGGCGCCGCAAATGCCGTGTTCGCAGCCGATGTGGGTGCCGGTCTTGCCGCAGTCCTCGCGGATCGCGTCGGCCAATGTGCGGCGCGGCTCGACCGCGATCGTGTGATCGCGGCCGTTGATCGTCAGGGTAATGTCGGTCTTGTCACTCATGCGGCTTGTTCCTTCGCCCGCAAGGCGGCGCGGATGCGCTGCGGCGTCGCCGGTATGGTGTCGATCTCGACGCCGAACGGCGTCATGGCGTCGTTGATGGCGTTAAGCACCGCGGCCGGCGCGCCGATGGCGCCGCCTTCGCCAAGGCCTTTGGCCTTGGTGATCGACTGGGTGCTCGGCGTCTCGATGTGATGCAGCTCGATCATCGGAATTTCATGCGCGGTCGGCGGCATGTAGTCGGCGAGATTGGCGGTCAGAATGCCGCCGCCTTCGTCGTAGATAATCTCTTCCAGCAGCGCGTTGCCGATGCCCTGCGCGACACCGCCATGGACCTGACCGTCGGCGATCATCGGATTGATAATGCGGCCGGCATCTTCCGCCACCAGATAGCGCTCGATCTTGACGAAGCCGGTCTCGGGATCGAGGTCGACGACACAGGCATGGCAAGCATTGGAAAAAGTTCCGGCCGGATCGTAAGTGCCGCTTTCGTTCAAGCCTGGTTCCAATTCGCCCTTGAAGCGATGGGTCTGGGTGTAAATCTCGCGCGCCATCGTGGCGATGGTGACGCTTCGGTCGGTGCCGGCGACCTTGGCCTGGCCGTCTTCGAGCACGATGTCGTGGTCGGCGGCTTCCAGCATATGGCTGGCGATCTTGATGAGTTTGGCGCGAATTTTCCGCGCCGCGATCAGCGAGGCGCCGCCAGATATCACCAGCGAGCGGCTAGCGAACGTGCCCCAACCATAAGGAGACGTATCGGTGTCGCCGTGCACGATTTTGATCCGGTCGGGCGCCACGCCGATTTCATCGGCGATGATCTGCGCCAGGGTCGTGCGCAGGCCCTGACCGTGCGGCGAGGCGCCGATGCGGGCTTCGACAAAGCCGGAGGGGTCGACCGTGACGTGTACCGTTTCCCAGCCGGGAGTGATGCCCATGCCGCGCGCGGCGAAGGCCGGACTGCCATAGCCGGTACGCTCGGAGAAGGTGGCAAAGCCGATGCCGAGATAGCGGCCTTGCGCGCGCGCCTCTTTCTGCCGTGCGCGTAACGCCGGCAGGCCGATGGCGTTGACCGCCAGTTCCAGCGTCTCCTTATAGGTGGCTTCGTCGAACACCAGGCCGGTTGCCGACGTATAAGGAAATTTGTCGATCAGATTGCGGCGGCGGATATCGACTGGGTCGATCATGAAGGC
The DNA here is from genome assembly GCA_963830125.1 of uncultured Alphaproteobacteria bacterium. Taxonomy (GTDB): domain Bacteria; phylum Pseudomonadota; class Alphaproteobacteria; order Rhizobiales; family Xanthobacteraceae; genus Pseudolabrys. The sequence goes on along the minus strand of CAWHKU010000006.1, from coordinate 198,330 downwards.
TGCGGCGGCCTTGTCCATTAGCCTTTCAAGCGTGAAAGTGATCGCCGGGCGCGACACGCCGCGATAGGCTGCCATGGTCAAGGTGTTGGTCAATACGGCGCGGGCGTGACACTGATATTGCTGAAAGTCATAGGGCCCCGGCAGTTCCGCCAACGCCATCAAAGGCTCCATGCCGCCGGTATTGGGAAAGCTGGAATAGGCGCCGATATTGGCGAGGACGTCGCCACGCAGCGCCAGCAGTTTGGCGTCGGCGTCGAAGGCGCCTTCAAGCGTGATGTATTGATCGCGCGAGTGGAACGAGGCGATCAGGTTTTCGCGGCGGTCCTCGGTCCAGGCCACCGAACTCTTGAGTTTGCGCGCCAGCCAGACCAGCACGACATATTCGACGCAAAGCGACATTTTCTGGCCGAAGGCGCCGCCGACATCGGGCGCAATCACGCGCAAGTCGGATTCGCGTAGGCCGATCAGGTCGGCGATCGCGGTGCGCATCAGATGCGGCATTTGCGTGGTGCAGGTCAGTGTGATGCGGCCGCTGGTTAAGTCGTAAGCCGCGTGCGCCGCGCGCGCGCTTCCATCGGCGTGGCGTTCTGGCGGTGCGAACGCGCATCGATTTTGACGATTTTGGCGGCGCTATTCCAAATCGCGTCGAAGCCAGCTGTCTTAACCTCGGCGTTGACGATCACGTTGCCCGGCGCGACGTCGTGGAGCTGTGGCGCGCCGGGCGCCAGCGCGTCGTGGGCATCCACCAGCGGCTTGGTCTCGCTGATATCGATCTCGACCAGATCAGCGATATCCTCGGCTTCTTCTTCGCTGGCTGCGACCACGGCGGCGACCGCTTCGCCGACAAAGCGCACCTGGCCGTCTGCCAGGATCGGCTGGCCGACCGGCTTGTACTCGAACTTGTGCAGCATCGGCGTGATCGGCTTGACGTCTTTAAGATCGGCGGCGGTGATCACCAGCGCGCCGTCCGGGACGACAATGCTGTCGATGGTGCCGGCGGCGACCGGGCTGCGCACAAAGCGCACCCAGTGCGCGGCCGCCAGATCGGCGGTGAAATGACCTTGGCCTTGCACCAGCGCCGGGTCCTCGACGCGGCGAATGGCGCGGCCGACCCATTTCAGCCCGTCGCCTTGTGCCTTTGGTGGGCGCGCTCATGACTGAGAGTTTTCCAAAGCGCGGCGCACGACAGCGCGCACCAGGTCGCGCCTATAGGCGGCGTCGGTCTGATGATCCTCAAGCGGGTCGACCGCCTCGCTGGCGGCCAGCGCGGCGGCGCGGAAGGCGGCATCGCCCGGCACCTCACCATTGAGCGCAGCTTCGGCTTCCGGAATTCGTCGTGGCGACGGTTCGGCACCGCCAACACCGACGCGGGCATCGGCGATCTTGCCGCCGTCGAGCCGATAGGTGACCAGCGAGGACGCCATCGCGAAGTCGCCGGCGCGGCGGTTGAATTCGTTGAAGCCGAATTTGGCGTCCGGCGGCAGCAAGGGCAGGCGGACTTCCGCCAGCAACTCGTCCTCGGCCAAGGTGGTCGACATGATGCCGTCGAAATAATCCGGTCGACGGCAATCTCGCGCACGCCGCGCGTGCTCTTGGCCACCATGGTGGCGCCGAGCGTGGCGGCGGTCAGGCACCATTCCGAGGCCGGGTCGGCGTGCGCCAGGCTGCCGCAAAAGGTGCCACGCATCCGGATCGGATAATGGGCGATGTGGCGGGCGACGAAGGTCAGCAGCGCACCGAGCGGGTTGTCGGTGACCGGCTTGTGGAAGGCGGCATGGCGCACCCGGGCGCCGATGGTCAGCGCCTGGCCGTCGCTCTCGATCTTGTCGAGGCCCTCGACCGCGTTGATGTCGACCAGATGGGCCGGCTTGGCGAGCCGGAAGGCCATGATCGGCACCAGGCTCTGGCCGCCGGCCAGCACCCGGCCGTCTTCGCCGGCCACCTGCGACAGGATCGCCAGCGCCTCGTCGAGCGTGCGTGGCACATGGTGGACGAAGGGCGCGGGCTTCATGGGCATCTTCCTGGCGCGTGATCTTGTCCGAAAACCGGGTCCCACTTTTCGGGATCACGCGGGTCTCCAAAATCGCTTGTATGCTAACGATCTCGGAACCGCAGAGTCAACGCGGATCGGGGCGGCTCAGGTTCCGATTTTCACTTCCGACACCAGCCCGCGCAGCGCGGCGACGACCGACAGCGCCACCAATTTTCCGGTGCGCGGATTGGCCGACGGCACATTCTCGATGGTCATCGAAAACCGCACGCTGTCGGCGTCGACCGTGATCGTATGGGTGTTGCGGGTGACGGTCGGGTCGGCCCAGATTTCCAGTTGTGTGTGGTCCGGCCCGATGCCGGCCAGCGACAGCGCGGCGGCGACATTGACGTTGGCCGGAAAGCCGCGCGCGCCTTCGCGCGCCGAGCCGGCAAACACCCGCAGCGGTTCCTTGATGCCGGCCACCGAGATGCCGTTCTCGACGAGATAGGGTGCGCCTTCGAGGCCGGCCGGCGGTTTGCGCGTCACCATGCTGACGGAATGAATGGTGCCCTCGGCGGCGGCGCGCACGGCGTCGAAGCCGACCAGCGCGCCGGTCGGCACCAGAATGCGGGCGCCGGTCGCCTTGGCCCGTTCGATCAGATCGCCATTGTGCAACAGCTGCGCCGCCGACAGCGGCATGAACAGCCGGCCCTTGTCGATGGTAGCGATGGCGACGTCGCGAAACAGCGCCGGCGGCAGGCATTCGACCACCAGATCGCAGTCGTCGGCGATGGACTCCAGGGTGCGTAGCGCCACGGCGTCACCGATCTGCGGCAGATTGCGCCGCGCCTTGTCGGCGTCGCGCACCGCGACCGCGGTCAGAATGACTCCCGGTACGTCACCGTCGATCAGCCGCTTGGCGACGTCGAGACCGACAGCGCCGAGGCCGGCAATGCCGATGCGAAGCGGTTGCTTGTTCATAGCACTCATCCCATCGTCGATTTGGCTGTTACATCAGATCGTGTCGGACGCGTTCGCTACTTGCGGCCTTGAAATTTCGGTTTGCGCTTTTCCATGAAGGCGCGCACGCCTTCAGCGTAGTCCGGCAACATGTTAGCTTGTTTTTGCAGATCGCGTTCGAGATCGAGCTGGGTGTCGAGGTCGTTGGTGGCCGAGGCATCGAGCGCCTGCTTAATCAGCGCCAGCCCTTGCGTCGGCGCGCTCGAGAAGTGCTCGCAGATCCGCCGCGCTTCATAGATCAACGCGTCGTCGTTGACACAGCGCCAGATCATGCCCCATTCGGCGGCCTTTTCGGCTTTCAGTTCCTGCGCAATCAACGCCAGGCCGCGGGCGCGGGCGTCGCCGACCAGCCGCGGCAAAAACCAGGTGCCGCCGGAATCCGGCACCAGCCCGATGCGGGCGAAGGACTGGATGAAGCTCGCCGATTTGCCGGCGATCACGATGTCGCAGGCGAGCGCGATATTGGCGCCGGCGCCGGCGGCGACGCCGTTGACGGCGGCGATCACCGGGAAGGGCAGGGCACGCAAACGGCGGATCAGCGGATTGTATTGCTTTTCCAGCGAGTCGCGCGGCTTCGGCGCTTCGCCGGGCGCCAGCACGCGGTCGCGCAGGTCCTGGCCGGCGCAAAAAGCGCGGCCGGCGCCGGTGATCATCAGCGCGCGGCAGTCGGTGTCGGCTTCGGCCTCGTCGATGGCGGCGCGCAGCTCGCCATGCATGTCGTCGGTGAAGGCGTTGAGCTTGTCCGGCCGGTTGAGCGTGAGAATGCGGTAGCCGACTTCGAGTTGAGTGAGGATTGTTGGATCGGTCATACGTTTCCGCTCCCGGCTAATCAAACTTCAACATGTCATGGCCGGGCTTGTCCCGGCCATCTCGCTGAGGGAGGCACAGTGCTATCCTAAGCGGGATCACCGGGAAATAGGCGTTTCGCAGAAACGTCGTTCTCCGAACGGCTATGCCCGGTGATGAAAGTGCGAGTACTGCGCCGCGTTGTGTCCGCAGCCGTTACTTCCCGCAAAATTTATCCATCGCGGCGATTTCTGTCTTGTCACCCTCAAGGTCAGCGGCGATGCGCTCATAAAGCCGCGCGGCGGCGGCGAACATCGCACTCTCTGGATAGTCCTTGCCGACGAAGGTCGAGATCTCGTCAAGCTCGGCGACCCAGCGATAGGCTTTCGAATACATGCGCGGCGTATTGCGGGTCAGGAAGGCGCTCAGATCCGGAATGCTCTCTGCGATTTCGGCTTTCAGCGCCTCGGCCGAGCCGCCGCGGGTGGCCGCCAGCATCATCGCCGCGCCCAGGGCGGTGAAGCCCTTGGTGATGCCGGCATAGGACATCTTCAGCGCCGAGGCGGCGGACAACGGGCCGTCCAGCACCCGCACGATCAAACCGTAGTCGTTGAACGCCGCGAAGGCGTCGGCCGACGAGCCGGAGGCGTAAAATTTCGTATTGGTCGAACCGGGCGAGGGCGGCGGGCCGATGATGCCGGCGTCGACGAACGGGCAGCCGGTCGGCGCGATCGCCTCGGCGATCTTGAGCAACGTCGGCGGCGACACCGCGTTGCAGTCCACGTAAACCGGCTTGGTATTCGCGGCGGTCAGAATCGGCGCCAGCCTTTGCGCCAGCGCCAGCGCTTCGCCCGGCGGCACGATCGACAGCACAAAATCGGCGTCTGCCAATTGGCGATCGTCGACCGAGTGCATGCCGGCGCGCTGGGCACGCTGGGTGCTTGCTGCGCTGCGGCCAACAAGCGAGGTCAAAATTGTTACATTTTGCTCAGTCAGGCGTTTTGCTACGCCGGCGCCCATATTTCCCGGCGCGATGATGGCGACCGTCGGTATCATGTTGAAATTCCTGTGCTTTATCGGCCCGGCCTGGCTTAGATGAAGACATTCGTTCTGGAACCGGCCGCCGGATGCTGCTATGTCGCTTTGCGGACATCAAAAAGCCCGGCACTGATTCTACAAAGCTACGAATTCCCTCAACTTGCGAATGTGCGTTAGCGGTGGCCAAACGGCTGACCGGCTTGGTCTGCACATTTAGACGCAAAGGATAACAGCTTGCAGCAAGATAAAGCGCCGGCCGGCACGATTTTAACGCCGGGTTCGGACAAGATCGCGAACGAGGCCGCGCCGAGCGACGCGCGCGCCTGGACGCAAAAACTGTTGCGTTATCGCGAGCCCAGCAATTGGCGCAGCATCCTCGAGATCTGCGTCAGCCTCGGGCCTCTGGCCGCGCTCTGGGTGACGATGTGGTTGTCGTATCGTTACGGCTTCTGGTGGGTCACGTTGCTGCTGTCGGTCCCGGCCGCCGGCTTCCTGGTCCGGCTGTTCATGATCCAGCACGATTGCGGCCATGGCTCGTTTTTCCGGCACAGGCTCGCCAATGACTGGATCGGCCGCGCGCTCGGCGTGCTGACGTTCACGCCTTACGATTTCTGGCGCCGCACCCACGCCATTCATCACGCCACCGCCGGCAGTCTCGAACGGCGCGGCATCGGCGACATCGATACGCTGACGGTCAAAGAGTATCTGGCGCTGTCGCGTTTCGGCCGGGTCAAATATTGGCTCTATCGCCACCCGTTGGTGATGTTCGGCATCGGCCCGGCTTACATGTTCATTCTGCAGCACCGGCTGCCGGTCGGCCTGATGCGCGCCGGCTGGACGCCGTGGCTGAGCACGCAGGCGACCAATATCGCGGGGGCGGTGATCGCCGGCTTGTTGATCTGGCAGATCGGCGTCGGCGCCTTCCTGCTGGTGCATCTGCCGATCATTCTGCTGGCGGCGACCATGGGCGTATGGCTGTTTTACGTACAGCATCAGTTCGAAGACACGGTGTGGGCCGACAATTCGACGTGGAATTTGCACGACGTCGCGCTGCACGGCAGTTCATATTATGTGCTGCCGGGCGTGCTGCGCTGGTTCACCGCCAATATCGGCATCCACCATGTGCATCACCTGTGCAGCAAGATTCCCTATTACCGGCTCAACCGCGTGCTGCGTGACAATCCCGAACTCGGCAGCATCGGCCGGCTGACGATGTGGGAAAGTCTCAAATGTGTGCGGCTGGTGCTGTGGGACGAGAACACCAAGAAAATGATTTCGTTCCGTGACATGCGCCGGATGCAAAGAGCGGCGGCGTAACGTAGCCTTCCACAAAGTATCAAGTATCATGGCCGGGCGTTGTCCCGGCCATGTTTGTTTTTGCCTTACGACCCCGTCACGCCGCCATCGAGATTGATGCTCTGGCCGGTGACGAAGGCGGACGCTTCCGACGCCAGGAACAGCGCCGCGCCGACCAGATCCTCCGGCACTTCCGGCCGTCCGATGCATTGCGCCGCGACGATGCGCTCTTTCTGCTCGGGCGTGACGGTCTTGCGTTCGATCTCGGTGAAGGTCGCGCCCGGCAAAATCGAATTGACGGTAATGTTGTCGGGGCCGAGTTCGCGCGCCATCGACAGGCTTATGCCCATCAGCGCCGATTTGCTGGCGATGTAGTGCAGATAATTCGGCCGCCCGAGCCGGACCGCGCCGGACGCGATATTGATGATGCGGCCCGATTTGGCCTTGCGCATCGCCGGCAGCACGGCGCGCGCGCACAAGAACGGCCCGGTTAGATTGACGCGCAGCACCTGTTCCCACTCGTCGAGCGGGATCTGATCGAACGGCCGCATTTCCAGTGTCGAGAAAATCCCGGCATTGTTGATCAACACGTCGATGCCGTCATATTCGTCGGTCACGACCTCGACCATTTCCTTGATCGAGGCTTCGTCGGCGACGTCGGTGGTCACGGCCAGGGCCTGGCCGCCGGCTTTCATGATTTCCGCCGACACCGCCGCGGCTTTTTCCTCATTGCGCTCGGCGATCACGACGCGGCTGCCCGCCAGCCCGAAAGCTTTGGCGAACACCCGGCCGATGCCCTGGCCCGCGCCGGTAATAATGACGACGCGGTCTTTCAGCGACGGGAAGACGATGTTGTTCAGGTCGGGGTCGGTCATTCAATTCCTCGACTTTTGTCTTCATTCCGGTCGGACCCGTATTCAAATTGGGATTAGCGTCTTTGTCCGAATTCCGTGCTCAGGTCTTTGATGTATGTCGCCAATAGCGCTCGAATTACGCCGGTCTTTGCGTTCTTAACGTGTCGCTCCAGCGCATGCCGCGCATTGGCCGGCACCCACCATGGCTTGATGCCGAGCTCCTCGGCGATGATGCCGGCGGTGATATAGCCGGCGCCGCCGGAAATCGCGCCGCCGGGATGGCCGGCCGAGCCGGCGTTGTACAGATTCGGGATCGGCGAGCGATAGCCGAAATGGTCGTACATCACCTGTTCGGCGTTGAACGCACCCATGAAGATGTCGCCGCCGCGCATATTGACCAGTTCCTGGGTGTATTCGCGGCCGGTGTAAATGTAGCGCCCGAGAATGTTGTCGGGTGTCATATTCGGGCAGTAGCGCCGCCAGACATCTTCGATCTTGTCGGCGAAGTCTTCCTTCCAACTCTCATAGCTCTGGCTGCCGATATCCGGATTAAGCGGCATGACGTGCCAGGAGTAGGACGTGTGTTTGCCGGGCGGCGCCTGCGTCGGATCGAGCACGCTCAACGGACCGGAACCGAACTGCACGATCTCGGGCACGCGCCCGGCTTTGACGTCTTCGTGCGCGGCGAACAGGTCCTCCATCGTCTCTGCGCCCATCGACCATTTCAGTGTGCGGTTGATGTTGGGATCGAATTTGGCGGCCGCGAATTGCGGGCTTTCGTTGAGCGCATGATGCAGGCCGAACAGGCTCCATGGCGTGTATTGGAAATTGTCGAGCTTGTTGAGGAAGGCCGCCGGCAACTGGTCGCGCCCGACCAGGTCCTCGAAGGTCTGATGAATGTCGATGGCCGAGGCGACGAACTGGCGCGCCCGCACGGTGCGGCCGTCGGCGAGCTGGATGCCGGTCGCCTTACCGTTCTCGATCACGATTTTGTCGACATTGACCTGCGGCTGGAAGCGGCCGCCATTGGCGATGAAGCTTTCCATCAGCCCGCGCGCCAGATTGAACGAGCCGCCCTCGCACAGCTGATAGCCGCTCTCGAGATCAAAGGCGCGGATCAGCGAGCCCATCGGCGAAGTCTTCGACATTGTGTCGGTCAACCAAGTGCCGAACAGTGACACCTTGAACAGGAACAGCAGCTGGACGTGCTCGTTTTCGAACAACTCGCCGACCATATCGAGCGGCTGGCGGGCGGCGACGGCGAGGAATTCACGGCCCAGCGCTGTTTGATTGAGCAGCGCCTCGCGTTCGGCCTGCGGCAGCGGTTCGGCATAGCGCTCGGCCATGAAGATTTCGCGGGTGATTTTTTCCGCTTTCAAATTCCATTCGCGGAAGGTCTCGGCGTCCTTCTTGGAAAAGCGCGCGATATTGGCGAGCGATTCTTCCAGGTCGCGGCCGAGCACCAAGGCGGTGCCGTCGGCATGGGCCTGGCCGAATTCGTAGCGCGGCGTGATGTAATTGACCGTGTTGCCGAGTTCGAGGTCCTTGAACCACGGCGTCTCGCTGATGTGGAAATGATTGATCGAATGCAAGTTGTGGTAGAAACCCGGCAACGTCATTTCGCGCGTACACAGACCGCCACCGTAAGTCAGCCGGCGCTCGACCAGCAGGATGTCGAGCCCGGCCTTGGCGAGATAGCTGCCGAGGATCAGGCCGTGATGACCGGCGCCGATGATGATGCCGTCATAGGTTTTATCGAGGGTCTTTTTTCCGGTTCTGGTCACGTTGGGCGCTTCCCGAATTATATTTCGTTTCGGCCACTTTCGGGCCGTGTGCCGACACAGTGCAAACGCGCGGGGAGGCGGTCAATGCCCGATGGCGCATGGCTTTTCCGACGTTTTAGCCCCGGCCTTGGTCGTCTGCCGGCGGCCTTTGGTGCCTCCGGTAACGGTCGCAGGAATGGCCCTGCGACCAAGCGCGGCTAGACCTTTTGCCGGCAAACCCGCTACATTGTCGCTTCAAGCAATAGGGGCCAAAACGGCCTACGGGAGGATCTAATGCGCAAGACATTTATTGCCGCCGGTGCGGCGCTGCTGCTCGCGGCCAGCCCCGCGATGGCTCAGAAAAAATCCATCAAGATCGGCTTCGTCTCGACCTTCAGCGGACCGGTCGCGGTGATCGGCAACAATATGCGCGACGCGTTCGAACTCGCGCTCGATCACATGGGCCGCAAGATGGGCGGCCTGCCGGTCGAAGTGATCTACGAAGACGACGGCTTCAAGCCGGCGATCGGCAAGCAGAAGACCGAGAAGCTGATCGAGTCCGATCACGTTGACTTCCTGGCCGGCTACATCTGGTCGAACGTGCTGCTGGCCTCGGTCAAGCCGGCCTTCGATTCCAAGACCTTCCTGATCAGCGCCAACGCCGGTCCGCATCAGCTCGCCGGTGAAGGCTGCTCGCCCTATTTCTTCTCGACCTCGTGGCAGAACGACCAGACGCCGCAGGCGATGGGCATGTACATGAACACCAAGGGCGTGAAGTCGGTCTATCTGATCGGCCCGAACTACGCCGCCGGCAAGGACATGCTCGACGGGCGTCGCCTCGACCTTCAAGGGCAAGGTGGTCGGACAGGATCTGACCACCTGGCCGACGCAGCTCGACTTCTCGGCCGAGCTGGCGAAGGCCAAGGCCGCCAAGCCGGACGCGGTCTTCGTGTTCTATCCGGGCAAGGCCGGCGTGCAGTTCCTGGCGCAATACGCCCAGGCCGGTCTGAAGGGCAAGATCCCGCTCTACACCGCCTTCACCATCGACGAGCTGTCGCTGCCGTTGCAGAAGGATCTCGCGCTCGGCGTGCCCGGCGCGCAGGAATGGGTCAACGACCTGCCGAACGCGGCCAACAAGAAGTTCGTCGCCGACTTCATCAAGAAGTATCCCGGCCACAAGCCGTCGTTCTACGGCGCGCAGGCCTATGACGCCGCCAACCTGATCGCATCGGCGGTCAACGACCTAAAGGGCAATTGTCCGACAAGGCCAAGGTGGAAGCGGCGCTCAAGAAAGCCGACTTCAAGTCGGTGCGCGGCAACTTCAAGTTCGGCAACAACCACTTCCCGATCCAGAACTTCTATCTGCAGGATGTGGTCAAGGACTGCCGACGGCACTTCGTGCTCAAGACTGCCGCCACCATCGTCAAGGACAACCAGGACAGCTTCCACGGCAAGTGCCCGATGAAATAACCGGGCGGATGCGGCCAAGGCGGCGGAAGCGGGAACGTTTCCGCCGTCTTGTTATTGGGGACAGCGATGCGGATTTCTGGCCCGCGTTCCGGATCCGCGGTGCACGCTTTCACGTTGCATCGCGTCCGGGATACGAACTTGGCAGACTTCGGCGTGTTAATTGCATGATACAACGGCGACCATGACGCTCTTCATCGAACAATGCCTGAACGGCCTGCAGTTCGGCCTGCTGCTGTTTTTGCTGGCGGCCGGGCTGACGCTGGTGTTCGGCATCATGGATCTGGTCAATCTGGCGCACGGCTCGCTCTATATGATCGGCGCCTATTTCGCCGCCACCTTCGCGGCCTGGACCGGCAGCTTCGTGCTCGGCGCCATTGCTGGCGCTGGTCGCCACGCTGATGGTCGGCATGGCGGTCGAGGTGATCGCGATGCGCAGGCTCTACGGCCGCGACCATCTCGACCATGTGCTCGGCACCTTCGGGCTGATCCTGTTTTTCGACGAAGCGGTGCGGCTGATCTGGGGTGCGGACGGCATGAGCCTGCCGCTGCCGTCCTGGCTTAACCGCTCGATCCAGATTCTGCCGGGCTTCCAGTATTCGGCCTACAAGCTTTCGATCATCGTCGTGACCCTGGTGGTCGCGGCCTTCCTCTATGTGCTGGTGATGCGCACGCGCATCGGCATGCTGATCCGCGCCGGCGCGTCCAACCGCGAAATGGTCGGCGCGCTCGGCGTCAATATCAAGCTGCTCTATACGCTGGTGTTCGGCCTCGGCGCCGCGCTGGCGGGGCTTGCCGGGCTGATGCAGGCGCCGATCCTGACCGTGCAGATCGGCATGGGCGAGAACATCCTGATCCTCGCCTTCGTCATCACCGTGATCGGCGGCATCGGCTCGATCCGCGGCGCGCTGGTCGCGGCGCTTCTGGTCGGCTTCATCGACACGCTCGGCCGCTCTTATCTGCCCGACATTCCTGCGTCTGGTGCTTAGCCCGGCGGCGGCCTCGACCGCGGCGCCGGCGCTTGTCGTCGATGCTGATCTATCTGTTGATGGCGGTGGTGCTGGTGTGCAAGCCCGAGGGCCTGTTTTCGGCGGGTCAGAAGTGATGCTCGACGCTCACCCTTCGCAATGTCGTCGTCGCCGCGCTGCTGATCGCGCTGGCGCTTGCTGCCGGTCTATGCGCATCTCGCCGACGACCGCTTCATGCTGACGCTTGTTCACCCGCATCATCATCCTGGCGATGGCGGCGGTCAGCCTCAATCTGATCCTCGGCTTCGGCGGCATGATGAGCTTCGGCCACGCCGCCTATCTCGGCATCGGCGGCTATGCCGTCGGCATGCTGGCGTTCGAGGACATCAATTCCGGCTTTATCCAGTGGCCGGTGGCGCTCGGCGCCTCGGCGCTGTTCGCGCTGGTGATCGGCGCGCTCAGCCTGCGCACGCGCGGCGTCTATTTCATCATGATCACGCTGGCCTTCGCGCAGATGGCCTATTACGTCGTCGCCGGCATCGCGCGCTACGGCGGCGACGACGGCCTGACCATCGACAAGCGCAGCCAGTTCTTCGCGCCGCTCAACCTGTCGGACAAGACGCAGTTCTATTACGTCTGCCTGGCGCTGCTGTTCGGCGCGATCTATCTGGTCTGGCGGCTGATCAATTCGCGCTTCGGCATGGCGATGCAGGGCGTGCGCTCGAACGAACTGCGCATGCGCGCCATCGGCTTTCCGACTTATCGCTACCGGCTCGACCGCCTTCGTCATCGCCGGCACGATGTGCGGGCTGGCCGGCGCGCTGTTGGCCAACCACACCGATTTCGTCATCGCCGGCGATGATGTATTGGACGCGCTCGGGCGACCTGATCATCATGGTGGTGCTCGGCGGCATGGGCTCGGCTGTGGGCCCGCTGATCGGCGCGGTCGCGCTGCTGGTGCTGGAGGAGGTGCTGTCCGGCATCACCGAATACTGGCAGATCATCCTGGGGCCGCTGTTGCTGCTGGTGGTGCTGTTCGCGCGCGGCGGCATCGACGGGCTGCTCACCAAGCTCAGCGACAAAATGAGCGCCAAGGTGCGGTCATGAGCGACATCATGCTCAAGGCCGAGAACCTCGCCAAGCGCTTCGGCGGCATCGTCGCGACCGACGATCTGTCGCTCGACGTCGCGCGGGCGAACTGCATGCCATCATCGGCCCGAACGGCGCCGGCAAGACCACGCTGATCGCGCAGCTTGTCCGGACAGCTGGCGCCCGATTTCGGCCGCATCCGTTTTGCCGGCCGCGATATCACCACGCTGCCGATGTACAAGCGCAGCGCGCTCGGGCTGGCGCGCTCGTTCCAGATCACCTCGCTGTTTCTCGATCTCAGCGTGCTCGACAATGTCGCGCTCGCCGTGCAGGCGCATGCCGGCATTCGTTCCACTTCTGGCGCAACGCGCGCATGGAGAAAGGGTTGCGCGATCCGGCGCGCGCCGCGCTTGAGCGCGTGGGCTTGCTCGACCGCGCCGACCGGCCCGCCTCCGCGCTTAGCCACGGCGAACATCGCCTGCTCGAACTGGCGATGGCGCTGGCCGGCAATCCGCGCATGCTGCTGCTCGACGAGCCGATGGCCGGCTTGGGGCCGGAGGAATCCGCCCGCATGGTCGACATGCTGCGCGCGCTCAAGCAGGAATTCACCATCCTGCTGGTCGAGCACGACATGGAAGCGGTGTTCGCGCTCGCCGACCGCATCACCGTGCTGGTCTATGGCCGCGTGATCGCCTCCGGCACGCCGGACGAGATCCGCGCCAACGAGCAGGTGCGCGACGCCTATCTCGGCGACAGTCGAGGAGGGCGCGGTCAATGCCTGAGAGCGTGCTCGACCCTCGACGGCGTCGAGACCTGCTACGGCCTGAGCCAGGTGCTGTTCGGCGTGTCGCTCTCGATCGCGCCCGGCGAAATGGTGACGCTGATGGGCCGCAACGGCATGGGCAAGACCACCACCGTGCGCTCGATCATGGGGCTGACGCCGGCGCGCGCCGGCGTCGATCAGCTTTATGGGCGAGGAAATTCGCGGCCTGCCGTCTTACAAGATCGCGCAGCGCGGCATCGGGCTGGTGCCGGAAGGCCGCCAGATTTTCCCGAATCTGAACGTGCGCGAAAACCTGGTGGCGACCGCGGTCGCGCGCGACGGCGGCGGCCTGGACGCTGGAGCGCGGTCTACGACCTGTTTCCGCGGCTGTCCGAACGCGCAGCCAGCATGGGCAATCAACTCTCCGGCGGCGAGCAGCAGATGCTGGCGGTCGGCCGCGCGCTGATGACCAATCCGCGTCTGCTGATTCTCGACGAGGCGACCGAAGGCCTGGCGCCGCTGATCCGGCAGGAAATCTGGCGCTGCCTGGCGCGGCTGAAAGAGTCCGGGCTGGCGGTTCTGGTCATCGACAAGAATGTCGGCGCGCTGATGCGGGTCGCCGACCGCCATTTCCTGATCGAGCGCGGCAAGGTGGTGTGGACGGGCGGCTCGGCTGAGCTTGCCGCCGCGCCCGACGTGCAGCACCGCTATCTGGGCGTTTAATTACTCCGCCGGTTGAATGCCCGGCGCGGCCGCCGGTGGCCGCCGCTTGATAAACGTCGGCAAACCGCCGCCCAGCTTCAGGTGCAATTTGTCGAGCCAGAGATAAATCACCGGCGTCGTGTAGAGCGTCAAAAACTGCGACACCAGCAAGCCGCCGATGATGGTGATGCCGAGCGGGCGGCGAAGTTCGGAACCCGGCCCGACCGCGATTAGCAGCGGCACCGCGCCCAGCATCGAGGCCATGGTTGTCATCAAAATCGGCCGGAACCGCGCCAGGCAGGCTTCGTGAATGGCTTGCGCCGGCGTCAGTCCGCGCTTGCGTTCGGCTTCCAGCGCGAAGTCGACCATCATGATGCCGTTCTTCTTGACGATGCCGATCAGGAGAATAATGCCGATGAAGGCGATCACCGTCAGCTCGCTGCCGGAAATCTGCAACGCCAACAGCGCACCAAGGCCCGCCGACGGCAGCGTCGAGATGATGGTGAGCGGATGCACCAGGCTCTCGTACAGAATGCCGAGCACGATATAGACCGCGATCAGCGCCGCCAGCAGCAACAGCGGCTGCGCGCCGGCGCTTTTCTTGAACGCCTTTACGTCGCCGGCGAATTCGGTGTGAATGCTGTCGGGCAGATGCAACTCGGCGACCGCCTGTTCGAGCGCGGCGGTGGCGTCCGCGATCGGCACCCCGGGCTTGATATTGTAGGTGATGGTGGTGGACGGAAACTGGCCCTGATGGTTGACCACTAAAGGCGCGATGCCGCGCACGACCTTGACGACCGCCGGCAGCGGCACTTGCGCGCCGCCATTGCCCGAGACGAACAGATCGCTGAGATCGTTCGGGTCGCGTTGATACTGTTTGCCGACTTCGAGAATCACACGGTACTGGTTGCGCTGGGTGTAGACCGTCGAAATCTGCCGTTGCGAAAAGGCGTCGTTGAGAACGTTGTCGATGTCCTGGATGCGGACGCCGAGCCGTGCGGCCGCCTGCCGATCGATCGAGATATTGGCCTGCAGTCCGCCTTGCTCGCGGTCGGTGCTGACGTCGGTTAGCTCGGGGATCTGCTTGGCGCGCTCGACCGCCTTCGGCACCCAGGCTTGCAGCGCCTCGATGTCGGAACTCCAGAGCGTGAACTGATAGGACGAATCGCTCTGGCGCGCGCCCATGCGCAAGTCCTGCGCCGGCACCAGGAACACGCGAATGCCCGGAATTTTATTGAGCCGGGCGCGGATGCGCGCCACCACGCGAGTGGTTGGCACGTTGCCGCGCTCGGCCAGCGGCTTGAGGCTGATGAACAGCCGGCCGCGGTTGACCGAGGCATTGAAACCGGAGGCGCCGACCGACGAACCCAGTCCCGCGACCGCCGGGTCGGCCAAAACGACGTCCATCGCCTGTTCTTGCAGCCGCTTCATGGCGTCGTAGGATATATCGGTCGAGGCCTGGGTGCCGCCGAAAATCAGCCCGGTGTCGTCCTGCGGGAAATAGCCCTTCGGCACTTTGATGAAGAGCCCGACCGTCAGTGCGATGGTGGCGACGAAGACGATCAGCCCCAGCCCACGGTGCACCAGGACGAAAGCCAAAGTGCGGTTATAAAAATAGACCATGCGCGATAGCGTGCCTTCGACCAGCCGGTCGAGCCAGGTCGCGTTCTTGTGCGGCATTTCATGGACGAAATAGGCGCAGATCATCGGCGTCACCGATAGCGACACCGCGGTCGAGACGGCAATCGCAAAAGTCAGCGTGACCGAGAATTCGCGAAACAGCCGGCCGACAATGCCGCCCATGAACAAGAGCGGGATAAAGGCCGCGATCAACGACACCGAGATCGACAGCACGGTAAAGCCGATTTGCTTGGCGCCGCGCAAAGCCGCCGCCAACGGCGAATAGCCTTTCTCCATGAAGCGGAACATGTTCTCGATCATCACGATGGCGTCGTCCACGACAAAGCCGATGCAGACGGCGAGCGCCATCAGCGACAGGTTGTCGATCGAAAATCCGGCGGCCCACATCGCCGCGCAGGTGCCGGCCAGCGACAACGGCACCGTGATGCCGGCGGCGATGGTAGCGGCCGTGCGGCGCAGGAACAAAAACACCACCAGCATCACCAGCACGGCGGTGGCGGCCAAAGTCCACTGCATGTCGCGCACGCTGGCGCGGATGGTCTGGGTGCGGTCGGTCAGCACCGAAATCTGCAGGCCCGCCGGAACCCATTGCTTGAGCTCCGGCAACAGGGCGTAAATCCGGTCGACGGTGTCGATGACATTGGCGTCGGCTTGCTTGGTGATGATGAGCAGAACCGACGGGTCGCGGTTGTACCAGCCGGCCGAGCGGCTGTTGCGCACGCTCGGCTGAATGTTGGCGACCGTCGACAGCCGGATGACGTTGCCGTTGACGGTCTTGACCACGATCGGGTCGTAGTCGTCGGGCTTGCGCAATTGGTCGTTGATGCCGATCGAGGTCGCGCGCTTGGCGCCGTCGAAGACACCGAGCGGGCCGACGGTGTTGGAATTGGCAATCGCCGTGCGCACTCTGTTCGAGGCTCAGGCCCATCGCCGACAGCCGCGCCGGATCGACCCGCACGCGGATCGCCGGCTGTTCGGAGCCGGCGACGGTCACGTCGGCGACGCCTTCGATCTGGCTCAGGCGTTGAACGATGACGCTGTCGGCGGCGTCATAGATGGCGCTGCCTGGCATGGTCTTGGAGGTCAGCGCCAGGATCAGGATCGGTGCCGCCGCCGGGTTGAATTTGCGGAAGCTCGGTAGCGTCGGCATGTCGCCGGGCAGGTCGGTGAGTGCGGCGTTGAGTGCGGCCTGTACGTCGCGCGCCGCGCCTTCGATGCTGCGCGACAGATCGAACTGCACCGAGATCCGCGTCGAGCCCGATGAACTGGTCGACGTCATTTCGGTGACGCCGGCAATGGTGCCGAGCTGGCGTTCGAGCGGCGCGGCAACCGTCGCCGCCATGATATTGGGGTCGGCGCCCGGCCGCGAGGCGCTGATGCTGATGGTCGGAATGTCGACGCTCGGCAGGCTGGCGACCGGCAGAAAATCATAGGCGACGGCGCCGACCAAGAAAATGCCGGCGGCCATCAGCGTGGTGCCGATCGGCCGCCGGATGAAGGGCCAAGAGAAATTCATGTGAAGTTCATGGCGGTGTCACTCCGCTGGGCCCGGAACGGCCCGGTGCGGTGGCGGCGCCGACGACAGCCGCGCCCGCAGCCGTTCCATGTAGAGATAGATCACCGGCGTGGTGTAGAGCGTCAGCAACTGGCTGAGCAGCAGGCCGCCGACGATGGTGATGCCGAGCGGATTGCGCAGCTCCGAGCCGGTTCCGGATTCAAGCGCCAAAGGCAGCGCGCCGAACAACGCGGCCAAGGTCGTCATCATGATCGGCCGGAAACGCAACAGCGCTGCCTGCACGATCGACTGCTCGCGGACTCATGCCCTGATGGCGCTCGGCCTCGAGCGCGAAGTCGATCATCATGATGGCGTTTTTCTTGACGATGCCCATCAGCAGCACGATGCCGATCAGCGCGATCACCGACAGGTCGTAGCCGAACAGCATCAGCGCCAGCAGCGCGCCGACGCCGGCCGACGGCAGCGTCGATAAAATCGTCAGCGGGTGGATGAAGCTCTCATACAAAACTCCAAGCACAATATAGATCGCGATCACCGCCGCCAGAATGAGCCAGGGCTCGCCAGCCAGCGACTTGGAGAATTCGGCGGCGTCGCCGGAATAGTTGCCCGTCACCGACGCCGGCATGCCGATGTCCCGTTGCGCCGCGCCGATGACCTCGACCGCGTCGCTCAAGGCGTAGCCCGGCGCCAGATCGAAACTGATGGTGACCGAGGGGAACTGCTCCTGATGTGCGATCGCGAGTGGAGCCGAGATGTTTTCGAAATGAGCGAAAGCCGCGAGCGGCACCTGGTTCGAGCCGGTGACGCTGTTCGGCGTCGCGCTGGTGTTCGTATTTGTCGTGCCGCTGGCGGTATTGGCGGCGGTCGCCGCAGTGCCGGTCGAGGTCGAGGCGCCGGTGACATAAAGCTTCGACAGCGAGGCGGGGTCCTGGGTATAGCGCGGCTGGGCTTCCAGAATGACGCGGTACTGGTTGGCCTGGCCGTAAATCGTCGAGATCTGGCGCTGGCCGAAGGCGTCGTTGAGCGTATCGGTGACACTTTGCATCGAGACACCGAGCCGCCCGGCCTTTTCGCGGTCGACATTGACCAGCACACGCGGTCCGCCGTCCTGGGCTTCGGAGGCGACCTCGCGCAGGGCCGGATTGCCGCGCAGCGCTTGCGTCAGTTTGTCGGCCCAGGACGTGACTTCCGCGGCATCACTGCCGGTCAGCGTGTACTGATAAAGCGCACGGCTGGCGCGGGTCGAAATCTGGATGTCCTGCGTTGCCTGGAAATAGACCGTCATGCCGGGAATGCCGGCGACCTTGTCTTTCAGCCGTTCGATGATGACGCCGACCAGGTCGCTGCGTTGATCGCGCGGCTTTAGGGCGATGGCCAGCCGCCCGGCATTGGGTGTGGCATTGAGCGGGCTGACGCCGATCACTGAGACGACGCTGGCGACATCGGGATCGGTGCGCACGATGGCTTCGACCTTGGCCTGCCGGCGCTGCATTTCGGTAAACGACACGTCGACGCCGGCTTCGGTGATGGCGGTGATCTGGCCGGTGTCCTGCAATGGCAGGAAGCCCTTCGGCATCACGACATAGAGCGCGATGGTGGCGGCGAGCGTGACCAGCGTCAGCACCAAAGTGGCGCCCTGGCGGCGCAGCACCCATTCCAGGCTCTGGCGATAAGCCTCGACGGTGCGGTCGGTGGCGGCCGAGAACCAGCGCGTCAACGGGTTGCCGTCGCTGTCCTTGGTCCGGCGCAGCAGGCGGCCGCACATCATTGGCGTCAGGGTCAGCGACACGATCGCCGAAGCCACTACGGCAACGGTCAGGGTCAGTGCGAATTCGCGGAACATGCGGCCGACTAGGCCGGTCATGAACAATAGCGGGATAAACACCGCGATCAGCGACAGCGTCAGCGAAATCACGGTGAAGCCGATTTCCTTGGCGCCCTTCAGCGCCGCCTCGAGCGGATCTTCGCCATCCTCGATATGGCGGACGATGTTCTCGATCATGACGATGGCGTCGTCGACCACGAAGCCGGTGCCGATGGTCAGCGCCATCAGCGACAGATTGTCGAGCGAGAAGCCGGCAAACCACATCACGCCGAAGGTCGCGATCAGCGACAACGGCAGCGCGACGCCGGCAATGATGGTGGCGCGCACGGTGCGCAGGAACACGAACACCACCAGCACCACCAAGACGATGCTCAGCCCGAGCGTGAACTGCACATCGTGGATCGAGGCGCGGATGGTGGTGGTTCGGTCATTGACGACGGTCAGCGTCGCGCCGGCCGGCAGGGCGCGCTGCAGTCGCGGCAATTCGGCCCGCAGCCGCGTCACAGTGTCGATAACGTTGGCGCCGGGCTGGCGCTGGACGTCGATGACGATCGCTGGTTTGCCGTCGAACCAGGCGCCGACCTTGCTGTTTTCCAGCCCGTCGACGACGTCGGCGACATCCGACAGTAGCACCGGTGCGCCGTTGCGGAACGCCACCGTGATCGACTTATAGGCCTGGGCGCTCGAAATCTGGTCGTTGGCGGCGATGGTGTAGGATTGATGTGCGCCGTCGAGCGCGCCTTTGGCGCCGGCGACATTGGCGCCGACAATAGCCGTGCGCAGGTCCTCGAGCGCGATGCCGTAAGCCGCCAGCCGCGACAGGTTGGCCTGAATGCGGATCGCCGGCCTGATGCCGCCTTGCACCGAGACATGGCCGACGCCGCTGACTTCCGACAGCCGCGGCGCCATCACGGTGTCGGCCAGATCGCTCAAGGTGCGCTGGTTGATGGTCGGCGAAGTGATCGCCAGTGTGACGATCGGCGTGTCGGCGGGGTTCACCTTCGAATACAGCGGCGGATAGGGCAGGTTGCGCGGCAGCGTCGAGCCGGCGGCGTTGATCGCCGATTGCACATCTTGCGAGGCGGCGTCGATGTCGCGGTTGAGGTCGAATTGCAGCGTCACCTGGCTGACGCCGAACGAGCTCGACGACGTCATTACCTGCAGCGACGGGATCTTGCCGAACTGGCCTTCCAGCGGCGCGGTCACCAGCGAGGCGATGGTGTCGGGATTGGCGCCCGGCAACTGGGTGGTGACCTGGATGGTCGGGAAGTCGACCTGCGGCAGCGCCGAGACCGGCAGCGACCAATAGCCGAGCGCGCCGCCCAGCATCACCGCGACGCCGAGCAGGGAGGTGGCGATCGGTCGGTGAATGAAGGGAGATGAAACGCTCATTGTGCTGCGGCCGGCCTCGCGCTGCCGTTGCCCCTTTGTCGACGCTCACCGGCGCCAGTCGCGCCGGCCGGACGCTGTCCGCGCGGCCGCGTCGCGCGTGGCGTCGCCGCGGCCGGCGTGTCGCTGCCGATCGTGACTTCCGCGCCTTCCTTGAGCCGCGCGAAACCGGTCGTCACCACGCGTTCGGGCGGTGTCACGCCGCTTTTGACCACGGTCTGAATCTCGTCCTGCTTCTGCACCACGATCGGCCGGACGGTGGCGGTGTTATTGTCCTTGATGACATAGACAAAGGTGCCGGTCGGCCCGCGCTGCACCGCGCCGGTCGGAATCGTCACCACTTGCTTGAGCGTGTCGATCAGCAGCCGCACATTGGTGAACTGGCCGGGCCAGAGCTGCAGATTGGCGTTGGGGAACTCCGCCTTCAGCTTGACCGTGCCGGTCGATGCGTCGACCTGGTTGTCGACCACCAGCAAGGTGCCGCGATCGACGATCGCATTATTGTCCGAGCGTTGCGCATCGACTTCGAGCGGGCCTTTGGCGAAGGCATTGTTGACTTGCGACAGGTATTGCTGCGGCAGATTGAACAGCACCGAGATCGGCTTCAGCTGGGTGATGACGACAATGCCGGTCGAATTCGGAAGCGCGCACGATATTGCCTTCGTCGACCTGACGAATGCCGGTGCGGCCGGCGATCGGCGCCTTGACGGTGGTGTAGGCGAGCGTCGCCTGGGCGCTTTCGACCGCCGCCTGATCGGACTGCACCTGCGCGGTATATTGCGCCACCAGCGACTTCTGGGTGTCGGCCTGCTGCTTGTTGATGGCGTTGGTGGCGGCCAGCTGCTCGTAGCGCGCCAGATCGTTCTTGGCGTTGTTGAGCTGCGCCTGATCCTGCGCTTTCTTGGCCAGCGCCTGATCGAGCGCCGCTTGATAGGTGGTCGGGTCGATGCGCGCCAACACATCGCCGGCCTTGACGTCCTGACCTTCCTTGAAGGTGACCGCGATCAGCTTGCCGTCGACCTGCGGCCGCACGGTGACGGTGTTGAGCGCCTTGGTGGTGCCGACCCCGTCGATATAGACCGGCACGTCGGCCAATTTTGCGGTGGCGGCCAGCACCGGCACCGGACCGCTGGCGGCGAAGCGGCTGCGGCGCTGCTGCTGTTGCTGCTGCTGCTGTGTACCGAAGACATAAAAAAGCGCGCCGCCGACCCCGATCAGCACCACGGCATAGGCAATAAAGCGGCGGGTGCGGCTGCCGGCTTTCGGTGTCGCCGCTGTGACGTTGGATCTTGGCAACTCACCGTGCATTCACAGCCTGTACTGGTTTGGGTAGCCAGCCGCCGCCGAGCGCCTGATAAAGACTGACGATGGCTTGCATATGCGCTAGCCGCGCCTGGACGAGCGCGTCCTGCGCCGAATAAAGCGTCTGCTGGGTTTGCAGCACGGTGACCAGATCGATCGTGCCTTCACGCAAACGCTGCTCGGCGATGTCGAAGGCGCGCCGCGAACTCGTCACCACGTCGCCTTGCAGGCGTTCGCGCAAGGCGGTCTGACGGATGCCGTTGAGCGCGTTCTCGACATCGGCAAAACCGGAGATCACCGCCTTGCGGTAATTTTGCAGCAGTTCGTCCTGGACGCCTTTTTTCAGATCGAGATTGCCCTGAAGCTTTTGCCCGTCGAAGATCGGCTGCGCCAGACCGGCGCCGAGCGAGTACAGCGCCGATTCCGGACGCAACAAGGTCTTGAGCACAGCGCTCGAATAGCCGCCGTCGGCGGTCAGTGTGATGCTTGGCAGCATCTGGGCACGGGCGTTTTCGACATTGGCATTGGCGGCGGCCAGTTGCGCCTCGGCCTTACGAATATCTGGACGTTGCGCCAGCAACTCGGACGGCAGGCCCGGCGTCACGCGCGGAATGGCGATTGACCGCAAACTGCCGCCGCGTATGCGCATGCTTTCCGGCGAGCGTGCCATCAGCACGGCCAACGCGTTACGGTTTTGCGTCAAGGTCTGCTCGAGCGGCGGAATGGAGGCGCGCTGGGTGTTGACGACACTTTCCTGCTGCGCGGTCTCGAGTGCGGAAGCGGTACCGGCATTGACTCGCTGCTTGATCAGGTCGAGCACGTGGTTGGCGCTTTTTAAATTCTCGCGCGCGGCTTTGAGCCGGTCCTGCGACGCCAGCACCTGGAAATAGGCATTGGCCGCGGTGACCACTGTGGTCAGCCCGACCACTTCGCGGTCATAGCGGCTGGCGACGGCGGTTTCTTCCGCCGCGCGCAAAGCCGATCGGTTTTTGCCCCAGAAGTCGATTTCGTAGCTGGCTGTCAGCGTCGTCGACAGGCTGTCGCGTTCGGAGGCGCCGCCGGAGGAGGTTCCGGTGCTTTGCGAGGAACGCGAGTGGGCCGCGCTGCCGTCGAGGCCGATATTCGGCAACAGCGGCGCGCCGGCAATCCGCGCCGACGCATCGGCCTGGACAATGCGGGCGACGGCCGCGGCGATGTCAAGATTGGCGGCGCGCGCCTGATCGATAATCGCGGTTAGTTCGCGGGAATGAAACGAGCGCCACCAGTCGAGCTTCGGCAAGGCAGCTTCGGCGACCGCCGGCTTGGCGCTTGAGCCGTCATAGGCATGCGGAATGTCGAGCCCGGGTTCGGGCGTGTCGGTCAGCAGGCAGCCGCCAAGGCCCAAGCTCAGCATCAGGCTGGCGCCCTGAATCACCCTCCACAACGGCCGTCGCGCTAATTTCCTGCCCGTAACAACGTCCGTAAATTGACCAAGCATAATCGAGCACTTTCAAAACATTGTTTTACAAACCTGAGCCGGATAAGACCGGCCAAGCGCGGCGGGGGGCCCAGTCGGGCCAAGCAGGACGTTAGCCCAAATTACGGCTTGGCGCTTGCGGCGGATTTACGGCCTGGCGGCCAGTTGGCGAGCGCTTGACGGCCGGCCGGCGACATTTTGGCGGCTGCGGTCGCGAAAACGCCCTGGATGGTCTGGTAGTAGGCTTGGCGCGCGGCCTGCGCATTCGTCATTGCCCCGCGCATGGCATTGGGGTCGAACGGCTTCTGCCGCAACGTCGCGCGGATCTGGTCGCGGGCGGTATGATATTGGGTCTGCGCCTGAGCGATGGCGTCGTGGTTGTCTTTCATCTGGCCGCGCAAGACGGCGCCGTCGGCCGGCGGCAGCGCGGCGGCTAGACGCTCCATGCGCACGAAGACGTCCGGGTCCCAGGTGCGCGGCGGCGGCCCACGAACCGCCAGGGCAATCGCGATGCCGATAAAAAACAGATTGAGCGCGAGCGACCCGAGCAGCAGCCAGCGCGACGAACCGCGCCTCACGTCAGTCGCGACCTCTGCGATGCTCATGGCCGCGCCCCGGTCAGCGATTCGGCTTCGAACACGATGGCGCCGACATCGGACTGGCTGGCGACCGTGAACGGCGCATCCAGTTGATCGAAGTGGCGGTCGAGTCCGGCGATCCCGACATAAAACCCGAGCGCGGCGCAACAGGCGAGGGCGGCGACGCGCGGCCACGCCGGCGCGAACTGCCAGTCGAGCAGCACCAAAGGCAACCGCCACAGCGCGATCTTCTGGCGCGGCAGCGGCGGGTTCAGGCGCTTGAGCACGCGCGCGACCGCGGCGTCGTCGGCTGGCGGCGCCTGCGTGACGCGCATCAGAGCACCATCGAGATCGTCGGGAAATCTGTCGTTTGTCATGTCACTCAATCCTCATCGATCGCGCTATCGAGCGCGCGCCGCAGATTCTGCTTGCCGCGTACCAGCAAGGTTTCGACCGCCGACACCGTGGTGTCGAGAACTTCGGCCACTTGCGCATTAGTCATGCCATCACCGTATGTAAGGACGATGGCGGTTCGTTGCCGCGCCGGCAGCCCGGCGATGGCGGCGGCGACCAGTCGGTCGCGCTCGTTAAGCTCGGCCTGTTCGGTCGCGCCGGGCGCCGGGTCGACGATCTCACCGGCTGCCTCGATCGCAACCCAAGTGGCCCGCCGTTTGCGGTCGAGGCAGAGGTTGACCACAATGCGGGTAAGCCAAGTGCGGAACTGAGCCAAAGGCTGCCAGCGCGGGGCATGGGTCCAGACTCGCAGCATGGCTTCCTGCGCCACGTCTTCGGCGTCGGCGGCGTTGCCGAGAATGCGGCGGGCGAGCCCGAGCATGGCCGGGACATGGCGGCGCGACAGCAGCCGATAGGCCACCTCGTCGCCGCGCGCGACGCGCGCCATGAGCGCTTCGTCGCTATCGTCCATGTCGACAGTATCGCCGCCATCGGGGAAACCGCTTCATCGCTGTCGTTTTACCTGTTCAATGAACGGGTGGGGGGCGCAAAACCTGTGCTGGCGAAAGGCCACAGCAGGTCCGGGAAAGCCCCGAAAAGTTCCCTAAATTGCCTTTTAACCTATTGAACAAGCAAGGTTTTGCAACCGGCCCGGGCTGCCGGGTGGCTGCCCGGCAGTTTGACATGGGCGGACTCGGCTGCCCAGCCGCCGCAGCCTTTTCTTCCCCTTGCGGGGAAAACGGCGGGGAGGGCCGTCGCTTAGCGCGTCGCGACGTCGCTTAGCGCGAAGCCTGCGATGCGCTTGTAGTTCTCCGACAGCGCCCGCAATTCGTCCTGGCTGATGTAGTCGTCGAGATTGTCGAATGGCTTGTCGCCGACCAGCTCCTCGACCTTGATATTGATGAAATCCGGCGGTTGCGCCCGGTTTGTGCGCACCACTTGCGCCGCCGGCTCGGCGCGCGCCGCTTCATAGGCTTTCAGCGCGTCGCGCGGGTCGGTGTTGTTGCGCAGGAAATCGGCCAGTGTGCGGGCGTCGATCGCGCCTTGTGCCGCGCCGTTCGAGCCGCGCGGATACATCGGATGGGCGGCATCGCCGGCCAAAGTGACGCGGCCGAAGGTCCATTGCGATATCGGGTCCTTGTCGACCATCGGATATTCCAGGATCTGGTCGGCGTCCTTGATCATCTGCGCGACGTCGAGCCAGTCGAACCGCCAGTCTTCGTAAATCGAGAAAAAGTCATTGAGGTCGCCGGGTTTGTTCCAGTCGTTCTGCTCGGTGGTATCGCGCTTGATTTCGGCCATCCAGTTGATCAGCTGGTTGCCTTCGCCGTCGACGTTATCGATGATCGGATAGATCACCATCTTGCCGGTATTGATCGAGCCGACCCGCATATAAGTGCGGCCGCCATTGATAGGCTTGTGGCGGGTGACGCCGCGCCAGGTGTTGATGCCGGAAAACGCCACTTTGTCGTCGGGATAAAACTGCTTGCGCAACGCTGAGCCGATGCCGTCGCAGGCGATCGCCACGCTGGCGCGCACGCTGTCGCGCGTCTTGCCGGTGCTTGTCTGTTTGAAGTGAACGGTGACGCCATCGTCGTCCTGTTCGACCGAAGCCGCTTCGCAATCGGTGACGACCGCGTCTTCGCCCAAGGTCTTGCGCACGGCGTCATATAAAATGACGTGTAGATTGCCGCGATGAATGCCGACTTCCGGATATTGATAGCCGGCGAACTTGCCGCGCGGTTCCTTGTAGATCAGCTGGCCAAAGCGGTTGTAGAAGCAGCTTTCTCGATTTTCGATGCCGGCGGCGAGCAACTGGTCGCCTAAGCCCAGCGCGGTGAATTCGCGCATCGCGTGCGGCAGCAAGGTAATGCCAACGCCAAGCGCTTTGATCTCGGGCGCGCGCTCATAGACGCGGCAGCCGATGCCGCGCCTGTGAAGGTTGAGCGCGAGCGACAACCCGCAAATTCCGCCGCCGACAATCGCTACCTGCATATTCTGTATCCTAACGATCCAATGAGTGCCGGGCGAATGGACGAAATCGCTCCAAGTCTGTCAACATAGGTTCAAAGGCATCATGCCTGCAGAAATGGGAGGATGAAATTGGACAAAGCCATTTACGACCGCGGCATGGCGATGCGCCGCAAGGTGCTGGGCGACGACTATGTCGATCGCGCGATTGCGAATACCACCAACTTCGACCGGCAGTTTCAGGAACAACTGACCGAACACGCTTGGGGCGCGGTCTGGGGCGACGTGGCGTTGGCGCCGCGCGACCGCAGCATCCTCAATATGGGCATGATCGCCTGTCTCGGCCGGATGCACGAGTTCGAGGCCCATTTCCGCGGTGCCCTGCGAAACGGGGTGACTGAAACGGAACTCAGCGCCATTTTGCGCCAGATTGCGATCTATTGTGGCTTCCCGGCCGCAGTCGATGCCCATCGCATTGCCAAGAAGGTGTTGGCCGAACAAGCGGAAGAAGCGGCCCAAAAGGCCTGATTTGAGCGTTTTGTCGCCCTTCGTCCGGGTTGGCCTGGTTTAAATCGACGGGCCGGCGGCCGAATCACGTTACTGACATAATCGTATTCTTGTCTTGAATGTGCCTTCATCCCAGGGCATCCAAGGGCCTGAAACAGGCTCGGATTTAGCGTTGCCGAGCTGCCGGCTTATCACAGGTGATAGATGAATCGTCCCTTCGGCCCCTTGCTGCTGACGCTCTCGATTGTGGCCACGCTGACCTTGAGCAGCGCGCAAGCGCAATCGACCCATGCTGCCACGCCAGCTCCGGAAACGTCGTCCGGACCGCTGCAAAGCCTGTTCGGTTTGTTCCAGCACGAGGCGCAAGCCCAGCCGGTCAATCGCAACGCGGTCGAATCGCAAAGCCTGCCGGCGCCGGGCGGCGCCACGCCCAATGGCAATCCGCCGGCCAGCCCACAGACCATGGCGCCGCAGACCGGCCATCAATTCGGCGCTCCGCAGGGCGCTACCAGTGGCAACGCCGACGCGGTCCGCCCGCCGGGTGCCGTCGGCACCGCCCCGACCGAAAGCGTCATGACACTTCCGCCGGATGAGCAGCCGGAACAGGGCCAGCCGCAGGCGCTGCCACCCAACCTGAAAAGGCAAATGGTCGACTTCAAGACGACCGAACCGGCCGGCACCATCATCGTCGATACCGCGAACACTTATCTTTACCTGGTGCTCGGCGGCGGCAAGGCGCTGCGTTACGGCGTGCGTGTCGGCCGCGAGGGCTTCACCTGGTCGGGCACCGAGCGTGTTTCGCGCATGAAGGAATGGCCGGATTGGTTCCCGCCGTCCGAAATGATCGAGCGCCAGCCTTATCTGCCGCGCTTCATGGCCGGTGGCCCGGGCAATCCGCTCGGCGCGCGCGCGCTCTATCTCGGCAAGACGCTGTACCGCATTCACGGCACCAACCAGCCGTCGACCATCGGCCATTATGTGTCGTCCGGCTGCGTCGGTATGCTGAACGAAGACATCGAAGATCTCTATAGCCGCGTTCAGGTCGGCACCCGCGTGGTGGTATTGCCCGGCAAGTCGCCGCCGGCCAACGTCGCCAATGCAGGTCCGCCAGCGCCGGCCAACCCGATGGCGCCGCCGCAGGCAACCCAGGGCGTCTCGCATGCCGGTGCCCCGTTGTCGGTGCCCCGCTAACAACGTCGGCTTTTGACGGTTCAAACGGCCCGGTGCGGTTCTCGCGCCGGGCCGTTTCTGTATGGAGCTGTGCCAAAAAACGAATTTCGCATATAGTGAGAAATAGGCTTGAGCCTTTTGACCGCCGCGTGGGCCTGTGGTTTGCACGATGAACGAAATCTTGGGACGAAAGATTGGTCCCTGAAGGAGTGCCGTTCATGTCCGCTGCCGTCGCCGCTGCTGCCTATCTTCACCATATGGAACTGATGAGCGCCGATCCGGCGCGCTTGGCCGGCTATTACGACCGCGCCCTACAGATGAAGGCGGAGCCGTTCGACGCTGATCGCTTTATCTGCCGTGGCGCCGACCGCACCTTGCTGGTCAGGCGTGGCGCCGACAAGAAACTCGGCTTTGCCGCTTTCGCTTGCCGCGACGCCGAAGCGCTCGCCGCCTTGCGCACCCATGTCGAATCGCAAAAGGCCAAGGTTGAATCCTCGCCGTCGCCGTTGTTTGATGAAAGCGCTTTCGCCATCCGCGATCCGGCCGGCAATCTGTTGGTCTTCGGCCTGGCCCAAACGCCGGCCGGCGCAGCCTCGCGTGACATCAACGGCCCGCTGCAGCACATCACTTTCGGCGCCACCGATCTGGTGCCGATGGAAAAGTTCTATGTCGAGACGCTCGGCTTCGCGCTGTCCGACCGGGTACGCGACGACCAGGGTCGCATGACCACCTGCTTCGTGCGCTCGACCCACGAGCACCACTCGGTCGGCATGTTCCTGAAAACCGAAGCCGGTCTCGACCACCACAGCTATGAAGCCGGTGAGTGGATCACGATCCGCGACTGGGCCGATCACCTCGGGTCTTTGCATATTCCGATCGTCTGGGGCCCGGGCCGGCACGGCCCCGGCAACAACCTGTTCATTTTCATCAAGGACCCGGACGGCAACATGATCGAGATCTCGGCCGAGATCGAATATGTCCGTGACCGGCCGGTGCAGGAATGGAAGCATGAACCCTACACCCTGAACATGTGGGGTCCGGCGATCATGCGTATCTGAGGACGCAAACGAGGGCGATGACCGATAAGAACGGCAGCAAGCGTGGCGCGGCCAGCGCCGAAAAGGTGCTCGGCCTGCTGTCGCTGTTTTCGGCGGAACGGCCGATCTGGTCGCCGGAGCGCGCGGCCAAGCGCATGCGGGTTTCGCTTGCCACCAGCTATCGTTATTTCAACGCGCTGGTCGAAGCCGGCATGCTGGAAAAGCTGGCGCGCAACCAATATGTGCTCGGGCCCGCGATCATTGCCTTCGACCGTCAGATCCGCGCCGCCGATCCGGTGCTGAAACTGGCGCAGCCGGTGATGGAGCGGCTACTGCGCCGTCTGCGCGAACCGGCGGCGATTTTGTTGTGCCGCTACTACCGGCAGCAGGTGATGTGCATCCACCAGGAAACTAACCAGACCGGCGAACCGGTCAGCTCCTACGAACGCGGCGCGCCGCGGCCGATGTTTCGCGGCGCCACCTCGAAAGTGATTCTGGCGCATCTGCCGCCACGCACCATCGCCAATCTGTGGCGCGACCACAGCCGCGAAATCGCCGCCACCGGCCTGGGCCCAGGCTTCGACGACTTCAAGGCGGCGCTGAAAGCGCTGCGCCAGGAGCCGGTCAATGTTAGTTCCAGCGAAGTCGATAAAGGCCGCACCGGCATCGCCGCGCCGATCTTCGACGGCAACGGCCGGGTGACCGGCAGCCTTAGCATTGTGCTTCTGTCGCCGAAGCATAATGAGCGGGCGATTGCGCGGCTGCGCATGGCGGTGCTTTCTGCCGCGCGTGAGATCGAACGCGGCCGCAGTCCTGCGCCCGACCGGATGAAAAAAGTGAAAGTCCGAGCATGAACGCGCCCCTGCGCCCGCATTACCCGATCGTCATTGTCGGCGCCGGCCCGACCGGTCTGACGCTCGCCAATCTGCTCGGCGTCTATGGCATCGATACCCTGGTGCTGGAGCGCAACGCCGCCACCGTGCACGAACCGCGCGCGGTGTCGATCGACGACGAGAGTTTGCGCACCATGCAGGCGGCCAAGCTGGTCGAGGAGGTGATGACCCGGACCGTCACCGGCTACGGCTCGCATTATTATTCGGCAGCCGGGCGCTGCTTTGCGAAGGTGCAGCCGACCGAGCAGCCGTTCGGCTTTCCGCGCCGCAACGCCTTTCGCCAGCCGATTTTGGAAAAGCAATTGCGTGACGCGCTAGCGCGTTTCCCGCACGTGATGGCGTTATTCGAACACAATCTGCTGTCGTTCGTGCAGAATGCTGGCGGCGTGACCTTGCGCGTCGCGGGCGGCGACGGCGAGCGCGACATCGCCTGCGATTATCTGATCGCCTGTGACGGCGCCTCAAGCAACGTCCGGCGCGCCCTCGGCGTCAAGATGAGCGGTTCGACCTTCAGCGAGCGCTGGCTGATCGTCGACTTGGAAAATTCGCCAGTCACGTCGCGGCACACCAAAGTGTGGTCGGACCCGGCGCGTCCAACCATTGCGCTGCCAGGCCCAGATCTCACGCGCCGCTACGAGTTCATGCTGCATCCACACGAGCGCGACGAGGATTTCTTGGCGCCCGACATGGTCAAGCATTTGATGGACACGCACGAAGCCGCGCCGCAAAGCCAGGTCGTGCGCACGGTGGTCTATACCTTCCATGCCCGTCTTGCCGAGCGCTGGAAAGATGGCCGGGTGCTGCTGGCCGGCGATGCCGCGCATCTGACGCCGCCTTTCGCGGGGCAGGGCATGAATGCCGGTCTGCGCGACGCCAACAATCTGGCCTGGAAACTGGCCGCGGTAACGCGCGGCCAGCTCGGCCCCGGCCTGCTCGACAGCTACGAGCGTGAGCGCCGCGATCACGCCTGGGCGATGATCGACTTCGCGCTCAATATCGGCCGCGTGATGGGGCCGCCGAATGCGTTTGCCGCCTTGGCGATCGAAACCCTGTTCCGCGTGCTGGCGATTTATCCGAAGGCGCGCGACTACATCGCGCAAATGAAATTCAAACCGCCGCCGCGCTTCGTCGAGGGTTTTCTGCTGCCGGACGGCAGCGGCAAGAAGCACACACTGGTCGGTAAGCTGTTCCCGCAGCCGAAGGTGCTGACAGCCGACGGCAATGAGGTCCTGCTCGACGAAGTGCTGGGCGACGGCTTTTCGGTTCTGGTGCGCTCAAGGCGCGTTGCTGCGGCATTGACCGCACTCGAAGGTGCGCCGTGGCGCGATCTCGGCGCGCGTATCGTCGTGATGGGTGAGGGCGTCGGCCAGCAGCCATTGGACGAGCTAGACGTGACCTATGTCCGCGAAATCGGCGGTGACAATCCGCGCCTCGCGCGCTTTAATGATCACGTCATCCTGCTGCGCCCGGACCGTTATGTCATGGCCTGCGTGCCGGTCGATGATCTGGCGCGGGGCGGCGAGAAAGTCGCGGCGATGATGAAGGGGACTTTTTAGTTCGGTCATTCCGGGGCGCCGTCTTTGGCGGCGCCCCGGAATGGTGGAGAAAGCTACTCCGCCGCCGCGCTTTTACCGATCGCCTCGTTGACGCGCGGCATGACCTGCTCAGCGAGCAAGGTCATTGAGCGCTTGGCCAAAGCCGGATCGACCCAGTCCATGCCGGCATAGACCAGTTCGCCGAAATCGCCGGTCTGCTCACGCAGCTTCAGAATTTCGTCGACCACCTTGTTGACCGTGCCGTGGATCACGCAGTTGTCCATGATGAAGTCGTGGGTGATCTCTTCGTCCGGCTGTTCCTTGTGGCTCTTGAACACATAAAGCCGGTTGCCGCGCTTCATCTTGGCGCCCATCTGCGAGAAGTAGAACCGGTAGGGGCTGTTGGCGTCCTCGCGGCCGTAGCGCAGCGCGGTCTTGTCGTCGTCGGCGACGAAGATCGTGCGTGCCACCCGCCAGTCGTTGATGTCGGCCTTGGCGCCGACTTCGGCTTTACCCTTGGCGAAATTGGTCCAGTGCGATTTGAGGTGGTTGGCCAACAGGAAGTTGGCTGATAGCGGATGGAAGTCGCGCTTGCCCATCAGCACGCAACCGGGCGAGAACGGCGCCACCACGGTGCCGACAATTTCCGGCCGCGGCTTCTGATACGGCTTGCCGAAAAAGCCGATGCCGAGTTCGCGCGCCGCCGTCTTGTTGACCGCGACCTTGAAGCGGTTGTTCTCGAAATCGATGTCGTAGGGCGCTTCGCGCTCCCACATCGCCAGGATGACATCGATTGCTTCGGCGAAGATCTTGTTGCGGTCTTCGTCGAGAATGCTGAGCGCCTCGGCGTCCGAGGTCAGCGCGCCCGGGCTGATGCCGAAAATGAACCGGCCCTTCGACAAGTGGTCGAACATCGCCGCGTTCTGCGCCACCAGCACGGGATGCATTTGCGACAGGTTGGTGGTGCCGGTGGCGAGCTTGATCGATTTGGTGTCGGCGATCAGCGTCGCCTGGAACAACATCGAATTGGTGACGTTCTCGCAAGCGTCGGTCAGATGCTCGCCGACGAAAGCATCATAAAAGCCAAGCTTGTCGGCCAGAATGATCGCCTCACGATCCTCTTGCAGCGTCGCCGTCCAGTTCCGCCCGAGCGGATGCACCGGCATCGTGAAGTAACCCAACCGCATTCGTCTCTCCGCTTCGCTTCAAACCACGCGCGGCAACCTACCCCATCGCGGTGCGACAAGGGAACGGCAAATGGCCGCGCACATGGTTGGAACACGCCGATTTTGAGAGGGCGAAACTAACGCGGTCCGGGTTGTTTTACGCCGCGACGCGCGCCAGGAAACCTTCGACCTCGCGCCGCAATTCGGCGGCGGCCGTTTCCACCGCCTGCGCTTCGGTCAGAACGCTTTCGGCCGAACGCGCGGTCTCGGTGGCGGCATTGGCCGCCTGATCGAGCGCCGCCACCACCTGCCGTGTACCCGCGGCGGCACCGGCGACATTGCGCGAAATGTCCGCGGTCGCGGTACTCTGCCGTTCGATCGCGCCGGCGACGACCGTGGCGCCACCGTCGATTTCCTCCATACGGTCCGAGATCCGGACGATTGCCGCGACCGCGTCGGACGTCGCCGCCTGCACCGCCGTGATCAGCTTGGAAATATCCTCGGTCGCCTTGGCGGTTTGCACCGCCAGTGATTTGACCTCGGACGCCACCACCGCGAAGCCCTTGCCGGCTTCGCCGGCGCGTGCGGCTTCGATGGTGGCATTGAGCGCCAGCAGATTGGTCTGACCGGCGATGGCGTGAATGAGCTTGACGACGTCGCCGATCTTTTGCGCGGCGTCGGCCATCGTGGCGATCTGGTCGTTGGTGTCCTGCGCTTCGGTCACCGCGACGCTCACGATATTGGTCGTCTGATTGAGCTGGTGGCCGATTTCGCCGATCGACGTCGCCAGTTCGTCGGCGGCGAAGGCGGCGGTCTCGACATTGGCCGCCGCTTCGTTCGAAGCGCTGACGGCGCCGGCTGGCGCTTTGCGAGGTGCGGCTGGAATTGGCGGTCAGCGTGTCCGCGGTCGAGCGCATCGTCATCGCGCCTTCGACCGCCGAGCGCAGGTGATGTTCGACCCGGCCGCGGAAGGCTGTGATAGCCTGCTCTACAACGGCGCGCCGTCGTTGCTGTTCCTGCATCGCGGCGCGTTCAAGTTCGGCGGCGCGCTGCTGAGTGATATCGTCGTGGGTGGCGACCCAGCCGCCGTCCGACATGGCGCGGTTGACGATCGCCAGGAATTGTCCGTCCGGCGTTTCGAATTCGTTGGTGGTGGTTTCGCCGCGTGCCATCGCGTCAACCAAGTCGCGGCCGTAGACCGTCGGATCTTTTTGAAAGGTGCCGTTGGCGGCATGCGCTTCGAGCACCTTGGCGATGGTGGTGCCGGGTTTGGCGATCCGGTCGGTCAAATGATGGATTTCTTTGTAGCGCTGGTTGAACAACATTAGCCGCCCGTTGCGGTCGAACATACACAGGCCTTGCGCTATGTTGTCGAGCGCGACCTGCATTCGCCGATTGAGCCCGCGCATGCGCCGCGTCTGAATGATGACGGCCGCCAGCATGGCGAAAATCGCCAGCAGGCACGCGGCCGCGGTGGCCGTGCGCGCCGGCAGTGCCGCGAGCAAAACCGTATAGCCACCGGTCAGGGTCAGGCCACCCGTCAATGCGACCCAATGCCAGTTGCGCAAGCCGGCAAAAGCGGATGAAGTCTGGCCTGAGCCTTTGGTCATGGTTGCTGCCCGGTTGTCAGCCAAACTAGTGCGCGACCGGTTTTTATGCGGTTAATTACCGAGGCTTAAATGGTTAAGAAAAACTAAATGTCCCCTGCCGCCGGAGTTGCCGATGAACACCAACAGCACCCTTCGCACCGATTACACCGCGCTCGCGTCCGGCCGGGTCGAGGATGACGCGCTGCTGCGCGGCGCCGGTCATTTCGGCGACGACGTCAAGCCGCAGGGCGCGCTGGCCGCCGCCTTCGCGCGCTCGCCGCATGCTTTTGCCAAGATCGTCAGTATCGACACGTCGGCGGCGAAAGCGGCCAAGGGCGTGGTCGCAGTGTTGACCGCCGCCGATCTTGCCGCTGAGCATTACCACTCGCTGTCGCATGCCCATCCGGTACCCGGCCGCGGCGGCAAAATGCCGGTGTCGCCGCATCGCCCGGTGCTGGCCGAGACGCGCGTGATGCATGTCGGCGAACCGATCGCGATGGTGGTGGCGTCAACGGCGGCGCTGGCGCAGGACGCCGCCGACCTCGTTGCGGTGACTTACGAAGAAATGACGCCGGTCACCGACGCGCGCGAGGCGTTGAAAAGCGGCGCGCCGCAGCTCTGGCCGGAAGCGCCCGGCAACCTCGGCTATGATTGGACTGCGCCGGCCGATCCCGACGGCAAGAAACAGGCTGCGCTCGATCGCGCCTTCAAGGAAGCCGCCCACGTCGTCAAAATTGACCTCGTCAATCAGCGTCTGGTCGTGGCTTCGCTCGAACCGCGCGTTGCGACCGCGAGTTATGACAAGCAGACCAAGCGCTACACCTTGCGTAGCCCGACGCAAGGCTTCGCGTCGGTGCGCACGCAGGTCTGCGAGGCCATGAACATCAAGCCGGACGAGCTGCACATCCAGACCGAGGATGTCGGCGGCGCCTTCGGCATGAAAGGTTGGCTCTATCCGGAATACGTCGCGATGCTGCATGGCGCGCGCGTCATCGGCAAACCGATCCATTGGGTCTCGACCCGTTCGGAAGCCTTCGTCACCGACAACCAGGGCCGCGATTCATTCTGGACCGCCGAACTCGCGCTCAGCAAGCGCGGCCGCTTTCTTGGCCTCAAGGTCGACGGCATCGGCAATATGGGCGCCTATTTCACCGGCGTCGCGCATTTCGTCGTCACCATGCACATTTCCGGCTGCCTGCCGACGGTCTATGACATTCCCCATGCGCAAGTGAACGCGCGCTGCGTCTTCACCAATACCGTGCCGACCGGGCCTTATCGCGGCGCCGGCCGCCCGGAAGCCAGCTATTTGATGGAGCGCGTCATCGACGCGGCTGCCGACGCAAACCGGCATCGACGCCGCCGAACTGCGCCGCCGCAACCTGATCAAGCCGGACGCGATGCCCTACACCACCGCCTTCGGCAACACCTACGACAGCGGCGATTTCCCGGCGGTGTTCGAGCGCGCGCTCGAGGTCGCCGACTATGCCGGCTTTGCCGCGCGCAAAAAGGCCGCCAAGAAGCAAGGCAAGCTGCGCGGCATCGGCATCGGCTGTTATCTCGAAATCGCCGGCGCCATTCCCGGAAGAAGCCGCGCGCATCTCGTTTCCCGGCGGCGACAAGGTGATCGTCAGCATCGGCTCCGGCGGCAGCGGCCAGGGCCATCCGACCGTGTTTCCGAAAGTCACCGCGCAACGGCTCGGCATCGATCCGGCTTTGGTGACGTTATCGTCTGGCGATTCCGACCGCGACGTGCCGGGCTTCGGCGCGGTCGCCTCGCGCTCGGCGATGTATGTCGGCGGCGCCATCGCGGTCACCGCCGACAAGGTGATCGAAAAGGGCAAGACGTGTCGCCGCCATGTCTGCTGCAGGCGAACGAGGGCGAAGTCGGTTATGCCGCCGGAAAGTTCAGCGTCAAGAACCGCGAGGTCACCTCTGTTCGAGGTTGCCGCCCGCGCCGCCGAACTGGCCAAGCAAGGCGTCATTCCGGAAAGCCTCGACACGACAGATAAAGTCAAAGCGCCGCCGTCGTTCCCGAACGGCTGCCACGTCGCCGAGGTCGAACTCGATGCGGACACCGGCGCGGTCGAAATCGTCAACTATGTCGCGGTCGGCGATTGCGGCAACCTGCTCGACGAGCGCATCGTCACCGGACAGGTCCAGGGCGGCGTCGCGCAGGGCCTCGGCCAGGCGCTGGCCGAAGTCGACGGTCTATGACGCCGGCGGCCAACTGGTGACCGGCTCGTTCATGGACTACGCCATGCCGCATGCCGATCTGATCCCGATGATGACGGTTGAGCATCATGGCATCGCCTGCCGCACCAACCCGCTCGGTACCAAAGGCACCGGCGAGGCCGGCACGACGGCGGCGCCGCCGGCGGTAATGAATGCGATTGTGTCGGCGCTGCCCAAGGGCGCGGTGCTCGACATGCCGGCCTCGCCCGAGCGCATCTGGCAGGCGTTGCAGGCTTCGCGGTAATGCTGACACCGGGCTGGCGAGCGTCAGAGGGCCGGAATTGAGGCCCTCCGCGGCCTGTCGAGGGACCGCGGAGGGCTGATCGCCGCTTTGGCGCAACGGCAGCGTCTGTTACCGCTTCACGCCGATATCGACCTGGTCGGTGATGCTGCGCCAATGCTTGATCTGCCCGGTGAGCCAAGCGTGGGCGGCGTCTACCGACTTGCTTGGCGAGATCATCATTTTCTGCTTGGCGAATTTTGCCTTCACCTCCGGAGTTCTCCATCGCCTTGAGCACGATCGCGTTCAATGCCGCCAGCACCGGCTTCGGAGTCGCGGCCGGCGCGAACAAGCCGTTCCACGCGACGGTGCCGACGTCGGAAAATCCGGCTTCCTTCATGGTGGGAATATCCGGGTATTCCGGCAGCCGCTTGTCATTGACGACCGCGATGGCGCGGAACTTTCCGGCCTGTACCATGCCGGCTGTCGAGGCGACGTTGAGGAACGCGGCGTGGACGTCGCCGCGCAACATGTCCTGGACCACGCCAGTCGCGCCGTTTTTATTCGGCAGAGCCGACATGTCGAGGTTGCCGGCACGTTTGGCGAAATAGGCCATATCGTATTCCGGATAGGAGCCGACGCCGACCGTGCCGT
Source organism: uncultured Alphaproteobacteria bacterium (assembly GCA_963830125.1). Classification (GTDB taxonomy): domain Bacteria; phylum Pseudomonadota; class Alphaproteobacteria; order Rhizobiales; family Xanthobacteraceae; genus Pseudolabrys. Next base: position 161,478 of record CAWHKU010000006.1, on the reverse strand, counting down.
AGCGAAGTTTGCCGGGGTTTTTCTTGGCATAGGCGATGAGTTCGGCGACCGTCTTCACCGGAAAGCCGTTCGCCGTCGACACGAGCAGGAAGGCCGGGACCTCGATCAGGTTGCTGACCGCGGCGACGCTCTTGCGGTAGTCGTAGGTCATCTTTTTCCTGTAGAGGATCGGCGTAATGGCGTTGGTTGAAACATTGCCGACCATCAGCGTGTAACCGTCGGGCGCCGACTTCACCAGTTCGTCGATGGCTAGCAGACCGAAGGCGCCCGGCTTGTTGATCACCACGAAACTCTGACCGGTGATCTTCTGCATTTGGTCGGCGACGATGCGGGCGGTGATATCGGTGGCCCCGCCCGGCGCATAAGGCACCAAAATCTTGACGGTGCGGGTCGGATATTGATCCGTCGCCATTGAACCATGCGCACCGAGCGCAAGCAAGACGGCCGACAACAACAGCGCACCAAGATGCGCCACAAAACGTTTCATGCGTAACTCCCCAGGATGATTTGGTTGCTATTTACGCCGACGGTTCTTTTGCCGCCGTGCGCTTCCGTTTGCACTCACACGACCGTGCGTGAGCTAAGCGAGTCATTCTGCCATGGCTTTCGGAAATCCAACATTTAATAAATAGAATAATTCGACGCCGGTCGTTGTTTATGCACCGGCCCGCGGCGGGACGACCGGCAGGAGTAGATAGGATTCATTTTCACCACCTGAATAAATCGTATTGGTGCCGGTGTTGTAGTCGGCGTGGTAGTGCATGTAGGCCTGACTACCGATACCATCGCGTGGCTGGACATCGAGCCGAATGCGGTGTCCTTTCTTAAACACCATTGAGGTCGGCCAGACTTCGACGTCGACCTTGACGATTTCGCCGGGCTTTAGGAACAGCCGGCGCTGGTGTTTGTGATAGGGCCGGTACGGCAGCGTCAGTTCGGGGTCCAGCTCACGATGCGACACGCGCAGCCAGCCTTTGGCAACTGGCACCGGCGTGCCCTGCTGGCCGGTTTCCAGCACTTCGTTGCCGTCGGCGTCAAAGTTCCGCAGCGTTAGAAACAAATCCATATCCTCGGTCGAACTCGACACCCATAAGCTGGCGGCGACCGGGCCGGTAACCTCGACGTCATGCGGCAGCGGCGGTGTTTCCAGCGCGATGCCCATGCCCGGCTTGATGCCGCCGCCCATCACCTGCGACGAGGCCGCCGACGTCGAGCCCATCGAACCCATGCCGGTGGCGGCATAAGTGCGCGAACTCACCGTCGCCGGATTGGCCTCGGTGAGGCCGCCGCTGTTGTCCGGTTGCCCAGCGGCCGGCTTAGCTAGGTCGAAATGGAACTTGGTCCACTGGGTGCGGGCGATCGGCCATTCGTTCTCGAAACGCCATTCGACCTTGTCGTGGCCCTGACGAATGGCGAGCTTGACCGGTGGCTCATCCATCACGCCGTTATCGATGCCTTTGAGCCAGTGGTCGAGGAAGCGCAACTGATCCTGGCGGCCTTCTTCGGTGTAGAACGGGTGGACATGGGTGCCGGCCTGCATCCGCAATTTCTTGTGTTTCGAGGCGGCTCGCATGAAAGCTTCGGTATTGCCGCGCAGGTGCAGTGCCATGCCGGACCAATTGCCGACTGACAAAAGCGGCACGGTGATCTTGTCCCATTGCGCCTGCGCGCCGTGAAAGGCGCCGGTGTCGAGATTGTTGCTGAGCCAGAAATGCAACGTGTTGGTCTGCCAGGCATTGGCGACCTGCTGCGACGCGCGGCCGAGCGTATGGTGCATCAGATGGGCGGTGAACCAATTGGTCATGAACACGCTGAGGATTCCGCCATGGAACAAGGCGTCACGGTAAATGTCGGCAAAGCCCTCCCACGGAATGATCGCCTTGAGCGACGGTGGCTGCTGATTAGCGGCGAACCATTGATTGATGGCGTAGTAGGAAATGCCCGACAGGCCGACCTTGCCATTACACCAGGGCTGCCCCGCCGCCCATTCGATGGCGTCGTAAAAATCGATCGATTCGGCCCGCGACCACGGCTCGCACTGACCTTGCGACTTTCCGCTGCCGCGGCCGTCGACGCGTACCGCCGCATAGCCTTGCGGCACCCACCACAACGGATTGATCGTCTCCCAATTCATGAACGCGTTGGGCTTTTCGTCCAGCGTGTCGGGCACGACCCAGAGCTTGTCCTTTTGGTAAGGTCCAAGGTTGATGATCGCCGGCACCTTCGCGCCGTCCTTCGGACGGAACACATCGGCCATGAGCGTGGCGCCGTCGCGCATCGGAACGGCGACGTCCTTCTCGATCAGGATCTGCGCGGTGGCGGTCTGATCGGACAAAGCATTCTGGGTCATGGTGCCTATTTCGCCTTGATGCCGTGCAGGCTGTGCGAGGCGTCCTTGCAGGTGAAGAACACCACGTCACCGTCCGCCGTCGCCTTGCCGTCATGAACGATATTGGCCGGGATGTAGATCACCGCGCCGGGCTTGGCCTCGACCTTCTGGCCGCCGATTGTGGCAGTGAAAGTGCCCTCCATGACGTAGATCCACTGTTCATTCGGGTGCGAATGCGGCTCGGCACCGGTGCCGGCTTTCATCCGCATCAGCGCGACGATCATGCGGTCGCCTTCGACGCAGGGGCCGTGCGCGGTCGAATAGGCTGGGCCACCCATGATTTTCTCGACGGTGCCGAGGTCGAACAGATATTTGCCTTCGGCAGCGCGAATGGCGCCGGGCGTGCGGGCGGCTGGTTGGGTGGCGTTTTGCGCAGACATGTCTTCTCCCTGGGCGGCGATTAACGGCTTATTGTTGAGCACAAGGTTAGTGGAGGGCTGCAGGTTGCGCCAGCGGGTCATGACGATAAGCGTTGTCACCACCACCGTTCCGCCATGGTCTAAGCGCATGGCACGAAGCCTGAAATTCGATACGGAGAAAGTTTCCTATGATGTCGGTTCGTCCGGGCGCGTTGATCGCTGCACTTGGTCGCTGTCTGGCCTTTTCGCCGGCTGCGCCGCCGATAACTACGTGCCGAAGGCCGAGCCGAGCTTTTATCGTAATCTGGCCCAGCCCGGTGCCGAGCTCGACGAGGCCGCCGCCGTCTCGATGATCTCCGGTTATCGCGCCAATAACGGCCTGTCGGCGGTGACGCTCGATCCGGATCTGACGCGGATGGCGCAGGGCCAAGCCGAGATTATGGCCAAGCGCGACAAGCTCGACCATGCCGCCGGCAAACCATTCAATGTCCGGCTGAAGGCGGCCGGCTACGACGCCAAGATTGCGGCCGAGAATATCGGCGCCGGTTATCACACCTTGGCGGAGGCCTTTTCCGGCTGGCGCGATTCGCCACCGCATCGCGCCAACATGCTGCTGAAAGGCGCGACGCGGATCGGCATCGCCGCCGTTTATACGCCGCGTTCGAAATACAAAGTCTATTGGGCGATGATCATCGCTGAGCCGGACACCGCCCGATAAGCGAGGTGCATCATTTGCCGCTTGCGCCGGTCAGTCGCCTTGCCCGGGCTCGGGCGAAAAATATTTTTCGAGCTTGTCCGGCACGCCGTCAAAGTCCTTGGCGTCGGGCGGGGCATCGCGCTTGATCGATATATTGGGCCAGACCGCGGCATATTCGGCATTCAACTTGAGCCAATTCGCGAGGCCCGGTTCGGTGTCGGGCAGGATGGCTTTGGCCGGGCATTCCGGTTCGCAGACACCGCAATCGATGCATTCGTCGGGATGGATGACGAGCATGTTGTCGCCTTCGTAGAAGCAGTCCACCGGACACACTTCCACGCAATCCATGTATTTGCATTTGATGCAATTGTCGGTGACGACAAAGGTCATGTTGGCCTCGATGGCGCCCTCAACGGCACGTTGGCCGGCCAAGGCCGGTCCGGCCGGTAGAACAAGGCGAGCTTGAGGCTCTCGGCGATGCGCGCCGCCTTGATATGAAATTCCTTAGCCTGCGCGGGCGTGAACAACTCGCCGCAGGTTTGGTCGAACAAAGTGAGCCAGCGGTCGAACATTTCGATCTCGATGCCGTCGACCCGACCGTGCGTTGCCACCGGATTGCCCTTGTAACGGCCTGAGGTCAGCATCACCGACGACCAGAAATTGCGCATGGTCGCGAGATGCGGTCCCCAGTCGCCGGGAATGGCGCGGGCGAAAACCGGACCCAGCACCGCGTCGGCGCGGATCTTGGCGTAGAAATCGTCGACCAGACGCCGGATGGCGTCTTCGGTGATGCTGTCGGTTACGGTGGCGGCTGTCATTGTAAGTTGCTTCAACCCAAGGCGCTTCAGGCCAGGGCGACGACGGCCAGCATGCCGACGACAATCCAGACCAGTGAATTGATCAGCATGCGCACCAGTTCGCGTTTGTCGTTGCGGTCGAGGCCGAGCGCGGCGCAGGCCAGATCGCCCGGAAACAGGAACAGGCGCGCCACGCCGGCGCCGATCGATAGCGAATTGAACATAGTGCCCTCGCATCGTTTAACATGCATTTGTGATGCATCTTACATGGGGCACTCTACACCGGGCTTGCCTAAAAGCAATATTAAATATATATGTTATGTGCCGGTGGCATGGGAGAGCCTCGTTTGCGACTGACCGTCTATACCGACTACGCGCTGCGGCTCTTGATGTACCTGGCGGTCAAGGACGATGGCCTTGCGACCATCGCCGAGATTGCCGAGAGCTACGGCATTTCCAAAAACCACCTGATGAAGGTCGCCCATCAGCTCGGTCAGGCCGGCTATGTCGGCACCGTGCGCGGCCGAGGCGGCGGCTTGCGGCTGGCCAAGCCGGTCGCGGCGATCAATCTTGGCGATGTGGTGCGTCACACCGAGCCGGACATGGCGGTGGTCGCCTGCCTCAACCCGGTCGATGCGCCTTGCGCGATCAAGTCCTGCTGCGTGCTGCGTCGCGCATTGGCCAAGGCAGGCGAGGCCTTTATCGCGGTGCTGGACGCTTACACCTTGGCCGATCTCACCAAACCGCGCACGCCGTTGCGCGCCATGTTGGCGATCGACCCGGCGCATTTGGCGCGGCCAGCCGGCGGCGGCCGCAAACCGGCCCGGGCGTAGTCGGCGTCGTTAGTGGCGCGGGCGCTTGGTGCGATGCGGGTAGCGCGGATTGCGCGCGCAGTAGCCGCCGATCCCGCTCACGGTTTCCTGGCATTGCCGCAGGGTGTTGAAGCCGCAGTTTGTCGCCTGCGTGCCGTAAGCGCCCGTAATAGGCGCACCAGGGATATTCGATCTCGGCTTGGGCCGACGGGGTTGCAAACGCCGTCAGCGCGGCGAGCGCGGTCAAGGCCATCAGAAATTTGGTCATCGGCGTTCCTCGGGTTTTGTCAACGCGGCCGGTGCTGCGCGATTTGGCACCGTCCGGCGGACCCGCTCCCGCCTATCATAGCAATATGTCGCTTAATCAAAAACCCCTGCCAATAGCGGTGCCGGAAGCGCCAGCTGGCGGTCAGTACAAATCCCTGACCTTGCGGTAGCACTCGCACGCCAGTCTTTCCAAGCTGGCGCGATTGATGATCCGGATTCGGCCGCGGGTATATTTGATGTGGCCGGCCTTTTGCAATTCGTTGGCGGCGAGCGACAGGCTGGGCCGGCGCACGCCGACCATCTGCGCGAAGAATTCCTGAGTAATGAACAATTCGTCGCCATCGGCGAGATCGTGCATCCGCAACAGCCAGCGGCACATGCGGGCTTGGAGCGTATGTGCGGCGTTACAGGCGACCGACTGTTGCGTTTGAGCAAACAAGAGCTGTTCGGAATGAATGAGCGCGGACCGTAATGATTTAAATTCATCCGCGATCATTCGAAGCCGATCGACCGAGATCGTGGATGCGACGCCCGACAGCTGCACAATCGTCTTGTTGATCGAGACTTTCCCGTCAAGCGCGGCGGCGGCGTTGACGGCGCCGTCGCGGCCGACCACAGCGGTTTCGATCAGTTCGTCGGTGCCCAACTCGACCACCAGGGAAATTGCGCCTGAATGCGGAAAGTAGACGCGCCGGACGGGGCTGCCGGTCTCGGCGATGACATCGCCCAGTTTCAGTTCAATGAGCTTGAGATGGGACTCGATAGCGGCAAATACGGCCGCAGGAAGCGATGCGAGCAATTGATTGGGGGACTGAGCCATTATGCTTCTCCGGCCTAAAGGCGGGAGCGCTGGCGCGTCTCTCAGTCACCGTTGCCTAAAGCGAGTACGATGATCTCATAACTATCGGCGCATTTTTGTCTGATAGCGAACATATAATGCAAAAAATGTGCATTATGAATAATAGTGTCCTGTAGCGGACAAACCGCACGCGCAATTTAGTCGATGTTACAGACTGGGGCGGCATTTACTTGGTGTAGATTTGGTGCGGCATCGTGGTGACTGTCTCGACTACGGTCGATTTAATTAAGATCCGATTTTCATGATGGCACCCAATTAGGGTCGCGCCGGCGAGTGCGACGAACGTCCGCTTTGCCCACATTGCCATGTTGAGATGTCAGTCGTCCGAGTCTACGCCCGGCGCTGGAGACGGCGATAGCGATACGTGGGCATTCCGGTGTCAGGCCTGCGGCAACGAAATCGATATTTCCATCGCGCCGTTATTCTCAGCCGCCGGCCCGGCCGGCTTGCCGTATAGACTTAATTCCTAATTCGACGAAAATCCCAACAACGGCGCCTTACCAAGGCGCCCGGGCTGCTCGACATTCGGTTCGACAGCGCCTGCCGAAGCGGGTCGGCGATTGCATGCCGCTCTCCCGCAAAGGAGAGCGGAGGGTGAAGCTGCGCACTGGACCTTGCCGCCGTCACCGACTAGCTTTCCGCCACATGTTGCCGGACGCCAAAGATTACGACGCGCTTTACCGCCAATTCCGCTGGAATGTTCCCGCGCGCTACAATATTGGCGTCGACGCTTGCGATAAATGGGCCGAGGCCGATCCAGGCCGGCTCGCCATTTTGCATGTCCATCCCGACGGCCGGCAAGACCGCATTACCTTCGGCTGGTTGCGCGAGACCTCGAACCGGCTGGCTAATGTGCTGCGCGCGAGTGGCGTTAAGCGCGGCGACCGGGTCGCGATCATGCTGCCACAGACGCCGGAAGTCGCCGCCGCTCATATGGCGATCTACAAGCTCGGCGCGGTGGCGTTGCCGATCGCGGTGCTGTTCGGGCCCGACGCGCTGTCCTATCGCTTGCAGAATTCCGGCGCCAAGGCGCTCATCACCAACGCCCCCGGCGTTGCCAAGCTGAGCGAAATCCGTAGCCAGGCGCCGGACCTGACCTGCGTATTGTCGGTCGATGGCGCGGCCGATGATGTTGCCGATTTCAGCAGCGAGATCGCGCGCGCGGCGTCAAACTTCACGCCGGTCGACACCGCGGCCGACGATCCGGCCTTGATGATTTACACCTCGGGCACCACCGGCCAGCCGAAAGGCGCGTTGCACGGTCATCGCGTTCTGCTTGGCCATCTGCCGGGCGCCGAGTTGCCGTATTATCCATTCCCGCAAAAGGACGACAATTTCTGGACGCCGGCCGACTGGGCCTGGGCCGGCGGGCTGCTCGACGTCTTGCTGCCGAGCCTGCATCACGGCGTGCCGGTGATCGCGCGCAAGTTCGACAAGTTTGATCCGGATGACGCTTACGCGCTGATGCAGAAGGTCGGCGTGCGCAACGCCTTCATTCCACCGACCGCGCTGCGCATGATGCGGGCGGCCCCCAACCCGGCCGGACGCTATGACTTCAAGCTGCGCGATATGGGCTCGGGCGGCGAATTGCTCGGCATCGAAGCGCTGGAGTGGGGCAAGTCCGCCTTCGGTCTCACCATCAACGAGTTCTATGGCCAGACTGAATGCAATCTGGTGCTTGGCTCCTGCGCGCAACTCGGCCAGCTACGGATCGGTTCGATGGGCAAGCCGGTGCCGGGCCACACGGTCGCGGTGATCGATCTCGACGGCAATGTGCTTAAAGCCGGTGAGATCGGACAGATCGCGGTCAAGCGGCCGGACCCGGTGATGTTCCTGGAATATTGGGGTCGACCGGAAGCCACCCGCGACAAATTCATCGGTGACTGGATGACCACCGGCGACCAGGGCGTTGTCGACGAGGATGGCTATTTCACTTTCGTCGGCCGCGACGACGACGTGATCAGCTCGTCAGGTTTCCGCATCGGTCCCGGCGAAATCGAGGATTGCCTGATCGGGCACCCGGCGGTGGCGTTGGCCGCCGCGGTTGGTAAGCCCGATCCGCTGCGTCAGGAAATCGTCAAGGCTTTTGTCGTGTTGAAAAAGGACTATGCGGCGTCGGACGAACTTGCCGCTGAGATTCAGAGTTACGTTAAGACGCGGCTGTCCGGTCACGAATATCCGCGTGAAATCGCGTTTATCGACGACATGCCGATGACCACGACCGGCAAGGTGATCCGAAGGCTGTTGCGGGACAAACCCTAGACGTCGGGCTGACCGTTGCCGGCGCCGAATACGTTCAAGCCGAGCCGCCGCCGGGCAATGACGTAGAGGAAAATCGACTCGACGATCAGCGCGACCGAGGTCGACACGCCGGCGCCTTCGATGCCGATATGCGGAATCAACACGATGCCGAGCACCAGATTGATCGCGAAAGCGCCGGCATAGACCGCGGCGCATTTCTTGCGGTCGCCCAGCATATTGAGCAGGCGCTCTGCCGGACCGACGGCAGCGCGCGCCAACATGCCGATGGCGAGAATGAACATCACCGGATAGCCGTCCTGGAAATTTGGGCCGAACAGATACAAAAGCGGTTTGCCGAAAGCCAGGATCGCGGCGCAGATCGCCAGCGACGGCCAGAACGTCCAGCGAATGGTTTCGGCAAAGAACGAGGCCAGCCGCTGCTTGTCGCCCGCGACATGATATTCGGTGAACTTGTGGGTGGTAGCACCGGCAATGGCGAAATAGACAAAGGCGACGATCGCGAGCAGGCGTGCCCCGGCAAAGTAGACTGCGACCTCGTTGGGCGTACGGAAATGCTCAAGCATCAGAATGTCGACGTAGGTCAGCAGCAGATAAAAGCCTTCGACCACGAAGATCGGCATCGATGTCGCCAGCCAGGTCTTGACCTCATAAGTCTTCGGCCCGGCCGGCACCTTGTCCTTGAGCCGGCGGTTAAGCACGACCATCTGGCCGATGGTGATGCCGTAAATGGTGATGATTGAGATGATCAGCGCGGTGGTGGCGTCGGTCGGCGCGCCGGCCAGCCACGCGGCGCCCATCAGCACGATGATCGCGGAGGTTCGAATGATATAGAATGGCAGGAAGGCAAGGTTGGGCCAGTCGTAGGACGCCGCGATGCCGGACTGCACCTGCGCGACGCCGTAGATCGGGATCATGACGCAGGCCAGATAAAGCGGAATGACCACGAAATGATCGAGCCATGGCGTGATAAAAAACACGCCGACCACGCCGGCAGCGGCGATGGTGGTGGCGATCGCGAACGCCAGCCAGCAACTGCCGCTCAGGAAGCCGCGCAGGCGGTCGAGGGCTTTCAGTTCGGTGTATTCGGGAATAAATTGGCGCGCCGCCGACGACAGGCCCATGTCGGACAAAGCGCCGATCATCAGCACCCAGGTCCAGACATAGATATAGACGCCGAATTCGAACGAACCCATCCAACGCGCCAGCAGCACCTGGCTCAAGAGCGCCAGTATGGCGTTGGCGACCCGCACCAGAAAGACCTTGCCGGCCATCAACTGCGCGATGCGCGAGTCGCTGCGTTCGGCCAGAATGGCTTTGATGCGCGCAATGGCGCCCGACAGCGTCGTCGGCGGCGAAGAAGCGGCGGTGGGATCGGTCGAGGACATCGAAACCGGTTAGCAAGGAATCGTTAAGATTCCTTTTTTCCGGTCGCGCAAATGAGCAAGGTTAAGCGGGCAGAGAGGTCAAAATACCCTCGACAACCTTGCGATCCTCGGCGCTCAGCGGCATTTGCGGCGGCACCGGATCGCCGACCTCGTAGCCCTGGATCTGCAGGCCGGCCTTGATGCAGGCGGCCAGATTAAAGCGCGCGAACGCCTCGTTGATGCGCCACATCTCGCGCTGCAGCTTGAGCGCCTCAGGCCATTTCTCGGCGCGGCACAGATCATAGAGCTTCACGCTCTGGCGCGGCACGATACAGGCCGGGCCCGCCATCCAGCCGACGCCGCCGATTAGCATGACGGCGGCCGGAATATGCGCCGATGCCGAGAACACATTGATACCGGGCGCGCGATTCATGATCGACATGAGCCGGCCGGTATTGGTCGAGGCATCCTTGATCGCTTCGATGCGCGGGTGCTCGGCCAGCCGCGCGATGACGTCGAGGGTGAGATCGCTGCGCTGGAAATTCGGATTGGTATAGATCACTACCGGAATATCGACGGCGTCGGCAATCGCGCGAAAGTAGCCTTCGACTTGCGCATCTTTCAGCGGGAAGTAAGCTTCGAGAATGGCGAGAATGCCGTCGGCGCCTATTTTCTGATAGTGGCGCGCTTGGTCGACCGCGTCGGCGGTCGAGGTCGAGGCGACGCCGGCGATCACCGGCACGCGCTTGTTGGCGGCCTCGATCGTGCAGGCGACCACGGCTTCGCGCTGCTCGCGGGTGAGATAGGCGAATTCGCCGGTCGAACCGAGCGGGGTCAGGCCATGCACACCGGCGTCGATCAGGTCGGACGACAGTTTGCCGAGCACGTCGGTCTTGATGCGGCCCTGCGCGTCGATGGGCGAGACGAGATAGGGATAGACGCCATGGAATTTTGTCATGGCGATTATCTAGCACGCGTGCTCTAGAAAACCCAAAGCGCCTCTGGCGGGAATTCCACAAAGTGCTCGCCCGGCGTCAGCGGCGCATCGGCATAGCTGCGCACGGTCAGTTCGCCGCGCCGGAACACCAGCTCCCAGCGCTCACCCATATACATCGGCGCTTGCAGTTGCATCTTGATCCGGTTCTCGCCATCGCTGTCGGCGACGCGCATGCGTTCGAGGCGGATGATGCCGGTCGCCTTGGCGCCGTTGCCGGCCATATGTCTCGCTATCCCGCACGCGGTGCCGGCAATATGCGCGCCACCGACATCGATGATCGCGCGCCCGTCCGTCACCTCGACCAACGTGCCGTCGAGCCGGTTATTGCTGCCCATGAACTCGGCGGCGAACAAGGTCTCCGGCTCGTTATAGAGCGCGGTCGGCGAACCTTCCTGCACGACCGTGCCGCCGTCGAGCAGCAGAATGCGGTCGGCGATCGCCATCGCCTCGACCTGGTCGTGTGTGACATGAATCGCCGACAGGCCGAGCGTCACGATCAGATTGCGCAGCCAGAGGCGGGCTTCCTCGCGCAATTTGGCGTCGAGATTGGATAATGGCTCATCGAGCAGAATGAGCGGCGATTCGTAAACCACCGCGCGCGCAATCGCGACGCGCTGCTGCTGGCCGCCGGATAGTTGCGGCGGAAAGCGCTCGGCGAGATGACCGAGCGCCATCTGGTCGAGTGCCCGGCCGACCCGGGCCTTGATCTCGCCGGGTGCAACGCCGCGCAGCGTCAATCCATAAGCGACATTGTCGAACACGGTGCGGTGCGGCCACAGCGCGTAAGATTGAAACACCAGGCCGAGGCCGCGCTGTTCGACCGGCATATCGAGCCCGCGGCCTGCGTCGAAGAACACTTTGTCGCCGAGCGCGATCGAGCCCTCGCTTGGCGTTTCAAGTCCGGCAATCGCGCGTAACAAGGTGGTCTTGCCGCTGCCGGACGGCCCCAGCAAGGCGACCACTTGGCCGGGCGACAGGTCGAGCGATACGCCTTTGAGAATCTCGTGGCCACCGAGATGGAGTTTGAGATCCTTGACGACGAGATCGGTCATGCCGCGATTGTCTCATATGGCCGCATTAGGCCTTTTGGCGTCAGCCGGAAAATCCGCCGGCATCGAGGAACGCCTGTTCTTCCGGCGTTGTGGCGCGGCCGAGCACAGCGTTGCGATGCGGAAAACGGCCAAAGCGCCGGATGATGTCGGCGTGCTCGTCCGCCCATTTCAGGCTGTCAGCATCCCCGATTGCCTTGTAGAACGCAACCGAGCGCTCCTGATCGTCCAATGCCTCGGAGTGCATGAACGGCAGATAGAAGAAGGTGCGCATTTCATTTGGCACCTGCGCATCGAAACCGCGCACGATGGCGCCGGCGGCAAGCGCGCGCGCCAACGGATCGGACGCGAACATGCGCGGGCTGGCGCGAAACATGTTGCGCGGAAACTGATCGAGCAGAATGAGCAGCGCCAGCGCGCCGTCGGCGCTGGTCTCCCAGTCGGACAGCAGGCCCTCGGCCGCGGCTTCGTGGATGCTCAAAAAGCGGCGGCGGATTTCGGCGTCGAGTTCGTCGCTCTTGTTGAACCAGGCTTTCGGTCCGGCCTCGCGCCAGAATGAAACGATCTCGGCGGGCGTCACCGTAGCCGTACCGATCGCTGCCGCGCCGGTGGCCGGCGAAGTCTCAAACGTCATGAGGAGCGCTCTCTCTTGGTCAGTCGACGGGGGCCGCCGGCGGCTTTACCGCTTCGTCGCGCAAAGCGCGACGCAAAATTTTGCCGACGTTGGTTTTGGGCAATTCATCGCGAAATTCAATGTATTTCGGCAGCTTGTAGCCCGCCAGCTTGCCGTGCAGATAATCCCGCAAACCTTGTTCGCTCAAATCGGCCGACTTTTTCACCGCGAACAGTTTGACTGCCTCGCCGGAATGCTCGTCCGGCACGCCGATGGCGGCGCATTCCATCACGTCGTCCAGAGTCATGGTGACGTCTTCGACCTCGTTCGGAAACACCTTGAAACCGGAGACCGAAATCATGTCCTTCTTCCGGTCGACGATTTTGACCCGGCCTTGCTCGTCCATCACGCCGATGTCGCCGGTGCGGAAAAAACCGTCGGCTGTCATCACCTTGGCGGTTTCGTCCGGCCGGTTCCAATAGCCGGTCATCACCTGCGGGCCGCGCGCGCAGATTTCGCCGGCCTCGCCAAGCGGCATTTCCTTGTCGTCGCCGTCGCGAATCGAGATCTCGGTCGACGGGAATGGCAGGCCGATGGTGCCGGTCCATTCGGTGATGTCGCAACGGTTGGCGGTCAGGCCGGGCGACGTTTCCGACAGGCCATAGGCCTCGATGATCGGTGTGCCGGTGGCCTTCAGCCAGCGCTCGGCGACCGCGCTTTGCACCGCCATGCCGCCGCCGATCGATGAGCGCAGGTGGTCCCACTTCAATTTGCCGAAATCGCGATGATGGAGCAGCGCGTTAAACAGCGTGTTGACCGCCGGGAAATAGCTGACCGGATATTTCGACAGTTCGGAAATCAAGTTCGGCAAGTCGCGCGGGTTGGGAATCAGCAGACAGACCGCGCCATTGCGCAGGCCGATCAGCGCGCAGGCCGTGAGTGCGAAAATATGATAAAGCGGCAGCGCCGCGACCATGAACAATTGGTCTTCGCGCGGCTCCCGCATCAGCGCCGGCTGCAGCCAGGCATCGGCCTGCAAGGTATTGGCGACGACATTGCGATGCGTCAGCGTCGCGCCTTTGGCAACGCCGGTGGTGCCGCCGGTATATTGCAGGAAGGCGACGTCGTCGGGTCCGATATCCGGCTTTTGCAGCGTTAGTTCGCGGCCTTGTGCCAGCACCTGGTTGAAGCGGGCCGCGCCGGGCAGCGTATAAGGCGGCACCATTCTTTTGACGCGTCGCACCACCAGATTGATCATCGGGCCTTTCAAGGTGCCGAGCATGTCGCCCATGCTGGCAATGACGACCTGCTTGACGGCGGTGCGTGCGATCACTTCGGCCAACTTATGGGCGAAGTTCTCCAGGACGATGATGGCTTCGGCGCCGGAGTCCTTGAGCTGGAATTCGAGTTCGCGCGGCGTATAGAGCGGATTGACGTTCACCACCGTCATGCCGGCGCGCAAGGCACCGACCATTGCGATCGGAGTTTGCAGAATATTGGGCAGCATGATCGCGACCCGCGCGCCGCGCGGAAGGCCCTTGCTCTGGAGCCAGGCGCCGAAAGCCAGCGAGGCGCGGTCGAACTCGGCATAGGTCAAGGTCTTGCCCATGCAGATGAAGGCGTTCTGGTCGCGGTGGGCCTCGAAACTTTCCTCGAACATCGCCACCAGCGAGGCATAGCGCGATGGGTCGATCGTTGCGGGAACACCCGGCGGATAGTGCTTGAGCCAGATCGGTTCCATGACGTTTCCCCAATCGGCCGCCGATTCCGATGCGGCGCAGCCTATCGGTAGCATTAGGCGAGTCGGGAAGTCGCGCAAGGGTCGCAACGCCGCCCGTTCATTCCCGCGTTAACGGGAATCCCGGGTTAAGGCCTCAGTCTCGGTTATTTTAAGCTCTGGATCGCCGCTTTTGCCGAGGCGAACGGCTTTTTACGGCTATCGGTCGACGCCACCAAACGGAATCAAGGGGTTGTCGGTCAAGGCGGCGCGGTCGGGCATGTCCGGGCGGGCGACGCCGATAAAGGCCTCGAACAGCTCGCGCACCGTGCGCTCGGGCAAGTCGCGGGTGATGAACACCAGCCGGCTGCGGTGGTCGTCGTCCGGCCAGCGCTCCAGCCGCGCGGTCGGATGGAAGACGTGCTGCACGCCATGGACGACGACCGGGTTATCCGGCATTTCGGCGAGTTGGACGATGCCCTTGATGCGCAGCAGCTTGGCGCCGTGACTGGCCCGCAGCAGTTCGAGGAACATGTCGAGCGTGCCGGCCGAAATCGGCTTGTCGGTGGTCAGCACAAAAGAGCTGATGTGGTCGTCATGCCGGTTGACGTCATGATGGTGATGGCCATGACCATGATCGTGGCTGTGGCTATGGTCGTGACTGTGATCCTGCGCGTCGGCATAGGCTTCCGCCGCCAGCCATTTTTTTACGTCGGGGATTTTGCGCTCGGGGTCATAGAGGCCGCAATTGAGCAGGCGATCGGCGGTCGCTTCGCCCTTGGCGGCGTCGAGGATGCTGGCGGCCGGGTTCAGCGTATGCAGGCGGGCGGCGATGCCGGCGCGCTGGTCGTCGCTGGCCAGATCGGTCTTGGTCAGCACGATGCGGTCGGCGACGGCGGCCTGTTTGACCGCTTCCGGATAGCTATCGAGGGTCGTTTCGCCGTTGACGGCGTCGACGACGGTGATCACGCCGTCGAGGCGAAACCGTTTCACGAGATAGGGATGCGCCATCGCGGTTTGCAGCACCGGCGCCGGATCGGCCAGGCCGGTGGTCTCCAACAGCACGCGGCGGAACTGGCAGCGGCCATTGTCGAGATCGCGCAGCAGTTTCTCAAGCCCGTCGACCAGATCGCCGCGCAAGGTGCAGCACAGGCAGCCCGATTGCAGCAGCACCAGGTTGTCGCCGATGTAATCGACCAGCAGATGATCGAGCGATACTTCGCCGAATTCGTTGATGATGACAGCGGTGTCGGCCAGCGCCGGGTCTTTCAAAAGCTTGTTGAGCAGCGTGGTCTTGCCGGCGCCGAGGAAGCCGGTCAGCAAAGTGAGCGGAATCGGCGCCGGTGGCTGACGGCGGTCCGGCTTTTGATCCGGTTGGCTCATTTCTTGGCCGACGAAACCTTTGGCTTTTTGGCCTTGGTCTTCCTGGCGTGATGCTTGCGGGCTTTCTTCTTGTGGGGAGACGCTTTGGCAATCGGGTCGGGGTGATCGGCCGGTCCGGTGAACACCACGACCGGTGCTTCGGTCTCGACCGGCGGGCCGAGTACGAATTTGCCCTGCGACGGTTTCAGGCTCGACAACATGAAAGCCTGTCCGCCGGCGATTTCGCCGGACGCCACCGCGCCGGCCTGTTCTTCCTGATTATCCTCGGACGGCGGCTTGCGCCGGTGGCCGCCGCACATTTCCTCGCGCAGGTTCGGCGGCTGGGCGTCGATCGGCGCCAGCGCGTCGACGGTGCCGAGTGACGGCGTCAGCCAGGTTAGCCCGCCGCTGTCGAAACCGCGTTCCAGCAGTTGCGCGGCCTTTTGCGCGCGCGTCCGGCCGGAATAGGCGCCGAGCACGATGGCGATCAGGCGGCGTCCGTTGCGCGTCGCGGAAGCGACGAGATTGTAACCGGCGGCGCAGATGAATCCCGTCTTCATGCCATCCGCGCCGGGATAGCGGTCGAGCAAGGTGTTGTAGTTGCGAATGACGCGGTTGCCGTAACGGATGGAATGGATATGCAGGTACTTGTCGTCTTCCGGAAATTCCTGGATCAGCGCGCGCGCCAGAATGCCGAGGTCGCGCGCCGAGGTGACATGGTTTTCCGCCGGCAGGCCGTTCGGGTTGACGAAATTGGATTGCGTCATGCCGAGCCGCCGCGCATTGGCGTTCATCATGTCGGCAAAGCGGTCGATCGAGCCGCCGACGCCTTCCGCGATCGCTACCGCAATGTCGTTGGCCGATTTGACCATCATCATCTTGAGCGCGTTGTCGACGGTCACCTGAGTGCCGACTTTGAAGCCCATTTTGGTCGGCTGCTGCGCTGCCGCATTTTTCGACACCGTCAGCAGCGTATTGAAGGTGAGATGGCCCTCGCGGATGGCGCGGAACGTCGTGTACGCGGTCATCAGTTTGGTGACGGAGGCCGGATACCAGGGATAGGTGGCGTTTTCGGCGTACAGCACTTTGCCGGTCGAGGCTTCGATCAAAAGCTGGGCTTCGGCCTGGGCGCGGGTGGCTGACGCCATCCATAGCGCGCTGGCGGCAACGAGGCTGAGGATCAGGGCGCTTCGGCGTGGGCTCGAGCAAAAGGTCAAGTTTGCATTCCGGTCTGTTGGTTTGGGCCGGAAAATGGAACCAGGAATAAGTTGGGTTCCTTGGGCCGTGCCGTTAAGCTATCCAAGCTTTTGACCTGACGCAAAGCGCCAGGCCGGTCTGCTCGTATTATGGTAACTTTCCCAAGCGATTTCCCCTTCTTCGTCGTCTAATGCGACCAAAGTTCGGCAGTGGAGATATTCATGACTGCGGCAATCGTCGGCTGGGCTCATAGCCCCTTCGGCAAACTCACCGGTGAGAGCGTCGAAAGCCTGATCGTCAAGGTCACGACCGAGGCGCTGGCCCACGCCGGAATCGAGGCCAAGGACGTTGATGAGATCGTGCTTGGGCACTTCAATGCCGGGTTCTCACCGCAAGATTTTACCGCCTCGCTGGTCCTGCAGGCCTCGCCCGATCTGCGCTTCAAGCGCGCGCTGCGGGTCGAAAACGCCTGCGCGACCGGTTCTGCGGCGGTCCACCAGGGCATTAAATCGATCGAGGCGAAAGCGGCCCGGATCGTGCTGGCGGTCGGCGTCGAGCAGATGACGGCGACCCCTGGGCCTGAAATCGGGAAAAACCTGCTCAAAGCGTCCTATGTGCGCGAGGAAGCCGACATCGACGGCGGATTCGCCGGGGTTTTCGGCCAGATCGCGGCCAAGTACTTCCAGAAATATGGCGACCAATCCGACGCGCTGGCCATGATCGCGGCCAAAAACCACAAGAATGGCGTCGGCAACCCTTATGCCCAGATCCGCAAGGACCTCGGCTACGATTTTTGCCGGACCGAGAGCGAGAAAAATCCTTTTGTCGCCGGCCCGCTCAAGAGAACGGATTGTTCGCTGGTGTCCGACGGCGCCGCCGCGATCGTGCTGGCCGACGTCGAGACCGCGCTCAAGCTCGGCCGGGCGGTCGCGTTCCGTGCTGCGGAGCACGTTCAGGATTTTCTGCCGATGTCGAAGCGCGACATCCTCAAATTCGACGGCTGCGCGCTCGGCTGGAAGCGCGCGCTTGAGAGCGCCGGATTGGCGCTCGACGATTTGTCCTTCGTGGAGACTCACGATTGCTTCACCGTCGCTGAACTTATCGAATACGAAGCGATGGGCCTGACCCCGGAAGGCCAGGGCGCGCGCGCCATCAAAGAAGGCTGGACCCAGAAGGACGGCAAATTGCCGGTCAATCCGTCCGGTGGCCTGAAAGCCAAGGGTCATCCGATCGGAGCCACCGGCGTTTCAATGCATGCACTGACCGCGATGCAACTCACCGAGAGTGCTGGCGACATCCAGGTGAAGGATGCCAGTCTTGGCGGCATCTTTAATATGGGCGGCACCGCGGTTGCCAATTACGTCAGCATTCTTGAGCGTATCAAGTGACTCTTTCGGCGCCGAGTTGATGCGTATGTGCGACTCTGGCGTGCAGGCGGCGACGTGCAACCTCAGTTGTTTTTGTAACCGTCGCAAAACAAAAAGTTTATCGCGAGTATGGACGGGCTACAATTCTGCGACGATAGTTATGTATGCTAGAGAACGTTATATTTTGCCGGCGGCGACGAGGGTGACGGGGTGAGCATGATCAATATTCCAACTGACCTGCTGCGCACATTTGTCGCGGTCGTGGATTTTCGCAGTTACACCAAAGCGGCGGCTTCGCTCGGCGTCACGCAGCCGGCGGTCAGCGCGCAGATCAAGCGGCTGCAAATTCTGATCGGCGATGACATTTTCGACCGCAGCAATCAGGGCGTAAGCCTGACGCCGCGCGGCGATATCGTTATCAGTTATGCGCGCCGGCTGTTGTCGCTCAACGATCAGATCGTCGATCTCGGGGACGGCGGCTCGCAGCCGGAACTGGTGATCCGCGTTGGTACGCCGAACGATTATGTCGCGTCGGCGCTGCCGGCCACCCTCGCGCGTTTCCGCGAGCGCCGCCCGGACGTACGCTTCGTCGTGCGCACGGATTATTACGATTCGCTGACACGCCAGCTTCGCGGCGGCGATATCGATTTATTGGTCGGCTTATCGATGGCGCCAGAGCCGGATGCTCGCCATTGCATGGCGCGCGAGGTGGTCTGGGTGCACGGCAAGACCACCAGCCTCGAGCCCAATGGCCCGATTCCGCTGGTCACTTATGGCGCGTCCTGCATATATCACCGCCTTGCGACTCAAACGTTGAAAGAGGCCGGGCTCGAGTGGGAAGCTGTTTTCACCGGTCCGAGTTTCACCAGTCTCAAGTCGGCGGTCGACGCCGGGCTTGGCGTGATGGCGATCACCCGTCGCCGCGCCAACCAGGATGGCAATTTGATCTGGGAAGATGCGCCGCTGCCGAAGCTGGCGGATCTCTACAGCAGTGTTCTTGTCCGGGAAGGCGGCGCCACGGCGATTTACGAGGAATTGGCAGACGAGATCGCCAAGGTCGTGCATGCGCCGGCAGCGACGCCAGTCGGCCGAATCGACCCGATGCGGACGGCCAGTTCGGCGGCCTGAGCCTGCTGCGGTTCCGGCTTCGGCGTCAGCCTTGCGCGAAGCCCGAGCGCTGCGCCCAGCGGGTCATCCGCCGCTCCAGGACCGCCATCGCCGCGTACATCGCAATGCCTTCGATCGCCAAGGCGACCAGCCCGGCGAAGATCAGCGGCACCTGGAATTGCGCCTGAGCCTGCAGCATCAGATTGCCGATGCCGTAATTGGACGCGACGCTTTCCGAAATCACCGAGCCGACAAAAGCGAGCGTGATCGCGACTTTCAGCGAGCCGAAGAAATAAGGCAGCGTGCGCGGAATGCCGACTTTGCGCATGATGTCGAGCTTCGAGGCGCCGAGTGCCTTCAACACGTCCTCGAGTTCGGGCTCGATGGTGGCCAGTCCGGTCGCGACGTTGACGACGATCGGGAAGAACGAAATCAGAAACGCGGTCAGCACCGCCGGAATAAATCCGATGCCGAACCACAGCACCAGGATCGGCACCACCGCCACTTTCGGAATTGCATTGAAGCCGATCATCAGCGGGTACAGGCCGGCATAGATCGCGCGCGACCAGCCGACCAACAGGCCGAGCAGTAGACCGAAGCCGACCGCCAGACCGAAGCCGATCATGGTGGTTTCCAATGTGATCCAGGAATTGCGCGCCAGCGGCCCGGCATAATCGACGAAAGCCTGCGCCACCGCGGTCGGCGGTGGCAAAAAGAACGTCGGAATCTTGAAGGCGCGCACGGCGCCTTCCCACACGATCAGCAGAGCAATGGTGAACAGCCAGGGCGACGCCTTGATGAGGAGATTGGTGCGCGTCATTGCCGGGCCTTCACGATATGGCCGCGCAGCTCGTGCACGATGTCCTGAAATTCCGGCGTGAAGGTTACTTCAAGGTCGCGCGGTCGTGGCAATTCGATCTGGCGTTCGGCGATGATGCGGCCCGGCCGCGACGACATCACGAACACGCGGTCGGCGAGGAACACCGCTTCGCGCAAATCGTGCGTCACCAGAATGACGGTGATCTTGCGCGCCGCCTGCAGGTCGCGGATCACGCACCACAATTCCTCGCGCGTGAAGGCATCGAGCGCACCGAATGGTTCGTCCAGCATCAACAGTTGCGGTTCATGGATCAGCGCGCGGCACAGCGACGTGCGCTGCTGCATGCCGCCGGATAATTCCCACGGAAACTTGTCGCCTTGGCCGGCCAGGCCGACCGAGGCCAGCAGGGCCTCGGCGCGGTCGCGAAATTCGGCCTTGCGCCGGCGCATTTCGCCGCGATAGGGCGGCACGATTTCGAGCGGCAGCAGCAGGTTTTCCATCGTGGTGCGCCAGGGCAGCAAAGTCGGCGCCTGGAACGCCATGCCGGCGATTTTGACCGGCGCCTTCACCGGATTGCCGGCCACCGTCACGCTGCCGGCGCGCGGAAATTGCAGGCCGGTCGCGAGCTTCATCAAGGTGGATTTGCCACAGCCGGACGGCCCGACGACGGCGGCGAATTCGCCTTGCTCGACCTTGATCGACAACCCTTCGACGGCCAGCGCCGATCCGGCGCCGGCATAAGCGTGGTCGACTTGATCGAGCGTGACGAAGGCCGACATCGATCCTTGTGCCCTGCGCCGCTAGAACTTGCGGTCGGCGGCGGGCGGCAGGTACGAGGCGTCGAAGACATCGGCCGCCTTCGGCTTGCCGTTCTTCCATTTATAGGTCAGGCCGATCTGGTCGATAGCTTTGGCCAGGCGGGCTTCATCGACGCCGCCATAGCCGTTGGCCTTGACCTCGGGCGTGACGATATTGTCGCGGATCGCCATCTTCAGACGTTCAAGCTCAGTCGCCTTCTTGGCGATGTCGTTGCGCTTGAGCACCGACTCGACCGCGGTCGCCGGCGACTTCACGGTTTCCTTCAGGCCTTTCAGATAAGCCTTGAGGAAGTCCTTGACCGCGTCGGGATGGGCGGCGGCGAATTTCGGATTCACGATGATGGCGTTGCCGTACAGATTGACGCCGTAATCGGCCATCAGCAGCACCGTGATGTCATTGATCGGCACGCCCTTGTCCTTGAGGTTGATGAAGGACGAGAAGGAAAAGCCGGTGATGGCGTCGACCTGGCCGGCGGCCAGCATCGGCTCGCGCACCGGGAAGCCGACGTTTTCGATCGTCACCTTGGAAGCATCGATGTCGTTGGCTTTCACGAAGATCGGCCACTGCGCGTAGGCGCCGTCGGCGGCGGGCGCGCCGAGCTTCTTGCCTTCGAGGTCTTTCGGCGCGCTGATGCCGCGGCTCTTGCGGCCGATGATGGCAAAGGGCGGCTTGTTGTAGACCATGAACACCGCCTTGAGCGGAATGCTCGGATTGGTGTCGCGGAACCGGATCAGCGAATTGATGTCGGCAAAGCCCATGTCATAGGTGCCGGACGCCACCCGGTTGATCGGCTCGACGGAACCTGCCGCCGAGTCGATGCTGACATTGAGCCCTTCGGCTTTGTAGTAGCCCTTGTCGAGCGGCAGCAGGAAGGGCGCAGACGGACCCTCGAATTTGAAGTCGAGGCTAAATTTGATGATGGTCTCGGCGGCCTGGGCGGCCGTTGTGCCGGCGCCTGGCGCCAGGCCCGCGGCCAGCACAAGGCCCAGAAACGATGCGGCCAGCAACGACCGGCCGGCCTTGAAAGCACGCATAACTTTCACCCTTTCTGCGGCCCGCGCACCCGGCGATGCGATCCCGGCCAGTTCTGAGAATTTTCGACCGCACGGCAGAAATTTCGACATCATCCGGCTTTGGATCCGCCTGCGACCCAACCCCTAGTCAGCAAAGAACATGCCGTTCCAAAGAGCAAGATATTGCCGCGCAAATTCAAGGCAGTGCGCGGTTATGTGGCGGTGACTGCCGCTTGCTTGAGCAATGCCCGGACAGCGTTTGCGCCCGGCGGTAATCTTGCCGTGGCCGGCTTAGAATTGGGGTGCTTGGGTTAGGATGGCGAGCCGGTTTGGAGGTGCGGTATGCAGACGGCTGATCCAGCCAGGAGCGGGGCGCGGCATTTCGTCTTTCCGTGCGGCCTATGCGCCGCCGGACGAGGAGATCGCCGCGCGGTTTTTGGCGGCGGCCGACCGCCCGGAAGCGGCCGAAGCGCGCATCGATGCCCGCGCCAGCCGCCTGATCGAGGCGATCCGCGCGAAGCCGGGCGGGGTTGCCGGCGGCCTTGGTGGGGTCGAGGATTTCCTGCACGCCTACGCGCTGTCGACCAAGGAAGGCCTGGCTTTGATGGTGCTGGCCGAGGCGCTGTTGCGGATCCCGGATTCGGCGCACCGCCGACCGGCTGATCGAGGACAAGCTCAAAGCCGGCGACTGGGCCCAGCACGATCCGCGCTCCGAAACCTTCATGGTGTCGGCGTCGGCCTGGGCGCTGGGGATGACGGCCCGGATTATTCAGCCGGGCGAGACGCCGGACGGCATCGTCGACACATTGGTTAAACGGCTCGGGCTACCGGCGGTGCGCACGGCGACCAAACAGGCGATGCGGCTGCTCGGGTCGCATTTCGTGCTCGGCCAAACCATTAAGGAGGCGCTGGCGCGCGCCGGCGCGCACCGCGAGTTCCTGTATTCCTTCGACATGCTGGGTGAGGGCGCGCGCACCGCCGACGACGCCGAGCGCTATTTTGCGTCCTACGCCAACGCCATCGACGCCATTGGCAAGACTGCGGGCAATGAAGCGCTGCCGCAACGGCCGGGCATTTCGGTCAAGCTGTCGGCCTTGCATCCGCGCTACGAACCATTGTCGCGCGAGCGCGTGCTCAAGGAATTGCCGCCAAAGCTGCTTGAGTTGGCGCGACTTGCCAAAAACTACGAACTCAATTTCACCGTCGATGCCGAGGAAGCCGACCGGCTCGAACTGTCGCTCGATGTGATCGCCGCGACATTACGCGACCCGTCGCTTGCCGGTTGGGATGGCTTCGGGCTGGCGGTGCAGGCTTATCAAAAGCGCAGCCTTGCCGTGATCGACTGGATCGCTGGGGCGGCGCAAGCGCTCGACCGCCGCATGATGGTACGTCTGGTCAAGGGCGCTTATTGGGACACCGAGATCAAGCGGGCGCAGGAACGCGGGCTGGCCGACTATCCGGTATTCACCCGCAAGGCGATGACCGACCTTTGTTATGCCGAGTGCGCGCGCAGGCTGCTGGCGCTGCGGCCGCGGATCTATCCGCAATTCGCCACCCATAACGCGCCGACCATCGCCGGCGTGATCGAGGATGCCGGCGGTACGCAAGGCTATGAGTTCCAGCGGCTGCATGGCATGGGCGATGCTCTTTATCACGCGCTACTGGCCGAACGATCGGACCTGAAGATCCGCGTCTATGCGCCGGTCGGCGGCCATGCCGATCTGCTGGCTTATCTGGTGCGCCGTCTGTTGGAGAACGGCGCCAACTCGTCGTTCGTGTCGGTCGCCGCCGATCCGGATGTGCCGATCGCCCATATTCTCAAGCGGTCGCAAGCCTGGATCGGCGATCCCGCGCATGCTCGGCATTCGCATATTCCGTTGCCGCGCGATTTGTTCGCGCCGGAGCGGCGCAATTCGGCCGGCGTCGAATTCGGCGACAGCGCCGCGTTTGTCGCGTTGCAGGACGAGATCGCGGCGGCGCCTTCGTCATGGCAGGCCGCGCCGTTGATCGACGGCGTCGCCGTCAATGGCCGCGCCCGCGATGTGATCTCGCCGATCGATGGCCATATCATCGGTACGGTGCAGGAGGGCGACGAAGCGATCGTGTCGTCGGCTTTCGCCGCCGCGAAGGCGGGCGTTGCATCATGGGATACGATGGGCGTCGGCGCGCGCGCGGATGTGTTGACGCGCGCCGGCGATTTGATTGAGCAAAACCGTGGCCGCTTGATCGCGCTGCTGCAAAACGAAGGCGGCAAGACCATCGACGATTGCGTGTCGGAAGTGCGCGAGGCCACCGATTTCTGCCGCTATTACGCCACGCAGGCGCGCATTGCGCTTGGTCCAAAAAATCTGCCGGGCCCGACCGGCGAGAGCAATCAATTGCGTTATCGCGGCCGCGGTGTCTTCGTTTGCATCAGTCCGTGGAATTTTCCGCTGGCGATTTTCACCGGCCAGATCGCGGCGGCCTTGGTGGCCGGCAACAGTGTGATCGCCAAGCCGGCCGAGCAGACGCCATTGATTGCCTATGAAGCGGTGAAGTTACTGCACGAAGCTGGCGTGCCGGCGAGCGCGCTGCATCTGGTGCCGGGCGACGGCGCAGTCGGCGCGATGCTGACAAGCCACGCGAATGTCGCCGGTGTCGCCTTTACCGGCTCGACCGAAGTCGCGCGCCTGATCAATCGCGCGCTGGCGGCTAAAGATGGACCGATCCCGGTGTTGATCGCCGAGACCGGCGGCATCAATGCCATGATTGTCGACGCCACTGCTTTGCCGGAGCAGGTCGCCGACGATGTCGTTACCTCGGCGTTTCGCTCGGCCGGCCAGCGTTGTTCTGCCTTGCGGTTGTTCTGTGTGCAGGACGATGTCGCGGATCGCATCATCGATATGGTGCAGGGCGCGGCGCGAGAACTCAAACTCGGCGATCCGCGCGATCCGGCAACTCATATCGGCCCGGTGATCGACGCTGAAGCGCGCGATAAGCTTGAAGCCTGGATCGCGCAAATGGATGAGCAAGGCGCGTTGCGTTTCCGGCACGACGGTCCGTTGCCGGAGCAGGGCACATTCGTCGCGCCGGCGATCGTTGAACTCGATCGCGCCCGCGACTTGAAACAAGAAGTGTTTGGTCCGGTGCTGCATGTCGTACGCTGGCGCAGCAATCAACTCGACCAATTGCTCGCCGACATTGCCGGCAATGGCACTGGCCTGACGCTCGGCATTCATTCGCGCATCGATGCGACGGTCGCGCATATTGTTGCGCGCCTCGGTCACGGCAATGTCTACGTC
Organism: uncultured Alphaproteobacteria bacterium; assembly: GCA_963830125.1. Classification (GTDB taxonomy): domain Bacteria; phylum Pseudomonadota; class Alphaproteobacteria; order Rhizobiales; family Xanthobacteraceae; genus Pseudolabrys. Next base: position 136,330 of record CAWHKU010000006.1, on the reverse strand, counting down.
AACCGCAATATGATCGGCGCGGTGGTCGGCAGTCAGCCGTTCGGCGGCAGTGGCTTGTCCGGCACCGGGCCTAAAGCAGGTGGCCCGAACTACTTGCATCGCTTCGCGAGCGAGCAGGTGGTGACGGTCAATACCGCGGCCGCCGGCGGCAACGTCAGCTTGTTGTCCGAAGACGAATAGCGGCTGAAGCACCCGCGCCGTCGGTTGTTTCCGGGCCGGTTCCACCGCAGGAGCGGTGCCCTTGCGCCGTTTAATAAAAAGAACCCCACGCAAGGGAGAGACCCATGCGACAGATCAAAGGTTCCATCGCTGCTGTCTTGGCCGTGGCTCTGCTGCTCAGTTCGGTTGGCTTGAATTCCGCAGAAGCTCGCAGCCGTCACCACCACAGCCGCGCCAATGCCGCCGCGGTCGCCGCCGTCATCGGCATTTTCGGCACCATCGCGGCGCTGGCTGCTGAGGACCGCTATCGCGACCGCTACTACTACGGCCCCGGTCCCTATTACGGCCCGCCTTATGCGTATGGTCCTCCAGTTTATTATTACCGTCACCGGCACTGGCGCCGTCATTACCACCACTGGTGACCCATGGGCGGCGGCCGAAAGGCCCTATTTTAGGGCCCCGGAGCGACGCATTAACCGATTCTGAATCGGGATCGGCTAGGGTGGCGCATGGCTGATTCGGTCGCCAGGCTCCATGACGCTGTGATTGCCGCGCGGGATTCCGACCCCGCGAAATCGCGCACGGCCCGCCTGTTGCGCTCCGGCCGCGCCAAAATAGCCAAAAAAGTCGGTGAAGAGGCGGTCGAGGTCGTGATCGACGCCATGCATGGCCAGAACGAAGCCGTTGTCCGGGAAAGCGCCGACCTGATCTATAATCTTGTGGTGCTCTGGGTTCACACCGGGGTCTGTCCGGACGATGTCTGGGCCGAAATGCGCCGGCGCGAGCGCCTGTTCGGCATAGCCGAAAAATTGCCAAAGGACATGGTACCGGCTACGTCACGGCGGAAAGTCGTGCCCTTGGCCGAGCCTCGGCGCATTCCGAAACGTCGCTGATCCGTCATAATTCCCCGGCAAATTGTCCGTATGAGTTCCCCATGACCCTTGAGGCCACCCAGCCGCGCAACTTGCTGCGCCGTCTTTACGACTGGTGCATCGATGCCGCCCACAAGCCGCATGCGATGTGGACGATGGGCGCGATCGCCTTCGCCGAGAGCTCGTTTTTTCCGGTTCCGCCGGATGTAATGCTGATCCCGATGGCGCTGGCGCGTCCGCAGCGGGCCTATGTCATGGCGGCCTGGTGCACCGTCGCATCCGTTCTGGGCGGCCTGCTCGGCTATGCCATTGGCGCGCTGCTCTATGACTCGGTCGGCGGCTGGCTCATCCAGCTTTACGGCTATGGTGACAAGGTTGAGACCTTCCGCGCGGCCTATGCGCAGTGGGGTGCCTGGATCATCCTGCTCAAGGGCCTGACGCCGATCCCCTACAAGATCGTCACCATCACCTCCGGTTTCGCCGGCTATAATCTTGGCCTATTTATCGTTTTCTCGATAATCGCGCGCGCCGGCCGGTTTTTCCTGCTGGCCTTCCTGCTGCACCGCTACGGTGAGCAGGCCCGTCACATGATCGAAAAGCGGCTCGGACTATGGGTGACGCTCGGCGCCGCCGTGGTCGTTTTGGGCCTGGTGATTGCGGTATATTTGATCTGATCGAATCGGCAGTTCGCAATTTTGCCAGTCGCCGGTCTTACTGGGTGGCAGGCGTAATCGCGGCTTCACAACTGCACCATTAGGCGTCAGTCTGCTGGCCATGCGCATGAAACCCGTTTTAACCAGACCGGCCGCGCGATCGGCGGCGACCATGGCCCTCGCGGGCGTATTTGTGGCTGGCTTGGTGATGGCCTCGCCTTTGGCCGTGACGCCGTCGCTGGCGCAGGTCCATGAGCGGCCGTCGGCCAAGGCCGAGGAACCCGGACCTCTCGAACGTATCGGTAAATGGTTTGCCGACCAGTTCGACAATATCGGTTCGTCGTTCAATGACGCCGGCAAGAAAGTCGAGGATTTCGGTCATGAAGCCGGTGTCGCTGCCAAGACCACGGTCCGCGGCGCCAAGGAAGCCGCCGATGCGATGGTGCGCATTCCCTCCGCCCGCGTCGTGAGTGGGCACGCGAAATGCCGCACTGCGCCGAACGGCGCGCCCGACTGCGTGGCCGCGGCCACCGCCATGTGCAAGGCGAAGGGCTTCGACTCCGGCAAAAGCGCCGACATGACCACCGCCGAGGTCTGCCCGCCGTCGGTCTATCTCGCCGGCCGCAACAGCGGGCCGGGCTGCCACACCGAAACCTTCGTGTCGCGCGCGCTCTGCCAATAGAATTTTCAAGGCAGCCATGACGTCGTCAACCGGACGCTTGTTTCGGCGGCGTTCCTATGTTTCCGTTTTGCCGACAATAAAAAAACGACAAACTTTAAGGGAGCGCGACGCCGGTGAACCTTTATTCCAAATTGCTCGAACGTGAAGCCGCTGGCCGTCCGGTCACCGTCGGCGTGATCGGTGCCGGCAAATTCGGCACCATGTTTCTGTCGCAGGCGCGATTGACCGCCGGCATGCATGTGGTGGCGGTCGCCGATCTCGATGTCGCGCGCGCCAGGAACCAGCTGAGCACCGCCGGCTGGCCGGCCGCGCTCTATGCCGCGACGTCGCTCGACGACGCGCATGCCAAGCGCGCGACCTTTATCACCGACGACGCCGACGCGATGATCGCCGATCCGCGCGTCGAGGTGATCGTGGAGGCAACCGGCGTGCCGGGCGCCGGCATTCATCACTGCTTGAAAGCGATCGCGAACGGCAAACACATCGTCATGGTCAATGTCGAAGCCGACGCGGTCGCCGGCCCCTTGCTGGCACGCAAGGCCAAGGCGGCGGGCGTGGTTTATTCGCTGGCTTGGGGCGATCAACCGGCGTTGATTTGCGAACAGGTCGACTGGGCGCGCGCCGCCGGCTTCAAGGTGATCTCGGCCGGCAAGGGCACGCGCTACGAGCCGCATTATCACCAGTCCAATCCCGATAATGTCTGGGACATTCTCGACAAATATCTCGCCATCTCGGATCGCAAATCGATCAACCCGAAAATGTTCAACTCATTCGTCGACGGCACCAAATCCGGCATCGAGATGACGGCGGTCTGCAACGCCACCGGTCTGTTGCCGCAAAGCGACGGCCTGCATTTTCCGCCGGCAACGCGCTTCGAACTGGCCGATATCTGCAAACCGAAATCGGAAGGCGGTACGCTCGAGAAGGAGGGCGTTACCGAAGTCACGTCATCGGTCTATCGTGACGGCAGCGACGTGCCGCATCATCTCGCGCTCGGCACCTATGTCGTGTTCGAAGGCGAGACCGAATATGCCCGCCGTTGCTTCAAGGAATACGCCATGCTGCCGGACAAGAGCGGCAAATATGCCGCGCTCTATCGGCCGATTCACATGATCGGGCTGGAGCTCGGCATTTCGGTCGCCTCATGCGCGCTTGCGCAACGAACCGACCGGCGCGCCGACCGGTTTCCGGTCCGACGTGGTGGCGACAGCTAAGAAGGCGCTCAAAGCCGGCGACATGTTGGACGGCGAGGGCGGTTTCTGCGTCTGGGGCAAGCAGACGCCGGCCGACGTGTCGCTCGACAACGGCTTGCTGCCATTGGGCCTGGCGCACGACGTCAAGCTCAAGAACGACATTGCCGAGGGCAGCGCGCTGAAATGGTCGGACGTGGTCTACGATCCGAACGATACGGCGGTGAAGGTGCGGCGCGAAATGGAAAGTGCCTTCGGTCGCCGCAATGCCGGCGCCGATAATGCGGCATAAACGTAAGCCGGCCGAAACGATGTCATCGAATAAAAAACGGGCAGCGGTTGCCCGCTGCCCATTTTGTGTTTGATCTGTGCCGCAGCGAATTGCGCGGGTATCGACTAGTAACGATAGCGCCAGTCGCAGCGACGCACCGTACGCCAGATATAGCGGTGGGGGGCGACGCGCACGCGAACGCGGTGGTTCCAGCAATGACGATAGCGTTGACGGACGTTCCGGCGAATACGGCGGCGGTCACGCCGGTATTGCACGTCCTGCACCAGGACGTGCGCCGGTGCGATTGAATTCAGACCGGGGTTGACCATGCTAGCCTGCGCGGGAGCAGGCACAGCAAAGGCCAGACAGGCGGCTGCGACGGCCGCGCAGACAGTTGCTCGAATCATGATGTTTTCCTCATAAAACTCGTTAAGCAGTTTCTTGATAAGCTACGAGCGCGAAGTATTTTTGACCAAGATCAAGTCGCTTGCTGCAGGTTGGTTCCTGCGATCACTTGCCACACCGGCTTAATGTTGCAGCGCGATCGGACGCTATTCGAGTTCGATTGTGCTGTCGATGGTATGGTTGAGGCCAACATCGTCGATTGTGAGCACCATGCGCGCCTTCAGCGCCTCATTGCCCTTGATGCGGCCGGAGGTAACGGCGTCCCGAATGGCTTTTTCAATTTCGCGTTGCGAGGTGACGCCGACGGTTTTCAGAAATTTGCGCAGCGAGGTATTGAGGACTTCTTCGTTCATGGCGGGCTCCTGGTTCGTTCGGTGCGGTTGAAGGACCATCCGATCTTGCGCGGTCGGCGCACAGGCTTATCGCAATGCACCTTGGCAGCGCCATAGCGGGGACGAAAACACTTGCCACCTGGCCGTTGACCGGACGCTTTGCGTCGCTATTATCCCGCCGCAAGCTGATGGAGCCCCGGTTCTCGGACCGGGTTCCAGGCGAGCGGAATGCCCCTGTGGCGGAATTGGTAGACGCGCCTGACTCAAAATCAGGTACCGCAAGGTGTGCTGGTTCGAGTCCGGCCAGGGGCACCATCAACAAGACGAAGAATCCTTCGTTTTCAATAAGATGAGCCCTTGTAAGCGGTCGCGCTTGCCCGCTATTGCGGTGCGGGCCGGCGGTCTTTGCGGCTCCTATTCTCGACCGGCTGCCGGCGCGCCAGCGTCTGATCATGAAGGACAGCGACCATGAACGACAGTCTTGGCACCGCCCGTCGGGATATTGTCGCCCTGGCTGCCGTCATTGTGGTGCTGGTCGGCGGGCTGACCATCGGCGGCTTTTTCTTCTTCCAATATGTTCTTGGCTATCCGCCGTGCCCGCTGTGCCTCGACCAGCGGATGGCTTTCTATGCCGCTGTGCCGCTCGCCGCACTGCTCTGGCTCGGCGCCGGCCATGGCGCCGCCCGCAAGGTGCTGTTCTTGGGGTTTCTCGTGATCGCCGCCGTGATGCTCTGGAACACCGGGCTCTCGGCCTTTCACGCCGGCGTCGAATGGAAGTTCTGGCCGGGGCCGGCCGACTGCTCGGGGCCGATCAACGGCTTTGGCTCGGCCGGCAATATGCTGAAGCAGTTGCAGAACATCCACATCGTGCGCTGCGATCAGGCGGCGTGGCGCCTGTTCGGTATCTCGCTCGCCGGTTATGATGTGTTGGTTTCACTGTTTCTCGTCGTCGTCGCGGCCTGTGGCGCGAAAGCGGCTTGGGCGCGGCCCGAGCCGGAGTAAGTTGGTCTCAAGGCGCCTTCGCTGCCGTCCGCCCCTTGCCGGGTTGATCGAGCGCAAGGCGCGCTCGCAATTTAGCCGTAAATATGCGGCGAGTACGAACGGGGCGGGAACCGGCGGGTCCTAATGGGGCCCAAAAACGATAACGGCCACGAATGAGGGGCGCGCGTACATCCGGCGTCGCCTGCTTTTCGTGGCCGTCCACCTCGATGTGGGATTCAAGCCCGCTCGCGGTGCGGTGACGGAGCCTGGACCGATCACTCGGCCAGTCTCGACATCGTCGCTTAAACGCATATGGGGTCGCTCCGACCCAACCGCAAGTGGCAGGAACTCATGACGCAAACAGCTAATACCTCAGGTTACAACGGCACCGCGAAATTCCTGCACTGGCTGATCGTCGTGCTTTTGATCGCGCAGTTCATTTTTGCCTGGACCATGCCGCATATCGGCCGCGACACGCCGATCTCGACCCTGATCGGCCTGCATTTCACCTTCGGCGTCATCATCTTGGCAGTTGTCATCGTCCGCCTGGCGTGGCGTCTGATTCAAGGCGCGCCGCCGCCGGAGGCCGGCATACCCGCCTGGCAGGAGACATTGTCGAGCATCGTCCACTGGCTGCTTTACGCGCTGCTGTTCGTGATCCCGATCCTGGGCTGGATCAACGCCGACTGGCGCGGCATGCCGGTCGCGCTGTTCGGTCAGCTGGAAATGCCGCAGCTGATCGCCAAGCGCGCCGCCGGCTGGCAATGGACCGGCGACGTGCATGGCTTGCTGTCAAATTATGTGCTGCTGGCGGTGGTCGGTCTGCATGTCTTGGCCGCGCTTTATCACCACTATGTTCTCGGCGACGGTGTGCTGAAACGGATGCTGCCGGGCAACCGCTAGTCGAGACTATCCCAGACTAGTCCCAAGCCAGCGCGCCGCCATTCTGGTATTCGATCACCCGGGTCTCGAAGAAGTTTTTCTCCTTCTTCAGGTCCATGGCTTCCGACATCCAGGGAAACGGATTTTCGGCGGCGGCGAAGACCGGCGCCAGCCCCAATTGCGCGCAGCGCCGGTTGGCGATGACGTGCATGTATTGCTCGCATAAGCCGGCGTTTAAACCGAGCAGTCCGCGCGGCATGGTATCCCGGCCGTAAGCGGTCTCCAGTTCGGCGGCCTCGATCAGCATCTGGCGCACTTCTTTTTGGAAGGCTTCGGTCCACAGCCGCGGATTTTCGTTTTTGATCTGGTTGATGACGTCGATGCCGAAGTTCAGATGGATCGATTCGTCGCGCAGAATGTATTGGTACTGCTCGGCGATGCCGACCATCTTGTTGCGGCGGCCGAGCGACAGGATCTGCGCGAAGCCGGTGTAGAACCACATGCCTTCGAACACGACATAAAAGGCGATGAGGTCGCGTAAGAAAGCCTGGTCGGTCTCCAGCGTACCGGTCTTGAAGCCGGGGTCGTCGAGATGCTGGGTGTGCTTGAGCGCCCAGGCCGCCTTGTCGGTGATCGACGGCACCTCGCGATACATGTTGAACAGCTCGCCTTCGTCGAGGCCGAGGCTTTCGACGATGTATTGGAAGGTGTGAGTGTGCACCGCCTCTTCGAAGGCCTGGCGCAACAGATATTGCCGGCATTCGGGATTGGTAAGATGGCGGTAGATCGCCAGCACGATGTTGTTGGCGACCAGCGACTCCGACGCGGCGAAAAAGCCGAGATTGCGCTTGATCGAGCGGCGCTCGTCGTCGGTCAGTCCGTCGCGCGATTTCCAGAGCGCAATGTCGGCCTGCATCGAGACTTCGGTCGGCATCCAGTGGTTATTGCAGCCGGAAAGATATTTCTCCCAGGCCCAGCGGTATTTCAGCGGCAGCAATTGATTGACGTCGGCGCGGCAATTGATCATCGCTTTTTCGTCGACGCTGACGCGGCCGCCGCTGCGTTCAATGGCGCCGAGACCTGCGGCGTGATGACCGGCGGCATGGCCGTCGTCGGTGACGGGGATGGTGGCAAGTGCCGGCTTTGTCGTCGTGGGTTCTGACCAGTCGAGCATTGCGGAGATTTCCTGAATTCTGAGGTTGTGCGACAATCTCCGTTCATTCCCGCGCAAGCGGGAATCCAGTTTCTGGGTCCCCGCTTGCGCGGGGACGAACGGAGGGAGGGCTTACTGGCAGGCTTCGCAGGTCGGGTCGTCGATCAGGCAGGCCTGCCCTTCGACCAGGATCGGCGCTGACATCGTTGACGAAACGGCGTTGAGCTTGCCGTCGGTGCCCTTAAGCGTCGATTTCTCGACATGGGTGGCGCTGCGCGAACGCAAATAATACGTCGTCTTCAAGCCAAGATCCCAGGCCAGTTGATAAAGCTGGTCGAGTTTCCGGCCATTCGGCGCGGCGATATAGAGATTGAGCGATTGCGCCTGATCGATCCATTTCTGCCGGCGGGCCGCCGATTCGATCAGCCAGGCCGAATCGATTTCGAAGGCCGTGGCGTAAAGCGCCTTGAGGTCGTCCGGCACGCGGTCGATCGGACCGACGCTGCCGTCGAAATATTTCAAATCGCTGATCATGACTTCGTCCCACAGCCCGCGCGCTTTCAGGTCGCGCACGAGGTAGGGATTCACGACCGTGAAGTCGCCCGACATGTTCGATTTGACATAGAGGTTCTGGTAGGCCGGCTCGATCGACTGCGACACGCCGCAGATGTTGGAAATTGTCGCGGTCGGCGCGATCGCCATGGTGTTGGAATTGCGCATGCCTTGGGTGGTGACGCGCTTGCGCAATGTTGCCCAATCGAGCGTCGACGAGGTGTTGAGGTCGAGGGTGCCGCGTGCGACGCCGACCATGTCGACCGAATCGATCGGCAGAATGCCACGGCTCCACAGCGAGCCGTCATAGGACGGATACTTGCCGCGCTCGGCGGCGAGATCGGATGACGCCGAAATGGCATGATAGCTGATCGCCTCCATGCTTTCGTCGGCAAACGCAACGGCGCGGTCGGATGCCACCGGGATGCGCTGGATTTGCAACGCGTCCTGAAAGCCCATCAGGCCCAAGCCAATGGGGCGATGCCGTAAGTTGGAGCGGCGGGCTTCCGGAATGGTGTAGAAATTGACGTCGATGACATTGTCGAGCATGCGGATCGCGGTCGCGACCGTGCGGGCCAGCTTGTCGCGGTCGAGCCCGTTAGGCGTGACGTGATTGACCAGGTTGACCGAGCCGAGATTGCAGACCGCGACTTCGTCGTCGGAGGTATTGAGCGTGATTTCGGTGCACAGGTTCGACGAATGCACCACGCCGCAATGCTGCTGCGGCGAACGGATGTTGCACGGGTCCTTGAAGGTAATCCAGGGATGGCCGGTTTCGAACACCATGGTCAGCATGCGCCGCCACAGATCGACCGCGCGCAATTGCTTGAACACGGTCATCTCGCCGCGCGCCGCCTTGGCTTCGTAGCGCTTCGTAGGCTTGCGCGAAAGCCGGGCCGTAGAGGTCGTGCAGATCGGGCGCTTCGTCCGGCGAGAACAAGGTCCAGGCGCCGTCCTGTTTGACGCGCTGCATAAATAAGTCGGGCACCCAGTTGGCGGTGTTCATGTCGTGGGTGCGGCGGCGGTCGTCGCCGGTGTTTTTACGCAAATCGAGGAATTCCTCGATGTCGATATGCCAGGTCTCCAAATAGGCGCAGACCGCGCCCTTGCGCTTGCCGCCCTGGTTGACCGCGATGGCGGTGTCGTTGGCGACTTTAAGAAACGGCACGACGCCTTGCGAAGCGCCATTGGTGCCCTTGATATGTGCGCCGAGGCCGCGCACGCGGGTCCAGTCATTGCCGAGCCCGCCGGCGTATTTCGACAGCAGCGCGTTGTCTTTCACTGACTTGAAGATACCGTCGAGATCGTCCGGCACGCTGGTCAAAAAGCAAGAGGACAGCTGCGGCCGCAGCGTGCCGGCATTGAACAAAGTCGGCGTCGAGCACATGAAGTCGAACGACGACAGCAGGCGGTAGAACTCGATGGCGCGCGCCTCGCGGTCGATTTCGCGCACCGCCAGCCCCATCGCGACGCGCATGAAGAACGCCTGCGGCATCTCGAAGCGGGTGTCGCCGCTGTGGATCAGGTAACGGTCGTATAGCGTTTGCAGCCCGAGGAATTGAAAGGCGCGGTCGCGGCTGGCTCGATCGCGGCGGCGAGCTTGGCGAGATCGAAGCGCGCCATTTCGGGATCGAGCAGTTGCAGATCGATGGCGCGTTTGACGTAAGCCGGGAAATAGCTGGCATAGTCGAAAGGCCTCGGCGAGTGGGCTGTCGTGCACGAAGGCATGGGCCTCGCCCGACAGCTTGTCGAGCAGCAGGTTGGCGCTGACATAGGCGTAATTCGGCTCGGCCTCGATCAGCACGCGCGCCGCCATGATCTTGGCCAGCGCCAATTCGTCGAGCGACATGCCGTCATAGATGTTGCGCTTGATCTCGGCCATCACCGCCTCGGCATCGGTGCCGTCATAGCCGGCGCAGGCGGTTTCCACGGACGCTGCCACGGCGCTCATGTCGAGCGCGGTTTCACCGCCGTCGGCGGTCTTGATGCGCAACGCCGGCGCGGCTTCGGGTTTTGTGGCGCTGTGCTCGGCGTCGCGGGTCCGCGCGCGTTCCTCGCGATAAAGCACGTAGGCACGCGCGACCTTGTGGTGTTCGCTGCGCATCAGCGCCAATTCGGCCTGATCCTGAATGTCCTCGATGTGAAAGGTGCGGCCGTCGCCGGCGCGGCGCATCAGAGCGGCGACGACCTGATCGGTCAGGCCGGCGACCGCTTCATGAATGCGGCGCGAGGCCGCCGCGCTTTGGCCTTCGACCGCGAGGAAAGCCTTGGTCAGCGCGACCGAAATCTTGGACGGCATCGAACGGCGTCACTGCGCCGTTACGCCGAATCACCTGAAAGCCCGGCTCCGGACTTTGCCGCGGCGAAGCCAGTGCGCCTTGCGGGATAGTCGGCGTGACGGAAGATTGAATGGCGATAGACATTGGCGGCACCCTAAGTGTTAGGGGCGGGGCCAAGCGCAGGCGTGCGTGAAAACGTGCGGGAAATGCGCGCGCAGACCAGCAACGACCTTCCGGGACACCCCGCCCGAGGACGAACGTTCTGTCACGGCAGGTCTCCTGGCTCGCGGGTCGTCGCTTCCACCTGACCTTCCCGAGCGCTTTAAGCGCCAGTGGTCGTCGAATCGGTGGCAAGCATCGCCGCTTACAGTTGCGGGGGCAGCTTCGGCTTGAGGCGCAATGCGCCGTTACCGAATTCCCTCTTAGCTCCAGACCTTGCGATCTGGAGAACCATGACAACTAGATTTAGTCGCAGGGAGGTGAGTCGTGTCAAGCGGTGGCGGATTTCATACACGCCACACATTGCGTTCGCGCCGACTCTGGACTTACGGCTCGAGCTCGGTGTCCCAATAAAGATAATCGAGCCAGCTTTCGTGCAGATAGTTCGGCGGGAACAGCCGGCCGTTGCGGTGCAGGTGATGCACCGTCGGCTGGAACGGCATTTGCGACGGATACATCCGCGCTTCCGCCATGGTCATGCTGCCCTTGCGCAGATTGCAGGGCGAGCAGGCGGCCACGACATTCTCCCACGAGGTAATGCCGCCGCGGGCGCGCGGGATAATGTGGTCGAAGGTCAGGTCGTCGCGGTCGCCGCAATATTGGCAGGCAAATCGGTCGCGCAGGAAGACGTTGAAGCGGGTAAAGGCCGGATGTGTCGATGGCTTCACATAAGTCTTGAGCGACACCACGCTCGGCAGCTGCATTTCGAAACTGGGTGAGTGCACCGCGTGGTCGTAATTGGCGACGATGTTCACACGGTCAAGAAAGACGGCCTTGATCGCGTCCTGCCAGGACCACAAGGATAATGGGTAATAGCTCAGCGGTCGGAAATCCGCGTTGAGCACCAGGGCCGGATACCCGGCAGGCGAAACGTGCACGTTCAAGCGCCGCTCCTCAACCTCCTAGGACAGCCGCCGCCACGCGGCCTACTTACTACTAATAGTGCAGCGTGACGGGATTGTGAAGCGGAGCGCTGAGTTACCCGCAGGCGGTTCAGGGCCGGCCGGCGAACTGTTTGGCCAAAAATTCGCCGCCGTGGCGCAGGCCTTCCTGGTCGATGCCGTGGCCGATGCCGGGCGAGATGTGAAATTGCACCGGGACTTCCAGCGCGCCCAGCCCTTGCGAGGCATGCAGAACCGCCTGGACCGGGACGACTTGGTCCTGATCGCCATGCACCAACAGCACGGGAGGTTTGCTGGTAATTTCGGCGGCAAAGGCGTCCGTATCCGGCTCCTCCGGCAGCACCAGCATGCCGGAATAGCCGACCATGGCGGCGGGGGCGACGGCGCGGCGCAGGCCGATATGCAGCGCCATCATGGTGCCCTGGCTGAAGCCGACCAGCGCCAGCGCCGACGGCGGCAGATTGCGGCGCGCTAAGTTCGGCGTCGAGAAAGGCGTTGAGCGCGGGCGCCGCCGCGTTGACGCCAACCCAGCGTTCGTTCGGATCGCGGAAGGTGAGCGGAAACCATTCGCGCCCGACCGGCGCCTGGCCGCAAGGGTTCGGCGCGTGCGGCGACACGAAGGCGGCGTCCGGCAGCAAGCCCTGCCAGGCCCGGCCGATATCGATCAGGTCGTTGCCGTCGGCGCCATAGCCGTGCAGGAACACGACCAGTTGCTTGGCGGTGCCGGAAGCAGGCTCCAGACGTGGGCCGTCGAGGTCAGCCATTATCGTTTTTTCCTTTTGGTGAGTTTCTTCTTTGCCGCCGACTTCTTTTTCTTGGCGGACGATTTCGTCTTTGTAATTCGCGGACCCGGCTTCTTGGCTTTCGTTTGAAGTCCGATACCGTCGCGCTTCTTCACGACATGATAATAGGCCCATAGCAGATGCGCCGCCACGCCGCGCCACGGCCGCCAGCTTTCCGCCATTTTGGTCAGCGCCTTGGCGTCCGGCCGCTTGCGCAGGTTCAGCGCGATGCGCGCGGCTTCCTGCACGGCGAGATCGCCGGCCGGGAAGGCATCGGCATGGCCCAAGCAAAACAGCAGATAAATATCGGCGGTCCAGGGTCCGACGCCGTGCAGCGCGGTCAGCAGCGCATGCGCTTCGTCGGCGTCCATGTTGCCGACGGCGTTGAGATCGATGACGCCGTTCGACACCGCCTTGCCGATTTCCTTGATCGATTTGATCTTGGCGTTCGATAAGCCCAGCCGCTTGAGCTTGTCGGTGCGGGCTTTAACGATCGTGTCATGATGAAACGGTTCGAACGCCGCGAACAATCGGTCGCGAATGGCGGCGGCGCTCGCCACCGACAATTGCTGGCCGCAAACGATCGCGCACAGCCCGGCATAGCCGCCGTCTCGCCGGCGCAAGTCAAAGGCGCCGGCTTTTTCCGCCACTGGCACCAGTCGCGGATCGGCGGCCACCAGTTCGGCGAGCCCGGCCTGCAGATCGTCTTGGCTATGGAGGAAATGGGTCATGTGGGCCTTTCCATGGCGTGCAACATAATCGGCTGTCATCGTCCGCGAAAGCGGACGATCCGGTATTCGTGGGCGGCTGTGATAAATCGCTGGCCCAGGCCCGGCCGCGCATGACAGAAGAGAATTTATGCCGCCACCCGTTTTCCGATTTGCGCCGTCGCCGAATGGCTATTTGCATCTAGGCCATGCGCTCTCGGCCTTGCTCAATGCCGATCTGGCGCGCGCCGCCGGCGGGCGGCTGTTGCTGCGCGTCGAGGACATCGATGGCACGCGCTGCCGGCCGGAATACGAAGCGGCGATCTTTGAGGATCTGGCCTGGCTCGGCCTCACCTGGGAACAGCCGGTGCGGCGGCAGTCCGACCATTTCGACGACTACCGCGCCGCCTTGGCCAGGCTCGACGCCATGGGTCTGATCTATCCGAGCTTCGAAAGCCGGGCCGAGATCGCGGCGCTGGTGGCCGAACGCGAGGCGCAAGACGGCAAAGCGTGGCCGCGCGATCCGGATGGCGCGCCGCTTTATCCCGGCGACGCCAAATCCTTGTCGCCGGCCGAGCGCGCCCGGCGCATCGGCGCCGGCGAACCCTATGCGCTGCGGCTCGACGTGGCGGCGGCGCTGGCGCGCACCGGTCCACTGACCTGGTGTGAGACCGGCCAGGGCCCGGCCGGCGAAACCGGCGTCATCGCCGCCGGCCCGTCGGCAAATCCGGCTATTTGGGGCGATGTCGTGCTGGCGCGGAAAGACAGCCCCGCCAGCTACCATCTCGCGGTCACGGTCGACGACGCCGCGCAGGGGGTGACCGACGTGGTGCGCGGGCAGGACTTGTTTCATGCCACCAGCGTCCATCGCCTGTTGCAGGCGCTGCTCGGCCTGCCGGAGCCGCGCTACCGCCACCATCGGCTGATTTTGGACGCCGATGGCCGCAAATTGTCGAAATCGACGAAAGCCACCGGATTGCGCGAATTGCGCGCGCAAGGCCTGACCCTGGCCGAAATTCGCCGGCGGGTCGGGCTCGATTGAGGCTTTAAGTCGGCGCTAAGTCCATGCCATGGTCACCCCCTGGGCGGGGGATAAATGGCGACACTCAGGCCCAAAGCGGCGGCCAGCAAGAAGTCTGCGAAGCGAGCGAAAAAGCGGCGGCGCTTGCCGGCGCCGGCCAAGCGCGCGCGTTCGGCTGCCAAAACGAGCCAAGACGGTCAAGCGGGTCAAATCGGCCAAGCGGTCCAAAGCAGCTTTGCCGGCCATGCGGGGGATCGAGGCGGCGCTCGCCGGCATCGCCCACGACATCCGCACGCCACTGACCGGCATTGTCGCGCTCGCCGAATTGCTGGCGGCCTCCGATCTCAACCAGCGCGAACGCGACTGGGCCGACGCCATCAAGAGCGGCGCCGATCACCTGGCGGCTCTGACCTCGTTGTTCGTCGATGCGGTCAAGGCCGACGCGACCGGTCTGGTGTTGCGCAGCGAACCGTTTGCGCCGCGCGCGCTGGCCGAAGCGGTCGGGCAGGCGCTCACCGCGCGCGCCGGCAACAAAAGCCTGACGGCCGAGATCGATATCGCGCCGGAGCTGCCGGCGATGGTGTCGGGCGACGATTTGCGGCTGCGCGCTGCGTTGGAAAATCTCGCCGACAACGCGGTGAAATTCACGAGCCAGGGCACGGTGACGTTTCGCGCCGGTGCCGAGCCGGCGCCGCGCGGCCGCCTGCGCTTGATCTTCACGCTGAGCGATAGCGGTATCGGCATGAGCGCGGCCGAAATCAAACGGCTGTTCCAGCCGTTCGCGCAGGCCAATGAGGAAGTCGCCCGGCGCTATGGCGGCGCCGGTTTGGGATTGATGTTCGTCAAGCGTATCGCCAAAGCGATGGGCGGCGATCTCAAGGTCACCAGCCAAGCCGGCCATGGCTCGACCTTCCGCCTGACCGCGCTGGTCAAGCCCGTCGATGCGCAGCCCGATGGCGAGGTCCGGCGGGCCACGCCTTCGCGGCCGTTGTCGATCCTGTGCGCCGAGGACAATCCATACGGCCGCGTGGTGATGAATACGATTCTGCGCGAGCTCGGTCACCGCGCCGATTTTGTCGAAAGCGGCGAGGCGGCGGTGGCGGCTGTCGCGCGTGGCGATTACGACGCGGTGCTGATGGATGTCACTTTGTCGGGCGTCGACGGTCTGGAAGCGACCCGCCGCATTCGCGCACTGCCGGGCAAAGCCGGCGAGGTGATCGTGATCGGCATATCGGGGCGTGATGGTGCGGCTGACGAAGCGAATGCCCGTGCCGCCGGTATGAACGACTATTTGGTCAAGCCGATCAGTCCGAAGAAACTGGCGGCGGCGTTGGCGGTTGCCGGATAATAGATTATCGGGCGTAGCTCACGCGTTCTTCGTTCACGCGTTCTTGCGCTCAACGATCCCGACCACATCCTTCATGATGCGGTTCAATTCGAAATCCTTCGGCGTGTAGACGGCGGCGACGCCGGACTTTTCCAGTGCGGCGGCGTCTTCCGGCGGAATGATGCCGCCGACCACCAAAGGCGTGTCCATGCCGGCAGCCTTCATGCGCGCGACCACGTCGGCGACAAGCGGCAAATGACTGCCCGACAACACCGACAGGCCGATGACGTGGGCCTTTTGTTCGCGCGCGGCATCGACGATTTCTTCCGGCGTCAGGCGGATGCCTTCGTAGACCACCTGCATACCGGCGTCGCGGGCGCGCACCGCGATCTGTTCGGCGCCGTTCGAGTGCCCGTCGAGGCCGGGCTTGCCGACCAGGAAGGTGAGCTTGCGGCCGAGCTTGGACGACACCCGGTCGACATCGGCGCGGATATCGTCGAGCCCTTCGACGTCGTTACGCATGGCGTTGCCGACGCCGGTCGGCGCGCGGTATTCGCCAAAGGCCTCGCGCAAGGTCCAACCCCATTCGCCGGTGGTGACGCCGGCTTTGGCGCAGGCGATCGACGGCGGCATGATGTTCGAGCCGGTGGTGGCGGCGCGCTTCAACTCGGCCAGCGCCGCAGCGACGGCTTTGCTGTCGCGCTGTTCGCGCCAGGCCTTCAGCCGTTCCAATTGATCGCGCTCGGCATCTTCCGACACCGTCATGATCGAATCGATGCCGCCGGTTAGCGGCGACGGTTCGGTCTCGAGATATTTATTGACGCCGACGACGATCTGTTCGCCGCGTTCGATCGCTTCCAGCCGCGCGGTGTTGGATTCGACCAGTCGCTGCTTCATGTAGCCGGATTCTACGGCGGCGACCGCGCCACCCATGTCTTCGATGCGCTTGAGTTCGTCGAGCGCCTCAGCCTTCAACGCGTCGACCTTGCGGGTGATTTCTTCCGAGCCGTTGAAGATGTCGCCATATTCGAGCAGGTCGGTCTCGTAAGCCAGAATCTGCTGCATGCGCAGTGACCATTGCTGGTCCCAGGGGCGCGGCAGGCCGAGCGCTTCATTCCAGGCCGGCAATTGCACGGCGCGGGCGCGCGCATTCTTCGACAAGGTCACAGCCAGCATCTCGATCAGAATGCGCGCGACGTTGTTTTCCGGCTGCGGCTCCGTCAGGCCCAGCGAATTGACCTGCACGCCGTAGCGGAACAGCCGCTGCTTCGGATCGGTAACGCCGTAGCGGGTGCGGGTGATTTCTTCCCACAATTCGGTAAACGCCCGCATCTTGCAGATTTCGGTCACGAACCGCAGCCCGGCGTTGACGAAGAATGAAATGCGCCCGACCACTTCGCCGAATTTTTCGTCGGAGACTTCGCCCGACGCCTTGACCGTGTCGAGCACGGCGACCGCGGTCGCCAAAGCGAAAGCCAGTTCCTGCACCGGCGTCGCACCTGCTTCCTGCAAATGGTAGGAGCAGATGTTCATCGGATTCCACTTCGGCAGTTCTGTCGTGGTGAAAATCGCCACGTCCTTGATCAGCCGCATCGATGGCGCCGGCGGAAACACATAAGTGCCGCGCGACAAATATTCTTTGATGATGTCGTTCTGGATCGTGCCGGTCAGCCGGTCACGCGGCGCGCCCTGCTCGTCGGCGACCGCGATATAAAGCGCCATCAGCCAAGCCGCCGTGGCGTTGATGGTCATCGAGGTGTTCATGGTGTCGAGCGGGATCTGGTCGAACAGCGCCCGCATATCGCCGAGATGATTGACCGGCACGCCGACCTTGCCGACCTCGCCCTTGGCCAGAACGTGGTCGGAATCGTAGCCGGTTTGGGTCGGCAGATCGAAGGCGACCGACAGACCGGTCTGCCCCTTGGCCAGGTTCTTGCGATACAGCGCGTTGGAATCCACCGCCGTCGAATGGCCCGCATAGGTGCGGAAAATCCAGGGTCTGTCGCGTTTGATCGTTTGTTTGTTCATGGTGTCCGGGCGCCCGCCGCTTAGGCAACGCCGCATTGTGCACCGCAGCACACGGGAATGCAATTGATTGCTATTTTGCGCTCAGGGCCATCGTACCGCCGGCCGGAACCGCCCAGAGCCGCCGCGCAATGAGCAGCGCGACGATGAGTACGGCGCCAAGGCCAACTTGCGTCGCGACATAGGGGTAGATCAGCAGCAAGGCGACGACGATGGCAAGCGCAATGCCTTCGCCGGGCAGGAAGCCGTCGGCGAGCCCGAGCCGCACCAGGAAAGCCACCGGAATGGCGAGCACCACCAGATCGTAGGTGTAGACATAAGGCGTCGCCAACAACGACGCGGTTGCGAGCGCAGCGGCTTTCAGCGCAAACGGCCGCGGACCGCGCCAGAGCCAAATCATGGCGGCCGCAAGCCCGAGCGCGGTGGTTGCCTGCACCAACCAGGCGAACGCTTCGCCGCCGCCGTGACTGCGCACAAATCCGAACAGACTTTGCAACCGGTTCCAGCCGGCGCCGCCTTGGCCGAGCACGACATGGCCGGTGGTCGGCATCCAGGCGAAGAAGGCCAGCCAGCTTTCTTGGCCGAACGCGAGCCATGACAGTGCGATCATCGCGACCGTCGTCGCGGCTGCGGCGGCGATGACTCGCCAGCGTTGGCCGGCCAGCAGCGCGATCGGAAACAGCAAACCGAATTGCGGTTTGTAGCTGAGCAAGCCCAGGCAGACGCCGGCCCAGGCTGGGCGACGCTCCATCAATGACAATGTCCCCCCGATCAGCGCGGCGGTGAGGAAGCCGTTCTGCCCGGCGGTTACGTTCCACAAGGCGGCAGGGGAACCGAGCGCCAGCAGAATGCCGGCACGTTCGCCGACAATCGCGCGCACTGCGGCGACATAAAGCGGCAGCATCGCGGCAAGCCACGTCACCGCCGCCACCGTGTAGGGCAGAGTGGCGAGAAGCATGGCCACGAACAGAAAGGTCGGCGGGTAGTGCCAGCCGTAATAGCCACTGAACGAATGACCGACCGCCTGCACTTCCGTGGTCCGGTGGACGGTCCAGTCGTAAGCGGACGCGGCGTGACCGTCGAGTGCGAGCCGGCCGGCCGCCCAGACGTTGACGAAGTCATTGGCGATCGGCTGGCCAATGCCGTTGAAGAGCCAATGGCCGCCCATGAAGGATCCGCCGAGGACGACCAGATAACAAAGCACCAGTGTCAGCCCGACGACGCCGATCAAGCGCGCAGGTGAAGGTATTTTTTGCGGGGGGTACTCGGTGATCGCCACGGATTAAAGCCCTATCTTGCACCCTGCACACTACGGGCGGCGGCTTGCCGAACCCTTAAGCGCCGGCCGGAAGGGGGCGGCACGACTTGAACGCTATTGTTGCGCCGCAATATCTATTGCGGCACACTGCCCCGGTCCCACGGTCTCAAGGAGATGCGGATGCCGGCTGCTGCCCCCAAGCGGAAGATTTCTCCGCTCAAGGACCTTTACTCCCTCGGCGAGATTCCGCCGCTCGGCCATGTGCCGGAGAAGATGCATGCCTGGGTGATCCGCAAGGAGCGGCACGGGCCGCCGGAGCAATCCTTTCAGCTCGAGGTGGTGCCGACCTGGACCATCGGCGAGGACGAGGTGCTGCTGCTGGTGATGGCCGGCGGCGTCAATTACAACGGCGTCTGGGCCGGGCTCGGCCAGCCGATTTCGACCCTCGACGTCCACAAGCAGCCGTATCACATCGCCGGCTCCGACGCCTCCGGCGTGGTCTGGGCGGTCGGCGCCAAGGTCAAGCGCTGGAAAGTCGGCGACGAAGTCATCGTTCATTGTAATCAGGACGACGGCGACGACGAGGATTGCAACGGCGGCGATCCGCTGCTGTCGCCGTCGCAGCGCATCTGGGGCTACGAGACGCCGGACGGTTCGTTCGCGCAGTTCTGCCGCGTGCAATCGCGCCAACTGATGCAAAAGCCGGCGCATCTGACCTGGGAAGAGTCGGCCTGTTACACGCTGACGCTGGCGACCGCTTATCGCATGTTGTTCGGTCATACCCCGCATACCCTCAAGCCCGGCGACAATGTGCTGGTCTGGGGCGCCTCCGGCGGTCTCGGCGTGTTCGGCCTGCAATTGGTCGCCGCGTCGGGCGCCAATGCGATCGCGGTTGTGTCCGATGAATCCAAGATGGAGTACGTCTTCAATCTTGGCGCCAAGGGCGCGATCAACCGCAAGGAGTTCAATTGCTGGGGCCAGCTGCCGCAGGTGAACTCGGCGGAATATAACGACTGGTCGAAGGAAGCCCGCCGCTTCGGCAAGGCGATCTGGGACATCACCGGCAAGCGCGACGTCGACATCGTGTTCGAGCATCCGGGCGAAGCGACCTTCCCGGTGTCGTCGATGGTGGTCAAGCGCGGCGGCATGGTCGTGTTCTGCGCCGGCACCACCGGCTTCAACATCACCTTCGATGCGCGTTATGTCTGGATGCGGCAAAAGCGCATTCAGGGTTCGCACTTCGCCCATTTGAAGCAGGCATCGGCCGCCAACCGCTTCGTGCTTGAGCGCCGCATCGATCCGTGCCTGTCCAAAACCTTCCCCTGGGAAGAGATCCCGAAGGCGCACACCATGATGTGGAAGAACCAGCACCCGCCCGGCAATATGTCGGTGCTGGTTTGCGCGCCGTCGACCGGTCTCAAGAGTTTCGAGGACGTCCTCGAAGTGGCGCAGGCTGACTAAAGCACCGCGTTAGGGAAGCGTCGCCTTATCGTCGTGGCTGAGCGGGCCGTCGCTTTGTGCGCCGGCCCGGCCCGCACGCCTTCTCTTGATCTCAGAATTCAATTCGCCGCCGAAAATGAAGATCGACGCGCAGACGTAGAGAAACACCAGCGCGATCATCGCCGACGCCAGTCCCGCATACATTGTCACATAGGCGAAGGTGTAGTCGGCGAGGTAACGACCGAAGGCGGCGCCGCTGATCAACCAAAGCAATAACGTGGCGATAACGCCCGGCGCGATCTCGCTAAAGCTGCGACGTCCGGCTGGCAGCCAACCATGCAAGATGGTGAGCGCGATCACCAGCACGGTCGCCGCCACCGCGTAACGCGCGAAGGTGACTAGGCCGCTCAATGGCGCCAGCGTCGGCACATAGAGCACCAGTTTTTCCCAGATCAGCGGCGCCAGTACGACCAGGAAGGCGAAGGCGAGCAGTGCTACCGCGCCGATCAGGACATAGGCGATCGACTCGATCCGCAACCGCCACCACGGCCGCGGCTCGGTCATGTCATAAGCGCGGTTCAAGCCGACCCGCAAACTCTCGACGCCCGAAGACGCGAAATAGAGCGCAAACAGTACGCCGAAGGTCAGCACATTGCCGCGGCTACCGGTGAGAACGCCGGTAATGTCGAGCGCGATCGGGCCGGCGACTTCCTTGGGCCAGGCCTCCAGCAGAATGCGGGCGGCCTCGTCGGCGAGTTGCTGCGAACCGAAGAAAAAGCCGGCGAGCGCGGTCACCACGATCAGGAACGGGAACATCGCCATCAGCGTCGACAGCGCGATGTGGCTGGCGATCGCCCAACCGTCGTCGGCCAGGAAGTGCCGGATGGCGTCGGCCACGACGCGCGGTGCGGTGATAATGATGCGCAAGGCGCTGGCCCCAATAACCGCCGGACCGATGGCGTGGTCCTACCGTGTCAGAATGGCAACCGGCGGCTGATTTGGAAAGGGCCGAGGCTTGGCTTGTTATGCCGCCTGCACACTGGTGAGGAACTGGCGCACTTCGGTTTCCAGACCCTCGGCTTCGACCGCGACCGCGTCGGCCAGATCGCGGACGCCGGACGCGGTCGCGCGCGCGTCGGTGGTGACGCCGGCGACCCGGCTCATCGCCTCGGCGCCGGTGCGGGCTTCGTCCGAGGCGCGGTTGACGCCTTCCGCGATCGCGGCCACCGCCGCGTTCTGCTGGTCGACGGTCGCCGCCACCGAGGTGGCAATCGACGACATGTCGCTGATGATGATGTTGACCTGCTCGATAGCCGCGGCGGCGTCGACGGCCGCTGCCTGGATCGCGCCGATCTGTTCGGCGATGTCTTCCGTCGCCTTGCCGGTCTGGCCGGCCAGCGACTTCACCTCGGCGGCCACGACCGCGAAACCGCGGCCGGATTCGCCGGCGCGCGCGGCTTCGATGGTGGCATTGAGCGCCAGCAGATTGGTCTGTCCGGCGATCGCCTGAATCAGTCCGACGACTTCGCCGATGCGGGTCGCCGCCTGACTGAGCTGCGACATGGTCTTCACGGTCCGTTGCGATTCCGAGACGGCGCGGCTGGCAACTTCGGTCGACTGGGCCGCCTGCGAGGCGATTTCCCCGATCGACGCGGCCAGTTCCTCGACCGAGCTGGCGGCGGCGGCGACGTTCTCGGACGCCACCGTGACACGTTGCTCGGCGGTCTGCGCCTGCAACGACACCGTATCGGCCGACTTGTTGAGATCGCTCGAGCTCATTTCGAGCTTCAGCGACGTCGACCGCAATTTGCCCAAGGCGTTTTCGACCGACTGCTTGAAGTGCGCGATCGTCATGCCGATCATATCGCTGCGCGTTTCGCGTTCGCGGCTGAGCTCGGCCTGGGTCTGCGCCAGCTTTTGACGTTCGATCATGCTGTCGCGGAATACGATCACGGTGCGCGCCATACCACCGATTTCATCGCGCGCGTCGGTGGCCGGGATGCGCGCGGTCGTATCGCCACTGGCGAGCCGCTTCATCACATCGGCCAGACCGTGCAGTGGCCCGGTAATGCTGCGGCCGATCAACCAGCTGAAGCCGAGGCCGAGCCCGACCATGGCGATGCCGACCTCGATAATGCCGTTGCGGGTGTGGTTTTGAGAAATCTGAAGCGCGGCGGCCGTGTGTTTGGCGGCGTCGTTGGCGGATATGATGATGGCGTCGGCGCGCGGCAGCATGTTCTGGCTATCGATTTCGATGAGGGCGCGCAACGGGTGGGCGCGGTCGCTGATCGCGATCCACTTGGTAAAGATATCGACGTAATGCTTCACGTCGTTCTCAAGTTTGCCCTTCATCTCCTCGGTGCCGTCGATCTTTGAGAAGGTGGCGTTGAACTGTTCGTAACCGGCCATGAATAGCTGCTGGGTCAGGTCGCGCGGATTGAGCCGGTACTCGGCTTCTTGATGGCGCATGATCAGCAGTGCCATCGTCAGCTTTTTCGCGGCGGCATCGTCCAGCCATGTCATGTTGTTATTGATGGTGGTCTCGATCGTATTGCCTGCGGTTTTTAATTCGCCGCGCAGGCCTTCCCGCTCGGAGAATCCGAGGACGCGCTGCACCGCGTAAAGCTTGTCATAGTTATTCTTGATGTCGGCGAGGTCGTGACGCAGTGCCCCCAGATCGTCGGAGTGCTGACCGCCAATCGAGGTCTCAATCGCAGCGAGGCTCTTTTTGGCAAGTTGTTCAGATTGGCTGAACTTGTCGAGCAACGAATTCTGGTTGCGTCCGAAGTCCTTGACCGCAATCCGCATCGAGGCGATGGCGATCTTGAGGTCGCGGCTGGCATCGGCCAGCGCGTGCGCTTGGCCGACGGTATTAAAGGCTTGGCCGACGTCGTCTTCGCCGGCGACGTAGGTCAGCCCATTGGCGATAAAGCCCACCACGGGGATCAGCGCCAGCGCGATAATGCGGGTGCGCACCGAGAAGGTCGCCAGCAGGCGTTTCAGCCAGTTGGACGGAATCGATAGTTTTTTGAAACGCATGGGGCCGATTCAATTTCGTAAATGACGGGAATGCGGCGCAAGATGGTACCGTCACTAGAAAAGCGCGAAATGGTTAATTTTGTAGCAATTTGCGGGTCCTTTCTGGTTTTGGACATAGCCGGCCGGGCGGCGGCGACCGGGGCCACCCGGCAGCTTTGCTTTTGTGCACTGCACGCGTAGTGTAATCGGAATTGTCACACTCATTTGCTCCCAGCCCCGCGGACTCCGAGGACCCAATGCCGATCGCTGCTTCTCGCTCTACCGCCGATTCCGACTTGGTCGAACTTAGCCGCGAGGCGACCGTTGCGCTCGATGCCCTTCTGGCCGACGCCACCGCCAAGGTGCGGGCGCGGGTGGTGGTGGAGGGCCATCCGGTCGCCAAGATGTTCGACCGCGAGCAGCGCGCCACCCACGGCCTGGCCTGGCTGGCGACCTATGCCGAGGCGGTGCGTCAGCTCTCCGCCTATGCCGAGCGCCTGACCGGTGAGGGCAATTTCGGTGAACTTGAGGAACAGCTGGTCCGCGTCGGCATCGGCGAATGCCTGTCGCAAGCCATCGGCGGCATTCCGATGAGTCAGGGCGAAATGGTGCGCCCGAGCGACATGGGCCTGACCATGGCGCAGGTCGCGGCCCGCATCACCCCCGGCGTCGAGAGCCTGATGGCCGACGGCAATACCGCGGAGCGCCGTGCACGTCTGATGGCGCTGATGCGCGCCAGCCATGGCGCCACCGTCGGCGTCTGCGGTCTCGATGAAACCTTGGAATCGATCCGCGAGGAAATGCGTAAATTCGCCGACGCCGAAGTGATCGATCGCGCGCAAGGCTGGCATCGCACCAACAGTTACATTCCGATGGAAGTCATCAACCAGATGTCCGAACTCGGCGTGTTCGGACTGACGATTCCGGAAGACTTCGGCGGCATGGGCCTCGGCAAGGAATCGATGTGCGTCGTGTCGGAAGAATTGTCGCGCGGTTATATCGGCGTCGGCTCGCTCGGCACCCGTTCGGAGATCGCGGCCGAATTGATTCTCGGCGGCGGCACCAATGAGCAGAAGGCGAAATGGTTGCCGAAGATCGCCTCCGGCGAAGTACTACCGACTGCGGTGTTCACCGAACCGAACACCGGCTCGGATCTGGCCTCGCTAAAGACCCGGGCCGTGCGTGAAGGCGACGTCTATAAAGTCTACGGCAACAAGACCTGGATTACCCATCCGGTGCGCGCCGACGTGATGACGCTGCTGGTGCGGACCAATCCGAAAGAGCCCGGCCATCGCGGCCTGTCGATGCTGCTGGCCGAAAAGCCGCGCGGCACCGATGCCGATCCGTTTCCGGTCAAGGGCATGACCGGCACCGAGATCGAAGTGCTCGGCTATCGCGGCATGAAGGAATACGAGATCGCCTTCGACGGTTTCGAAGTGAAGGCGGAAAACCTGCTTGGCGGCGTCGAAGGGCTCGGCTTCAAACAATTGATGCAGACCTTCGAGTCGGCCCGCATCCAGACCGCGGCGCGCGCCATCGGCGTGGCGCAGGCGGCGATGGAGCAGGCGATGGCCTATGCTGAGAGCCGCATCCAGTTCGGTCGTCCGATCGCCGAATTCCCGCGCGTCGCCGACAAGATCGTGATGATGGCGGTCGAGATCATGATCGCGCGTCAGCTGACCTATCACGCCGCGCGCGAAAAGGATTCCGGCCGGCGCTGCGATCTCGAAGCCGGCATGGCCAAGCTCTATGGCGCGCGTGTGGCCTGGGCCAATGCCGACAATGCCGTGCAGGTCCATGGCGGCAACGGCTTCGCGCTCGAATTCCCGGTCTCGCGTATCTTGTGCGACGCACGCATCCTCAATATTTTCGAGGGCGCCGCTGAAATCCAGGCCCAGGTGATCGCGCGCCGGCTGCTCGACGGCACCAATTAGCCTCATTGCTGCGTCAAACCACATTCGGAAGCCGAATGGCGGTTTGCCGCGTTTGATCCAAAGCAAACCGCGCCCCGCGCGGCGGCCTTAGGATAGAGAACGCGAAGCGAAGGAGGTATTTTATGTCCGTTTTATCGATTCATGAGGCCGAGTGGGTGGTGGTCTGTGACGGCGCCAAGGCGTTGATTCTGGAAAATGCCGGCGACGCTAAATTTCCCAATCTCAAGACCCGCGAGGTCTACGAACAAAAATCGTTGGCAACCCACGAACTCGGTACCGACAAGCCCGGCCGCTCCCATAGCTCGGTTGGTCACGGCCGCAGCGCGGTCACGCAGACCGACTGGCACGATCAGGCAGAGCAGGAATTTCTCGCCGAACTGGTGAAAAAGCTCGACGCCGCGGTCGAGCAGCACAAGGTCAAGTCGCTGATCGTGGTGGCGCCGCCGCGCGCGCTCGGCGTGATCCGGCCGTTGTACAGTCAGGCCCTGCGAGCCGCCGTGCGCGTCGAACTGGACAAGGATTTCGTCAAGCTGCCGGTGCACGAGATCGAAAAACATCTGACCGCCGCCTGATCGGCCGCTCGCCGGCATCACGATTGTGGCTGGCTCGCCGCATTTGCGATGCTATGGTCCAGCGCGAATCTCTAATGCGCCGAACCTTGTAGAGCGATTTGGGCCGACGAATGGGTAGATTTCTGGGGCTGGTGCGCGGTGGCGCGATCTGCGGGCTGGCGCTTGTTTTAAGCGTTGGCGCCGTTTCGGCGCAAACACCCAGCCCCGCGCGCAAGGCGCCGCCGGCCACCGCGCCCAGCGCCAGCGCCAATCCGGTCCGCGATCCGCTCGCGGTGCCCAGCTTCTGGGACCCGCGCCGGCGGCCGGAACGGCCCGATCTGTCGCGGCTGAGCGTGATCCGCTTCCTGACCGAAACCGATTATCCGCCCTTCAACTATGCCGGCCCCGATGGCCTGCCGGCCGGTTTCAACGTCGATCTGGCGCGGCAGATCTGCGAGGAAATCAAGGTCGCCTGCACCGTGCAGATGCGCCGCTTCGACACGCTGGTCGACAGCCTGGATAAGAACCAGGGCGACGCGGTGATCGCCTCGATCGCGGCGACGCCAAAGATGCGCAAGCGCGTCGATTTCAGTCATCCTTATTATCGTATGCCGGCGCGGTTCGTGGCGCGGCGCGATTCGCCGATCAAGGATGTCCGGCCCGAGGCGCTGGAAGCGAAAAAAGTCGGCGTCGTCGCCGGCACCGCGCATGAGGCTTATCTCAAGGCGCTGTTTACCGAAGCCGAGTTGCATTCTTATCCGAACGCGGCGGACGCGCGCGCCGCGCTGAAAAAGGGCGAGGTCGATCTTTTGTTCGGCGACGGCATTTCGCTGGCGTTCTGGCTCAACGGCACCGACTCCGCCAACTGCTGCGCGTTCCGCGGCGGGCCCTATATGGAGAGTGAGTATTTCGGCGAAGGCGTCGGCATTGCGGTCAAGCGCGGCAACAACCTGTTGCGGCATGCCTTCAACTGGGCGCTGTTCCGGCTGTGGGAAAAGGGCCGCTTCACCGATCTGTGGCTGCGCTATTTCCCGATCAGCCCGTTCTGACAAATGCCGTCATGGCCGGGCTTTTTGCCGGGCATGACGGGCTGATATTATTTTTGTTGCCCGCGTAGCCACATCAACGCGCCGCGTGCCGCCGCCATGCCGGTGGCGAAGCTCGCCTGCAACAAATAGCCGCCGGTCGGCGCTTCCCAGTCGAGCATCTCGCCGGCGGCGAAAACGCCGGGGCATTTCTCCAGCATGAAGTCGGAATCGAGTTCGGAAAAGGCGACGCCACCGGCGCTGGAAATCGCGTCGGCGATCGGCTGCGTGCCGGTCAGGCGAACCGGCACCGCCTTGATCAAAGCGGCCAAGTCCTCGGTCTTTAAGGTCGACAGCGGTTTGCCGAAAGCCAGCGATGCTTCATGCAACAGCCCGGCGGCGGCGCCGGTCAGCTTGGCGGTCTTGCGCAAGACATTGGATAGCGATTGCTTGCCGCGTGGCTGATTGAGTTTGTCGACCAGGGTGGCGGCGGTGAGGTCGGGGGCGAGGTCGATCGTGATCGTCGCCTTGCCGGACTTGTCGATCGCGTCGCGCAGCGGGCCCGACAGCGCATAGATCGCGCCGCCTTCCAGCCCGTCGCGGGTGACGATCAATTCGCCGCGCACAGTGCGGCCGTCAAAGCTAATAGTCAGGGGTTTGAGCGGCGCGCCCTCGAAGCTGCGGAATTTCTCGGTCCAGTCGGCGGTGAAGCCGCAATTGCTCGGCCGCAACGGCGCGATCGCGATGCCGCGCGCGGCCAGAAATTCGGTCCAGGCGGCGTCCGAGCCGAGCTTGGGCCAGCTCGCGCCGCCGAGCGCCAGCACGGTGACATCCGGGCGCACCGGCACATCTTTGCCTTCATGACCGAAGTGCAGGTTTCCGGCATCGTCCCAACCCGTCCATTTATGCCGCGCCGCGAATGTCACCTTGAGATCGGCCAGCCGGCGCAGCCAGGCGCGCAACAGCGGCGAGGTCTTGAGCGTCGTTGGAAACACCCGGCCGCTGGAGCCGACGAAAGTCGTCTGTCCAAGTCCATCGGCCCAGGCGCGCAGCGCCGACGGCGGAAAGGTCTCGATGGCTTGGCGCAGTTGCGGGGCGATCTCGCCATAGCGTGTCAGGAAAGCAGTCAGGTCCTCGCTGTGCGTGAGGTTGAGGCCGCCGCGTCCGGCCAGCAGAAATTTGCGGCCGAGCGACGCCATCTGGTCATAGACCGTCACCGACAGGCCGGATTGCGCCAGCATTTCGGCGGCGATCAGCCCGGCCGGGCCACCGCCGATGACGGCGGCGGTTTTCGCCGCCGGGGAGTGAGTCTCTTGGGTCGCGGGCACGGGGGCGTCTTCTTTCGCGCAAATGTCGTTTGCGGGTGTCGGTTTATTTGAACAGATGAATGGCGATGGTGCCGATGCCCATCAGACTTTCACCGGCGACCAGACCTGCCGCCACCGGCAAGGTATAGCGCGCGGACAGCGACGGGCTGAACCGTTTGAGCAACGTAGCGATAACCGCGCCGAGGAACAGCGAAATCGAAATCCAGGCCGGAATGACCAAGGCTAGCCCGAGCGCCGGCGCACTCGGCAACAGCCGCGCGTGCCGCTCCGGCAGCAGGTGTTCGGCAACCGCCAGCGGCCAAGCCGATTGGCGCGGCGATGGCAATGGCGGCAATCGCATTGGGCGGCAGCGACGACAGCCCTTGCGACAGCGCTTGCGCCACCGCCTTCCAGGTCGCGACTGCCGGCGCCGGCCATTGCGGCGTGATCAGCATCGCGGCCGGGTCGGGGATCAGCACCAGATAAACCAAGGTGCCGACCACGCTGCCGACCAGAATGCCGAAGCTTTGCGCGATGATCTGCAAACGCGGCGTCGCGCCGACTTCCAGGCCGGTGCGCAGGTCGGTCATCAGGTCGGCGCTTTGGCCGGCCGCGCCGCCGGTGACGTTGGCGGTCATCAGATTGGCCGCCATGTTGCCGGGCGCGATAAAGCCGAAGGTAAACTGCGTGACCTTGCCGAGCGCGCCGATCGGCGTGATGCCGGTCTCGCCGGTCACCCGGCAGGCGACGATGGCGAGAATGAAACTCAACGCCACCGCCAGCAGCGCCATCAGCGGGTTGATGCCGAAAAAGACATAGCTGGCGAGGGTGATCGCCGCGGCGGTGACGGCCAGCGCGCCGGCAAAGCGGATGTCGATGCGCCCACGGGTCGCGGTGACGCCTTCGGCACGGCGGCGGCGCGCCGACGTGATGACGGTGAGAACCGACGAGGTCAGCGACGAGACGACCAGCAGCGTCACGCCCGGCCATAATAGCCAGGTGATCAGCTGGCCGAACCAGACCGCGTCGGGACTGCCGGCCTGCGCCCAGCCATGGGCGATGGCGATCGGGGCCAGCACCAGCCAGCCGATGACCGCGCCGATCAACAGCGATAAGCCGGCGCGCAAGCCGATGATGGCACCGAAGCCGAGCATTAATAGCGACGGATCGAGCGCAAAGCCGAGATTGGCGAAGGTCACACCGGTCGGCACGGCAGCCCGCAGCGCCGCCCAACCGGGAATTACGAACGGCAACGCCAGCCTGGGCCCGACCGCGCCGAGATCGACGATCAGTTTGACGGCGCCGGCAAAGCCCGCCGCGCTCAGCAGGCCGCGCAAGCGCAGCGCGGCGTCGTGGGTCTTGGCGTGGATCTCGCGCAAGGTTTCGGCGGTAGCGATGCCGGCCGGAAACGGCAGCTTCTCGCGCACCAGCATGGCTTCGCGCAACGACGCCGCGACGAACACGCCGAGCACGCTCACCACGAACACCCACAGCGTCAGCCACGGCCAGGTCAGCGTCTGGCCGGTCAGCATGGTCAGCGCCGGGATCGGCGCCACCAATCCGCCCGAGACGATTGAGGCGGCGGCCGACGCCGCGGTCTGGTTGATGTTGTTTTCGCGCAACCCCAACTCCGGCGCATGGCCGGCCCGGTGCATCGCGCCCCAAAAGCCGTAGGCCAAAAGGCCGGCGGCAATCGACATATTGAACGACCAGCCGATCTTGAGGCCGCTATAGACATTGCAGGGGGTCAGCACCGCGCCGATGATGAGGCCTGTTGCGACCGCGCGGAATGTCAGTTCGCGGGTTTCGCTGTGATGGGTCGCGTGCTGATGCGCCATGCCCCGATTTAGGACATTCGGCCCTCGCCGGGTACCCCTGAAAGCGCCGTTTTTGCGGTCTGATTTGACGGAACTAGACGCCTTGCCTATGTCTGCGCGCCGGAGGCTTTGATATCGATGACTGCTGAAACCGTCCTATCGCCGAATGTGGAAAATCTGAGCGCGGCCGATTTGCGCGCGCTGGCAGAGAACGCCAATGCCTGGCCGTTCGAGGAGGCGAAAAAGATCGTCGCCCGGCTCAAAGCCAAGCCGAAGGACGAAGTGATATTCGAGACCGGTTACGGCCCGTCCGGCCTGCCGCATATCGGCACCTTCGGCGAGGTCGCGCGCACCACCATGGTGCGCCATGCGTTCCGCGTGCTCACCGAGGACAAGATCAAGACCCGGCTGATCGCCTTTTCCGACGACATGGACGGCTTCCGCAAAGTCCCGGACAACGTGCCGAACAAGGAGATGCTGGCGGCCCATCTCGGCAAGCCGCTGACCAAGGTGCCAGATCCGTTCGGCACCCATCCGAGCTTCGGCGAGCATAACAATGCGCGCTTGCGCGCCTTCCTCGATCATTTCGGCTTCGATTACGAATTCATGTCTTCGACCGAATGCTACAAAGCGGGCCGGTTTGACGAAGCGCTGTTGAAGCTGCTGTCGCGCCTCGACAAGGTGATGGCGATCATGCTGCCGTCGTTGCGCGAGGAGCGCGCCAGCACCTATTCGCCGTTCCTGCCGATCGACCCGCGCAGCGGCGTCGTGTTGCAGGTCCCGATCGTCGCGCACGACGCCAAGCGCGGCATGATCACCTTCGACGAGCCCGAGTCAGGCGAGCGCTTCACCGTGCCGGTCACCGGCGGCGCCTGCAAGTTGCAATGGAAACCGGACTGGGCGATGCGCTGGGTCGCGCTCGGCGTCGATTACGAAATGGCCGGCAAGGATTTGATCGATTCGGTCAAGCTGTCGGGTCAGATCTGCAAGGCGCTCGATGGCAAGCCGCCCGAAGGTTTCAATTACGAACTGTTCCTCGACGAGAACGGCCAGAAGATTTCCAAGTCGAAGGGCAACGGCCTGACCATCGACGAATGGCTGCGCTATGCCTCGCCGGAAAGCCTGTCCTGTTACATGTATCGCGAGCCGAAGGCTGCGAAGCGGCTGTACTTCGACGTGATCCCGCGCACCGTCGACGAGTATCAGCAATTCCTCGACGGCTATAAGCGACAGGAGCCCAAGCAGCAGCTATCGAACCCGGTCTGGCACATTCATCAGGGCCATCCGCCGCAGGTGGAAATGCCGGTGACGTTCTCGATGCTGCTGACCTTGGTGTCGTCGTCGAACGCGGAAAATGCCGAGACGCTGTGGGGCTTCATCGGCCGTTACCGGCCGGGCGTGACGGCGGAAACGCATCCGAAGCTGAACGCGCAAGTCGAATACGCGATCCACTACTTCCGCGACTTCGTGCAGCCGTCGAAAACATTCCGCGAGCCGAGCGAGTCGGAACGCGCCGCGCTTACTGATTTGCGCGACGCGCTGTCGCAATTGCCGGCCGACGCGGAAGCGGGCGCGATCCAGGACGTGGTCTACGAGATCGGCCGGCGCGAGCCGTTCCTCGACATGAAGAAGAAGGCCAAGGACGGCAAGCCGGGTGTGTCGCTCGACTGGTTCAACATGCTGTACCAGGTGCTGCTCGGCCAGGAGAAGGGTCCGCGCTTCGGCTCCTTCGTCGCGGTCTATGGCGTGCAGAACACCGTCGACATGATCGACGGCGCGCTGGCGCGCTCGGCCTAAAAAAATGCCCCGCGTTTGCGGGGCATTTTCTTTTTGTTGGCGCTAATGCGCGCTCACGAACTCAGCACGAACCGCCGATGGTCCTTCTGCGCTGGGCGGGCATTCATCGGGAAGATCTTGGCGAAAGCGTCGATATCGGCCTGCGCCACGTGGATCGGGTCGCGTAGCAACAGCCAATTTACCACTTCGCTGCACGGCGGCGTCGTCAGCGAGCCTTCGTAACGGTAATAGCCGCGCTTGGCCGGCAGTAGCTTGTTCATGTCGACCCCGGCTTTCATCTTGACCGGATCGCCGGCTGAGGCCGGCATCGCCTCAGCGATCTGCTTGAACGCGGCATTGGGCTTGCCGGCCGTCATCAAGGCGCCGACCACCGCCAGCGTGCCGGCTTTGTTGCGATGCACGAAATGGCATTCCATCGGATAGTGTTTGCCGGCGATCAGATGTTCGCTCGGATGATGGAAGTGGAACTGCAGCATTTCGTAGCTGTCTTTACCGACTTTCAGCGTGTTGCCCGGATCGGTGTTGATCTGGATGGTGTGACCGTTATTGACGATCATGTCCGGCTTCTTGCGCCAGGCGATCTGCAATGGCGGCAGTTTGGCCTTGATGCTGCTCTGAATGTCGATCGGCGACTGCTGCGAACCGACCGAGCAGACCTTGCTGGCGGCATCCATGTCGCCCCAATGCGCGGGGCCGTGTTCGCCTTCATAGCCCCAATGGGCGCCTTCGGCGGCAAAACTGCTCGGCGCGCAGATCGGGCACAAGGCCAACCCGGCCAGAGCCTTCAAAGCATAACGACGATTCATCATAGATTGTCTCCCCAAGCTGGCAGATTGAATCGCCGTTTGGCGACCGGACATCTGACGCCGCGCAACTGTATGAAGGGATGGTGCGCAATTCGTTAAAGTTGCCGCAAATCCAAATCGTCGAGGCATCTCGCCAAGATCGGGCAGCCATGCTTTAGACGAACAATTCGACCTTGCCGTCGAGTGCCATCAGACCGAGTTCTACTGAAAGCTTAGGTTGCCGTTCGGTGACCTGCTTCTTGAATTCCATTAATGCAGCTTTATGGGTCTCGGTTTCGATCTGCGGGTTCGCGACTTTATCGGCGCCATAAGCGATTTTCGCCGCGCCGCAGTCGCGGTGGTTCATCGCGATGACTTTCGGCACGTTGTGCAGGTCGATCGTTGTCGCCAGATTGTCCCAGAACGCCGGTTGCCAGGCCTTGAACTGGGGCGCGACCACGCCGATGGCGGCGCCGGCAAAGCTGAACTGGCTGTATTTGCCGACCATGTCGCGGCTTTCCATGTATTTGATGGTCGGCTCGGGAAAGCGTGGGTCGATGCAGGTCAGCAGCATGGCGTCGTAATCGCCATAGGCGCCGAAAGCGAGCGACGGCATCGCCACCATCAATCCGGCGCCTGCCGTCATTTGCAGGAAGCGGCGGCGGTCAAACCGCGCGCGCAACAGGTCGCCGCAGCACGCGCAACCGGTCGGAGGCAGGATCGTTTCATGAGTCATGCTTGCGCGTCCCACTTTGGTCATCGTGAAGCGCGCGAGCATAACCCGGGTACGGGAGCGCTGCTATATGGTCCGGTGGTGCGGCTATACTACTGACTGACCCAGACGACGCGCGCGATCCACTCGACGTCCGACATCTGCAAGGTGCGGTCGCGGTGATCGGAATTGAGCGATTTGAGCTCGATCAGCTTGGTGGTCTTGCGCTTGAGTTCCTTGACCATGACCTCACCTTTTTTGGTCTTGACCACGACGCGGTCGCCCTTGCGCACAGGTGTTGCCGGCGACACGACGATGACGTCGCCGGCGCGATAGGCAGGCTTCATCGAGTCACCAGAAATTTTCAGCGCATAGGCGTGTTCGTCGGTGACCGAGGGCAGGGTGGTCTCCTCCCAGCCTTTGCCGACCGGGAAGCCGCCATCGTCGAAATAGCCTTCGGAGCCGGCTTCAGCGAAGCCGATCAGCGGCACCTGAGAAATGGTCTGCTTGCCGCCATCGGTGATCAGGCTAACGAAAGTGTCGACCTTGGTGTTGGTCGCGGCCAGCGCCTTGGCGACCGACTCGGTCGACGGCCAGCGCGGCCGGCCCTCCGGCGTGATGCGCTTGGATTTGTTGAAGGTGGTGGGGTCGAGCCCGGCTTTCTTGGCGAGGCCGGAGGCCGTCAGCTTGGAGCGTGCCGCAAGCTTATCGATCGCGGACCAGATCTGGGTATGTGTCAGCATGGCAAAACCGGCTTTGCTTGGGGCTGTGACCAGCCCGGGTCGGGTATAATTTCAAGCCTGAATCGTCAGGCATAGGAATTATAGCCGTGATTTGCGCGCCTGTCACAGTCTTTCGTCGGCACCGCTGAAAAATAAAATGGAGACGACGGATTTTTGGACAGCGGCGGCCGGCGCCGATAGGGTCGGGCATGCAAGAATTTGACGTAGAATCGGCCCCCCAAATTCGGACCTTGTCGCCGTGATTGGTTTTTTCGACCGCCTGTCCCGCCCGCTGATGCGGGCCCTCGACCCGGAAGACGCCCATATGCTGGCGCTCAAGGCGCTGCGTCTCGTGCCCCGGGTCAAGGCCGTGGCCGACCCGCCGGAGTTGAAGGTGAGGGCTTTCGGCCTCAATTTTCCCAATCCGATCGGGCTGGCGGCCGGTTTTGACAAGGACGCGGTGGCGCCCGACGCGCTGTTGCGGCTCGGCTTCGGCTTCGTCGAAATCGGTACCATCACGCCGCGCGCTCAGGCCGGCAATCCGAAGCCGCGGATCTTCCGCCTGACGGCGGATGGCGGGGTCATCAACCGGCTCGGCTTCAACAACGGTGGCGCCCCGGCGGCGCTGGCCCGGCTGGCGGCGCGCGCCAATGCCGGCGGTATCGTTGGCGTCAATATCGGCGCCAACCGCGATTCGGCCGACCGCACCGAGGATTATGTCCGGCTGATCGAGACCTTCGCCGCGGTCGCCAGCTATTTCACCGTCAATGTGTCGTCGCCGAATACGCCGGGTCTGCGCAATCTGCAGCAGGCCGAGGCGCTCGACGATCTGCTGGCGCGGGTGATCGACGCCCGCGAACGGGTGCGGCCGCGCGCCGGCCCGACGCCGGTGCTGTTGAAGATCGCGCCCGATTTGTCTCTGCCCGATCTCGACGACGTCGTCGGCATCGCGCGCAAGCACCGCGTCGACGGCATGATCGTGTCCAACACCACGATTTCGCGGCCGCCGTCGTTGCGCTCGCGCGACAAAGTCGGCGAAGCCGGCGGACTGTCGGGCCGGCCGTTGTTTAAACTGTCGACCCGCATGTTGGCGGAAACTTTCGTGCGCACTGAGAGTCAGTTTCCGTTGATCGGCGTCGGCGGTATCAACTCGAGCGCGACCGCGATCGCCAAGATCAAGGCCGGTGCAACCTTGGTGCAGCTCTATACCGGGCTGGTTTATCAGGGCATCGGGCTGGTGTCGGACATCAAGGCCGACATCGCCGCCGCGATCAAACGCGGCCATCGCGATTCACTGGCGACGATGGTCGGTATCGATGCCGCCGATATTACGGCGGAGAGCTGGCCGGCGTAGCACGTGTGCGGCGCGGGTGGACTCAGCCGGGAGGATTGTTAAAATTATTGCTGCGTGAGTTGCCGCGTGTTCATTTGGGAGCAACAAAAAATGTTGCGAAATTTTTTTTATTTGATGCTGTCCGCCATTTTGACGGTGTTGTTTATTCCGGCTTTTGCTGGTCCAGTTAGCGCCCACGACGTTAACCTGCACAAGCTACCGCTCGGCGACGGCAAGATTTCGCATGGCCCGAAGAAGGGCTGGATCTGGGCATGTCATGTCGACCCGCAGGCTGGCGGTGCCCAGGTTGTCGGGCCGTGGATCAACGAAAAAGCCGGCACCTATGACATGACCGCGAAGATCGCGGTGCGCGGTTCGGTGACATGGCCGCACAAATTCAACGTCACGATCAAAGGTAACGAGCGCGTTTTTTCGACCAACGATTTACCGGGCCACCCGACTGGTCGTTTCCCGGTCGCGCGCAACGACCCAGCCTATAAGATCGACCGCAATCCGAATGCCATCCGCAGTCACAACATTAAATTTGAACTGCCGGCCCATCCGAAACTCGCGGCACGGCCGAGCTGTGCGCCCGGCACGGTCGGAATCCTGCTGACGGGCGTGGCTTTGTTCAACGCGCTCGACGCGCCCGGCCGCGATGCGGTGGCGCACGAAACGCAAGACAGTTGCCACGGCCATCCGCAGGAAAGCGGCGTCTACCATTATCACAGCCTGACCAATTGCATCACCGACAAGCCGGGGCCGGATGGCAATTCGCGGCTGGTCGGCTACGCGGTCGATGGCTTCGGCATTTACGGCCGCTATGAAAATGGCAAACCGCTGAGCACATCCGATCTCGATGCCTGCCACGGCCGAACCAGCGTGGTCGAGTGGGACGGCAGACAAGTCGAGATGTATCACTACGTCGCGACGCCGGATTTCCCGTACACGGTCGGCTGCATGCGCGGCAGCTACGACCGCTCGGTGATCCGTGAGATCAATGGCCCGCCGCCTCGTCGGCGCGGTCCACCGGGTGGCCGGCCGCCGCGTGGCTTCGGCCCGCCCGGTGGCGGTCCTCCACCTTTCGGCGGTCCGCCGCCGCGCTGATCAGGCGGTGGGTTAAACGGTGCGGGCGAGCGCGGGATAGCGCGCCGCTTGCAAAACGCCGCGCGCGATAAAGAACGACAGGATCGCGATCCACAAGCCGGCATTGCCGAGCGGCTGGGTCAGCCACCACACCCCGAGATACATCAGAAATGCCACGACCATCAGGTTGCGCATGTCGCGCACCCAGGTCGCGCCGATATAGATGCCGTCGAAGCCGAACGCCATGACGCCGCAGATCGGCGCCAGCGCCGCCAGCCAGAGAAATTCATGCGCCACCCGCCGCACGTCCGGGCTTGCCGTCATCAGGTCGATCAGCGGCGCGCCGAACAAAGCGAACAGGGCGGTCGCCCCCGCGCCGAACACGAAGCCCCAGGCCAGCACGCGCCTGACCGCTTGACCGAAGGCTAAGCGATCGCGTGCGCCGATCGCCTGGCCGCACAGCTGCTCGGCGGCGTTCGCGAAGCCGTCGAGAAAAAATGCGCCGACCAAGGTGAAGTTATGCAGTACCGCGTTGGCGGCGAGCGTCACGTCGCCGGCTTGCGCGCCCTTGGCCATGAAAAACAAGAAC
Source organism: uncultured Alphaproteobacteria bacterium (assembly GCA_963830125.1). Classification (GTDB taxonomy): domain Bacteria; phylum Pseudomonadota; class Alphaproteobacteria; order Rhizobiales; family Xanthobacteraceae; genus Pseudolabrys. The sequence goes on along the minus strand of CAWHKU010000006.1, from coordinate 99,562 downwards.
GCCGCGATCAGCGCGGCGGTGCGGATCATAATGTCGCGGTTGATCGCCAGCATGCGCTTGAGTTTGCCGCGATCGAACAAGGCCGCCAGCCGCAGCTCGAAGCGTTCGCCGACGACGTGTTGGGCAATGGCCAAGCCGATGACGAAGCCAACGACCTGGGCGATGACGGCGGCGAACGCCGCGCCGCCAATGCCGAGATCGAGGCCGAGCACCAGCCAAACTGTGAGCGCCATGTTGAGCACGTTGACGATGATCTGGATCGTCAGCGCCAGCATCGGCCGCGCCAGCCCGACCAGCCAGCCGAGCATGACGTAATTGCCGAGCGCGAAGGGCGCCGACCATAGCCGGATGAAAAAGTAAGTCTCGGCCGCGTCCGTCACCGTCGGGCTGCCGCCCATGCTGCCGAAGATCAGCACGGACAGCGGCTCCTGCAACACGATCAACACCAGGCCGATCGCCGCTGCCGTCAGCAGCGCCCGCGCCAGCACCGCCCGTTGTTCCTCTTTGTCGCCGGCGCCGAGCGCCTGCGCGGTCAGCGCCACCGTGCCCATGCGCAGGAAGCCGAACAGCCAGAACAGGCAGTCGAACACCAAAGCGGCCATCGCGACGCCGCCGAGGATAGCGGCATCGCCGAGACGGCCGATCGCGGCGGTGGCGACGACGCCGAGCAGCGGCGTCGTGACGTTCGCCAGCATCGCCGGGCCAGCAATGGCAAAGACCCGGCCGTTAGTGACGGCGAAAGAGTCGGACAAACTGGTGGTCGCCTCTAACGGCCGCGCGGTGCGTTGACGAGCCGGATGATCAGCCAGACCGGGATCACGATCACGGCGCCGAGCAGGAAATAGCCCCACAGCCAGCGGAAGGCGTCAAAGCCCATATCCCAGATCGACTGGAACAGCCGCTGCAGGCTGTGCCAGATGTCGAACGGGTTGAGGCCAAGCGCCGACAGAATCACCCCGACCAAAACCGACACCAGAACGAGGCGGCCGAGCACGGCCAGCGGCGAACCGCCGAAAATCCGGGTAACGGTGTCGTTTTCCATGGTCCATTCGCTTCCTTGTTGCGGCCGCCGATCCTAGCACGACCTGACCGCATCACCGCCAGATATGACCTGGAAACGCATAATGGAACCCGCAAAAGCGCCCGGCCGTCCTCGGCCGGCGGGTCGAAGGTCAATCCTTCCGGAACACGACACTGGCGATCCAGCCAATGAGCAGCGCCATCATTGTGATGGCGATGCCGTACAGCAAGCCGTAGTCGCGCGCGGCATCGGCGACATATTGCTCGAAGCCGGTCTTGATAACTTCCAGCGCCGAAGTGGTGCGCGCCACCAGGTTGCCGTCGGCAAACAGCTTGACGTCGATAGCGTAATTACCTGTTGGTGCGTCGGCTGGCAGCGGAATAGCGACCCGAAAAACGGTTGGCGTCAGGAAAGTGACTCCGGTCGCGGATTGGCGATACTGGCCGCTTTCGTCTTTCAGCTTCAGGAAGGCGACCCGGAACGGGTCGTCTGGCACCGTATCGGCGAAGTCGGCGCCGATGCGTTGCGTCAAAATGATGTGGTTCAAGCCAAGCTGTAGACGCCGCAAGGTTTCCGTCGCGGCGATCTCGGGGATCGGACGGTTACTCAAGATGCTGAGATAAGTCGGCACCCGCACGAATTCGCGCGAATCGACATTGACCCAAATGCCGAGCACGCGTTCTTTTCGGCGTGTGCGCAAGGTCTGGCGCGGTCCGCTCACGGTCACGATCAGATCATAGGCGCTGCGTAGCGCAGTGCGCGGCTTGTCCGGCTCGATCGTGCCGAACAGCACCAGGTCTTCGCCGACAAAGTTCGATGTCACCGCGACCCGGTGGTTCGACAGCGACACCACCAGTCGCTCGGCGGCGGCCGGTGCCAGTCCGCCGACGAGCGAAACAATGGCAAGTGCGAAAGTGAGTGCGAGCCGTCGCATCAGCCGGCCCCCACAAAACGCAGCGAATAAAGATCGTCCGGCTGCACCACCAGTCCAATGGCAAAGCGCAGTCCGACCGCTAAAACCAAGAGGCCAAGCAGCAAGCGCAAGCGTTCGCCGCGCATCTTCTGGCCTGTACGCGCGCCGAATTGTGCGCCGATCACGCCGCCGACCATCAGGATCAATGCCAGCACGGCGTCGACCAGGTGGTTTGCCGTCGCGTGCAGGATGGTGGCCGAGATCATGGTGACAAGGGTCAAGACCATCGAGGTGCCGATGACGGTCGCGGTCGGCACCCGCAGGAGATAGATCATCATCGGCACCAGCATGAAGCCGCCACCGATGCCGAGAACGGCGCCGACGAAACCGATGATCGCGCCGATGGCCCAAACTGGAATAACCGAAATGTAGATGCGCGAGCGTTTGAAGCGCATCTTGAGCGGCAACCCGTGGATCCAGGTATGACTGCCCGGATGGCGCAGGTCGGCTGGCTTGCCTTGGCCGGCGCGGATGACGGCCCGTAGGCTTTCGGTCACCATCAAAATCCCGACAATGCCGAGCAAGGTTACATAAGCCAGGCTGATCATCAGATCGAGTTGATCGACCGAACGCAGCATGGTGAACAGCCAGACGCCGCCGAGCGTGCCAAGCACGCCGCCGGACAGCAGCATGGCCCCGAGCGCGAAATCGATTGTTCCCCGCCGCCAATGGGTGAGAAAGCCGGTGAACAGCGAAGCGGCGATCTGCGGTGACACGCTGGCCACCACGACGGCCGGCGACACGCCGATAAAAATCAATAACGGCGTCATCAGGAAGCCGCCGCCGATGCCGAACATGCCGGAGATAAAGCCGACCGCCAGCCCCATCCCCAGCACCAGGAAGATGTTAACGGGCATGTCGGCGATCGGAAGATAGATCTGCAAGCGATTTGTCCGGCGTTCGAAGCGCCAAGTCGGGTCAGGACGGCGGGTCAGAAAGCCGGATCGCCAAGATCCGCTGACAAGTCCGCTCATGCCTTCGATCGAGCTTAGCGATGAATGCGTGCGCCATCACGTCTTCGCGCGATTCGCCGGGCATTGCTACCTTTGGCTAGCCCCGTCCGCCGTTTTCAGTGATCTTTACCTTACCGGCGCGCGAAGTCGGCCATGTTGAGCGGCCGGTTGGCCGAGACCGCCCGGTCGTGGCGCGGTTGCGCACGGCTCTTGCTGCGGGCGACCGGCACTTCGCTCTTGCTATGGTTCACGGGCTTTGCGCCGGTGGCCTCGTCCCACCCGCCATGCGGTATCGGAACCGTGATCGCGACCGCCGGCTGCGGTTGAGCAACGAAGGTCTTGACCGCCTGTTCGGCGTCCGCCAGCGCGCCGGCGTCCAGGTGGCTGGCGACATCGTCGCGCTTCTTGGCGGCTTCGTGGTCGCCCTGCTTGGCGGCGAGCGCGAACCATTTATAGGCGTGTTCCAGGTTCTTTTCGGTGCCGAGGCCACGGGCGCACAATATGCCGAGGTTGTATTGGCTGTCGGCGATGCCGTGCTGCGCCGCCTTGCTGAACCACTTCACCGCGGTGGCATAATCCGGTTTGCCGTCAATACCTTCGGCATAGAGCACGGCGAGATTGTGCATTGCCTTGGCATGGCCCTTGGCGGCGGCGGCGATATAAAGCCGGCGCGCCAGGCCGAGGTTCTTCTTCACGCCGCGGCCCTTTTCCAACAGGCTGGCGTAGCGGAACTGCGCCGGCGCCAGGCCCTTCGAGGCGGCGCGTTCGTACCAGCGCGCGGCGGCCTCCAAGTCGGCCGGCACGCCGCGGCCTTCGGCAAAGCGGGTCGCGACTTCGTAGGCGGCGGCGGCGTCGCCGGCGACGGCGGCACTGCGCAATTTGACGCTGCCAAGGGCGAGCGGCAGTTGGTCGGCGTCCGGCACGGCCGGCGGCGCGGGCTGGGCGCGCGACGGTTTCGCGGCGCGGCGCGAGATTGAACCGGTGACGTCGCCGGTGGTGTCAGCGATCTCGGAATCGTGGGTCGGCGACGCCAAAGGCGGCGCATTGAGTGCCGGCGGATTCAGCAGCGACGGCATATTGTGGGCTTGCGGATAGAGGCCGCCCGGCATCTTGCTGGCGAGCACGCTGCCGCCGGTCGTCTGCGTCGTGGTGGCGGGCGCGGCCGGGCTGAACGTATTGCGCGGGTTGAACATATCGGCGGTCAGGCCGGAGGGTGCCGAGGTCCCGGCCTTGCCGGCCACCGACGCAACCCGGGCGGCATCGCCGGCAGACGCGGCCGTTTTCGCGACACGGGAATTGTGCGTGCCGGTGTCGCCCAAGTTCATGATATTGCCGGCGATCTGAATCGATCCGATCACGATCGCCACCAGGCTGGCGGCGATGAACAGCGACTTGACCCGCTTGAGCATCGACTTGCGCGGCGGCGCGCCGATGTCCTCGTCGATATCGTCGACCTCGATCTCGTCCGGCTCAAGATGCGGCGGGCGCGGCTTGGCGGATTCGACCGCGGCCTGGGCGGCGCGGCGGGCGGCGGCGATGAAACCGGATTTGCCGGCCGGACCCGGCGACGCCGCCGGACCCGCGCCACCGAGCGCGGCTTCGGACGCCGCGATGCGTGCCGAAGCGTGCAGCGGCGGCCGGCCGGTGCCGGGCTCGATCGGCTGGTCGGGCGGCAAATTGGGATTGATCGGCAAGTGGGCGGCCGGCGGCATGCGCCGGGGCGCTTGCTGGGCCGGCTGCTGTTGTTGCTGCGGCCGCTGCACTTGTGGCTGCTGCGGCGCGGGCTGCGGTCGCTGTTGCGGCGCCGGTTGCGCGGCTTGCTGCAAGGCTTGTTGCAGAGCCTGGCGCGCCGGATGGGGCGCGGCAATGGCTGCCGTCGGCTGCGGCGCCGCAGGACGGTCGGCGTAGTCGGTCGCCGTCATGGGCTGCGCGGCCGGCTGGGGCGGCGTCGGCGTATGAGCGGGTGCCTCGGCCTGCGGCGGCGTATCGATGACGGCGCGCACCGCGACCCGGCCGATCGGCTGGGTCAGTTCGATGTTGTCGGGATTGACCGACGCGCGAGCGGGTGCGCGCGCCACGTCTTGAATGCCCTTCTCCATGGTGGCGAGACGGTCGACAACCTGGCCAAGCGTGCCGTGCACCGCGTCGAGCGCATTTTGGGTGCGGGCGATCTCTTGTTTGAGTTCGCTGACACCGGCGCCATTTTCCTCGCGCAGGTCGCCGGAATTCTTGTGATCGCGGATTTCCTCGATGTGGACCAGAAGATCGGCAAGGCCGCGCTCAATGGCTTCGAGATGGCCGAGACGCGAGTCGGAGGCGTCCAGCCGCTGCACAAGCGCGACGATCTGATCCTCGAGATGACCGGCCGCGACATTGTCGCCGCGCGACTGCTGGATCTGCTCGATCTTGTCGCTGAGCGACTCGACCAGCGCTTCCAGCCGCGGCGGCACCGCGGTGCCGTTCTGCGAGCGTTCGTTCAGGGCTTCGGACAGAGCGGCAATGCGGTGTTCAAGATGATTAATCGCGTCACCAGCGCCGGCACCGGCGCCGTAGTGATCGACCTTCTGGCTAAGTTCGTGGACCTGGGCGGCGAGCCGGCTGATCGCGTCGTTGGACGCGACGTGACCCGTCATCTCGCGCAAGGTGGTGATGGCGTGTTCGAGTTGTCCGAGGGTCTCGGGGTCCTTCTGGGCGACGATCATATCGATCTTGTGCGCCAGGCCGTCGACCGCCTCGTTGAAGCCGACCAGATTTTCCGCCGGCGTCAGGCCGCGCAAGGCGTCGCGGACTTCGGCCAGCCCTTGTTCGACGCCGGTCAAGGCGCCGGCATCGACGCCGGCCATGTTGCCGGCCTGTCGGCCTTCGGCGATGCGCTGGGTCAGCCCCTGAATCTGTTTCTCGATGGTGTCGATCGCCTGACGCGGCATCGCTTCGTTGAGCGCGCGGCCAATGTCGCCGAGTTCGGCGCGCAAGGCGTTGATCGCATCCTCGACGCCGGGCCGGCGCAAAGTCTCGATCTGATCGGTGATCTGACGCAGATGTTCCTCGAGGCCGGACAGATCCTGGGTCGGCACCGGCGCGAGGGCTGGCGCGGGCGCATAAGCCATCGGACCGAGATCGCGCGGCAAGTCGTGTGCGCTTAGTTGCGGCGCATAGGCCGCCACCGCCGGCGGCACGGCTTGGGCCGGTGGAGCCATGGTATGCTGGGCTGCGGGCTGCGGCGCTTCGATCCGTTGCGCCGAAGCCGGTGTGGGCTGGCCATTAAGCGCGCGCTGACGGGCGGCGATTTCGGCGACCGCGCGTTCCAGACCGGACGGCGCCGGCATCGGCATCGGCTGCGGCCGCATCATTGGCGGCGGCATCATCTGCGGATGCATCGTGCGCGGCGCCATGGCTTGCGGAGCCATCGGCTGCGGGTACATGGCTTGCGGCTGCATCGGCGCCAGCGGCGGCGCCATCATGCGCGGGACCTGGTACGGCGGGGCTTGGTACTGCTGCTGCTGCTGCGGTAGTGGCGCTTGCGGGGGCGACTGGACCAACTGGTCGAGACGCTTGTCGAGGCGCGCGATCAGCTGCGCAATCTGATCGTCGTTACGGCCTTGCGGCTGGCGCTGCTGCTGGTGCCGGCTACGGCCGGCCGGCGCATTGCGAGTGAACTGCTCAAGCTTGTGCGTGATGTCGTCGAGCCGCTCGTGCACGCTCGACATATCGTCGCCGTAGGAAATTTCGTCGTCGTCGGCTTGTTGCAGGATCACCGAGTTGAGCCACTCGCCCAACGGCATGCCGGACCGGCGCGCGGCCTCCCTGGCTGTCTCGCGAGCTTCCGGCCTTATGCCTTTCACACTCCACGGGACACCAAATTTCATTCTCACACCCAAGTTGAGGTGGAGGCGCCAAGAGCCTGGATCGACTCCCGAGAGTTTGACGCGCGCCGGCGAAACCGCTGCGGGCCAATCCTCAGTCCACTGCCCGACTTTTTGCCGTTTGCGGTAAACAGGGGGTTAATATTTGCCGGAAGTGCCGGATTTTCCCGGCGAATTGGCGCTGGCCGCGCGTTTTCAGTCGCGCCCGGCCGATCGGGCCGAACTAACAGTAAGCCCGGGCTCAATAGCCCCGTGGCAATATTAAACGCGGGCGTGCATGCGTAGGATTTACGCACCAAAGTCGTGCAATTGAGGGGATTCGCATGACCAAGCCCGCAACCCAACAAAGCGCCGCTGGTGCCCGGCCGGTCAGCCCGGCCGCCGAACCTTGCGAGCGGCAAGCCGATCCGGCCCTGATGACGATCGGCGAGTTAGCGGTCGCCGTCGGCGTGACCTCACGGGCGCTGCGGTTCTATCAAAGCAAGGGATTGCTGGCGCCGGATCGTGACGGCAATGCCAGGATTTACAGCCTTGCGGACCGCAACCGGCTCGGCCTGATCCTGCAAGGCAAGCGGCTCGGCTTCACCTTGCGGGAAATCCGCGAAATCCTGGCGGCGCATGACCGCGACAACAGCCCTACTTTGCCGATCAACCGCCAACGCTGCGCCGAACAAATCAAATTTCTCGAACGCCAGCGCCAGGACCTCGAACAGGCGATTTGCGAACTACGCCAGATCTATAGCTGCCTGTACCGGGACCTTTCGGCACCCGACCAGAGCGCGGCCCGCCATTAGTCCAGAAAAAAAGCGTCCTGCAACGAAGCCTTTACCGCCTCCCTTAAGACAGGGGTAAAGCGACTCGGGTCATACTGGGCCGGCGCCGGACCGCTCGTGCCGGCCGGCGCGCCGGGGACGTAAACGAAACTTTTCGCACCATCATCCGTTTATGTCCCTTGAGCCTGCTGCCGGGGAGGGGACGATGCCGACCTATAAAGCGCCCGTCGACGACGCGTTGTTTTTGCTCAACGACGTTTTTCACATCGACCGCTACGGCAATCTGCCGGGCTTTGCCGACGCCACGCCCGACCTGGTCGAGGCGGTGTTACGCGAGGCCGCCAAGCTCAGTGAGGATGTGCTCACGCCGCTTAACCGCGTCGGCGACAAAGAAGGCTGCACCCGCCACACCGACGGTACCGTTACAACACCGGCCGGTTTCAAGGACGCTTTCAAACAGATTGTCGACGGCGGCTGGATCGGCATTTCGGTGCCGGAAGAATTCGGCGGCCAGGGCCTGCCGGCGACCTTGACCGAAACGGTCAACGAGTTTTTCTGCTCCGCCAACATGGCCTTCGCGATGTATCCCGGCCTGACGCAAGGCGCGATCGCCGCGTTGCTGGTGCATGCCTCGCAAGAACTAAAAGAAAAATATTTGCCGAAGATGGTGGCAGGCACCTGGACCGGCACCATGAACCTGACCGAGCCGCATTGCGGCACCGATCTCGGTCTGTTGCGCACCAAGGCGGTCAAGCAAGGCGACGGCAGCTACAAGATCACCGGCACCAAGATTTTCATCTCGGCCGGCGAACACGACATGGCCGAAAACATCATCCATCTCGTGCTGGCGCGCATCGAAGGCGCGCCCGCCGGCACCAAAGGCATCTCGCTGTTTGTTGTGCCGAAGATCGCCGTCAATGATGATGGCTCACTGGGCGCGGCCAATGGCGTGAGCTGCGGTTCGCTCGAAGAGAAGATGGGCATTCACGGCAATTCGACCTGCGTGATGAATTACGACGGCGCGGTCGGCTGGCTGGTCGGCGAGGAAAATCGCGGCCTCAACGCCATGTTCACGATGATGAATGAGGCCCGCCTCGGCGTCGGCGTGCAAGGCTTGGCGCAATCGGAAGTCGCCTATCAAAATGCGGTCATCTACACCAAGGAGCGCCTGCAAGGCCGCGCCATCACCGGCGCAAAATATCCCGACAAACCGGCCGATCCGATCATCGTGCACCCGGACGTGCGCCGCACCTTGATGACCATGCGCGCCTTCAACGAAGCGGCGCGTGCGCTGGTGATGTGGGCCGGTTTGAAAAGCGATGTCGCGCACCGCTCCGGCGATGACAAGGAACGCCAGGCCGCCGACGACGCGCTCGGCCTGTTGACGCCGGTGATCAAAGGCGTGCTGACCGACTTAGGATTCGCCAACACCGTGTCGGCGCAACAGATGTTCGGCGGCCACGGTTATATCGCCGAACACGGCATGGAGCAGTTCGTGCGCGATGCCCGCATCGCGATGATCTATGAAGGCGCCAACGGCATTCAGGCGCTCGATCTGGTTGGCCGTAAACTCGGCAAGGATGGCGGCCGCGCGTTGATGGCTTTCCTCGGCGAGGTCGGCGGTTACATCAAGGAGAAGTCCGCCGACGAGACCATGAAGCCCTTGGTGACGCCGCTCGGCGTCGCGTCGGGCCATCTGCAACAGGCTTCGATGTGGTTCATGCAGAACGCCATGGCCAAGCCCGACAATGCCGGCGCCGGCGCCACCGACTATATGCATTTGTTCGGTCTGGTCGCGCTCGGTTACATGTGGTGCCAGATCGCCGAAGCCGCCAGCGCCAAGATTGCGACCGGCGACGGTTCGGCGGCGCATTACCAGGCGAAACTCACCACCGCGCGGTTTTTCATGGACCGGATGTTGCCGGAAACCGCGACCCGGCTCGCCCGCATCGAGTCGGGCGCTGCCTCGACGATGGAATTGCCGGATGATCAATTTTAAGCTGATCGTACCGTGTGGCTGATGCGCCGCATCGGTGTGGATAAGGCGCGGGAAAAACCGCGCCTTATCATTTTTCTGTAAACTGCATGCGTGCACACCTTCACGCATCAATTCTACGCGATGGGTTCCGACTGCGCCGTTCACTTACAAGCGGACGGTGGTATGGCCTTGGAGACCATTGCGGCTGCGGCCGAGGCTGAAGTCCGGCGCATCGAGCAGCGTTATTCCCGATACCGCAGCGATAGCGAATTGGCCGCGATCAATCTTGTCGCGGCGCAAGGCGGCTCAATCGACGTCGACACCGAAACCGCCGGGTTGATTGATTACGCCTTTGCCTGTTTTGCCAAAAGCGGCGGCCAGTTCGATATCACGTCCGGATTGCTGAGGGCGGCTTGGGATTTTTCCAAATCGAGGCTGCCGCTTCAAGCCGACATCGATGCGCTGCTGGCGCGGGTTGGGCTCGAAAAGGTGACGTGGTCGCAAAATCGGCTGACGTTTACGCGGGCTGGTATGGAGATCGACTTTGGCGGCATTGGCAAGGAATACGCCGCCGATCGTGCGGCGGAAATCTGCCTGGGCCTCGATGCGCGGCATGGCTTCGTCGACCTCGGTGGCGACATCCGGGTGATCGGACCGCAATGTGATGGGCAGGCGTGGAGAATTGGTATTCGTCATCCGCGCCTGGCGAACGTGTCGATCGCGGTGGTGGCGTTAACCGGCGGCGCGCTCGCCACCAGCGGCGACTATGAGCGGTTCATCGAGGTGGACGGACGTCGTTATTGCCACATCCTCGATCCGAAAACCGGATGGCCGGCGCACGGTCTGTCGTCGGTCACGGTCATCGCCGACCGGTGTCTCATTGCCGGCACCCTGTCAACGGCCGCGATGCTGAAAGGCTCAGCCGGAAGCGCATGGCTTCGCAAGCTCGCCGTCCGTCACATTGCGGTCGATGACAATGGGCAATGCAGCGGCACCGAGCCGCTGCTTGATCAGGCGAGGTAGTTAAGCAGCGTGCCCGGGTCGGCGTTTGGCGCAACCGATGTCGGGTCGATCTGGTTGAGCGATTGCAGGCTTGCTTGCAACGTGCCGGAGGGCGACGATGCGGACGACGCCGACTGAGCGGAAGGCTCGGCGCGTAGCGAAGCCATCAGCTTCGACATCGTTGAGACGAAGTCAGCCTTGGAGACACTGCCGGTTCCGTTCGGGTCGAGCGCGGAATAGATTGCGCTCGCGCCTTGCTGCTGAAATACGGCCGGCGGGTTCTTGCTCTGAAATGCCTGATTGAATTGCTGCTCGGTAATGCTGCCTGAGCCGCTGGAGTCGATCGAATCGAACAGGTTCGACATTTTCTGCTGAGGTGGGCTGCCAGTGCTTGCGCCTGACATGGCATGCATCGCGCTGCTGCTGCCGATCCCGGATATATCCATACTCATGGCGGTACGTCCTGCCAGTCAGAGGGTCGCCACCCTGCGACCAAATGTGGCAGCGAAATCTAAATACTTTGCTAACCATATATGTCGCGAATATTTTGCTGTATGCGCGGGCAAGACGAAATTCAATTCTAGGCCGTCAGCTGGGGCTCGATGATAGCAGCCGTCCGCAACACCACCGGACCCTTTTGCGTAATCATCAAGCTGTCGCTTTCGAAGGCGCCATCGGGGCTAATAAATTCGAACGACGCCACAATGCGGTCGATGCCTTTGCCGTTGCGCGAAAAAGGCAGCAATAGCCGTTCTAAATGAACCGGCCGGCCGTCGCGGTCTTTCATGTCGTGGATGGTATAGACCGGGCAGCTACGTTCGAGTGTCACATAATAAGGCGCCAATGCCACGTTTTGGCGGGACGTCGGAACGATCTCGTCGAGACACTTGCCGCGGAAATCGGGCAAGCCATAGGCCTTGGCGACGACCTCGCCATAGTAGCTGACCTGGAAACGCGCGCCGGCGCCGCTGCCAGTCACGTCAAGAAAACTGAGGCTGGCTGATATCCGGACCAGGGTGTCGTCTTTGACGACCTGCCACTGCGGTACTCCCTGCGCGCCGAGATGGCGCTTCCAAAATTTAAGCAGCCAACGCTGATTGATCGCTCGGACCAAATCCGGCCGTCCGATTGAAAATTGCATTGACGAGGGCTCCAGCGCCGAAATCGACGGTATTCATTTCTGCTTCGCGAGACCATTGTCAATAAACTACGTAAATGTTTCGTTGTTTATTCCTTAGGCGCGGCGGCTGTTTTGAACGGCGAGGCTGCGACAAAGCGACACTACCCAAGAGCGGATGTCTTAAGACTGCACGGTTTGTGCAAGCGCCGGGCGTTGCCGCGAGCGCAGCAGCAGCCAAGTCATGATCGAGACGTTGACCAGATTCCAGCCGATGCCGTTGAGGAAGGCCGCCTGATAGGAACCGGTCAGGTCGAAGATTTCGCCGGCCATCCAACCGCCCAGCGCCATGCCTGAAAGCGTCGCCATCAGTACCAGGCCGACGCGGGTGCCTGCCTGGGCCGGCGAAAAATATTCGCGCACGATGATGGCGTAGCTCGGCACGATGCCGCCCTGGAACAGGCCGAACATCGCCGAGATAACGTAGAGCGAATAAAGCCCGTTGAACGGCAGATACAACAGCAGCGCGACGCCCTGCAGCACCGAGCCGAGCAGCAGTGTGCGCACGCCGCCGATGCGGTCGGCGATGAAGCCGGAGGCGACGCGGCTGATGATGCCGCAGAACATCATCAGCGACAGCATTTCGGCGCCGCGCGCGGCGCCGTAACCGAGATCGCCGCAATAGGCGACGAGGTGGACCTGCGGCATCGACATCGCCACGCAACAAGCGACACCGGCGACGCATAACAAAATCTGTAACGTCGTCGGTGAGAACGGGCTCTCCGCGCGCCGGCGTGCATCGGCGATGGTGGCGTGGTCGCTGTGGCCGGCCTCAAGCGGGCGGCGCATCAGCATGATCAGCGGCGCCATCACCGCGATCACGAACAGGCCGATGCCGATATGGGTGGCGCGCCAGCCGTCGCCGGCGATGAAATGCTGCACCACCGGCGGCCAGATTGTGCCGGCGAGATAATTGCCGGCGGCCGTGATCGCAACAGCGATGCCGCGGCGGCGCGAGAACCAATGCGAGATGTCGGCCATCAGCGGCCCGAAGGTCGACGAACAGCCAAAGCCGATCAGACCCTGCGCGATCGCGACCTGCCAGAGGTTGGCGGACGATCCGACGCCGAGATAGCCGAAGCAAAGCGACAGCGCGCCGAGCAAGAGTGGCGCGGCGATGCCGAAGCGGTCGGCCAGCCGTCCCATGACGACGCCGCCGCCGGCAAAGCCGAGCATGGCGAGCGTATAGGGGAGGGCCGCGGCGGCGCGGTCGACGCCGAAGTCGGCCTGGATCGCCGGCAATGCCACCACCACCGACCACATGCCGACGCCGCCGACGGTCGAGATCGACAGCGCCACGGCCAGCCTCTGCCAGGCGTGCGGCGACTCAACTCCGGTGGTGGACGCACGCGACGTTGCATTCATGATGTTTGGACCCGGCTCGGCAGTAGCGTGGTAGCACGCGGGCAGGGGCGCGAGCTAGCGCACTGGCCGGCCCCGCACCCGCCGGCGTTCGCGCGGGGGAGGGCCGTTCTGGCCCTCGCGTACCTGGACCATGCGGCCTATTGTGGCGTCACACGATTCGCTTAAAACATGGGCCAGAATTGGCCTCACGGAAACGTTGTCATGGAAGCGCTCAATCTGCCGCGCCCGGCGTGGATGACCGAAGACCTCGTCATGCTCGAAGAGCAGGCGCGGCGTTATATCGCTGCTGAATTCACCCCCCAGGTCGACCGCTGGCACGAAGCCGGCATGTACGAGCGCGAGGTCTGGACCAAGGCCGGCGAGGCTGGATTGCTGTGCGCGGCCATGCCGGAAGAATATGGCGGCTCCGGCGGCACTTTCGCGCATGAGGCGGTGATCAACCGCGAATTGTCGCTCGGCGGTTTCGATACCTTCGGCTCGCCGCTGCATTCCGGCATCGTCGCGCCGTACATTCTGCACTACGGCACCGAAGAGCAGAAAAAGCGCTGGCTGCCCAAGCTCGCCACCGGCGAACTGGTCGGCGCCATCGCCATGACCGAGCCAGGCACCGGCTCCGACCTGCAAGGCGTGCAGACCAAGGCCGAGAAATCCGGCAACGGTTATGTGCTCAATGGCGCCAAGACCTTCATCACCAACGGCCAGCACGCCAATCTGATCATCGTCGTCGCCAAGACCGACCCGAAAGCCGGCGCCAAGGGTGTTTCGCTGCTGGTGGTCGAAACCGACGACGCGCCCGGCTTTCGCCGCGGCCGCAAGCTGAAAAAGCTCGGCCTCGATTCCGCCGACACCTCGGAACTGTTCTTCGACGACGTCAAGCTGCCGGCCGAAAGCCTGCTCGGCACCGAAGAGGGCCAGGGCTTTTATCAGTTGATGAAGGAACTGCCGCAGGAGCGATTGATCGTGGCGGTACACGCGGTGGCGATGATGGAACGCGCGCTGGCGCTGACCATCGATTACGTCAAGCAGCGCCAGGCGTTCGGCAAGAAGATCATCGAGTTCCAGAACACCCAGTTCGAACTGGCCGAATGCAAGACCGAGGTCACCATCGCCAAGGTCTTCCTCGATTACTGCATCGGCCTGCATATCGAAGGCAAGCTCGACAGCGTCACCGCCTCGATGGCGAAATACAGATTGACCGACACGCAAGCGAACGTGATCGACCGCTGCCTGCAATTGTTCGGCGGCTATGGCTTTATGGACGAATATCCGATCTCGCGCCTCTACCGCGACGCGCGGGTACTACGTATCTATGCTGGAACCAACGAGATCATGAAGCTCTTGATCGCGCGGAGTTTGTAAGGCGCGACAATCGAGCGATTGGAGGCTGCCGATGCCCGACGCATTTATTTACGACACGGTCCGTAGCCCGCGCGGGCGCGGCAAGCCCGACGGCTCATTGCACGAAGTCACCGCGCTCAATCTGGCGGCGCAGACGCTCGGCGCGATCAGGGACCGCAACAAGCTCGACACCGCGCAACTCGATGACGTCGTGATGGGCTGCGTCGATCCGGTCGGCGAAGCCGGCGGCGACATCGCCCGCGCCGCGGCGCTGGTCGCGGGTTTCGGCGATAGCGTGCCCGGCATCCAGATCAACCGCTTCTGCGCCTCCGGCCTCGACGCCGTGAACTTCGCGGCGGCGGAAGTGATGTCCGGCCAGCACGACATGACCGTCGGCGGCGGCGTCGAATCGATGAGCCGCGTCGGTATCGGCGCCTCCGGCGGCGCCTGGCCGGTCGATCCGACCATCGCGGTCGAGACTTACTTTTTGCCGCAGGGTATTTCCGCCGATCTGATCGCGACCAAATACGGCTTCTCGCGCGATGACGTCGACGCCTACGCGGTCGAGAGCCAAAAGCGCGCGGCGAAATCCTGGGAGGCCGGCTACTTCAAGAATTCGGTGATGACGGTCAAGGACGTCAACGGCCTGACCATCCTCGATAAAGATGAACACATGCGTCCGACGACGACGATGCAGACGCTCGCCGCCTTGCAGCCGTCCTTCGTGCAGATGGGCGAGATGGCCGGCTTCGACGCGGTCGCCATTCAGCGCTATCCGGAAATCGAGTCGATCAATCATGTGCACCATGCCGGCAATTCGTCCGGCATCGTCGACGGCGCCGCCGCCGTGCTGATCGGCAGCAAGGAAGCCGGCGGACGCGCCGGCCTGAAGCCGCGCGCGCGCATCAAGGCCTTCGCCAATATCGGCTCGGAGCCGGCGATCATGCTGACCGGCCCGGTCGACGTCACCGAAAAGGTTTTGAAAAAGGCCGGCATGTCGATCGGCGACATCGACCTGTTCGAACTCAACGAAGCCTTCGCCTCGGTGGTGCTGCGCTACATGCAGGCCTTCGACATTCCGCACGACAAGATCAACGTCAACGGCGGCGCCATCGCCATGGGCCATCCGCTCGGCGCTACCGGCGCCATGCTGGTCGGCACCGTGCTCGATGAGTTGGAGCGCACCGGCAAATCGACCGCGCTGATCACGCTTTGCATCGGCGCTGGCATGGGCACCGCGACGATTATCGAGCGGGTATAGCCGCCAATGCCCAAGATCGATATCGCACAAGTCCCAATCGAAACCGCGACGCGCTATCCCAAGCCGTTCGATGCGGTGGTGACCGGGCGCGCGCGTCAGCGCATTGGCAATGCCATCGGTCTCGACCAGTTCGGCGTCAATATCTGCCGCTTGCCGCCCGGCGTCGCCTCGTCGCAGCGCCATTGGCACCAGAACGAAGACGAGTTCGTCTACGTGCTCGATGGCGAAGTGGTGCTGATCGAGGACGATGGCGAAACCATTCTGACAGCCGGCGAGGCGGCGGGCTGGAAGGCCGGCGCGCCCAACGGTCATTGCCTGGTCAACCGCTCGGACCGCGACGCGCTGATCCTGGAAGTCGGCAGCCGCGCGCCATCTGAGAACGCGATTTATTCCGACATCGACATGCAGGTCGTGCGCGAAGGAACGACGTCGCGCTATCTGCATAAGAACGGCGAGCCGTATCCCTCATAGGAGCCTGGGCCATGAGCAACTTCAAACTCGACACCGACGCCGACGGCATTGCGCTCATCACCTGGGACATGCCCGACCGCTCGATGAACGTCATCACCATGGACGTGATCGGTGAATTGTCTGCGCTGGTCGAGACGGTCGCGACCGACGCAGGCATCAAGGGCGCGGTCATTACCTCAGGCAAGGACGCCTTCTGCGGCGGCGCCGACCTCACCATGCTCGAGCGTATGGGCTCGATCTATGCCGGCATGATGAAAAGCGAAGGCGAAGAGGCCGCGGCCCGCTTCGTGTTCGACGAAAGCCGCAAGCTGTCGCTGCTGTATCGCCGCATCGAAACCTGCGGCAAGCCGTGGGTCTGCGCGCTCAACGGCACCGCGATGGGCGGCGGCTTCGAACTGGCGCTGGCCTGTCATCATCGCGTCGCCGCCGACAACCCGAAGACCCGGCTCGGCCTTCCCGAAATCAAGATCGGCCTGTTTCCCGGCGCCGGCGGCACGCAACGCGTTGCGCGCATGATGCAGCCGGCCGACGCGCTGCAATTTTTGCTCAAGGGCGACCAACTCAAAGCCGACCGCGCCAAGGCGATGAAGCTGATCGACAATGTCGTGCCGCAGGCCGACTTGATCAAAACCGCCAAGGACTGGATCAAGGCCGGCGGCAAGGCGGAAGCGCCGTGGGACGTCAAAGGATTCCGGCTGCCCGGCGGTCAGGTCTATTCCAAGGCCGGCATGATGACCTTCCCGGCGGCCAACGCGATCTACCGCCGCGAGACCTACGACAACTATCCGGCCGCGCGCGCGATCCTTCAGGTCGTCTATGAAGGCCTGCAAGTGCCGATGGACACCGCGCTGCGGGTCGAGTCGCGCTGGTTCGCCAAGATTCTGCGCTCGCCGGAAGCAGCTGCCATGATCCGCACGCTGTTCGTCAACATGCAGGACCTCAACAAGGGCGCGCGCCGGCCGCCGAACGAGCCGCCGATCGGTCTTGAAGAAGATCGGCGTCGTCGGCGCCGGCTTCATGGGCGCCGGCATCGCGCAAGTCAGCGCCGCGGCGGGCTTGTCGGTCGTGCTGGTCGATCGCGATCAGGAGACCGCCGACAAGGGCAAGGCCGCCTTGCACAAATCCTTGAGCGACCGCGTCATGAAAGGCCGCATGAAAGGCGCCGACCGCGATACGCTGTTGGAGAAGATCACGCCGACGCCGGACTATAACGCGTTGAAGGATTGCGATCTGATCGTCGAAGCGGTGTTCGAGGACAGAAAGGTAAAGTCCGACGTCATCGCGAAAATTCAAGCGGTGATTTCCGACAGCGCGATCTTCGCCTCCAACACCTCGACGCTGCCGATCACCTCGCTGGCCGCCGAGTTCAAGGACCCGAAGCGTTTCATCGGCATCCATTTCTTCTCGCCGGTGGCGGTGATGATGCTGACCGAAGTCATTCTCGGCAAGGAGACCGGCGACAGGGCGCTGGCGGTCGCGCTCGATTACATCCGCGCCATCCGCAAGACGCCGATTGTCGTCAACGACTCGCGCGGCTTCTACGCCAATCGCTGCGTGCTCAATTACATCCAGGAAGGCCATCTGATGCTGCAGGAGGGCATTCCGGCGGCGATGATCGAGAACACCGCGCGCATGGCCGGCATGCCGGTCGGCCCGCTGTCGCTCAACGACGAGACCGCGCTCGATCTGGGCCTGAAGATCGTGCGCGCGACCGAAGCCGATCTCGGCCCGGAGGCGGTCAACCCGGGCATGAAGAAGCTTCTGGAAGATCTCGTCGAGAAGCATCAGCGGCTCGGCCGCAAGAACGGCAAGGGCTTTTACGATTATCCGCAAGGCCAGCCGAAGAAGCTGTGGCCGGGCCTTGCCGATCTGTTGCCGAAGAAGCTGTCGCGCGAGGAAGTCGAGGCGCTCGACGTCGAGGAGCTCAAGCAGCGCTTCCTGGTGACGCAGGCGGTCGAGGCCGCGCGAACCTTCGAGGAGCATGTCGTCACCGACGTGCGCGAGGCCGATGTCGGCTCGATCCTCGGCTTCGGCTTTGCGCCGTTCTCCGGCGGCACGCTGTCTTATATCGACATGATGGGGACGAAGAAGTTCGTCGCGCTGTGCCAGAAGTTCGAAAAGAAATACGGCGAGCGCTTCGCGCCGCCCAAGCTGCTGATCGAGATGGCCGAGAACGGCGAGAGCTTCTACGGACGCTTCGCGCCGGAGAAGAAGAGCGGCGTGATCCAGTTCGACGATAATACGTTAAGCTTGCCGCGGCTTTGGGCCGCGGTCGGCCTCCTGGTGCTCATCGATCTTATTTGCGCTGAGCCCGCTGCTGGTCGGCAACCCGATCGGCTCATGGTTCATTCAATTGCTGCCGAGCCCGGTGCTCGGACGGTTGCTCATATTCGCTCCTGTTATTGTGGCCGCGATGTGGCTAGTCGTCGTGGTCCTGGGCGCCGTCATTCACGGACGACGCGGCTTCTGGTTATTGTTCTCGGCGTTCGTGTTGTTCCCGGCAACGTATTTAGACGCCTTTATTATTACTTCCGCTGCCGTAAGCAGTGGCTTTTAGCTCACTGCGGCCGAGCAATTTATGCCACTGGCGGTCATTGCCGGGTTTGACCCGGCAATCCATGATATCGGGCCGAAACCCAATGGATGCGCGGGCCAAGCCCGCCCGTGACCCGCCTGAATTGAGCCGCCATGACCGACCAACCCCGCTCCTTGTTCCGTTGGCGCGAAATTCCCGGCAGCGTCTGGGCGCTCGGCCTGGTGTCGCTGTTCATGGATTTGTCCTCCGAGATGATCCATGCGCTGCTGCCGCTGTATCTGGTCACCGTGCTCGGCGCCTCGGCGCTCACGGTCGGCGTCATCGAAGGCATCGCCGAAGCCACCGCCTCGATCACCAAGGTGTTTTCCGGCGCGCTCAGCGACTATCTCGGCAAACGCAAGCTGCTGGCTGCGCTCGGCTATTCGCTCGCCGCCATCACCAAGCCGGTGTTCCCGTTGGCCTCGACGCTCGGATGGGTGGTTGCGGCGCGTTTCGTCGACCGCGTCGGCAAGGGCATTCGCGGCGCGCCGCGCGACGCGCTGATCGCCGATCTCACGCCACCCGGTTTGCGCGGCACCGCCTACGGCCTGCGCCAGTCGCTCGACACCATCGGCGCGGTGCTTGGGCCATTGGCGGCCATCGGGTTCATGGCGCTGCTGGCCGATAATTTCCGGCATGTGTTCTGGATCGCGGTGATCCCGGCTTTCGTCGCTGCCGCCATCATCATCTTCGTCGTGCGCGAACCGACGCGGCCGCAGCGCGAAGACGGCGTCCGTGCACCGCTGCTGCGCGCCGAACTTAAAAATCTCAGCTCCGCCTATTGGCTGGTGGTCGGCGTTGCCGCCATTTTCACGCTGGCCCGTTTCAGCGAAGCCTTTCTGCTGCTGCGCGCGCAATCGGTCGGCCTGCCGCTGACCTTGGTGCCGGTGGTGATGGTGGTGATGAATGTCGTCTACAGCCTGTCGGCCTGGCCGGCCGGCGCGTTGTCCGACTCAATTGGCCGCTATCGGCTGATCTTCGCCGGCTTCGCGCTGTTGATCGTTGCCGATCTGGTGCTGGCCTTCGGCGGTACTGTCGTCGGCGTCATCGATCGGCGTCGCGCTGTGGGGCCTGCACATGGGCCTGACGCAAGGCCTGCTGTCGGCGCTGGTCGCCGATACCGCGCCGCCGCATCTGCGCGGCACCGCCTTCGGCGTGTTCAATCTGGTGAGCGGCATTGCCATGTTGCTCGCCAGCGTCATCGCCGGCGGCCTGTGGGATAGGGTCGGCCCCGACGGCACGTTCTTGGCCGGCGCTATGTTTACCGCGATCGCGCTGATTGTGCTGCCGTTCGCGCATAGGCGGGCGACGCGGCAACAGAAAGTAAGTAAGGAAGGCGCCGATATTTTCCCCGTTCGTCCCCGCGGAAGCGGGGACCCAGGCTTTGCTACGGCGTAAGACCTTCGCTCAAATCGCGCCAATCGGGATTGTTCTTCTCGATAAGTTCGATTTTCCAGGCGCGATTCCACTTCTTCATGCGGCGCTCGCGGTAGAATCGCTGATTCTCTTGTTTCGTGCGCTTCGTACCAAACGAGATGCTTGACGCCATAATCGCGCGTGAAGCCAGGGATGACGCCTTCTTTGTGTTGCCAAACCCGCTTGAGCAGATCGTCGGTCATGCCGATGTACAGCGTACCGTTACGTTTGCTCGCGACGATATACACGAAGAGCGCCATGGCCGTTCACCCTGGGTCCCCGCTTTCGCGGGGACGAACGGAGAAAACTCTCTCGCTCAGTCTAACGCTACATCACCACCGTCAGCCGCTTCGCCGCGCGGGTGATGCCGGTGTAAAGCCACCTGGCGCGGCTTTCCGAAAACGCAAAGCTCTCGTCGAACAGCACGACGTCGTCCCATTGCGAGCCTTGCGACTTGTGCACGGTCAGCACATAGCCGTAGTCGAACTCGTCGTAAGGTTTGCGGCGCTGCCAGTCGATCTGCTCGATGCCGCCGGTGAAACATTCCGATCGCACCGACACCTTAACGCCGCGCGTCGCGGTCTCGTCGTCCGGCAACAGCCGCATCGACATGATGCCGGTCTTGCGCGCGCCGCGCTCCTTCACCGACCACAGGCCGCCATTGAACAAGCCTTTTTTACGGTTGTTGCGCAGGCACACCAGCTTGTCGCCGGCTTCCGGCATCGAGTTCGGTGAAGCCGCGCCGCTGGCGCATGCGCTGGTTATAGGCGCGACGCGTATTGTTGCGGCCGACCAGCACCTGATCGGCGTCGAGTACGCGCTGCGGATCGAGATCGGCCTTGGCGACCACTTCGCTTTCGCCGTAACTACCGGGCTCGAGATAATCGCCGGCGCGAATGTCCATCGACAGCCGCACGATCGGATTGTCTCGCGCCTGCCGGTGCACCTCGGTCAGCATGGCGTCGGGTTCCTGCTCGGTGAAAAAGCCGCCGCCCTGGATCGGCGGCAATTGCGCCGGGTCGCCGAGCACCAACAGCGGCACGCCGAACGACAACAGGTCGCGGCCGAGTTCGGCATCGACCATCGAGCATTCGTCGATGATGATCAGTTCGGCCTTGGAGGCCGGCGCCTCGTCCCACAGGTCGAAGTTCGGAATTTCCTCGCCGCTTTCGCGCGTCCGGTAGATCAGCGAGTGGATGGTGGTGGCGCCGCGGCAGCCTTTGCCGCGCATGACGGAGGCCGCCTTGCCGGTGAAGGCGGCGAACTTGACCTCGCCGTCGACGTCGTCGGCGATGTGGGTGGCGAGCGTGGTCTTGCCGGTGCCGGCAAAGCCGAACAGCCGGAACACCGGCGGGGTATTGCCGGTGCCCGGCTTGGCCTTGAGCCAGTCCGAGACCGCCAGCAAAGCGTCGTCTTGGTGGGGGGTGAATTCCGTCATTGCCGAACCCTTATCGCATCGCGGCCGCGTGCGAAAGAACATAATAAGAACCTTGACGAGTATTCCGAAATAGATTATATTCCTAAATCTCTGCCGGGATGATGGCGTTCATGAGGCGCCGGACCGACCGGGCAGGGGCGGTGCGCCGACAATGCGCATCGCGGTCGAGCCTGCGCGGACCGCGCAACGCTTGACCAAGTGGAGCGCCGGGAGGCGCAGCGCCCGGGCGGCAGGCCTCGCAAACCTGTCGTCATGCGGCGCGCGCGCCTCGGGAAGCAGGTCTCGCAAGCCTGTTTCCGTTTCGGCGCGCGAAGCGGGGCCTCGCAAGCCCCGAAAGGGGTCTCGCAAACCCCTGGCGCCTCCCGGCGCTCCATTTTCTCTTCGGAGAAACGGAAAAAGGGACACCGGCTCCCCCGGGCCGCAAAGAACAGGGGCGATGGCGCGCGCGCTTTGCGATCCTCACTATCGGTTTCGATTTACCCTTGCCCCCCGTCACCGCATCGTCATATTATGTCGATATGTCTCGACATATGGACGTGATAAAAATGGACGCCAAGAAATCGCAGGCCGCTTTCGCAGCGCTCGCCCAGCCGACAAGGCTGAAGGCCTTTCGCAAGTTGGTGGCCGCGCATCCGAACGGGTTGCCGGCCGGCGACATCGCCGCGCATTGCAAGGTGCCGCACAACACCATGTCGACGCATCTGGCCTCGCTGATGCGCGGCGGCCTGATCAGCGTGACGCGCGACGGCCGCTCGATGAATTACCGCGCCAATCTCGACGGCTTTCGCGGGCTGATCGATTTCATGTTGCGCGATTGTTGCGGCGGTCGGCCGGAAATCTGTGCGCCGGTGATCGAAGACTTCAACGCCACATGCTGTGTTTCATCTCCTGAGGAGAAAGTCCGTGCCTGATCGTGTGTACAATGTCCTGTTTCTCTGCACCGGCAATTCGGCGCGCTCGGTGCTGGCCGAAGCGATCCTCAACAAAGCGGGCGGCGGCAAATTCCGCGCGTTCAGCGCCGGCAGCCAGCCGAAAGGCAGCGTGCATCCGCGCACGCTCGAACTGTTGCGGGCCGAAGGCTACGACGTCTCGCAATTGCGCTCGAAGAACTGGGCCGAGTTCGCGCGCGACGGCGCGCCGCAACTCGATTTCGTGTTTACCGTCTGTGACAACGCCGCCGGCGAAACCTGCCCGTTCTGGCCAGGCCAGCCGATGACCGCGCATTGGGGCATTCCCGATCCGGCGGCGGCGACCGGCTCGGATGCCGAGATCGCGCTCGCCTTCAAGGATGCCTACCGCATGCTCAGCCGCCGCATCGATCTGTTCCTGGCGCTGCCGATCGCCAAGCTCGACAAGATGGTGTTGACCAAGCGGCTGAAGGAAATCGGCCAGAGCGAAGGCGCGACGCAGTTGGCGAAAGGCGAGCCGGCGTGAGAGCCTTGCGACCATCCGCTCGTCCCCGCGAAAGCGGGGATCCAGGGCGTCACGATCTAGACTTACCAATTGCGGCTCTGGATTCCCGCTTACGCGGGAATGAACGAGTTAATATCAGGATCATTCATGTCAACGTTTGAACGCTATCTGACGCTTTGGGTCGCGCTGTGCATCGTTGCCGGCATCGCGCTCGGCCATCTGATGCCGCCGGTGTTTCAGGCCATCGGCGCCGCCGAAATCGCGCGCGTCAATCTGCCGGTGGCGGTGCTGATCTGGCTGATGATCGTGCCGATGCTGATCAAGATCGACTTCGCCGCGCTCGGCCAGGTGCGCGAGCATTGGCGCGGCATCGGCGTCACCTTGTTCATCAACTGGGCGGTCAAGCCGTTCTCGATGGCGGCGCTCGGCTGGCTGTTCATCGGTTATCTGTTCCGGCCCTATCTGCCGGCCGAGCAGATCAACTCCTACATCGCCGGCCTGATCCTGCTGGCGGCCGCGCCCTGCACCGCGATGGTGTTCGTGTGGAGCAACCTGACCAAGGGCGAGCCGCATTTCACGCTGTCGCAAGTTGCGCTCAACGACACCATCATGGTGTTCGCCTTCGCGCCGATTGTCGGCCTGCTGCTCGGCCTGTCGGCGATCACGGTGCCGTGGGACACGCTTGGTGCTGTCGGTCGTGCTCTACATCGTCGTGCCGGTCATCGTCGCGCAAATCCTGCGCCGCAGCGTGCTGGCCAATGGCGGGCAGGACGCGCTGACGCGTCTGCTCGGCAAGCTGCAGCCGCTGTCGCTGGTCGCCCTGCTGGCGACCTTGGTGCTCCTGTTCGGCTTCCAGGGCGACCAGATCATCGCCCAGCCGCTGGTCATCGTGCTTTTGGCGGTGCCGATCCTGATCCAGGTCTATTTTAACGCCGGCTTGGCCTATCTGCTCAACCGCCTGGCTGGCGAGCAGCATTGCGTCGCCGGACCCTCGGCGCTGATCGGCGCCAGCAATTTCTTCGAATTGGCGGTCGCCGCCGCCATCAGCCTGTTCGGCTTCAATTCCGGCGCGGCGCTGGCCACGGTGGTTGGCGTCCTGATCGAGGTCCCGGTCATGCTGACCGTGGTCGCCATCGTCAATCGCAGCCAAGGCTGGTACGAGCGCGGCGCGAAATCGAAGGCCCCGCGATCACGCGATCTTGACGGGCTGGGCCTTCGGCCCTGCGAAAACGCCCGGGCGGTCTGATCTGCCCCGCATTGCCCTTTTCGCCCGCGCATGTTTAAGGTCGCGGCCAATTCGCGCATGATCCCGAAAGCCGGTTAACGGCTCTAGGGCCCCATCATGCGCATTTCGTTTGCGCCGGACCTTAGTGCATGGCTCGTGACCAGATCGATATGACCCCGATTGAGACCCGCGACGAGCTCGTCGCCTGGTTCGAAGCGGGCAACAAGCCGAAGTCGCAGTTCCGCGTCGGCACCGAACACGAAAAATTCGTCTTCACGCTCGAGGGCCACCGCCCGGTGCCCTATGCGGGCAAGCACAGCATTCGCGCGCTGCTCGATGGCATGCACGGCCTGCTCGGCTGGGAGCCGATCATGGAAGGCGAGAACATCATCGGCATGTTCGACGTCACCCATGGCGGTGCGATTTCGCTCGAGCCCGGCGGCCAGTTCGAACTGTCCGGCGCGCCGGTCGAAACCGTGCACCAGACCTGCTCGGAACTGATGGCGCATCTGGCGCAGGTGCGCGAAGTGGCCAAGCCGCTCGGCATCGGCTTTCTCGGCCTCGGCATGACGCCGAATTGGAGCCGCGCCGACATGCCGGTCATGCCGAAAGGCCGCTACAAGATCATGACCAACTACATGCCGAAGGTCGGCACGCGCGGCCTCGACATGATGTACCGCACCTGCACGGTGCAATCGAACCTCGATTTCTCGTCCGAAGCCGACATGGTCAAGAAGCTGCGCGTCTCGCTGGCGCTGCAGCCGGTGGCGACCGCGCTGTTTGCCAATTCGCCGTTCACCGAAGGCAAGCCGAACGGCTTGCTGTCGGCGCGTTCGGAAATCTGGCGCGACACCGACAACAACCGCGCCGGCATGTTGCCCTTCGCGTTCGAAGACGGCATGGGCTTCGAGCGCTATGTCGATTACGCGCTCGACGTGCCGATGTATTTCATCAAGCGCGGCGACAACTATATCGATGTCTCCGGCAAGTCGTTCCGCGATTTCTTCGCCGGCAAGCTCGCCGACATGCCGGGCGAACGCCCGACGATTTCCGACTGGGCCAATCACCTATCGACGATTTTCCCCGAAGTGCGGCTCAAGCGTTATCTCGAAATGCGCGGCGCCGATGGCGGGCCGTGGCGCCGTCTGCCGGCGCTGACCGCTTATTGGGTTGGTCTGCTCTACGATGACGAAGCGCTCGACGCCTGTTGGGACTTGGTCAAGGGCTGGACGGCTGACGAGCGCCAGAAACTGCGCGACGACGTGCCGGCGCTCGGTTTCAAGGCCGAGATTCGCGGGCGCAATATTCTGACATTGGCACAGGAGACGCTGCGCTTTGCCACGCGCGGCCTGGCCAAGCGCAAACATCTTGACCGCAACGGCCGTGACGAGACCCGTTATCTGCGCCCGCTCGAAGAGAGCGTTGCGCGCGGGATCACGCCAGCGGAAGAATTGCTGGAGAAATTCCACGGCGAGTGGGGCGGTTCGGTCGACCGGATTTTCGACGAGTATGCGTATTAACGCGTGAGATGATGCGATGGCGAAGGGCACGCCCGCGACGCTTGCTTTGGAAAAAGCCGGAGTTGCCTTCAAATTGCATGAATACGATTACGACCCGGACGCGGCCCGCATCGGCATGCAGGCGGCCGAAGCCCTCGGCATTGAACCGGCGCGGTTGCTCAAGACTCTGATGGCCAAGGCCGGTAACGACGTGGTCTGCGTGCTGGCGCCATCCGACCGCGAAGTGAATTTGAAAAAGCTTGCCGCAGCTGCCAAAGCCAAAAGCGCCGCCATGCTGGGCGCGGCGGAAGCCGAGCGCATCACCGGCTATCACGTCGGCGGCATTTCGCCGTTCGGTCAGAAGAAGCGCGCGCGGGTGTTTATCGAACAGTCGGCTTTGGCGTTTCCGCAGATCGTCTGCAACGGCGGCCGGCGTGGACTCCAGGTCGAACTTAAGCCCGACGATTTGATTCGGGTGCTGGGCGCGACGGCCGCCGAGATCTGCTGAGGTGGGTACTCATGGTCGCTACGCCCGCATTGCGTCACGCCGCATGGCTTCCATCACATAATCCGGGTTGTCGAAGCGGGCGAGGGAGGGCACAAGGCTGCATCGCCGTCCTGAGGCCGAACCTGCTGCCATGCCGCAACCGAGCGAAAACACCGCCGTCAAAGCTGAGCCGAATGCGCGCGCGCTGACGGCGCTCGACTACGGCCTTTATGCCGCTTCGGTGTTGATCTGGGGGCTGTCCTGGATCGCCATGCACTATCAGGTCGGCATCGTCGCGCCGGAAGTGTCTATCGTCTGGCGCTTTGCGATTGCCGCGCCTTTGATGTTCGCGCTGGCGGCCTTGCGCGGCGAATCCCTGCGTTACCGGCTGGCCGATCATCGGTTTTTCATCGCGCTCGGCGCCGGGATTTTCTCGACCAATTTTCTGCTGTTCTACTATGCCGCCCAGCACGTCACCTCGGGCCTTCTGTCGATCGTGTTTTCGCTGGCGTCGGTCGGCAATGTGTTGTTGAGCGCGCTGGTGTTTGGCGCGCGCATTGAGCGCCGGGCCGTGATCGGCGGCACGCTTGGCGTGCTCGGTGTCGCCGCGATGTTTTATCCGGAATTGGGCGGTTTGAGTTTCAATGGCGCGGCGGTGACCGGGCTGGCGCTGGCGCTTGCCGGCGTGCTGTCGTTTTGCAGCGCCAACATGGTGTCTGTGGCGGCGCAGCGGCGGCGCTTGCCGGTGTTCGCCTCGACTGCCTGGGGCATGGCCTATGGCGCCACTTTCGTTACCGTGCTGGCGCTGGTCCGTGGCAAGACCTTCACCATCGACTTCAGCGCGACGTACCTCGGCGGGCTGGCTTATCTGTCGGTAATTGGTTCGTTTATCGCCTTCGGCGTTTATTTCACGTTGCTCGGCCGCATCGGCGCGGCGCGCACCGGCTACACCACGGTGATGTATCCGGTGGTGGCGCTGGTGGTCTCGACCTTTGCCGAGAATTATCACTGGAGTTTGCTGGCGGGTCTCGGTCTGGCCGGCGTCATGTTCGGCAATGTGCTGATCCTGCGCGCGCCGAAACGGTAGATGCCGGCGCTATTCCGCCGCGGCCACCGCTTCCGACAGGTTGTCGAGCGACGAGATGATGTGCTCGGCCAGCGCATTGGCCAGCGTCGATCCCTCGCGTGCATTGCGTACCAGCCCGATGTGACAGCTCGGCAGGTCGGGGAATCCGTCCGCCGGTGACAGCACGCGCATGCCGGGGCGAAGCCCCGAACTCCGGCAGCACGGACACTGCGAGGCCCGCGAGCACGGCGGCGGCGACCGCGCCGGCATTCGAACTCGAATAGAGCAGCCTATAGGGCCGTGCGAGCGTTTCCAGCCGCTCGACCGCGGCGCTGCGCCAGCTGCAAGTCGGCCGTCCGAGCGCCAGCGGCACCGGCTCTTCGGTGTGAATGGCGTGCCGGTTCGATGTCACCCATAACAGCGGTTCGCGCCGGAAGGTTTCCGAGGCGCGTTTGGTCTCGCAATTGGTGACGATGGCGAGATCGATTTCGTTGGCGTCGATGCGCTCCAACAGATCGACCGAGGGCTCGCAGATGACGGTCAGTTCGACGCCCGGATACGCGCGTGAGAACCGCGCCATGATCTCCGGCAGATAGCGGTCGGCATAGTCGTCCGGCACGCCGAGCCGGACCCGGCCGGACAGTTCGGCTTCGGAAAAGGCGGCGATGGTCTCGACGTTCAGTTTGACGATGCGGCGGGCGTAATCGAGCAGGCGCTGGCCGTCATCGGTCAGTTTCGAAGCGCGGCCGTCGCGCGCGAAGATCGGCCGTTCCAGCCGTTCCTCCAGCCGCTTCATCTGCATCGACACCGCCGACTGGGTCTTGTTCACGACCTCGGCCGCCTTGGTGAAGCTGCCGGTCTCGGCGATGGCGATAAACGTCCGGAGCTGGTCGACGTCGAGCAGGGCGGTCATCGGTCCGATCCTCAACAAGGCCCCCAAAGCAGGGCGTTTCCGCCCGACGGGGTCACATCACAATTCCTGATCCTTCAGATTAAAAACATTCGTTTCACTAATCAATAGCTGCGGTGCATATGGAGGGCGTCGCCAGAGTATCCGGGTGGGGAAACCGGGTGGCTCTGAGGCCGGGCGAGAGGCGATAAACGCCGCAAATAGCCCGCAACCCGTATGGAGATGAAAATGTCTGCGCAATACCCCGTCGTTCCCGTTGCTGCCGGTACCCTGGTCCGCGTGTTAGCCGAAGTGCTGTCGCCGGTCGTCCGGGTTTGCAAAGCCGTGGGACGCGCATTGCGCCACCGCCGCGACGCCAATGTCTTGGCCCGCCTCGACCGCCATATGCTGGCCGATATCGGTCTCACCCGCTCGGACGTTCAGGACGCTTTCTCGGCACCGCTGTGGGAAGACCCGACCACGCTCCTGAGCGAGCGGGCGCGCGAGCGCCGGATTGGACGCGCCGCGATGCGCCGGTTCGGCACACCGTTGCCCAGCAACGAAACCTATCCGCAGCCCGCGCATCGGCGCGCACTGCCGATGATCTAACGGCTCTTCGATCGGCGCATGATCTGATCCGAAAACCGGAGTTCGCTTTTCGGGATCGTGCGCGCCAAACGGCCGATCCCCTCGTCGGCCGCTCGATCCGCGTCACGCGTTGATCCCCTCTCGCGTCCGGATCAAGCGCCCGCCGGCCCCACCGGCGGGCGCATTTTCTTTTTTTGACTGTTGCCCGGGTGCGGCATGATGCTTGTGGCAAGCGAGCACCATACCGCCGCGCGCGGCGCGCCTTTTGCCTTGCAGGCTCACCTCTGGCATGCTGTCGGCCGCACAGCGACTGGCGGCCGCGCCGCCGGACCGACAATTCACCAAATTCACACGGCAAAGCGGGCGGGCATGTTGGTTCGGGTTTTTGCAAGGCTGTTGGGTTGCGGCGGCTTGCTGCTGGTGAGCTTGATCGTGGCCGGCCCGGCGCAGGCCCAGAGCGGTTATGATCGTCTCGGCGGCGATTACCAGCACTTCGAAATTCGCAACGGCGATCCGGCGGTCTGCGCCGCGCGCTGCGAGCGCGATTCGCGCTGCCGGGCCTGGGCCTTTTCCTATCCGCGCACGGAAAATACCTTTGCGATCTGCTGGCTGAAAAACAAAGTGCCGCCGCGCACCGAGAATAAATGTTGCGTATCGGGCGTGCGCGGCGCCGGCGTGTTAGCGCCGGTCAAGGGGGCGGTTGAATTCGGCATCGACCGGCTTGGCGGCGACTATCATAATTTCGACCTGCAACCGGACCCGGCCGGCTCCGGTTGCAAAGACGCCTGCGAAGGCGACGACAAATGTCGCGCCTGGACCTATGTGCGCCCCGGTTATCGTGGTTCGCTGGCCCACTGCTATCTCAAGAACAAGATCACGCGTCCGCACCGCAAGCCGTGTTGTATCTCGGGTGTGGTGCGGTAGCGCGCGTTCTACTTCACCGCCGTGAAAAACCGCGCCAGCCGCAAGCCCTTCGGCCAGGTCCAGATCGGCTGGCTCTTCATGCCGAGATCCCACGAGCCGACCAGCACATCGACGCGGCCGACCAGATTGTCGACCGGCAACATGCCGACGCCGCCGGCGCGCAGCGGCACGCGGCTGTCGGCGGAGTTGTCGCGGTTGTCGCCCATCACGAAGACATGGCCCGGCGGCACGACGGTGTCCGGAACATTGTCGAGCGGATCGAACGTCGACAGTTTGAAGATGGTGTGCTCGCGGCCGCCCGGCAGCGTTTCGATGATAGCGCGCGGCGGTTGCCTTTGTGCCGTCTTCGTTTTCGGCCTGGCCGGTGCCATCGGGTTTGATGCCGACGGCTTCGCCGTTGATGAAAACGCGGCCATGCTCGAGCACGATGTGATCGCCCGGCAGACCGATGACGCGCTTGACCCAGACTTCGCTTTGGTCGCCCGGCCAGCGGAACACCACGACGTCGCCGCGTTTCGGCAGAGCGGCGAACACATGCTTGCTGCTGTTGAGCGGCGAGAAACGACGGCAGCGACGAGGTGCCGTAGCCGTAGGGGTATTTGGTCGCCAGCAATTCGTCGCCGATCATGCAGCGTCGGCTCCATCGAGCCGGACGGCACATAAAACGGCTCGGCGATCGCGGCCTTGGCAGCGATGACCACCAGCACGATGGCCGCCAATTCGGCCGCCGACTTGATCAGGTTATATTTGCGAACCGGCTTGTCGGTCATGCGCTCCGGCCATCGCTCAACGCCGTGCCTCCCGACCGTAATCCGATCCATGCGCAAGGTCGGCTGACCGACGCCGACCGGCACGCCCTGGCCGTTCTTGCCGCAGGTGCCGATGCCGGGATCGAGTGCGAAGTCGTTGCCGATCATCGAAATGCGGTGCAGGTCGGTCGGTCCGTTACCGATCAACATCGCGCCCTTGACCGGCGCGGTGACCTTGCCGTTTTCGATCTTGTAAGCCTCGGTGCACTGGAACACATATTTGCCCGAGGTGATGTCGACCTGGCCGCCGCCGAAATTGACGGCGTAAAGCCCATTCTTGACCGAGGCGATGATTTCTTTCGGATCGTGTTGGCCGTCGAGCATCGCGGTGTTGGTCATGCGCGGCATCGGCACATGGGCGTGACTTTCGCGCCGGCCGTTGCCGGTCGGCTTCATGCCCATCAGCCGCGCGTTCTGGCGGTCCTGCATATAGCCAACGAGAATGCCGTCTTCGATCAGCACGGTGCGGTTGGTCGGCGTGCCTTCGTCGTCGATCGACAACGAACCGCGGCGCGCGTTCATGGTGCCGTCATCGACCACGGTGACGCCCTTGGCCGCGACCTGCTGGCCCATCAAGCCGGCGAAGGCGGACGTCTTCTTGCGATTGAAGTCGCCTTCGAGGCCGTGACCGACCGCTTCATGCAACATCACGCCGGGCCAACCGGCGCCGAGCACGACATCCATTTCGCCGGCCGGTGCCGCCACCGCGGTCAGGTTGACCATCGCCTGCCGCACGGCTTCGTCGACCGCGCCCTGCCACATCGCAGGCTCAATGAAGCGCTGATAGCCTTCGCGGCCGCCGACGCCGTAGCTGCCGGACTCTTGCCGGTCACCGTCGCCGGCCACCACCGAAACATTCAGCCGCACCAGCGGACGAATGTCGCGATAGGTCTCGCCGTCGGCGCGCAGAATTTCCACCACCTGCCAGGTCGCCGCGATCGAGGCGGTCACCTGCCGCACGCGCGGGTCCTTGGCGCGCGCATAGGCGTCGATGGTCTCGAGCAGTTTCACTTTCGCTTCGAAGGCCGGCTCGCCGAGCGGATTGACGTCGCCATAAAGCTTGCGATTGGTGCGGCCGGGCGCGTCGGCGTAGGAGCCGCTATAGCCGCCTTTGACGGCGCGAACGGCTTCGGCGGCCCGCGCCAGCGCGCCTTCCGACAGGTCGGAGGCATGGGCATAGCCGACCGCTTCGTCCTTGACCGCGCGCAGGCCGAAGCCTTGCGAGGTGTCATAGGTCGCCTGCTTGAGCCGGCCGTTGTCGAAGGCCAGCGCCTCGGTCTGCTTGTATTCCAGGAACAATTCGCCGTCGTCGGCGCCTTCCAGCCCGCGTCCGATCAGTTGCCTGACCTTGCTTTTGTCGAGCCCGGCGCGGTCGATCAGGGAGGAAATGGCTGGATCCATGGCGACTTATTTCTCCGGGTACGGCGGCAATTTCAGCGAATGACTGCTTCACCAAATAGGAACTTTGCGGCGATTTGGCGAGGGCAGGGCCGCCGCCACAAAAAACCTTGCCGGTCGGGTCTTGCCATTTGACATCATGACTATGATATGCGCTTATGCGCATAAGCGGTTAAGGACATAGCCATGAACCCAACGACGATTCTTTCGGCCCTCGCCGAACCCGTCCGGCTCGAAGCCCTCAGGCTGATCTGGGACGGGAACGAGCATTGCGTCTGCGAATTGATGAAAGTGCTCGGCGCCAGCCAGTCGCGCATGTCGCGCCATATGGCGACCCTCAAATTGGCGGGCCTCGTGACCGACCGGCGCGACGCGCAATGGGTCCGATACCGCCGCACACCGGAATTGCCGGATACAGTCGTCGCCTTGGTCGACGCCGCGCTGGCCATGCCGGCCGAACAGGAAAGACAAGCCGCATGAGCACCGTGTCCTGCGCCAAATGCACGCCAACGCCGGTTCCGGCGCCGGTCGTGCCGAGCCCGAAAGATTCATCGACGGTAAAATGGGTCGGATCGGCCTTGGCCGGTCTTGTTGTCTGGGCCCTGGTCTATAGCCAGTTGATCCCGTTCTCGGATTGGATCGTCGCCCAACTGCCGGTCGATCCCGCAAGCCATCTCGGCGCGGCGGTCAGCTTCTTTGCTTACGACACGCCGAAAGTGTTGATGCTGCTGACGCTGGTGGTGTTCGCCATGGGCATGGTGCGCAGCTTCTTCTCGCCGGAGAAGACGCGAGCGATGCTGGCCGGCAAACACGAAGGCGTCGGCAATGTGCTGTCCGCCGGGCTCGGCATCCTTGACGCCGTTCTGTTCGTGTTCGGCGGTGCCGCTGTTCATCGGCTTCGTCAGCGCCGGCGTGCCGCTCGGCGTGACCTTCTCATTCCTGATCGCGGCGCCGATGGTGAACGAGGTCGCGCTCGGCCTGCTGTTTGCGCTGGTCGGCTGGAAAGTGGCGGTCACTTATCTCGTCTTCGGTCTTGGCGTCGCCATCGTGTCCGGTTGGGTGATCGGCCGGCTGCATCTCGAAAATTGGCTTGAGGAATGGGTGCGCAACATCCGCACCACGCCGGCCGACCTGGCGCCGGAGCAACTCACCGCCGTCGATCGCGTCAAGGCCGGCCTCGAAGCCGTCTACGACATCGTCGGCAAGGTCTGGATCTGGATCATCGCCGGCATCGCCGTCGGCGCCTTCATTCATGGCTTTGTGCCGTCCAGCCTGCTCGCCGAGATCATGGGGCGTGACGCCTGGTGGTCGGTGCCGGCCGCGGTGCTGCTCGGCATTCCGATGTATTCCAACGCCGCCGGCATCATCCCGGTGGTCGAGGCGCTGCTGACCAAAGGCGCTGCGCTCGGCACCGTGCTGGCCTTCATGATGTCGGTGATCGCATTGTCGCTGCCGGAGATGATCATTCTGCGCAAGGTGCTGTCGGTCAAACTGATCGCCGTGTTCATCGGCGTCGTCGGCACCGGCATCCTGGCGGTCGGCTTCCTGTTCAACGCGCTATTTCAATAACGGAGAATTCCCATGAAAGACGTCAAAGTGCTCGGCCCTGGCTGCAAACGCTGCGTCGCCACCGCCGAGATGGTGCAAGCGCAAGCCGACAAGCTCGGCGTGCCGGTCACCATCGAGAAGGTCACCGACTACGCGGCGATTGCCGGCTACGGCATCGCCTCGACGCCGGGCATCGTCATCGACGGCAAGGTCGTCCATGCCGGCGGCCTGCCGAAGCCGGAAGATCTGGCCGGCTGGCTGGCGGCTTAATTTTACGCCGTGGTGATGGACGGCGCCGCACGTTTAAGGCTGTGATCCAGGCCAAGATGAATCAGCCGACGCAACATCATCGAAATCGCGAACCGGAAGAAACCGACAGCGAACGCCGCACCACCAATATCGTGCTGGCGGTCGCCGCGGTTCTGGTGATCGGCGGCGGTGTCTGGCTGGTCAACGCGATGGTCAACGTCAATAAGGCCCAACTCTGCATGGAGTCGGGGCGGCGCAATTGCAATCCGATTAGCGTGCCGCCGCGAAATTCCGACTGAGCTGCCGCGCGAGGTGCCGTCACGGGATCAGCAGCACCTTGCCGATATGCGCGCCCGATTCCATCCGGCGATGCGCGTCCGCGACCTTGGCCAAGGGAAACGTCGAATCGATCACCGGCTTGACGCTGCCGCGTCTCGATCAGCGGCCAGACCGCCTTGCGCACCGCCGCCACCAGCCGGCCTTTTTCGGCGATCGGGCGCGGCCGCAGGCGCGAGCCGGTCAGCCACAGATTATTCTGATGGATCAATGCCGAGGTTGAGTTCGACCTTGCTGCCTTGCTTATGCGCCAGCATCACCAGCCGCCCGCCCGGCGCCAGCGTTTCAAGATCGCGCTGGATGTAGTCGCCGCCGACCATGTCGAGAATGACATCGACGCCTTTGCCTTGGCTCCATTCGCGTGCGACCGCGACGAAATCCTGCGTCTTGTAATTGATCGCTTGCTCGGCGCCGAGCGCGATACAGGCGCGGCCTTTGTCGTCGGAACCGGCGGTGACGATGCTGCGCGCGCCGAGCCGGTAGGCGAGCTGGATGGCAAACGTGCCGATGCCGCTTGAGCCGCCATGCACCAGCAGGCGTTCGCCGGGCTTCAGCGCGCCGAGTTCAAATACATTGCTCCACACCGTCATCGCGACTTCCGGCAGCGCGCCGGCTTGTTCGACCGCTAAGGCCGGCGGGCACCGGCAGACACTGCACCGCGGGCGCGGTGCAGTATTCGGCATAACCACCGCCGATCAGAAGCGCGCAGACCTGATCGCCGACCTGCCATTCGTTGACGCCGTCGCCGAGCGCGACGATCTCGCCGGCGGCTTCGAGACCGAGCACGTCCGGCGTGCCGGGCGGCAAATGATATTTACCTTCGCGCTGTGTCAGGTCGGCGCCGTTGATGCCGGCGCTGGCAACCTTGATCAACACTTCACCAAATCCGGGCTTGGGCACCGGCCGGGTCACGACTTGCAACGCGTCGGGACCGCCGGGCAGGCCGGCGATGACGGCAAGCATCGAGGCGGGGAGGGCGTGGTCTTGTTTCATGCTTGGATTCCGATCCGCGTTCGACGTTGTCTGTAGTGCTTCATGGCCGGGCATAACAGGCCGTGCGGCGATATGGCTTTGGGCTTAGCAATAGTTGGGTCGCGGCGGCCATGCAATTGGCAGGGGGTGTTTGTAGAAATCTAGTTGAATCACTTTGGGCGTTTCGCGCCAACGAAACGCCAATTCTTGTTAACAAATGTCGGGCAAGGTTCCTGCGTCTTGGTATCAAGAAAGGCGTGGCATGACAGCCGATCAACGCAAGTATCCTCGCAGGCCGGGTAACGATCGGGCGGCGGTTGTTTATATCAGCAGTGAGGCGGCGCCGATCATGTGCACGGTGGCGGACATTTCGGAAGGCGGCGCCGGTCTTACCTTTGTCAACACCGCCATCGTTCCCAATGTTTTCAAGCTCGAGATCAAGGGCGAGAATAAGCTTCGCACTTGCCGGGTGGCCTGGAAGGCCGAGCCGCATCGGATGGGCGTTGCCTTTATCGGCGACGCCGACAAATAAGCTCAATTGAAAATTCCGCGCTAACCGCGTGCAGCCAGCCAGATGGTGTGACGGGCGCCGCCGCGGGTGCGTCCGCTATGCGCACGAACGCGCTGTTCCTCGACGGCAAAGCCAGCTTTGCTCAGACGCCGCGTGAAACCGGCGTCCGGTGCCGACGACCACACCGCCAGCACGCCGCCCGGCCGCAACGCCGCGTGCGCCGCGCTTAAGCCCCCGACGTCGTAGAGCCGGTCATTATCTGGCCGGCTCAAGCCGTCGGGTCCGTTGTCGACGTCGAGCAGGATGGCGTCGTAAGCCGCTTTGCGATCGGACGCGGCCTTGGCGATCAAGGCGCCGACGTCGGTCTCGTGAATATGCACGCGCGGATCGCTTCAAGATTTCACCGAACATGTCGGCCATCGGTCCGCGCGCCCAGGCGACAACTTGCGGCACGATTTCCGCGACATCGATATGCGCTTGCGGCCCCAGCGCCTCGAGCGCCGCGCGCAGCGTGAAGCCCATGCCGAGCCCGCCGATCAACAGGCGTGGCCGCGCGCGCGAGGCGATCTTTCCGCAGGACAATGTCGCCAGCGCTTGTTCCGATCCGCTCAAGCGGCTGTTCATCAACTCGTTGCCGTCGAGCTTGATCGAAAATTCGGCGCCGCGCCGCATCAGCCGCAGTTCGCTGCCGCCGGGCACTTGCGCGCTATCGATGTGAATCCAGGGGATCATGACGGGACTTCGGCCGGTTCGGGAATAGATCTGGTTGGCGACTTAGACCATTCACATCGGCCGCCGCCAGCTTACTCCCAGATAAAATTGACCGACACTTCGCCGATCGGATCGAGCGCATGAGTGAATTCGGTCTCGTCGGCTTCGATCATCGGCGGCGGCGTGATCGAGCCGGTGATGATAACGTCACCGGCCGACAGTTTCTCGCCGAAGGCGGCCAGCGTATTGGCGACATGGGCGACGATGTCGACAAGCTTTCCGGTCAAGGCTTCCGGATCGGTGGTGGTGTTGACGACTTCGCCGCGCCGGACGACGCGCGACGTCAAGCCGTCGACGCTGGCGCCAAAGCGGGTATTGCCGCACAATACGACGTGGCGCTGAAAGATGTCGCCTTCAAGCAGGGCGTCGAGATTGTCCGGCGTCGGCACCGGATTGAGATCGGCGAGCTCGATGGCGGGCAGGATTTCCTTGATCGCCGCTCGCGCCGCGTCGCCCGTGCTGCCGCCGCCGAGGTCGCTCATCATGCGCACGGCGATTTCAGGTTCGGCCACCGGCTTGTTCCAGCCGGCCAGCGACACGGTCGAGCCTGACAGCAGCAGCCCGCGCTGCATCAGGAAGCCGACCAGCGGTCCTTGCAGCCCGAGCTTTGCCATCGATGCCGGCGCGCCCAAGCCCACTTTCCAGCCGAGCGGTTTTTCACCGGCGGCGATGCGCGCGCGCCGGTTAGCCAATTGCGCCGGCATGCCCTTTTTGATGAGCGGATGATCCCAGGCGTTCATAGTCGAGAATCCTTTTTTACCTTGCGTGCGAGAATGCCAGCATAAACAGCCAAGTCGACATTGCCGCCGGATAAAATCACGCCAACGTCCTTGCCGCGCATCGTATCCTTTTCCTTGAGCAACGCCGCGAGCGGCGCTGCGCCGGCGCCTTCCGCCAGATTGTGCGTATCGCTGTGATAGATGCGCATCGCTTCGGTGACCTCGTCATCGCTGACGGCAACAATCCGGTCGGCGCCTTTCGCGTAAATTTCGAACGCTTCCGCGACCGGGACGCGGACCGCCATGCCGTCGGCGATCGTATTGGCCGAATTTGTCTCGGTCAGGCGGCCGCTTTCAAACGAAAGCTTGGCGGCCTGGGCTTCGGTCGAGACGACGCCGACGACCTTGGTTTTCAGCCCGAGCAAATCCCGCACGGTGATGACGCCGCAGATTCCGGAGCCGCAGCCGATTGGCACGTAAACGGTATCGAGAGTGGTGACGGCGGTAAACAGTTCGAGCGCATAGGTTGCGACGCCACGAACGAGCGCCTCGTGGAAGGGTGGCACCGGAAAGAGATTTTCCACTTCGGCCAGCCGCATGGCTTCAAGGCGCGCTTCGTCGAAGTCGGTGCCGAATTCGACGAGTTCGGCACCGAACGCGCGCATCGACGCATTCTTCTCGACGGAATTACCGTGAGGCACCAGGATCTTTGCCTTGAGTCCCGCCGCCGTCGCGGCGCGTGCCTGGCTCTGCCCGTGATTGCCGCGGGTCGCGGTCACGATGCCGGCGACTTCCGGGTTGTCGCGCTTCAGCCAATCGATGAAGGTGATGCCGCCGCGAACTTTGAAAGCGCCTGTTGGGGTGTGGTTTTCGTGCTTGACCCAGACGGTGGCGCCCGCTCGCTGACACAGCAGCGGCCAGACATATTGCGGCGTCGGCGGCATGTATTGATAGATGAGACGGGCTGCGTCCTCGATCTCATCTTTGCCGAATATTGGCATGACGCGTCACTTTCTACGAACGATGAATCGCGGGGTGCACTTCGTAACCGGAATCCTCGATCGAACCGGCGCCCATCCAGCCCCAGAGCAACTCCACATCTTCGTTCGAGGTATTGTTGAAGCCGTGCCAGCAGCCGCGCGGCGAATAGACCACGTCGCCTTCGGCCGAGGGCGTGTCGCCGCGGTCGGTGTAGATCATGCCCGAGCCCTTCAGCACGATGAAGAACGCGTCGCAATTGCGCAGACGGTGGTTGTCGTGACGCGCGCCCGGCTTCAACACGGTCCGACCGACGACGTGGTCGGCGTCGGCGATTTTCTTGTCGATCAGGAACTGCACTTTCGCGCCGACCCAGCCGTCTGCGGGTTTGAGCTCCTCGGCCAGCGGCGCGTCGCGCAGATTGGTGCGGAATATAACGGGGTCTTTCCGTTCCGCGGCCTTGCCTTCGTTCATGACATTGGTCGCGCCTTTCAAGCCTTTGCCGAGCGCGCGTCCGAATTTCTCAAACGATGACGTCATTCCTCCACCCCCGTACAGCTCCTGCCCGCGTCGAAAGGCGGGACGGTCAAGTATCCACGGGTTGGATCGAGAAGGCGAGCGCGGCAAATCGCTGCGCGATCAGTGCTGGCTCTACGGCAGTTGGTCGTAGCCCTCGCCGAAGCCGGCCAGGCTCATCGGAAAGCCGATGCCTTCTTCCGGGGTCTGGAAAATAATGAAAGTTGCGGTTTTTCCCGCACGCAATTTTTTGATCAGCGTGTCGTCCATCACCACTTCGGCGATGCAGCCGTTGGGCAGGCAGCGCACGAAACCGGCGCGGCCGACATCGACATTGTCGATCTTGAGACCGAGCCCGGACGGCAGCAACACGCCGAGTGGCGCGACCACCCGCATCAGCTTGCTCTTCTGATCGGCAGTCTTGAGCACGATCACCGTCAGCCCGACATTGGCGCGGTCTTCGGCGACCACGCTTTGAATCAGTGCGCACTGCTCGCTTTTGGCGCCGGGCGGGGTGTCGCAGCGAATCTGCCAGTCTTTATGAACGGATTTGACCGCGCCCTGCGCCAGCGCCCGGTTGCCCGGCGCCATAACGGCCGCCGCGATCAGCATCGGCAAAATCAGCGCCGGTATCCACCGCGCGAACCGGCTGGCGCGTGCCAACGCATCCTTGCCATGATCAAAAGTGACCATAATTCAATCCCTTAGCGCACATGCCCGGCGCACTTGAGCGTCCGTGGCGGCCTTGTCTCGGCCCCGAATCACTGCCCCGGCAGCACTTTAGCTATTCTGCCCGGGTCATGCCCCGGCCAATCTCGTGGCGCAAGTCTTGGGAGAAATCCTAGCCCGCAATCCGTGCTTGGCTGGGAAAAGCGCCGATCTCCCCTTCCAGAACGATGTTGGCATGGCGCAAATGCGGCATTCCGGCGGTGTTTGAGGATAAGCCCATCGTACAATGCATCTTATTATCAGGTGCATTGCGGCAGCCCCCGAATTGTGGTTTGAGAAACCGGGATTACCCCCCGTCCCGCCGCACCGTCTATGCTGTCACGCCCGTGGCAAATTACCGTGCGTCGCGGACGCCAGCCAATCATCACAATTGTGGCGGGCGGCTGAAATGGGGCGCATAAAAAAGGTGCCTTGTCCAAGGCCGTTTTCTCGTCGAGGAGCGCATAAGAAAATGCTGGTGCTCAAGCGGTTGATCGCTTTCGTGACCACGACTGTGGCCGTTCTAGCCGGCGGTGGGCTCGCGCTCGCCCAAACCGGTCAGCCGCATCCCTGGCAGCTTGGGCTGCAACAGGCGGCGACACCGGTGATGGAGGACATCATCTGGTTCCACGATTTCCTGTTGTGGATCATCACCGCCATCGTGCTGTTCGTTCTGGCGCTGCTGGTGATTGTGATGGTGAAGTTCAACGCCAAGAGCAATCCGGTGCCCTCGCGCACCACCCACAACACCATCATTGAGGTGGTCTGGACCGTTGTTCCGGTCCTCATCCTGGTGGCGATTGCGGTGCCGTCGTTCCGCCTGCTGTTCTACGAACTCAAGGTTCCGCAGGCCGACATCACGGTGAAGGCGACCGGCAAGCAGTGGTTCTGGACCTACAGCTATCCCGACGCGAAAATCGAATTCGACTCGCTGATGACCCAGGCCAAGGACCTCAAACCCGGCCAGCCGCGTCTGTTGACGGTCGACAATGCGCTGGTGGTGCCGGTGAACAAGGTGGTCCACGTGCTCACCACCGGCGCCGACGTTATCCACTCCTTCGCGGTGCCGTCCTTCGGCATCAAGATCGACGCCATTCCGGGCCGCATCAACGAAACCTGGTTCAAGGCCGAGCGCGAAGGCACCTATTACGGGCAGTGCTCGCAGCTGTGCGGCCGTGACCACGCCTTCATGCCGATCGAGGTCAAGGTGTGAGCGAAAAGGCTTATACGGCCTGGCTGGCGGCGGCGAAGAAGAAGTTCGCCAGCTGACGAGTCGGCGCCGAAAAACGCCATCGCGTCGGCCGCCGACATCAAGTGACATATAGTCGATACAGAATATAATACGCGGGCGATAAGAGAGACACGGGGTCAAAGGGAAATAACGATGGCCAGCAACGCAGCAGCCCACGGCACGCATGACGCCCACGAGCACCACGCCAATCCGACCGGATGGCGGCGGTTCGTCTATTCGACGAACCACAAGGACATCGGCACGATGTACTTGGTGTTCGCCATGGTCGCGGGCATCATCGGCGCCTGCATGTCGATCGCGCATCCGCGCCGAACTGCAAAATCCCGGCCTGCAGATCTTCCCGACCCCGCATGAATACAACGTGTTCGCGACCTCGCACGGCCTGATCATGATCTTCTTCATGGTCATGCCGGCGATGATCGGCGGCTTCGGCAACTGGTTCGTGCCGCTGATGATCGGCGCGCCGGACATGGCGTTCCCGCGCATGAACAACATTTCGTTCTGGCTGCTGCCGGCCTCGTTTGGCCTGCTGGTGCCTCGCTGTTCGTCGAAGGCGAGCCCGGTTCGCTCGGTGCCGGCACCGGCTGGACGATCTACGCGCCATTGTCGACCTCGGGCCATCCCGGCCCGGCGATGGACTTCGTCATTCTGTCGATCCATCTGGCCGGCGCATCGTCGATCCTCGGCGCCATCAACTTCATCACCACCATCTTCAACATGCGCGCCCCCGGCATGACGCTGCACAAGATGCCGCTGTTCGTGTGGTCGATCCTGGTGACCGTGTTCCTGCTGCTGTTGTCGCTGCCGGTTCTGGCCGGCGGCATCACCATGCTGCTGACCGACCGTAATTTCGGCACCACCTTCTTCAATCCGGAAGGCGGCGGCGACCCGCTGCTGTTCCAGCATCTGTTCTGGTTCTTCGGTCACCCCGAAGTGTACATCCTGATTTTGCCCGGCTTCGGCATGATCAGCCAGATCGTCTCGACCTTCTCGAAGAAGCCGGTGTTCGGCTATCTCGGCATGGCCTACGCGATGGTCTCGATCGGTGCGATCGGCTTCGTGGTCTGGGCGCATCACATGTACACGACCGGTCTGTCGACCGGCGCGCAGGCCTACTTCATCGCCGCCACCATGGTGATCGCAGTGCCGACCGGCGTGAAGATCTTCTCCTGGATCGCCACGATGTGGGGCGGCTCGATCGAGTTCAAGACGCCGATGTTGTGGGCGATCGGCTTCATCTTCCTGTTCACCGTCGGCGGCGTGACCGGCGTGGTGCTGTCGAACGCCGGCGTCGACCGCGTGCTGCACGACACCTATTACGTGATCGCGCACTTCCACTACGTGCTGTCGCTCGGCGCCGTCTTCGCCATTTTCGCGGGCTGGTACTACTGGTTCCCGAAGATGAGCGGCTACATGTACAATGAGACCATCGGCAAGCTGCACTTCTGGATCATGTTCATCGGCGTCAACATCGTCTTCTTCCCGCAGCATTTCCTCGGCCTCGCCGGCATGCCGCGCCGCACCGTCGATTACCCGGATGCGTTCCACGGCTGGAACGAAGTATCGTCCTACGGCTCCTACATCGCCGGCATCGGCATGGTGGTCTTCTTCATCGGCGTGGCAGAAGCCTTCATGAAGAAGCGTCCGGCCGGTGCCAACCCGTGGGGCGTGGGCGCAACGACGCTGGAGTGGACCTTGTCCTCGCCGCCGCCGTTCCATCAGTTCGAGACGCTGCCCCGCATCAAGTAGGGCAGGCGCGCGAAGCATGAACAGGCTCGCCCCCGACAGCGGTCGGGGGCGGGTTTTTCGGTCTAGATCTCGCGCAGAGTAAAAAGGCGCACGTAAACGATGTCGCTGATCAGCGAAGGCGCAGAATTACGCGAAAGCCGGCCGATTCGACGTTATGCCGAACCGAGCATGGCCACGCGTCGGCGACTACATCGCGCTGCTGAAGCCGCGGGTGATGTCGCTTGTGATTTTCACCGCGCTGGTTGGCTTGGCGGTCGCCCCGGGACCGATCCATCCGGTCACCGCCTTCACCGCGCTGTTGTGCATCGCGGTCGGCGCCGGCGCCTCCGGCGCATTGA
The DNA here is from genome assembly GCA_963830125.1 of uncultured Alphaproteobacteria bacterium. Taxonomy (GTDB): domain Bacteria; phylum Pseudomonadota; class Alphaproteobacteria; order Rhizobiales; family Xanthobacteraceae; genus Pseudolabrys. The sequence goes on along the minus strand of CAWHKU010000006.1, from coordinate 57,013 downwards.
ACATGTGGTACGACGCCGACATCGACAGCCTGATGACGCGCACTGCGCGCCGCCCGGTGCCGGCCGGCAAGGTCAAGCCGGGCGAGGCGCTGGCCTTCGGGCTGACGCTGTCGGTCTTCGCCGTGGTCGTGCTGGGCCTGTTGGTCAATATCCTGTCGGCCGCGCTGCTGGCCTTCACCATTTTCTTTTATGCCGTCGTCTACACGATGTGGCTGAAGCGCTCGACGCCGCAGAACATCGTGATCGGCGGCGCCGCCGGCGCCTTCCCGCCGATGATCGGCTGGGCGGCGGTGACCGGCTCGCTGTCGCTTGAGCCGGTGCTGTTGTTCGCCATCATCTTCTTCTGGACGCCGCCGCACTTCTGGGCGCTGGCGATCTACAAGACCAAGGATTATGCGCGCGCCGGCATTCCGATGCTGCCGGTGGTCGCCGGCGATGCCGCATACCCGGCTGCAAATCCTGCTCTATACCGCTGTTGTTGGCGCCGCTCGGCTTTTCGCCTTACCTGCTCGGTTTTGCCGGCCCGCTTTATGGCGTGGTGTCGGCGGTGACCGGCGCGATCATGCTGGTGCTGGCGATTCGGGTGTTTCGCGAACGCGCTCCGGCCGAACGCGCCTGCCGGCATCTGTTCGCGTTCTCAATCCTGTATCTGTTCCTGCTGTTCGCCGTGCTTCTGGTCGATCGCGGCTGGGGCGGGCTGATTGCCCGGTCGGTCACGTGAGCATGAGTATCGCAATGACCGAGAAGACGATGACGACGATGGAATTGTGCTGACCGAGGCGCAGAAGCGCGCCCGCCGGTCGCGCTCGATCGCCATCGCGCTGTCGCTCGCCGCGCTGGTCGTGCTGTTTTATGTGATGACCCTGGTGAAGGGTCCGATCGTTTTGATACATCGGTAATGATGACGAGCCGGCAATGAGCACGCTTGTTCCGCACGACAAAAAGGCCCCGCTGCGGCCGCGACATGATCGTCGCGGCCGGCTGCGGCGTTTTTGTCGCGGCCATGGTCGGGGCGGCCTTTGCGTCGGTGCCGCTCTATAACTGGTTCTGCCGCACCACCGGTTTTGCCGGCACCACCCAGGTCGCGGAAAAGGCGCCTGACCAGCATTCTCGGCCGCAAGCTGAGCATCCGCTTCGACTTCGAACGTGACGCCCGGCCTGCCGTGGAAATTCGTGCCCGAGCAGAACAGCGTCGACGTGCGCATCGGCGAAGTGAAGACGGTGCACTACAAGGTCATCAACCAGGCCGCGCGCCAGATCACCGCGCAGGCGTCCTACAATGTGTCGCCGCCGCAAGTCGGCGGCTACTTCAACAAGATCAACTGCTTCTGTTTCACCCAGCAGACCATGAAGCCGGGCGAAACGCGCGAAATGACGGTGGTGTTCTACGTCGATCCCAAGATCGCGCAGGATCACGAGCAGGACCCGCTAACGACGATTACGCTGTCCTATACTTTCTACCCGGTGCGCGAGCCGGCACGGCCGGTGGCCGAGGTCGCGGACGACAATGTGAGTAAGCTTTGAGATAGCCGACGACGGAACGAGATAAATTGGGGAGGCGCTGGTCGCGCCCGATCACCGCATGATCCCGGAAAGTGGGACCTGGTTTTCGGTTGAGATCATGCGCAGACAAAACGAGACCTGAACGGAGACGATGATGGCCGACGCTCACGCAAAACACCACGACTACCACCTGGTCGATCCGAGCCCATGGCCGGTGGTCGGCTCCATTTCCGCCTTCGTGATGGCGTTTGGCGCCGTCGTCTGGATGCATCACATGTTCGCCGCCGCCCCGCTGGTTTTCGGCGCCGGCGTGCTTGGCGTGCTCTACACCTTCATCGGCTGGTGGCGCGACGTCATCAACGAAGCCGAGCACGGCGCCTTCCACACCCGCGTGGTGCAGATCTCGCACCGCTACGGCATGATCCTGTTCATCGCCTCCGAGGTGATGTTCTTCGTCGCTTGGTTCTGGGCCTACTTCAATACGGCGCTGTTCCCGAACGAGGTGCAGGAAATCGGCCGGGTTGCCTTCACCCACGGCGTCTGGCCGCCCGCCGGCATCGAGACCTTCGATCCCTGGCATCTGCCGCTGCTGAACACGCTGATCCTGCTGACCTCGGGCACGACCGTCACCTGGGCGCATCACGCGCTCCTGGAAAACGACCGCCAGGGTGTGAAGTGGGGCCTGATGCTCACGATCTTGCTCGGTGCCACCTTCAGCTGCGTGCAGGCTTACGAATACGCCCACGCCGCCTTCACCTTCAGCGGCAACATGTACGGCGCCGCATTCTTCATGGCGACCGGCTTCCACGGCGCACACGTGCTGATCGGTACGATCTTCCTGATCGTCTGCCTGGTGCGCACGCTCAAGGGCCACTTCACCCCGACCCAGCATCTCGGCTTCGAGTTCGCAGCCTGGTACTGGCATTTCGTCGACGTGGTCTGGCTGTTCCTGTTCGCCTGCATATATGTGTGGGGTTCGGGCGCCGAGCACATGGCGGGGCACTGACCGCCTGGGATCTTTGTACGAAGGGCGGCGGCAACGCCGCCCTTTGTCATTTTGAGGTTAAGCCTATGTCCAATTCCGCATCGCCGGTACCGTTAGCCGACTGCTCGGGGCCTGCGTGGCCGCTGCCCGGCCTGCGGTGAAGGCAAATTGTTTCAAGGCTTCTTGACCCTGCGGTCGCGTTGCGACCATTGCGGCCTGGATTACAGCTTCGCCGATTCCGGCGACGGGCCGGCGGTGTTCGTCATTCTGATCGGTGGCGCCATCGTGGTGTTCGCGGCGTTGATGACCGAGGTGATCTATCAGCCGCCTTACTGGGTGCACGCGGCGTTGTGGCTGCCGTTGATTCTGCTGGTGACGCTGGTTCCGCTGCGCCTGATCAAGGGCCTGTTGATCGCGCTGCAATACCACCACAAGGCGGCGCCGGGCGAACTGGTCCGCAAGGACGAAGCGCCAAAGGGCGACGCGTGACAGTGCCGGCGTCCAAGCGCCGCGGCGGCGCGATCGGAGCGACGATCGCGACTGTCATCGGCATCGCGATTCTGGTCGGCCTCGGCAAATGGCAGCTCGACCGCAAGGTCTGGAAAGAAGACCTGATCGCGACCGTCAATTCACGGATTTCGCAAGCGCCGCAGGATCTGCCGCCACGTGCCGACTGGGCGCGTCTGACGCCCGCTGCCCATGAATATGCCCGGGTCGCGTTTCCGGCCGAATTTCTCGACGGCCAGGAAGCGCTATGCCTACACTGCCGGTTCGTCGCTGCGTCCGGATGTCGAGGGCCAGGGCTTTTGGGTGTTTGCCCCGGCGCGATTGGCCGGCGGCAGCATCATTATGGTCAATCGCGGCTTCGTGCCGACGGACCGCAAGGACCCGGCCACGCGCGCGCAAGGCACGCCGCATGGCAGCGTTGACATCGTCGGCTATCTGCGCTGGCCGGAGCATCGCGGCATGTTCACGCCGCCCGACGACGTGAAGAACAATGTCTGGTACGTGCGCGATCCGAAAGCCATGGCGGCGGCGCATCATTGGCCGGTGGCGGCGCCGTTCTACATCGATCAGGAATTGCCGGTGCCGCCCGGCGGCCTGCCCAAGCCGGGCAAGATCGAGATCGTGCTGCCGAACAATCATCTGCAATATGCGCTGACCTGGTTCGGCCTCGCGCTGGCACTGGCCGGCGTCTATGGCGTCTGGCTGTTGGCGTGACGGTCGCTGACCGGTCGCTCGCTGACATAATTTGGCAGTGGTTATGCTAGGCTGGCTGGTCAACGACGGCCAAGCCAAAGGATTCGACCGTGTCGCGCGCGCAGCGCCTGCTCGACCTGATCCAATTGCTTGCGGCGCCATCGCCGGCCGGTCAGCGGCGCGCTGCTGGCGGAAGAACTCGGCGTGTCGCTGCGCACGCTTTATCGCGATGTCGCGACGCTGAATGCGCAAGGCGCGCAGATCGAGGGCGAGCCCGGCATGGGTTATATCCTGCGGCCCGGCTTCATGCTGCCGCCGCTGATGTTTTCCGAAGACGAGATCGAGGCACTGGTGCTCGGCTCGCGCTGGGTCGCCGCGCGCACCGACGATGCGCTCAGCGGCGCAGCGCGCAACGCGCTCGCCAAGATCGCCGCCGTGCTGCCCAGAGATCTGGCGCAAAGCCTGGAAACCTCGGCTTTGCTGGTCGCGACCGATGACAAGTTCGCCGGTAGCGACGGCGAGCTAACCGCCATCCGCCGCGCCATCCGCAACGAACGTAAGGTGGTTATTCGCTATGCCCGTAAAGATGGCGAAAAGAGCAGCCGCACGATCTGGCCCTTCGCCATTGGATTTTTTCAGCGCGCCCTGGTGATCGCCGCTTGGTGCGAGTCGCGGCAGGCGTTCCGGCATTTCCGTATCGACCGCATCGCTTCGTTGACGGAGACCGAGGCGCGCTACCCGCGCCGCCGCGCCGTGCTGATGAAGGAATGGCGCGCCGCCGAGGGCATCGGCGGGGATTGATTTCATACTGACATAATCTGGCAGTGTGCTCTCGTAAGGTGACGGCATCGCAAATCGCCAAACCGGAGAGATCCAATGCCCGATATCAACTACGTTCTGCTCTACGTCGATAATCCGCCCGCCAGCGCCACATTTTATACCGACTTGCTCGGCAAGCCGCCGGTCGATGTGTCGCCGACTTTCGCCCTGTTCTCAATGAGCTCGGGTTTGATGTTTGGCCTGTGGTCGAAGCAAGGCGTAGAGCCGAAGCCGGCAGGCAATGCCGCCAGCAGTGAAATCGCCATCAAGGTCGCCGGCGCGGACGCGGTTCACGCCACTCATGCAGATTGGGTGGAACGCGGTCTGCCGATTGCGCAAAGTCCGACCGCTATGGATTTCGGCACCACCTTCGTCGCGCTCGATCCGGACGGACACCGGTTGCGCGTTTTTTCGACGCCCGACGCGTGATTGGGCAGGGGGCCGGCGCACGAGAGGTTTTCTTGTGCCGGCCCCCGGGCAAGGCTAGTGTGCCATGAAATGGCCGCGGGCCTGAACAAATAACGAAGCTATATCAATGCGTTATGTCTCAACGCGGGGTGCGGGCGCCCCGCTCGATTTTGTCGAGGTGATGCTGGCGGGGTTGGCCCGCGACGGCGGTCTTTATGTGCCGCAGTCCTGGCCGAAGCTGTCGCCCGAGACGATTTCAGGTCTGGCGGGCCGGCCTTACGCCGAAGTCGCGGTCGAGGTCATCAAGCCCTTCGTCGGCAATGCCATTGCCGAGGCCGATCTCGCCGCCATGGCGCGCGAGGCTTACGGCACGTTCCGTCATCCGGCGACCGCGCCTCTGGTGCAGCTCGGCGACAGTCTGTTCGTGCTCGAGCTGTTTCACGGGCCGACGCTCGCGTTCAAAGATCTCGCCATGCAGTTGGTGGCGCGGCTGATGGATCACGTGCTGCTCAAGCGCAACGAGCGCACCACCATTGTCGTCGCGACCTCCGGCGATACCGGCGGCGCCGCGGTCGAGGCCTTCCGCGGCCGCAGCCAGGTTGACGTCATCGCGCTCTATCCGCATGGCCGCATCTCCGAAGTGCAGCGCCGCATGATGACGACTGCGCCCGACGACAACGTCCATGCGCTGGCGATCGAAGGCACCTTCGACGATTGCCAGGCTTTGGTGAAGGCGATGTTCAATCATCACGCCTTCCGCGATCGGGTTCGACTGTCCGGCGTCAATTCGATCAACTGGGCGCGCATTGTCGCGCAATGCGTCTATTACTTCACCGCTGCCGTTGCGCTCGGCGCGCCGCATCGCAAGATCGCCTTTACGGTACCGACCGGCAATTTCGGCGATGTCTATGCCGGCTATGTCGCGTCGCGCATGGGCCTGCCGATCGACCGGTTGACGGTCGCAACCAACGTCAACGACATCCTGGCGCGGACGTTTGCCACCGGCGATTACGAAACGCGCGGCGTCACTGCGACCACGTCGCCGTCGATGGACATTCAGGTGTCGTCGAATTTCGAACGGCTGCTGTTCGAGACCTGCAAACGCGATCCGCAAAAGGTCGCAGCCTTGATGGGCTCGCTCAACCAAAGCGGCCGCTTCACGGTGCCCGGCGACGCGCTGAAGGAAATGCGGGCGTTGTTTACCGCCGACCGCGCCGACGAACAGGAAACCGCCGCGACTATCCGGGCCTGGCTGCGCGAAGCCGGCTATTGCGCCGACCCGCATACCGCGGTCGCGCTGGCGGTGGCCGAAAAGGAAACGCGCGACCGGTCGGTACCGATGGTGGTGCTGTCGACCGCGCATCCGGCCAAATTCCCGGATGCGGTCAAGGCGGCTTGCGGTGTCACGCCGGGGCTACCAGATTGGTTGTCCGACCTGCCGAAGCGGGCAGAACGCATCACCGTGCTGCCTTCCGATCAGGCGCAGGTAGAGAAATTCGTATCGAATGCATCGCGCGCGGCGCGAGAAGGAGTTGCTGTATGACTGTCGAGGTAACGCGTCTGCCCTCCGGCCTGTCGGTGGTGACCGACAAAATGCCGCATCTCGAATCGGCTTCGCTCGGAGTCTGGACCGGTACCGGCAGCCGCGATGAAATGGCCGACGAACACGGGATTTCGCATCTGCTCGAACATATGGCGTTCAAGGGCACCACCCGGCGCACCGCGCGCCAGATCGCCGAAACCATCGAGGCGGTCGGCGGCGATCTCAACGCCGCCACCAGCGTCGAGTCGACTGGCTATTTCGCGCGAGTTCTGAAGGCCGACGTTGCGCTGGCGGTCGATGTCCTGTCCGACATTCTGTCGGAGCCGGCGTTCGATCCGGAAGAATTGAAACGCGAGCAGAACGTCATCACCCAGGAAATCGGCGCCACCGAAGACGCGCCCGACGATCTGGTGTTCGACCGTTTGCAGGAAATGGCCTTTCCCGATCAGCCGATCGGCCGTTCGATTCTCGGCACGCCCGAGACCGTGCGCGGTTTTTCCGCCAAGAGTTTGCGGACCTATCTGGGACGCAATTATCGCGCGCCCAATATGCTGGTGGCGGCCGCCGGCGCCGTCGATCACGAACAGATCGTTGAAGAAGCCGAAAAGCGTTTTTCCAGCTTTGTCGGCCCCGATGCGCCGGCGCCTGAGGCGGCCCGATTCGGCGGCGGTACCACGGTCGAAACCCGCGACCTCGAACAGGTCCACATCGCGCTGGCGCTCGAAGGCGTGCCGGTCAAGGACCCGTCGCTCTATAGCCTGCAGGTTTTCACCAACGTCCTGGGCGGCGGTATGTCGTCGCGTTTGTTCCAGGAAGTGCGCGAGATCCGCGGCCTCTGCTACACGATCCAGGCTTTCCACATGCCTTATTCCGACACCGGCATGTTCGGCCTTTATGCCGGCACCGACGAATCCGATGCGCCCGAATTGATGCGCGTGGTGATCGACGAGATTGCCAACGCCACCGAAACGCTCAACGAGGCCGAGATCGCCCGCGCCAAGGCGCAGATGAAAGCCGGTCTGCTGATGGCGCTGGAAAGTTCGGAAGCTCGCCTCAGCCAGATCGCGCGTCAGATGCTGGCCTTTGGCCGACCGATCCCGCTCGACGAGATCGTCGCCAAGGTCGAGGCCGTCACCGTCGAGAGCGCGCGTGCCGCCGGCCGGGCCTTGATCGCCCGCGGCCGTCCGGCGATCGCCGCGATCGGACCCGGCAGCGGGCTTGAAAGCACGGCGGCGATTGCCGAGACTTTGGTTCGCCCGGCGGCCTGACAGGGGAAACGCGCATGATCCCGAAAAGCAGCGACCGGTTTTCGGATAAGATCATGCTCGGACAATAAGCCGGGGAAACAAAGCATGGCGTTTTTCCGCACCGTCAGTTCCAACGACAACGCGCCGTCGGTTGCCGGCAACGGCGTCCTGCTGCGCATGCCGCAACCGGGCGACCACGCCGAATGGGCGGCGTTGCGCGAACAAAGCCGCGCGTTTCTGACGCCGTGGGAGCCGGTCTGGCCGGACGACGATTTGACCCGTGGCGCGTTTCGTCGCCGCCTCAGACGCTATGCCGAGGACCAGCGCAACGATCAGGCCTACGCTTTTCTGATTTTCCGGGCGCAAGACAACGCGCTGGTTGGCGGGTTGACACTGGCCAATATCCGGCGCGGCGTCGCCCAGACCGGCAGCATTGGCTATTGGGTCGGTGCGCCGTTTGCCCGGCACGGTTATATGACCGCGGCGGTACGGGCGCTGATTCCGTATTGTTTTGGCACATTGCGGCTGCACCGGCTGGAGGCGGCCTGCATTCCGGGCAATAGACGTTCGATCGGCCTGCTGGAAAAGACCGGTTTTAAAAGCGAAGGCCATGCGCGCGGCTATTTGTGCATTAACGGCGCCTGGCAGGATCATCTGCTCTATGCGCGGCTGGCCGACGATAAGGATTGACGGTCTTTGGCGTGCGGCTTTCGCGCCTTGGGCTTGCCACGCTTGATTTGCTATAAGGATCGACCGGGCGGGAGGGCCGAACGCCGGTCCGTTTGAGTGAGATCGGCCAAGTTCAATTCTGCCAGGTTCAATTCAGCCAAGTTCAATTTTTTTGGCGAAGAAACGTGAGACATAACGTGAGTCATAAAATGGGCGGGAAGCGAAACCAACAGGCGGAGTGGGCAGGGGTCGAGCGGACGCCGCGCCGGCGCGCCATGCGGGCTGTGTTGTTCGGTGCGATACCGCTGCTCACCTTGTTCCTGGCCGGCTGCGGCACCAGCGGTAGCAGCATGCTCAGTTCGATGAATATTTTCGCCGAAAAAAAGACGTCGGCGATGACCGCGTCCGACAATAGCGGCGCGGCAATCGCCGACAACAACGATGTCTCGTGTCCGGGCGTGGCGGTTCGCACCGGCGCCGCGACCTTGATGATCGGCAAGACGCCGGGCGACCTGCAGCCGAGCGCTCTCGATCTGAAGTATCAAGGCACAATCATCCGCACCGCGCGCGAGTGCCACGTCAATGCCGGCGTGATGTCGATTAAGGTCGGGATCGAAGGCCGCATCATCACCGGGCCCGCCGGCGGGCCCGGCACGGTCGAGGTGCCGTTGCGTATGGCGGTGGTTAAGGAAGGCGTCGAGCCCCAGACCATCGCGTCGAAACTGGCGATTGTGCCGGTGACCATCGCCGACACGGTCGACCGTGCCACCTTCACCCACGTTGAAACCGACATCACCTTCCCGATGCCGGTGCAGGCCGCAGATATCGATGCCTATGTGATTTATGTCGGCTTCGATCCGCTCTCCCTGCAGCAAAAGAAAAAACCGGTGCGGCGCAAGAAGCGGCGGCGCTAGGAAAGCGCGTTTACGCGCGTCTTTGACGCGCTATGGCGTTGCGCAGCGTCCGGAGCAGAAGCGCTACCACCCTCTGAGATCGATCACCGTGCCTTTAAGCGCGCGTAGATCGTTGATCACCGCGCGGGCGCCGGCGTGGCGCAGATGCTGGTCGAGGTGGCTGCCGGCGTGGCTGCCGCCGACAAAGCCGATCACGGTCATGCCGGCGGCGACCGCGGCCGCGACGCCGGCGGTTGAATCCTCGACCACCAGGCAGTCGGCCGGCTTGACCCGCATCTTGGCGGCGACATGCAGGAACAGATCAGGCGCCGGCTTGCCGTTCGGCACGTCATGGGCCGAAAACAGATTGGGTTCGAAGTAGCGCAGCAGGTCGGTGGCTTCCAGGCTGACGCGAATGCGGTCGAGCGAGGCCGAGGAAGCCACGCATTTCGGCCCGCGCAGCCAGGACAGCGCATGGACAGCGTGCGCGGTGGCGCGCAGCTCAGTGCGGAATTTGCGCAGCGTGGCGGCGGTGACGGTCGCGGCGAAATTCTCCGGCAGCTTGCGGCCGGCGGCGATTTCGACTTCGGCGAACATGTCGGACTGGCGGCGGCCGGTAAAATAGCGCGCGACAAGGTCCGGCGTGAGCCCGAAGCCGGCGCGGATGAATTCTTGCGACACGATCGCGGTAGCCAGCGGCTCGCTGTCAACGAGGACGCCGTTGCAATCGAAGATGACCATGGGTCCCCCGATGCTCCGGCCGGTTTTCCGGCGCGTTCACGAACAATTTCGACGCAAACAAGGTGGAATTGTCAGTTACGCTGACGGAACGAACGCTAGTCCTGCCGACGAATCAGCAGCACCCAGACTAAAGCCGGCGCTGAATCCGGCAAAGCCCTGTCCGGGCAGGGTGGTACATTTCTTTTACAGACTGAACGGGAAGTGCGAGGACATCGTCCTCAGACGCCTAAATTAGCTGATTCGTGGCTATTTGGCGTGGAATAAGCGGCTGCGAGCGGGGCGATGCGGCAACACAGCGCAGGTGGCTCGGTATCCAAGTCCGCCGGACGGCGATTTGATCGCCGTCCTAGAGCATTGTCCGGCGAAGTGGGAACTGGTTCGCGGTCTGAAATGCGATCAAATAAAGAATTTAGAGCGCGTCTCCGGTTCAATTGAACCGGGATGCGCTCTAGTTCAGCTTCTTGCGGACGTCTTCGATGCCCTTGGCGATCAGCTCGCCGGCCAGTTGGCCCTTGGTCTCGGCGGTCAGGATACGCTCGGCGGCATTAACGGCTGCTTCGGCCGCAGCGGCGCGGACGTCGGCGGCGGCTTGGGCTTCGGCCTGGGCGATCTTGGTCTCGGCCATCTTGGTGCGGCGCGCGACGAAATCTTCGATCTTGGCCTTGGCTTCGACCGCCAGCCGTTCGGCTTCGGCCTTGGCGCCGGCGACGATCTCCTGCGCCTCGCCTTCGGCTTCCTGACGCTTGCGCTGATAGTCGGCCAAGAGCTGGGCGGCTTCGTCGCGCAGCTTGCGGGCCTCATCGAGTTCCGACTTGATGCGGCCGGCGCGGTCGTCGAGCGACTTGGCCAGCATCTTGTGGACGCCGATATAACCCAGGCCCGACAGGAACAGGATGAAGGCCAGCGCGACCCAGGTTTCGCCTTCTAAGAAAAACTCGCCCATAATCGTTACCTCTTCAGGGCGTCGGCGACCGCGTCGGCGACCGCCTTATCGCTCGGCGCCTGACCGATCAGGCGCTCGACGATGGCACGGGTAGCGTCCTCGGCAATGCCGCGGACATTGCTCATCGCCGCCTGTTTGGTGGCGGCGATGGTCTTTTCGGCTTCCGCCAGCTTGGCGTTGAGCTCGTCTTCCAGCGTCTTGCGGCGGGCTTCCGCCGCCGCAGCCTGGGTGTCGCGAGTCTGACTGGCGATGGCCTGCGCGTTGGCGCGGGCATCGGCCAGTGCCTTTTCATAGGCCGCGACCGCTTCGTCCGACTGGGCTTTCAACTTGCCGGCCTCGGCGACATCGTCGTCGATGCGCTTCTGCCGGCCTTCGATGATACCGCCGACCTGCGGCAGTGCCCATTTCGCCATCAGCACGTAAAGCAGCACGAAAGCGAGCACGAGCCAGAAGAGCTGAGACGCAAAGGTTTCCGACTGGAAGGGCGGAAACGCGCCCTTATGTTCGCCGGCCGGTACGTGCTCGGTGCTCGTCATGTGTTGTGGTTCAGCCATCGTCAGCTCCAGCGCATCAAGCGCACTGTTCTAGAATTAAAGTGCGAACAGCAGCAGCAGCGCGATCAGCAGCGAGAAGATGCCGAGCGCTTCGGTGATGGCGAAGCCGAAAATCAGGTTGCCGAACTGGCCCTGCGCCGCCGACGGATTGCGGATCGCCGCCGCCAGATAGTTACCGAAGATGATGCCGACGCCGACGCCGGCGCCGCCCATGCCGATACAAGCAATGCCGGCACCGATGTATTTCGCTGCGATTGGATCCATAACCAAGCTCCTTTGGGGTTTTCGTCTTTTTCGTCGGGCCTTAGTGGCCCGGGTGAATAGCGTCGTTGAGATAGATGCAGGTCAGAATGGCGAACACGTAGGCCTGCAGGAAGGCGACCAGTGTTTCGAGCGCCATCAGGATAACGATCATGCCGAACGGCAGGATGCCGCCGATCCAGCCGATCGCGCCCATCGCACTGCCCATCAGGATGATGAAGCCGGCGAAAACCTGCAGCGTGATGTGACCGGCCAGCATGTTGGCGAACAGACGCACCGAGTGCGAAATCGGCCGCGACACGAAGGACAGTACCTCGATGAACACGATCAGCGGCAGGATGTAGATCGGCACGCCCTTGGGCACGAACAGATTGAAGAAGTGAAAGCCGTGCCGGTACAGGCCGTAGCAGCAGCACGGTCAGGAACACGGTGATCGCCAGCGCGGCGGTGACGATGATGTGGCTGGTGACGGTGAAGGTGTAGGGCACCAGGCCGATGAAGTTCAGCGTCAGCACGAACATGAAGATCGTGAACACGAAGGGGAAGAACCTCATGCCTTCGTGACCGGCGGTCGAGCGCACGGTCGTGGCGACGAATTCGTAGGATATTTCCGCGGCCGATTGCAGGCGCGACGGCACCAGGCTCTTTTTGGCGGTGCCGATCACCAGGAAGGCGGTGATGATGACCACCGCGGCCAGCATGAAAGCCGCCGAATTGGTGAACACGATATCGGCGCCGCCGATATGTGCGACCGGGAACAGTTCGACGATGCGGAATTGATGAATTGGATCGGCGGCCATGGGCTTATTCGGGCTCTATTTCGCTCTAATCGGTCAGTTTGCTCACGAACGACACCGGCCGCCCGCATCACGTTAAGAACACCGGCGGCGAAGCCGAGCAACAGAAATACGATAAGCCCCCACGGCGAAATCCCCAGCCAGCGATCGAGCAGCCAGCCGATATCCCGCGCCCACGAGCACGCCTGCGACCAATTCGGTCGACATCCGAAACCCGCGGGCATACGCCGAAGAATTGGCGGCCGTACGAGAGCCATCCACGTTTTCGGGATGTCGGTTCGCAGTTGCGAGCCGGTCGCCGAGACGCTGGAGCCTCGCGGAGAGAGCAGCCTCGTCGTCCGGCAGTTCTTTGCGATCACCTTCGCCCACGCGTGCCGTCAGCCATGCTTTCGACCTGCGTAGTTTAGAGGCTCCGCACTCGTTCCGCCGCCCTAAAAGCCGCGCGGACCATACTGATCGCGTCACCCTGAGTCAAGGAAGCGCGCTTACACCGTAAGCGCATGATATTATGTGGATAAATGACGAATTTTCGGCGGCCGCGCAAGGCCTTTTGCGTGCACTGCGGAAGGCTCATCAACAGGTCAGGTCCGAGAGCGAGGCGGAGCCGGCTTGGGGGCACAGCATAAGTTAGCCACAAGACCCGGCGAGCTTGGCGATCTGCCCGTTTCTGCCGTGTTGGCGCGGGTGATCAGGGTCCCGGCTGGGACCGATGGGGAGACAAACTGCCATGCGATCAACGACAAAGCTCGCAATTGCCGCCGGTTCTTGCGGCTGCTGTCGCGACGGCCGCAGCCGGCGGGCCTGCCCGGGCGCAGGTGCAAGCGCCGGATACTCCACCGGCAGCCGCCGCCCCGGCGCCAAACGGCGCCGCGCCGCATCAAAATGCCACACCGGTGCCGGCGAAGCGCTCATCAAGGGGGCGGGCCGCTACAGCTTTACCAAGGTCGACGACGGCTTGCTGCGGCTCGACAGCGTCAGCGGTCAGATCACCGTTTGCAGCCAGCATGCCGCCGGCTGGGCCTGCGAGGCGGTGCCGGAAGAGCGCGCGGCGCTGGAAAAGGAAATCGGCCGCCTGCAAGATGAGGTCGCCGCGCTGAAGGCCGAGATCGCCGCCCTGCGCGAGCCGGAGCCAGCCGCCACGGCCGCCGGCCGATCTGACGCCGCGCCCGAAAAGCCGGCAGCGAAGGACGCCGCCAAGGATTCGGCCCAATCCATCCTGCCGTCGCCCGAACGACATCGAACGCGCCCGCGCCGCCGATCGAGAATGCCTGGCAGCCGGCTGGTCGACATGTTTGTCGGGTTCAAGAACGACGTGATGCGCAAGGGTTACTGTCATCGGGATGCGTCGAGGCGCAGGCCCGGAATGACGAGGAAAGATGATGCCGTCCCGCCTCTCAGCGATCACCGAAACCGTGCCGCAACCTGATCGCGACCGCGACCTTGCGCGTCGATACGCCGGGCGCGGGCTTTACCGAGATCACCGGCAACGCCAGGGCCTTCATCGGCCAGCTCGGCGTCGACGCACGGCATGCTGCTGGTCTTTCTGCGCCATACCTCGGCCTCGCTCACCATTCAGGAAAACGCCGATCCCGACGTGCAGACCGATCTGGTCGACGCGCTCGATCAGCTTGGCGCCGGAAAGCGCGCCCTGGGTTCACGATGCCGAAGGCCCCGACGACATGCCCGCGCATGTCAAAGCCATGCTCAACGGCGTGTCGCTGCATGTGCCGGTGATCGGCGGCGCGCTCGCGCTCGGCACCTGGCAGGGCATCTATCTGGTCGAGCACCGCCGCCGGCCGCATGCGCGCGAGGTGATCTTCCAGTTCGCCGGTAATCGCCTCGGCGTCTGAGCGGAACCAACGCGCCGCTCAGGTGATCGACAGCACCAGCGCCGAACCATCAAGATAGGCAATGAATGTCGTGTGCGGAATCGTAGGCGCCTCCGGCCACCGAAATATCGCTTGGTCTTAGAATATCGCCTGGTCTTAATCCAGGTCATCGTGATTAATAAATTGTAATATTAATAACGGCACGATTTTTTGCGACTTTTAGCTTAGGCTGCTGGCGAAGTCATTGTTATTACAAGATAAACGCACGTCTACCCGCCGGGTTTTTCTTGCGCTGCAATAAACTCGCTTGTTGCGCTGCACTATTCTTAGTTGGTCCCGAATGACGAGCAGGCTGGACTAATTATTCGCTACTATAGTCGTAATGCTGCGCCGCATGGTGGGCCGGCTTGGTGTGGCCCAAGGCTAATACGTCGAAGGAAAATCACGGTTGAATGACATCGTGCAGTACCGGCTGGTGATCGCCGACGACCATCCCCTGTTCCGCGGCGCCTTGCGCGAGGCGGTCGCGGGCCTGTTGGAGCCGGTCGATATCGCCGAGGCCGGCACCTTCGACGACGTCGTGGCGCTGCTCGACCGTGGCGGCGACATCGATCTCGGTGCTGCTCGATCTGGCGATGCCGGGCGTGCGCGGCTTTTCCGGCCTGATCTATATCCGCGCGCAATATCCCGAGCGTGCCGGTGATCGTGGTCTCGGCCAATGACGATCCGGCCGCGATCCGCCGCTGCATGGAATTCGGCGCCTCCGGCTTTATTCCGAAGACCTTGAGCGTCGACGCCATGCGCGCGGCGATCTCGCGCATCCTGAGCGGCGGCGTCTGGACGCCGGCCGATGTCGATCTGTCGGCCGGCGTCGGATGCCGAAATCGGCCGCGCTGATGGCGCGCATGGCGACGCTGACGCCGCAGCAGGTGCGCGTCTTGATGATGTTGTCGGAAGGTCTGCTCAACAAGCAGATCGCCTATCAGCTCAGCGTCTCGGAAGCGACCGTGAAGGCGCACGTCTCGGCGATCCTGCAAAAGCTCGGCGTCGAAAGCCGGACGCAGGCCGTGATCGCCGCCGCCAAGATCGAAGCGGTTCATGTCGCAAGGCGCGAGCGTCGAAGGGTAAGTTCGTTTATTCGTCACCGGGCATAGCCGGTTGATAGACGCAGCAATGCTTTTGCTACTCCGCCGCCGCGACCCGCATCACCCGCCATTGCGCCAGCAGCGCGCGCAACGCCGCCGGCTTGATCGGCTTGTTCAACAATCTGGATGTCCTCGGCGCGCGCCTGTTCGCGCACCGCCGGCGTGCGGTCGGCGGTGATCAGGATCGCCGGCACGGTCGCCGCAACGCTTGCGCAATTGCGATGATCGCCTCGATGCCGTTGCCGTGGTCGAGGTGATAGTCGACCAGCAAGCCGTTCGGCGGCGGCGCGTCGTTCGGCGATCGCCGCCAGCGCGATATCGAGATCGGGCGCCTTGATGACTTCGCAGCCCCAGCCGCGCAGCAGCATTTCCATGCCGTCGAGCACCGACGGGCTCGTTGTCGATGCAGACCACGGTGGTGCCGGCGAGCTGGCTTGGATCGATGCGGGCATTGTCGCGCGCCGGCAGTTCGACCGGCACGGCGTTCGAGCGCGCGACCGTACACCGCGAAATGCGAGCCGCCGCCGCGCGGTCTGATCGACCGTCGACCGCGCAGCCGAGCACGCGCGCCACCCGCTCGACGATCGAGAGGCCCAAGCCCAGACCGCGCGCGATGCGCGCGCCCTGTTCGAGCCGGTGAAACTCGATGAAAATATCGCGCTGTTTCGATTCCGGAATGCCGACGCCGGTATCGTAGACGTCGATGCGCAAGCTCGTCGCTCGCTGCGGCGGCAGCCGATCAGCACGCGGCCCGATCGGGGTGTATTTGATCGCGTTCGACACCAGGTTCTGCACCAGCCGGCGCAACAGCCGGCGGTCGGAGCGCACCACCAGCCGGCACGGCACGTATTTGAGTTCGATGCCCTTGGCGGCGGCGAGCGGCGCGAATTCCAGTTCGATCTGGCGCATGATGTCGTCGATGCGGAAGACTTGAGAATTCCGGCCGCATCGCGCCGGTGTCGAGCCGCGACATGTCGAGCAGCGCGCCGAAGATTTCCTCGACCGCTTCCAGCGAGGCGTCGATATTGTCGACCAGCCTGCGGTCGTCGTGGCCGCCGCGTTCGATCAGGCTGGTGACGTAAAGCCGCGCCGCGTTGAGCGGCTGCAGGATGTCGTGGCTGGCGGCGGCCAGAAATTTGGTCTTGGAAATATTGGCGGCGTCGGCCTCGCCCTTGGCGCGGGCGAGCGCGACGTTGAGCAGCGTCAGTTCCTCGGTGCGTTCGCGCACGCGGCGCTCCAGCGTCTCGTTCGAGCGCTCGAGCGCCTCGGCGGCTTCGACGCTCGCCGTGATGTCGGTGAAGGTGGTGACGATGCCGCCGTCCGGCATGTGGTTGGCGCGCACCTCGATCACCATGCCGGCCTCGGCGAAGCGCTCCATGAACACGTCCTTGCCGGAGACGTAGCGCTCGATCTGGGCGCGCACGATATCCTCGATCCGCTCCGGCTTGACGTCGCCGCGCTGGGCGTTGAAGCGCAGGATTTCGGCGAGCCCGATGCCGACGCGGATCAGGCTCGGCGGCAGATCGAGGATTTCGCCGAACTGCCGGTTCCAGCAGATCAGTTGCAGATCGCGGTCGAACACCGCGATGCCCTGGCGCACGTGGTCGAGCGCGGTCTGCAGAATTTCGCGGTTGTACTGGATCGCGGCCGAGGCGTCGTCGAGCAGTTTGAGCGCCGCCTTGGTCGAGACCGTGCGCTTGCGCAACAGCAGCGACAGCACCAGCCGCGACGAGGCGCCGCCGATGGCCGAGGACAGAATATGTTCGGCGTGGCGCACCAGCCGGAAGTCGGCTTCGTCGCTCGGCCTCCATGCTGATGCGGTGGGTGGCGGCGAAGATTTCCAGCGCGTTGCGCGTGCGCTCCTCGCCGAGATAGCGCGCCACCGTGCTGACCAGTTCATCGACCGTCACCGACGAGCCCCAGAACCGGAAGCTCGGCGCGATCGGCGCCAGCCCCGACGGCACGAAGGTATTGGCCTGCATGCGCTCGATCGCCGACGGCTCGCGCAGCAACGAGAAGCCGATGTAACACAGGACATTGGCGACCAGGCTGAAGGCCACGCCGTGCACCAGCGGCGACAGCTCAAGCCCGAACAGATGCTGCGGGCGCAGCATCATGAAGCCCCACGGCCCGTCGACCAGAATGCGCTGGCCGATCAAGCCGAAGTCGGCGAAGCTCGGCAGCAGCAGCGTATAGGCCCAGATCGAAATGCCGGAGACCATGCCGGCCATGGCGCCGGCGGCGGTGGCGCGCCGCCAGAACAGGCCGCCGAAAAACGCCGGCGCCAGTTGCGCGATGGCCGCGAACGACAACAGGCCGATTGACGCGAGTTGGGCGTCGCCGGCCGAGCGGTAGTACATATAAGCCAGCAGCAGAATGCCGAAGATCGCCAGCCGCCGCACGATCAGCAGCAGCGAACCGAGATTCTCGCGTCCTGAGATCAGGCCTTGGCGCCGATGCACGACCAGCGGCATGATCAGGTCGTTCGAGATCATGATCGACAGCGCGACCGATTTCGACGATCACCATCGCGGTTGCCGCCGACAGGCCGCCGACAAAGGCGGCGATGGTCAGAATGTGCGAGCCGGTTTGCAGCGGCAACGCCAGCACGAACATGTCCGAATCGATGGTGCCGGGCGGGAAGGTCAGCAATCCGGCGAGCGCGATCGGGATCACGAACAGGTTGATCAGTACCAGATAGATCGGGAACAGCCAGGCGGCGCGTTTGATCTCGCCTTCATTGTTGTTCTCGACCACCGCGACGTGAAACTGGCGCGGCAACAGAATGATCGCAACGAACGACAACAAGGTACTGGCGATCAGCGTGTCGAACGGCGGCTCGCGGTTGAACAGGCCGTCGGTGACTGAACTTTGCCGCGCCGCCTCGAACAAGGCGCCCGGGCCGCCGAACATCCAGAAGGTCACGAAAATGCCGACTGCCAGGAAGGCGAACAGCTTGACCAACGACTCGGTCGCGACCGCCAGCATCAAACCGTCTTGATGCTCGGTGGCGTCGATGTGGCGGGTGCCGAACAGTACCGCGAAGGTCGCCATCGACAGCGCCACGAACAGCGCGATGTCGCCGAGCAGCGGCCGGGTGGCGTCGCTGATCGGCGTGGTATGGGCGAGGATGGTTTCCAGCGACGACGACACCGCCTTGAGCTGCAAGGCGATGTAGGGGATCGAGCCGACGATCGCGATCAGTGCGACGGTGGCGGCGACCGCCTGGCCCTTGCCGTAGCGGGCGGCGATGAAGTCGGCGATCGAGGTGATGTTCTGCGCCTTGGCCAGCCGCACGATGCGGATGAGCAGCGGCGAGAACAGGCCGATCATCAGCATCGGGCCGATATAGATGGTGAGGAATTCATAGCCGGTGCGCGAGGCCGAACCGACCGAGCCGAAGAACGTCCACGACGTGCAGTAGATCGCCAGTGACAACGGGAAGATCATCAGCCGGGTGCGGCCTTCGCGGCCAAGACCCTTTTTCTCGATCATGCCCTGGGTGGTGGCCTGGCCGCGGCCGGGCGCACGGAATCGGCCCCTGATCCGGTCGCCATAGCTGGCGACCAGGAACAACAGGCCGATATAGGCAAGCGCCACGGCGATGACGACCCAGCCTTGCAGCATTCCCGCTCCTGAAAATGGCCTAAACCCAAGCTTGGTCTGCGATTTTAGCCGTGTTGCGCGCTTGAAGATAGCATCTCGGCCGCCGGCCACGGCCGCACCGGGGCAGGGCCGTTCGGCCTGATATGGGTCAAATAGCCGGATCGCCGCTGGCCTAGGCGTTGCGCCATACTGACGGCCAATCGGGGGCGTTTCAGGCCTGACGGTGCTTGGCGATACAATCTTGACCGCCAATGTTTTTCCGGCGCTGCTGCCGAAATTGCGCGACCTTCGGTTCCGCACCTTCGCCGAGGCACAGCAAGCCTGCTTGGCGCTGACTTGCGTGAGTCATCTCGATACCCTGATGCGCGATCTGTTATTTTAATCGGCGGCGCCGCACCGTTGCTTCGACATAATGCCACTGCGGTTTCGGCATTTGACGCGAGCGGTTATGCGCGGCATTGATGCGCATCTAGGGCCGCCCACGCATTTTGTAGTCGCGGTTCCCCGAAAGCTGTCCAATTTGTCCGCCTCTCCATCTGTCAGCCGCATCGCCATGCTGCGCCACGTCGCCGAGACGCTGGCCTTCGGTGCTGTGGGCGGCTTGACCTTCGGGCTTTTGGGGATGCCGGCCGGCTGGCTGTCGGGCTCGATTATTGTCGTGGCCGCCGCCGCCTTGGCCGGCCGGCCGATGTTCATCCCCATTCTGATGATGCGCATTCTGCTGGTAGCGCTCGGCATCTCATTGGGTGCGGTGGTGACGCCGCAAACGCTGCAGGGCGTGACGGCTTATCCGCTCAGCATCGCCGTTCTGTTGATGGCGATAGCTTGCGTCAGCGTCGCCGGCTGGACCTATCTGCGCGTGGTGCACGGCTGGAACAACGTTACGGCCTATCTGGCGTCCGCGCCCGGCGCGATGTCGCAAGTGATGGCGGTCGGCGCCGAACTCGATGCCGATCTGCGCGCCATCGCGATTGTCCAGACCATTCGCGTTGTCATCATCGCGGTCGGCTTGCCGACGGCGCTGTTGGCGTTTGGCTTCGCCGGCCATGGCGCCGCGCGCGCCGGCGGTGCGTTCGTTGTCGCGCAACTTGGTGAGCTGGCCATCCTGATCGCGGCGTCTACGGTGATGGCGGTCGTCGCCCATCGCATCCGGTTTCCCGGTGGCCTGCTGTTTGGCGCCTTGCTGACCTCGGCGGCCTTGCACGGCTCGGGCTATATCCACGTCGTCATGCCGCGGTGGATCACCGACATCGTGATGATCTGCTTCGGCGGTGTCATCGGCGCGCGCTTTGCCAACACGTCGCTGCGGTTGCTGCTGGATTTCGTCGGCGCCGCGTTAGGCTCTGTTCGCGGTCGCCTTGTCGATCGCCGCGGTTTTTGCCGGCGGCCTGCTGATGTTCATTCATGTGCCGGTCGCCGAGGTGATGATCGCCTATGCGCCTGGTTCGGTCGACGCGATGATGCTGCTGGCCTTGGCGCTGCATCTCGACCCGGTCTATGTCGGCGCCCATCACCTGTCGCGGATCTTTTTCGTGTCGCTGACCATGCCGTTCATGGCGCGGCATCAGGCGCGCAAGGCGGCCAAGCCGGAGAACGCGGACGTGCTCAGGCGTCAGCGCCAACGCTTTCGCTGGCCGTTTCGGGATTAAGCCTGACTCCATACTCCGTTCATTCCCGCGTAAGCGGGAATCCAGAGCTAAGGGTACTGCATTAGTGCTTGCTGAACTGGGTCCCCACTTTCGCGGGGACGAACGGAAATCGGTTATTCCGCCGCCATCGCCCGGCGATTCTTCGGCAGTTGCAGCCGGTCCCAAACATCGACCAAGGCTTCCGCCAATTGGTCGATCAGCGCGTCGTCGTGATAGGGCGACGGCGTGATGCGCAGGCGTTCCTCGCCGCGCGGTACGGTCGGATAATTGATCGGCTGAATATAGATGCCGTGATCGGCCAGCAGCATGTCGCTCGCCATCTTGCACCTTCTCCGGATCGCCAACCATCACCGGCACGATATGGGTCGATGACGCCATCACCGGCAGGCCGGCGGCGTTGAGCACGGCCTTGACGCGCGCGGCGCGGTCCTGGTGACGGTCGCGCTCCCACTGTGACGTTTTCAAATGCTTGATCGCGGCGGTCGCTGCCGCGCAGATCGCCGGCGGCAGCGCGGTGGTGAAGATGAAGCCCGGCGCGTAGGAACGCACGGCATCGACCATTTCCTTGGTGCCGGCGATATAGCCGCCGAGGCAGCCGAACGCTTTCGCCAAGGTGCCTTCGATGACGTCGAGACGATCCGCCGCGCCGTCGCGCTCGGAAACGCCGCCGCCGCGCGGACCATACATGCCGACCGCGTGCACTTCATCGACATAAGTCATCGCGCCGTATTTCTCGGCGAGATCGCAGATCGCGTGGATCGGCGCGATGTCGCCGTCCATCGAATACAGGCTCTCGAACACCACCAGCTTCGGCCGGTCCGGATCGGCGGCTTTGAGCAGTTCTTCGAGATGGCCGACGTCGTTATGGCGCCAGACCTGCTTTTCGCAGCCGGCTTGCCGCACGCCTTCGATCATCGAATTGTGGTTGAGCGCGTCCGACAGGATCAGGCAGTTCGGCAGCAGCTTGGCCAAGGTCGGAATGCCGGTCTGGTTCGAGACGTAGCCGGAGGTGAACAGCAGGGCGGCTTCCTTGCCGTGCAGGTCGGCGAGCTCGCGCTCCAGCTCGACCAGCGGATGGTTGGTGCCGGCGATATTGCGGGTGCCGCCGGCGCCGGTGCCCATGCGGGCGGCGACGTCGACCATGGCGCCGATCACCTTGGGGTGCTGGGCCATGCCGAGATAGTCGTTGGAACACCAGATCACGACTTCGCGCTTGCCCTCGGGGGCGTGCCAATAAGCGTGCGGAAAGCGGCCGGCGATGCGCTCGAGGTCGGCAAAAACCCGGTAACGCCGCTCATCGCGCAATTTGTCGAGAGCAGAGACGAAAAAGTCGTTGTAATTCATGATTTCGCTACTTTCCCGCCCCGCCACTGCGCCCGCGGCCCTTTTTTAGAGGGCTTCCACGCCGTTTGTCGAGGCCAGATTCGTCGGAATTCCAAGGTAGCGGCATTGACCGAGGTCAAATGGAGCTTTTTTGGAGCACTGCCGCGGGTCATAGCGCCCGCGGCAGGCCGTTTCGGCCCTTATTTGAGCCCGTAGCTGTCAACCAGATCGAGGCTCATCCGGGTCGGCTGCGGCGGAGCCTCGCAGCGTTCTTTGATGGTTTTTTCGAAGGCCTTGAACGTCGGCAATTCGGTCACCGCATCGGAATTATCGGCGGCCAGATTAATGAAGACGTGGACGAAGCTGACGCCGTCGGGCTCTTTGAAAAGCCCATAGGCGATGCCAGACGGCTTTTTCGCGTGAAGTTCGGTAAAGACCGCCCGTGACAGCGCCTCGTTCTCGGCGGCGCGGTCCGGTTTGGTGGTGTAGCGCACCAGTGTCACTCTCTGCATCTTGCTAGCTCCCTTGAAACGGCGCGCGACAGGCGCGTCGATACCGGTAAGGACGTTTCGAGGCGGCCAAAGGATTCTTTGGCAAAAAATATTCGCCTCAGCCCGAATCCTTTGGCGGTGCCGTATCGTCTTAGGCAATGAGCCACCTTCGCTGCGTGGCCGACGGAAATGAGCGATGGCGATGGAAGCGATTTTGACTCCGGACGCGTTCGGAAAATTGATGATGGAATTGCGGCCGCGCCTGCATCGCTATTGCGCGCGCATGGTCGGCTCGGCCTTCGACGGCGAAGACGTCGTGCAGGATGCGCTGGCAAAAGCGATCGAAGCCTTGCCGGAGGCCGGTCATGTGCAAAATCCCGAAAATTGGCTGTTCCGTATCGCGCATAACACCGCGCTCGATGCGCTGCGCCGGCGCAAGCGCGGCGCGGCACGGCACACAAGCGCCGAGGTCGCGCTGATCGAAGATCAGTCGGCCGATGCCGCCGCGCGAGTGGAGGCAGCCAGCAGCTTCGCCGTCTTTCTCGCTTTGCCGGCGGCGCAACGCGCCGGCGTCATCTTGATGGATGTGCTCGGCTATTCGCTGGCCGAGACGGCAGACATCCTTGGCGTCACTGTGGCATCGGTGAAGGCGGCGTTGCATCGCGGCCGCGACAAGCTGCAAAGCCAGCAGGCGATGCCGGATGTCAGGCCCGCCGTCGGTGAGGCGGAGAAAGCACGATTGCGCCATTACGCCGATTTGTTCAACGGGCGTGATTTCGACGGCTTGCGTGAATCTTTTGGCCGAGGACGTGCGACTCGATCTGGTCAACCGGACCAAGCTTGCCGGCCGCAAAGACGTGTCGGTCTATTTCACTCGATATGCCGCGGCGCCGCCGTGCCGCGTCTCACCTGGCTTCGCCGACGGTCGTCCGGCGCTGTTGGTCAGCGGTGCCGACGACGACACCATTCGCTACGCGGTTTTGCTCGGTTGGTCGGACGAACGGGTCGCGACCATCCGCGATTTTCTCTATGCGCCTTATGCGATGGAAGGCGTGACGACGCAGCGGTTCTAGCGCGCCTGAAATGCAGTCAGATCGATAAACCCGCGCATGCCGGCCAGCATCAGGGCGCCGATGTGCAGTTGCAGGGTGAACTCGCCCGAATAGATCATCGCGCCCAGTTCCGAAGGGCTGACCAGATTGAGCTCGATTCCGGCTTCGATCGCCTGGTCGGCCGGGCGGGGCCCGGCCTCGACGAAGAAGGAATGCACCTTGTTCGACAGCCGGGCGGTGCAGGGCGAATAGATCCCGAGCGCGTGCACGGCCTTGGATGAATGGCCGGTCTCTTCCATCAATTCGCGCTCGGCAGGTCCGCGCCGGGTCCTCGCCGGCATCGACCAGGCCGGCCGGCAATTCCCAGGTGAAGCGCTCGAGCGCCGGCCGGTATTGCCGCACGATCGGAATGCGGCCGTCCGGCGTCAGCGCGACGATGGCGATGTAATCCTGCTGGCCGACCGCATGGTAAAGCTCGGTCGGGGCGTCTTTCTTGAATTCGACCTCGCGCTCGATCACCTTCATCCAGGGCGAGACCTCGATGGTGCGGCGGGATTTGATTTTCGGATATTCACCCATGCCGAAAGCCTAGCACACGGCTGTCGTCCCCGCGCAAGCAGGAACGACAGCCACGGCTTACAAATACCGCGGTACCGGCAGCGGCGTGATCAATTTCCCCTTGTAGCCCTTGGCGCGCAGCTTGGGCGCCAGTTCGTCGGCGATGTGCCAGGAGAAGATAATGGCGCATTCCGGCTGGTCTTCGAACAGCTTGGTCTCGTCGACCACCGGGATCGCGGTGCCCGGCATGCATTTGCCGATTTTCAGCGAGCCCGGAATTTCGCAGACGTAATCGATGATGCCGTCGTCGAGCCCGACATAGTTGAACAGCGTCGAGGCGCGCGACGGCGCGCTGATGCCGACGACGCGGGCGTCTTTTTCCTTGAGTCGCTTGCAGCATCGACAACAGCCGCAGCTTCGACAGCAGCACGTCGTGCTTGAACTGCTTCAGGCGCTTGGCCATCGCTTCGCCGCGCGGTTCGGCGTCGAGCATTTTCTGCACGCTGTCCTGCACCGGTGCGCGCCCTTGCGTGCCGGCATAGACGCGGATCGAGCCGCCATGGCTCGGGATCGGCCGGGCGTGGAACACTTCGAGATCGTGCATTTCCAGCAGATGCTTCAGGCTGGCGACCGAATAATAGCGCAGATGCTCGTGATAGACGGTGTCGTATTGCAGCGTGTCCAAGAGACCGATCAGGTAATGCGATTCGGAAATGAACACGCCGTCCGGCGCCGAGCATCTCGACGATGCCGTCGACGATGGCATGCACGTCCTCGATATGGGCAAAACAGTTCGCCGCGGTGATCAGCTTGGCGGGCCCATGCGAGGCCAGCACTTCGCGCGCGGTGTCCTTGCCGAAATAACGCTTGATGGTCGGGATGCCGCGCGAGTTGGCGATGTCGCCGACGTCGGTCGGCTCGATGCCGAGAATGCGGTTGCCGGCTTTCTGGAAGTTCGAAATCAGCGTGCCGTCATTCGAGCCGATATCGACCACCAGATCCTTTTCGGTCAGGCCCAGCATCGCCGAGCTTTCGCGCTGCAATTCGGCGAAATTGTCGCGCAGCAATTTGGTGGTGCCGAGGTGTAGGGATATTCCGGCGGGAAGATAATGACCGGATCGACCGCCAGACCGAGCTGCACCAGGTCGCATTCGCGGCAATGCAGGAGGTCGGTCGGAAACCACGGCTGCTGGCGCGGCACCTGGCCGATCGGCACCATCTGGTTCACCGGCGGCATATAGCCGAGCGACAACACGGCATCGAGTTTTTCCGAGCCGCAGATCTGGCATTGCTCGACCGGGACGCTGCCGCCGGTGCCGGCGCCAATCGCGATTTTGGTGGGACGCAAGGGGAAGTCTCCTTCAGATATTACGCTTTTGGCGCCAAATCGGCGTTGTTCCAGTACCAGTCCAGCGTGGGTTTCAGGCCCTGATCGAGCGATACGCGCGGCTTATAGCCGAGTGCGGCCAATTTCGAAATGTCCGGGCAGCGGCGCGGCGTGCCGCCGGCCTGCAGCTTGCCGGGCACCATTTCGATGGTCGCGGCCGGCCTAGGCCGCGACCTTGCGCGCCACATCGGCGATCGACAGCTCCTCGGTGGTGCCGACATGATAAATGCCGAGGTGCTCGCCCTTGTCGCGCATCACCATGACGCCGGCGACCAGATCGTCGATGTAGCAAAAGCTGCGGGTTTCTTCGCCGGTGCCCTGAATGTCGAAACGCAGCGCGCCGTCCTGCTGCGCATTGCCGAGCTTCTGCATCCGCAAGGCGAATTGCGGCACGACGTGCTCCCAGCCCATGTCGGGGCCATAGACATTGTGCGGCCGGAAAATCAGCACGCGCTCGAAATATTTGCGGCCGAAATTAATCGCCATCAATTCGCTGATCAGCTTGCCGCCGCCATAGGAATAGCGCGGGTTCAGGACGTCCGGCACCGACAGCGGCGCGTCTTCGGCGGTCGGGACATGCGGCGGCGTTTGGTAGACTTCCGAGACTTGAGGCCAGAATGAGATTGCCGACATTCTGTTTGCGGCAGGCGTCGATGACATTGATCATGCCGCGCACGCCGACATCGAGCACCAGATCGGGCTGGCTGTAGAAAAATTCCGTGCCGTTGACGAAGGCGAGATGATGCACCTCGTCCATGCCCTGCGTGGCCTTGTCGACCGCGCTCGGCGTCGCGAATATCGCCGCCGATGAATTCGATGTCCTTTTCGACATCGGTCAGCCGGCGCGGCCGGCCGCGCGAATTGTCGTCGAGCACGCGCACGCGCGCGCCGGATTTCACCAGCGCCTTGACCAGGCCGGAGCCGATAAAACCGCTGCCGCCGGTGACCAGAACTTTAGCGCCGCTCATACTTTTTCTCCTGCGCGGTTTCCGCCGCGACATCGATCCATGTTGCCTTGGCCGTGCGAACGCTGCGCGGCGTCGATCAAAGCCTGCACGCGATAGCCTTCGGCAAAGCCGGGCCCGGCATTGGGCTTATAATGCGGTGCGCCGTCGATGGCGTCGAAAAACATCTTGGCCAGCCGCGACACCGGTGCGATCCGGCCGTCCGGATATGGCGCTTGCGCCGGATCGTCGACCGGCACGGTGGCGAGTTCGTCCGGCCGCTTGGCGTAGCTTAAAACAAAGCCACGCATATAGTCGGCGGTGCGGTTCTCCAGAACGAGCGTGCCGTCTTCGCCATAGAACTCGATGCGGTGGCCCGAGCCGCGGAACGAGGCGCAGCTCATCGACAGGCTGACCTGCGGCCCCGCCGCCAGTTGCATGGCCATCGCCACCGTCGTCTGCAGATCGGCGTCGTCCGGCAGGCCGCCAATGCGCGCCTGCAAACCGGCGATCGGCCCGGCGAACCATTCGAGATAATGGAAACAGTGCGAGATGAAATTGCCGAGCACGCCGCCGCC
Organism: uncultured Alphaproteobacteria bacterium; assembly: GCA_963830125.1. GTDB lineage: Bacteria > Pseudomonadota > Alphaproteobacteria > Rhizobiales > Xanthobacteraceae > Pseudolabrys. Next base: position 29,888 of record CAWHKU010000006.1, on the reverse strand, counting down.
GTCATTGCCGCCGGCGGTCTTCCAGTTACGCATGCGCTGCTGGATCGAATAGTTCTCGACCTGCCAGTGCACCGTCATGTGACGCAGCGCGCCGATCGCGCCGGTCTGTAGCATCGCCTTGGCGCGCAGCCAGGGCAGGATCTGATGAAAGTTGAAATCGATGCCGGTCGGCAGCCCGCTTTGTTCGGCGGCGTCCAGCATCGCGCGAGCGGCGGAGAGATTGCCGGCCAGCGGCTTTTCGGCGAATACCGGCTTGCCGGCGGCGAGCGCGGCGATGGCGATCTCGGCCTGCAGGCTCGGCAGCGTCGCGATCGCGACCGCGTCGACATCCTTGTCGTCGATCAGCTGGCGCCAGTCGCCATAGGCCTTCGGCGACGCCGGCCTCGTTGGCGCGCTCGGCGCGTGCGCGCGGCGTCGCTGCCGGCCAGCGCCACCACCTCGCAGCGCGGATCGGCGCGGAATGCCGGCAGGAGAACCGTGCGGCCGTAATTGCTGCCGATAATGCCTAGTCGGATCACGATTTCGCTCTGCCCCACGCGTATGCCGCTTTTTGCAATCGGCATGGATTTGGGCCAAATCGCCATGCTACGCAAGGGCGAACTGCCCTCATTCCATAGACGGCGATCCATGACCGAAACGCGCGACGATAAACCGCAAGCATATGCCGGCTGGCGCAGGCTGGGTGTGCTGATCCTGGCGGTGGCCGCGGTCGGTCTGCCGGTCAACGATATCGCGATCTATGCGTTGCTGGTGATCGTGGCCGTGGTGGTCTTTTCCGGCCAGGTTCGCACGTCGTGGCGCGCCTGGCTGGCCGCCGCCGGCATTGTCGTGGTCGCGATTGTCGGACAAATGGCGCTGGCGCCGCCGCGCATCGATGAGGGCTTCAATGTCTTTCTGCCGAGCCAGGGCGAGCGCGGCCAGGCGCTGGAACGCGGCCTGCCGGCCGACGTCTATCGTCATCTCAAGGCTGAGTTCGATAAGCAGTATCCGCCGGCGAAGCGTTGCAAGCCGACACGTCAACGGCTGTTGGCCGAGCGGCGGATTTCCCGATCGCACTTACGCTTTTTCCCCCGACAGTATTTTTCACAAGTCGGATATGTCGCGCGCGGTGACGGAGATCGATTTTTCCGACCCGGTCTGGCAGCGTCTCGGCTTTATCAACGAAATGAAATACAATTGGTATCCGGTCAGCGACGTTCAGCGCGCCCGCCGCGACGGCCGGTTCTGGATGGGTTTGCATCGCTGGCATCTGATGATGCCGTGGTTCGAAATGATCCGGTTGCCGGCGGCTTATGTCGGTGGGCAATTGTGCTGGCGCGGCGATGTGATGTGGGAAGGCGCGGGTGAACACTTCTCGCTGTGGCGCGGCGATCAATGCCGCGTCATCGAGCCGGCCGACGCCGGTCGGCGCGTCGCCGGCATTGCCATCAAACCGGATTCGCTGGCGATGCGGCTGGAGCCGCCGTTCAAGGTGCGGCTGTTGCAATTGGCGCAGGGTGCGCTGGCGATTGCCGCTTTGTTCGGGCTGGTGCTGGCGCTGGTGCGGTTCAACCCCAAGCGCTTGATCGTACCCTTTATGCTCATCGGCCTGTCGGTCGCGGTCATTGCCATTCTCGACGGCAGCTTCCTCGGCGGCGTCCGGCCGTTCGATGGCGGCGACGATGGGCTGTTCTATGAGGGCGTCGGCCGCTTGATCTTGCAGAAGTTGCTGTCCGGCGATTGGATCGGCTTTCTGATCGGCGGCGAGCCGGTGTTTTATTACGGCGGTCCGGGCCTGCGTTATTTCTTCGCGCTACAGCACATCGTGTTCGGCGGCAGCTTCCTCGGTTACTTGTCGCTGGTGCTGCTGATGCCGTTTGTGGTCTATGGCCTGTTCAAGCGCTTCCTGCCGAACCCGTGGCCGGTCGTAGTGACCTTGGGCTTTGTTGCGATCCCGGTCGGCGCCTTGTTCGGCACTACGTTCTTCGATTACGTCAAATGGGCGGCGCGCGGCTTTGCCGATCCGGCCGCCTATATTCTGTTTATCGCCGGCTTGTTTGTTCTGGTTCGCGGTACATCCGCGTCCAGCGGCTTGAAGTCGGATAACCGCTTCGCGCCCGCCTTGTTCGGTGCGTTGCTGTTGGCGCTCGGCATTGCGATGAAACCGATCGTCGCGCCGGCCGCGGCCGTGTTCCTCGGCGGCGCCGGACTTGCCACGCTTTATTACAAACAGTGGCCGCGGCTCGCCGGCCTGTGCATCGGCTTTGCGCCGGTGTTCTCGATGGCGCTGCACAATTGGGTATTCGGCCATGCCCTCGTCCTGTTCAGCTCCAATGCGCAGGATGCCGATCTTTTGGTGATGCCGCCGTCGGCCTACGCTTTGGCCTTCCACGACTTATTCACCTTGAATTTCAGCGGCGAATATCTGTCGAGGGCGTTTTTTCAGATCGTGAACTGGTTGAGCGGCCCGGCCGAATCCGCCTGGACGATTCCGCTGAACGCGCTCGGCGTCGCCATTCTGATTTATGTTGTGGTGCGCGGTCGCCGCTTCGACCCGTGGCTGCGCTTGATCGGCGCATCGGCGTTGGCGCAACATGCCGTCGCGCTGTTCTATCAAGCGGCGATCGCGCGCTATCATTTCCTGACCTGGTTTTTGACCATGCTGGTGGTCATGGCGTTTATGCAGCAGATCGGATTTGACTGGCTCACCCGCCGCTATCCGATTATGTCAGAGCGTATCGTTCTCCATCCCTGGTCGGTCAGAGTAGCCGCCGGCCTGTCGTGGCTAAAGAAAGTCTCCGCATGAACGACCAACCTGTCGGCATCGCCAACGGCCTGACCAATTACGGCGACCGCGATTTCTCGCTCTATCTGCGGCGTTCTTTCGCCAAGTCGATGGGCTATTCGCGCGAGATGCTGGAAAAGCCGGTGGTCGGCATCGCTTACACCGGCTCGGGCTTCAACAATTGCCACCGCCATTTCCCGGAATTGCTGGAAGCGGTGAAGCGCGGCGTGTTGGCGGCCGGCGCCTTGCCGATCGAATTCCCGACGATTTCACTCGGTGAAGTTTTTCTCAATCCGACCAGTCTCAAGTTTCGCAACCTGATGTCGATCGACACCGAGGAAATGGTGCGCGCGCAGCCGATGGACTCGGTCGTGCTGATGGGCGGCTGCGATAAAACCTTGCCGGCGCAATTGATGGGCGCGGTCTCGGCCGACAAACCGTCGGTGATGTTGATCGGCGGACCGATGATGACCGGCCGTCATCACGGCGAACGCTTGGGTGCCTGCACCGATTGCCGCCGGTTCTGGGCGAACTATCGCGCCGGCAAGATCGACGAAAAAGAAATCAACGAGGTCGAAGGCAAGCTCGCCACCACCGCCGGCACCTGCGCGGTGATGGGCACCGCCTCGACCATGGCCTGCATCGTCGAAGCGCTCGGCATGGCGCTGCCCGGCACCGCCGCGATTCCCGCCGTGCATGCCGACCGCCTGCGCGCGGCCGAAGCCACCGGCGCGCTTGCCGTGCAACTGATCGGTTCGAAACTCAAGCCGACCCAGATCGTCACCGCGAAGTCGGTGGAGAACGCGATGCGCGTGCTGCTCGCCATCGGCGGCTCGACCAACGCGATCATTCACCTCACGGCGATCGCCGGCCGCGCCGGCGTGCCGGTGTCGCTCGAAAAGCTGAATGAGTTGTCAGACACCACGCCGGTGCTGGTGAACCTGAAGCCGGTCGGCAATGGCTACATGGAAGACTTCTTTGCCGGCGGCGGCATGGGCGCGCTGATGCGCGAACTCAAAGACCTGCTGCATCTCGATGCCATGACGGTGACCGGCGAAACGCTGGGCCAGCGTCTCGACGTCGATGCCGGCGACTGGGTCGATCGTTCGATCATTGCCGCGCGCAAAGAACCGCTCGAGCCGGTCGGCGGCCTGGTATCGCTGTTCGGCAATCTTGCGCCCGGCGGCGCCATCCTCAAGCGCTCGGCGGCTGACGCCAATCTATTCGAGATGGAAGGCCGCGCGGTTGTGTTCACTTCGCTTGCAGATCTTGCCGCGCGCATCGACGATCCCAATCTCGATGTCGAAGCCAACGACATTCTGGTTCTGCAAAACGCCGGGCCGCATTCGGTCTCGGCGATGCCGGAAGCCGGCTATTTGCCGATCCCGAAAAAACTCGCGGCCAAGGGCGTCAAGGACATGATCCGCGTTTCCGACGCGCGCATGAGTGGCACCGCCTTCGGCACCATCGTGCTGCATGTCACGCCCGATAGCGCCTCGGGCGGCCCGCTCGGCTTGGTGCGCAATGGCGACCGCATCAAGCTGTCGGTCAAGGACCGCCGTATCGACCTCCTGGTTGACGAAGCGGAACTTAAGAAACGTGAAGCGACCCGCGCCAAGCCGCCGGCGGTACCGGAGCGCGGCTATGCCAAGCTCTATGCCCGGGAAATTCTCGGCGCCGACCAGGGCTGCGACTTCGCGTTTCTCAAGCCCGAATAAACCCTGGCCCAAATGGGCCCGTTCGGCGGTTGGTCGCGATTTATCCCCAGCCATTGGCTGGTTATGCGCGTTTACCGCTTCGTAGGGCTAATCCGTAATTAACGATTTGCCGCGCGCCGATCTTAACGTGCGCCAAAATGATACCTCTTACCGTCCGGCCGTCACTTGTCCCCTCCTTGCGCAGGCCTTTCCCCTGCGCCGGCAGTCAAAGTGCGGAGTTATGTTTCGGACATTTAACGTACTCGGTCAGTATCGCGGCTGGCGAAAAATCATCGCCGCCGGGGCGGTCGGCTTTGCCGTCACGCTGGCCGTTCTGGTCGTCGTCGATGTCGTCGCAACGCCGCTGACCGGCCTGTCACTGGCGCTGGCCGCCACCATTGGCGGGCTGATCGCGATCGGTCTGGCCGGCACATGGTCGGCGATTCGGATCATCCAGAAACTCGGCGCCCAGAACAAACGGCGCGCCGTTGCGCTCGACAGCATGATTCAAGGCCTGTGCATCTTCGATGCGCGCAACCGGCTGGTCGACTGGAACGAGCCGTACCGGGCGATGTACAAGCTCGATGCGCGCCGCCTGAAGCGCGGTTGCAGCCTTCGCGAATTGCTTGAGCTTCGCAAGGCAGCCGGCACATTTCCGGATGATATCGGGCAATACGAAAAAGCCTTGGGCGCCAAGCTCGGGCAAAAGAAAACCTTTGCCGTTGATGTCGAATTGCCGGACGGCCGCACCATCGCCGTCATCGATACGCCGACGCCGGGTGGCGGCTGGATCGCGACCCACGAAGACATCACCGAACGCAAACGCGCCGAGCGCGAGCTCGACCACACGCGCTCGTTCCTCGATACGATTATCGAAAACGTTCCGACTCCGATTATCGTGAAAGATGTTGCGGATCTGAAGTATCTGCTGATCAATCGCGAGGCGGAAAAATACTACGGCGTCGACCGCGCGCAAATGCTCGGCAAAACGGTGGCCGACGTTATGGTGCCGGTGATCGCCGACGCGATCACCCGCGAAGACCGCAAATGGATAGAGTCCGGCAAGATCGGCTACATGGGCGAGCACCCGGTCATCACGCCGGGCAACGGCGCCCGTGTCGTCACCTCGACGCGACTACCGGTCAATGACGACGACGGCAAGCCGAAATACCTGATCAACGTCATCACCGACGTCACCGAGCAAAAGCGCAGCGAACAGCGCCTGCGCCATATGGCGCATCACGAACAGCTCACCGGTTTGCCGAACCGGACGGCGTTTAACGAATGCATTGCCGCCACGCTCGATCAGGCGGCCGCGTTGGGCGAAGACTTTGCCGTGCTGTCGATCGATCTCGACCGCTTCAAGGCGGTCAATGACGTGTTCGGCCACACGATCGGCGACGCACTGCTGCAAGAGATCGCGCGCCGGATGGAGGCGGCCTGCGAGGGCGCCTTCGTGGCGCGCATTGGTGGCGACGAATTCACCGTGATCACGCCGCCTGGGCGGCAGCCGGCCGGCGCCGAAGCGCTGGCCGAACGCTTGTGCGCAGCGTTCGAACCCGACATCACGATCGACAGCCATTCGATGCGGATCGGCCTGACGATCGGCGTCGGCATTTTTCCGCAAGATGGCGCCGATGCCGCGGCTTTGGTCGCCAATGCCGACGCCGCCTTGTTCCGCGCCAAATCGGAGGCGCGCGGTTCGATTCGCTTCTTCGAGACATCGATGGATGCGCAGTTGCGCGACAAGCGCGTGCTGCAACAGGATCTGCGCCAGGCGATCGAACGCGACGAACTCGAACTTTATTATCAGCCGCAGGCCGGCATCGACGGCGCCATTACGGGCTTCGAAGCATTGGCGCGCTGGCATCATCCGCGCCGCGGCCTGGTGCCGCCGGCCGATTTCATCCCGCTCGCCGAGGAGAGCGGCATCATCGGCGCGCTCGGCGAATGGGTGCTGCGCGCGGCCTGCCGCGAAGCGGCGTCCTGGTCCAAGCCGCTGTCGATCGCGGTCAATCTGTCGCCGGTGCAATTCCAACACGGCGATCTGCCGAGCCTGGTGCATCAGGTGTTGCTGGACACCGGTCTGGCGCCGTCGCGGCTGGAATTGGAAATTACCGAGGGCGTGCTGATCGGCGATTTCACCCGCGCGGTGGCGATCCTGCGCCGGCTGAAGAATATCGGCGTGCGGATCGCGATGGACGATTTCGGCACCGGCTATTCTTCGCTGTCTTATTTGCAGTCGTTCCCGTTCGACAAGATCAAGATCGACCGCGCCTTCATCACCAATCTGTGCCACAGCCAGCAGGCGGCTACGATCGTCCGCGCCATCATCGCGCTCGGCCGCGGGCTTAATGTGCCGGTGATCGCCGAAGGCGTCGAGACCGAGGACCAGCGCCTGTTCCTGGCCGAGGAACATTGCGACGAGGTCCAGGGCTACCTGATCGGCCGGCCGCAGCCGATTGCCGATTACGCCGCGGTGGTCGGCCGCGCGGCCTTCGGCGAAAACAAAAAGCCTAAGATCGCGATCGCGAGCTAGATCCCGGGCGGCTACGCCATCACATAGGCCAGCAAAATGGCCAGGCCGCTGATCGCCAGCGTGGCGTGCAGGCCGATCAAGCCGCCGGCCGGGCGGCGCTGGAGGCGATAGCGCAGCAGGATCGCCAACCCCGCCACCGCGGCGAGCGCGAACAGCACTGCGCCGGCCAGCCCGAAAGAGCCGGTGCCCTGATCGAGCCCGCGCGGCGGACCTTGCAGCGCCAGCATCAAGCCGCCGAGCCCGACGAGTCCGGCCAGCCCATGCAGGGCGCCGGGCAGCCAGGGCACCGTGCCGCGATCGCGGGCGTGCAGGATCAGCCAGGAACGAGCCCAGCAGCGCGGCGCAGGCCAGGACGATGAAGGCGGATATCAGCATGGTGGGAAACGGTGGTGCTGCCGGAGTGGATTGAACACTCGACCTCCTCATTACCAATGAGGTGCTCTACCACTGAGCTACGGCAGCAAAAATCGCATGACCCGGAAAGGCCGGGGGCGAACGCGGCGGAAACTGCCACAACGTCCCCTGTCGATGCAAGGCAAGGTGCGGTCTAGGTCTGAAAATTGCGTGAACTTGCGGAAGCTTCGGTCAGGCGAATATATGACGGCCATGACCGGCAGCGACGACAACGGCAAAAATCAAGCTAAACCGAAGAAACCCGTGCAACCCGGCAGCCGCGACGCGCGGCTGGCCGCTGCGCTACGGGAAAATCTGCGTCGGCGCAAGATGCAAGAACGGGCAAGGGAACGCGGCCAGGGGACGCCAGGCGGGGCGGAAACGGCCGACGAGGGCGGCCAATCGCCGCGAAACGGCGAGAATCCTTGAGTTTTCCGGCTGGACCGGACCGACTTTCGCCGCATTCGCCAGCCGATAACTGCTAACCCTCCGGCGAGTTTTGGCTTTGCAGGCGGGGGCCGGGCGGTCCATAGACGGGCCCGGAGTTCTTTTTTCATCGGTCGCGGACGGTATTTTCGGCGACAAGCGGGGCGGGGCGAGTATGGATCGGATACGCATCGTTGGCGGACAACGGCTGAACGGCGCGATTCCGATTTCGGGCGCGAAAAACGCCACGCTGCCCTTGATGATCGCCAGCCTGCTGACGGCGGACACCCTGATTCTCGACAACGTGCCGAACCTGGCCGACGTCAATCAGCTTCAGCGCATTCTCGGCAATCACGGCGTCGACATCATGATCGCCGGCAAGCGCTCGAACGGCGAGCAGGCCCACGGCCGCACGCTGCACATTTCGGCCAAGACCATCGTCGACACCACCGCGCCCTATGAGCTGGTCTCGACCATGCGGGCGAGTTTCTGGGTGATCGCGCCGCTGCTGGCGCGCATGGGTGAGGCCAAGGTCTCGATGCCGGGCGGCTGCGCCATCGGCACCCGGCCGGTCGATCTGTTGATCATGGCGCTGGAAAAGCTCGGCGCCGAAATCGAGATCGAAGGCGGCTATGTCATCGCCCGCGCCAAGAACGGCTTGCGCGGCGGCGAAATCGTTTTTCCCAAAGTCACGGTCAGCGGCACCCATGTCGCGCTGATGGCGGCGGTGCTGGCCAAGGGCACCACCGTGATCGACAACGCCGCGCGCGAGCCGGAAATCGGCGACGTTGCCGACTGTCTCAACAAGATGGGCGCCAAGGTCACCGGCATCGGCACCTCGCGTCTGGTGGTCGAAGGCGTCGCCAAACTGAACGGCGCGCGTCATGCCGTGCTGCCGGACCGGATCGAGACCGGCACTTACGCGATGGCGGTGGCGATGACCGGCGGCGACGTGCTGTTGCAGAACACCCGGCCGGAACTGTTGCAGGCCGCGCTCGACGTTTTGGCGCAGACCGGCACCACGGTGACGCCGACCAATGAAGGCATTCGCATCACGCGCAACGGTTCGGCGCTCAAGTCGGTCGATGTGACGACCGCGCCGTTTCCCGGGTTCCCGACCGATCTGCAGGCGCAATTGATGGCGCTGATGACCCTGGCCGACGGCACCTCGCACATCACCGAAACGATTTTCGAAAACCGTTTCATGCACGTGCAGGAGCTGGCCCGCCTCGGCGCCAATATTCATCTCGACGGCATGAAGGCGACCATCGAAGGCGTCGCCAAGCTGAAAGGCGCGCCGGTGATGGCGACCGATCTGCGCGCGTCCGTTTCGCTGGTGATCGCGGGGCTGGCCGCCGAAGGCGAAACCACCGTCAACCGAGTCTATCATCTCGATCGCGGCTTCGAACGGCTTGAGGAAAAACTCTCGGCCTGCGGCGCGGTGATCGAGCGGATTAGCGGCTAGCAGACCACTCGGAATCGAATTTCATTCCAGCCGATGTCGGCTGGATGAATTGGCGCCCAGGTCAGGTGCGATGGACGAAGCGAGAGAGCGCGCCCGTACGAAACAGTTTCCTGGCACACGTGCGAACCGGGCACTGACCCGATCCCGTGCGGGAGTCGCGATTTGGTCTCGCCTGTTCCTCCTTGCCCTGCTCCTGCTGCCCGCCCAGGCCCAGGCCCAAGCCCAGACCCAAGCCGGCGCCAAGGAAAAGGTCGCGGCCCTGGCGCCGTCGGCGTTGGTGCTGGTGATGGACGCCGAGGGCAAAGAGCTGGTGGCCCAGAACGCGGACAAGCCCTTCGTCCCGGCTTCCGTCACCAAGATCGTGACCGCCTGGCTGGCGTTGGAAGTGCTGGGCGCAGACTACCGCTTCGAGACCAAGTTCTACCTGGATGATAAGCGGGTGCTGTACGTGCGCGGCGGCGGCGATCCGTTCCTGGTCTCCGAGGAGCTGGCGCTGCTCGCGCAGGGGCTCGTCGCCGCGATCGGCAAGGAACCGGTCACCGGCATCGTGCTCGACGCAAGCTACTACCCGTCCGACCTCCGCATTCCGGGGATCGAGGACAGCAAGCGGTCCTATGACGCGCTGAACTCCGCCCTGGCGGTCAACTTCAACACGATCGACGCGGTGCGCAAGGGCAACAAGGTGCTCGCGGGCGAGACGCAGACCCCGATCACGCCGATTGCGATCAGCCAGTTCAAGGCGCGCGGGCCGAAAGGCCGCGGCCGTATCAGCCTGGCGCAAAACCCGAAGGTGAGCCTGCTCTATGCCGGTGAATTGATTGCCGCGTTCATCGCGCAGGCCGGCGGCAGCGTCAAAGGCAAGGTCACGACCGGAAAAGTGCCCGAAGGACTGACGCCGGTCTACGTTCACCGCCAGTCGCGCACCCTTTCGCAGCTTCTGCACGAGTTGCTCGTCGGCTCGAACAACTACATGGCCAACCAGATCTTTCTGGAGATCGGCGCGCATCGCTTCGGCGGCCCGGTCAGCCTCGAGAAGTCGATCAAGGTCGCCGACACCATGCTGGCCGCGCACGATCTCGCCGGCGCCATCCATCTCGAGGAGGGTTCCGGCATCAGCCGCGGCGACCATTTCACGGCGCGCGGCCTTGCCAAGGTGCTCACTTTGTTTGCGCCACACGCCGGCTTGCTCAAGAAAGGCAAGGATTCCGCGTACAAGACCGGTACCCTCGACGGCGTGCGCACGCTCGCGGGCTACGCCGACACCGCAAGCCACGGGCGGGTGCGTTTCGTAATCTCGCTCACGGGCAACACCGGCGCGCTGCGCTTCCGGTTGCTCAAGGCCATCGAGGCCGCGCTGTAGCTGTCAGCTCGCTTGCCGGATCGATGTTTCCCACGCGCTCACAAAAAATTCCGCAATGCCCGCTTTGGGCCATTTGCTGTCGACCCGACCCTCGACAGTTTGATCGTTGTCCGTTTCGCTGAGAAAGTGACCGACTTGCGTGCTTGGGTGTTGCCGGTGACCGCGCCCTTGGCCGCCGAAGGTGAGACCACCGTCAATCGCGTCTATCGTCTCGACCGCGGCTTCGAACGGCTCGAGGAAAAACTTTCGGCCTGCGGCGCGGTGATCGCGGCCTTGGCGCGCTAGCAAACCACCCGAAATCAAATTTCGTTCCGGCCGGCTTCGGCTGGATGAACTTGAGGGTCGGGTGCAGGCTCATCAATATGCCGGTGGATGGGTTGCGGAGTCCGCTATGCCGCCGATAGCGGCTGTTTCCCCGTCATGCAGCGAAGGCCGCGATGTGCCATTAACGTCATTCGCTACGGTGCTAAAAAAGCGGGCGGCCTTCTCGCAGCCTCCGATGAACCGTCCCACGGCATCATTGATGCCGCGCATTGCCCAATCAGAGAAGGTGACCGCTGGCGTCTCGGCGAGGCACAAAAGAGCAGCAACCGCGAAGTCGGCAAATGGGCGTTGATCTTTTTTTGTTACTCGGTCAGCCGAGCGGACTGCACCACCTTCTGAAAGAGTGTGTTCATTGCCTGCGCAATGCCATCAGTCGGACTGACCTCAAAGTAAAATCCCGGAGAAGCGCAACTCTGCATATTCTCGGCGATCTTACTGTTAACAGATGGACCGTAAGGTCCCTTATTGAACGGATCAATCCAAGTCATGTAAAAAGAGTTAGTTGGTAGTGCTAAATAGGTCGTGTAGAGAACGGCGATCTTTATGCCGCGGTTTTTCATTGCCGTGCATGCGGATACGGTGAGCGGCTCCTGGCATCTACCGCCAGTCGTTGCCTGCGAACAAGACGACGGATAATATGCGTCCGCAACACCGTCGGAAACAAAAAAGAGAATTTTCTGCGGTTGTGATTTCTTTGTCCCGTCGCCGGGAGAAGATATTTCTTTATCCATTTCAGAGAGAACGCCATCAAAGTCGGTTGCTTGGTCGTTGTTGTAATTCTGATAAGGCACGGCCATTAGATCGATATTGTCCGCTGCCGTCTTGGCGTTAGAGTTGCTAGAGGACAAGGGAAAAATGCGGTTCAGCCCCGAGCTACTGGAAGAATCGCCGAAGTCGTAAATGGCCATGCGAAATTGGTTTGGCACCGTTACCGTTGCCGCCGCCGTGTCCATCAGCTGTTGAGTTGCGCTTCGCAGCACATCGATTCGCATCGTTACGCCAAGCTTTTTCGCGAGCGAATAATAGTCATTCGACCCGGCTGATAAGTCATGACATGCGAACGCGCATTGATCAGGTGTGTGACTGACCATGGTGGCCACGTCCGAGGGCGTTGCCCCCACACCCATTGAAGGCGTGTTGTCCAACAGTAGGTAGAAATCGATGTAGGTTGGATTGGCCGACGATGCCGTCGATGATCCAGCAACGGTAAGATTATTTATATCAGCAATGCCCATAATGGTTGTCGGGATCGATGCAGTATAGTTCACCACCGCAGATCGAACGTTTCCTTTATGGGTGACGGTAATCGAAACCGAACTTAGGCTGCCGCTCTCAAGCGTTGACGCTTGAGCATTGAAGAGTTTGAGTGCGTATGTTTTAGCCTCATCATCGGTTAGCGCCATTGCGCTTCGATTAACCGTAGCAAGCGCGGCCGCGTCCGCGTACCCGTTGAGTACCGCTTTCATTCTGTTTGCGAGGCTATAATCGATCGCTGCCCCGACCGAGATGGTGATGGGTATTGCTGCTAGGGCAAAGGTAATGGCAATATTGCCACCGTTGTGACGGCAATATTTTTGCCACAGGCGCAAGAGCGCTTGAACCATAGGGGGCAACTTTCCATTGTCCGGCCTAGCTTCGCTATAAGCTGGTTTAAAAAGCCTCCCCTTTGCGCCGGGGCCGGGGTGTTATTTATTCACTGCGGTTAAGTTTTCGTTTCCGATTCGCCCGCTGGGTAGCTCTGCTTAGACCAGCATGAAAATGCCGCTGATCCGCATTGGGCCATTCTCGACCGACCCGTTCCGCGCCAGTTCGATCGTTGTCCGCTTTGCCCCGGAAGCGACTTTTGAGGCACAGGCCCGCGTGAGCGCAGGGCGCGAAAAATCAACATCATTCGCCCTTGACAAGGATTATTAGCCTAGGATATATATCCCTCTATCCCGCCTCGTTACCGAGGGGTGTCTGCGCAAGCATCTTCAGACACGGGGCGGGGAGCGGTGGCCGGTTCGGGGGCGTCGGAGATGCGGCGCAAATTTCCCTTCCGGCGGTCCAAGCCGCGCCGGGTCCGCACGTACGCCGCGTGCGGGGCCCTGACGGCCGGTAGGCCGGCGGCCCGTGTCAGACGGGCGCGGCCGAGTGCCTGGCCCCATCGGTGGAGAGTCATGCGTTCTGGAAACGGCGCGATGTGACGAACGGATCGACCACCGGGAACGGCGCGGAGCAAACCTCACAAACACCGCGCGCGGGACGCCAATGGAGAAGGCGGACTTGCGGCACTAAACGCTTCGACAAGCCTCGATGTCGCGAGGCGTCGAGGCCCGTGGGTCCTCTGGACCCTTGGCGTTCCGCGCGCCCTCGTTTTGTCGGGGGATGCGCCAATGACAAGACGGCCTGCCCGGGGCCGATCAAACAACACGGGCGATGACGCTTGCGCGCTTCGGTCGCCCCCTTCAGGGAAGGGCGAAGACGGCGTCGGTCACTCGGCGGCCCTTGTCATCCGCGCCAAGGCCTGAACAAACTCCGCGCGTAAACGGGGAGAAACGAATTTGCCAACTATCAAAGTCATGAGTGCCGGCGCCGTCCAGGAAATGGTCGCTGGCCTTGGCGCCGATTTCGAGAAAGCGACTGGCACCAAGATTGATTATCAATTCAGCACCGCCGGCGCGATGCGCGAGCGTGTCGAAAAAGGTGAAACCACCGATCTCGTGATTATTGCTCAGTCCGGTATTGCGACGCTGGAAAAGCTGAAGCTGGTTGTCGCCGGCAGCGCCCGGGATCTCGGCCGCACCGTCTCTGGCGTGATCGTGCGCAAAGGCGCAGCCGTGCCCGACATTTCCACGCCGGCGGCTTTCGTGCAGGCGCTGATGAATGCCAAGACCGTCGCCTATGTCGATCCGAAAGCTGGCGGCACCGGCGGCATCATGTTTGCCGCCATGCTCGACAAGCTCGGCATCGCCGACGCCATCAACAAAAAGGCCGTGCTCGGCAAGAATGGTCATAGCGTCGCGGAATCGATCGCCGATGGCCGCGCCGAGATCGGCGCTACCTTTATCAGCGAAGTCCTGCCGATCGCGGGCGCGCAGATCGTCGGCCCGTTGCCGGGCGATTTGCACATCGCCAATGGCTATGCCGCCGCGATTCACGTCGGCAGCGCGAATCTTGAGGCCGCCAAGGCGTTTCTGGCCGCCTTGACCGATCCGGCCAGCCGGCCGCGCTGGATCGCCGCCGGCCTGGAGCCGGCGTTTTAAACCAACCCGTTCGTCCCCGCGAAAGCGGGGACCCAGGGCGGAAATCTCCGGCGCTCAATTGGTGGCCTCTGGATTTCCGCATGCGCGGAAATGAGCGGAGTTTGAAGCACCTTGCGCGGCTGCGGTCACGCTCCTAGCTTGATGGTGACGGGAGCGACAGCCATGGAAAAGACAGCCGAACCGCTGAAATTCGCCGTCCTCGACGAGGAAGACCTTGAGGTGGTCTCGACCCACCTGCAGGACGCGGTGATCAAGGTCGCCGACGTGCTGTGGCGGCAGGGCGAGAAGCGCCTGGTGGTGGCGCTCAACCGCTTCGATTGGGAAGGCGCGCTCGCCGACAAGCCGGAATTTTGCCGGCGGCGCTCGGCTTTGCGGTTCGAGCGGGTGCTGTCCTGCCAGGGCCGCGGCGTCGATCCGGCCGGCAAGGACGCCGTCCTGAACCTGCTGGCGGTCGAATTTGAGGAGACCGACGCTCCCGCCGGCATCGTGACGCTGGTTTTCTCCGGCGGCGGTGCGCTCAAGCTCGAAGTCGAGTGCCTGGAGGCCGAATTGGCCGATCTCGGGCCGCGCTGGACCTGCACCGCCCGCCCTGTGCACCTCAACGCCGCGCTGGATTAACCGCCCGCCGGCCGTCGAGGTTGACGTTCGGCCAAGCGCACGCCATTGACCTATCAGTCCGGGGCGGGACCCGCCCGCCCGAAATCGCGCTTGCCCAAGATCGCGTTTGCCAGAGTCCCGGAAAGCCTCAATGCCCATTCGTCTCGACAGCCAAGACCCCGATTTCGAGCAGCGCTTTCAAGCCTTTCTCGGCGTGAAGCGGGAGTCTGCGCCGGATGTCGAAACCGCCGTGCGCGCCATCATCGCCGCCGTCCAGGCGCATGGCGACCGGGCGCTGATCGAGTTTACCGCCAAGTTCGACCGGCTCGAGCTAAGCCCTGCGACCCTGCGCGTCAGCGCCGCCGAGATCGACGCCGCGACCGCCGCAATGCGACCCCGAGGCGATCCATGCGCTCGAAATCGCGCGCGACCGCATCGTCGCCTATCACGCCCGCCAGAAGCCGAAGGATGACCGTTTCACCGATTCGCTCGGCGTCGAACTCGGCACCCGCTGGACCGCCATTGAGGCCGTCGGCCTCTACGTGCCGGGCGGCACCGCCGCCTATCCGTCGTCGGTGCTGATGAACGCTATCCCGGCCAAGGTCGCCGGCTGCGAACGCCTCGTGATGGTGGTGCCGTCGCCCGACGGCAAGCTGTCGCCTTTGGTGCTGGCGGCGGCCAAGCTCGCCGGCGTCGACGAGATCTACCGCATCGGCGGCGCGCAAGCCGTCGCCGCGCTGGCTTACGGCACGCAGACCATCGCGCCGGTCAGCAAGATCGTCGGCCCCGGCAATGCTTATGTCGCCGCCGCCAAGCGGCTGGTGTTCGGCCAGGTCGGCATCGACATGATCGCCGGCCCGTCCGAGGTTCTCATTCTCGCCGACAAGACCGCCAACCCGGACTGGATCGCTGCCGATCTGCTTGGCGCAGGCCGAACACGACGTCAGCGCGCAATCGATCCTGATCACCGATGACGCCGACCTTGCCACCCAAGTCGAGCAGGCGGTTGAGTCGCAGTTGAAGACCCTGCCGCGCGCCGAGGTGGCCGGGCCGTCCTGGCGCGACTTCGGCGCCATCATCACCGTCGCCAATTTCGACGAAGCGATCGCGCTCAGCGATCGCCTCGCGCCCGAGCATCTCGAAATCGCGACCGAAGATCCCGATCAATATGTCGACCGCATCCGCAATGCCGGCGCGATTTTCATCGGCGGTTATACGCCGGAAGCGATCGGCGACTATGTCGCCGGTTCCAATCACGTCTTGCCGACGGCGCGCTCGGCGCGGTTCTCGTCGGGCCTGGGCGTGCTCGATTTCATGAAGCGCACTTCCTTGCTCAAATGTGGACCGGATCAGTTGCGGGCCCTCGGCATGGCCGCGATCACGCTCGGCAAGGCGGAGGGCCTCGATGCTCACGCCCGCTCCGTGGCGATCCGTCTGAACCTCAGATGACCGGCAAATCAACATCGGCTGCCAATAAGCAGCGCCTGGTGTCCGTCACGCTCGACGAGGAATCGATCGGCCGTTCCAACCCGGATGTCGAGCACGAACGCACGGTCGCGATCTACGATCTGCTTGAGCAAAATCATTTCGCGCCGGTCGGCCATGACGGCGGGCCTTACGCGCTGCATTTGAGCATCAACGACAACCGGCTGGTGTTCGACATTCGCCTGGAAGACGGCACGCCGGTGGTGGCGCATTTGTTTTCGCTGTCGCCTCTGCGCCGCATCGTCAAAGATTATTACATGATCTGCGACAGCTATTATCAGGCGATCCGGACCGCGACCCCCGACAAGATCGAAGCCATCGATATGGGCCGGCGCGGCATCCATAACGAGGGTTCCGAAATTCTGATGGAGCGGCTCAAGGATAAAGTCACGGTCGACTACGACACCGCGCGCCGCCTGTTCACGCTGATCTGCGTTCTGCACTGGAAGGGCTAGCGCATGATCCCGAAAAGTGGGCACCGGTTTTCGGATAAGATCATGCGCAAGGGAGCATGAGGCTTCCATGTCCTCACCCGAGCGCCGCGCCCGGCCCCAAGCGGTGCTGTTCGCCTGCGCCTTGAATGCCGTGCGCTCGCCGATCGCCGCCGGCCTGTTCCAGCAGATGTTCGGCAAGTCGATCTATGTCGCTTCGGCCGGGGTGCATAAAGGCGAACTCGATCCCTTCGCGGTGGCGGTGATGGAGGAAATCGGCGTCGATATTTCCCGCCACAAGCCGATGGATTTCGAGGAGCTGGAAGACCTCGAAGGCCTCAATTTCGATCTGATCGTGTCGCTGTCGCCGCCGGCGCATCATAAGGCGCTGGAAATGACCCGCACGATCGCCGCCGACGTCGAATATTGGCCGACGGTCGATCCGACCGGGGTCGAGGGCAGCCGCGAGCAGCGGCTGGACGCCTACCGGGCGGTCCGCGACGAACTGATGGAGCGTATCCGGGCGCGGTTTGGCCGGGGCGGGGCCGGCAATGAGTGAAGTTTGCGAATTCAGCCCCCATTCCGCTAGTTTCCGCCGCCATTCGCTTCTTTTTTCACATACGATCGGCACCGCAATCCAATGATCGGCCGTCCTAAATTCGTGCTCGCGTCCGGTTCGCCGCGACGGCTGGCTTTGCTCAATCAAGCCGGCATCGAGCCCGACGCGCTCAAGCCGTCGGATATCGACGAAACGCCCAAGCGCGGCGAGATCCCGCGCGCCTATGCCAACCGGCTGGCGCGCCAGAAGGCCGAAGTCGCGCTCGACAATGTCCGGCTCGACGACGAATTGCGCGGCGCCTACATCCTGGCCGCCGACACCGTGGTCGCGGTCGGCCGCCGCATCCTGCCGAAGGCGGAATTGCTCGACGAGGCCCAGCAGTGCTTGCGTCTGCTGTCGGGCCGCAATCACCGCGTCTACACCTCGATCTGCCTGGTGACGCCGAAGGAGTCGTTTCGCCAGCGCATGGTCGAAACGCGGGTGCGCTTCAAGCGGCTGACGTCGGAAGATATCGAATCCTATCTCGCCTCCGGCGAATGGCGCGGCAAGGCCGGCGGCTATGCCGCGCAGGGCATTGCCGGCACCTTCCTCGTCAAGCTGGTCGGCTCCTACAGCAATGTCGTCGGCCTGCCGCTGTACGAAACCATGAATCTGCTCGGCGGCGAGGGCTATCCGATCCGCTTCGGCTGGCTCAACGCGGTCTAGCGATATTAGCCGTCGCTGCGGCATACTCCGTTCGTTCCCGCGCAAGCGGGAATCCAGAACCAAAAACAATGGGCCGATTGAAATGGCCCTGGGTCCCCGCTTGCGCGAGGACGAACGGGGGAGATAGATGAACCAAGCCCTCTGGCTTACCCGCTCCGGTCTCAGTCACGCCGCGATGCCGGCGGCGGCGTCCGGCACCCGCGTCGTGATGAGCTACGGCGAACTGGCGCAACGCGCCGCGCGGCTCGCCGGCGCCTTGCGCGACAAGTTCAAACTTCAGCCCGGCGACCGCGTCGCCATCGCCGCCAAGAATTCGCCCGACTATCTCGCGCTGCTTTACGGCATCTGGCACGCCGGTCTTGCGGCGGTGCCGGCCAATGCCAAGCTGCACGGCGCCGAACTTGGCTATATCCTCGAACATTCCGGCGCGCGCGTCTGCTTTGCCTCCAAGGGCATCGACTCGGAGATCGCCGCGCACGCGCCGAAATCGCTTGAGCGCCTGATAACCATCGGCAGCGCCGAATACGATGCGCTGTTTGCCGCCGACGCGATCGATGTCGTGCCGCGCGACGGCGACGATCTCGCCTGGCTGTTCTACACCTCCGGCACCACCGGACGGCCGAAAGGCGCGATGCTGACCCATCGCAATCTCAGTATCGCCAGCCACGCTTACGCGGCGGAAGTCGATCCGGTGTCGCCCGGCGACACCATCATTCACGCCGCGCCGATGAGCCACGGCTCGGGCCTCTACATCATGCAGCATGTCGCGCGCCTCGGCGTGCAGGTCATCCCCGAGAGCGGCGGCTTCGAGCCCGACGAAATCTTTTCGCTTGTTCGACCCTTGGCCGCGCGCCTCGATGTTTGCCGCGCCCACCATGATCAAGCGGCTGGTCGACAGTCCGGCCGATGGCAATGTCGAGAATATCCGCACGCTGATCTGGGGCGGCGCGCCGATGTATGTCGAGGATTGCCTGCGCGCGCTCGACCGCTTCGGGCCGCGTCTCGCGCAAATCTACGGTCAGGGCGAAGCGCCGATGACCATCACGACGCTTGACCAAACAGGACATCGCCGACCGCGATCATCCGCGCTGGCGCGAGCGGCTGGCGTCCTGCGGCAAGCCTTATTCTAGCGTCGAAGTGGTTGTGGCCGACGGTAACGACCAGCCGGTGCCGACCGGTGAGACCGGTGAAATCCTGGTGCGCGGCGATGTCGTGATGGCCGGCTATTGGCAGAACCAAGACGCGACCGCTGCGTCGTTGCGTGGTGGTTTCCTTCATACCGGCGATGTCGGCGCATACGATGCCGACGGTTATCTGACGCTCAAAGACCGCTCCAAGGACCTGATCATTTCCGGCGGCTCCAACATCTATCCGCGCGAGGTCGAGGAGGTGCTGCTGACCCACGACGCGGTGCGCGAAGTCTCGGTGATCGGCCGGCCCGACGCCGACTGGGGCGAGGCGGTGGTGGCCTATGTCGTCGGCGAAGTTTCACCTGGTGAACTTGACGCGCTTTGCCTCGAGCACATTGCCCGCTTCAAACGGCCGAAGGATTATGTTTTTGTCGACGCATTGCCGAAAAACAATTACGGCAAGATTCTCAAAACCGAACTGCGCGATCGCGATGCGCGGCGCGGCACGGGAAAAAGCGAATAAAAAACTTCAAGGGAAGGCGTCTAGAATATGGCTGACATCGTCTTGGGTATCGGCACCTCGCACTCACCTTTGCTGAACAGTCCGGCCGAGGATTATCCCAAGCATGCGGCGATCGACGCGGCCGGCCGCAAGCTGATCGGCAAGGACGGCAAGCCCTGCACCTATGGCGAATTGCTGGAGAAAGCCGACCCGTCGATTGCCCAACAGATCGAACAGCCGGTGTTGGAACAGCGCGCGGCGCAATGCACTGCCAATATCGAAAAAATGGCGCGCGAATTGATCGACGCCAAACTCGACGCGCTGATCATCATCGGCGACGACCAGCACGAGCAGTTCTTCGACGACAACATGCCGGCGATCCTGATCTATTGGGGCGAGACCATCGCCAACAACCCGCTGCATATGGACGAAGACGCACCGGCGTTCTGGCGCAAGGCGCGTTCGCAATATCACGTCGAAGCGCAGTCGCGCGACTATCCGGTCGATTCCAAGCTGGCGCTGCATCTGATCGACAGCCTGATCGGGCAGGGCTTCGACATCAGCCAGTCCAAGCGGTTGGCCAAGGAGCACGGCGAAGGCCATGCCTTCGGCTTCGTGCACCAGCGCATGATGAGCGACGATCATATCATTCCGATCGTGCCGGTCGCGCTCAACACCTATTTCCCGCCGAACCAGCCGCGGCCGCGCCGCTGCTATGAACTCGGCGCGGCGATCCGCAAGGCGGTGCAGGCCGTGCCCGGCAACGCGCGGGTCGGCATTCTGGCCTCCGGGCGGTTTGAGCCATTTCACCGTCGATGAGGAACTCGACCGCGCCGTGCTCGATGCCTGCAAGCGCAACGATGCCGAAGCCTTGTGCTCTATCCCGGTCGAGAAGCTCAATTCCGGCTCGTCGGAAATCCGCAATTGGCTGACCGTGGCCGGCGCCTCGGCGCATTTGAAAACGGCGTGGCAAGAGTATATCCCGTGCTATCGTTCGGCCGCCGGCACCGGCTGCGGCATGGGATTTGCCGTTTGGAAATAATGTTCTTAGGCTTTTCGACATGAACGCCATCGACCGCAAAACTTCCGGCGCGCGCTGCCCGATCTGCGGCAAGCCGACCGACGTGGCGTTCAAGCCGTTCTGCTCCAAGCGCTGTTCCGATATCGATCTCAATCGCTGGCTGACCGGCGTCTATGCGGTGCCGGTGACGGAAGACGAAGACGAGGACGGTTTGCGGCCGGCCGATGGCAACGCGGAAGAACAATCATGAATGCGCCGGCGCAGACGGTCGATTGGCCGGAACAGCTTTACAAGACACTCAAGCGCGCCGGCATCCGCCAGGTCGGCTATGTGCCCGATGCCGGCCATGCCCGGCTGATCGAGCGCTGCCGCGCCGACCCCGATATTCACGACGTCGTGCTCACCACCGAGGAAGAGGGCGTCGCCTTGGCGGCCGGCGCATGGCTCGGCGGCCAGCGCGCCGTGCTGTTGATGCAGTCGAGCGGCGTCGGCAATTGCATCAACATGCTGTCGCTGGCGCGCTCGTGCCGGTTCCCGATGTTGATGATGATCACCATGCGCGGCGAGTGGGAAGAGTTTAACCCCTGGCAGGAGCCGATGGGGTCCATCGTCGATCCGGTGTTGAAACTCTGCGAGGCGGACATCTACCGCGCGACCCAGCCGGGCGAGGTCGAAGGTCTGGCCGAACGCGCGGTGCAGCACGTCTTTGGCGACGAGCGCATCGCCGCTTTGCTGCTGTCGCAACAACTGATCGGCAAGAAGGTCTGGACCAAATGAGCGGACAAGCCAGCGGACTTGAGCGCCGCGCCGTCATGGCGACCTTGCTGGCCGACCGCAAGGACGACCTCCTGGTGGTGCCGGGCCTCGGCTCGACTTGCTGGGACCTGGCCGCGGCCGGCGACAACGACCGCAACTTCTATCTCTGGGGCGCGATGGGTGGCGCGGCCATGATCGGCCTCGGTCTGGCGCTGGCCCAACCCGACAAGCGCGTTGCCGTCATCACCGGCGACGGCGAGATGCTGATGGGCATGGGCGCGCTCGCCACCATTGGCGTGCAGCAGCCGGCCAACCTCGCCGTCATCGTGTTCGACAATGGCGTCTATGGCGAAACCGGCATGCAGCCGAGCCACACCAACAAAGGTGGCGTCGACCTGCTGGCGGTGGCCAAAGGCTGCGGCATCGCCACCTGCCTCGACGTCCGCGATGAGGCGGCTTTGGCCGATCTCGCCGCCCGGTTGAAAAACCTCGCCGGACCGCTGTTTGCCCGGGTGGCGATCGAGGCCTCCGAGCCGCCCCGGGTGCTGCCGGAACGCGACGGCGCCGTGCTCAAGCGCCGGTTCCGGGCTGCGATTGGGGTCTAAACCTTTGTTGCAAAAGGGGGCTCCCGGGTTCTGGACAGCCCCGGCAGGGGACTCTATAAGGCGCGGCGCTCTGCTTTTTCCGCCTTCGGCGGGGGAGCCGAGACCGTGGCGGCCCAGGTAGCTCAGTTGGTAGAGCATGCGATTGAAAATCGCAGTGTCGGTGGTTCGATCCCGCCCCTGGGCACCATTCCTGAACAGATTTACGAACCGCGGGGCGTCGGTTGCCCTCCGGTCCCAATGTAGATTGGATGTTGTCGTTTGAGCCGACTATCCGGATCTTATCTTCGGACACGATGATCGCATCCACGATTGCTCGACAGATAGGCCTTGCGCGCGGCGACATCGCCCAAGATGAGCTGTTCGCGCATCATAACCGTAAATTCGATCGACGGCGACTGGGTCGATTTCGATGGGCACGTCCGCTCGTACTTCTTCGCATAGTCCAGAGCTTCAGCTGCCCTGTCCCGGACGCTTTCGAGAGAACCAACGCTCTCTTTCAGGGTCGGATCGGTACCGTCAACGGTGCCTGCCTCGATGGCGCATACAGACGGCAAAGCGCTCTTCGGCATCGGCAGCCTGGCGGGCAAGATCGACGATCCGGCGGTCGGCGGAAGCCTGCCGGTTGTCCCGGCGGGCTTTGAGCGAGGTCAGGATCGAGGTCACCCGCTCCGGCTGCAGCAGTTGAACGAGTAGAGCATCAACTACAAGCTTTTCGAGGACGGGACGCGGGATCTTCCGATTAGCGCAAACTCGCGCCGTTGTCGACCCTGTGACGCCCTTGTTTGGTCGCCTGTATGCATTTGTAGTAGGTGTAGATCTTGCCGTTTCGGGATGTGCCTGTCGCCGTGTCAACGCACATGATTCTGCGCAATCGCACCGGACCAACCCACCAAGCAACGACGGTGCGGAGGTCAAGACGCGGTCCCTCTCGCGCGCGGCTGCCGCGCCACCAGATGGGCCTGTACTGCATCGAATAAGGACACGTTCGATGATGATGGGCACTTCATACTCAATGATTTCGGAGGATGCCTTGCGCTCGCTATGCCGCGGTCGAACTCATTGAAGCGACGAATGCCCGTATAGGCGGCGCGGGTCAGAATTTCGTGAACGGTTCCGGTTCCGAACAACGATCCTCCGCGCGTGCGATAACCGCGTTCATTTAACCAGCATGCTATTTTCTTGGTGCCAAGCGGACCGGATGTGCCATCGCCTTCCAGGCAAGGCGAAAGACCAGACGACGATCTCGGCTTCAACCGGCTCGATCTCAAGGCTTTTCTTTTGTTTTGTTCCGATGATTTCGGCGTCGACCGAGCGATAGCCGAATGGAATAATCCCGCCGTTTGAATATCCACGTCTCGCGTTCTCCTTCATCGTTCGAGTGGTCGCGCGCGAGGTCTCCTTCGACTGGATTTCATTGACGATCCGATAAATTTCCTGAACATGTCGCCTAGTCATCGTTGCTCAGTGGTTCCGCGAACGAAATCAATTCAACCCGATGCTTGCGCAGCGCGCGAACGGTGAGTTCCTGCTCGAGCTGATTTCGGAACGCTCGCGAAAATGAATAGACGAGAATGGCGTCGACCGATCGCGTGCCGTCGGTCGCGCGCGCGATCATCTCTTCGAACGCGGGCCGGCGCATATTTGTCGCCGTTTCACCGCCATCACGATAGATGCCGGCCACGCGCTCATTTTCGAGTTTGCACCGGTTGACCAACTGGTTTTCCTGATCATCCATGCTCAGCAAATTACTTGCTTGCGCATCGGTTGATGTCCGAATGTAGATCAGGACTGTCCGCTGGCGGACGGTCTCTCCTGATCCCGCCAGGCTCGCTGTTTCCAGATGTTTTCTAGCCATTGGCTCGTAATCCCTGAGTTTATGCAATGGATTTTAGCGAGGGGCGCCTAGCTTGGGAAGCAGCTGATTTGCAACAGTCGTTAATCCGCGTGCCGCCGCATGCGACGATGCCACTCGTTTTGAAACGCTTCGTCGAGCATGTCGGCATGTTCCCACACGAGTTGTTCAAATATGCTTTCTCCATGGTAAGGCCGAAATCGAAAAGCGCATATAAATACGCGATGACGTCGCGCTTCGGGTAGATGATCGAGTAGGGCAACCGTTTCTTCTAATCGGCGCGTTTGCCAAATGTATTTTTCATCGGGCGCAAAATCGGTACGATGTTCATCGTACTGGACCAATACCTCTCCGGTCAGCCAGATCGCGTTTGCAACGGCGATCTTTGCAAATGGCTTTGCGTCGTACGACAAGACCGGCGCTGCTTTGGGGATAAGAGCTTTATGCGGCATGATCACGTCCTCTTCATGACTTGGGTGAAGTCTCCCCGGTTCCGAATTTCTTCAGTCCAAGAACTTCGTCGAGCACGTCGGAAAAATATCGCTCGATCGCGTCTAACTCGGCCTTGTCGACTGGGATTGGGTCCGGCAATTCATTGATGACCGTCCAGAACTCGGGATGGTTGGACGAGGTTTTGATTGGGGCGGCTTAGAGCTCATGACCGAGCTCCCGCGTCCGCCGCCGTTCACGCGTAGCGTGACGCTCGGCGTATTGCGCAATATCGATCAGGTCGAGGGTGAGGTCTCGACGTTCGCGCGGTTCAGCCGGGCGGCGAGCCACGCCAAACGCATGTCCGAATCGATGGCAGCAGCCCGGCGTTGCGACAGCGGAAAATCCAAACGGATTTGTGCGTCCAGAGCGCGGCTGTCGGCATAAAGCTCGGACCTGTCCCTAGCGCGACTCCACGGACATAAATGTCGTGGCGGTTCATCGAGGGATCGAGCAGGACGAAGGCTTGATCCGTCGTCAGGCCCTGGCAGCCATAGATTGTGGTGGCGTAGGCATGGCCGAGCCGCGCGCGGCCATGCTCGTCGGCAAGGTCGGACACCGCGAAGGTGACGTGCCGCTCGCCGATAGCGGCGCTGATGATCGGATTGTCAGCATTACGACGATTGATCTTCGTGACGATGCCGGTGGTGCCGTTGATGACATTGAGCGCATCCTGGCGAACCAGAAACCGGATCTGGTCACCCTGCGCAAATTGCAGGGCCTGTCCATGCCCCGACGGCGTGACGGCGGCGACGGTGATTTCGTTACCGCGAATCTGACCGGACTTCTTCAGCCGTGTGCGGACTTCATCATTCAAGGCGCGGACCTGGGCATTGGTCTTGGCGATGAGAAGAGTTGATGTCTTGGAAATAGCCTTTTGCGTTTCCGCCCAGCCATCGACCAGACGCTTGATGGTAGCTTTTTCACCGGTTTGGAGCGTCAGGAGCCCATGATTGGCAAAGGCCGTAAGACCATCGGCGGCGTGTCCATTAGCAAAATTTGTAATGGCCTCGCGCGCCCAATGATCGCGTTGTCGCACAATGGTATCGACACGGGTGGCATCGGCAAAACTGGAAACGATGGTAAGGCCTGCGCCGGACCGACCGCCTGCAATTGGCGTTGGTCGCCGACCGAAATAACCTTTGCGCCGCAACGCTCGACTTCCGTAAGCAAGCCATGCATCTGGCGCGACGAGAGCAGGCCTGCCTCGTCGACCACCAAAACTGTGTTGCGATCGAGGAAATCGCCGCCTGACGAGCCTGGGCAAGCGAAGCATCTGTTGCCTTGGCTTTGATGCCGAGCTCGCTGAGCTGAGTTGCGATTTTCCAGGCCGTCGCGGTGGCGCGCACCCGCATTCGGACGCCGGTGCCCGGGCCGATACCGGTACCGGTACTGAGATAGGCTGCAACCACTTGCGCCAACATGGTGGTCTTGCCGGAACCGGCCGCCCCCTGAACGATAGCAATCACGGCAGAGGTGGTCGCCGCTTGGGCAGCTTGCGTCTGTTCGTGTGTGAGGCCGTGCGCACGGCACAGTTGCAGGACGCGTTCGGCGTCCGGCGCCGAACGTCGCTGGATCAGCAGCCGTTTGGAGATGTCAACGAGGTCGCGCTCAATCGCGATTTGCGCTGCGGTCGAATATACCGGCTGCTCAAGAGCATCCCGACCAAGTTCGATCATGGCGCCAGTCTCAATCAGACGTTCCGCCTCGACATCGATCCGCTCGGCGCCAGCGCCGGTGCCGACGAGGGCCGTCGCCACCGCGGCATGCAGGTGCCGCTTCTCGAACACGCTTTCATGTTCGATCAGCTCCCTTGGGATCGCCGCGATACGTTCAGCGATGGCGCTTTCCCGCTCGATCCGGTCAGGCTCGCGGTAGGTCTGAAGGCCTGCAACGAAGCGCTCGACTTCAATAAAACGCGTCGCTTCTTCAGCCCACAACGCGAAGCGGTCTTTCGGCCCGTCCTCTTGCTTTGACGTGCGGGTGCCGAGCGCGATCGCCGCAGCCAACTTGGGCGCCTCGGCGGTCGTCAGGCCCTCCTGGGCGATCGCCTCTTCGACTTCGCGCCGACGTGCCGAGAAATACTCGCGCAGCTCGCGCGGAACGCCGACAATTTCAAAGATGCCGTTCTTGCCGATTTCCCCGATCTCGAATCCGAGCCGCTGCAGTTCGGACGCGAGCGCAAGGTGATATGCGGCACCTGCGGCCATTTTGTTTGCAAACAGATGCCGAGCATCGAGCGCGCCAATGGTGCCGTCGGCGCGCAGCGAAAAATTAAGCACCACATTGTGGGTGTGCAAATTCGGATCTGAAAATACTTTGCCGTCCGCGTGAGCAACTGGACGGGCCTCGGCATGCTGAAATGACGCGACCGTAAGCGACGCACGCTCAAGCCGGAGGCCATTCTTACCGCGGCGACAGTAGCTGGCGTGTCGGTCGAGAAAGGCTATCGTTGCCTCAGCCGCTCGCTGCTGTGCTGCTTCAATCGCTTGACGCGTTTCGTCGCCGGCGAGTGCGAAAGCGATCGAGACTGATTTTGGAGCGGAAAGGGTAAGATCGATGCCCGCAACGCGTTTGGTGACATCGCCAGTATTAGAAAGAAGCGCGTCACCATACGCATCGACGCCGGCGTGCAAACGCTCGAACAGGGCGCTTTCCACGTCGGTGCCATTTACGACGCCGAAGCTATTCGTCGCTGAATTCCATCGGCCCGCAGGTTCACCTCCGCCGGATAATATTCGGACTGTTTGGTGTAGTATTGCGCCGTTGTGCCAGCTGCGATTGTCGCAACCATATGAGTCACCTGCTTGCATCTGCAGGTTACTCTGCCAGCTCAAAACACGTGCCCCCCGGGCACCCCCCTGAGATAAGCCGGCCTAAAGCTACTTTGCGGAAAAAATCAGCGCCGCAACTTTAGCCACGGCCCTGTAGGAACTAATCTGTATGTTCGTGAAACTTAGAATTGCTTCCAGCGATCGAGCTGCCACTCCAGTACGTATACGTTGTCCAGCCCGGTAACTGCCGCACGAATTAATTTTCGGCTACGCCAATCGAATTTGAGCCCGAGTTCCGTAGAAATTTGATGCGGCGTGAGCGCGGGAAGTTTGTGGAGGTCTTTCTCCCCCTTCGTTCCGGCCTTATCCGTTTCGTAGGTCGCAATATCGAGGACTGTTTCAGACAGATCCTTCGCGTTGCGGCCCGGGCGAGCCTTGCACACAATGATCATGCCAAAATCCTCTGTAAGTGCTTCTGCGCCGGTCTCTCCATATTCCTGCTTGAGCTGGGCAAGGCTCTGGGCAGTTGCCAATACTCGAATTCCCTGCTCCCCGACCAAGCGCAGCCAAATCGGCCAATTCCTCTATCCTTCTACCCAGCTTAGGAAATTCATCGAGATACAGCCAAATACCGTGATCGAAATTGGCAACGTCCGGCCCCAAAAGCTCCCGCGCTGTCACGCGGATCATCGCGGTAAGTACCGCACGCGAGTTATCGCGGTTTGATAAATCATGTTGGAAAACAAGCACGCGACACTTTGTTTTTCGCTCGGACCCACTGGGTTAAGCGAGAGGCTTGGACGGTTTTCAGTTTCCATGGCAGAAAACGTATCGACGATCTCGCTAATATGCGTCAGCATGCTGAACATTACGGACAGAATAGCCGTTGTCGGATCGTCACCCTTGCCCCGGAGCATTTGCGCAATTTCAGGCCTTATCGATTGGTATGTCCTTGGCAATCTCCTCAACGGGACGTGAAATAAACGATTTGAGATCTCGCCATCACTTTTGCTGTTTTTTTCGTTGAGCAACATCATTATGGCGGCAAGTACCAGCCGGGCGGCGGCCGACCAAACCGGGTCTTTCGAATCAGGGATCAGAATCAGCGAGCGCGCTCGCGTGCGCCCGCAACCTTACGTCCTTTCCAATTGCCCACACTGCAGCGGTGCGACCAACACCGATCGCTATCGCTCCCGTTCCACCCATAAATCGTAGGATGCGGCTGAATAGGCCTCCTTTTACGTCAAGGCAGGCTGCGCGTTCACCGCGCTCAATCGCTTGACGAAGACCGCCCCCACTGATCACGTGCTTCACCGGAGCCTGGGAGGCCGACCGCAAGGAACGACTTGTATTCGGCCGAACGGGGCAACCTCAAACCCGGCACAAGTTCAACGCCTTCGCCAAAATTGGCAGTGAGCCCGGCCAAATAATTGTTGGCCGAAATGATTGCTTTCTTGTACCACAAGGTCCTCGGACCTTCGACCAAGTTGGCTTTTCTTGTTTTTGCCGTCTTTGATAAGAATGTGTCGGTAGACTGGCATAGCGGCCGCAAGCGCAGTACCAACAACACCAACAAAGCGCGCCAAGATCTGAAGTTGCACATCCGCATCTGTGACGCGCATCCACAATACGGTGGTAAAGGTGTTCGGCAGCCTGCATATAGCAATCCGAAATACTTCCCCCATTGCGAAGAAGACATTGTGATCGGCGCGCGCGGCGATATGCTCAATCAGCCATCCGGCGAAACCGCGCTCCACGCCGAGCCAAGCATTGCGATCAAATTCACGATCGTCATGGGTTCCGTTTGACTATGAAACGGGTCCCATTGCGTCGCGGTATTCAGCCAAAAGAGAATGACGTAGGCCACCACGCTAGCCAAGATCGCGATGGGCATACTCGCCATAATTGCCCGGCTTTCGGGATACTCGCAGGGCGAGCGGATGAAGTGTTTTTGCCACAATTATCTCCATGAGTTTCTGATGACCCGGATTGAGACTCCGGACGGGAGACTCCATTCACCGGTAGGTCGGGATTGATTGCCGCCAACGCGCTCGGACTGGACGCCAAGGTGCTCCGAGGCTAGTTCTAAAGTCAGGTTGTTTTCTTGGTTGACGTAGGTGCAGTGATCGGCCCAAACATCGAGACGACCGCAAGTCATGCGGTCATCCCGGTTGATCATAATGTCCTACTTAAAACCCACCACATCGGCCGCTCTGCGGCGCCGATAAGTAAAGCGCCCACAATCACCAAAGCCGCCCGGCAGGTTGAGATCACCCCAACCGCCACGGATTTCGCGGCTGCGGCACAACCTCAATTTTCTGCGCAGGGTTGCTTTCAGGCGTGATCGCCCTTGTCGTAGCAAGGTGTTCGGCTATCGCCGCAAGACCGCGTGGACCCAGGCGCGCCCAGAAGACGCTAGGTATTCTCGCGATTTCTTTTGCGGGCAGCTCTGCAAGTCGCCTCGCCAGGAATTTGCGCGCGGAAACTCCGCGCGCAATATTTTGATTGAGCCGAACCATAATTGTTGGTGGTTTGTCAGGCTTTGCCATGCAGCGCCTCCATCGAAAAGCCGATGAGCGAACCGAGCCGCGGCCACATTACGGCCAGGAAAGCGGACACATCCCCCTGCAGGGCTGCGGCCATGGCGCGAGAAAGTCCGCGAGCTTTTCGACGAGATCGTTCTCATCCGCCATCGCTACCTGAAGGAAGGTCATTCCAGCAGCCTCGAACACAGGCCAAGCGCCGGCGGCAATGGCCGGCATGACGAGG
>CAWHKU010000005.1:0-1009695 GCA_963830125.1 uncultured Alphaproteobacteria bacterium | reverse complement strand
ACGGGGGACCAGGTCAAGCGGCTGTTTCAATGGTCCCCCTTTGGCGATACTTTTCGGTCAGCGAGCCATTTTCGATACTAATAGTATCTATTCCGAGGCGTGAATTGTCAATACTAAAAGTATCAATCCGACAAATTAAAGCTGCCAGAGCTCTGCTTGGGTGGTCTCAGACGGATCTAGCGGTGGCAGCCGGAGTGTCCGAACCAACCGTCAAAAGATTGGAGGCTGTTGATGGTGAGCTTGGAGGGCGCCCTGAAACGGTAAAGAAGCTTTTGGCCGCGCTGGAAAATGGCGGTCTGGAATTTATCGACGAAAACGGCGGCGGGGCAGGTGTCCGGTTGAGGCACCGTCAGCAGAAGAAGCCGGCAAAATAACACTCGTCAGATCACCAACTGCCGGTGTCTGCCAGAAGTCACGCCTGACATAGTGCCCAGCAATCTCCGCCCTACGATTTTAAAAATGTGAGCCGAGCGCCCTTTGTATCGATCGGGGCATCGGCAAAATAAGCGTACCGGTGAGAGTTGGTATCAAACACCGGTGGATAAATGGTCAGCGTTCTTAAAATTATTTGGCTCGAGATAATTGCTTAAGCGCCGAATATTTTCGGATTTCAAAACAGCAAGATTGTGCCAGAAAGTCTTATTTAAATGGCTTTATTCAAAAGAACACTAAGCAGGCCGATCTAATCGGCACGTGCAATTACTGCACATCGCTTGAGCGCGGCCGTAACCAGCGTAAAAAAATTTGGTCGAATAAGTTGTCGTAGGCCTGATCTGCAGGGTTGCGCATCTTCGATGCTGATGGCCAAGTTTTTTCTCCAACAAGGAGAAAGATATTGGCCAAATCCAAGAAGCGTACCGTTGAAGCCGATCCTATCGAAGAAGTTGCTGAGGACATCGAGGTCACTGCGACGTCGGAAGCCGAAGTGGCTGACGAAGAGATGGATGATGTGACGGACGAAATGGCATCCACCGACGAAGAAGAGTCTGCCGAAGAGGATGCTGACGCCGAAGAAGCCGGCGCCGACGACGAGATTGCCGAGGCTGATGAACCGGATCTCGAGGAAGATTCCGTCGATATCTCCCGAAAATCCTGCCGCCGAGATTGCGTCGCCCACGCTGGCTTTGTTTGGTCCGCCTGCTTTGCTCGAAGGCGAAGACGAGGCCGCTTACGACGAATTGTTGTCCCAGGTCTCTGGGGCAATCAAGCCGGCCGATATTCTCGAAAAAATCTGGGTCCGCGACTATGTCGATTTGGCCTGGGAGATTTTGCGTTTGCGCCGGCTGAAGACGCAATTGCTGGCGGTCAACAAACACCGTGGGCTGAAAGAAATTCTCGACCAACTGTGCGGTTATGAGCTTGCGGAGCGTCTTGTCGATGAATGGGCTAATGGCGATGGCGAAGCCATTGCTGAGGTCGAGGAGTGGCTCTCCGATGCCGGGCTGTCCAACGAGGAGGTGATGGCACAAACCTTGTCGATTGAAATTGAGGATATCGAACGCATTGATCGTATGATCCGGAATGCCGAGATGCGCCGCAACGCCGCCCTCCGCGAGGTTGACGGACATCGTTCTGCATTGGCGCGGCGGCTGCGCGAGGTGGCGGGTTCCGTTGAGGATGCGGAATTCGTCGAAATCCGTCCGCCGCAGATCAAGAAGCAATAAAGCGTATGGTCAGTGAACGTAAAGCCCGCGCCAATCGTGCTAATGCGCGCGCCAGCACCGGTCCGCGCACTGTTGCTGGAAAGGCGCGGGCTGCCCGTAATGCCAAACGTCATGGTTTGACCCTGTCGGCCTTGGTGGATCCGGCTTACGCCGACGACATTAAAGCCTGTGCCAAGGTGATTGCCGGTGAGGGGGCAACGGCAGAAATGGAGAAATTGGCATGCCGCATTGCGGCGGCGCAAATCGACCTCAAGCGCATTCGCATGGCGCGGCGTTTTCAGATTGCAAGCGCTCTGAATTGTCAGAAGGAGCCGGCGGATCAGAATGGCAATGAAGAAAGCCAGGGTATCGCCTCCAACCGCGTTTCAGCGGCCAGCATCCAGGATCCGATCAAGTACGCGGAAATTTTGGGCGGCTTGGCCGACCATTTGGAGTTGATGGACCGCTATGAGCGGCGCGCCTTGTCTCGGCGGAAATCAGCCATTCGCGCGTTTAATGCGACGCGGACAAATTACTAAACATTGGTACAAGACTAGTTCTTGAACAGGGCGCAAAAAATAATGAGCGGCCGACCTAGCGCCGATTATTTTGTGCGTGAATTTCCTTCAGTTGCTCAAGCAAGGTAGCAATGTCGCTTTCTTTCCGGACTTGTTGTTCTGGTTTGGCTTTCAGTGGTTTCAGTCGATGGGTCATTTTCCATTCGTCGGGGGCGGCATTGACCAACAAAAACATGGCCGCTTTCAAATTTGGCGGTACATGTTTCTTGTAACGATGAACAATCGTATGCCGTTTCCGGCGAATAATCTTCACAGCAGTATAGTCGTAACCAGGGGCGCGCAGCATAAGCGCCCCCTCGACTGCAGCGATGGCACGCGTGCTTCCGATTTCGCATGCGTGATGGAATTCTTTATGAACGCGTTGCCATTTATTGATGGTCATAACATCGACGTTAAAGGCGCGGGCCAAGTCGTAGACTGATGCGCCGGTTTCGCACATCACTTGCGCGATGTGGGCAAATTCGGGCTTGTAGGCCCAAGGCGAGGCCAGGAGTTCGACATTTTCATCGGTGCTTCTAGAGGCGCCTTTTTGGGCGTTGCCGCGCGAAGGCTTCTTTTGCTTTGCTTTGTAGCTACGGCGTGCGCTTGCGGCTTTCAGCTTCTTGGAACGCGAAGCTTCGCGCGTCGCTGCCGGGTTCGAACTGCTGGTGTTTGATGGCCGGGCGGGCATTCGGGAGCCTTTCAAAGGGACTGCAAATTTCAGACTGCGTTTCGATTGCCCTTTTCTTAGCAGTTAGGACACGAACGTTTTGGAATCTGGCTTTTTGATTCCACCGCAAAATCATTTATTCCACTGCTATTCTTTGAGCTCTCTCCCCACCATTTGGTTCTCTATCGTCCGATAATAGGAATAAAAGCAGAATATGGGGCACTGGGCCATTTTGGCCAAACGAAGCCAAACTGGTCGGCGGCTATCGTCGGACAGAAATGCCACAACCTCCCAAAGTCCGTCAGAACGGCCGCCGTGGCAGTCAGTTCAAAAGGGCTTGCGCGCTCTTGGGACCCAAGGAGCGAAGTCTGCTAAAGAGGGCCCACGGGCGCCGATAGCCGAAAGATCCGGGACCAAAGCGATCAATGAAACGTCGTTCTCGCTCGCGCCGCCGCTCCCGCAGATCCTCCAGCCGCCCGCGGATTGGGCTGAGTAACGGCATCGTCCTCGGGGCGATCGCGATCGCGGTGCTTGTCGCCGGCTTGGCCTATATGCGCGGACCAGCCAAAAATGGCGCCAGCGCACCCCGCAAACCCAGCATTTATTCGGTTTCGTTGAATGGCCCGTTCGGTTCGAAATACGCCGGTGAAATCGTTGCCGCGCGCGCCGGTCTGTTCGATCGTGAGAAGGTCGACATTGAACTCAAGGCCGATGGCGGCACCGATACGATTGCGTCGGTCGTCAGCGGCAAAAGTGCGTTCGGCGTCACCGACAGCATCAGCTTCCTGCAGGCGCGGGCGAAAGGCGAGCCGATCGTGGCCTTTGGCGCGGGCTACCTTGAGCAGTCGATTGTGTTTTATGCGCTTGATAAATCCGGCATTCACGCGCCGCAGGATTTCATCGGCAAACGCACCGGCCGCCGCCCGGACACCCATTCCGCGATCATTTATGATGCGTTGCTGAAAGACACCGGCCTGTCGCGCAGCCAAACGCTGGAGACCTCCAAGGAGACCGATCTCGACGCGCTCGTGAACGGCAAGGTCGATGTAATTCCCGGGCATGTCGGGCAGGAGGCGTTCCTGCTGCACCAGAAAGGCATTGCCTATAACGTCGTGCGGATTTCGGACTACGGCATTCATGTGCCGGACACGGTCTATTTCACGACGGAAAAAATGATCCGGGATTGGCCTTCGGTCGTGCAGCGATTTTTGGAAGGCGTCATCAGTGGCTGGCGGATGACCTATGCCGACACCTCGAAAAGCATTCCGTTGATCGTGGCGGCGAGCGGCAATAAACTTACGCCGGAGCAGGTGAAATTCGAGCTTGCGGCGCAGCGTGACTTCGTCAAGCCGTTGGGACGGCGGTTCGCTGAATTCGACGACCGGCAATGGGAGCAGTTGCGCAATATCCTGGTGAATGCGCGCAAGTTGGATGACTCGATCGATCTGTCGCGCGCGATCAATTACGACTTTCTCAAAGAGGCCTATCGCAAGTCTATTTTCTTCGGCAATTAGGCTGGCTTGGAACTCTTGGTGAAGTAGCGCATTGGCCATCGTGTAGAGGCGAAGCGGCTTCTCACAGACGTGTCGGCGCGGCGAAGGGAGCGTGCCAATTCGGGCTTTGGCGCTTGTTTTCGGATCATTTGTTTGCGAATTTAGCGACCAATAGCTTCGTGCCGGTGCTGATCGATCCTTGCAACGTCATTCGGAGGGATTGTTATGACCCATAAAGCAATTTTGGCTGCAGTAGCCGCCGTCGGTTTGTTGGCTTTCTCAGGCGCAAGCAACGCGTTTCCGGTCGCCCCGATCCAGGCGGACACGGCCGCCGGTCTTCAGCACCCGAACGTTCAGCAGGTGACCTTCTGGGGTCGAGCGTTCCCGTATGGCTATACGTGGAGCGTGACTCGCGCCTGCACCCGCTATGTTCCGGTCGAAACTGCCCGCGGCACGGTGATGCGCCGCGTCTGGGTTTGCGGCCGGTATGGCCATTATCGTAATGGCGCGGTTGTTTCTTACCGCAACTAGCTGTTCGGCCGGGCCAATTAATTCGAGGCGGTGCGTCTGGGTTGTACGCGCCACATTCCCGTCTTGTATTTGAAAGCGTCTGCAGCGGCACTGATATAGTCTTTGTCTCTCACGCCATTGACGAGACTGGCCCAACCTTCGCGCAACATCATCTCACCGATATCGGTGCCGGCCAGTTGGCAGATCAGAGTGCTGGGCCGGCTCGTGTCGTGCGGCCGACAATCGGCAGATTTCGATCCGAGAACATTGACGAGCGCGACATAGGCGCGCTGGCCGCAGGCCCATTTTTCGCCATTGCGGTATTTGCAGATCTGATTGCGGGCCAGGATTTTGACGCCGTACAATTCAATTGCCTGCTTGTCCGCCTGCAGGCTGCTGTCACTGTTTATTTCGATTTTGTAAGTCCGGTAAGCGGGCTTGAGGTCGGTCCAATCGGTCAAGTCGTGGGTATCGACGGTTTGGCTGGCAGTGTCGGTGACGGACGATTGCTCAACAACTTTGTTCGTATCGTGCAGAGCGGCTTGCTGTGGCGGTGACGGTTGGTCAGGACT
This sequence comes from uncultured Alphaproteobacteria bacterium, assembly GCA_963830125.1. Taxonomy (GTDB): domain Bacteria; phylum Pseudomonadota; class Alphaproteobacteria; order Rhizobiales; family Xanthobacteraceae; genus Pseudolabrys. The sequence goes on along the minus strand of CAWHKU010000005.1, from coordinate 1,004,250 downwards.
AAAATACAGATAGGCGGATACGACGACGAGGAAGCCAGCCAGCGTACTCGCGGCGATCGTGGGCGCCGAGCGGATCACGACATATCCACTCAGGGCCAAGTGGACAGCTCGGCGCATCAATGCACTTGGTGCAAGGTTTTCGAACCAAGACCATTGGCCTTCTTTCACGATACGCATGATTGAAACCATGAGGCTTTCGATCTGCCTTATTTTGAAAGACCGATGGTAAGTCAGCTCGTCTGTCGGTTGCAATGCCGGTTGCGTAATCTCCTGGCTTCGCGTTGCCGTCTACGGAGGCAGGCTGACGCGAATTGAACGCGTTTTCGAACCTCGAATCTTGGACGGTTTGTTGCGCCCCTAAACGAAGGTTGAGGTCGGTGAAAAGGGGGAATGAGGGTAGGACCGTCGCTGAAAATAACCTTTACGCTTCAAGGGGGCATTTCAGTCTTGTCTTCCCAGTAACCCCTTGATTGATAAGAATTCTGGGCCTACTACCTGTTCCAGCAATTCTCGCCGCGAGTAGCCGATTTTGGCTGCCAGGCCGGCCAGTCTTGCAAATTCGGGCGAGAATCCGGGTATATCTGGGTCGCTAGGTTTCGCGGGTGTAGCTCAATGGTAGAGCAGCAGCCTTCCAAGCTGAATACGAGGGTTCGATTCCCTTCACCCGCTCCAGCCTTTTCAATGACTTGCGGCACGCTGCCGTAACTATTGTGTCAAGCGGGCGGCGGCCATTTCGGCAAATGCCGGCCCGGTCGCCGCCGGCATCGTCACCGGATGCCGGCCCGCAAGAAGCTCTGGATAAAGGCGCGCTGGAAAACCAGGAACGCGATCATCAGCGGCGCCGAAGTCATCAGCGCGGCCGCGCAGATGACCGACCAGTCGATGCCCTGATCGACCGACGCGAAGACCTGCAGGCCGACCGTGATCGGCCGGGTCTCGACGGAATTGGTCACGATCAGCGGCCACAGAAAGTTGTTCCAGTGGTAGCTCACCGAGACAAGGCCATAGGCGACGTAGATCGGCTTAGCGAGTGGCAAATAGACCCGCCAGATCGTTTGCAGCGTGCTGGCGCCTTCGAGGTGTGCGGCGTCGTCGAGTTCCTTCGGGATTGTCTTGAACGCCTGGCGTAGCAGGAAGATGCCGAAGGCCGATGCGACGTAGGGCAGGCCGACGCCGGTGAGCGTATCGATCAGGCCGAGCGTCTGCAGCGTGCGGTAGTTCTCCAGGATCAGAACGTCGGGTGTGACCATGAGCTGGATCAGGATCAGGGCGAACAGGACGTCGGCGCCGTAGAACCGCCAGCGCGCCAGGCCATAGGCGGCAAGCGTGCAGATGACGAATTGCCCGGCCATGATGCCCAGCACGAGGATCAATGTGTTGAGGAAATAGCGCGCGAACGGCGCGGCGTTCCAGGCGCGCGTGAAATTATGCAACGTGAGCGGCGAGAGCGGCGCAAAATGCGTCGCGTAGGCCACCGGATGGAACGCGGCCCACAGCGCATAGAGTAGCGGTAGCACCCATATCAGACCGATAAGCCAGGCGAGGGCGGTGGTGATGAGATGAGAAGACCGGCCGGGCACGCTGCATTCCTCAACGATAATGAATTTTGCGGTCGAGCAGAAAGAACTGCGCGACCGCGATTGCGCCGAGCACCAGCAGCAGAACGGCTGACAGGGCGGCGGCGTAACCGGAATCCCAGAAACTGAAAGCGACTTGATAGATATAGAAGAGCAGCAATGTCGTCGCATTGTCCGGACCGCCGCCGGTCATGGCGATCACTTGGTCGACCACGCGGAAGGCATTGATCAGGGCATTGATGGCGACGAAAAGTGTGGTGGGCATCACCAGCGGCCAAGTAATGCGGCGGAAGACCTGCCAGCGGCCGGCATTCTCCATGCGCGCCGCCTCGTAAAGATCCGGCGGGACCTGCTGCAACGCCGCCAAAAAGAAGATCATGAAGAAGCCGGCTTCCTTCCAGATCGTCACCATCATCAAGGCCGCCAGCGCGGTCGCCGGATTGCCGAGCCAATTGATGCTGTCGAAGCCGAAGCCGCGACCGATCTGGTCGAGCAGCCCGTAGCCCGGCGTATAGAAAAACAGCCAGATATTGGCGGCCGCCACCATGGGCAGGATGGTCGGTGTGAAGAAGGCGAGCCGCAGCGCGGCGCGGCCCCGGATGCGACCATTGACCCAAAGCGCCATCGCCAATGCAAGGCCGATCGAGACCGGCACGGTGATCAAGGCATAAAGAATATTGTTGTTGACCGCCCGCCAGAAAATCGGGTCGGCCAGCATGGTGCGATATTGTTCAAGGCCGATAAACGGCGCCGGTCGATGTCCATGCGGTGTGGCGTAGAGGCTGTCGATAATCGTCGATACCGCCGGCACATGCGTGAACGTGGCGAGCAGGATCACCGCCGGCAGCGCCAGCAGCCAGCCCTGCACGTGTATGTTCAAGCGCGCCTTGCGCATTGTCATTATCGCCTCGGAGAAGCGCCGGCGGGAGCGAAATCCGCGCCCGCCGGCACGCCGGTCAGTGCTGATACCGAGCGAGAATGCGCGTGGCTTCCGCCTGCGCTTGGTCGAGCGCGGGCTTGGCCGGCTTGGCGCCGGTCAGGATCGCTTGCAGGGCGTCGTTGAGCACCTTGGTGACGCGCTGGTTGTCATGGGTCGACAACTCGGCGACCGCGTCCTTGAGCTGGTCGCGGGCAACGACCGCCGGCGGGAAGTCCGCCGCGTATTTTTTCATCGCCGGGGTTTGCCAAGCATCGGGCCGCGTCGCGATATAGCCGGTTGCGATGCCCCAGTTGGCCGCTTTCTCCGCCGTGCTCAGGAAGCGGGCGAATTCGAGCGCCGCCATCTCTTTCGCCTTATCCTTGTTCTTGAAGATGTAGATGTTGCCGCCGCCGGTCGGCGAACCGCCGTGCTGTTTCGCCGGCAGCGCCGCAACGCCGAATGCGAACTTGGCGTTCTTGCGGACATTGGTCAGGTTGCCGGTGGTCGTCCACATGATCGCGGTCTTGCCCTCGAAGAAGTCCTTCGGGGTTGTGCCCCAATTGATGATGCCGGTCGGCATCACTTCGTATTTGCGGCCGAGGTCGGCGAAGAACTGTGCGGCTTCGATGACTTTCGGATCGTTATAGGCGACCTTGGTGCCATCCGAATTGGCAAGGATGGCGCCATTCTGCGTGGTGAGCGCCTGGAACAGCCAATAGGGGAAGCCCGACGACGGGATCTCGATGCCCCACTGGCTGACATGGCCGGACGCATCTTTCTTGGTTAGCTTCTTGCCGAACGAGACCATCTCGTCCCAGGTCTTCGGCGCCTTGTCGGGATCGAGGCCGGCGGCCTTGAAAAGATCCTTGTTCCAGTATTGAACGACGGTCGAGCGCTGGAACGGAATGCCCCAGGTGTGTCCGCCGGACTGACTGTTTTCCATGAAGGCCGGATAAAACGACTTGATCCAGGTCTTGTCGCCTTCCGATGTGGCGATCGCGTCGTAAGGTTCGATCAATTCGTTGTCGATCAGCGTGAACATGTCGGTCGACAGCAGCACCGCCAAGTCGGGGGCATTGCCGGCTTTGGCCGCGGTCATCGCTTTGACCACCGAGTCCTGATAGCTGCCGGTATAGACCGGTTTCACGGTAATATCCGGATGCGCTTTTGTGAATTCGGCCGCATAGTCATTGACGATTTTGGTGATCGGACCGCCGACGGCGACCGGGTAATAGAAGGTGATCTCGGTCGCGGACGCGACCGAGATACTCAGAACCGTAGCGGCTAGCGTCGCAGCGCTTGCCAATCGAGCAAATCTGTTCATGTTCAAATACTCCGTTGATGTGTCGTCGTGTGAAGCTGTGACACCGGCGTTCCGATGCCGGTATCGATGGCAAGGCGTTCGCCGCTCGCGGCGTCGAAGACATGCGCCGCTGCGGCATCCCAGGCGAGGCTGACGGTAGCGCCGACGGGCGGAGCGACGTCGCCTCGCGTGCGCGCCAGGATCGGCCGCTCACCGATCAAACAAGTGATGAGTGCCTCAGCGCCGAGATATTCGACGGCCGTGACAACGGCATGAAATCGCCCGCGCCCGTTCGACGTATCCACCGCCACGTCTTCCGGCCGCAGCCCGAGCACGCGACCGCGCCCCGGCGCGGCAAACAATGCGGGTCCCGCCATGCCGGTGAGAACGGCGCCGTGCGGACCGTCGTCGAGGTCGAGGAAGCTCATCGGCGCGCCACCAATAAAGCGGGCGGTGAACAGGGTCGCCGGCCGCTCGTAAAGGTCGGCGGGCGTGCCGTTCTGCTCGATGCGGCCGCCGCGCATAAGGATGACGCGATCGGCCATGCTCATGGCCTCGGTCTGGTCATGCGTCACATAGATCATGGTGATGCCGAGCCGCTGTTGCAGCGCGCGGATCTCACGGCGCAGATCCTGACGCAATTGTGCATCGAGATTGGATAGCGGCTCGTCGAGCAGGCAGACGGGCGCTTCAGCAATCAAAGCGCGGCCGAGCGCCACGCGTTGCTGTTGTCCGCCGGACAGTTGACCGGGCTTGCGGTGCAGGAGCGCCTCCAGGCCGAGCAACGCGGCGACCCGGGCGAGGCGTTGCGTCCGCTCGCCTTTGGGCATGCCGCGCACCGACAGGCCGAAGGTGATGTTGTCGGCGACCGAGAGGTGCGGGAACAGCGCGTAGGATTGGAAAACCATGGCGACGCCGCGCGCCGAGCCGGCCAGCCCGCCGACATCCTGGTCGTCAATCGCGATCGAACCGGTCGTCGGCTGGTCAAGGCCGGCGATGATGCGCAGCATCGTCGATTTACCACAGCCGGACGGGCCAAGCAGCACGACGAGTTGGCCCTTGGTCACCTCGAAGGAGACATCGGCCAATGCAGAGGTTTCGCCCCACAGTTTGGTCACTGACCGGACGACGACACTCTTCACAATCTTGTTCCGCCAAGCCGCCGGTTGTTCCTTCGGTCTGCCGATACCAAGCTTGTATGACGGTCATGCGACACTGATCGCCATGCCGCACGAGATGTTCGGTGGCCCCGTACGTCGGTCGTTGACCCACCGCGTCAGGGCTTGCACCAAGTTGATCAATAACCGACCTGATACACTCGTTATCGGTGGCAAAGATTTCGCGTTCAGGGCGGTTTTGGCACCGGGATTTGACACAAAGCCGATTGAACTCATTGCGTTTACGGACAATTTTCCAAGCTGAATACGAGGGTTCGATTCCCTTCACCCGCTCCAGCCTTCCGCGCCAGCCGCTCCAATTCTTAATATGGGATTGCGAATGACGGCTCGCTTGCGGGCCCGGCACCGGCAATTGGCGCCGGATCGCGGTGATTTTGGCTTGCCGCAGTGCACTCGCTGGGGTTCAGCAGCGGTTCAATCACACGTCGATAAACTAGATTGTCGGTTTATTTAAGCCACCCTTTTCACATGTTGAATAAGTCTTTTTCGGTGCAAATTCCGGCATCCATCGGAGGATTACTCCCAATGTCTTCGTCTTCAAAATTTACCGCTTTTGCCGTCGCGTCATTTGCATCGTGCATTTTGATGCTTGGTTCTCCCGCTTTGGCTGAAGACGGTGTGACCGCCGACCAAGTCGTATTCGGGCAGGCCGCCGCCCTTGCTGGACCGGCCGCGGCGCTCGGCACCGGAATGAAAGCCGGATTGAACGCGGCCTTCGACGAGGCCAATAAGAAGGGCGGCGTTCACGGCCGTAAATTGAAGCTCATCAGCATCGATGACGGCTACGAGCCGGTGAAGTCGATTGCCGCGACCAAGAAGTTGATCGAAGAAGACAAGGTCTTCGCACTGATCGGCTCGGTCGGTACGCCGACGTCGGCGGCGACGCAGCCGATTGCGACCGCGGCCAATGTGCCGTTCGTCGGCGCCTTTACCGGCGCGGGCTTCTTGCGCAATCCGAAGCTGGAAAACGTTATCAACGTTCGCGCGACTTATGACGCGGAAACCGAAGCCTGGGTCCGCCACCTCACCGAAGATCTGAACATCAAGAAGATCGCGATCTTCTATCAGGACGATGCGTTCGGACGCGCCGGCCTGTCCGGGTTCAAGAAGGCGATGGACAAGCGCAACCTCAAGATCGTGGCCGAAGGCACTTATGAGCGCAATACCGTCGCGGTGAAAACGGCGCTGTTGAACATCAAACGCGAAGAGCCCGAAGCGGTCGTCATGGTCGGCGCCTACAAGCCGTCGGCGGCGTTCATCAAGCTGTCGCACAAGATCGGCTTCAACCCGGTGTTTGTGAACATCTCCTTCGTCGGTTCTGCCGCGCTCGCCAAGGAACTCGGCGAGGATGGTAAGGGCGTGGTCGTCTCCCAGGTCGTGCCGTTCCCGGGCGATACCTCGATCAAGGTCGTTGCCGACTATCAGAAGGCGTTGAAGGCTGCCGATGCCAAGGCCGAGCCCGACTTCGTTTCGCTCGAAGGTTATCTGGTCGGCCGTCTCGCTGTCGCCGCACTCGACAAGGCCGGTGCTAAACTCGATCGCGCCAGCTTCCTGAAGGCGATCAAGGATACCGGCAAGTTCGACTTCGGCGGTCTCACGATGACCTTCGGCCCGAACGACAATCAGGGTCTCGATAACGTCTTCATGACCATGATCGGTGCCGACGGCAAGTTCCAGCCGGTCGCGAAGTTGGTTCGCGTTTCATCGAACTAGTCTGTGTTCCGTGCAACGAAGCGGCGCTGCCTGAGCAGCGCCGCTTCGTGACGCGATTGAGTACTCTGCAACATGAGGCCCCAAATGGTTGAGCATCCTTCCACATCGGCCGAAAAGTCTCTGTCCCTGCGTCGGGTCAGTGATCTGATGAAATCCATCAGCGTGGGCGTGAGGCTCAAGTTGCAGATAGCCTTCGGTGCGGTTGCATTGATGACCGTCGTTGCCGTCGTCGTCGGCATTTTCTCGTTCTCGGCGACCGAACGTGAATTCAAGCGTGTCGCCGGCCGTGACGTGCCGATGATGACTGATGCGCTCAGGTTGTCGGCGATGTCGGGTGAAATTTCGGCGGCCGCGGCACGCTTTGTCAGCGCTCACACGAGCCAAGATCAACGCGCGATCGCTGAGTTGCTCAAGGCGCGGCGCGGCGACGCCAATGCGATCATGCAGCGGTTGCGCTCGAGCGAAGGTTCAAATCAATCGTTTGCCGAAGTTGAGCACGCCGCGCAGCGTTTGGACCAAAATCTCAAAGGCTTGGAAAAAGCGATCCTGGACCGCACCAGCTTGCGCGCCAAATTAGAGGATAAGCAGGCGGCCGTACATAAGGTGCATAGCCAGGTTTCGGATAAGCTGACGCCGATCGTCGACGATTCATATTTCGATGTCGTCTCTGCCGCTGAGGATGTCGGCAAGGTCGGCAAAAAGGCCATTCTCTCCTTCGTCAATGGCGGCATGCAACGGCTGCAGGTCATTCTCGATCTTGGCGCCGAAACCAACATGGTGACCGGCATGCTGGCCGCAGGCGCGACCACGTTGCCGCCGTCGATGCTGTCGCAGATCGAGCAGCGTTATAAAAATTCGGCGCAGCGGATGCAGAGGTTGTTGGCGAAATTGCCGAACGATCCCGACTTCGCAAAATTGCGTCAGCAGATCGCCGGCTTTCTGAAGACGGCGGACTTCAAGCCGCGTGAGATCGCCAAACCTGCGATAGCCGTCAACGTGGTCGCCGGCGCCGCTCCGAGTGCCGGCGCCAATGCGAGCGCCAGTGTAGCCGTGAGTGCCAATGCGGGCACGGGTGCCGCCACTGCTGCCACCACTACGATTGCCGCCAACGCTCCCGCCGTTGCTGCACCCAATCCCCCGGCCAACTCGGCCGCCAATCCGGTTGTTGCGAACGACGACGGTGCCGATCGGCTGAAAAAGGTTTTCCGCGCGCATGAGGCGCTGACCGGGATTCTTGTCAAACTGGTCGACGATCTCAATTTCACCTTGATGATGAATGGCGAAGACGCCACCAAGAAATCGAACGGCCTGCTCAAGACCCTCGTCAACAAGCAGATCACCGAGTTGCGCAACGCTCTTGAAACCGCGGCCCAAACTCATTTGCTGACCACGTTGATCAGCGAAGGGGCGTCTGCCAAGGAAGCGGCCCAGTTGGTTCCGATTCAGGATCGCTTTAAATCCTCGGCCAGCTTGTTGCGAAAGGTTTCCGCTTCGTTGAGCGACAAGACGATCAAAAAAGGAATTGCCGATCTCATCGCCTTCGGCTCCAGCGCGGACGGCGTCTTTGCGCTGCGGGGGCAGGAATTGGCCGCCGATCAGGCCGCCAACCAGTCGGTGAAAGACAATGCGGTCATCCAAAGCGATCTCGACAAGGCTGTGGCCGCACTTGTGAAAACCGCCGAAGTCGGCATGAAGCAGGGCGAAGTGCAACTGCTTTCGAGTCTGGAGAATTATCGCAAGGTGTTGCTTGCCGTCGCGCTGATCAGCGTGCTGGCGGCGGCCGGCATCGGTATCTTCTATGTTCAGCGCAAACTGGTGCGGCCGTTGACGGCGATCGATGAAAGCATGGGCCGTTTGGCCGGCCAGATCGCCGCGACGATCATGGACATCAAGTCGGCAGCGACCGAGGTGGCCAATAGCGCCACTGAGATCTCGACCAGCACGACCGATCTGTCGCAGCGGACCGAAGAGCAGGCGGCGAGCCTGGAACAGACGTCGGCATCGATGGAAGAAATGGCCGCCACGGTGATGAAAAACGCCGAGAACGCCAAGCATGCCAATGTTCTGGCGATCGATACCCGCGCGGTCGCCGATCGCGGCGGGGCGGTGGTGGCCAAGACGATCGAGGCGATGGCACGTATCGAAGCGTCGTCGGGAAAAATGTCGGACATCATCTCCGTGATTGACGAGGTCGCCCGCCAGACCAACCTGCTGGCGCTCAACGCGGCCGTTGAAGCGGCACGCGCCGGCGATGCCGGTCGTGGTTTCGCGGTCGTGGCCTCGGAGGTGCGCAGTCTGGCGCAGCGGTCCTCACAGGCAGCCAAGGATATCCGAGGGCTGATCACCAACAGCGCCGTCCAGGTCAAGGAAGGCGTCGATCTGGTCAATTCGGCCGGCACAACGCTCAAGGAAGTCGTCGAGTTCGATCCAGAAGGTGACCGATGTCGTAGCCTCCATCGCCAGCGCGAGCAGCGAGCAGTCGACCGGCATCGATCAGATCAATCGGGCGCTGACCCAGATGGACGAGGTCACGCAGCAGAACTCGGCCCTGGTCGAGGAAAATGCCGCCACCGCCAAGACTCTGGAACTCCAGGCGGCGCAGATGGATCAGCGCATTTCCGACCTACACAATGACACCGCCGATGATGACGGCGAAACCGCCGAAATCTGAGCAAGGGCAAGCCGAATCGGTCAAATCAACGGCCAGGCGGCCGGTTTTGGCGGCCCGTGATGCCCCCCGGCGTACCGGAACCGACGGCTGACCGTTCCTCGATTTTTATCCTTCTGGGCCAACGGGGCTAAGGGGCAGGCCGTAAGCGGCCAACGCCGTCCTAATCGGCTTGTTGGCGAAGGTTCGCCCGTCCGGGCTCGAGCCGGGGCGGGCTGGCAGAGCGATTTTGGCCCGGCGCCTGCCTGGGAAAGCCAGAATCGGCCCAAAACTGCCATGTTCCGAGCACAGACGCCCTTGCCAAGCCGCGCTCTATAATGCATGACATCGGCGCGGCGGACCCTTATGGTCCGCCGCATCCGCTTCCGGAGGAGTGTAGCTCAATTGGTAGAGCACCGGTCTCCAAAACCGGGGGTTGCAGGTTCGAGTCCTGCCACTCCTGCCAAGCGCCGGTCCGTGGGATCGGCTACCGGCGGGGCCAGACGGACGGCAAGCAAAAGTTGACTGGATGTGAGTTGCGGACTGTGAATTGAGCCGGTTGTGACTAGATACGACAGGTTGAACCGGCATTTGGAGTTAGGACATAATTGAATGGCAACTTCCCCGTTCAAATTTTTGCAGGAAGTGCGTGAGGAGACCCGCAAGGTCACCTGGCCTTCGCGCAAGGAAACCATGATCACGACCGCTATGGTGTTCGTCATGGTGGCGATCGCCTCGGTGTTCTTCATGCTCGCGGATCAATTCATCCGGATCGCCGTGACTTTCGTGCTCGGCATCGGAAGCTGAAAGCCAATATAGCCAATGAGCGATGAGCGACACTGCCACCATCCGCGACGACCCGGCCCAAGCGCTGGTACATCGTCCATGCCTATTCGAACTTCGAGAAGAAGGTCGCAGAAGTCGATTCGCGAGCAGGCCAAGCAGCGCAGCCTCGACGATCACTTCGACGAAATCCTGGTGCCGGTCGAAACGGTCACCGAGATGCGCCGCGGCCGCAAGGTCAATGCCGAGCGCAAGTTTTTTCCCGGCTACGTGCTGGTGAAGATGGACCTGACCGACGAGGTCTACCATCTCATCAAGAACACGCCGAAGGTCACCGGCTTCCTCGGCTCGGACAACAAGCCGATGCCGATCACGGAAGCCGAAGCCAATCGCATCCTGCACCAGGTGCAGGAAGGCATCGAACGGCCCAAGCCCTCGGTGTCGTTCGAAGTCGGCGAGCAGGTGCGCGTGTCGGACGGGCCGTTTGCCTCGTTCAACGGCGTCGTCGAGGAAGTCGACGAAGCGCGTTCGCGCGTCAAGGTCGCGGTCTCGATCTTCGGCCGCGCCACGCCGGTGGAACTGGAATTCGGTCAGGTCGAAAAGATCTGATTGGGTAATCTGCGAGGACACCCGGTTCTCGCGGACAAAGTCGTGGGAGGTGAGGCGGTTTAGCCAACCGTCAATATCCGAACCACGGCTGTAACGAACGGGCCGGCAGTCGCCGGTCCTATGCAGGAGTGAAAGATGGCTAAAAAAATTACTGGATATCCTCAAACTGCAAGTGCCGGCCGGCGCTGCCAACCCGTCGCCCCCGATCGGGCCGGCGCTCGGTCAGCGCGGTCTCAACATCATGGAGTTCTGCAAGGCGTTCAACGCGCAGACCCAGAAGATGGAAAAGAACACGCCGATCCCGGTGGTCATCACGACCTATCAGGACCGTTCGTTCACCTTCGAGCTCAAGACGCCGCCGGTGTCCTTCTTCCTGAAGAAGGCCGCCAAGCCTGCAGAGCGGCTCCAAGACCCCGGGCCGCGATATCGCCGGCTCGGTGACCGAGGCGCAGGTCAAGGATATCGCCAAGGAAAAGATGAAGGATCTTAACTGCGATACCATCGAAGCGGCCGCGAAGATGATCGAAGGCTCGGCCCGCTCGATGGGCCTGACGGTGACGGAGTAACAGCCATGACAATTGGAAAACGCACTAAGGCTGTTCGCGAAGGCATCGATCCGGCCAAGGCCTACACGATCGCGGAAGCCATCAAGCTGGTGAAGGAACGCGCCAAGGCGAAGTTCGACGAGACCATCGAAATCGCCATGAACCTCGGCGTCGATCCCAAGCACGCGGACCAGATGGTGCGCGGCGTGGTCACCTTGCCGAACGGCACCGGCCGCTCCGTGCGCGTCGGCGTGTTCGCGCGCGGTGCAAAGGCGGAGGAGGCGAAAGCCGCCGGCGCCGATGTCGTCGGCGCGGAAGACCTGGTTGAAATCGTCAATGGCGGCAAGATCGATTTCGATCGCTGCATCGCCACGCCGGACATGATGCCGCTGGTCGGCCGCCTCGGTAAGGTGCTCGGTCCGCGCGGCATGATGCCGAACCCGAAGGTCGGCACGGTGACGATGGATATCGCCGGCGCGGTCAAGGGCGCCAAGGGCGGTTCGGTCGAGTTCCGTGTCGAGAAGGCCGGCATCGTCCAGGCCGGCGTCGGCAAGGCCTCGTTCGGCGAACAGCAGCTGGTCGAGAACGTCATGGCCTTCGTTGACGCCGTCAACAAGGCCAAGCCGGCGGGCGCCAAGGGTCACTACATCAACCGGGTCGCCGTCTCGTCGACGATGGGCCCGGGCGTGAAGGTGGACACCGCGACGCTGTCGGCGCCGAAGGTCTGATCGACGTCTCAAACCAAGATTTAAGAGGCCCGGTTCGTAAGAACCGGGCCTTTTTGCTGTGGCGGGTTGAGGGAAGGCCGGCATTTTATGACGCCGAACGGTAATTTGATACCGTAGGCAGCTGTGGCTATTCTCGGAATAGCCCCTTGGCAAACCATTTAAGAAGGTCTAGATGAAATCCATCGGGCGTGCCGGCCCCCTTTGTCGGCACGCCTTTGCGCGTCTCTACAAACCAATGGTGATAGGAACTCAGCCTTTTTGGACATCCCGCGGGACATCTGGAAGGGAAAAGAGGCCAATTTCGTTGTTTTAGAGCGTGCGAGACCGGTTCCAGGATAGCCCCGAAAGGGAGGTCCGAGATCGGTCGACCTGTCCAAGACTGCCGGTGCTGAGGCCTTCGGGCCAAAGCTTAATCCCTCTTTTGAAGGGGGCCAGCATAGACGGGGATGAGACCCGAATTTGCGCGAGCCTCGCGGCTGGGCCAAGTCGGTTCGAACCTCGGATACCCGTTCATGACCGTGGTCATGTCTCGATCGGGGGCAGGATTTTCGTGGTTGTCCTGCCAGATGTTCGCTTCGCGTGAACCTTTGCGGGACGGCTGGGTGCAAACCCGGCGGCTCCCGCGTCACGCGGACGGCCGCCAAACCGGAAAGAGCTTGCAGTGGATCGAGCGGCAAAAGCAGAGTCCATCACCGAACTGAACGGGGTCTTCAAGACCTCGGCCGTCGTGGTGGTGGCTCATTATGCTGGCCTCACCGTCGCCCAAATGCAGCAACTGCGTTCGCAGATGCGGCAGGCCGGCGGTCACGTGAAGGTGGCAAAAAACCGTCTCGCCCAAATCGCTCTCAAGGACACCGACGCTGCCTCCATCGCGCCCCTGCTGAAGGGGCCGACCGTGCTCGCCTATTCAGGCGACCCGGTGGCGGCACCGAAGGTGGCCGTCGATTTTGCCAAGGCGAACGAACAGTTCGTCATTCTCGGCGGATCGATGGGCAAAACGGCTCTGGATCAGAACGGCGTCAAGGCGCTCGCCTCGCTGCCGTCTCTGGATGAACTGCGTGCCAAGATCGTCGGCCTCCTCGTGGCGCCGGCGACCAAGATCGCGCAGCTCACCAACGCTCCCGCGGGCAAGCTCGCGCGCGTTGTCCAGGCTTATGCCTCCAAGAGCGAAGCGGCCTGACGGCTCACTGAAACAAACAAACCCGACTGGTTCGAACCTAGATAGGAACTGACAAATGGCTGACCTGCAGAAGATCGTCGACGAATTGTCGACCCTGACCGTCCTGGAAGCGGCGGATCTCGCGAAGATGCTGGAAGAGAAGTGGGGCGTTTCCGCTGCTGCCGCCGTTGCGGTTGCCGCTGGGCCCGCCGGCGCCGGCGCTGCCGCCGCTGAAGAGAAGACCGAGTTCACCGTCGTTCTGGCCGCCGCCGGCGACAAGAAGATCGAAGTGATCAAGGAAGTGCGTGCGATCACCGGCCTGGGCCTCAAGGAAGCCAAGGACCTGGTCGAAGGCGCGCCGAAGCCGGTCAAGGAAGGCGTTACCAAGGAAGAGGCCGAGAAGATCAAGGCCCAGCTCGAGAAGGCCGGCGCCAAGGTTGAGCTTAAGTAGGCTTTGCCGACTTAAACGAAATCCCCGGGCGAGCTTTTGCGAGACCCGGGGATCTCGAAATTGTTACCGATATCCCCGGGGCTTCAGGGCCTCGGGGGTGTCGGCTGAAAGAAGAGCACGGCGGCCGGTTTTCGGTCATCGACGCGAAGTCGTGATAACGGCGCGCTTAAAAGCCCGGTCACGATGAGTTGTGAAGTGTGCGGCGGTTCGGGCGCGGTCCGAATCACATAGAAACGGGTAGCCCCGACGCTTGTCCTGATAGCCACGATGGATTGTGGCTGTTCGGAGAGGCGCTGAGCGCTCACCTCGAAAAATTAAATCGAGAGAAAAAACGATGGCGCAGACGTTTACCGGTCGCAAGCGCGTAAGGAAGTATTTCGGATCCATCAAGGAAGTCGCGGAGATGCCGAACCTCATCGAGGTTCAGAAGGCATCCTATGACCAGTTCCTGATGGTCAAGGAGCCGGAAGGCGGCCGTCCCGACGAGGGGCTGCAGGCGGTGTTCCGCTCGGTGTTCCCGATCTCCGATTTTTCCAATTCGTCGATGCTGGAGTTCGTCAAATACGAATTCGAGCCGCCGAAATACGACGTCGACGAGTGCCGCCAGCGCGGCATGACGTTCGCTGCGCCGCTCAAGGTAACGCTGCGCCTGATCGTGTTCGATATCGACGAAGAGACCGGCGCGCGTTCGGTCAAGGACATCAAGGAGCAGGATGTCTACATGGGCGACATTCCGCTCATGACCAATAACGGCACCTTCATCGTCAACGGCACCGAGCGCGTCATCGTCTCGCAGATGCACCGTTCGCCCGGCGTGTTCTTCGATCACGACAAGGGCAAGTCGCATTCGTCCGGCAAGCTGCTGTTCGCCGCCCGTATCATTCCCTATCGCGGTTCCTGGCTCGACATCGAATTCGACGCCAAGGACATCGTCTATGCGCGTATCGACCGCCGCCGCAAGATTCCGGTGACGTCGCTGCTGTATGCGCTCGGCCTCGACGGCGAGGAAATCCTGCGCACCTTCTACAAGCACGTCATCTACAAGCGCGCCAAGGATGGCTGGCGCGTGCCGTTCGATGCCAACCGCCTGAAGGGCTACAAGGCGGTCAACGATCTGATCGACGCCGACACCGGCAAGGTCGTGGTCGAAGCCGGCAAGAAGCTGTCGGTGCGTCAGGCCCGCCAGTTGGCAGGAGAAGGGCCTCAAGTCCCTTCGCATGGCCGACGAGGAACTGATCGGCCATTACATCGCGGAAGATCTCGTCAATCCCGAAGACCGGCGAAATCTATCTCGAAGCCGGCTCCGAGATCGACGAGAAGAACCTGCAGGTTCTGATCGAGGCCGGTTACAAGGAACTGCCGCTGCTCGACATCGACCACGTCAATGTCGGCGCCTATATCCGCAACACGCTGACCGTCGACAAGAACATGACGCGTGAAGACGCGCTGTTCGACATCTATCGCGTCATGCGTCCGGGCGAGCCGCCGACCGTCGACACCGCCGAGGCGATGTTCCGGTCGCTGTTCTTCGACTCGGAGCGTTACGACCTTTCGGCCGTCGGCCGCGTCAAGATGAACATGCGTCTCGAACTCGACGCGCCGGATACCATGCGCGTGTTGCGCAAGGATGACATCCTGGCCGTCATCAAGACCCTGGTCGATCTGCGCGACGGCAAGGGCGAAATCGACGACATCGACAATCTCGGCAATCGCCGCGTGCGTTCGGTCGGCGAGTTGATGGAGAACCAGTACCGCATCGGTCTGTTGCGCATGGAGCGCGCGATCAAGGAGCGCATGTCGTCGGTCGATATCGACACCGTCATGCCGCAGGACCTGATCAACGCGAAACCGGCCGCCGCCGCGGTGCGCGAGTTCTTCGGCTCGTCGCAGCTGTCGCAGTTCATGGACCAGACCAACCCGCTGTCGGAAATCACCCACAAGCGCCGCCTGTCGGCGCTTGGCCCGGGCGGTCTGACCCGCGAGCGCGCCGGCTTCGAAGTGCGCGACGTGCATCCGACCCATTACGGCCGTATCTGCCCGATTGAGACGCCGGAAGGCCCGAACATCGGTCTGATCAACTCGCTCGCGACCTATGCGCGCGTCAACAAATACGGCTTCGTTGAAACGCCGTATCGCAAGGTCAAGGACGGCCGCGTCACCGACGAGGTGATCTATCTCTCGGCGATGGAAGAAAGCCGTCACGCGGTGGCGCAGGCCAACGCGCAGATGGACGCCAAGGGCAAGTTCATCGAAGACCTGATCATCTGCCGCCAGGCCGGCGACGTGCATCTGGTGCCGCGCGAAAAGGTCGACTTCATGGACGTGTCGCCGAAACAGCTGGTTTCGGTCGCCGCGGCCTTGATCCCGTTCCTTGAGAACGACGACGCCAACCGCGCGCTGATGGGCTCGAACATGCAGCGCCAGGCGGTGCCGCTGGTTCGCGCCGAAGCGCCGTTCGTCGGCACCGGCATGGAAGGCGTGGTCGCCCGCGACTCGGGCGCTTCGATTTCCGCGCGCCGCACCGGCGTCATCGACCAGGTCGACGCCACGCGTATCGTCGTGCGCGCCACCGGTGAGACCGACCCGACCAAGCCGGGCGTCGATATCTACCGGTCTGATGAAGTATCAGCGTTCGAACCAGAACACCTGCATCAACCAGCGTCCGCTGGTGAAGGTGGGCGATCACGTCGACAAGGGCGACATCATCGCCGACGGTCCCTCGACCGATCTCGGCGAGTTGGCGCTCGGCCGCAACGTGCTGGTCGCGTTCATGCCGTGGAATGGCTACAACTTCGAGGACTCGATCCTGCTGTCCGAGCGGATCGTGAAGGAAGACGTGTTCACCTCCATCCACATCGAAGAATTCGAAGTGATGGCGCGCGACACCAAGCTTGGTCCCGAGGAAATCACCCGCGACATTCCCGAACGTCTCGGAAGAGGCGCTGAAGAATCTCGACGAAGCGGGCATCGTCTATATCGGCGCCGAAGTGCACGCCGGTGACATTCTCTGCGGCAAGATCACGCCGAAGGGCGAAAGCCCGATGACGCCGGAAGAAAAGCTTCTGCGCGCCATCTTCGGCGAAAAGGCCTCGGACGTGCGCGACACCTCGTTGCGGGTGCCGCCGGGCGTGCAGGGCACCGTCGTCGAAGTGCGGGTGTTCAACCGTCACGGCGTCGAGAAGGACGAGCGCGCGCTCGCCATCGAACGCGAGGAAATCGAACGCCTCGCCAAGGATCGCGACGACGAACAGGCGATCCTCGACCGCAACGTCTACGGCCGTCTGGCCGAGCTTGCTTGAAGGCCGTCACCGGCGTTGCCGGTCCGAAGGGCTTCAAGAAGGACACCAAGATCACCCGCGCGATGCTGGATGAATATCCGCGCTCGCAGTGGTGGCTGTTTGCCTCGCCGAACGACAAGCTGATGGCCGAGATCGAAGCCATCCGTAAGCAGTACGACGAGAGCAAGAAGCTTCTGGAACAGCGCTTCCTCGACAAGGTCGAGAAGCTCCAGCGTGGCGACGAATTGCCGCCCGGCGTGATGAAGATGGTCAAGGTCTTCGTCGCGGTGAAGCGCAAGATCCAGCCCGGCGACAAGATGGCCGGCCGTCACGGCAACAAGGGCGTGGTCTCGCGCATTGTTCCGATCGAGGACATGCCGTTCCTCGAAGACGGCACCCATGCCGACATCGTGCTCAATCCGTTGGGCGTGCCGTCGCGCATGAACGTCGGTCAGATTCTCGAAACCCATCTCGGCTGGGCTTGCGCCGGCCTGGGGCTCAAGATCGGGCAGGCGGTCGACCTCTACAACTCCGCTAACGGCAAGCACGATTCCAAGCCGCTCAAGGAGATGCTCAAGAAGGTCTACGGCGACGACGAGACCATCAAGTCGCTCGACGAAGACGGCCTGATCGAACTCGGCGGCAACCTGCGGCACGGCGTTCCGATTGCGACGCCGGTGTTCGACGGCGCCAAGGAAAAAGACATCGAGAAGATGCTCGAGCTCGCCGGTCTGCGATGGCTCCGGCCAGTCGACGGTCTATGACGGCCGCACCGGCGATCCCTTCGATCGCAAGGTGACGATGGGCTACATCTACATGCTCAAGCTGCACCACTTGGTGGACGACAAGATCCACGCCCGTTCGATCGGTCCGTACTCGCTGGTCACCCAGCAGCCGCTCGGCGGCAAGGCGCAGTTCGGCGGCCAGCGTTTCGGCGAAATGGAAGTCTGGGCGCTCGAAGCCTACGGCGCGGCTTACACCTTGCAGGAAATGCTGACCGTGAAGTCGGATGACGTCGCCGGCCGTACCAAGGTGTACGAGGCGATCGTGCGCGGCGACGACACGTTCGAAGCGGGTATTCCGGAAAGCTTCAACGTCTTGGTCAAGGAAATGCGCTCGCTCGGCCTCAACGTCGACCTGCACAATTCCAAGGCGCCGGGACACGGCGCCTCGCCGACGGCGGAAGCCGCCGAATAACAAGCGTCAAGGCCGGGCAGGGATGCCCGGCCTCTCACGCCTTTGTTTTTGAATATGCGGCCGGTGACATGCCGGCACAGCGGAGATGGCAATGAATCAAGAGATCATGAATCTTTTCAGCCCGACGGCGCCGGCTCAGGTCTTCGACCAGATCCGGATCTCGATCGCGAGCCCTGAGAAGATTTTGTCGTGGTCCTACGGCGAAATCAAAAAGCCGGAAACGATCAACTACCGTACCTTCAAGCCCGAGCGCGACGGCCTGTTCTGCGCCCGCATCTTCGGGCCGATCAAGGATTACGAGTGCTTGTGCGGCAAGTACAAGCGCATGAAGTACAAGGGCATCATCTGCGAAAAGTGCTCGGTCGAAGTCACGCTCTCGCGCGTGCGGCGCGAGCGCATGGGCCATATCGAATTGGCCGCGCCGGTTGCCCATATCTGGTTCCTGAAGTCGCTGCCGAGCCGCATCGGCATGCTGCTCGACATGACGCTCAAGGATCTCGAGCGCATCCTGTACTTCGAATATTACGTCGTCTTGGAGCCGGGCCTGACCCCGCTCAAGGACCGTCAGCTGCTGTCCGAGGACGAGTACCTCAAGGCGCAGGAAGAATACGGCCCGGATAGCTTCACCGCCACCATCGGCGCCGAAGCGATCCGCGAGATGCTCAAGGGTCTCGATCTCGAGAAGATGCAGGCCGACCTGCGCGTCGAGCTCGGCGAGACCGAAAGCGACATCAAGAAGAAGAAATACGCCAAGCGGCTGAAGCTGATCGAGGCCTTCATCCTGTCCGGCAACAAGCCGGAATGGATGATCCTGACCGTCGTGCCGGTGATCCCGCCCGATCTGCGCCCGCTGGTGCCGCTCGATGGCGGCCGCTTCGCCACGTCCGATCTCAACGATCTCTATCGCCGCGTCATCAACCGCAACAACCGTCTGAAGCGGCTGATCGAACTGCGCGCGCCGGACATCATCATCCGCAACGAAAAGCGCATGCTGCAGGAAGCGGTCGATGCGCTGTTCGACAACGGCCGCCGCGGCCGCGTCATCACCGGCGCCAACAAGCGTCCGCTGAAGTCGCTCGCCGACATGCTCAAGGGCAAGCAGGGCCGCTTCCGCCAGAACTTGCTCGGCAAGCGCGTCGACTATTCCGGCCGTTCGGTGATCGTGGTCGGTCCGGAGCTCAAGCTGCATCAGTGCGGCCTGCCGAAGAAGATGGCGCTCGAACTGTTCAAGCCGTTCATCTATTCGCGGCTCGACGCCAAGGGTCTGTCGACCACGGTGAAGCAGGCCAAGAAGCTGGTCGAGAAGGAAAAGCCGGAAGTCTGGGATATCCTCGACGAGGTCATCCGCGAACATCCGGTGCTGTTGAACCGCGCGCCGACGCTTGCATCGTCTCGGCATTCAGGCGTTCGAGCCGGTGCTGATCGAAGGCAAGGCGATCCAGCTGCATCCGCTGGTTTGCGCGGCCTTCAACGCCGACTTCGACGGCGACCAGATGGCCGTGCACGTTCCGCTGTCGCTGGAAGCGCAGCTGGAAGCGCGCGTCCTGATGATGTCGACCAACAACATCCTGCATCCGGCGAACGGCCAGCCGATCATCGTGCCGTCGCAGGACATCGTGCTCGGCCTCTATTACCTCTCGCTCATTCGCGAAGGCTCGCCCGGCGAAGGCAAGTCGTTCGGCGACATGGCCGTCGATCGAGCATGCGCTGCATGAGAAGGTCATCTCGCTGCACACCAAGATCCGCTATCGCTGGACCGGCATCGACGAGAACGGCGAGGACTACAACAAGTGGTACGACACCACGCCCGGCCGCGTGATGCTCGGCAACGTGCTGCCGCTCAGCGTCAAGGCGCCGTTCGACATCGTCAACAAGCTGATGACGAAGCGCGAAATCTCCGGCGATGATCGATCAGGTCTACCGCCACTGCGGCCAGAAAGAGACGGTCATTTTCTGCGACCGCATCATGGCGCTCGGCTTCTACCACGCTTTCAAGGCCGGCATTTCGTTCGGCAAGGACGACATGGTGGTGCCGGCCTCGAAGTGGAAGATCGTCGATACCACGCGCGAACTCGCCAAGGAGTTCGAGCAGCAATACAACGACGGCCTCATCACCCAGGGCGAGAAGTACAACAAGGTGGTCGATGCCTGGTCGAAGTCGACCGACGAGATCGCCGAAGAGATGATGAAGGAAATCTCGGCCGTCAAAAAGAACACGGACGGGCGCGATCGCCAGATCAACTCGATCTACATGATGGCGCATTCCGGCGCGCGTGGTTCGCCCGCCCAGATGCGTCAGCTTGCCGGTATGCGCGGCCTGATGGCCAAGCCGTCGGGTGAGATCATCGAGACGCCGATCATCTCGAACTTCAAGGAAGGTCTGTCGGTGCTCGAGTACTTCAACTCGACCCACGGCGCCCGTAAGGGTCTGGCCGACACCGCCTTGAAGACCGCGAACTCGGGTTATCTGACCCGCCGTCTGGTCGACGTGGCGCAGGACTGCATCATCACCGAGCCGGATTGCGGCACCACTGACGGCATCAAGGTCCGCGCCATCATCGACGCCGGCACCGTGGTCGCGCCGTTGGCGATCCGTATCCTCGGCCGCACCACGGCCGAGGACGTCAAGGACCCGGCGACCGGCGACAGTCGTGCTCAAGGCCGGCACCTTGATGACCGAACCGGAAGTCGATAAGGTCGTCAAAGCCAGCGTGCAGGAGCTCAAGATCCGCTCCGTGCTGACCTGCGAGACCAAGATCGGCGTCTGCGGCGCCTGCTACGGCCGCGATCTGGCGCGCGGTACTCCGGTCAACATGGGCGAGGCGGTCGGCGTCATCGCCGCCCAGTCGATCGGCGAGCCGGGCACCCAGCTCACCATGCGTACGTTCCACATCGGCGGCGCGGCGCAGATCTCCGATCAGTCGTTCATCGAGTCGAACTTCGACGGCAAGATCGTCATCAAGAACAAGAACATCGCCAAGAACTCCGACGGCGACATGGTGGCGATGGTGCGCAACATGGTGGTGGCGGTGGTCGATCCCGACGGGACCGAGCGCGCCCATCACCGCATTCCGTATGGCGCGCGCATGCGCGTCGATGAGAACGACCAGATCAAGCGCGGCCAGCGGATCGCCGAGTGGGATCCCTACACGCGTCCGATCCTCACCGAAGTCGACGGCGAAGTCGCCTTCGAGGACATGGTGGACGGTCTGTCGATGTCGGAACAGCTCGACGAGTCGACCGGCATCGCCAAGCGCGTTGTGATCGACTGGCGTACGGGTTCGTCCCGTAACCAGGCCGACCTGCGGCCGGCGATGATCGTCAAGGGCAAGGACGGCAGCATCCTGAAGGTCGCGCGTGGCGGCGAAGCCCGTTATCTGCTCGCGGTTGATGCGATCATCTCGGTTGATCCGGGCAACCAGGTGAAGGCCGGCGACGTCATCGCGCGTATCCCGACCGAAAGCGCCAAGACGCGCGACATCACCGGCGGTCTGCCGCGGGTGGCCGAACTGTTCGAAGCGCGCAAGCCGAAGGATGCGGCGATCATCGCCGAAATCGGCGGCGTCGTGCGCTTCGGCAAGGACTACAAGAACAAGCGCCGGATCACGATCGAGCCGGCCGACAAGAGCGAAGAAGCTCACGAGTACCTGATCCCGAAGGGCAAGCACATCCATCTGCAGGATGGCGACGTGCTCGAGAAGGGCGATTATATCGTCGAAGGCAATCCCGCCCCGCACGATATTCTGGCCATCAAGGGCGTCGAGGAACTGGCGGCTTACCTGGTCAACGAAATCCAGGAGGTCTATCGCTTGCAGGGCGTTATGATCAACGACAAGCACATCGAGGTGATCGTTCGCCAGATGCTGCAGAAGGTCGAGATCACCGACGCCGGCGAAACCGAGTTGCTCGCGTCGGAGCAGATCGATCGCAGTGAGATGGACGAGATCAACGCTCGTGCCATCGAAGAGGGCAAGAAGCCGGCGTCGGGCCATCCTGTACTGCTCGGCATCACCAAGGCCTCGCTGCAGACCCGGTCGTTCATTTCGGCGGCGTCGTTCCAGGAGACCACCCGCGTGCTCACCGAAGCCGCCGTCAACGGCAAGGCGGACACGCTCGACGGTCTCAAGGAAAACGTCATTGTTGGCCGTCTGATCCCGGCCGGCACCGGCGCCATGATGAACCGGCTGCGCGAAGTCGCGGTCAAACGCGATGCCCTCATCCTCGAGGAGCGCGAAAAGGACGCGGCCAAGGCGGCTGCGGCTCAGGAAGCACTGACTGCGCCGGCTCTGCCAGCGGCCGAGTAAGTCATTGGCCGGGTCGGCCAGGAGTAGCGAATCGAAAGGGCCGCCTTCGGGCGGCCCTTTTTCTTCTTAGTGGCGGCTGTTTTCGGTCGCACCTTGGCGCGGAGCGGTGTCGCCTTGCGGTTCGCGGAGCAGGCGCGATAATGCGCTAAACCAATCTCATGTCGGGGCGCGGGCCGGTATGACAGGAGCGGGGTTCCAATCTCCCTATGCATTGGTGGCAATCGGCAGTTCTGTATCAGATCTATCCGCGCTCGTTTCAGGACTCCAATGGCGACGGCGTCGGCGATCTCGCCGGCATCACGTCGCGCTTGTCGTACCTGTCGGAGCTCGGCGTCGACGCGATCTGGCTGTCGCCGATCTATGTCTCGCCGATGAAGGATTTCGGCTACGATATTTCCGACCATACCGCGATCGATCCGCTCTTCGGCACGCTGGACGATTTCGACGAGCTGCTGCGCGAGGCCCATGCGCATGGGCTCAAAGTGCTGCTCGATTTCGTGCCCAATCACACCTCAGATGAACATCCGTGGTTCCGCGACAGCCGGTCGTCGCGCACCAGCGCCAAACGCGACTGGTATATCTGGCGCGATCCGGCGCCGGGCGGCGGTCCGCCCAACAACTGGCTGTCGGAGTTCGGCGGCTCGGTCTGGCAATTCGATCCCGACAGCGGGCAGTACTACCACCACGCCTTTCTGGCCTCTCAGCCTGATCTGAACTGGCGCAATCCGGAGGTGCGCGAGGCCAAGCATGAGGTGATGCGGTTCTGGCTCAGGCGCGGCGTCGACGGCTTTCGCGTCGACGTGATGTGGCATCTGATCAAGGACGATCTGTTCCGCGACGATCCTGAAAACCTCGCTTACCACGCCGACGAGCCGCCGCATCGCCGGCTCATTCAAATGTATTCGGCTGACCAGCCCGAGGTTTATGACGTGGTCCGGGGCCTGCGCAAAGTCGTCGACGAGTTTCCCGAACGGTTGTTGATCGGCGAGATCTATCTGCCGCTCGAGCGGCTGGTGGCCTATTACATCGGCGAGAACGACGGCGCCCATATGCCGTTCAATTTCAGCCTGATCGAGACGCCCTGGAAGTCGGCCGACATCGTCGCGCTGATCGACCGCTATGAAGGCCTGCTGCCGAAGGGCGCCTGGCCGAACTGGGTGTTGGGCAATCACGACCGGCCGCGGCTCGTCGCCCGGATCGGCAAGTGGCAGGCCCGGGTCGCGGCCATGCTGCTGCTGACCTTGCGCGGTACCCCGACGCTTTATTACGGCGACGAACTCGGCATGCCGCAGGTCGATGTGCCGGCCGGCCGCCTGCATGATCCGGTAGCCTTTCGGGTGCCGGCGCTTGGCCGCGACGGCTGCCGCACGCCGATGCAATGGGATCGCACGCCGCACGCCGGATTTTCGACGACCACCCCATGGCTGCCGCAAAGCGAGGATGTTGAAACGCGCAATGTCGAGGTTGAAACCGCCGACCCGACCTCGTTGCTCAATCTGTATCGCCGGCTGATCGCGGTCCGCCGGGCCCATCCGGCTTTGGTGACCGGCAGCTACAAGCGCATCAAGGCCGAAAAGGGCCTGCTCACCTTCCTGCGCGAGCAGGGCGACGAAAGCTTTCTGGTCGCACTCAATCTCGGCGACACTACCGTGACGGCGATTTTACCCGATGACGAACGTGGCATGGTGCTGGTCTCGGCGCTTGCCAACCGGGAAGGCCAAATTGTGGAGGGTTGTATCGAACTCGCCGGCCATGAGGGTGTGGTGGTCAAGCTGCATTGAAGCCGGCAAAGCCCCGGCGTGGCGCCAGGGCCGGCGGACGACGTCGGTGCAGTCGGCCAAAGGCCGACAAGGGGAGGGCGCTTGGCTCATCGTCGGCCGAGAATCGGTTTCGGCCGGAGGTCGGGGCCGAATCGGCCGGATTGGCCGAAATCGATCCGGGGGATTGGCTGTTTGTGACCGAAATTTTGCTGTTTTTTGACGCCGCGCCGCGCCGGTCTCTGCTAAGAAGCAGGCTCAGGGATGGCCGGCCGACGGTAAAGGGCTCTTTTCTTAAGCTTGGGCCGCCCGGGCCTCCCGAACCCCGCCATTTCGGGCGTTTTCGCCTTGACTTGGGGGTGTCCGGCCAGTACATACGCGGCACTTACCGGCAGGCGGTGAGCTTTAATTGATCGGAACGGCCGCACGGCAACTCATTGAGAGCGTTACATTTTCTCTCAATGGCAGCTGGCGCAATCGCCTCGACGAATGAAGCTCAGACGCTGCCGCTGACAGCCACTGTCAGGTTACGAAGTAAACGATTTTCTGTCGCGCGAGCGGCGGATGGTCGTCGGAACGGAAAGGGCGCCCCCGCGATTGATGCGGATGGCGCAATTTCGTTTTGCGTGCGGACAAGGCACGGAAGAAGAACACGCGCGGGCTTGTCGCCCGGCGTGGCACTGAACCGGACGGGCCGTTTAGGCTCTTCCGCCGAATGAATTCCGGGCACACCAGCCCAATAGGTAACGAAGGCGAACGATGCCGACGATCAACCAGCTGATTGCTAATCCGCGTGAGCGGCTCAAGGTGCGCAACAAGGTGCCGGCGCTGCAGGCTTCGCCTCAGAAGCGCGGCGTGTGCACGCGCGTCTACACGACGACGCCGAAGAAGCCGAACTCGGCGCTTCGTAAAGTCGCCAAGGTGCGTCTGACCAACGGCTTCGAAGTGATTGGTTACATCCCGGGTGAGGGTCATAACCTTCAGGAACACTCCGTGGTCATGATCCGCGGCGGCCGCGTCAAGGATTTGCCGGGCGTGCGCTATCACATTCTGCGCGGCGTTCTCGATACGCAGGGCGTCAAGAACCGCAAGCAGCGCCGTTCGAAGTACGGCGCCAAGCGTCCGAAATAAGGGTTAGGTAAATGTCTCGTCGTCACGCCGCCGAAAAACGCGAAATTATGACCGACCCGAAGTTCGGGAGCGCGGTCATTTCGAAGTTCATGAACGCCATCATGTACGATGGCAAAAAGTCGGCCGCCGAAGGCATTGTCTATGGCGCGCTCGAAACCATCGAGACCAAGACCAAGGCCAACCCGCTGAGCGTGTTTCAGCAGGCGCTCGATAACGTGATGCCCTCGATCGAAGTGCGCTCGCGGCGCGTCGGCGGCGCCACCTACCAGGTGCCTGTCGAAGTTCGTACGACCCGCCGTCAGGCGCTCGGCATTCGCTGGATCATCACGGCTGCGCGTGCCCGCAACGAGCGCACCATGACCGAGCGTCTTTCGGCTGAATTGCTCGACGCGTCGAACAACCGCGGTAACGCCGTCAAGAAGCGCGAAGACACCCACAAGATGGCGGAAGCCAACCGGGCCTTCTCGCATTACCGCTGGTAGCAGCGGCCGAATTTACCCAGGAACGATTTGTTATGCCACGTCTCCACGCCATCGAGGACTACCGCAACTTCGGCATCATGGCTCACATTGATGCCGGCAAGACCACGACCACTGAGCGGATCCTCTATTACACCGGCAAGAGCCACAAAATCGGCGAGGTGCATGAAGGCGCCGCGACGATGGACTGGATGTCGCAGGAGCAGGAACGCGGCATCACCATTACGTCGGCCGCGACCACGGCGTTCTGGAGCGGCAAGCGCCTGAACATCATCGACACCCCCGGCCACGTCGACTTCACCATCGAAGTCGAACGGTCTTTGCGCGTGCTCGACGGCGCCGTCGTTGTGCTCGACTCCAACCAAGGCGTCGAACCGCAGACCGAGACCGTCTGGCGTCAGGGCGACAAATATCGCGTTCCGCGCATCGTCTTCGCCAACAAGATGGACAAGATCGGTGCCGACTTCTTCAAGTGTCTCGACGACATCGTGAAGCGGCTTGGCGCCAAGCCGATTGCGATCCAGTTGCCGATCGGTTCCGAGCAGAACTACAAGGGCCTGGTCGATCTGGTGCGCATGAAGGCGGTTGTCTGGGACAACGAGGCGCTCGGCGCGAGCTACAAAGACGAAGAAATTCCCGCCGACATGCTCGACGATGCCAAGAAGTATCGCGAGATGATGATCGAGGCCGCCGTCGAGCTCGACGACACGGCGATGGCAGCTTATCTCGACGGCACTGAGCCGGACGAGGCGACGCTCAAGCGGCTGATTCGTAAGGCGGTGCTGACCAGCGCCTTCTTCCCGGTGTTGTGCGGCTCGGCCTTCAAGAACAAGGGCGTGCAGCCGCTGCTGGACGCGGTCGTCGATTACCTGCCGTCGCCGGTCGACGTGCCGGCGATCACCGGCCTCAATCCGGACAACGAAGAAGAGCAGATCACGCGCGAGCCGAAAGACACCGCGCCGATGGCGCTGCTGGCTTTCAAGATCATGGACGACCCCTTCGTCGGCACCATTACCTTTTGCCGCATCTATTCTGGCGTTCTGACCAGTGGTACCGGCGTCGTCAACACGACCAAGGAAAACCGCAAGGAGCGCATCGGCCGCATGTTGCTGATGCACGCCAACAACCGTGAAGATATCAAGGAAGCCTTTGCCGGCGACATCGTCGCGCTGGCCGGCCTCAAGGATGTGCGCACCGGCGATACCCTTTGCGATCCGAAGGAACCGGTGATCCTGGAAAAGATGGAATTCCCCGAGCCGGTCATTGAGATCGCGATCGAGCCGAAGTCGAAGGCCGACCAGGAAAAGCTCGGCGTTGCTTTGGCCAAGCTCGCGGCCGAGGATCCGTCCTTCCGCGTCTCGACCGATCACGAAAGCGGCCAGACCATCCTTAAGGGTATGGGCGAACTGCATCTCGACATTAAGGTCGATATTCTCAAGCGCACCTACAAAGTGGACGCCAACATCGGCGCGCCGCAGGTGGCGTTCCGCGAGAAGGTTACGCAGAAGGTCGAGCATACTTACACCCATAAGAAACAGTCGGGTGGCTCGGGCCAGTACGCGGAAGTCAAGTTTATCGTCGAGCCGTCGGAGCCGGGCGCGCCGTTTGAATTCATCAACGACACGGTCGGTGGTGCGGTGCCGAAAGAATACATCCCGGGCGTCGAGAAGGGTCTCGAGTCGGTTCTGGGCTCTGGTCCTCTTGCCGGCTTCCCGGTGGTCGATCTCAAGGTCACGCTGATTGACGGCCGCTTTCATGACGTCAACTCATCGGCTCTCGCCTTCGAAATCGCCTCCCGTGCTGGTTTGCGCGAAGCCATGCAGAGAGCCAAGCCGGTGCTGCTTGAGCCGATCATGAAGGTCGAATGCGTGACCCCGGAAGACTATACCGGTTCGGTCATCGGCGATCTGAATTCGCGGCGCGGTCAGATCCAGGGCCAAGATATGCGCGGCAACGCCAACGTGATCAACGCGATGGTGCCGCTGATGAATATGTTCGGCTACGTCAATACCCTGCGCTCGATGAGCCAGGGCCGCGCAACATTCACCATGCAATTCGATCACTACGCCGAGCTGCCCGCCAACGTCTCGGCGGAAGTTCAAAAGAAGTTCGCTTAATCAAAGCGTGTCGATCGCAAACCTAAAGTTCTGAACGGAGAGCTCCATGGCTAAAGAGAAATTCAACCGCAGTAAGCCGCATTGCAACATCGGCACGATCGGTCACGTTGACCACGGCAAGACCACGCTGACCGCGGCGATCACCAAGGTGCTCGCCGAAGCCGGCGGCGCGACCTTCACCGCCTACGACCAGATCGACAAGGCGCCGGAAGAGAAGGCTCGCGGCATCACGATCTCGACCGCTCACGTTGAGTACGAGACCGCCAACCGCCATTACGCCCACGTCGATTGCCCCGGTCACGCCGATTATGTGAAGAACATGATCACGGGCGCCGCGCAGATGGATGGCGCGATCCTGGTTGTGTCGGCTGCCGACGGCCCGATGCCGCAGACCCGCGAGCACATCCTGCTCGCCCGTCAGGTCGGCGTTCCGGCACTGGTCGTGTTCATGAATAAGTGCGACATGGTCGACGATCCGGAACTGCTCGAACTGGTCGAGCTCGAAGTTCGCGAGCTTCTGTCGAAGTATCAGTTCCCCGGCGACACCATCCCGATCATCAAGGGTTCGGCCCTGATGGCGCTGGAAGACAAAGAGCCCAAGCTCGGCCACGACGCCATTCTTGAGCTGATGAAGGCTGTCGACGAATACATCCCGCAGCCGGAACGTCCGGTCGACCTGCCGTTCCTGATGCCGGTTGAAGACGTGTTCTCGATCTCCGGCCGCGGCACCGTCTGCACCGGTCGCGTCGAGCGCGGCATCGTCAAGGTCGGCGAGGAAGTCGAGATCGTCGGCATCAAGCCGACCGTCAAGACGACCGTCACCGGCGTCGAAATGTTCCGCAAGCTGCTCGATCAGGGCCAGGCCGGCGACAACATCGGCGCGCTGCTGCGCGGCACCAAGCGTGAAGACGTTGAGCGTGGCCAGGTTCTCTGCAAGCCCGGCTCGGTCAGCCCGCACACCAAGTTCAAGGCCGAAGCCTACATCCTGACCAAGGAAGAGGGCGGTCGTCACACCCCGTTCTTCACCAACTATCGTCCGCAGTTCTACTTCCGCACCACCGACGTGACCGGTGTGGTTCATCTGCCGGAAGGTACCGAAATGGTGATGCCGGGCGACAACATCGCGATGGAAGTGCACCTGATCGTGCCGATCGCGATGGAAGAAAAGCTTCGCTTCGCTATCCGTGAAGGTGGCCGCACCGTCGGCGCCGGCGTGGTTGCGAGCATCATTGAGTAAGTAATGAGCTGTCGTCCCCCGTCCGGAAACGGGCGGGGGACGAGGGCAGCCTGATTGGACGCGCGGGACTGCCCCGCATCGAATCGGGACCAAAGTCGAGACGGTAGCGAATACTGGATCATCCGTTTGAACGGATGATGACAGTCCAGAGAGACAGACATATGAACGGCCAGAATATTCGGATCCGGCTCAAAGCGTTCGATCACCGCATCCTCGATGCGTCGACGCGTGAGATCGTCAACACCGCCAAGCGCACAGGTGCGCAGGTGCGTGGACCGATCCCGCTGCCGACTCGCATCGAGAAATTCACGGTGAACCGTTCGCCGCACGTGGACAAAAAGAGCCGTGAACAGTTCGAGATGCGCACGCATAAGCGTCTCTTGGACATCGTCGACCCGACGCCGCAGACCGTGGACGCGCTGATGAAGCTCGACCTGGCCGCCGGCGTTGACGTCGAGATCAAGCTTTAAAGGCCGGGTGAGGATCTAAAGATGCGTTCGGGTGTCGTCGCACAGAAGATGGGTATGACCCGGTTGTTCACCGAAGCCGGTGAACACGTGCCGGTCACGGTCCTGCGCTTGGCGCAGTGCCAGGTCATTGCTCATCGCAGCAAAGATAAAAACGGTTATGTCGCGCTCCAGCTCGGTGCTGGCGAGCGCCGCGCCGGCAACATGAGCAAGGGTGACCGGGGCTACTTCGCCAAGGCCAATGTCGAGCCCAAGCGCAAGCTCGCGGAATTCCGCGTGACCGAGGATTCGATGATCCCGGTCGGCGCCGAAATCACCGCCGACCACTTCGTCGAAGGTCAGTTCGTCGACGTCTGCGGCATCTCGATCGGTAAGGGTTTTGCCGGCGGCATGAAGCGCTGGAACTTCGGCGGTCTGCGCGCCACCCACGGCGTGTCGATCTCGCACCGTTCGATCGGTTCGACCGGCGGCCGTCAGGACCCGGGCAAGACCTTCAAGAACAAGAAAATGCCGGGCCACATGGGCTCGGACCGCATCACCACGCTGAACCTCAAGGTTGCCAAGATCGATCTTGAGCGCGGGCTGGTCATGGTCGAAGGCGCGGTGCCGGGCTCCAAGGGTGGCTGGATCACCATGCGCGACGCGGTCAAGAAGAAGCTGCACAAGGATGCGCCGAAGCCGGGCAAGTTCCGCCTCGCTGAGGTTGCGGATGCCAAGCCGGCCGCCGAGGCGCCCGCGACTGATGCGCCCGCTACGCAGGAGGGCGCATAACATGGACATGAAGATCACCACGCTTGAAGGCAAGGAAGCCGGATCGGTCAATCTGTCCGATGCGATCTTCGGCCTCGAGCCGCGCGTCGACATCATTCAGCGTTGCGTCAACTGGCAGCTGGCTCGCCGCCAGCGCGGCACGCACAAGGCCAAGGACCGCAGCGAGATCTGGCGGACCGGCAAGAAGATGTACGGCCAGAAGGGCACCGGCGGCGCCCGTCACGGTTCGGCCCGCGTGTCGCAGTTCCGCGGCGGCGGTCGTGCCTTCGGTCCGGTCGTGCGCAGCCATGCCACCGACCTGCCGAAGAAGGTGCGCGCGCTTGCGCTCAAGCACGCGCTGTCGTCGAAGGCCAAGGATGGCGGCATCATCGTCATCGACAAGGCGTCGCTGAGCGATGCCAAGACCAAGTTGCTGGCCGCGCAGTTCGGCAAGCTCAGCCTGGCCAACGCGCTGATCATCGACGGCGCCGAGTTGGAGGCCAACTTCGCCTTCGCCGCGCGCAACATTCCGAACATCGACGTGCTGCCGATTCAGGGCATCAACGTTTACGACATCATGCGGCGCAAAACCCTTGTGCTGACCAAGGCCGCGCTCGATGCGCTGGAGGCGCGTTTCAAATGAGCACCAGCGATCCGCGTCATTACGACATCATTCTCTCCCCCGTGATCACCGAAAAGGCGACGATGGGGTCGGAGTTCAACAAGGTAACCTTCAAGGTGGCCCGCACGGCTACCAAGCCGCAGATCAAGGAAGCGGTGGAGAAGCTTTTTGACGTCAAGGTCAAGAGCGTCAACACCCTGATCCGCCAAGGCAAGATCAAGGTTTTCAAGAACAAGATCGGACAGCAGTCTGATGTGAAGCGCGCGGTCGTGACCCTCGAAGAAGGTCACCGCATCGACGTGACCACCGGGCTGTAAGGAGCGGATCG
Organism: uncultured Alphaproteobacteria bacterium; assembly: GCA_963830125.1. Lineage (GTDB taxonomy): Bacteria > Pseudomonadota > Alphaproteobacteria > Rhizobiales > Xanthobacteraceae > Pseudolabrys. The sequence goes on along the minus strand of CAWHKU010000005.1, from coordinate 972,971 downwards.
ATGGCGCTGAAAAAATACAATCCGACCACGCCGAGCCAGCGCAACCTGGTCACCGTCGATCGTTCGACGCTGTACAAGGGCGCGCCGGTCAAGAAGCTGACCGAAGGTCAGCATTCGACGGGTGGCCGTAACAACAACGGACGCATCACCTCGCGTTTCCGCGGCGGCGGCCATAAGCAGGCCTACCGCATCATCGACTTCCGCCGCACCAAGCAGGATATGCCGGCGACCGTCGAGCGGTTGGAATACGATCCGAACCGCACCGCCTTCATCGCGCTGATCAAGTACGAAGACGGCGAGCAGGCCTATATCCTGGCGCCGCAGCGTCTGGCCCCGGGCGATCAGGTGATTTCGGCCGAGCGCGCCGACGTCAAGCCGGGCAACGCGATGCCGCTGGCCAACATTCCGGTCGGCACCATCGTCCACAACGTCGAGCTCAAGATCGGCAAGGGCGGCCAGATCGCCCGTTCGGCCGGCACCTATGTCCAGATCGTCGGCCGCGACCAGGATTATGTCATCCTGCGTCTGTCGACCTCGCGAGCAGCGCCTGGTGCATGGCCGCTGCATGGCGACCATCGGCGCGGTGTCGAACCCGGACAAGATGAACACCACGATCGGCAAGGCCGGCCGTAAGCGCTGGTTGGGCCGTTTGCCGCACAACCGCGGCATCACCATGAACCCGGTCGACCATCCGCATGGTGGTCGTACCAAGGGCGGCCGCCACTTTGTTACGCCGTGGGGCTTCCCGACCAAGGGCAAGAAGACCCGCAAGAACAAGCGCACCACCAAATTCATTATGGTCAGCCGTCACGACCGTAAGAAGAAGCAGAAGTAGGGACTCAAGACATGACGCGTTCTGCATGGAAAGGTCCGTTCGTCGACGGTTATCTGCTGAAGAAAGCGGAAGCCGCGCGCGCGTCCGGCCGGCACGACATGGTCAAGATCTGGAGCCGCCGCTCGACCATTCTGCCGCAATTCGTCGGTTTGCACTTCGCCGTCTACAACGGCCAGAAGCACATTCCGGTCACGGTCACCGAAGAGATGGTGGGTCACAAGTTCGGCGAGTTCTCGCCGACCCGCACGTTTTACGGCCATACTGCCGACCGCAAGGCCAAGCGCGGTTAAGCGGCGTCATAGGAAGTAGAGATAGGTTATGGGCAAGCGCGCACGCGAACGGGACCTCCCGAACAACGAGGCCAAGGCGGTCACCCGGATGATCCGGATATCGCCGCAGAAGCTTAATCTTGTCGCGCAGATGATCCGCGGCAAAAAGGTCGCGGGCGCGCTCGCCGACCTCGAATTTTCGCGCAAGCGCATCGCCAAGGATGTGCGCAAGTGCCTGGAATTGGCGATCGCCAACGCCGAAAACAATCACGACCTCGACGTCGACGATCTCATCGTCGCCGAGGCCCATGTCGGCAAGGCGCTTGTGATCAAGCGTTTCTCGCCGCGCGGCCGTGGCCGGGTGGGACAAATTCTCAAGCCGTTCTCGCATCTGACGATCATCGTTCGTCAGGTCGAAGCCGCAGCAAGCGCCTGAGGAGGATTTAGTGGGTCAAAAAGTTAATCCGATTGGGCTGCGTCTCGGCATCAACCGTACCTGGGACTCGCGCTGGTTCGCGGGCAAGCAGGAATACGGCACGCTGCTGCACGAAGACATCAAGATCCGCGCCATGCTCATGAAAGAGCTGAAGCAGGCGGCGGTGTCCAAGATCATCATCGAGCGCCCGCACAAGAAGTGCCGCGTCACCGTTCACTCGGCCCGTCCGGGCGTCGTGATCGGCAAGAAGGGCGCCGATATCGAGAAGTTGCGCAAGCAGGTCGCCAAGCTGACCGACAGCGACGTGGTCATCAACATCGTTGAAATCCGCAAGCCGGAACTCGACGCTCAGTTGGTCGCCGAGTCGATCTCGCAGCAGCTCGAGCGCCGCGTCGCGTTCCGCCGCGCCATGAAGCGCGCCGTTCAGTCGGCGATGCGCCTGGGTGCCGAAGGCATCCGCATCAACTGCGCCGGCCGCCTCGGCGGTTCGGAAATCGCGCGCACCGAATGGTACCGCGAAGGCCGCGTGCCGCTGCATACGCTGCGCGCCGACGTCGATTACGGCGTGTCGACCGCTTTCACCACCTACGGCACCTGTGGCGTCAAGGTCTGGATCTTCAAGGGCGAAATCCTTGAGCACGATCCGATGGCGCAGGACAAGAAGCTTGCCGAAGGCGACTCCGGCCGCCCGCGTCGCGATAGCGCCGCTTAAGAGGACGACAGAGTTCAATCATGCTGCAGCCAAAGAAAACCAAGTTCCGCAAGGCGTTCAAGGGCCGTATCCACGGCACCGCCTCCAGCGGTGCGACTCTCGCCTTCGGCCAGTTCGGCCTCAAGGCGCTGGAGCCGGAGCGCGTCACCGCGCGCCAGATCGAAGCCGCCCGTCGTGCGCTGACCCGCTACATGAAGCGCGCCGGCCGTGTCTGGATCCGGGTGTTCCCGGACGTGCCGGTGTCGAAGAAGCCGATCGAAGTGCGCATGGGTAAAGGTAAAGGCTCGCCCGAGGTTTGGGTGTGCCGCGTTAAGCCGGGCCGCATTCTGTTCGAGATCGACGGCATCCCGGTCGGCGTCGCCAAGGAAGCCTTGACGCTCGCCGCCGCCAAGCTGCCGATCAAAACCCGTTTCATCGAACGCATCGCCGAGTAAGAAACATGAAATCCGCCGACGTAAGAGCGATGACGCTCGACCAACTCGACGACGAGGTGCTCAAGCTGAAGAAGGAGCAGTTCAATCTGCGCTTTCAGCGGGCCACCGGTCAGCTCGAGAACACCGCGCGCGTTCGTGTCATTCGCCGCGACATCGCGCGTATGAAGACGGTTGCAGTCCAGAAGCGCGCCAGCGAGACGCCGGTCGTGAAAGCTGCTGCGAAACCGAAAGCCGCCCAGGTGACGACGACCGCGAAAGCGGCCAAGCGCGCCAAGTCCAACAAGCCTAATAAGACGAAGAAGTAAGGGGCCATAGATGCCGAAACGTACGCTCCAAGGCGTCGTCGTCAGCGACAAGCAGGCCAAGACCGTGGTTGTGCGGGTCGACCGGCGTTTTGCCCACCCGACGATGAAGAAGGTTGTTCGCCGTTCGAAGAAGTATCACGCCCATGACGAGACCAACCAGTACTCGGTTGGCGATCAGGTGTGGATCGAGGAGCGCAAGCCGCTGTCCAAGCTGAAGTGCTGGGAAGTTGTCCGCGGCGAGAAGAAGCAGAAAGTTCTGTAGGCCGTAATGTTTTTATTGACCCTGGGTGCCGTGGCCGTGAGCCATACCCGCCCAACAAGAATGAGAGCCGCATCATGATTCAGATGCAAACCAACTTGGACGTCGCCGACAACTCCGGCGCGCGCCGCGTCATGTGCATCAAAGTGCTGGGCGGCTCGAAGCGTAAATACGCCACCATCGGCGACGTTATCGTCGTCTCGGTGAAGGAAGCCATTCCGCGCGGTCGCGTGAAGAAGGGCGAAGTGATGAAGGCGATCGTCGTGCGCATCCGCAAGGATATCAAGCGCGCTGACGGTTCGGTCATCCGCTTCGACAGCAACGCGGCGGTCCTGATCAACGCGCAGAGCGAGCCGGTCGGAACCCGTATCTTCGGGCCGGTGCCGCGCGAACTGCGTGCGAAGAATCACATGAAGATTCTCTCGCTCGCCCCGGAGGTGCTGTAATGGCTGCCAAGATCCGTAAAGGCGACAAGGTGATCGTGCTGGCCGGCCGCGACAAGGGCCGCACCGGCGAAGTCATCGAAGTGGCTCCGGCCGATGCCCGCGCTCTGGTGCGCGGCGTCAACATGGTCAAGCGCCATCAGCGCCAGACCGCCCAGCAGGAAGGCGGGATCATCTCGAAAGAGGGCCCGATCCACCTGTCCAACCTGGCGCTGGCTGATCCCAAGGACGGCAAGCCGACCCGCGTCGGTTTCAAATATATCGGCGAAGGCGAAGACCGCAAAAAAGTGCGCGTCGCCAAGCGCTCCGGAGTTGAGATCGATGGCTGATAGCAAAACGAACACCGAACCGAAGGTCAAGAAGCCGAAGGTCGCCAAGCCCGCCGAGGGTGGCGCGCCGAAGGCCAAGACCCCGCGCGTGGCCTCCGACTACGTCGCGCGTCTGACCACGCACTACGAGAATGTCGTGCGCGAGCAGATGTCCAAGCAGTTCGCGTACAAGAACCCGATGCAGGTTCCCAAGATCACCAAGGTGGTGCTCAACATGGGTATCGGCGAGGGCGTCGCCGACCGTAAGAAGGTCGACCAGGCGGCGGGCGACTTGACCCTGATCGCCGGCCAGAAGCCGGTCATCACCAAGTCGCGCAAGTCGATCGCGAACTACAAGCTGCGCGACGGCCAGGCGATCGGTTGTAAGGTCACTTTGCGCAAGACCCGCATGTATGACTTCCTCGACCGGCTGGTGAATATCGCGCTGCCGCGCGTGCGCGACTTCCGGGGCCTGAACCCGAAGAGCTTCGACGGCCGCGGCAACTACAGCCTGGGCGTCAAAGAGCACATCATTTTCCCGGAAATCGATTTCGACAAGGTCGTCGATTCCTGGGGCATGGACATCACGGTCTGCACGAACGCGCGCAACGACGAAGAAGCCCGCGCGCTTCTGGCGGCTTTCAACTTCCCGTTCCGGCAGTGAGGGGCGATACCGCCTGTCTCAAACGCGGAAACGCAAGGAGCTAACTTAATGGCTAAGACGAGTTCGGTCGAAAAGAACAAGCGTCGGCGTAAGATGACGAAGCAATTCGCCGCCCGCCGCGCCAAGCTCAAGGCAATTGTGTCCGATAAGGATCTGCCGATGGAAGAGCGGTTCGCCGCGACCCTGAAGCTGGCCGAATTGCCGCGCAATTCGTCGGCCACACGGATCCATAACCGCTGCGAGCTGACGGGCCGTCCGCATGCCTATTATCGCAAACATCGTCTCAGCCGTATCGCGATCCGCGATCTCGGCAACAAGGGCCTGATTCCGGGCCTTGTGAAGTCGAGCTGGTAAGGGGGCCGATATGGTAAACGATCCGATCGGCGATATGATCACCCGCATCCGCAATGCGCAGATGCGCGCCAAGTCTAAGGTGTCGATGCCGGGCTCGCGTCAGCGCGAACGCGTTGCCGAAGTGCTCAAGACCGAAGGCTACATCCGCGGCTACGCCGCCGTGGCGCACGCCAACGGCCGCAGCGAACTCGAAATCGAATTGAAGTATTTCGAGGGCGAGCCCGTGATCCGCGAAATCGCGCGCGTCTCCAAGCCGGGCCGCCGCGTTTACGCCTCGGTCAAGGCGCTGCCGCGCATCAATAACGGTCTCGGTGTGGCCATCGTTTCGACGCCGAAGGGCGTGATGGCCGACCACGACGCTCGCGAAGCCAATGTTGGCGGCGAAATTCTCTGCACGGTGTTCTAATGTCACGCATTGGTAAAAAACCGATCCCCGTACCCGCCGGCGTTACCGCCAGCGTGGAAGGGCAGACCGTCAAAGTGAAGGGGCCGAAAGGCGCCATGCAGATGGCTCTGGTCGACGATGTCGTTGTCGCGATGGACAAGGGCGCGATCACGGTCAATCCGCGTCAGATGACCAAGCGCGGTCGTTCGATGTGGGGCACCTGCCGTACGCTGGTTTCCAACATGGTGACCGGCGTCAACAAAGGCTTCGAAGAGAAGCTCGAGATCAACGGCGTCGGTTATCGCGCCGCGGTTCAGGGCAAAGAGCTGAACCTGCAGCTCGGCTTTTCGCACGACGTCAAGTTTCCGATCCCGGAAGGGATCACGATCACGACGCCGAAGCCGACAGAAATTCTGATTTCCGGCATGCACAAGCAGGTCGTCGGCCAGGTCGCCGCCGACATCCGCGGCTATCGTCCGCCGGAACCGTACAAGGGCAAGGGCGTGAAATACGCCGGTGAATATATCTTCCGCAAGGAAGGCAAGAAGAAGTAGAGGGCATAGCGCCATGTCGAGATTAAGTGACCGGACCGCACGGCGGACCGCGACGGTGCGACGCAAGGTGAAACTTGCGGCGCGTGGACGGACACGCCTTTCGGTGTTCCGTTCGTCCCAGCATATCCATGCCCAGTTGATCGACGACGAGAAGGGCGTGACGGTCGCGGCCGCCTCGACCCTCGAGAAGTCGATCCGGGAGAACGCCAAGACCGGCGCCAACATCGAAGCCGCCAAGGCGATCGGCAAGTTGATTGCCGAGCGTGCCAAGGAAAAGGGCATCAAGGATGTGGTGTTCGACCGCGGCGGCTATCTCTATCACGGACGCATCAAGGCGCTGGCCGATGCCGCGCGTGAAGGCGGACTGAACTTTTAAGAATTCATCGAACGGATTGGTTTGAATATGGCACATGAACCCCGACGAGACCGCGGCCACGGCCGTGAGGAGCGTGACAGCGAGTTCACCGACAAGTTGGTCCACATCAATCGTGTGGCCAAGGTGGTGAAGGGCGGCAAGCGCTTCGGCTTCGCGGCCCTGGTGGTTGTCGGCGATCTGAAAGGCCGGGTCGGTTTCGGTCATGGCAAGGCGCGCGAAGTGCCGGAAGCCATCCGTAAGGCGACCGAAGCCGCCAAGCGTTCGTTGACCCGCGTCGCGCTGCGCGAAGGCCGTACGCTGCATCACGATGTCGCCGGCCGTCATGGCGCCGGCAAGGTGTTCCTGCGCGCGGCCCCTCCCGGCACCGGCATCATCGCCGGCGGTCCGATGCGCGCCGTGTTCGAAACCCTCGGCATGCAGGACATCGTGGCCAAGTCGCTCGGTTCGTCGAACCCGTACAACGTCGTGCGCGCGACCTTCGATGCGCTCAAGCATCAGGACTCGCCGCGTTCGGTCGCGTCCCGCCGCAATCTCAAGGTCTCCACGCTGCAGTCGCGCCGCCGCGAAGGCGCCGATGAAGTCGCGGCAGACTAAAGAACGATAGGAAGCTGAAGTGATGGCTACGGCAAAAAAGACGATCAAGCTCGAGCAGGTTGGCAGCCCGTTGCGCCGCCACCACGTCCAGCGCGAAACGCTGGTCGGTCTGGGCCTGAACAAGATCGGTCGCGTCAAGGATCTGCCGGACACGCCGGCGACCCACGGCATGATCCGCAAGGTTCAGCATCTGGTGCGCGTGGTCGACGAGACCAAGTAATTTTCTGCGTCAGGCCGGTGAGGCCCTGACCTAAGCAGACAACGAGGACGTGAGATGAAACTCAACCAGATCGCCGACAATCCCGGCGCCCGCAAGAACCGCATGCGCATCGGCCGCGGCATCGGCTCCGGCATGGGCAAGACCGGCGGCCGCGGCGGCAAGGGCCAGACCGCGCGTTCCGGCGTGCGCATCAAGGGCTTCGAAGGCGGCCAGATGCCGCTGCATCGGCGCCTGCCGAAGCGCGGCTTCCGCAACACCCCGTTCGCGGTCAAGCTCAACGAAGTCAGCATTGGCAAGCTGCAGGCCGCGATCGACGCCGGCAAGCTGGACGCCAAGGCGCCGGTCGATGTTGAGGCGATGGTCAAGGCCGGCCTGATGCGGCGCGCCAAGGGTGGCGTCAAGGTGCTCGGTGGCGGCGAACTGAAGGCCAAGATCGACCTTGTGGCTTTCGGCGTGACCAAGTCGGCGGTCGAGGCGATTGAAAAGGCCGGCGGTTCGGTCAAGATCATCAAGCCGGTCGTGGAAGAAGACGACTCCGAGCCGCGCGGCAAGAATAAGCGCATGGCGCTCGAAGCTGCCAAAAAAGGCGGCAAGTAAGCTTAAGCGAAACCAGAGGCTTACAGCCGGCCCGCGATTGGGCCGGCCGGCGTCTCCGGGCCTACAAGTTTAGATGACAGCGCCTATCTAAGGCCTGGGACGACCCTTAAAGAGCCGTGCGGCCGTTGCGCCGGCCTTTATCGGGAGGGGCGACGCGGGGCGAAGGCGGCAGGAGCGAGCGATGGTTTCGGCAGCAGAACAACTGGCAGCCAATCTGAATTTCGGCGCGCTCGCGAAAGCCGATGAGCTTAAAAAGCGCATCTGGTTCACGCTCGGCGCGTTGATGGTCTATCGGCTCGGGACCTATATTCCGCTGCCCGGCATCGACCCGAGCGCCTGGGAACAGGTCTTCAATAATCAGTCTGGCGGCATCCTCGGCATGTTCAACATGTTCTCGGGGGGCGGCATTCAGCGCATGGCGATCTTCGCGCTGAACATCATGCCGTATATCTCGGCCTCGATTATCATTCAGCTGATGACCACGGTGTCGCCTTCGCTTGAAGCGCTCAAGAAGGAAGGCGAGGCCGGCCGCAAGATCATGAACCAGTACACCCGTTATCTGACGGTCGTGCTGGCGGCGTTTCAGTCCTACGGCATTGCCGTCGGTTTGCAGGGCACCGGCAGCGTCGTGTCGAACCCGGGCTTCTTCTTCCTGATTTCGACCACGATCACGCTGACCGGCGGCACCATGTTCCTGATGTGGCTGGGTGAGCAGATCACCTCGCGCGGCATCGGCAACGGCATTTCGCTGATCATTTTGGCCGGCATCGTGGCCCGCCTGCCGGAAGCGATCGCCGGCACCTTGGAACTCGGCCGCCAGGGCGCCTTGTCGACCGGCTTGATCCTGCTGGTCATGGTCATGGTGGTGGCGGTGATCGCGTTCATCGTGTTCATGGAGCGCGCCCAGCGCCGGCTGCTGATCCAGTATCCCAAGCGCCAGGTCGGCAACCGCATGTTCGAGGGCCAGTCCTCGCATCTGCCGCTCAAGCTCAACACCTCGGGCGTTATTCCGCCGATCTTTGCCTCGTCGCTGCTGCTGTTGCCGACGACGGTTGCGAACTTCAACGCCGGCTCGGGTCCGGGCTGGCTGACCACCGTGACCACCATGTTGGGTCATGGCCGGCCGCTGTTCCTGATTCTCTATATCGCGTTGATCGTGTTCTTCGCGTTCTTCTATACCGCGGTCGTGTTCAACCCGACCGAGACGGCCGACAATCTGAAGAAGCATGGCGGGTTCATTCCCGGCATCCGGCCGGGTGAGCGTACCGCCGAATATATCGACTATGTGCTGTCGCGCATCACGGTCGTCGGCGCGATCTATCTTGCGATCGTCTGTTTGATTCCGGAAATCCTGATCTCCTACGCGGCGGTGCCGTTCTATTTCGGCGGCACCTCGCTGTTGATCGTGGTCAGCGTGACGATGGATACGGTGGCGCAGGTCCAAGGCTACCTGCTGGCGCACCAATATGAAGGTCTGATTAAACGTTCGAAATTGCGGGGGCGCAATCGATGAGGCTGATCCTGCTCGGCCCGCCGGGGGCGGGGAAGGGCACGCAAGCGCAGCGGCTGGTCGCGAAGCACAAGATCGTGCAGCTCTCGACCGGCGACATGCTGCGCGCCGCGGTTGCCGCCGGTACGCCGGTTGGCCTGCGTGCCAAGAGCCTGATGGACGCTGGCCAGCTGGTGCCGGATGAGGTGGTCGTGGCGATCATCGCCGACCGCATCGGCCAACCTGATTGCCGCAACGGTTTCGTGCTGGACGGCTTCCCGCGCACAGTCGCGCAGGCAGAGGCGCTCGAGCGCTTGCTGGCCGAGCGCGGAATGGAGCTCGATGCCGTGATCGAGCTGAAGGTCGACGAGGGCATTCTGATCAAGCGGATCGAGACCCGGGTCGCCGAAATGACCGCGCGCGGCGAGCCGCTGCGCAAGGACGACAATCCGGAAGTCCTCAAGGACCGGCTGGCGGCTTACCGGACGCAGACTGCGCCGCTGGCTGGTCATTACGCCGGCAAGAGCATGCTCAAGAGCGTCGACGGGATGGCGCCGGTTGACGACGTCACGATCGCGATTGGCCAGATCCTGACTGGCGCAGGCGCCGCCCAAGAGACGCCGAAAGCCGCTGTGAAGGCCAAGGTGGCCCGCAAGGCGCCGGCCAAGGTCGCGGGCGCCGCAAAGACGACCAAAAAGCCCGCTGCCAAGGCTAGGGACAAATCTACCAAGGGAAAGCCGGCTAAGGCTAAGCCGGCGTCAACCAAGGCTAGCAAAAAGTCCGACAAGGCGGCCAAGAAGACCGATAAGAAGGCCGCGAAAAAGGCCGAAAAGGCTGCCAAAAAGGCCCTGCGCAAGGCTGCCAAAGAGGCCCGTGCCAAGCAAAAGGCCGAATTGAAGGCCAAAGCCAAGGCGAAAGCCCAAGCCAAGGCAAAAGCCAAGGCTAGCAACAAGGCCGGCAAGAAGCCGAAATCCAAGCTGAAAAAGGCTGGCGCCAAATCGGCCGCCGCCAAAACCAGCAAAAACAGTTCCAAAAAGCGAGAAACTGGCCGCAAGGCCGCTTCCGCCAAACGGAAGCCGGGACATAAAAAGTTGAGTACCCGGAAGAGGTTGACTAAGGCGTGATGAATCCATTAATAGATAGCGCATTCAGAGTTTTGGCGCGATGCCGGTCCCCCAAAGGGCGGGGGCAGGTGTCGTGTTACGCTTTGCGCTATCCCCTTAATGGGACACAACAATTCGGCGCATCCAGCGCTATCGGCCGATAACAGGAGAGACCATCCGTGGCTCGTATCGCGGGCGTTAATCTGCCCACCAACAAGCGCGTCGTGATCGCGCTTCAGTACATTCATGGCATTGGCGAGAAAATCGCCAAGGACATCGTCGCCGCTTTGAACCTGCCGCTCGACCGGCGGGTGTCGCAGTTGACCGACGCCGAAGTGCTCCAGATTCGCGAAATGATCGACCGTGACTATATGGTCGAGGGCGATCTGCGGCGCGAGACGTCGATGAACATCAAGCGTTTGATGGATCTCGGCTGCTATCGCGGCCTGCGCCATCGTAAGGGTCTTCCGGTCCGCGGCCAGCGCACGCACACCAATGCGCGCACCCGTAAGGGCCCGGCCAAGACCATCGCCGGCAAGAAAAAGACTGCGTGATTTTTTGACATCGCCCGCGCCTGGCCCAATTGGGGGCTAAGGCTCGCGGGCCTCGAAAGGACTGACTATGGCCAAAGAAGCCACCCGCGTCCGCCGGCGCGAACGCAAAAACATTGCGTCGGGCGTCGCGCATGTGAATGCGTCGTTCAACAACACCATGATCACCATCACCGACGCGCAGGGCAATGCCATTGCCTGGTCGTCGGCCGGTACCATGGGTTTCAAGGGCTCGCGCAAGTCGACGCCTTACGCCGCCCAGATGGCCGCCGAAGACGCCTCGAAAAAGGCGCAGGAACACGGCATGAAGACCCTCGAGGTCGAGGTCTCCGGTCCCGGTTCGGGCCGCGAGTTGGCGCTGCGGGCGCTGCAGGCCACCGGCTTCACCATTACTTCGATCCGCGACGTGACCACGATCCCGCACAACGGCTGCCGCCCGCGCAAGCGCCGGCGCGTCTGATTGCTGCGTTATGTGAAGCGGATGCGCGAGGGCGCGCGCCGCGGCCGCCGAATTTTTCCCCCCACATGGCGGGTGGGGTGCGCTGGCTAAGCCCAGCGCCGCTCAACGGGTGAAGATGTGATCCAGAAGAATTGGCAGGAACTGATCAGGCCGAACAAGCTCCAGGTGACCGCCGGGTCCGACCCGGCGCGTCTCGCCACGGTTGTTGCCGAGCCGCTCGAACGCGGCTTCGGCGTGACGCTGGGCAATGCCCTGCGCCGTATTCTGCTGTCGTCGCTGCAGGGCGCGGCGGTGCAGGCGGTCCATATCGACGGCGTGTTGCATGAGTTCTCCTCGATCGCCGGCGTGCGCGAGGACGTCACCGATATGGTCCTCAACATCAAGGACATCGCCATCAAGATGCAGGGCGAAGGCCCCAAGCGCATGGTGGTGAAGAAGCAAGGTCCCGGCACCGTGACTGCCGGCGACATCCAGACTGTCGGCGACGTGGTCGTGCTCAATCCCGACCTGGTGCTGTGCACGCTCGACGAGGGCGCCGAGATCCGCATGGAATTCACCGTCGACACCGGCAAGGGCTATGTCCCGGCCGAGCGTAACCGTCCGGAAGACGCGCCGATCGGCCTGATCCCGGTCGACTCGCTGTATTCGCCGGTGCGCAAGGTGTCGTACAAGGTCGAGAACACCCGCGAGGGCCAGATCCTCGATTACGACAAGCTGACCTTGTCGATTGAAACCAACGGCGCGCTGTCGCCCGACGATGCGCTGGCTTATGCCGCGCGCATTCTGCAAGACCAGCTCAACGTGTTCGTGAACTTCGAAGAGCCCCGCAAGGAGCAGGCCACCGAGACCATTCCGGACCTGGCCTTCAACCCGGCTTTCCTCAAGAAGGTCGACGAGCTCGAACTGTCGGTGCGTTCGGCCAACTGTCTCAAGAACGACAACATCGTCTACATCGGCGATCTCGTTCAGAAGACCGAAGCCGAAATGCTGCGCACGCCGAACTTCGGCCGCAAGTCGCTGAACGAAATCAAGGAAGTCTTGGCGCAGATGGGCCTGCATCTCGGCATGGAAGTGCCGGGCTGGCCGCCGGAAAACATCGAAGAGCTCGCCAAGCGCTTCGAAGATCACTACTAGGTTTTGAGAGTTACTCGGACCGGGCTCAAAGCCCGGTTCGGGCTTTTAGCCGCCTTCCGCGGCGTCCTTGGGATGGTCTCAAGGATATACAGGATAGAGGCAGGGAGTTTCGCGATGCGTCACGGAAAAGTATACCGCAAGTTAGGGCGACATTCGTCGCATCGTATGGCGATGTTCGCCAATATGGCGGCTGCGCTGATCAAGCACGAGCAGATCGTCACGACGCTCCCTAAGGCGAAGGAACTTCGCCCGATCGTCGAAAAGCTGGTGACGCTCGGCAAGAAGGGTGATCTGTCGGCCCGCCGCCAGGCGATCTCGGAAATGCGCGACGAAGCCATGGTGCGCAAGCTGTTCGACGTGATCGCGCCGCGCTACAAGGACCGTCAGGGTGGCTATTGCCGGATCATGAAGGCCGGCTTCCGTTACGGCGACAGCGCCGCGGTTGCGGTCATTGAATTCGTCGACCGCGACGTCGAGGCCAAGGGCAAGGACTCCGGTCCGGTGCAGGCCAAGAAGGTCTCGGAAGAGGCGAACGCGATCTAATCGGTTTCTCGCGCAACTAATCGAATGTAACGAATTTAAAAGGCAGCCCAGGTGGCTGCCTTTTTTTATGGCGCAGGATCGACACGCCGTCGCGTCGGCGGCGTCATAAACAAACAGACAGAAAAACACCGAGAAATATTGTACGGGCAATAGTAGTTATTTATTTCCTTCGGTAACATTGTATGTGTGTCGCCCGCCAAATGAGGCGACCACTTATCGGGGAGATATTCATGATCCGCTTTGGTCTGGCGCGGCTTGCCTTGAGCGCCGCGCTTGTTACCGCGTTGACGTCATTGATGCCGTCCGGCGCTTCGGCGCAGTCTGCGCTGGTGAAGCGTGGTGCCTACCTCGTCAACACCATCATGACCTGCCAGAACTGCCACACGCCGATCGGTCCGAAAGGGCCGGACTTCAGCAAGGCGTTTTCTGGCGGCCTGACTTGGGACGAACCGCCGTTCAAGGTGACGGCGCCCAACATCACCCAGGACAAGGAAACCGGCATCGGTTCGTGGACCGATGCGCAGATCAAAACGTTGTTGCGCACCGGCAAGCGGCCGGACGGCGTGCAGATCGCGGCGGTGATGCCGGTCGGCTTTTATAAAATCATCACCGACCGCGACATGGATGCGATCGTCGCTTATTTGCGCACGCTCAAGCCGATCAAGAACAAGGTGCCGGACCCGATTTATAAATTCCCGGCAATGTCGCAAACGCCGCCCGGCGCCGAGAAGCCTTACACTGAGGCGATGCTGAAGGACAAAGTCAAAAACGGCTTTTATCTCGCCACCATCGGCCATTGCATGGAATGCCACACGCCGATGGGACCGAAGGGGCACGACTGGGCCAACTACGGCATCGGCGGCTTTAAATTCCCCGGTCCGTGGGGTGTGTCGGTGTCGCGCAATATCACGTCGAGCAAGACCAAGGGGCTTGGCGCCTGGACCGACGCCCAGATCAAGACCGCGATCACCAAGGGCATCGACAAGGACGGCAAGCATCTGAAGCCGCCGATGGGCTTTCCTTACTATGACCACATGACCGGCGGCGACCTCGACGCGGTCATCGCCTATCTCCGGACGGTACCAGCGAAGGAATGATTGCAGTCATCACCGGGCCGGCCTGAAAGGCCGTGTCCCGGTGATCTCGCTTAGAAGGGCAGCGCGCTCCTAATCGGGATGGCCGGGTCAAGCCCGGCCATGGCTGTTACAATGGCCGTTCACCATCCGGCCAGCACCACCTTGCCGATGGTGGTGCCACTTTCGATCTGGGCGTGCGCCTTGCGCAGATTGGCGGCGTTGATCGGCGTCATCTCCTGCGCCGCCGTGGTGACGATCTGGCCTTTGTCGATCATCGCCGAGACCGCATCGAGCAGCCGATGTTGCTCGATCATGTCGGGCGTTTGAAAGACCGGCCGCGTGAACATTAATTCCCAATGCAGTGACACCGCCTTGCGCTTAAGGATCATCGCGTCGAGCACCGGCGGATCGTCGATCAGGCCGAATTTGCCAAACGGCTCGATGATGTCAGGAACTGCCGCGAAATGTTGCGCGGTGCCGGTCAGGCTTGCGATCAAGGCTACGGTCGGATGACCGATCGCCTTTAATTGCTCGGCCAAAGGCTTGGTGTGGTTGATGACGTGATGGGCGCCGAGTTTGGTACACCAAGCTTGAGTTTCCGGCCGCGAGGCGGTCGCGATCACGGTCAGCTTGGTGAGTTGGCGCGCCAGCTGGATCATGATCGAGCCGACGCCGCCGGCGCCGCCGAACACCAGGAGAGCGCGGCCCTCGCCATCGCCGGGCTTGACCCCAAAGCGATCGAACAGCAGTTCCCAGGCGGTGATGCTTGTCAGCGGCAGGGCGGCGGCCTGGGTGAAGGACAGCGATGTCGGTTTCTTGCCGACGATGCGCTCGTCGACCAGGTGGAATTCCGAATTGGTGCCGGGACGGGCGATCGAGCCGGCGTAGAATACCTCGTCGCCAACCTTGAACAGCGTCACGTCGGGGCCGACCGCCTCGACCACGCCGGCGGCGTCATAGCCGAGGATCTTGGCCGGCTCGCCGGCGCCCGGCTGGGCGCGCATGCGCACCTTGGTATCGACCGGATTGACCGAGACCGCCTTGACCGCCACCCGCAGGTCACGCCCGGTGGGCGTTGGGGTCTCGGCCGTGATGTCGATCAGTGACTCGGGGTCGCTGACGGGCAGGGACTTGAAATAACCGACGGCTTTCATGGGTGCGGCCTCCAGGGGCGAGGGGGAGAGGATCGGGGCGTTTTGCCCGTCATGCCGGGCCCGGCATGCTAAGGCAAGACAGCCATGTCGGGGCCGAAACCGGCATATCTTCGGTCGGCCCCGGGGATCGTAGCCGGTTTTCGGATAAGATCGCCGGGCCAATCGAATCAGACCGCAAAATAGGCCGATTTGGCCGCGATGCCTTCAAGCGGCCCGGTCGCGGGCCTATATCGGGGGCGCCAAGGCCGGAGAGATTTGACATGAATTTGAACGCGCGAATTCGGACGTTTTCCACGCTGCTGCTGGCCGCCTTGTTGGCGGTGCCGGCGCTCGCCGTCAGCCAGTCGGCGGCGCAGGCGCAAGCGCTGGAACGGCGGGTGCCGGACGCGCGCGAGCTGCGGCTGTCTTACGCCCCCGTGGTCAAGCAGGTCGCGCCGGCCGTGGTCAATGTCTACGCCGCCAAGGTCGTGCAGAACCGCAACCCGTTGTTCGACGACCCGATCTTCCGCCACTTCTTCGGCGCCCCTGGTGGGATGGGCACGCAGGTGCAGCGCTCGCTCGGCTCCGGCGTGATCGTCGATCCATCCGGCCTCATCGTCACCAACGTCCACGTGATCGCCGGCGCCACTGACATCAAGGTCGCGCTTGCCGACAAGCAGGAGTTCGAGGCCAAGGTGGTACTCGAAGACAAGCGCAGCGACCTGGCCGTCCTGCGCATCAAGGATGGGCGTAAGCAGTTTCCCTATCTGCGCTTCGGCAATTCCGACGCCCTGGAGGTCGGCGATGTGGTGCTGGCGATCGGCAATCCGTTCGGTGTCGGCCAGACGGTGACCCACGGCATCGTCTCGGCCTTGGCGCGTACCGATGTCGGTTCGAGCAATTATCAGTTCTTCATCCAGACCGACGCCGCCATCAATCCTGGCAATTCCGGCGGCGCGTTGGTCGATCTGGGCGGCAATCTGGTCGGCATCAACAACATGATTTTGTCGCGTTCGGGCGGTTCGCAAGGCATCGGCTTCGCGATCCCGTCCAACATGGTCAAGGTGGTTGTTGCCTCGGCCGAGGCCGGCAGCCACTCGGTCAAGCGGCCCTGGCTCGGTGCCAGCCTTCAGAAGGTCACGCCCGACATTGCCGACAGCATGAACCTGAAGCGCCCGTCCGGCGCGTTGATCGCCAGCGTCAGGCGGGACAGTCCGGCGGCGCGCGCGGGCTTGAAACCCGGCGACCTGATCGTCTCAATCGATGGCCAGTCGGTCGCCGACACCAATACCTTCGACTATCGCTTTGCCACCAAGCCGCTCGGCGGCACCGCCAAGCTTGGCATCGTGCGCAACGGCCGCGAAGAGACAGCGACGATCGCTCTGGTGACCGCGCCGGATCGGCCGCGCGACGAAATCACCATTCAGTCACGCTCGCCGTTTTCCGGCGCCAAGGTTGCCAATCTGTCGCCGGCTTTGGCCGACGAATTGCAGTTGCAGAACATCGACAGCGGCGTCGTTATTCTCGATGTCGCTAACGGCTCATACGCCAGCAATCTCGGCTTCAAGCGCGGCGACGTGATCGAGGCGGTCAATGGCGAGCGCATCGCCAAGACCAGCGATCTCGAGCGCGCCAGCCGGGCGTCGAGCGACACCTGGCGCATTGTCATTCTGCGGCACGGCCAGAAGATCTCCGCGGTGTTCGGAGGATAACGCTATGGCCCCGCGCGGCAAAACCACCGGGGCCACGTTGTTCGCCGCCGCCGGCATGGACAAGGACGCGCCACGGCCGCTGGCCGATAAGCTGCGGCCGGCCAAGCTCGACGAGGTCGTCGGCCAGGACCATCTGCTCGGCCCCGACGGCGCGCTCACCCGGATGCTGGCGACGCGCTCGCTCGGCTCGCTGGTATTCTGGGGCCCGCCCGGCACAGGCAAGACCACGGTGGCGCGGCTGCTGGCGCAGGAAACCGATCTGCATTTCGAGCAGATTTCGGCGATCTTCACCGGCGTCGCGGATCTCAAAAAAGTCTTCGAGGAATTCGCGCCGCCGCCGCGAAGAACTGGGGCAGGGCACGCTGCTGTTCGTCGACGAGGTCCATCGCTTCAACCGGGCGCAGCAGGACTCGTTCCTGCCGGTGATGGAAGACGGCACCATCGTGCTGGTCGGCGCCACCACGGAAAATCCGTCGTTTGAACTCAACGCCGCTTTGCTGTCGCGCGCGCGCGTGCTGGTGTTCAAGTCGCTCGACGCCGCCGCGATCGAAAAGCTGCTGGTGCGGGCCGAAGAACTCGAAGGCAAGCCGCTGCCGCTCGACGCCGCGGCGCGCGAAGCGCTGACCGGCATGGCCGATGGCGATGGCCGCGCCTCGCTGACCTTAACGGAAGAAATCTGGCGGGCGGCGCGGCCGGGTGAAGTCTTCGATTCCGCCAAGCTTCAGGACATCGTGCAGCGGCGGGCGCCGATCTACGACAAAGGCCAGGACGGTCATTACAATCTCATCAGCGCGCTGCATAAGTCGGTGCGCGGTTCCGACCCCGACGCGGCGCTGTATTATTTCTGCCGTATGCTGGACGCCGGTGAATCGCCGCTGTTTATCTGCCGCCGCATCGTGCGCATGGCGATCGAGGATGTCGGTCTTGCCGACCCGCAGGCGATGGTGATCGCCAATGCCGCCAAGGAAACTTATGATTTTCTCGGCAGCCCCGAAGGCGAATTGGCGATCGCGCAGGCGCTGATCTATGTCGCGACCGCACCGAAATCGAACGCCGGTTACAAAGCCTACGGCGCCGCGCTGCAGGTCGCCAAACAGGCAGGCTCCTTGCTGCCGCCGAAACATATCCTCAACGCCCCGACCAATTTGATGAAGTCGGAAGGCTATGGCCGTGGCTACGCCTACGACCACGACACCGAGGAAGGCTTTTCCGGCCAGAACTATTTTCCCGATGAATTGCCACGCCAGCGGTTCTACAACCCGCCCGAACGCGGATTCGAACGCGAGATTCGAAAGCGTTTGGACTACTGGGCCAAGCTCAGGAAAGAAAAGGGCGGGGAATGAACTTTCGGAACTGCGCGGCTGCGGTCGTCGTGCTGGCGGCAACGGCAAGCCTGACGTCGGCCCAGGCCAACGACACCATCACCGGCCGCTGGGCCGCCGACGCATCGGCTTGCGCGCTGTTTGGTGCCGCCGGGTCTTCGTCGCTGGTCGTGACCGAAAACGCGATGCGCTGGCATGACGACGCCTGCCGGATCGCGCGCATGTACAAGACCGGCGACACCGTCCACATGCAGGCGCTGTGCCGGGGTCATGGCGGCAAGCGCTCGATCCCGGTGGCGTTGCGTGCCCATGGCGGTCGTCTGGCGGTGACCTGGAACCGGGCGCCGCGCGGCGATTTGCGGCGGTGCCGGTGAGCGCGCTCGGCAGGCGTCGACTTCGATCAGCAGCAGGTATATCTATACCCACCCGAAATCATGCTTTTACAGCGATCTGGCGGTCACCCGCGTGCGGCCCGAGGCCGCATCGCCCTTAATAATAACCAATTGATGGTGCACAGCCTTTCCGGCACCCGCGAGCGGCGTGTGCTACACACAGAATCCGAGCTGCGCGAGGCGCTGACCGGTCTGTTCGGATTGAGCCTTCCGGACGACCCAGGCCTTATTGCCGCGCTCACCCGAATAAGTATTGGAGCAGTTTGATGAGAGGCGGCAGAGGTGGCCCGCGCCAGCCCGGTGGTGGCAAGCAGACGGCCGGACCGCGAAAAGGCAAACCGCCCGTGAAACGTGGCGGCCGTCAGGACCGCCAGAGGACGCCGGGCGAGGACCGTGAAATCCGCGGCAAAGGCCGTCCGGGTGCCGCCAGTGCCCGCACCGGGCGCGGCAAGCCCGCGCGGGACGTCAAATTCGACAGCCAGCGAGCGCGAGCCGCGCGCCGACAAGTGGAGCGCCGACAAACGCCCGGCATCGCGTCAGCCGGAAGCCGTCCGCCGGCAAGGCGCGCAAGGGCCGGGCAACCGCCGCCCGCCCGCCGCGCGACGAGCGTTTCGCCGAGCATCCCGGCAGCGCCATGGTGACGCCGGAGCCGGTGATCTCGCAGGCGCTGAAAGAAGCCACCAAGGTCCAGACCGTCACCGTGACCGAGGACGAAGGCGGCATGCGTGTCGACCGCTTTTTCGAGGCGCGTTTCCCCGGCCTGTCGTTCAGCCACATCCAGCGCATCGTGCGCAAAGGCGAAGTGCGGGTGAACGGCAAACGCACCGAGCCCAAAAGCCGGCTGGAAGCCGGGCAGGCGGTGCGCATTCCGCCGCTGCAACTGGCCGCGCCGAAATTGCGCGAAGAGTCGCCGCAGATCCTGAAGGACCGCGCTTATCTCAAATCGATCACGTTGGCCGAAGACGCCGATGTGTTGGTGCTCAACAAGCCGATGGGCCTGGCGGTGCAGGGCGGCTCCGGCCTGACGCGCCATCTCGACGGCCTGCTGGAATCCTTGCGCGGGCCGGGCGTCGATGCCCAGCGTCCGCGCCTGGTCCACCGGCTCGATAAGGATACCGCCGGCTGCATTCTGGTCGCCAAGACCCGGTTCGCGGCGGCGGCGTTAGCCAAGACCTTCCGCACCCGCGCGGCGCGCAAGATCTATTGGGCGCTGGTTGCCGGCGTGCCGAAGCCGAAGCAGGGCCGGATCTCGACTTATCTGGCCAAGTATGAAGACGACGAAGATTCGTACATGCGCGTCGCCCAGCACGGCGAGAAAGATGCCGTGCACGCGGTGACCTATTACGCCGTGGTCGAAACCTCGGCGCAAAAGCTCGCCTGGATTTCGTTGAAACCCGTGACCGGCCGCACCCATCAATTGCGCGCCCACATGGCCCATGTCGGTCATCCGATCGTCGGCGATCCGAAATATTTCAACATCGAGAACTGGGAACTGCCGGGCGGCATCCAGAACAAGCTGCACCTTCTGGCGCGGCGCATTATCGTGCCGCATCCGCGCGGCGGCACCATCGACGTGTCGGCGCCGCTGCCGCCGCATATGGAACAGTCCTGGAATCTGCTCGGCCTCGATACCGCCGGCTACGATCCGATCGTCGAAGCGCCGGACGAGGACTAGAACGGGTGCGAGGGCGTCACCATGTGAAGGTGATGCACCGCGTTCTTGTCTCCTTGATGGTCTGGACAATGCTGGCGCCGCCCATGGTGACGGCGGCGCAGGCGCAAAGCCCGGACGACCCGTACACCATCATTGCGCCGGAGCCGGGCCGGACGACGGGGCGTAAACCGCAGCCCCGGCCCGAGCCTTGGCTGCCGCCGAAATACCAGTCGCCGCGCGGCACCAAGCAGCATGTCGAAACGCGAAAGCCGGCGCCGACGCCAGCGCCGCGCGCGCCAGCCGTGCCGCCGCCGATGTTTGTTCCCGAGACCGGACGGCTGTTGCCGAACTTGCCGGCGCGGCCGGGGTCGGATTTCGGGTCAGGCGGTGCCGAGCACCGTCAGGACCGTGCCGCCCGTTGCGCCCATCAGGCCGGCCTCTACGGCGCGGCTGCCGGTAACCCGGCCGCCTATATCAATTCCTGCATCAATCAATAAGCGCGCGCGTCAGATCTCTTCCATCACCTGCGCGTAGGAAATCACGGCGAACAGTGCCGTGCCGCCGATGACGTTGCCGGCCAGCACCGGAATGAAAAACTGCACGATCATCTGCCACCACGCCCAGTCGCCCGCGATCACCAGCATATAGGCTTCCAGACTGCCGGCGATGATATGGGTGAACCCGCCGATGGCGATCAGATAGGTCATCAGCGTGACGACGGCGAACTTGGCGGTCTCCGCGCTTGGGATCATCCACACCATCGCCGCGATCAGGAAGCCGGAGGCGATGCCGCGAAAGAACATTTGCGCAAAGCTGAGATCGACCAATTGGCGGCTGACCGCCTGCATGCCGTGCAGCAGTTCGGGGGAAATCACGGGGGTGAAATTGCAGAACAAGGCGGCAAACAAAGTGCCGACAAGATTGGCCGCCAGCACGATGCCCCATAACCGCGCGACCTTTACGACCTTGGCGACGCTGAGTTTGTCGAGCACCGGCAGCACCACCGTGATCGTGCTCTCGGTGAAGAGCTGCTGCCGGCTCAAAATCACCATGAGAAAGCCGACGCTATAGCCGAGGCTGGCGACCAGCGGACGCCAGGGCGAATCCGGCAGGCGCAACTCAAGCACCGCCTCCGCCAAAACCGAAAAGCTGATCGAGAGTCCCGCAGCAATGCCTGACCACCACAACGATGTGGCGGGACGCTTCATTTCCTCGTCGCCCAGCCGTCGGATCACCTCATAGATCACCGGCGTACGCGGCGCCGACATCTCCTCGACGTCATCGACTTCGCGTTTGGAAATGCCCTTTTTGACGCCGCCACCGCTTTTGGTAGCGGCCGTGGTCGTTCGTTTCGCCATTTTTGGATGCCCCGACAGTAACTTCGGAAAGGCAACGCGGGCGGCGGGACCGAAGTTCCATTCTGGGAACCGGGACAAAAGGTCGCTTGACATGCAACCAAATGGTTGCATATTGTGTCTATGGATGCAGTGTTCAAAGCGCTCGCCGACGCCAGCCGCCGGGATCTTCTCGACCGGCTACGGGCCGACAACGGGCAGACCTTGGGGCAGCTTTGCGAAGGCCTTGCCGGCATGACGCGGCAGGCGGTCAGCAAGCACTTACGGCTCCTGGAAGAGGCGAACCTTGTCGCCACCATCAAACGTGGCCGCGAGAAGCTGCATTACCTCAATCCAGTGCCGATCCACGAGATCGGTGAACGCTGGATCGGCAAGTTCGAAAGAGGGCGTCTTCAAGCCCTCGGCGACATGAAGAAGGCGTTGGAAGAAGGGCGAGGAGAGTAGCGATGAGTAAGCCGAAGTTCGTGTACGTCACCTATATCGCCGCGCCACCGGAGAAGGTCTGGCAGGCGCTCACCCAGGCCGATCTCAGCGAGCAATATTGGTTCGGCTACCGCGTCACCGCTGATGGCAAAGCCGGCGACCACATGACCGCCGTCAGCCCGGCCGGTAAACTTGCCCATGACGATCCGATCCTGGAGAGCGATCCGCCGCGCCGCTTGGTCTATGCCTGGAAGCCGCTTTACAAGGATATGCAGGGCGAACGGGCGTCGCGCGTCACCTTTGAACTTGAACCGCTCAAGGGGCAGACGAAGCTCACGGTCGTGCACGACGAATTCGACGAGGGCAGCAAGATCTTCGGCATGATCAGCCAAGGCTGGCCGGCGGTGCTGTCGAGCCTGAAAAGCTTCCTCGAAACGGGGAAGGGGCTTGCGCCCTCCTGGGACGACAAGGCACAAAAGCGTGCTGCCACCGAGGCTTAACGCCGAGGCCAAATAGAGCTTCCATCGCCAAGTTCCATCGCCAGGTTCCGCGAACGTGGCGCGGCCTCGCGCCATGGTGGTGGCGGCTGGCACGCTTGAATGCTGAGTTGGCAGCGTTTTGAGATTTTTCACTATGTCGGCAGGCAATTCTTAACCCGGGTTTTGCTAGTAGTTTGTCAACGGCTGGCCCCCTATACCGTCCTCTGAGGGACTGGGGATCGCCATTGTTCGTGACGGACACACATCAAGATCAGCTGACGGCGCCGATTGAGGCGTTGCCGGTCTCGGTCACGCGCTGGGGCGCGCGTTTAGCGGATCCGCAATGCGAGAAAGACTACCGGCAAAACCGATTTGCCGACGACCGCCGCCGCGTCCTGCTGCTGATGGGCCTGGTGATGGTCGCGAGTATCTTGAATTTTCTCATCGAGTTTGACGCCTATCGCCGTGGCCTCAGCAATGTCGCCGCATTGCGGCCGGCCTTCGTCGCCATTTGGTTTCCGATTCTCGGCCTGGTCGTTGCCCGGCGGCTGCGTTCCCCGCGCATGCTGGAAATACTGATGCTGATTGTGGTGGCCGTCGGAACGATCACACGCCTCAGCATGTTGACGATGCATCCGGCCTTGTTGACCATGTGGCCGGCCATGATGATCGGCATCGTTTTCGTCATTTATCTTTATCTGCCGTTCCGCTTGGCGGGTTCGGTCATGCTGGCCGCCGCCTTTTCGGTTATCGCGCCGCTGTGGTGGTGGGCGGCGCTCGGCGACGCCTTGCCGCCCGATCAGTTTTATCGCGGCGTGGTCTGGCTGCTGCTGTCCAATGCGCTCGGCTACACCGCGGCCAATTCGCTGCATCGCAGCCTGCGCATGCAATTCGCGCAAAGCATCGTGCTGCGGCGGCTGTTGTCGATCGACGCCATGACCGGCATTGCCAACCGCCGCCGATTCGACGCCGCCTTGGCGCGTGAATGGCGGCGCTGCCAGCGCAACGGTCAGCCGTTGTCATTGCTGATGATCGATGTCGACCACTTCAAGGCCTATAACGACCACTGCGGCCATCCGCAGGGCGATGCCTGTCTGCGCCAGGTCGCGCAATTGCTGACCGATGTGGTTGGGCGGCCGGCCGATCTGGCGGCGCGTTACGGCGGCGAGGAGTTCGTCTGCCTGCTGCCGGAGATCGGCAGCGCCGGCGCGCTCGACGTCGCCAATAAACTGATGTCGGCCTTGCACCAAGCGGATATCGACCACCCGCGGTCGCCGGCCGGCCCCCGCCTGACGTTCAGCATCGGTGTCGCGACCGTCCGTCGCCCGTTCGGCCAGCCGGAACGGCTGGTCGAGCGTGCCGACCAATTGCTCTATGCCGCCAAGGCCGCCGGCCGCAATCAAGTCAAAGTCGGTCAGATGACGGCGCGCCAGACCGCGCGCGCGGCCTGAGCCGCTTTCCGCCGCTTAGCGCATACTGGCGTTGAATTTGTCGAGCGCCGCCTGGCCGGGGCAGAGCTCTTGTTCGCCGAGCGAATTCAGCGGTGCTTTGACCGTATCGAGATGGCCATGCAGGTCGTCGGCGTTTTTGTCGATATACAAGAGCCCGGTGACGATCTGGCCCTTGGCGGCGTGATGCTGCAGGAACCCTAAAGCTGCCGTTCGGTCATGAAGGTCGTAGTCGGCGGCCAGCTTGCGCAGCGCGATGGTCGAGCCGTCATGCTGTTCGACCACCTCGACCGAACCGGGCTCATATTTCGACTTCGATCGGCATCCGGCTGGAAATGACGTCGAGCCGGTTGACCGCCTCATTGTGCTCGCGCACGAAATCGAAGCTCTTGGTCGAGCCGGCGTGGTTGTTGAAGGCGACGCAGGGCGAGATGATGTCGATGAAGGCCGCGCCCTTGTGGGTGATCGCCGCCTTGATGATCGGCACCAGTTGCTGCTTGTCGCCGGAGAACGAGCGGGCGACGAAGGACGCGCCGAGCTGCAGGGCGATGCGCGACCAGATCGATCGAGTTGTCGGTGTTGATGATGCCGCGCTTGGACTTCGAGCCGCGGTCGGCGGTGGCCGAGAACTGGCCCTTGGTCAGGCCGTAGACGCCGTTGTTTTCGACGATATAGGCCATGTTGACGCCGCGCCGCAGCGCATGGGCGAACTGGCCGAAACCGATCGAGGCTGAATCGCCGTCGCCGGAGACGCCGAGATAGATCAAATCGCGGTTGGCGAGATTGGCGCCGGTCAGGACCGACGGCATCCGGCCATGCACCGAATTAAAGCCGTGCGAATTGCCGAGGAAGTAAGTCGGCGTCTTCGACGAACAGCCGATGCCGGAAATCTTGGCGACCCGGTGCGGCTCGATCGACAGTTCGAAGCAGGCCTGGATGATCGAGGCCGTGATCGAGTCGTGGCCGCAGCCGGCACACAAGGTCGAGACCGTGCCCTCATAGTCGCGGTGGGTATAGCCCAGCTCGTTCTTGGGCAGGCCGGGGTGGTGGAATTTCGGCTTGGCGAGATAGGTCATGACTTCACCTTCACGGGCGTGACTTTCAGCGCATCCAGATGGTCGCCGATATGCTTGGCGATGAAGCGGGCGGTGATCGGCGTGCCGTCATAGTGCAGCACCGGCACCAGCCGGACCGGGTCGATGCCGCATTCATTGACGATCAGCGAGCGCATTTGGCCGTCACGGTTCTGTTCGACCACGAACACGAAATCGTGGTCGGCGACGAATGAATTGACCGAGGAATGGAACGGGAAGGCGCGGATGCGCATGCGGTCGACGGCGTGGCCGCGCGCCTCGATCATATGGATGGCTTCGTCCATCGCCGGCGCGGTCGAGCCGTAATAGATCACGCCATATTTGGTCTGGTTGACCGAGGTCGCCTGTAACGGCCGCGGCACCAGGTCCTTGGCGGTGTCGAACTTGCGCACCAAGCGTTGCATGTTGTCGACGTAAGGGGCGCCTTCCTCGGTGTATTTGGCATACCTGTCACGAGACGTGCCACGGGTGAAGAACGAGCCCTTGGTCGGATGGGTGCCGGGATAGGTGCGGTAGGGGATGCCGTCGCCGTCGACGTCGAGATAGCGGCCGAATTCCTTGCCGGCGTCGAGGTCCTCCGCGGTCATCACCTTGCCGCGGTCGTAGGCGCGGGCATCGTCCCATTTGAACGGCTGCGACAGATGATGGTTCATGCCGATGTCGAGATCGAGCATGACGAAAATCGGCGTCTGCAGCCGGTCGGCGAGATCGAAGGCGAGTGCGCCGAATTCGAAGGCTTCCGTCGGGTTCTCCGGAAACAGCAGGACGTGCTTGGTGTCGCCGTGCGAAGCATAGGCGCAAAACATCACGTCGCATTGCTGGGTACGGGTCGGCATGCCGGTCGAGGGCCCGGCGCGCTGGACGTCGAAAATCACCGCCGGAATTTCCGCGAAATAGGCGAGCCCGATGAACTCCTGCATCAGCGAAATGCCGGGGCCGGAGGTCGCGGTGAAGGCGCGGGCGCCGTTCCACGACGCGCCGATCACCATGCCGATCGAGGCGAGTTCGTCCTCGGCCTGGATGATGGCGTATTTCGCTTCCTTTGTTTCCGGATCGATGCGCAGCTTGGCGCAATGCCGGGTGAAGGCGTCGGCGACCGACGACGACGGCGTGATCGGATACCAGGCGCAGACTGTGGCGCCGCCATAGACCGCGCCGAGCGCTGCCGCCGCATTGCCTTCGATGAAAATCCGGTCTCCAACCTTATCGCTTTTCTGCAGGCGGATGCCGAGCGGGCATTGCAGATTGAGCACGGCGTAGTCGCGGCCGATATGCAGCGCCTTGATGTTCGGCGCGATCAACTTTTCCTTGCCCTTGTATTGCTCGCCGATCAACTGCTCGACCGCCGTCACATCCATGTCGAGCAGCGCGGTCAGCGCCCCGATATAGATGATGTTCTTGAACAGCTGACGCTGGCGCGGATCGGTATATTCGCGATTGCAGATCGCGGTCAGCGGCACGCCGATCACGGTGATGTCGGGGCGAAACTTCGACGGCGGCAGCGCCTTGGTCGAATCGTACAGCAGGTAGCCGCCTGGTTCGATGCCGGCGATGTCCTTGTCGAAGGTTTGCGGGTTCATCGCCACCATCAGGTCGGTGCCGCCGCGGGCGCCGAGGTGGTTGTCCTGGGTGACGCGGACCTCGTACCAGGTCGGCAGCCCCTGAATGTTCGACGGAAAGATGTTGCGCGGCGCCACCGGCACGCCCATGCGCATGACCGCGCGGGCGAACATTTCATTGGCGCTGGCGGAGCCCGAGCCGTTGACGTTGGCGAAGCGAACGACGAAGTCGTTTACGCGGCTGATCGGCGCTGGTTGGGTGGTCGGCATGAACTTCCTGCGTGGGTCATTTCCAACAAGAATTTCTGCATGTCCCAGGCGCCGGTCGGGCATCGCTCGGCGCAGAGACCGCAGTGGAGGCAGACGTCTTCGTCCTTGATCATGGCCCGGTTGGTCTTGAGGCCGGTCTGGACATAGAGATCTTGGCTGAGGTTGAGCGATGGCGCGGTCAGCCGCGTCCGCACATCGGCTTCCTCACCGTTGGGCGTGAAGGTAATGCAATCCATCGGGCAGATGTCGACGCAGGCGTCGCACTCGATGCACAACTGCGCCGAAAACACGGTCTGAACGTCGCAGTTCAGGCAACGGCCGGCTTCTTTCAGCGCCAGTTCGACGTCGAAGCCGAGTTCGACCTCGGCCTTGATGTCTTTGAGCGACTGCACCTTGTCGCGCAGCGGCACCTTATAACGCTGGTCGGGCTCGATCTCGTTGTCATAGGACCATTCATGGATGCCCATCTTCTGGCTCATCTGCTCGACCGCCGGCAGCGGGCGGTCGGTGATGTCTTCGCCGTTGAGCATCTTGTCGATCGAGACGGCGGCCTCGTGGCCATGTGCCACCGCCCAGATGATGTTCTTCGGGCCGAAGGCGGCGTCGCCGCCGAAGAAGACCTTGGGGTTGGTCGACTGGAAGGTGACCTTGTCGACCTTCGGCATGTTCCATTCGTCGAACTCGATGCCGGCATCGCGCTCGATCCAGGGGAAGGCGTTTTCCTGGCCGACCGCGACCAGCACGTCGTCGCAGGGGAAGTGCTGGTCCGGCTCACCGGCCGACACCAGCTTGCGGCGGCCCTTGGCGTCGTGTTCGGCTTTGACTTTTTCGAAGGTGATGCCGGTCAGCTTGCCGTCTTGGTGCGTGAATTCCTTCGGCACCAGATAATTATGGATCGGAATGCCTTCGTGCATGGCGTCTTCCTTTTCCCAAGGCGACGCCTTCATTTCCTCGAAGCCCGAGCGCACCACGACCTGCACGTCTTCGCCGCCGAGCCGGCGCGACGAGCGGCAGCAGTCCATCGCGGTATTGCCGCCGCCGAGCACGATCACGCGCTTGCCGATCTTGGTGGTGTGGCCGAACGACACCGACGACAGCCAATCGATGCCGATATGAATGTTGGCGGCTGCTTCCTGTGCGGCCGGGAATGTCGAGGTCGCGGCCGCGCGGCGCGCCGGTTCCGACAAAGATCGCGTCCCATTTTTCGGTGAGTAGCTTGTTCATGCTGTCGACGCGGCGGCCGCCCTGAAACGTGACGCCGAGATTGAGGATGTAATTGGTTTCCTCGTCGATCACGCTGTCGGGCAAACGGAACTTCGGAATCTGCGTGCGGATCATGCCGCCGGCTTTGGGGTCCTGATCAATCACGACGCAGTCATAGCCGAGGGGAGCGAGGTCGCGTGCGACGGTCAGAGAGGCGGGACCGCCGCCGATCAGCGCGATGCGCTTGCCGTTTTTCTGGGTCACCGGCTTGGGCATGCGCGCGGTCACGTCGTCCTTGAAATCGGCCGCAACCCTTTTCAGGCGGCAGATCGCCACGGGCTCCTCTTCGACACGGACGCGCCGGCACGCCGGCTCGCACGGGCGGTCGCAGGTTCGGCCGAGCACGCCGGGAAAGACGTTCGACTTCCAGTTCAGCATGTAGGCGTCGCCGTACCGGCCGGCAGCGATCATCCGGATATATTCCGGCACCGGCGTGTGCGCCGGACATGCGTATTGGCAGTCCACGACCTTGTGGAAATAGTTCGGGTCGGAAATGTCGGTATTCTTCATTGCGTCCTCAAAACGCGCCCGCACTAGTCAACGCAACGCCACGGTCACGCGTTACAGCCGCTTGTGGCTGGCTTCTCCCCCGGTCGGCCTTGTTAAGCAGCCGACTCCGTCGCCGCCGAGTTTATTGATTGGAACGGCTTTAGGCTACTTATCCTTCCGTCATAGCCGGCGTAATCCGCTGCGGCATAAGTGCTTTTCGGGCCATGAAAGCCGCGCTGGTATAATGGCGGTTGGCACATATTTATGGGGCTAAATGGCCATTCTCGACAGTGGCCGTGCGACGCGCTAGGCAGGGCTTTGCCGTGCTGCGGCGCAGCATGGCGGGCAAAATTAAGGGCGAGATAACAGGACTGTGATGCGCGACCCCAAACTGATCCTTTTCGATGTCGACGGAACTTTGATCGACAGCCAGCACATGATTTGCGCGGCAATGGATCAGACCTATCGCGACCACGGCTTGTCCGGCCCGGCGGCACCGGCGGTGCGCGCGATCATCGGCCTGTCGCTGGCCGACGCGGTCCGCCGCCTGTCGGCGGGCGCCGATCATCCGGTCGACAGTCTGGTCGAAGGCTACAAGCAAGCCTTTCACGCGCTGCGCATCGCCGGCACGGTCGAGGTGCCGCTTTATCCTGGCGCGCGCGCGGCGATCGACAGCCTGCGGCAGCGGCCGGACGTCGTGCTCGGTGTTGCCACCGGCAAGTCGCGCCGTGGCGTCGCCGCGATGATCGACATGCACGGCCTTGATGGCGTGTTCGTCACCATCCAGACCGCCGATACCTCGCCGTCGAAGCCGCACCCGGGCATGGTGCTGGAAGCGATGCGTGAAACCGGCATCGAGGCGAAGGACACGGTGGTGGTCGGCGACACGGTGTTCGACATGCAGATGGCGCGCGCGGCCGGCGCCGCCGCGCTCGGCGTGGCGTGGGGCTATCATCCCGCTGCCGATCTGGTGCCGGCCGGCGCTTCGACCGTGCTCGACGATTTCGCCGCGCTGACGCCGGCGCTCGATCGCTTGTGGCCGCGGGCGGCGGGCGACAAAGTTTTCTCCTCAAGTATGGTTGTTGGCGATGCGTGAATTCATCGAAGACATTTTCATCAACGAGCCGCTCGACCCGATGGTCTCGGCCCGCCAGGGCGCGCGCGCCAGTTTGCGCAAGCGCTTTTATGAGCGCGCGCATATCGGCGACAAGACAGGCGAGGGCTTCCCGCTGCTGCTCGACGGCAAGCAGGTTTACACGCCGGCGCGGCGCGCGCTGGCCGCGCCGACCGCGCAGCTGGCCGACCGCATTGCGCAGGAATGGCAGGCCCAGGATGGCGTCATCGATCCGGCGACCATGTCGCTGACGCGGCTGGCCAATGTCATTCTCGACGGCGTTGCGCCAACGCCGGGTCCGGTGACAGAGGAGGTCGTGCAATATCTCGGCACCGATTTGTTGTGCTATCGCGCGCACAGTCCGGCCGGTCTGGTCGAGCGTCAGAACGCGCTGTGGAACCCGGCGTTGGATTGGGCTCATGAAACCCTCGGCGCGCGCTTTATCCTGGTCGAAGGCATTGTTCATGCCGCGCAGCCCGCTGAAGCGCTGGCCGCCGCGACTGCCGCCATTCCGGGCGATCCGTGGCGGCTGGGCGCGCTCGCCTCGGTCATGACTATCACCGGCTCGGCCTTGCTGGCTTTGGCGTTGAATGCCGGCGCCTTCGATGCCGACACCGTCTGGGCGGCCGCTCATGTCGACGAGGATTGGCAGATCTCGCAATGGGGCAGCGATCGTGAAGCCGAAGCGCGTCGCGCCGGCCGGCTGGCCGAATTCAACGCGGCGGCGACGGTGCTGCGGCTGGTCCCCTAAAGCTGCGAGCCGGCCGGTTGGTCGCGGTGCTCGACAAATTCATCAATCAAGATATGACCGCTGAACGCGGTCTACCCGCATGCCCGGCATTTGTCGCCCAAGGTGTGCGCCTTCGTCGATTTTCTCGCCGAACGGTTTGGCCCGCGGGCCTATTGGGACGCCGCCGCGTAACGGCACGCGCGAACAAAGATTAAATCGGTCGTCGGCCTCGCCGTGCGGCGAGGTATCGGTGTGCAGTTGCCGACAGCCTTTGGCACGGTTGATGCAAATCAATGTGAAATCCCGCGCATATACAAATATTAAGAAAAGGGATGGAGTCCGCATGGCAAGGCCGCCGTTGCAAAAAGACGGGGCATGGCAGCCGGTATCGTCAGCACCGTTTGACCGCGACCTCGAATTGGCCGTCATCGATTACGATGGAGTACACGCGCTCGTGTTTCCGTGTCGTCGTATCCTTGACGGCTGGTTTAAAGCGGAAGCCAAAGTGCGGATTGACGTCCAACCGACGCATTGGCGGGACTGGGGCCACAAGCCCTAGCGGCGTTCCCGGCAGGGCCCGCCGGGTGTTTCGGCGGCGGCCAGTTTCGCTTCTTCTTCGGTCAGCAACTGGTGAAGCGTGTGCCGCTTCGATTCGTCTGCTTCATTGGCCAGAGCCTTGCGGAAGTGCTCGATGTTGAGACGTGCGATCTGCCTGTCCATCAGCCCCACTCACAAATTGAAACCTGTCCGTTAGGCTATGTCAGGATGTATACATTAGAAAGTGAGAATACGGTACCTCTAGTTTCGCGATATTAAACGCGGGGTGAGAGGCCGCTTTGCCATATTGCGGGTCCCGTGTAGCAGCAAAAAAAGGGGGGCCAATCGGCGGCGGGCCGCGGGTTTGTTCTCGATAGCGCCCGGAATTGGCCGTTTTTGTGGTGGCAGTTCTCGCCCTCCGGCATCCGTGATAACGCATCGGTGGCGCAAGGCCCGGCCGTTTTACGGTAAGCGGCGGGCCCGCCCGGGGGCAGGCCAAAGGCCAACAATGAAGATCACGCTGGATATTTCCAAGCTGGTGGAAGAGGGCAAGCTGACGCCCGAAGAAGCCGAGCGCTTGAAAAAGCTGGCCTCGTCCGATGTCAGCACGCTCGCTTTCAACATCCTGGTCGGCTTTGGCGTCGTGGCCGTTGCCGCCGGCGCGGTGGCGCTGGTGCCGACGCCGATGACGGCAGTGGCGATGGGGATCACGCTGTTCGCCGCCGGCTGCGCCGTTGTGCTGAAACCCGTGCCGCAATGGTTCGTGTTCGGCGAAATATGCCTGATCGTCGGCGCGCTGATGTTCTGCGGCGGCGTCGGCGCTTATGGCCACGGTTCGCTGGCCTCGATGTTGGTCATTACCGTGGCTTTGGCCTTGGCTGCGATCGCGGCGCGCTCAAGCCTGCTGATGGTGTTCGCGGTGACGGCGGCCTCGGGCTGTCTCGGCGCGCGCACCGGCTATTCCCATGCCACTTACTCGCTGGCGATTTTCGAGCCGACTTTGACCATCGTTTTGTTTTCAGCGCTGGCCTATGTGGCGTTTCGCGGCGTCGAAGCGTTTGACCGCCGACTACGAACGGGTCGCGCTGGCGGCGTCGCGGATGTCGATTGTGCTGGTCAACATGGGCTTCTGGATCGGCTCGCTGTGGGGCGATCCTTTGATCCTGTTGTCGGGCCAAAGCGGCGATGTCTCGCAAGCCTTCCTGCAACACACGGTGATCCCGGCTGCGGCGTTTAGCATTGTCTGGGCGCTGGTGCTGATCGCGTCGGTGGTCTGGGCGATGCAGGTCGAGCGGCGCTGGCTGGTCAATGTCGCCGCCGTGTTCGGCGCCATCCACTTTTATACCCAGTGGTTCGAAAAGCTCGGCGCCACGCCGAAGTCGGTCCTGATCGGCGGCGTGGCGATGCTGGCGGTGGCGCTGGCGTTACGCAAATTCAATCGGTCGGCGGCGCCGGAAACGCCAGACGCCAGCACTTAATGGCCGGTCGGGTCGCCTTTGCGGCCGGTTTCGTACAGGAACCAGACCCGCTTTTCGGCGGCATCGATGTAGTTCTCCAGCAGGCTGGCGGTGGCGACGTCGTTATGCTCGTCGCACAGATCGTGCGCCTCGCGCATCGCGGTGATGGTGCGCTGGGTGTCGTCGCGCAGCTCGGCCAGCATGTCGTCGGGCGTGACGTAGTCGGCGTCGTTGTCGGCGATGCGGCTCTTGCGCGCAATGTCACCGATCGAGCGCAGCGTGGTGCCGCCGATCTTGCGCACGCGTTCGGCCAGGGCGTCGGTGGTGGCGAACAGTTCAGCGGCCTGTTCGTCCAGCATCAGGTGATAGTCGCGGAAATGCGGGCCGCTGACGTGCCAGTGGAAGTTCTTGGTCTTCATATAGAGGGTGAAGGTGTCCGCCAGGATCGCATTGATCGCGCCGGCAATATCCTTGCTGGCATTGCTGCCGAGATCGGTCGGCGTCGTTAGACGCGGTGGCGCCTTGGTGGCCATGGGCAATATCCTTTCGTGCTGGAATGAGCCCTCCCGCCGAAATAATAGCCCGTCACGAAAATAGTTCCATGCCAACTTTATGACGATGCGTTGACGCCGCGTGTCCGGATGCGAACTGGCCTAGGCTTTGCCGGCCTCGGGCGGCGGATCCAGTTCGTCGGCGCGGGCTTTCGCCGCGCGCGCGTCGTCCGGCCGTCCCAACTTCTCAAGCACCTGCGCGCGCGCCCGGTGGATTTGCGGGCTGCGCGGATTGGCGGCAATCGCGCCATCGAAGGCGGCAAGCGCCTCTTCGTGGCGGCCGAGGGCTGCCAGCGCCATGCCTTTGTTGTTGAGGACCGTGGGATCGCCCGGCAGCACCGTCAGCGCCTGCTCGAAACTGGCCAGCGCGTCGGCAAAGCGGCCGAGCGATTGCAGCAGCGCGCCGCGGTTGATCAGGTCGGGCGCCGATTTCGGGTCAAGTTCGACGGCGCGGTCGAAGCTCTTGAGCGCTTCCTGCGGAATGCCGGCATCGACCATGACATTGGCGCGATTGCCGTGGGCGAGGGCGAAATTGGGGTCGAGCGCGATCGCCTGGTCGAAATTCTTGACCGCCTCGAGCGGCTGGCCGAGCCGGTCGAGCGCCTGACCGAGCAGGTTGTGCAGCCGCGCGCTGGCGCCGCCGAGCGAAATGGCGCGGCGGGCGAGATCGACGCCTTGCTTGAACTGGCCCTCCTGGCAGGCGATCACCGCCACATAATAGAGCGCCTCGGTATTCTTCGGGTCCCGGCTCAGGACCGCGGCATAGCGCTCCATCGCCACCGGGACTTCGCCCTGGCGGTGGTGAAACAGGCCCTGCTGCAGCAGCTGGGCCACGGTCTGCTGGCTGGTGTCGGTCTTCGGATCGGTCATTTTTTCGGTCACTTTTTTAGTCCTGGGGAGGTTCTAACCAGCCTTTGGCGGTGGTGCCAAGGGTGTCACTGGGGGCAAGGGCGGGCCGGATTGAGGGGGAAGGCGGGCCACAAAAGCCTTTTGCAGCGCACCAAACGCGCTACATTGCCCGGACAGACCAAAAAACGGGCAGGGGCTAAAGCGGCTATGAAGGACATTCTCGACAAGCTGGAACAGCGGCGCGGCGAGGCCCGCCTCGGCGGCGGGCAAAAGCGCATCGATGCCCAGCACAAGCGCGGCAAGCTGACCGCCCGCGAGCGCATCGAACTCCTGCTCGACAAAGGCTCGTTCGAGGAACTCGACATGTTCGTCGAGCACCGCTCCTCCGATTTCGGCATGGAAAAGCAGAAGGTCCCCGGCGACGGCGTCGTCACCGGCTGGGGCACGGTCAACGGCCGCACCGTCTATCTGTTCTCCAAGGACTTCACCGTGTTCGGCGGCTCGCTGTCGGAGGCGCACGCCCAGAAGATCGTCAAGGTCCAGGACATGGCGATGAAGGCGCGCTGCCCGGTCATCGGCCTGTTCGATGCCGGCGGCGCCCGCATCCAGGAAGGCGTCGCGGCCTTGGGCGGTTACGGCGAAGTGTTCAAGCGCAACGTCATGGCCTCGGGCGTCATTCCGCAGATCTCGGTGATCATGGGGCCGTGCGCCGGCGGCGACGTCTATTCGCCGGCGATGACCGATTTCATCTTCATGGTGCGCGACACCTCCTACATGTTCGTCACCGGCCCGGACGTCGTCAAAACCGTCACCAACGAAGTGGTCACGGCGGAAGAACTCGGCGGCGCCTCGATCCACACCACCAAGTCGGGCGTCGCCGACGGCTCGTTCGACAACGACGTCGAGTGTCTTCTGCAAATGCGCCGGCTGATCGACTTCCTGCCCTCGAACAACGAGGCCGGCGTGCCGAGCTGGCCGACGCTCGACGAGACCGACCGCGTCGACGACTCGCTCGACACCTTGATCCCGGACAATCCGAACAAGCCTTACGACATCAAGGAACTGATCGTGAAGGTCGCGGACGAGGGCGACTTTTTCGAGATCTCGACGGCTTACGCCAAAAACATCGTCACCGGCTTCGGCCGCATCGCCGGCTCGACCGTCGGCTTTGTCGCCAACCAGCCGATGGTGCTGGCCGGCGTGCTCGACAGTGATGCCTCGCGGAAAGCTGCGCGCTTCGTGCGGTTCTGCGACGCCTTCAACATTCCGATCGTCACCTTCGTCGACGTGCCCGGCTTCCTGCCCGGCACCGACCAGGAATATGGCGGGCTGATCAAGCACGGCGCCAAGCTGCTGTTTGCTTATTCGCAATGCACGGTGCCGCTGGTGACGGTGATCACCCGCAAGGCCTTCGGCGGCGCCTACGACGTGATGGCGTCGAAGCACATCGGCGCCGACATGAACTATGCCTGGCCGACCGCGCAGATCGCGGTGATGGGCGCCAAGGGCGCGGTCGAGATCATTTTCCGCGCCGACATCGGCGACAAGGACAAGATCGCGGCGCGCACCAAGGAATACGAGGACCGCTTCCTGTCACCGTTCGTCGCCGCCGAGCGCGGCTATATCGACGACGTCATCATGCCGCACGCCACGCGGCAGCGGCTGGCGCGGGCGCTGGCGATGCTGAAGAATAAGCATGTCGAGGTGCCGCGGCGGAAGCACGATAATTTGCCGGTGTGAGAGGATATGCTAGATGATTCCATCGTCTTTCGAGTGCCAGTTTCGGCAAACGAACCGTCGTCGAGCATCAGGACGTCGCTAAGGAACATTTGACCGTACAATTAAGTCTCTTTCTGTGCTCGGTGGTACCTGCAGAGTTACTCGTGCATAAGATTGCTTGGCAATTGGCTCTATTTCACATGACGGATGTTTGTGGCGGTCTAAAGGGCCGATGTATTGCGACATCGGTCGCAACCGCGAACAGCAAGGAAGATGCTGAACTCTAAGGTCGCCGATATCTGTGCGGAAAAACTTATAGAGCGAGGCGTTAGTCGCCTGCTAACGGACTGATGCCGTTGCTTGAAAGAGCATCAATGAGGCAATCGTCTTTCTTAATATGATTGCAATTGGGCTGATGCTTTGCTCTGCGATGGCGGCCAATCCAGCAAGTTGGTCCGCCGCGTTTGTTGCGAATGGCCGAACTTTTGGCTTCCCAGCCGAAATGTTGGAAGTATCTTTTAGTGTAAGTATCGCAGGCACGGATCTTCAATCTCAGATGCAACTCGAGATGTGTGTTGTCTATGCGAGTCTCAATCCGCATCGTGCATGTCGTTTTGCGACTTGTAGACGCAAAGCGATGAATTCCACGAGTGCTGTTCTGATTGAGTTGATAATCGTGGGCCGTGGAATTTTTGTACAGTATTCGGAAGAGAGCAAGACTTTGGGGGTATATTTTCATCGAGAATCTCGGTTGCGTCAGACGGTATGGGAGAGGCATCTGGACGTTGCGGTCCCAAATCATGTTAAAAAATTTCGTTGTGTAAGCTGTGAATATCTCACATATGAATTCGTTCTAATGCTAATTGACCAGTGTCAGGCCGGTCAAAATCGTTTGCGATCATCTTAGTGCATCAAGATCGAGTGCGAGGAAAATGGCGAATAGCGTATCGATAACGCTGGTAAATAGCTTTGTGCGCAATGCGTTCGATGTAGTTGACCAAGTTGTTCACTCAGTCAGGCCGCGCTTCGCTTGTAAGCCCGCAGGTCGGATCAGCGTAGCGTAGCCACGCCGTTGTGGCTTCCATGACGTACTACGGCTCATCTCATGCGCTCTCGCAAGCTTCGCGTCAGCCCGTTCACCATCAGGCTAGGCGCATGACTGCATGACTTTCCGCTGCGCGCACAGTCGTCTAAGCCGGGTGTAGTCTCCACCCCATGACCACCCTCCATCGCCTCTGGCGCGGCGAGGTGCCGCTGCCGCAAGCGTTCTGGACCTGGGCCGTGTTCGGCGGCATCGCGGTCAATGCCTCGACGTCGGTCCTGTTCTTGACGCTGCTCCTGTACGGTCAGATCGCGCGGCCTTCATCGTCGGCTATGCGCTGTCGGTGCCGTACAATACCTTCGTCACGGTCGCGGTCTGGCGGTCCGCCGCGCGCTACGACGGCGACCGCCGCTTTGCCGACCTCGCGCGGTTCGTGACGGTGGTCGGCATGACGCTGCTGAGCATCACCTGACGCGGGTCAAGCCCGCGCATGACGGCAAATCACCTCAACCGATACCCCGCATGACAAGCCTCGCAGGCGCTGGTCACCTCATGCAGCGCGCCGTTGATCTTGCGCATGGCGTCGGCGGTCGGCGCAACGGAAGCGTCCTGCAGCACGATCACCAGCCGGCTGGCGGCATGATGCATGCTGGTGCCGATGTCCTGCATCGCTTTCGGGAAGTGCGGCGCCAGCTCGGCCGAGCCGTGCAGGCTGAGCGAACTCATGCCGAGGCGGGCTTCGGCGATCTTGGCGGCGTCGTCATATTTGCCGTCGGCGATGTCGCCGAGGATCTCGTTCAAGGTCGCCAGATGCGAGCGCATGTTGACGAGCATGTGCGCCTGCATCGGCGGCGGCAGCTTGACCAGTTCGCGGGTGTCGTTTGGCATGCCTTGGGGCATGCTTTGGGGCATAGCTTCGGGCATGTTTTGGTGCATGCCGTTGTGCATGTCATTGGGCATGTCTTTTTGCGTATCTTGCGCCGGACTGGCGCTGACGCCCGCGAGCACAAACAGCAAAGCGGCGAAGCAGAGACGGGCCATGGCAGTCGTTTTCCTTGTAGCCGCGCCGGAAGGGCGCGGCCGTTTTTTAGATCATGGCCGGCACACTAAGGCAGGCGCGCGCCAGGACATATGATCAAGATCATATCGCTTGCGCCGCCATTCAGCGCCAGCCGCCGCCGCCATTCGCATAGACCGTGTCGGCCGTCATATAGGGGCAGGCGTCGGAGCACATGAACAGCACCAGCTCGCCGATTTCCTCCGCCGTGCCGAAGCGGCCCATCGGCACGTCGTCGAGCATCTTCTGCTTGAGTTCGGGCGAGGTCGCCGACGCCGCGGCAAAGGCGGTGTCGATCGGCCCCGGCGAAATCGACAGGCAGCGAATGCCTTGATCGGCGAATTCGCGGCCGACGCCCATGGTCATGGTGTTCACCGCGCCCTTCGCCGCCGCGTAATGCACCGAGGTGCCGGGGCCGCCGCGTTTGACCGCCATGCTGGCGACATTGACGATCACGCCGGCGCCGCTTTTCAGCATATGCGGCAGCACCGCCTGCATGGCGTAGAACGTGCCCTTGAGGTTGAGGTTCAGCGCCTGGTCGAGCAGGTCGTCGTCGATGTCGAGGAATTTCGAGCGGCGGATCGCCGAACCGGCCGAATTGAACAGAAAGTCGATGCGGCCGAAGCCGTTGATCGCCAGTTCGATCATGTCGTTGACGGCGGCGCGCTTGGTGACGTCGATGGTCAGCGCCAGCGATTGCGCGCCGACGCGCATTGACCTGTTCGGCGGTCTGCTCGACGGCGTCGCCGTTGATGTCGGCGCAGACCACATTGGCGCCTTCGCGCGCGAAGATCAGCGCGGCGGCCCGGCCGATGCCGCTGCCGGCGCCGGTGATGACGATGGTCTTGCCGTGGAAATAGTCCGGGGTCTTGGGCACGCGCATTCCTCCGTTTCGGTTTTGGCGGCCAGTATGGGCGCGCAGGGGTGACGACAAGCAAAACAAAGGGCAGGGCACCGGCGGGGGCGGCTGAAAATCGCGTGTTGACAATAATCCTAGATAGGCTTATATTCCATTTTATCCCGTCCCGTCTACGAGGGGCGTTTGATCAGCGTCGTCAGACGCGGGGCGGGGAGCGGTGGCCGGCGGGGCGTTGGAGATTCGACGCAAATGACCCGACCGGCGGTCCAAGCCGCGAACCGCCCGGTGCGACGACGTCGCGCACGGGGGCTCCGATGGCCGGTGGCCCAAAGGCTTGTCGGAAAGCCTTGCGGCCCAAATGGCCTGCCCCCGAGGTAGTGCGTGTCGAAAGACCCTAAAACGCCCGGCTGCCTGGGACATTCGCGGAGCAAACCTAACAAACACCGCGCGCGGAGCGCCGGGCGACCGGCATCTTCGTGGTGACTATGCCTGTGTACTTCTACTCACTTTCGTACACAGGGCTGCGGGGTTGTTGGAACCCCGGCGTTCCGCGCGCCCTCGTTTTCGGGGGAGGCGAAACGGCAAGAGATTGGGAAGATCGGCCTGCCCGGGGCCTTTAAAGAATACGGGCGATGACACACGCCCGGCCGTCAGCGCGCAGCATTGTCATCGCGTCATGGTACCTTTGCGCAGCCCGTAACCTGCACAAGCAATTCGACCTCATGACCGCCAAAGCCGTGACTGCCAAAGCCAAACCGTCGACCGTGATGGCCGCCTTGCGCGCCGAACTGCCGATGCTGGCCGGCGCCGCCACCACCGCCGTGGTCTTCACCGTCGGCAAAAGCTGGTCGACCGACTTCTCCAATCTGGCTTTGACCGGCGCCGTCTTCGTCTGGCTGTTCGCGGTGATGATCTGGTGCGCCTTCGGCGTCGTGCGTCACGCCGAGGTGCTGGCCGAACATCTCGGCGAGCCTTACGGCACGCTGATCCTGACGCTGGTCGTCATCAGCATCGAGGTCACCATCATGGCGACCGTGATGCTGTCGGGCGGGCCGAACCCGACGCTGCCGCGCGACACCGTGTTCGCGGTGCTGATGATCGTGCTTGAACGGCATGGTCGGCCTGTCGGTGATCGTCGGCGCGCTGCGCCACAAGCAGCAGCAATATAATTTGCAGGGCGCGGTGGCGTTTCTCGCCGTCATCACCTCGCTGTCGGTGATTTCGCTGGTGCTGCCGACCTTCACCAAGTCGACGCCCGACAGTTCGATGACGCATTTGCAGGCGGTGGTGTTCGGCACGCTGACGGCGCTGCTCTATGGCGGCTTTCTGGTGATCCAGACCATGCGCCACCGCACCTTTTTCACCGAGACCGGCGGCCACGGACCGGACGACGCGCACGGCCACGGCGCGGATTATCCGGTCTGGGTTCATGCCGTGCTGATGATCGGCACCTTGCTGCCGGTGGTGCTGCTGGCCAAGCCGTTGGCGAAAATCATCGACTTCGGCCTGGAGGAACTGCACGCCCCGACCGCGCTCGGCGGCATTCTGATCGCGGTGCTGGTGCTGGCGCCCGAGGGGCTGACCTCCTACCAGGCCGCCAGCCGCAATCAGTTGCAGCGTTCGGTCAACCTGTCGCTCGGCTCGGCGCTGTCGACCATCGGCCTGACCATCCCGACCATGCTGGCGATCAGCCTGTTCACCGGCGCGCCGCTTGAACTCGGCCTGGCGCCGGTCCAGGCGGTGTTGCTGGTGCTGACCTTGTTCATGGCCAACATGACGTTCTCCGGCGCGCCGACCAACATCCTGCTCGGCGGCGTGCATGTGGTTTTGTTCGTCACCTTTATCGTGTTGATCTTCAACCCGTGACCCGGCGCCCGGGCTTCACGTCCCTTGCACAACCTTGTTGCGCAGCACGCCGATGCCGGTGATCTCGATTTCGACGGTGTCGCCCGGCTTGATGTTTTGCGGCAGGCCGTCGGTGCCCATCCACATCACGTCGCCCGGTTCGATGGTGCAGTATTTCGACACTTCGGCGATGTAAGTCGCGGTGTCGAAAATCATGTTGTTGGTCTTGAAGCGGTCGGTTTCTTTGCCGTTGACGCGGATGATGGTGTCAAACGTGTCCGGATCGAGGTCGGTGACGATCCACGGTCCCATCGGCTTGAAGGTGTCGGAGTTCTTGGCGCGCCATAACGTGCGGTCGCTTTGCTGCCAGGTCCGCTCGCTGACGTCGTTGCCGATGGTCCAGCCCAGCACATAGTCGAGCGCTTCTTCGGGCGAGACGTTGCGGCAGCGCCGGCCGAACACCGCGACCAGTTCGCCTTCATACTGGAATTGCTCGCCGGCGTCGGCCGGTTTGACGATGTCTTCGTCCTGCGCGATCAGCGCATTATTGGCGCGATAGCCGATGTCCGGCCGTTTGGGAAACGAAGGTTCGACGCCACGCTTTTGCGCCATTTGCTGGACGTGGCCGGCGTAATTGACACCGACGCAGTAGAACGTCGGCGGCACCACCGGAATGAGCAGCTTGACGGCGGCGAGCGGGAAGGCGGCGCCGCTCAGGCGATAGGCGCCGAATGGCGTGCCGTCGACGGCGACCACCTCGTCGTTTTCGATGATGCCGTAGCTGGTCCGGTCGTCGGTCTTGAAACGGCACCAGGTCGTCATGGCTCATTCCTCGCGGCTTGCGTCCGTGCGTGGCGGCGGAACGATTGCACCTTGGCGGGGCCGGGCGCAACCGGCGGTGGATTTTGATTCCGCCCTTGTCCCGCGCGGCGATGGCTTCATAATCAACAGCTGACTGACGCTCCCACGCTAAGGACAAAGCCGCATGACAACACCACCGCCTGTCGAATATGCCGACGCGTCGCCCGCCGTGCGCGCGGTCTATGACGACATCAAAGCCTCGCGCAACGTGCCGGACGTCAATAATTTCTGGAAATATCTGGCGCGCGACCCGGCGACGCTGAAGCGCACCTGGGAGAGCATCAAGGAGATCATGGCGCCGGGCGCGCTCGATCCGCTGACCAAGGAGATGGTCTATCTTGCGGTCTCGGTCACCAATGGCTGCGCTTATTGCATCGCCAGCCACACCGCGGCGGCGCGCAAGGCCGGCATGACCGAAGAGATGTTCGGCGAATTGATGGCGGTCACCGGCATGGCCAACGAGACCAACCGGTTGGCCAATGGCTACCGCGTGCCGGTCGATCCGGCCTTCCAGACCTGACCCATTTGCGGGCTGGCCAGATTTGCGGCGACCGATTATGAAAAAGCCGGCTGGGGTAGGGAGATCGCGTGTATGGACCGGATGTTGATCACCAAACTGATGTGCGTGGGCCTGGTGGCGGCTTTCATGCTGCCGGTCGGGAGCTACCTTTTCCCCTATGTCAGCCGGGATTTGAGTGGCACCCAGTTCCAGGCGCTCGAGGCGGTGGTCAGCACCGGCCTCGGCTTCGGCATTTTCGCGCTGATCGGGTAGGCGCTACGCCGGCCGGCGCATGGTCTCAAGCCGTTTTGGGTTCCGTCATCCGCACGGCCAGGCGCCAGGCGATCCAGAACACCACGAAAAAGCATGCCAGAAAGACCGGCAGGCTCGCCGCTGCCGACCAATGTTCCACCGTTCGCCCGACGGCATAGGCGCCGAGATCGCCGATCAGCACGAAAATAACGTAGAACGCGATAAGTCGCATGATCGGGGCCCCCGAAAGCGTGAGCGCGGACCCTATCACAAGCCGGCATGGGGCCATACGCGAATGTGGGATAAGTCGAGGTCCACAGCTCGGCCGGAAAATGCTATAGCGCGCCGGTGACCTAGCCGCCTTTCTAATTCCCGCCCGACTGCCGGCAGCCCCTTAGCGCGTTGAGCTCCTCTATGCGTCTGACCAAACTGGCGATCGCTCTCGCGCCGATGCTGTTCGTCCTGCTGTGGAGTACCGGCTTCATCGGCGCGCGATTTGGCTTGCCCTATATCGAGCCGATGACCTTCCTGGCCGTGCGCATGGGCTTTGTCGTCGCGATTCTTGCCGTCATCGTGCTGCTCAGCGGCGCGCGTTGGCCAACCGGGCCGGAGGCCGGCCACAGTCTGGTCGTCGGGCTTTTGGTGCATGGGCTTTATCTCGGCGGCGTCTTCGTCGCGATCAGCCAGGGCGTGCCGGCCGGCATCTCGGCCTTGATTCCCGGCCTGCAGCCGATCCTGACTTCGACCATCGCCAATCGCTTCATGGGCGAGGCGGTGAGCCGGCTGCAATGGGTCGGTCTGGCGCTCGGTCTGGGCGGCGTCGCTTTGGTGTTGCATGACCGCCAGATGGTGGCGGAAGGTTCGGTGCTGGGCTGGACCGCGAGCGTTGTCTCGCTGCTCGGCATCACTTTCGGCACGCTTTATCAAAAGCGCTATTGCGGCAAGGTCGACTGGCGCACCGGCAATCTAGTGCAATATGCCGGCGCCAGCGTGCTGTTCTGGACCGCGGCTTTTGTGTTCGAAACGCGGGTGATTCACTGGAGCCCGGATTTGGTGTTCGCGATTGCCTGGCTGGTGCTGGTGCTGTCAATCGCCGCCGTCGGCCTGATGTATTGGCTGATCCGCCGGTCGGCCGCGACCGGTTTCGCCAGCCTGTTCTATCTGGTGCCGGCGGTGACGGCCTTGCTCGCTTATCTGTTTTTCGGCGAGAAGCTCGACCTGTTGTCGATTATCGGCATGGCGGTCTGCGCCGCCGGCGTCGTGCTGGTCAACCGCGGCGCCGCGGCCAAACCGGCGGCCGGCAATGTCGCGGCCTCCGTCACCGCCGAGTCCTGAAGTTACTTTTTCGGATTGAGTACCATCTGCGTCTGCGTCACCAGCGCGCACAGCCTGCCGTCGCCGCGCGTGATGCGGGTTTGCCAGACCATGGTCGAGCGCCCGCGATGCAGCGCCGTGCATTCGGCATAGGCGGTGTCGCCGATCGGGATCGCGGCGAAGAAATTGGTCTTGCTTTCGATCGTGGTGGTCGACTGGCCCTCTTTAAGATTGGCGGTGGTGGCGGTGCCGCCGAGATTGTCGGCCA
This sequence comes from uncultured Alphaproteobacteria bacterium, assembly GCA_963830125.1. Taxonomy (GTDB): domain Bacteria; phylum Pseudomonadota; class Alphaproteobacteria; order Rhizobiales; family Xanthobacteraceae; genus Pseudolabrys. The sequence continues at coordinate 929,323 of CAWHKU010000005.1, read as the reverse complement.
GCGCCATGATGGCGCCGCCATGCATGATGTTGAATCGGTTATTGAGGTCCTCGCGCACCGGCAGTTCGGCGGTGACGCGTTCCGGCGAGACATGGGTCACCTTGAGGCCGAGGAATTGTGCGAAAGGCGGCTGCGTGTGGGCCGCCTCATTAACGTCGGACATGTCGATGGCTCCAAGGAACTAAAGTGGGACTTCCCAGCCGGACGGCGCGGGTAGCATGAAAAAGGGCGCGGATCGAAACGACCCGCGCCCTTAGCTTTATAGCAAAAGATTCGCCCGGTTACTTGCTTCGCCCGGTTATTTGGGCTGCGGCACGACCCGCAGATAGGGCTTCACGGTCTTGTAGCCTTCCGGATACAGCTGCTTGGCCTCTTCATTGCTGATCGCGCTGGACAGGATGACGTCCTCGCCTTGCTTCCAGTCCGCCGGCGTCGCGACACGGAACTTGGCGTTGAGCTGCAGCGAGTTCGAGCACGCGCAGGATCTCGTCGAAGTTGCGGCCGGTGCTCATCGGATAGACCAGGATCAGCTTGATCTTCTTGTCCGGGCCGATGATGAAGACGTTGCGCACGGTCTGGTTATCGGCCGGCGTGCGGCCCTCCGACGTGCCAGAAGTCGAGGCCGGCAACATGCCATAGGCCTTGGAGATCTTGAGTTCGGTGTCGCCGATCATCGGATAGTTCGGCGCAAAGCCGACCACATCCTTGATGTCGACCGCCCACTTGGCGTGATTTTCGACCGGGTCGACCGACAGGCCAATGATCTTGGTGTTGCGTTTGTCGAATTCCGGCTTTAGCCGGGCCACGGTGCCAAGTTCGGTGGTGCAGACCGGGGTGAAGTCCTTCGGATGCGAGAACAGCAGGCCCCAGGAATTACCCAGCCAGTCGTGAAAGCGGATTTTTCCTTCGGTGGTCTCGGCCTCGAAATCGGGCGCGGTATCGCCAATCGCCAATGTCATGACACGTCTCCAAATCAAGTGCGTTATGCGTTCCGACGCCTAATATAGGAGCCGGCCGGGCAGGGGAATAGGCCCAAGGGCGAAGAGTATCGATATTGCGCCGCTGCCAATTGACGTAGGACAAAATGGCCGCGGTCCGGCCGGACGGCGAAACGGCTGTCCGCTTCGCCATCCGGGCTGCCGGAGGCAGTCTATTCCCGCGTCATCGCTGGCAGGCCGCCAAAATAGCCGACAATGCCGCGCTCATCGACCAGCTTGCGCAGCTCGTTTTTGACCGCTGGCGGGTATTTGTGCAGGTCTTCCGCCGCGCCCGGATGCTGGACATTGCCGGTCAGGTAGGCCCGACCATTGACGTTGTCGTAGACCTTCAGACCGGTGTTCTCGCCGCCAGCCGGTGCGCTGAATATCCGCACCGCTTTTTTGCTGTCGACGTTAAAGGCCCAGGTGAAATTGTTGAGGTGGTTGCCGGAGTCCTCGCCGATGAACAAAGTGCGCATCGCTTCCGAGTAATTGACGTTGTCGGGATTGGCGACCATCTCGGTGTTGCACTTGTCGAACTTGCCGGTGGCGGCGCCCGCCGGCTGGCGCGCGCCATGGACCAGCGCGGTCATGTCGGTGGCGACCCAGTCGCTGCCAATCGCTGCGCCCGCGCTGTCTTTCTGGCCGCCGGTCATCTTGCTTTCGTAGACTGCGCCGCAGGTCAGATCTTTCTCGTCGCCGGCAAGTTTGATGTCGTCCTGCGGCCGGTTCTTGTTCTGGCCGTCGATCATGCCCTTCCGGATGTAGCTGATGACGGTATAGAGCTTTTTGTCGGCGGCGTTGTGGGCCTGGCCTTCCATCTTGGTGAACTCGGTGGTGGCGCCGAGATAGGCGGCGTAGCGGCGCGTCTCCAGAAAGGTGGCGGCTTGTTCCATGCCGGGTTTCAGTTTGTAATAAGTCAGCGCTGTTTTACCGCCGGTGCCGAAATAAACGTAGATCGGTTTGAAGCCGGGCGTCGGCACGCTGGCCGTTTCCCAGATGTCGCTGAACTTGATGCCTTTAGCGACCAGCGCCTTGATCTCGGCATCGGTCGCATGACCGAGCTTGATCCAGCTCAGTCTGGCGGCGCCGAAATTATCGCCCGACGTCTGGGTCCACTTGGCGGCATAGAGCGTGCCGGCGGAGAGATCCTCCGGCTTGTCGGCAATGAACATAGCGCGGATCACGTCGTCGCCGTCATCGCCCATGTAGACGGTCTTGCGGTCTGGCATGACGTCGCCCAGTTCGAAGGCCAGCCGGCCCATCGCGTAATGCTTGGCGACCGACGTCGTGCCATCGGCGGCGACTTTCACCTCGACCAGATGGCCGTAATGATAGGGATTGGCGCCGCCTTGCGCGGCGGTCTTGCCGGGCGTGCCGAGATAAAGATTCATCGCCTCAAGCGGCTTGTTTTCGAAATGCTGCGCGTCGGGCTCGTATTCCTCGCCGCCGAGATGGCTCATCCATGGCGTGGTCGAGCCGTTGCAGGGAATCCACAAGCCGTCGACGCCGGAGAAATCGACATTCGACATTTTGACCGGCGTCAGCTTGCCGGTCGCCGGATCCTGGTCGAGCACGGTCAGGTTCATCGCCATCGGCAAAGCGGCGTAAAGCCGGACCGGCGGCTTCTTCGGGTCGATATTGTCGGCCTCGGTTTCATATTCCAGGTGGTTGATCAGGAACACGGTGTGGCCCTTGACGCCGTCGACCTTGGCGTTCGGCACCACCAGCATCGAGGTGCCGTCGGCGCCGGCCGAGAAGAACGGGCCGCGCGCGACCTGGCCTTTCACCGCCGGCGATTGCACGATCGGTTGGCCGGCTTTGTCGACCACCAGGCCGGCATACCAGCCGCCGACATAATCGCCGGAGCGGTGGAGGACGTGGTAGTCGAGCGGGAAGGTCTTTTTGCCGCCGTTGGCCAGAGTCACAATGGCCTTTGACTGGGTGTAAGGCTGGGTCATTTCCAGCGTGTTGGCCGGCGCGGGCGTCGCGGTAAAGTCGACGGCTTTGACTTTGAGCGGCTCAGGACCTTGCGCCGGGCTCTGCGCCAAAGCCGGTGTGACCAGGGCGCAGACGATCATCGCCACGCCGCCCAACAGATAAGTCCGCATCGTCATAATAACGCCCCCAATTGGTAAGGCTTGCTGGATACTCTGGCTGTAAGACAGTAATTTAACAGAGGTCGGCGATGGATGTTGGATGCGGTTATGAAATCCAAACGTGACATGTTGCTTATCATGTCCAGCGCAACCGGGGCGGCCTGACCATGGAACTGGATCAACTGATATCCCGGTTGGCGGTCGCGCTCGGCATCGGGCTGCTGATCGGGCTTGAGCGCGGTTGGAAGACGCGGGAGGTTGCGCCCGGTCATCGTGCCGCCGGCATTCGCACCTTTGCGCTGTGCGGTTTGCTGGGTGGTATCGTGGCCGCGCTGGCGCAGACGACCGGCACACCGCTGGGCGTCGGCCTGGTGCTCGGGTTTGGCTTTGCCATCTATGCCGCGATCTTCGCGATCCTGGAACGCGACGCCGACCGCGCCGCCGGCAGCTATTCCGCGACCACGACCATTGCCGGGCTGCTGACCTTCGCGCTCGGCGCCTATGCGGTTCTTGGCGACGTGCGGGCGGCGGCGGCCGCTGCGGTAGTCGCAACGGCGATTTTGGCGGCCCGCGTCGAGATCCACGGTTGGGTCGCGCGCATTACCTGGCCGGAATTGCGTTCGGCGCTGGTGCTTCTGGCGATGACCTTCATCGTGTTGCCGATTTTGCCGGACGGCAATATCGGCCCCGGTGGCGGCGTCAATCCACGCGTGGTTTGGCTGATTGCCATCACGCTGGCCTCCGTCTCGTTCCTCGGTTATGGCGCGGTCAAGCTGTTCGGCGCCGAGCGTGGCGTGCTGCTGTCGGCCTTGGCCGGCGGGCTGGCATCGTCGACCGCCGTGACGCTGAGCAGCGCCCGCCGCGCCGCAGCGGGCGAGGGCGCGCCGCGCCTGCTCGTCGCCGGTGTCGCGATCGCCACGGCGGTATCGTTTCTGCGGGTGATTGCCATTGTCGCCGCGCTCAAGCCCGTGCTGCTGGCATGGATCGCGCCCGCGCTCGCCGTGGCAATCTTGGCGGCGGTCGGTCTATGCGGCGCTCTCGGTCTATTGGCATGCCGAGCGCAAAGGGGGCGGAGAAAGTGCCGCGCCGCCGCCGGCCGAGTTCAGCAATCCTTTCGCCTTTTGGTCGGTGGTGGGGTTTGCGCTGTTTCTCGGTGCGGTCATTCTCGCGGGCCGCCTGGTAGGCGCGCATTTCGGGTCCGGCGGCGCGACCGTCGGGGCGGTGGTGCTGGGTCTGGCGGATGTCGATTCCGTCACCGTCGCCATGACGCGTCTAGTGCCGGCGCCGCTGACCGAACTCGACGGTAGCATTGCCATTCTTGCCGCGGTGGCGAGCAATATGGTCGCCAAGCTCGGCCTCAGTGTCGCCGTTGGCCGCGGTCGCTTTGCCGGCGGGGTGGCGGCGATGTCGGTTATCTGCTGTCTAACGGCCGGATTGGCGCTTTGGGCGACTTTGGCCCTGACGGCCGCCTGACCGTTGACATTTCGCTGCGCTGCCGCAAAGTTCAGAGCCAGTCTGCGGTGGGAAAAAGCCTTGTATGTTCAAGCGCATCCTGATCGCCAATCGCGGCGAAATCGCCTGCCGGATCATCAAGACCGCGCGCAAAATGGGTATCGAGACGGTCGCCGTCTATTCGGAGGCCGACAAGGACGCCTTGCATGTCGAAATGGCCGACACGGCCATCCTGATCGGCCCGCCGCCGGCCGCCCAAAGCTATCTGATCATCGACAAGATCATCGCCGCCTGTAAGGAGACCGGCGCTGAGGCGGTCCATCCCGGCTACGGCTTCCTGTCCGAGCGCGAGGCTTTCCCGAAGGCGCTTGGCGAGGACGGCATCGTGTTCATCGGACCCAACCCCGGCGCCATCGCCGCCATGGGCGACAAGATCGAATCCAAGAAGGCGGCGGCCGCCGCCAAGGTTTCGACCGTGCCCGGCCATCTCGGCGTCATCGCCGACGAGAAAGAGGCGGTGAAGATCGCCAACGACATCGGCTATCCGGTGATGATCAAGGCCTCGGCCGGCGGCGGCGGCAAGGGCATGCGCATCGCCTGGTCGGAATCCGAAGTGGCGGAAGGTTTTGCGCGTTCGAAGTCGGAGGCGAAATCCTCCTTCGGCGACGACCGCATGTTCATCGAGAAATTCATCGTCGATCCGCGCCACATCGAAATCCAGTTGCTCGGCGACAAGCACGGCAACGTCATCTATCTCGGCGAGCGCGAATGTTCGATTCAGCGCCGCAATCAGAAAGTGATCGAGGAAGCGCCGAGCCCGCTGCTCGACGAGGCGACGCGCAAGAAGATGGGCGAGCAGGCGGTCGCGCTGGCGAAAGCCGTCGGTTACGACAGCGCCGGCACGGTCGAGTTCGTCGCCGGCCAGGACAAGAGCTTCTTCTTTCTCGAAATGAATACCCGGCTGCAGGTCGAACATCCGGTGACCGAACTGATCACCGGCATCGATCTGGTCGAGCAGATGATCCGCGTCGCCGCCGGCGAGAAACTCTCGATCAAGCAGAGCGACGTGAAGCTCAACGGCTGGGCGGTCGAAAGCCGCGTCTACGCCGAAGACCCGTATCGCAATTTCCTGCCGTCGACCGGGCGTCTGACGCGCTATCGGCCGCCGGCCGAACGCAGCGTCGGCGGCGTCACCGTGCGCAACGATACCGGCGTCTATGAGGGCGGCGAGATTTCGCTGTTCTACGATCCGATGATCGCCAAGCTGGTGACTCATGCGCCGACGCGCGTCGGCGGCGATCGAGGCGCAAAGCGACGCGCTCGATGCCTTTGTCATCGACGGCATTCGCCACAACATTCCGTTCCTGTCGGCGCTGATGGCGCATCCGCGCTGGAAGTCGGGCAAGCTGTCGACCGGCTTCATTGCCGAGGAATTCCCGGAAGGCTTTCACCCGCATCGCGCCCGACGGCGAGCGTGCCGAAGTGCTGGCCGCGGTCGCGGCCGCCATCGATCACGTGCTGGGCGAGCGCAAACGTAACATCTCCGGCCAGATGACCGGCCGCACCGTGACGCGCGAAGCCAATCGCGCCGTCTGGCTCGGCGATCAGGAATATCGCCTTGAAGTCAAGCGCGAGAACGGCACCATCGGCGTGCGCTTTGCCGATCAAGGCAAGGCCGGGGTCCGCCATCTGGCGTCGGACTGGAAGCCGGGCGATTTCCTGTGGAGCGGCACCATCAACAGCCAGCCGGTGGCGGTGCAGGTGCGTCCATCTGCCGAACGGTTTCGCGCTGGCCTATCGCGGCGTCGAGACCAAGGCCTATGTCTACACCGAGCGCGAGGCCGCTTACGCCCGGCTGATGCCGGTGAAAAAGGCCGCCGACACCGGCAAATTCGTGCTGTGCCCGATGCCGGGGCTGGTGGTATCGGTCGCGGTCATCGAAGGCCAGGAGGTTAAGGCCGGCGAGACCGTGGCGGTGGTCGAAGCCATGAAAATGGAAAACGTGCTGCGCGCCGAAGTCGACGGCACGGTCAAGAAGATCAACGCCAAGCCGGGCGATAGCCTGGCGGTCGACGCGGTCATCCTCGAATTCGCGTAGAAGCGTTCGCCTGACCAACGCGCCGCGCTAGCGGTGGATGGTCCTGTGGCCGCGCAGGAAGCCTTTGGCCAGCGCGTGATAAATGCCCTCCGGGCACACCAGACGCGGAGCAGGCATAGGCGATGACCGAAGCGGTCATCACCGGCACGACCATGGCGTGGTTGTCGGTCATCTCGGTGACGATGACGAAGGCCGTGATCGGCGCCTGCACGACGCCGGAGAAATAAGACACCATGCCGAGAATAATGATCGGGCCGACCGGCGTGCCGTGAAAGAACTGCGCGACGTTGCTGCCGATCCCGGCGCCGACCGCGAGCGACGGCGCGAAGATGCCGCCGGGAATGCCGCTGACGGCCGTCAGCGACGTCGCCAGGAATTTCAACAGTCCGAAGCTTTCCGGCAAAGCCTGGCCGTTTTCGAGCGCGGTCTTCACCTGTTCGTAGCCGGTGCCGTAGACGAGGTCGCCGGAGGCCAGGCCGCACAGCGCGACGCCAAGGCCGCACAGCGCCAGCGAGCAGCAGCGGATATTTTTTGAATGCGTCGCCGATTTTGCCGCGAACGCCTTCCGCCATGATGATGACGAACTGGCTGAACAGGCCGCCGGCGAAGCCGCCGATCACGCCGCATATCGGCACCGCGAGCCAGTCGATGCCATTCTGCAGCATCATCGTGGTGTGGCCGAAATAGGTATAGTCGCCGACGAGGGCGAGGGTGGTCAGACCGCCGGCGATGACCGCCGAGATGATGAGGCCGCTGGCGCGGACCTCGAAGCTGCGGCTCATCTCCTCGATGCCGAACACGATGCCGGCCAGCGGCGTGTTGAAGGCGGCGGCAACGCCGGCGGCCGCGCCGGCGAGAACCAGCCCGGGCTGGCGGCGCGGCGACATGCGGCCGGCGGAGAACATGATCGAGGCGCCGACCTGAACGGTCGGGCCTTCGCGGCCGGCCGAGGCGCCGCACAACAAGCCGAGCAGCGTCAGCAGGATTTTGCCGACCGCGACCCGCAACGACACCAGCCGCGCGCGCTGGGTTTGGCTGGCCAAATGGCGCGCGGCGATCGCCTGCGGAATGCCGCTGCCTTGCGAATTCGGGAAATAGCGGTTGGTCAGGAAGACCGACAGCACGAAGCCGGCGGGCGTCACCGCCAAAGAGGCATAACGCCAGTGGCCGATCAGCAGCGCGAAGGCGTGTTTGCACCCAGTCCGCGGTGATGGCGAGCATGACCGCGACGCGCGCCGACCGTGATGCCGCCGAGCAGGAATATCGCGCGTCTTTGCCAACGCGCCGACAGGACCTTCATCAGACGACGATGACGGCCATAGCGGATCAAAGTCATCATCTCGGAATCTTGGCTATCGTGGTGGGCTGGCGGGCGGTCTTGCTGCGTGGTTTTCGGCAGGAGCGGGCGGCAACAGGTCTGACGAAAACGCCTGCCCCGCGCTCTGGGGAAGCCGACGCAGTTGGCCTCTTGCTGTGAGGGTGCTGTAGGTCAGTCTTCCGGCTGAGGCAATAGCGAATTGGGTCCAAAATCCGCCTTCTCGCATCGCCCTGCGCGCTGGCCGGTGGTCCGAAAACGGCGCCGATACTGCCCGTTTAACGGGCCTTGCTGAATCCTGCTATGCCTCTGCCATGACGCTCTACTTCGCCTACGGCTCCAATATGCACAGTGCAGCCATGCAGGCGCGCTGCCCGTCGGCGCGGGCCATCGGGCCGGCCGAGCTCAGCGGCTACCAGTTCTTCATCGGCGTCGACGGCTGGGGCTCGGTGCGGCGCCAGGCCGGTGGCGTCGTGCATGGCGTACTGTGGAAGCTGACGCCGCGCGATCTGGCGGCGCTGCATGCTTACGAACTGCTCGACAAAGGCCTCTATGACCTGCGCACGTTGCCGGTGCGGGCCGGCGCACGCAACGTCAGCGCCTTGATCTATCTGTTGCGGCGGCGTCAGACCGGACATGCCGAAGCCCGGCTACGCCGAACTGTGCGCGGCCGCTGCGCGCGAGTGGCATTTTCCGGATCGTTATGTACGTTCGCTTGAACGCTGGTCGGTGTCGCGCTGGACCGGCAGCCGCGTCATTGGCGTGACGGACACGCGGGTGGCAGACATGCGAGAGAAAGATTTGGGGAGCGACAGCCAGTGACCGCCGTCATCGTGCATATCGTCGTTCACGGCCGCGTGCAGGGCGTCGGCTTTCGCGCCTTTGTCGAGCGCGAAGCCGGCAAGCGCCAGTTGGCTGGCTGGGTGCGCAATTGCCGCGACGGCAGCGTCGAGGCCGTGTTCAAGGGCGAGCCGGAAACGATCGAGGATATGATCGACGTCTGCCGGCGCGGGCCCTTCACCGCCCGGGTCGATGCGGTCAACCGGCGCGACGGCGCCGAGGCCGATCTGAAATCCCGGCTGCCGGGTCAGACCTTTTCGGTGCTGTCGACGTTCTGAGCGGCTGTCGCGCCGAACAAACCCTCGAACTCGCGCCGCAAGGCCATATCGACTTCCGGCATTGAAATCGGAATGCCGAGATCGGCGAGCGACGTCACACCGTAACGCGCCACCGAAACGCCGCACGGCACGATGCCGGAAAAATGGGAAAGGTCGGGATCAACGTTGATGGCGATGCCGTGCAGCGTCACCCATTGTTTGACGCGAATGCCGAGGGCGGCGATCTTGTCCTCAAACCCGTCGCCTTTGTCCGGCCGTTTGACCCAGACGCCGATGCGGTCCTCGCGCCGTTCGCCGCGCACGTTGCAGGCGCCGAGCGTGCGGATGATCCATTCCTCCAGCGAGGCGACGAAACGGCGCACGTCCGGCCCGCGCTTGCGCAAATCGAGCATGACATAGCCGACCCGCTGGCCCGGCCCGTGATAGGTCATCTGGCCGCCGCGGCCGGTGTCGAACACGGGAAACCGGGCGTCGAGTACGTCGGCGCGGTTGGCGCTGGTGCCGGCGGTGTAAAGCGGCGGGTGCTCGACCAGCCAGACCAGTTCGGGCGCGGTGCCGGAGACGATTGCCGCGACGCGCGCGTTCATGGTGTCGACCGCGTCTTGATAGCCTACGGGAGAATCGCTCACGCGCCATTCGACGGCGGCCGATCCGGCCGGCGCCGGCATCCCTAAATTCAACGTGTCGCGCATATTAACCACTGATTAACCATAGCATGGTGGTCTGGAGCCTGCCCCGGTTTCCGAGAGGGCATGACAGGAAGTTGGGAACTTGGCCACATTCGACAAGGTTTCAATCGACATCACCGTGGTGCTTGGCACCACCACGATGCCGATCCATCAGGTTCTTCGGCTCGGCCGTGGCGCCATTATCGAACTCGATGCTGGCGAGGACGACGCCGTCAATATCCTGGCCAACAATCTGCCGGTGGCCAAGGGCACGGTCGTGGTCAATGGCAACCGGATCGCGGTCGAGGTCGCCGAATTGCTGGCGCGGCCGCAAAATATGCGCTGAACCGGCGGTTTTGCCCGCTCCGGGCGGAGCGGGCCGGGGTACCGTCCGGGCCTTGGCCGTAACGGCCTGAGACCGCGTGTAAATTCCCGGCTCACGGGCCGGGAGAACGCCTGCCGGCCCTTGTCCCTTGAGAACCTATTTGTTACACGAACCGCCGTTGATAGGGCGTAGGTTCGCTTTTCGTCCTTCTTCGTTTGCGGCCGTGGCGGAATTGGTAGACGCACTGCCTTGAGGTGGCAGCGGGTAACACCGTGGAGGTTCGAGTCCTCTCGGCCGCACCAATTTTTATCTCTTGATATTTCAGACGCTTAACGCGTGGCGCGCAAGCGCTGCGCGAGCGGCCGGCTTTTGGCCGTCGGTTTTACCGCCCGCTCGCGATCAACCCGCGCAGTTCATCGGTCAAAACGCCGTCGGGCTTGGACAATTCGTCCAGGATCGAAAAATGGTGATGGCCGGGCAGGACCCGCAATTTGACCGGCAGGCCGAGCTTGCCGGCGGCCTCGGCATAGGCGGCTGACTGCCGCCGCAGTTCGGTCAGTTCGTCGCCGCCGACGGTCACGGATTGCGGCGCGGTGCCGGGACGCAACAGATAGAGCGGGCTGTAATTTTCGATCTCGTCGCGGTCGAGCCGCAGCGGATCGTTGATGTAGCTCAGTGCGATCGGCTCGAGGTCGAAAATGCCGCTGATGACCAGCGCACCGCGCACGTTCGGCCAAGTGCTGGCGACTGCCGCAAGATGGCCGCCGGCCGACCAGCCGCCGACATAAATTTGCATCGGCTCGAAGCCGAAACGGTCGGCGTGGCGGCCCAGAAAGGCGAGCGCCGCTTGAACCTCGCCGACGATGTCCGACAGGCGCGCCGCCGGCGCCAGCGTATAGCCGAGCACGGCGACGTCGATGCCTTGGGCGCGGGGGCCTTCCGAGACGAAAGAGAAAATTTCCTTGGCGTTGCGCTGCCAATAGCCGCCGTGAATGAACACGAACAGCGGTGCGCCGCGAACGCCGCAAGGGAAATAATCGAGGCGGGCGCGTTCCTGCTCGCCATAGGGCACGTCGAGTTGGGCGTCGGGCAGCGCGCGCGATGCACCGCTGCGCACGCGCCAGTCCGCCAGCCATTCGCTGCTGTCGGTGACGGCGGCGCTGTTGTTGTAGGAGGCATCGAGCGTGGCGCGGTCCATGCCGCGATAGATCGGCGCGCTCGGCGCCGCCGGCTGCGTGGTGTCGGTCACGGGTCAAGAATCCGCGGTGGCGGCCACCGGCCGGTCGCTGCTGACGTGGCTGGTCAGCCGACGGGTCACGTCACGGCGTAGCGCGTTGAATTCGGGCGACGACACGTCGCGCGGGCGGGGCAGGTCGACCTTGATCTGGCAATCGATCCGGCCGGGACCGGCGGTCATGACCACGATCTGATCGGCGAGTAGGACAGCTTCCTCGACCGAGTGGGTGACGAAGATTACCGTCAGCTTGGTAGTCTTCCAGATCTCGATCAGCTCTTCCTGCAATTTGCTGCGGGTCAGCGCATCGAGCGCGCCGAACGGTTCGTCCATCAACAGAATGTCGGTGTCGTTGGCCAGCACGCGCGCGATCGCGACCCGCTGTTTCATGCCGCCGGACAATTGATGCGGAAAGCGGTCGGCGAACGGCGTCAGGCCGACCATGTCGAGAAAGCGATCGGTCTCCTTGATGACGGTCGGCGTCGGCACGCCGCGCTGGCGCGGGCCGAAGCTGATATTGTCGCGCACCGTCAGCCAGGGAAACAAAGCGTAGTCCTGAAACACCATGCCGCGGTCGGGACCGGGGCGGTCGACTTCGGTGCCATAGACCGCGACCGAGCCGCGCGTCGATTTTTCAAAGCCGGCGATGATCCGCAACAGCGTCGATTTCCCGCAGCCGGAAGCGCCGAGCAGGCAGATGAATTCGCCTTTGTTGATGGTGATGTTGACGCCGCGCAGCGCCTCGACCATGCCGTTGCTGGCGGGGAATTCCTTGTGCAGCCCGCTGACGCGCAGGATTGGCGGCGCCGACGCTGTTTTGGTGGGTGTATCAAGCATTGTGCTGCGGGCTCCACCGAAGGAAGTAATTGCTGAGCGAAAGCAGGATGCGGTCCGAAACATAACCGGTGATGCCGATGATGATCATGCCGGTGATGACCAGGTCGGTGCGCGACAAGGTGCGGCCGTCCATGATGACGGCGCCCAAGCCTTCCGGCACGCCGGTCATTTCGCCGACCACGATCAGGATCCAGGCAAAGCCGGCGCCGAGCCGCAGGCCGTTGAAGATGCTCGGCAGTGCCGCCGGCAACACGACCGCGCGAAACATCTGCGAGCCGCTGCAGCCGAGCATTTCGGCCGCTTCGAACAGGCGGGCATCGACCGATTTAACGCCGAACACGGTGTTCAACATGATCGGATAGAACGCACCGAGAAACACCAGGAAGATCGCCGACTTCGGACCGAGGCCGAAAAAGATCATCGACAGCGGCAGCCAGGCCGTCACCGGCACCGGACGCAACAATGACAGCATCGGGTCGAGCAAGGCGCGCAACAGTGGGATGCGGCCGAGCATCAGACCGAGCGGAATGCCGGTCGCCGCCGCCAGAAAGAAGCCGCCATAGACGCGCTGTACCGACTTCCAGAAATGAATTGGCAGTGTGCCGCTATAGGCGTCGTCGTAGATGCCGCCGAAGGCAAAATCCCACATCATGATGGCGACGCCGGACGGCGGCGGGATGAGCCGCGTGCCGGTCCAGCGCACCATGAAGTCCCACAAGAACAACAGGCATAACGGCACGATCGATGCGAGCCCGATTGTCTTCAGGCGTTGCCGCCAGACAGGCGTTGATGCTTTTGCCGTTGTCGTCGTGCCGGTAGCCGAGCCGTTGGTCGGCGCGGCTACCGCGGTTTGTACGCTCATTGTGTCCTCAGGAAGCTGCAATGGCTTTCACGAAGCTCGCGTCGATGAAGGTCTTGTAGTCCGGCAGCTGGCGGATCTGCTTTTTCGCCAGCATCTGGGTGCCGTAGTAGTGGGCCTGGGTCATGAACTTGTCGTCGATGTTCCAGGTCAGTTCGACGTTCGGCGCCGCCTTTTCGATCGATGGCCTCAACTGGCCGAGTTTCTTCATCGCCATTTCGACGAAGGCGTCGCGGTTGCCCATGGCGTATTCGGTCGACGCGCGGTGCATCTTGAGGAACGTTTTGACGAACTCCGGTTCCTTCTTGGTCAGTTCGCGACGCGTGGTCATCACCATGTTGAGTGAACCGGTCGGGGTCGAATAGGGATATTCGACGATCTTGCCGACGCCCTTGGCCAAGCTGATGCCGGCCGCCGGTTCGGCGCCGACATAGGCGTCGATATCGCCGCGCTCGAGAGCCGGCGCCATGTCGGAGAACGACACGCGCACCGGCGTGATGTCCTTGATGGTCATGCCTTCGGCCGACAGACGGTCGAGGATCACGACTTCCTGAGTCGAACCGGGCCAGATCGCGACCCGCTTGCCCTTGAGATCCTTGATCGAGTTGATGTTCGATTTGATGCCGGCGACGACCGCCATGCCGCGGTTACAGGCGGCACCGACGACCACGACCGGCTCGCCATTGGCGCCGCCCAGGGTGGCGGCGGCCAAGCCGTAAATGCCGAAATCGACGGTGCCGGTGACGACGGCGTTCTTGCCGTCGGTCGGACTTTCGAACGGCACGACCTGCACCTTGAAGCCGGCCGGCGCGAACTTTTCGTAGAAGTAGGGGGTGATGCCGTGAATGAGCTTCAGCGTGCCGACCTTGATGGTGCGGTCGGCAGCGAAAGCGCTCAGGCTGGTGGTCGACAGCGCCGCGGCGGAAGCCGCTAGACGCAGAAAATCTCGGCGTGAACTGGGGTACATTGGGATTCCTTTGTGCGGCGTGTCCGGCAAAGTCATCCTAGGTGCAGTGCAATATTTTACAAAATTTATTGTTTAAATCGGAACGATAAGCTGTTCTTATAGTCTGATCATGCTCGCCCCCCTCGATCTCAGGCTGCTGCAAGCCTTCATCGTCTTGGTCCAGACCGGCAGTTTCTCGGAAACCTCGCGCCGGCTCGGCCGCACCCAGCCAGCCGTCAGCCTGCAATTGCAGCGGCTGGAAGAGGTGACCGGCGCGCCGTTGTTTACCCGGGTCGGGCGCAAGCTGGTGCTGACCGATCACGGTGAGGTCGTGCTCGGCTACGCCCGCACCATCATGGGCCTGCAGGACGAATTGCGGGCGCGGCTGGCCGCGCCCAAGCTCGACGGCCAGGTCATTCTTGGTACGCCCGATCTTTACGCGGCTTATTTGCTGCCGGCGATTTTATCCGACTTTCGCCGCGCTTATCCGAACGTCAATGTCGAGTTGCGTTGCGCGCTGTCGAGCAAATTGATGAGTGCGCTCGAGCACGACGAAATCGATCTCGCCATGGTCACCGGCATGCCGGCGTTCAAGAACGGCGAGTTGGTGGCGCAGGAACAACTGGTCTGGGTCACTGCCGAAACCAGCACGGTGCACAATGAAAACCCGGTGCCGCTGGCGATGCTGCCGCCGGGCAATATTTTTCGCGACTTTGGCCTGGCAGCGCTCGAGCGTATCGGCCGCACCTGGCGGCTATCATGTGTCAGCGAAAGCATCGGCGGTTTGCAGGCCGCGGTGTTTGCCGGCATCGCCGTCAGCGTGGTCGGCCGCAGTTCGGTGCTGCCGGGCATGCGTGAACTGGGGCGGAGCGACAGCTTCCCGATGCTGCCGAAGGTCGACCTGATGCTGTATCGCGCCGCGCGCCGGCCCAATCCGGCAGCCGAGGCGATGGCCGAGTTCATCGTGCGCCATTTCGCCAATTCGCCGTTGGTGCCGGACTCGCGCGTGGTGCAGACCCAGGCCGGCAGCGGCTCGCACGTTTGACGGTGGTCGTGTTTACGCTGCTTCGATGCGGATCGGCTTGGCGCCTTCGTACAGCACCGCGCGGCCGAACTCATACAGCCGGTCGAGGCCGGAGGTCAGCGTGATGAAGTGGTTGCCGGCGAGCTGCCCCATCTTGCTGGCGAAATGCACCGCGCCATAGGCCAGCAGGATTTCGGTTTCGGAGATGCCGCCGGGATAGACGATCATCTGGCCGGGGGCGGGATAGCTGGTGTGGTTCTCGTAAGTCAGCCCGAGGTCGAGGTCGCCAAGCGGCACCCAGACGCCTTCGCCGCTCCAGCGCACGTGAATGACCTTTTGCTCATAGGGCAGGAGCTTTTTAAAGATCGCGCAGGTCTTCGGCGCCAGTTCAGTTTCGAGCCGGGCATCGAACACAAACGATCCGGCGGTAATGCGAAGCTTATCCATTCGTGGCTCCTGATCCTTCCCTTAGGGAAGGCATAGTGGCGATTCCGGCGCGGCCTGAATGCTGCACCGGCCGCGCCGCTGTGACAATCGCCGAAAAGCCTGAGTTTATTGGGCGATAAAAATATCGCGGAAGCTGAAGGCAGTCTTGGTCTTGTGCAATTTGTCGGCGACACGAGCGGCCAGCTTGGCGTTTTTGGCAGACCGTCTGTGCTTACGGGCCGAGTGTTGGGTCGCGCTCACCTTGGTGAGGCGCGGCCAGCCTTGTTTCCGCGCAGCGGTGGCGGCCGGCCGTTCCGGCACCGAGGCCAGGCGCTCGCCGGTCGGCACCGCCTGGACGATGTGGTAGCCCTTGGCCTTGAGTTCCTTCAGCAGGATCGGCAGCGCCATCGCGGTCGCCGGGTGAATGTCGTGCAACAACAGCACGCCGCGATGGTCGTGGGCCTCGATCCGCTTCATCGCCTTGCGCACGATCTGCGCCGGCGTGACGTGGTGAAACCAGTCGTCGGCGACTTCGTCGGCGCTCCAGACCGCCAGGTGTTGCGAGGCCAGGAAAGTCTCGGCCTGTTTCGAGCGCGCCAGACCGGGAATGCGGAAGAACGGCGCGACCGCGCGCGGGTCGCCGACCGCTTTCTGCACCGAGGCGATGCCGTCATCGACTTCGCTGGAAATGCGCGGCAGGCCCAGCCGGCCCAAATTGAACGGGTGATGCTGGGTGTGGGTGCCGATGGTGTGGCCGGCATTGTAGACGCGGCGCACCGTGTCGGGATAAGCGCGCGCCATCGTGCCGACCATGAAGAAGGTCGCCTTCACGCATTGTGAAGCCAGCGTCTCCAGCACGCGGTCGGTGTAAGGCGGCAGCGGACCGTCATCGAAGGTGAGGACGACTTCGTGGTCCCGCAACGGCAGCGCTCCTGCCTTGTACTGCATGGTGCCGATGCGCGGGAACGACCGAGGTATCGACGGTCAGCGTGCGGCTGGTGCCGATCGCGTCCGGATTGCCGGGGCAGGCGACCGGCTTGGCTTTGGCTTCGGTCTTCGCTTCCGGCTTACCGTCAGTCTTGGTGTCTTTCTTGGCATCATCCTGGGGCGCGACCTTGGTGGCGCGGGTGGCGTCGGGCTTGCCGTCTGTGTTGGCGTCGGTTTTGACCTCAGGCGTGATCTCGGCCTTGGCAACGGTCTGTGACAGGGCGACAGGCTGGGGCTGGCCGCCATGAACCTTGACGGCTTCGATCTTGGCTTCTTGAAGCGGATAGTCCTGCGCCAGGACCAGCGTCGGAGCTAAAGCGGAAATCGAAAGCAGGCTGCCAAACACAATTGAAGACGCACGCAAAATGTTACGCATAGGACCCCGGCGACACTTGGCTTCGTCCGGCCGCGCCCGATGGCGCAGACTCCCGGTAGCGAGCCGTGAGGTGCTATAGAACCGAAAATTAACGGGAAATTAACCACCTAAATGACCCCAGCGGCTTGTTTTCCATGGATTTTCCCGGGCCTGCGGCAAAAAAGTGACGCTTTTTGCGCGCCGTCGCCGCGCAACACGCCGCTAGTTCAGGATTTGCAGGCCGGTGGCCGGCACCACATGCACGATGTGGAAGCCGCGCTTTTTCAGCGTCCGGAGCAAAGCCGGCAGCATACGGGCGGTCTGCGCCTTGGTGTCGTGCAGAAGGACGATGCCGCGGCCGGCCTTTTCGATCCGGCCCATCAGCAAGGCAAGCTCGGCCTCCGGCGTCATCGGATTCCAGTCGCTGGCCCAGACGTCGGCGCCGAACACGACTAGGCCGCGGTCCTGCAGGCGGTCGAGCAGCGGCTGGCTCGACGCAAAGCCGGGAAACCGGAAAAACGGCGTCGCCGGCTTGCGGCGCTAGCCTGGCCGTAGAGCGCGACTTCATCGCGGGCAATGCCGCGATTGATCTCGGCTTCGGCCTTTTGCAGCGACATGTGGTTGAGCAGGGGGTGCGAATAGCTGTGATGGCCGAGTGAGTGGCCTTCGGCGAGTTCGCGGCGGGCGAGCGCGGGATGGGCGTCGACATTGCGGCCGAGCAGAAAGAAGGTGGCGAGCACGCATTCCGCTTTCAGCGCAGTCGAGCACCTTCGGCGTGGTGGTCGGCCAAGGGCCGTCGTCGAAGGTCAGCACCAGTTCCTTGTCGGCGAGCGGCAAGGTGTCGGGGAACTGCTTGCGGCCGACCCGTGGCGTGGTGCGGGCGTCGACCGCCATCACCCGTTCGGTGCCGAGCGCATCCGGGTTGCCGGGACACGGGCGCTGCGATGGCTGCCAGAGGCGCGGCAGCCAGGAGCAGGACGATGGCGAGGGTTCGAATCATGAAAGGTCCAGGGTTCGGCATTGAAGGCGCAGACCCCGGGCGAAGGCAAGCCTATGAAAAGCCTGTCACCAACTGTCGATCGGCGGTTTAAATATTTGCATCGCGCTGACCGGCAAGCGTACAAGCGCGAGATCGACATACGGCCTTCGTAAAGTTCGATCATCGTCGCCAATTTTAACGTCAAGCCGCCGGGGTCTGGCATGACCGAACAGATTGCCGAAATGCTGCCGCTGCGCGACGAGGACGGCGCGATCCGCGCCGATTTCGTCGCCGAAGCCGCAGCGCGCCATCGACACCGCCGATGTGCCGGCGCTGCGCGTGCTGGTCGGCGATCTGCATGAATCCGACCTCGGCGGCCTGCTGGAAGCGCTCAAGGCCGAAGAGCGCCCGCGCCTGGTCGAACTGCTCGGCATCGATTTCGACTTCACCGCGCTCACCGAAGTCGACGACACGGTGCGTGAGGAAATCCTCGACGAGCTCAAGCCGCAGACGGTGGCCGAGGGCGTGCGCGACATCGAGACCGACGACGCGGTCACCATTCTCGAGGATATGCCGCACGCCGAGCAGACCGAGATTCTCGGCCATCTGCCGGTCGAGGAGCGCCTCGCGCTCAAGCGCAGCCTCGATTATCCGGAATATTCCGCCGGCCGGCGGATGCAGACCGAATATATCGCGGTGGCGCCGGACTGGAATGTCGGCCGCGCCATCGACTACATGCGCGAAACCGAGGAACTGCCGGAGCAGTTCTACGAACTCTATGTCGTCGACGACGACGGCCGTTTCCTTGGCGCCGTGCCGCTCGACCGGCTGCTGCGCTCGAAGCGGCCGGTGCCGGTGTCGGAATTGATGGAGGCCGAACGCCGGCGGGTGCCGGCCAACGAGGACCAGGAGAGCGTGGCGCGGCTGTTCCAGCGCTACGATCTGGTCGCGGCCCCGGTGGTCGACGCCGACGACCGGCTGGTCGGCGTCATCACCTTCGACGACGTCGCCGACGTGTTGGTGGAGGAGGCGGAAGAAGACATCAAGGCGCTCGGCGGCGTCAAGGCCGACGAAGAATTGTCGGATTCGGTCTGGACCATCGCGCGCGGCCGCTTCAACTGGCTGCTGGTCAATCTCGCCACCGCCTTTCTGGCTTCGTCGGTGCTTGGCTTCTTCGAAGGCTCGTTGCAGAAAATGGTGGCGCTGGCGGTGCTGGCGCCGATCGTGGCGAGCCAGGGCGGCAACGCCACCACGCAGACCATGACCATCGCGGTGCGCGCGCTGGCGACGCAGGAACTCAGCGACGCCAATGCCCGCCGCGTCATCATCCGCGAATTGCTGGTCGGCCTGCTCAATGGCATCGCCTTTGCCGTCATCACCGGCGCCGCCGCCTATATCTGGTTCCAGGTGCCGGCGCTCGGCCTCGTCATCGGGCTCGCCATGATCTGCAATCTGGTGGCGGCGGCGGCCGGCGGCATTCTCATTCCGCTCGGTCTGCACCGGCTCAAGATCGACCCGGCGGTGGCCTCGAGTCCGTTCGTGACGACGGTGACCGACGTGGTCGGTTTTTTCGCATTTTTGTCGATCGCCACGCTCTGGTTCGGCCTGCGCTAGCGCGTCTGCCCGTGCGGAGGTATTTTTTATCGTTACCTTTCATTCACCTTCTTTGCTGACCCGCCATTAAGGCTAGCTCCTTATGGTGTAGTACTGGAAAACCGCAGCGTAACGCGGGGAGTATTGAGTGGTCGGCGACGATACAGCGGAAGCGGCGGGCCGGACGCCCGGCCGCGGCTGTTTGACACGGGCCTTGCCCGTTTGGGCGCAATTGGCTTGGGCTAAACGGTCGGAGAAGCGCCGGCGCATGAAGCCTGCCGGCGGCCGCTATGCGCGCGCGCGCCGGAAATTTTCCGCCTCGCGCCTGATCGTGCTGTTGGCGGTCGTGGCGCATGCGGCGCCACCATCGTCAGCGCCGGCATCGGCTATGGCGTGGCGCACCACAGCGACGAGCGGCTGTGGCTGGAGCAGCGCGCCGCCTTGCGCAACGCCATTTCGGAATTCCGCAACCTGTTTGGCGACGCCAACGAGATCGACCCGCGCTTTGTGCGCATGGTCGAGCAGAGCGCGCGCCTGCACGGGCTCAAATTCGAGACCGAGCCGGGCGGCGGCGAGCCGCGAGATGCAGCCGGTGCTGGACGGCAATGGCCGCATCGCCGGGTTCTTCACCTGGGACAAGACCCGGCCGATGACGACGGCGATGGGCCGGCGTGCTGCCGTTTATCGTCGGCGTCGGCGTTCGCGCTGGTCGGCTTTGCCGGCATTTCGCTCTGGCAATTGCGCCGCGCCGCGCGCGAACTGGCGGCGAGCGAAGATTTGGCGCAGCGCGCCGCCGACGCCGACAAGCTGACCGGACTGCCCAACCACGCCAAGACGCTCGAACTGCTCGACCTGTATCTGGCCGAGCGCGCTGGCAACGAAGTCACCACCTTCGCTCTGATCGAACTCGACGGCATGGAAGACGTCACCGCCCATCTCGGCGTGCTCGGCAGCGACGAGCTGATCGTCGCGGTCGCCGATCGGCTGCGCGAGCGTCTTGCCGGCGCGGCGCGCTGTGCGGGCGTATCGGCAGCGACGAATTCGCGGTGATGCACACCGCCGATGAAAGCGTCGATGCCGAGGCGATGATCGAGAGCGTTCTTGGAAAGCATCGCGCGCCCGCATTGGTTCGACACCGTGGTGCGGGTGAGCGCGCATGCCGGCTTCGCGCAGGCGCCGCGCCACGCCGCAACGCGCGGCGAACTCACGCGCCGCGCCGAACTGGCGCTGCGCGCGGCCGGCCAAGAAAGGCCCCGGCGCCGTCGTCGGTTTCGAACTGGCGATCGACACGGTCTCGACCGATCAGAAATTCATTCAGCGCGAATTGCCGCGCGCGCTCACGCGCCAATGAACTGGATTTGCATTTCCAGCCGATCATCGCCGCCCATGGCGGCCGCATTGTCGGCGTCGAGGCCTTGCTGCGCTGGACCCACGCGGTGCGCGGGCCGATCGGACCGGCGGTGTTCATTCCGGTCGCCGAGCAGATGGGCCTGATGGACACGCTCGGCGCCTTCGTGCTGCGGCGCGCCTTGCGCGAGGCCAAGCGCTGGCCCGACCTCTATGTCGCGGTCAATCTGTCGCCGCTGCAGGTGCGCGACCGCAGGATCGTCGATCTGGTGCGCTCGGCCTTGAGCGAAAGCGGCGTGCCGCCGACGCGGCTGATGCTGGAAATCACCGAAGGCGTGCTGATCGACAATCCGGAAGAGATGGTCAAGCGCATCGAGGATCTGCATGCGCTCGGCGTGCGCATCGCGCTCGACGATTTCGGCTCCGGCTATTCCAATCTCGGCTACCTGCAGCGTTTCCCGCTCGACAAGCTCAAGATCGACCGCAGCTTCGTCGCTGGCGCTGGGCAATTCGGCCAATGGCGGCGTGATCATCCAGGCGATCGTGGCGCTCGGGCGCGCGCTCGGCCTGTCGGTGCTGGTCGAGGGCGTCGAGACCGAGCAACAGCGGGTGCTGCTGCGGCTGGCCGGCTGCGACGAAATGCAGGGCTTCCTGTTCGCCAAGCCGGCGCCGGCCACGACCATCGACCGGCTGCTGGCGCAGCAGAAGGCGGGCGCGTAAGGCGCCGCCGGGATCCGGCCGAGGCGCTGACAGCGTGAGCGGCAGGCTATAGGGTTGCCGCCAACAAGGCCGCGGCAGGCAGTGCCACGGTGCAATGCGGAGGCGACGCAATGATCCCCAATAGCTGGGCGGGTTTCGATTTCGGTCTCGGCGCCGACATCGACATGCTGCGCAAATCGGTCGGCGATTTCGCGCGCGACCGCATCGCGCCGCGCGCCGACGAGATCGACCGCTCCAACATCTTCCCGCGCGATCTCTGGCCGGAAATGGGCGCGCTCGGCCTGCACGGCATCACGGTCGACGAGGAATATGGCGGCGCGGGCTTGGGCTATCTCGCCCATTGCGTCGCGATGGAGGAGGTCTCGCGCGCCTCGCGCCTCGGTCGGCCTGTCCTATGGCGCGCATTCCAATCTCTGCGTCAACCAGATCAACCGCAACGGCAATGCCGAACAGAAGCGCAAATATCTGCCCAAGCTGATTTCCGGCGAGCATGTCGGCGCGCTCGCCATGTCGGAGCCGGGCGCGGGCTCCGACGTGGTGTCGATGCGCACGCGCGCCGACAAAGTCGGCGACCGCTATGTGCTCAACGGCTCGAAGATGTGGATCACCAATGGGCCGGTCGCCGACACGCTGGTGGTCTATGCCAAGACCGACCGCACCGCCGGCGCGCGCGGCATCACCGCCTTCCTGATCGAAAAGGGCATGAAGGGTTTTGCCCCGGCGCAGAAGCTCGACAAGCTCGGCATGCGCGGTTCCGACACCTCCGAACTGGTGTTCACCGATTGCGAAGTGCCGGCGGAAAACGTGCTCGGCGTCGTCGGCAACGGCGTCAACGTGCTGATGTCGGGCCTCGACTTCGAGCGCGTGGTGCTGTCGGCGGGGCCGCTCGGCATCATGCAGGCCTGCATGGATGTGGTGATCCCTTATGTGCACGACCGCCAGCAGTTCGGCCAGTCGATCGGCCGCTTCCAGCTGATCCAGGCCAAGCTCGCCGATATGTATGTGACCATGAACGCCGCCAAGGCCTACGTCTATGCGGTGGCGCGCGGCTTGCGACGAGGGCCGCGTCACCCGCGAGGACGCCGCCGGCGCCATTCTGTATGCCGCCGAGCGCGCCACCTGGATGGCGCTCGAAGCGATCCAGTGCCTGGGCGGCAATGGCTACATCAACGATTTCTCGACCGGCCGCCTGCTGCGCGACGCCAAGCTCTATGAGATCGGGGCGGGAACGAGCGAAATCCGCCGCATGCTGATCGGGCGGGAGCTGTTCGAGAAGACGCGGTAGGCGCTGACTGATCCGTGCGCCGCCATTAACTTCTTGTCTCCGCCGAATCGTCTAGGTCTTTGGCTGGCCGTGACTGGACGGGGAGCCAAAGCCATGATGCGGGTGCGCTTGAAGGCGGATGGGCGGATTGTCGAAATCTGCCCGACGGCAGCGAAAAGACCGTCGACCACAAGGACCCGGCGGCTTTTGTCCGCCAGGTTCGGGCGCGCTGCGGGCTGACGCAGGCGGCCTTTGCCGAAAAAATCGAAGTGCCGATCGAGACCGTGCGCAATTGGGAGCAGGGCAAGCGCAATCCGCGCGGACCGGCTCGCGCGCTGCTCAAGCTGATCGACAGCGCGCCGGAAGCGGCTTTCGCGGCGTTAGGCGGCAGCCGGCGCTAAGCGCCTATTGGTTCGGCTTAGACGCGCCCTCAGACGCGACTACGGTGCGCTGCGGCGGGCGATAGCGCGCAATCCGCATCAGCGCATACATCGCCAGCAGCGTGCCGATATAGACCGCGAGCTGCAATTGCGTCGGCCGCTCGATATAGCCGATCAGCGTGTGCAGCAGGCGGCCGAGCATGCTGCCTTCCGACAACAGCCACGACGTATCCCAAACCGTGCGTGCCGAGCACTTCGGCAAAGCCGGCATTGTTGAGGAATTGCACCGACTTGCCGCCATGCCGGCGGCCAGAAGCGCGATCAGCCAGCTCGTCACCGAGAAGATATAGCGCTGCGGGATCGCCAGCAGTCCGAAATAAGTGAGCCCGGTAAAGGCCGCGCCGGCGGCGATGCCGAGCAGGCCGCCGGTCAGCAGCGACGAGCCGGAGGTGCCGGACGCGAAGATGCCGTAGAGGAACAGCACCACCTCGGAGCCTTCGCGCAGCACCGCGAGCCCGACCACGACCGCGAGCGCGGTCAGCGGCTTGGCGCCTTCGCTGACCGCGCTGCCGATATCGCGCATCTCGGCGGCGATCTCGCGGCCGTGCCGCGCCATCCAGGCGTTGTGCCACATCAGCATCACGACGGCGATCGCCAGCACGCTGGCGTTGAACAGTTCCTGGCCGGAGCCCTGGAACGCCTGCGAGATCGCGCCGGCAAACATCGCCACCACCGCGGCGCCGACGATGCCGGTGCCGATGCCGATCATGATCCAGCGGCCGCGGCCGTCGACGCCGCGCGTCGCCGCCATCACGATGCCGACGATCAGGCCGGCCTCGAGGACTTCACGAAAAACGATGATGAGTGCGCCGAGCATGATTTTCTATTCCGCGATGACCACGGTCCCTTGGCGGTGGCTTCATGAAATTCGCCGACGAAAGGGTAACGGCCGGGCTTGAGCGGCCCGATGCGCACGGTGCCCTTCGAGTTCCCGGCAATGACCTTCTCGACCCGCAGCTCGTTGCTCTCGAATTCCTCGGGCGTGATGTCGTTGTTGATCACCGTGATGACCACGCGCTTGTTGGCCGGCACCTTGATCTCGGCTCGGGGTGAATTTGTGGTCCTTGATCGTGAGCGTGTAGTCGGCGGCCCGGGCGGCCGGCGGGGCCAGGGTCACCAGGGCGGCGAGGGCGAAACAGGGCGATGAAAGTTGCGCATGCGGTCTCCAGAATTATCTGACGAGACTCTCACAAAAGCATTAAAGCCAACCGATGCAAGTCCTTATTTTTACTCTTGAATTATTCCAATGTGAGAACGTCTCGCAATAGTCTGACCGGCAAAGCCTTGTCCGGCTTTGCGCTGACACAATAATTTTGCGGATTTTTCGCTGCGCCAGGCCAAAAAGGCCGGGCGCGCCGGTGCCGGGAGCGGACCTGGGTTGGCAGGCCCCGGCAAGCGGGCATTCTCCGCGCCCGAACCGCCGACGTAAGATCCGCGTTCCAATCGATTCCCAAGGAGACTGAAATGCAATTCGTCGACGCTCATGGCGCCCATATTCCCCAGATTGGCCTTGGCACCATGACCTTGAAAGGGAGACACTGTGTCGAGGCGGTCAAGACGCGCTCCAGATGGGCTACCGGCATCTCGATACCGCCGCTTTCTACGGCAACGAGGTCGAGAACGGCGAGGGCCTGCGGGCGTCGGGCGTCAAGCGCGAGGACGTCTTCATCAGCGACCAAGGTGCGCGAGAACAACCTGCTGCCGGAAAATTTCAACAAGTCGCTCGACCAGAGCCTGACCAATCTGAAACTGCCGTATGTCGATCTCTTGCTGATCCACTGGCCCAACAAGGACATTCCGTTCTCGACTCAGCATCGCGGCTTTGTGCGCCGCCAAGAAGGACGGCCGCGCCAAGCATGTCGGCGTCGCCAATTTCACCACCACGATGCTGGACGAGGCCTGGGAGGTGACCACCGAACCGTTGGTCTGCAACCAGATCGAGATGCATCCCTTCATCAATCAGGACAAAGTCGTGGCGGCGAGCCACAAGCACGGCATGGCGGTGGTCGCCTATTGCCCGATCGCGCGCGGCAAGGTTCCGGGCGCCGACGCGCTCGAGCGCATCGGCAAGGCGCATGGCAAGAGCGCGGCGCAGGTGTCGCTGCGCTATCTGGTGCAGCAGGGCATGCTGCGCCATCCCGCGCACCGCCACCCCGGCGCATCTCAAGGACAATATCGACGTGTTCGACTTTCAACCTGACCGATGCCGAGATGGCCGAACTCAAGGCGCTCAACGCCACCAACATGCGCGTCGTCAATCCGCCGCACGCGCCGGTCTGGGACACGCCGTAATGCGCTGGGCGGCCGCCTTCGTCGTTCTGATTCTTGCTGATCCTTGGCTGGTGCGGCCGCCGCCTGCGCCAGCCAGCCACCAGGCCGCCGACGACAGCAATACGGTGGAGGATTGCGTCAAGACCGCAGCGCCGGCCGGCAAGCGTCGATTATGTCGATGCGGAAAGCTGCATCGGCGTGGTGTCGAACCCCTGTCTTGCACGGTGACAAGGCGGCCATCGACGGCCGCCATGAATGCCTGCATTGACCGCGAGCGCTTGGTCTGGGACGACATTCTCAACGAGACGTATCGCCGTCTCGGTAAGAAGCTCGACGCCAAGCAGAAAGCTCAAACTGCGCGACATGCAGCGCGCCTGGATCGCCTCGCGCGACGCCTCCTGTCATTTTTATTGGGACTACTACAAGGGAACCATCGCCGAGCCCGATGGCAGTCGTCTTGTGTAAATCGCGAAACCGCCCGCCGGGCGCTTGTTTTTGCTTGGCTTTTTGTTCGCCGACGAAAATGAGAGGACTGAATCTGCGATGCAAGCCGTCGAAGCAAAGGTCTTTCAGGCTCCCGATCGTCGGTCTCGGCACCTGGCAATTGACGCGGGCGCGATTGCGCGCGGCTGGTCGAGCAGGCGATCGCCTTGGGCTATCGCCATATCGACACCGCGCAGATGTATGACAACGAAGCCGAGGTCGGCGAGGGCGTGCGCGCCTCCGGCAAGCGCAATGAGGTCATGGTCACGACCAAGGTGTCGCCCGATACGGCTTGCTCGCGCCGGTCGATCTGATGCGCTCGGTCAAGGAGAGCCTGTCGCAAGCTACGGCTCGATCATCATCGACCTGTTGCTGATCCATTGGCCGAACCCGCGCGTGCCGCTGGCCGAGACGCTCGGCGCCATGGCGAAGATGAAGCAGGACGGCTACGTCAAGGCGATCGGCGTCTCGAATTTCACGGTGGCGCTGCTCGACGAAGCCAACAAGGTCACGAGCGAACCGATCGTCTGCAATCAGATCGAGTGTCACCCGTTATCTCGACCAGTCCAAAGTGATCGCGGCCTGCCAGACGCACGGCATGGCGGTGGTCGCCTATAGCCCGATCGCGCGCGGCAGCGCCAAGGGCGACAAGGTGCTGGAACGCATCGGCATGGCGCACGGCAAGAGCGCCGCGCAGGTCTGCCTGCGCTATCTGGTCCAGCAGGACATCGTGGTGATCCCGCGCACCAGCAAGGTCGAGCGGCTGGAAGAGAATATCGCGCTGTTCGATTTCGAACTGTCGGAATTGGAAATGGCCGAGATCGCCACGCTTGGCGCAAACGGCAGAACCGCATCGTCGACTGGCCGTGGTCGCCGCAGTGGGATTGAGACAGACCGGCTCTGACGGTCTAAAACCCCGGCATGACCATTCAAAACGACACCGCGCTCGTCCTGTTTTCCGGCGGGCAGGATTCCACCGTCTGCCTGGCCTGGGCGCTGGAGCGCTTCGCGCGGGTCGAGACCGTCGGCTTCGACTATGGCCAGCGCCACGTCATCGAGACTGGATGTGCGGCCGCGCTTGCGCGAGCGCATGGCGGCGCTCAAGCCGGAATGGGAGGCACGGCTCGGCGACGACCACATGGTTTCGCTCGACGCGCTGGCCGCGATCTCCGACACCGCGCTGACCCGCGATACCGAAATCGCCTTTGCCGAAAGCGGCCTGCCGAATACTTTTGTGCCGGCGCGCAACTTGATCTTTTTCACCTTCGCCGGCGCGCTCGCCTATCGCCGCGGCGCCCGCGCACATCGTCGCCGGCATGTGCGAGACCGACTATTCCGGCTATCCCGATTGCCGCGACGACACCGTCAAGGCGATGCAGGTCGCGCTCAGCCTCGGGCTGGACAAGCGGGTCACGATCCATACCCCGCTGATGTGGATCGACAAGGCCGACACCTTCGCGCTGGCGCTCGAAATCGGGGGGCAGCCATTCCTCGACCTCGTTGTCGAGGACAGCCATAGCTGCTACTTGGGCGACCGCGCGCAGCGCCATCCTTGGGGCTATGGCTGCGGCACGTGCCCGGCCTGCCAGTTGCGGGCGCAGGGCTATGCGAAATTCATCGGTCGATCGAGCCAGATTTAGATAACGGACCTGAACTGAAATGACGAACGAGCGACGCAAGAATATCGAAGGCGCGATTTTCCTGGTGCTGTTCTGCCTGACCGTTCCGGCGGCGAACTGGATGATCGGCCATGTCGGCACGACCTGCGTGCCGAATGGTCCCTGCCTGGTGCCGGTGGCGCCCGGCATCATGGCGCCGTCCGGCGTTCTGATGATCGGCGCGGCCTTGGTGCTGCGCGATCTGGTGCAGCGCCGGCTCGGCGTCGAGTTCGGCATTGGCGCCATTGTCGCGGGCGCGGCGATATCGGCCGGCCTGGCGCCGGCCTCGCTGGTGATCGCTTCGGCGACCGCGTTCCTGCTGTCGGAAGCCGCCGATTTCGCGATCTATACGCCGCTCGCCCGCCGCCGGCTGGTGCTGGCGGTGGTGGCCTCGAGCATGGCCGGGCTGGTGGTCGACTCGCTCGTCTTCCTGTGGCTTGCCTTCGGCTCGCTCGATTTCCTGTTGGGTCAGATCCTCGGCAAGACCTGGATGGTGCTGCTGGCGATCCCGCTGGTTGCTTATCTTCGCCGCCGCGACGAGCGGCTCGGCCTTTTCGCCGCTTAAGCCTTATCCCGTTTAATGTGTGAGCCCTGAGGACATCCATGACCACCGCTGATCGACAAGCTGCGCAACATCACCACCGGCACCATCACCACGATGCTGCTGAAAAAGGGCATCCGCCATTCCTGGATGAAGGGCGCCATGCCGTTTGGCTTCTCCGGCAAGCGCGTGGTCGGGCCGGCCTTCACGCTGCGCTTCGTGCCGGTGCGCGAGGATCTGGCGACGCCGGCGAGCTGGTCGAATCCGATTTCGACCCGCTCGGCGATCGAAGCCATGCCGGAAGGCTGCGTCGTCATCGCCGACGCCATGGGCAATCACCGGCGCCGGCATCTTCGGCGACATTCTGTGCATGCGCATGGTCAAGCGCAATGTCGCCGGTCTCATCACCGATGGCGTGATGCGCGACAAGCACGGCATCCTCAATACCGGCCTGCCGGTCTGGTGCCAGGGCGTGGCGGCGCCGGCCTCGGTCAATCAACTGACCTTCGTCGGCTGGAACGAGCCGATCGGCTGCGGCGGTTGCGCGATTTTCCCCGGCGACATGATCGTCGCCGACGACGACGGCGCGGTGGTGATCCCGGCCGATCTGGTCGACTTCATCGCCAATGAAGGCGAAGAGCACGAATTGCTCGAAAGCTGGCTGGTGCAGGAAGTGGAGAAGGGCGAAAAGCTGCCCGGCCTCTATCCGCCCAATGAAGAGAACAAGAAGCGTTACGAGGACTGGAAGAAGTCGCGCTAACGATGCGGCAGGCGGCTCGCTGACGCGCCGGCAAGAGGCGTCGCGGTTGTCATGTTCTTCATCCTCTCCAAGACCGTCCCGCGTGCTGCTGCTGCCGTCGAACCTGATCGTGTTCATCGGGCTGTCTCGGCCTTGTGCTGCATGGCGACGCGGTTGCGGCGGCTAGGCCGTCGCCTGGCGGATTGTCAGCCTGGTCCTGTTGCTGGTGGCGGGCGCTGTTTCCGTTCGGCGCCGTGCTCTCGCATGTGCTCGAAAGCCGCTTTCCGCCGTGGGACCCGGCGCGCGGCGCGCCGGACGGTATTGTCGTTTTGGGCGGCGCGATCATCGCCGGGGCTGTCGCGGCATTACGGCGCGCCGGCGGTCAATGGCGAAGCCGGGCGCATCATCTGCGCATCGCCAAGCTGGCGCGCGCCTATCCCAAGGCGCGCATCATCTATTCCGGCGGCGATGCCAGTCTGCTCGGCAACGAGCCGACCGAGGCGCAATTTCTGTCTGCCCTTGCTCGACGATTTCGGCATTGCGCGCGACGCGCGTCACGCTTGAAGTCACGCTCGCGCAACACCGCCGAGAACGCGCGCTTCAGCAAAGAGATCGCGCAGCCCAAGCCCGGCGAGCGCTGGCTGCTGGTGACGTCGGCGCAGCATATGCCGCGCGCGATCGGTTGCTTCCGACGCGCCGGATTTCCGGTCGAGGCTTATCCGGTGGCCTGGCATACCGGCCGCGAGGTCGGCTTTTGGCCGAGCCTGCGGATCGTCAGCAATCTGTCGCGGCTCGACGGCGCGGCTAATGCGTGGATCGGCCTGTTTTGCTTATTGGATGACCGGGCGAACATCTGAGTTTTGCCGGCGCCGTGACGCGTCGCCGTGACCGGCCGGACGCTCGGGCGATTTACAGTCTGTTAATTGTCATTAAATGGTCACGCCGTTACAATTTTTCTTCAAGGGCGATTCGTGCGCCCGAGTTCGCGTCTGCGTCCTCGCGCACCATCACATGTTTCATCCATGCGATGCCGGTAAAGGGAATCGGCTCATGGCGATCCAGATCGCAGACAGCAATAAATCTTCCAGGCGCGCCGCGCCGGGCTTTATCCGACATCTCGGTCTCGAACTGGACTGGGAAGAGCGCGTCATGACCGCGGTCGCCACCGTGGTGGCGCTGATGATCGTGGTGGCGGTCGCGGCTTTGCTCGGGGCGGCCTGAGCGGTCGGACGGCTAGTTCGCTCGGCTTGGCTTCGAAAGCTTGCCGCGACGGCGAGGCGAATTGCCGCCGCCACATGACGACCAGCACGGCGGTCGTGCTCAAAGCCAATTCAGCCGGTCCGAGAAACCAGCCGAGATAACCGAGCGCGAAGAAAAACGCGCGTTGGCCGCGATTGAAATGCAGGCCGGCTTCGGCGCAAACCTGTGAAGCGCGGTGGACAAAGTTTTTCGCTTCCACGGTGTCCTTTTGCGACGATGGCGGCGCTGCCCCGATCATGATGGCGAGATAATTGAACAGCCGGTACGACCAGGCGAATTTGAAAAACGCATAGACGAAGACGACAGCGAGCCCCACGACCTTCAATTCCCACATCGCCGGCGTGGTCGGCACGCTGAGCGGCAACGCTGCGATCACTGTCAGAAATCTGCTCGCTTGCCCGTAACAGCGACAGCGTGCCGCCGATCGCGATCAGGCTGGTCGAGGCGAAAAAAGCCGTGCCGTTCTGAAGCGCGGCGGTCACCTGCGAGTCGACGATGCGGACCTCGCGGCTAATCATCTGCCCCATCCAGTCTTCGCGAACGTGGTTCATCAAAGCGTTGAGGCCGGTCGTGCCTTTGCCGGATTTCTCGATGATCAGCGAATAGACGATCCAACTGGCGATAAACCAGCCAAGCGCCAGGTCGTCGGGCAGGGTGAAGGCGAGCATGGGGCTTTGTCCTTGAGGCGCCATGGTGCCCGCTTGTGGCGGGCGCGACAACCCGGCAAGATCGGGCCTTCGCCACGACTGGATGACTGCAACGAAAGAACGGACGACCCTATGCCGCAGACTATTACGACCGGAATTAAGGCTTTGTGCGAAGCCGCCGAGCGCGAGATCGAGACCCTCACGATCGACGACGCGGTCAAGCTTGCCGGCGACGATAACGTCGTTCTGGTCGATATCCGCGACATTCGCGAGTTGCAGCGCGAGGGCAGGGTGCCGGGCGCCTTCCATTGTCCGCGCGGCATGCTGGAATTCTGGATCGATCCGGAAAGCCCGTACCACAAGCCGGCCTTCGCCCAGGACAAGAAGTACGTGTTTTTCTGTGCCGGCGGCATGCGCTCGGCGCTAGCGGCGCAAGCCGCGCATCGCATGGGGCTCAAACCGGTCGCCCATATCAGAGGCGGCTTCGGCGCCTGGAAAAAGGCCGGCGGACCGGTCGACTTGCCGGAGACCATGCCGGGCGAAGGCAATAAGTCTTAAAGCCGAACTATTCGCGCGCCTGTTGGATGCCATCAGAAGAATTCGTTTGTGGCGGCGCGGGCCCGACGGCATCGTCAATCCGGCCGGTCAACGCGAAGACATAACAAGGCAGAGCAAGCGTGATGATGAAACTGATTATCGGCAACAAGAATTATTCCTCCTGGTCGCTGCGGCCGTGGATCGCGATGAAAGCCGCCGGCATCCCGTTCGAGGAAATCGTGATCCCGCTTTATGTGGCCGGGAGCGCCGAGGCGATCTTGAAATATTCGCCGGCCGGCAAGGTGCCGATCCTGATCGACGGCGACGACGCGATCTGGGATTCGCTCGCCATCCTCGAATATCTCGCCGAGCGCTTTCCTGAAGCGAAGCTCTGGCCGACGGACGCGCGCGCGCGCGGCCATGCCCGCGCCTTTCGGCCGAGATGCATGGTGGCTTTCAGGCGTTGCGTCAGCATTGCACGATGAATCTTTGGCTGCCGCCGAAGCCGCGGCCGCAGCCGGAGAGGTGCTGGCCAATGTCAAGCGCATCGACGCGATCTGGAGCGACTGCCGCGCGCGCTTCGGGCAGGGCGGTCCGTTCTTGTTCGGCCCCTTCGGCGCGGCCGACGCGATGTATGCGCCGGTGGTGGCGCGTTTTCATAATTACGGCCTTCCGGTCACCGCCACCGCGCGGGCCTATATGGATGCGGTGATGGACACACCGGCCTGGCGCGAGTGGTATGACGCGGCGATGAAAGAGCCGTGGATCATGCAGCACAACGAACCGGATTGGCCGTTGGTGCGCGGCGTAGCCAGTTTCGTCATCGTGAAATTAAGATCATGAAATTTGGCCGCGCTGGCTTTTGACGCGGCGCGTTCCCAAATTTCGTCAAGATTGTGGGCGATAGCCTGCGGCATCTTATCACGGCTTTTCGTCGTGTTTTCACATTGGGGGCGGCATCGCAGGGCGCTGGATCTTAAGGGTCCGCGCACGGAGACGCTCGCCATGAAGAATCGTTTTCCCATTTTTGCTGTTTCGTTGTGCGTCGCGCTGGGCGCGTTTATCGCGCCGAATTTCGCCACGCCAAGCTACGCCACCGACAGCGGCACGCTCGGCATCAAAGGCGTCTATCTCCTGGCCGATTATCCGGCGATCACGGTGCAGCCCGGCACGACATCGACCGTCAATCTGCAACTGCGCAACTACGATTTGCCGCCGGAGCGGCTGGCTTTGTCGGTCACCGGCGTTCCGAAAGGCTGGAAGGCGACCTTGCTCGGCGGCGGCCAGCCGATCGCGGCGGCGATGCCGGCGGCCGATGACAGCGTATCGCTGTCGCTGCGGCTCGACGTGCCGAAAGATGCCGGTGTCGGCAGCCATACGCTGACGGTCAGCGCCGACGGCGGGGCGTCGCATATCACCTTGCCGGTGCAGGTCACTTTGGCCAAGGAATTGCCGGCGAAATTGACGCTGTCGTCGAAATTGCCGGAACTGCGCGGCTCGACCAAATCGGATTTCTCGTACACTTTCACCATCAAGAACGACAGCGGCAAGAAGCTGCTGGTCAGTCTGGCGGCCGAGGCGCCGCGCAATTTCGACACCTCGTTCACCGAAGCCTATGGCAGCCAGCAACTGACCGCGATCCCGGTCGAGGCCGGCAAGACCAAGGACGTCAAGCTTAAAGTCACGCCGCCCGATAATGTCGACGCCGGCCATTATCCGGTGGCGGTGAAGGTCGCCGCCGACGACGCCAAGGCCAGCGCGCAAGTCGCGCTCGATGTCACCGGCCAGCCGAAGCTGTCGCTGGCCGGCCGCGACGGCCTGCTGAGCGCGCGCGCCACCGCCGGCAAGGACTCGACCGTGCCGGTGACGATCACCAATACCGGCACCGCGCCGGCCGAGAACGTCAAACTGTCGGGCAACGCGCCGAGTGGCTGGAAGGTGACGTTCCCGCCCAAGATGGTCGAACGCATCGCGCCCAACCAGCACGTCGACGTGCAGGCGACGATCTCGCCGCCGAGCAAGGCGATTGCCGGCGACTACGTGACGACGCTGACCGCCTCGACCCATGGCGAAAACGGCACCGCCAATTTCCGCGTCTCGGTGACGACCTCGACGGTGTGGGGCATTGCCGGCGCCGGCATCATCGGCGCGGCGCTGTTGATCATGGTTGGCGCCGTGGCTAGGTTCGGTCGCCGCTAATGAGCAACGCCATGGATGCCGCGACATCGACCAACGGCGCGACGCCTTTGGGCAATGTCATCGAGGTCAAGGGCCTCACCAAGCGCTATGGCGAGGCCATCGCCGTCGATGACATCAACTTCAATATCGCCGCCGGCGAAATCTTCGGGCTGCTTGGGCCCGAACGGCGCCGGCAAGACCACCACCATTCTGATGTTGCTGGGCTTGAGCGAGATCAGCGCCGGGGAGGCGCGGGTGTTCGGGCACGACCCGGCGCGCGATCCGCTCGCCGTCAAACGCCGGGTCGGCTATTTGCCCGACTCGGTCGGCTTCTACGACAACCTGACGGCCGCCGATAACCTGCACTACACCGCGCGGCTGATGGGCATGACGTCGGCCGAGCGATTCAAACGGATTGCCGCCGCGCTTGACGCGCGTCGGCTTGAGCGAGGTCGCCAACAAGAAGGTTGGCACGTTCTCGCGCGGCATGCGTCAACGTCTGGGCCTCGCCGAGATCGTGATGAAGGACGCGCGCATCGCCATCCTCGATGAGCCGACCAACGGCCTCGATCCGCAGGCCAGCCTCGAACTGCTCGACCTGATCCGGTCGTTCAAGGCCGACGGCATCAGCGTGGTGATCTCGTCGCATTTGCTCGACCGGGTGCAGAGCATCTGCGACCGGGTCGCGCTGTTCAATGCCGGGCGCATCGCGCTGATCGGTACGGTCGGCGAACTCGGCCGGCAGGTGCTCGGCGGCGGCTTTGCCGTCGAGGTCGAAGCCGATGGCGGCACCAATCTCGCCAAACGGCTGGCCGCTTTGCCGGGCGTGCGCAGCGTCGGCGAACCTGCGCCCGGCCGCTTCCGCATGGTCTGCGACAGCGACCTGCGCGGCGAAGCGGCGGCCGAGGTGGTCGCCGGTGGCGGCCGGCTCAAGCAGCTGTCGCTCGACCGACCGAGCCTGGAGACCATCTACACGCGCTACTTCCAGTCGGCACACGAGAACATGGAGGTGCCCCATGCAGCGTAGTGTGCGGCGTGAAGGCTCGGCCTTGCAGGGCCTCGGTGTCGTGACGCTTAAGGAGTTGTCCGACCATTTCGCCAGCGCGCGCATGCGGGTGCTGGAATGGCTGGTGGTGCTGGTCGCGCTCGCCGCGGTCTATGCCGCCATTCAGCAGATCCGCGACGTCACCGCCGAGGATCCGTTCCTGTTCCTGCGGCTGTTCACCACCGCGCGTCAGCCGTTGCCGTCCTTTGTCGCCTTCCTCGGCTTTCTGGTGCCGCTGATGGCGATCGGGCTCGGCTTCGACGCGGTCAATGGCGAACATAACCGGCGGACGCTTGTCGCGCATCCTGTCGCAGCCGATCTATCGTGACGCGCTGTTGTTCGGGAAATTCCTCGCCGGGCTTGCCACCTTGTCGATTAGCCTGATTGCGCTTTGGCTGCTGGTGATCGGGCTCGGACTGATCACGCTTGGCGTGCCGCCGGGCGGCGAGGAGATGGCGCGCGCCTTCATCTTCCTGTTGGTGACGATTGCCTATGCCGGGGTCTGGCTGGCGCTGGCCATGCTGTTTTCGGTGACCTTCCGCTCGGCGGCGAGCGCGGCGTTGGTGACGCTCGGGCTCTGGCTGTTCTTCACCTTGATCTGGCCGGCGCTGTCGCCGGCGATCGCGCAAGCCTTCGTGCCGTCCGGCGATGAGGCGACTTTGGTCATCACCGCGCAGGCGCTGGCCCGGCTGTCGCCATCGACGCTCTATAACGAAGCGATGCTGGCGATCCTGCATCCGGCAACCCGTTCGCTCGGGCCGGTCTATATCAGCCAGTTGCAGGGCGCGTTGATGGGCTCGCCGCTGCCGCTGTGGGACAGTGTCATGGTGGCCTGGCCGCAGATCGTCGGCCTGATCGCGGCCAGCATTCTGCTGTTCGTCGGCGGCTATGTCGCGTTCCAAAGACAAGAGGTCCGAGCGTGAGCCGAGGACCGTCTTTTAAAAGAGGGCCGCGCCTAGCGAGCATCGTCTTCTAAGAAGGAGCGCGGGTGTCGCAGTTGCGGAGGGGAAGGACCGTCATTCCGGGCTGGCTGCCCGGGGTGGCGGTTCTTCTTTGAGCCGCTGCACCAGTTGTTCGATGAACGGCCGCTGCGCCGGCAGGATCTTGCGCCGCGCGGTGGCGAGCTTGAAATAGGCGATGCGGTCCACTTCGGGAAAGTGTTGCAGCTTGCCCGAGTGCGGCGGCCATTCCATTTCGAAGTCGTTGCTGCTGAAGGCCGATAGATCGAAGTCGCCTTCCAGCGCGAAGGCGTGCACCCGCTTGCCGCTGTTTTGGCGGATTGGCTGCAGCGCAATGAAGTCGCCTGCCGCGGTCAGCCCGGTCTCCTCGTTGAATTCGCGCTTGGCGCAGGCGAGCAGGTCGCCCAACTCGACGATACCCTTGGGGATCGACCAGGCGCCGGCGTCCTTGTGGCGCCAGTAGGGACCGCCCGGATGGGCCAGCAGGAATTCCAGCCCGCGGCTGCGGCGGAACGCGAGAATGCCGGCGCTGACCTCGGTGCGGTGTGACATGGCGGACGCCAGTCTACCGCCCGCCGCGCGACCTTGGCGACATGGCTGGACTGCGAAAATAAGACACCGCGCCGCCGCTGCCATGACGAAAACCCGGCGCGATGGCCGGGTTTTCTTTTACGGCGCGCGAAGGCCGCGACTAATTATCGACGGATTCCTTGATGGCATCCTTGATGCCGCCGACGGTGCTTTTCACCTTACCGGCGACCTGATCGACCTTGCCTTCGGTTTCGAGCTTGCTGTTGCCGGTAACCTTGCCGGCCACTTCCTTCACTTTGCCCTTGGCTTGTTCGACGTTTCCTTCGACGCGATCTTTATTCATCGTTTCCTCATTTCTGTTGCGGCGTGAATGTCACTAAGTCAACGCGTGAGGGCGGTCTCCGTTCCAACTCGTCGTCGGCTTAAAAAGGCGGCAATCTTTCTTGCTTTCTTGCCTTGGCTTGCCGGCCCGCCGCCGGCGCGCGCAAAGCCTCGCACCGGCCGGCGCCGGTGCGAGGCATTGATGCGGCACGTGACGTTACTTCGCGGTCGAACCCGAGCCGGTCGTGGTGCTGCTCGGATTGGCCGAACAGGTCTGGCTGCCCTTGGCCGCCTTCTGGCACGCCGACAAACTGGCGTATTGGCAATTCAGTGCGCCGGCGGCGCCTTTGATGCAGAACTTGCCGCTGCCGGTCGCATGCACGGAACCGCTCATTGAGCTGCTGCCGGTCGCGGTCGGAGCCTTCGGCGACATGGTGCCTTGCGCGCTGGCGATCGAAATCCCCGCCGTCAGAGCGGCGATGGCGGTCAAGGTCGCGAGTGTCTTCATCATCGTTTCCTCCTTACGGGTAAAAGCCGCTAAGCGGCACGCCGCACTAACGGACACGATGAAGCTGCGTTCCCGGAACTTGGATGTTTGCTTTTAAATTTTTGCGGAATGCGGCAACGCGATGGCGAAACACCGGCGCAATAAGTCATGCGGCGACATCACAGCAACCGTCACTGCACCGCGGTCACCACGATCTCGACCAGATGCGGATGTTCGAGGTCAACGCCGAGGCAGGCGCGCATCGGCGGATTGTCGCGGTCGACCCATTCGTCCCAGGCCTTGTTCATCTCGTCCTTGTGACCAATGTCGGCGATGTAGACGATCGCCGACAGGATGCGGCTCTTGTCGGTGCCCGACATCGCCAGGCTCTCGTCGATCCGTTTCAGCGCCTTCTGGGTCTGCTCGTAAAAGCCGGGGTCGGGGTCCGGCGACACCGCCACGGTCTGGACCAGGCCGTCATGGACGACGGCGCGGCTGCGGGTCGGGGTCAAGCCGGAAAAACGGGTAATCATCGAGGTCTCCTGCGAGGACAAAATGGTCAAATTCGGCCCTATGCTAGCCAAGTGAGGCAAGCGTTTCCTTCCTTTTCCACCCGCGCCATAGTGGTTGTCCCAGGATTCGGGGCATGAATGGACGGGGAGGCTGGGCGTGGCGCAAATCGGCAGTCAGATCGACCGGAACGGGGCGGAATTCGCCGCCAATGCCGAGCGCATGCGGGCGCTGGTGGCCGACCTTCAGGCCCGCCGCGCCGAGGCCGCGATGGGCGGCTCGGAAAAGGCGCGCGAGCGCCATGTCGGGCGCGGCAAGCTGTTGCCGCGTGACCGGGTCATGAACCTGATCGATCCCGGCTCGCCGTTTCTGGAACTGTCGCCGCTTGCCGCCAACGCCATGTATGACGACGCCATTCACGGCGCCGGCCTGATCACCGGCATCGGCCGGATCGAGGGCCGCGAATGCATGGTGGTGTGCAACGATAGCACCATCAAGGGCGGCACATATTATCCGATGACGGTCAAGAAGCACCTTCGGGCGCAGGAGATCGCGCGCGAGAACCGGTTGCCGTGCGTCTATCTGGTCGACAGCGGCGGCGCCAACCTGCCGCATCAAACGGAAGTCTTTCCCGACCGCGAGCATTTCGGCCGGATCTTTTATAACCAGGCGACGCTCTCAAGTTTGCGCATTCCGCAGATCGCCGTCGTGATGGGTTCGTGCACCGCCGGCGGCGCTTACGTGCCGGCGATGTCGGATGAGACCATCATCGTCAAGAACCAGGGCACGATTTTTCTCGGCGGTCCGCCTTTGGTCAAAGCCGCGACCGGCGAGGTGGTCAGCGCCGAGGATCTCGGCGGCGGCGACCTGCATGCCCGCCGTTCCGGCGTCGCCGATCATCTGGCGCAGGACGACCATCACGCGCTTTCGCCTTGCACGCCGTATCGTCGCCAATCTCAATACCAGCAAGAACGTCGACATCGCGCTTGAGCCCGCCGCGCGATCCGCTGTTCGCGCCCGACGAACTCGACGGCATCGTGCCGGTCGACCTGAAAAAGCAATACGACATCCGCGAGGTGATCGCGCGGCTGGTCGACGGTTCCGAGTTCGACGAGTTCAAGCAGCTTTACGGCACCACTTTGGTCACCGGCTTTGCCCGCATTCACGGCATGCCGGTCGGCATCATCGGCAATAACGGCATTCTGTTTTCCGAAAGCGCGCTGAAAGGCGCGCACTTCATCGAGCTGTGCTGCCAGCGCCGCATTCCGCTGCTGTTCCTGCAGAACATCGTCGGCTTCATGGTCGGCCGCGATTACGAGGCCGGCGGCATCGCCAAGGACGGCGCCAAGCTGGTGACCGCGGTCGCCTGCGCGCAGGTGCCGAAAATCACCGTCATCGTCGGCGGCTCCTATGGCGCCGGCAATTACGGCATGTGCGGCCGGGCTTATTCGCCGCGCTTCCTGTTCACCTGGCCGAACGCGCGCATCTCGGTGATGGGCGGCGAGCAGGCGGCGTCGGTGCTCGCCACCGTCAAGCGCGACAATATCGAAGCCGGCGGCGGCAAATGGTCGGAGGTCGAGGAAGAAGAATTCAAGGCGCCGATCCGCGATCAATACGAGACCGAGGGCAATCCCTATTACGCCACCGCGCGGCTGTGGGACGACGGCATCATCGCGCCGAGCGAGACGCGGCGGGTGCTGGCGCTGGCGTTTTCCGCGGCGCTCAACGCGCCGGTGCCGGAGACGAAGTTTGGGGTGTTTAGGATGTGATGGATGAAATCCAAATAGGACGCTGAACGCGAGCGACTTCTCGTTTGTGTTCTCTGACGATGTTGATTTGATGGAAGGCTGTTCGTACAGCCAACCGTTTGTTTACAAATATTACCATTTTCCTGACGCTGGGGTATTGGAGCGCTTTCTTTCCAGGCCAACGCTTAAATTTACGCATAACGACGATTTGAACGATCCTTTTCGGGAGCTTTCCCGCCGTTGGACTAAATTCGGATATCCTTTTACGGCGGGCATATTTGAAAGGCGCGTTACGTCCAAGATTGGAGCGGCAACTCTTGGATATTCGAAATGTCGAGAAAGAGATTTTTGGAAGATCCGAGGACGAGAAGGCTTGTGTCTGTCGAGGCAAGAACGACGTAAGATCGTTGCTACTAAAATTAAGAGGGCGCACATCGAACCTGAAATTGAATCGTCAATGGAGCATATGAGAACGCTTGAGCGGCTGCTGCCACTTGTAGTCACAGGTTTCGAGAGTGAGTTTGTGGTGAAATTTTCAAAGACCTCAGGTATTCTATCTCTTACTGAAGACGCAAAGAACGATCGTATGTGGCAGGAATATGCATCAGACGGTCGCGGATTTGTCCTGAAATTTGATGCGAAGCATCCTTTCTTCTTTTATCGAGAAAAAGGTCGAAAGGTTCGGCCATTATAGCGCATGTATTCTATAGAGACGACCAGATCGATGACTTATGTAAAAATCCTTACTATTTGCTTTTGGTGAAGGAGACAAAATACAGCTTCGAAAGAGAGTGGGGCTGCTCAAGCAGCTTGATCATTGTCAGACGAGAGCTCTCGATGACGGCAGGGCTTTCTATTTTCTTCCAGTCCCGCCGAGATTGATTCAAGCGTAATTTTTGGAGCGAAAAGACCTTTGGCGCAAAGAACCGATATTGCTGCTTCAATTCGAAATTGAATCCATCTGATCGGCATATCTGGGC
Organism: uncultured Alphaproteobacteria bacterium; assembly: GCA_963830125.1. Taxonomy (GTDB): domain Bacteria; phylum Pseudomonadota; class Alphaproteobacteria; order Rhizobiales; family Xanthobacteraceae; genus Pseudolabrys. The sequence continues at coordinate 889,365 of CAWHKU010000005.1, read as the reverse complement.
CTAGTCCTGCTTTGACCTAGCAAGCTCCGCTCAGAAATAGGCGACCTACTATTCGATGCCCTCCGCCCGCAAAAAATCACTCGGCCACACCTGGAACGTCTTCTTCGTCTATATCCAAGACCGCTAGTCGACAACCTCAAAGGTCGAACGTTGCTGGACGCCGTGGGCGATCGCCAAGGCGCGCATTCGCTCAATGCCTATGCCACGAGCGACGACGTCAAGCATCACTTCAAGATCGTCGCCTCTCCGCTATGTGAAGATGCCAGATGTAGCGTTGGAGCTAGCGTCAGGTCTCGCAGCCTCGATCCATTCTCAATATACGCTGCAGTTGGCACTAACAGCTGCCGCCCACCCCTGCTAAATCCAAGCTTCGCTTCGCCGCTTGTCGCTAAGCCGCGCATGCGGCTTCTAACGCCCATCGCTGTCACAAACCCTCAACGAATTCCTTACGCTGTCACACTATGACAGCCGCCGCCGGCTTGCGCGGGCGGCGAATTTAACAAACCCCAAAGCGATGGCTGCGATCATCCTCGCCGAACCGGGCCAAACCGGTCGTTCGAACACGAGGAGGATGGTCATGCTCGCCGCCGAACACGAAGCCGCTGAAGTCCTGCGCCTGCAGCGTTTGAAAGCCTATGGTCGCCGTTCCAGCGGCCCTCATCTGGGCTGGCTTTTCGACTGGCTCGGTCTGCGCGCCGTTCATAAAAGCTCCAAGGCGCACTGACCGCCGCCTAACGCCGGTGGCGGGAGGGGCCCGGATTGCCCTATGATCGGATTCGCCGGTTCGGGCGCTGGGTAGTGCGCGTTCCGGCTATCCTAGCTTGGGGGAGGCCAATGGCGACGATATCTCGCATTTTATTGGTGCTGTGCCTCGCGCTGCCGGCTTTGGCTATCCCGGCTCACGCCGCCGTCCAGCTCACGCCCGGCAATTGGCAGGACACCGAAACCGGCACCGAGAACGGCAAGCCGGTGCCGCCGCAGGTCACCAAGGACTGCATGACGCCGCAAGAAGCCGCCGATCCGGTCAAGGTCCTGACCGCGATGAAGGACCAGGCCAGCCAGTGCCAGAAGGTCGAGGTCAGGCAGAATGGCAACACCGTCAGCTTCGAGATGCAATGCGGCGATCCCAAGCAGATGTTGTTCGACATTGCGGCGACCTACACCTTTCACAGCCCGAAGCATTACAGCGGCACGCTGAAATCGATCGTCATTCTTGCCGGCAAGAAGACCACGGCCGACAAGAAGGTCGATTCGATCTGGCTCGGCGCCTGCACGAAAAATAGCAAGAAATAGTCCGTCATGAAATTCACATCCGCTCTCATCGTCGGCGCCGGTTCCGGCCTGTCGGCCTCGCTCGCCAAATTGTTCGCCAAGGAGGGCATGCATGTCGGCTTGGCCGCGCGCTCGGCTGCGAAACTTGCCGAGTTCGCCGCAGCGACCGGCGCCAGCACCTATAATTGCGACGCCGCCAAACATGTGGAGGTCGACGGGTTGTTCGCCGATCTCGACGCCGCCGGCCAGACGCCGGATGTCGTCGTTTATAATCCGAGCTATCGCACGCGCGGGCCGCTCATTGAGCTTGATCCGGCCGAGGTCGAGAAGACGCTTGCCGATCACCGCCTTCGGCGGCTTTCTGGTCGGGCAGGCGGCGGCCAAACGCATGCTGCCGAAAGGCCACGGCGCGATTTTGTTTACCGGCGCGTCCGCGAGCGTCAAGGGCTATGCGCAGTCGGCGCCGTTTGCGATGGGCAAGTTCGCGCTGCGCGGTCTGGCGCAAAGCATGGCGCGCGAATTGCAGCCGCAGGGCATTCACGTCGCGCATTTTGTCATCGATGGCGGCATCAAAAGCGCGCGCCGGCCTGAGCCTGCCGACAGACCGGATTCGATGCTCGATCCCGACGCCATCGCCGCGACTTATCTGCAGGTGCTGCAGCAGCCGCGCAGCGCCTGGAGTCAGAAGTCGAATTGCGGCCGTGGGTCGAAAAATTTTAGGTCGAGTTGTTAACCGGCCCCTATATTCTTTTGCCGCGACTGTGTGATGGCAGGGCCACGGATTCGCGGCCCGCTTTCACCAATCAGGACTACCGGGCGCATTATATCACTTCAGCTACCCGTCACGCAGCCGTGACCGGTGGTGTTCATATTTACCGCAACCCCTAGCTTTAGCCAGGTAGGGGCGTTAGCTGTGATGATGGGAGCTCGTAACGGGTATGCCTGTTATAGTTGTGCTGAGGCGGCCGCGGCGAAGCAGGGCAAGGACCCGAGCGCCCGCCGGGGAAGCCGCCTGACCAGCGGATAAGAGCCGACAAGATTTCGTACTTCGCCGACAGCGACCGCTCTCGACAGGTGCGCTGACAAGACTTGGGCGCGACAAGGTGACATCGGCGCCGGCAAGGATTCCTCGTCGCCGGCGCAATGGTCGCCCGCAAGGATCGGGCGTCGGCGAATGCCTGACAGGGTCTGCGGCGCTGCGACGCGGTGCGCGCCCCTCGTCGATCTGCTGGTCCGAGCCGAGTCGTTGGCAGGCCCGCGCGTCGCATGCTAAATGCGCCGCATGACAAACCCTGACGATCTCAAAGAACTCGCTCCGACCGGCAAACTGCGCGGCGGCATTGTGGCGTCGCCGGCGGCCTCGGCCTTTTTCTGCATCAAGGACGGCAGGGAGCGCCGCGCGGCGTGACCATCGATCTGCTGAACGGCTTTGCCGAAACGCTGAACCTGCCGCTCGATCTGCAGGTCTATTCCAATTCCGGCCAGGTCACCGACGCGGTCGCCAGCGGCGATTGCGACATCGCCTTTATGCCGCGCGACGTCACCCGCGAAGGCAAGGTTGATTTCGGCCCGGCCTATTATTTCATTGCCAGCACCTATCTGGTGCCGGCCGGCTCTGCCATTCAAAGCATCGACGAGGTCAACAGCGAGGGCGTACGCATCGTCGCGATCTCCAACACCACGACCGCGCGCAGCGCCAAGCGCACCGCGCCCTTGGCCTGGGTCGAGGAAGTGCCGAGCGTTGATCAGATGACCGCGATGGCCGCAGGCGGGCAGGGTGACGCCTTCGCATTGTCGCACGATTCATTCGTCGGCCTCATGAAGAAGCTGCCGGGTGCACGGGTCTTGCCGGGCCAGTTCCAGCAGACCGGCGTGTCGGTCGCGGTGCCGAAGGGCCGTCCCGGCGCGCTCAAGCTCGCGAGCCAATTGCTGGAACAGGCCAAAGCCTCCGGCCTGGTGCGGCGTGCGCTTGACGCCGCCGGCTTCAAGGACGCCGCCGTCGCGCCGCTGGAGGGTTAGCGGGCCGCCGAAAAAAATTTTTAAAATGAGCCCGGGGCGCGCCGAAAGCGCGAACCCGGAATCCATCTCTCTTGACTATTTTGTGGTTTGAAGATTCCGGATAGAGTTCCGTTCCTCGGCGTCCGGAATGATCGCGGAAAGCTTTTCACCAGCCTCCAGGGTGTGTTTCCCGGCGAGCCTCGGCATTGCCGCCTGGCTTGACGCCCCGCTTGCCGCTCTATCGGGCGGCTACCAACGCCCGCCTCGGCGAACCAGCCTGACGATCACCAGCAGCAGCACGGCGCCGATGGTGGCGGCGATGATCGAGGCGATGATGCCGAGCACCAAGATCGATTGCCGACTGGGGAAAACAGCCAACTGGCGATAAAGGCGCCGACGATGCCAATGATAATGTCGCCGATCAAACCAAAGCCGGTTCCTTGGACGATTTGGCCGGCCAGCCAACCCGCGACGGCGCCGATGAACAATATGACGAGCAGACTTTCAGCAGAAACATGCATGATGATTCCTCCGGTGAACGGGATTTCGTTGGACGGTTATCCGGCGAATTATGTATTTGCGATGAAAAAGATGACCCGCGTCGGCCCGATCGTTGGCTGAGCAATGCGTCATGAGCCGCGTCTAAAACCAATTGATTTTCCGCCAACGGCAGTACCCGCTGAAGGATCGCTCCTAAGCAGATCAATACCACGAGCAGCTTTTAGAAGGTTAGTCAATTTGCGATCGCTCACAAACTTATCGATGGCCCAAAAGCAGATGGCACCGATAACGATGACGATAAGCACGCTGATTAAGACTGAGAGCATAGCAACCTCCAAAGGGTTCGCGGCCCATGGTCAATAGCATTCCGGCCGCACTTGCGGAAGCCGTTAAGAGCCTTGGGTCGCCGCTTCGGGGACAGAAAACACCCAATGCTTGGCGCGCGCCGATGTCTTGCATACTCGCCGTTCAATGCCAACGCCAGAGCGACGGCCGATTGTGTCAGCGTCACGCGCCATCGGCGGATGTGTTGTGCGCTGAAATCAGAACTGGCCGTGATTGTGCTGCCTCTACACAGACCGGTGTCATAAAGCCCGCACCTATACGGATTGGGCGACCCGTTTATCGGGCCGCGCCCTAAATCCGCGCGCACTGTCACTGGCGCCGCCGCGATCCGCCGGAACAGCGTGATGCGGCGGCGGATCGGCAGCCAGTCGTACAGATAGATTTCGATCGGCCGCCAGTTGGCGACCCAGCCGACGATGATCAGGCTTTCTTCCAGCACGCCAGCGACCACCTTGTTCGGAATCATGGCGGCGGCGATCTGGCTGGCAGTCAGACAGGCGATCAGCACGACCACGCCGATGGCGAGGAAGCGGCGGCCGACCCGGAACAGCTCACGCAATTCGTGCTCGGCGGTGTCGGCGCGGTAACGGAAATAATGCGCGAAGGCCTCGCCGATGCGCGCCGCCTGCGGCAAGGCGGCTTCCTCTGGCGGCAAATGCACGACGATGCCGAATGGCGCATGGACCGGCAGTTCGCGCACCCAGCCGGTCAGGAATTCCTCGACGCCGGCATCGAGATCTTTTTCGCGAAATGGGGAAGGGTCGAGCGAGTTGAACAATTGGCCGATCGAGTGGGCGCGGACGGCGATGTCGGTCAGGTGCCGAGGTCTCTTTGGCCGCGTGCCGTCCAGCCGTCCAGCGATGCGCACTGCTCAACGCCAGATACAAGAGCGCCGCGCCCGCGATCGTCCAGCAGGCCACCGGCAGGCCATTGCAAGGCGGTCTGGATCGACGGATCGGCTTTCAGCCCGCCGGCCACCGCCGCCATCCGCGCCAAGGTGGCGAGCGCCAAAGTCGAGAACAACAATCCGGTCATGCGGCCTTCGCCGCCATGAGCGCCGACCGTGAAGGCGACGGTGAAGGCGCTCATCAGGATCACGCCCCAGGCCGCGCCGGAGGCGAATTGCGCGGCCACCAGCAGGTCGAGCGATTGCGCTAGATGCGTCGCGACAATGGCGAGCGCGCCGAGCAGCGCGGCCGCGCCCATCACCGCGTAGCCGCCGTACCGCTTGGTCAGTAGGCTCGCCGGGAACATCGCGATGTTGAAGCCGATCCAGAACACCGGCATCAGCCATGACAATTGGTCCGGCTTGGCGAAGCGCAGAATAGAGTGGCGCGCTTTCGAGTACAAAATGGATCTGGTAGCCGAGCGCTAGCACGATCATGGCGAGCGCGAATATGATCGCCGGCCTGGTCAGAGTGCCGAAGGCGCGCGCCGGGGCGTCCTTGGCCTCTGCCGGTGGTTGCGCCGCCAGCCGGCGCTCGGCCGTGATCATCCCGAGCACCGCGAACACGAGCACCACGCTGAACACCACGAACGGCAGCCGCGGATCGGCATCGCGCAGCGTGATCGCGAGATAAGGCGAAACCGCGCCGGCCAGGCCGAAGCCGAGCATCGCCAGGCTCGACAGATAAGGCAGCGCCGGCTTGGCGGCATATTTGCCGAGCAGCATCAAAGGCGGCGCCCGCAACGCCGACGAGGTGACGGTCCAGATCACGGTGACGGCGATCAACCACGACGCGCCGGCGGCGGCGACATAAGGCAGCAGCAGGAACGCCAGGCAGGATAAAGCGGTGATCCCCGCGACCCAGGGCCCGAGTCGGCCCAGCACCCGCGTCACCTTGTCAGCGGCGATGCCGGTGGCGAAGTCGCAAACCGTGAAGATCGCCTGATCGAGCATCAGCAACAGGATCACCGTGCCCGGCAGGATGCCGGCGGTTGCGGCCAGCTTCGGCAAATAGATCGCGTAGACGGTCCAACACAGCGTGAAAACAAGCTGGAGCAAGGCAAGATACCAGCCGAAGCGGTGGTAGACCGGGCTCATCGCGTCACGAACCTAAGGCCGGTCGCGGCCGGTTTGCCGATAGCGCGCTTGTTGTCATGCACCGCTTGCATGGTTCGTCCCTCGGTCACGGCACGATAGCACGACGCCGCGTGCGACAAATCGGATGTGGAACCGACTCTTCGAGCGGCCGCATTATATGGCCATCGAGGATTTCAGGAGAGCAGGGGGAAACAGCAAGGAGACCGATTATGACCTATCGTGTCTATAGCGGCCCAAAGGGCGCACCGGATTTGTCGCCGAACGACAAAAAGAAAATGCTGTTCAAGCAGTTCAACACATTCGACGAGGCGCTGGCCTGGGCCCGCCATATCGAGCGCAGCGGCCGCGTGGCGCTGCATATCGACAGCGACGATGGCGGCACCAGCATGAACCGGCGCGAGATCGGCGCCGCGCTTGCGTCGGCCAGCACGAGCAGATCGGCGGTCAGCGCCTAGCCGCGTGGCGCGACCGGCTCGACGGCGCGCTTCGGCATCAACATTGGCGGTGACGCGGCGCCACTGCGAGCGCGCTTGTTCGGTCAGGGTGTGCCATTTCACGCTGACGACGTCCCAGTTGACCATCGGGCGCTGAGCGCTAGCCGGCGCGCTCGTAGTTGCTTCGGCATTGTAGGAGTCGGACAAATAAGCGCTGCCGACCGTCGAAACGCAGCCGAGTACGATCCCAAACAGAAGTCGCATAATGGTTCTCTCCGTGGCCCGCGGCGAAAACGCGCCGGATGTCGCTTGGGTTCCAATGTTCTGTTTTTTGGCGCGCGAATGCCGCCTTTGGGCCGCCGGCGGGGCCCTTTACGGTCGCGGGCGGGGCCAGAAAAAGGCACTGAGGGGGCTTTCCGGAACGGTGGAAAGGCCGCGTAAATAACCATGAGATTTATATAACATATTGAATACAATGCTGTTTTTGCATAAAAAACTTCCCACTTATGCAAAATTAGCTGCTATATTGCCAGTACCATGAGTACACAGTCGACGAAGACCGCCCGGCAGTCCTCAAAGACCCCCGGACGGACCAGTAAAACCGCCGTCAAGACCAGCAAGAGCGCCAAAAGCGTGAAAAGTGCGCGATCTGTCCAAGAAATCGACCGAAAACCGCTCGCCGCGCGGCCGGTGCGAGTTCGCGCCCGGCGCGATCCTCAGCCGCTCAGCGCCGTCAGCGCAGCCGCCAAACCCAGCTCCAAGCTGGGGCAAAGCTGGGTCAAATCCGGCGACCGAAAACCGTGCCAAGCCTCAGCGCGGCCAAGATCGGCAGTGAGAGGCGACCAGCCTGCCAAAACGGCCGCCAAGACTTTCACTAAGGCTTCGGTCAAAGCGGCAAAATCGGCCGCCAAAGCGGCCGCCAAGGCGTCCGAGCCTGCGCCAGCGAAAGCGGCCCTGACGCCGTCCGAGCAGGCCGTGCAGCGCATGATCCGCACCTTGAGCCCGCCGGTGCAGCCGGTGGCGACGATCGAAGCCCCGGTCATGGCGCACAAGTACCAGGTCGGCGAGGCGGTCTATTTCACGTCGCCGACGTTCGGCCGCGCCGCCGCCAGCGGCAGCTACACCGTGGTCAAGCAGTTGCCGTCTGAAAGCGACGATTACCAGTACCGGATCAAGAGCGACGGCGAGGCCTTCGAGCGCGTGGCCAAGGAAAGCCAGCTCGACCGCGTCTGACGCCCGATCCTACCCGGCGGCAAGGCCACGCTTCGCTCGGCCGGGCAGGATTTCGTCTGCGGCGTTCACCTATTGTAACGTCCTCGTCATGCAATTAGGCGCGTCTTCATTGACCGGACGCGACGGAGGAGCTTGATGCCGATCTACATCACGCAAGGCCGCTACACTCGCGATGCCATCAAGGGCATGCTGGTCAAGCCGGAAGACCGCGCCGACGCGGTTTCGCGCGCGTTGAGCAAAGTCGGTGGCCGTCTGGTCGGCTATTATCTCACTTTCGGCGAATACGACTTCATGGCGATCGCGGAAGCGCCCGACAATACGCAGATGGCGGTTGTGTTATTGGCAGCGGGTTCCGGCGGTGGCGTCAGCGATTTGAAAACCACGGTGGCGATGAGCTCGGTCGAGGCCAAGGGCGCCTTCGCGGCGGCTGCCGATCTGGCGCCCGGATTTAAATCGGCGGGCGGCACGTAGCGGCTGCAAGACATCGGCGACGCCAGGGCATAAGAGGTGGTCGGCGACGCCATCCGTCGCCTGAAAAATCATTCAAAGGGAAGAACGAACTATGCGCACAATTCTGCGTAAGGCTACTTTTGCTGCCACGATGTTGACCGCCACGGTCGCGCTCGCCGCGCTGACCTTGCCGGCTTCGGCCGAGACCTATCCGAGCCGGACCGTCAAAATCATCGTGCCGTTCGGCGCCGGTGGTCCAGCCGACGTCTATGCCCGTATTCTTGCCAAGCATCTGTCGGACGAGACCAAGCAGGCTTTCGTGATTGAAGACCGCCCCGGCGCCGGCGCCATTATCGGCACCGATGCGGCCGCCAAGTCGAAACCCGACGGCTACACCCTGCTGGTGATGTCGAACACCCAGACCACCAACGAGTCGCTGTTCACCAAAAAGCCCTATGAACTGATGCGCGATTTCGAGCCGGTGGCGACCATCAACTATTCCGACCTGATCATGGTGGTGAACCCGGCGGTTCCGGCCAAGACCGTGGCTGAGTTCATCGCGCTGGCAAAAAAAGAGCCGGGCAAATTGAACTATGCGTCTTCTGGCCCGGGCACGCCCTATCACATGGCCGGCGAGCTATTCAAAGCCATGAGCCACACCGACATCGTCCACATCCCCCACAAGGCCTCCGGCGACGCGCGCAACAGCGTGCTGTCCGGCAATGTCCAGATGATGTTCGACGCCGTCACCACCATGTCGGCGCTGGCCAAGGCCGGCAAGGTGCGTGCGCTTGCCACCACCGGCGCCAAGCGCAACCCGCTGACGCCCGATCTGCCGACGGTGGCGGAGACCGTGCCGGGCTATGAGGCCACGATCTGGCTGGGTCTGATGGCGCCCAAGGGCACGCCGAAGGACGTCGTCACCTTCCTCAACACCGCGGTCAACAAGGTGATCCAACTGCCTGAGGTGAAAGCCGCCTGGGCCAAGCAGGGCGCGACCCCGCTGGTCAAGACACCGGCGGAATTCGATGCTTATCTGCGTAAGGACATCGCGAAATGGGCCAACGTGGTAAAGGTATCGGGACTCAAAACCCACTAAACCGAGTTCCATGAGTATCGATCGAACATCGAACCGACTCCTCCGTCTGCTGGTAGCGGCCACCGCGTTCGTGGTGGTGGCCGCGCTGGCGGTGTGGGCCGTGCTCGATGTGTTGGTCGAGGGCCAGCACGCCGCCGAGCGTCAGGCGCTCAGCCAGCGCGCCGAACTGCTGAACGCCACCGCGTTGCGGCCGGGCTCGGCGCTGGCCTGTCTCAGCGCCAGCGCCGGCGAGGCGGCCGAGACCGCGTGCGAGGCGGCGGTCTTTGCCAGTCCGCAAAGCACCGCCGCCGCGGTCACCTATGTCGGCGCCCGGCTGACGCTGCTGGCCGACGCGCATGCGCATGTCACGGGCGCTGCCAAAATGTTCGCGGCGGCGCGCCGCGCCATCGAACTCGACCGCTTCGGCATCGCCGCCCATGTGCTGGCGCGGCGCGACGGCTGCACCGCCGCGCAATGTCCGGCCTTTGCCTGGCTCGGCGACACCAGCGTGCTCAAAGCCAATATGAAGGCCCAGGTCTTCGACCAATATGTCTCGCGGCATTCGCCGGCCTGGAACGCGCCGGCGGCGGTGACGCCGGCCGCACCGGCGGTGTCGCAAGCGCAGCCGGGAAACCAAGGCCGCGTCGGCCGAGCCCAAACCGGCGGAGGCAAAGCCGGGCGAACTGGTCGCCCATCCGCTATCGCCGAAATACGATTTCCCGTCGGCGGCCTCGATCCCGCCGGTCAGCATCATGAATGCCGAGCCGGCCTTGCCGAAAGCGACCGCCGACGCGCTGGCCGCGCAAGCCAAGAATGCCGAGGCCAAGGCGGGAGGCGCCAAGATGGCCGGTGACAAGACGGCCGGTGACAAGACGGTGCCGGTGCCGCCGGAACGGCCCAAGAACCGTCCACAAGACCGGCCTGCCGCGCAAACCAACCCAGCGGACACCGTTCCGGTGCGTTAGGATGACTTTTGACTGACGCCAAGTCGGCTAGATTGTCCGCCAGGTTTTAATCCATGTTCAATTCCGTCCTCATTGCCAATCGTGGCGAAATCGCCTGCCGCATTATCCGCACCGCCAAGCGTCTCGGCTTGCGCACCATCGCGGTCTATTCGGAAGCCGACGCCAAGGCGCTGCATGTCCGGCTCGCCGACGAGGCGCACGCCATCGGCCCGGCACCGGCAGCGCAAAGCTATCTGGTGGTCGACAGGCTGATCGCGGCCGCCAAGGCGGCGAAGGCCGCACTGCATCCATCCCGGTTACGGCTTCCTGTCGGAAAACGCCGCCTTCGCGACGGCCTGCGCCGAGGCCGGCATTGTCTTCGTCGGGCCGCCGCCGGCCGCGATGCTGGCGATGGGGCTGAAGGACCGCGCCAAGGCGCTGATGGAACAGGCCGGCGTGCCGGTGGTGCCGGGCTATCACGGCGACAACCAGGACCCGACATTCCTGAAGCGCAAAGCCTATGAGATCGGCTATCCGGTGCTGATCAAGGCGGTCGCCGGCGGCGGCGGCAAGGGCATGCGCCGGGTCGACCGCCACGCCGATTTCGACGACGCGCTGACCGCCGCGATGCGCGAGGCGCAAATCGGCCTTCGGCGATGCCCGCGTGCTGATCGAAAAATACATCACCGCGCCGCGCCATATCGAGATGCAGGTGTTTGCCGACAGCCACGGCAACGCCATCCATCTCAACGAGCGCGATTGTTCGCTGCAGCGCCGCCATCAGAAAGTCATCGAGGAAGCGCCGGCCCCCGGCATGAGCGCGGCGTTGCGCGCCAAGATGGGCGCAGGCGGCGGTGGCGGCGGCGAAAGCCTGCGGCTATGTCGGCGCCGGCACCATCGAGTTCATCGCCGACGGCGCCGGTGGCCTCAAACCGGACGGCTTCTGGTTCATGGAAATGAACACGCGGCTGCAGGTCGAGCATCCGGTGACCGAAGCCGTCACCGGCCTCGATCTGGTCGAATGGCAATTCCGGATCGCTTCGGGCGAAAAGCTGCCGCTCAAGCAGGACCAGGTGCGGCTCGACGGCCACGCGGTCGAGGCGCGGCTTTATGCCGAAGACCCGGAGCATTCGTTCCTGCCGTCGACCGGCAAACTGATCGCGCTGGAATTTCCGCACAGCAACGGCCTGCGCGTCGATAGCGGCGTCGAGGCCGGCGACACGGTGACGCCGTTCTACGATCCGATGATCGCCAAGCTGATCGCGCATGGCCAAACCCGCGCCGCCGCGCTCGACCTGTTGGCGAACGCGCTCGACGACACGGTGGTGATCGGGCCGCGCAGCAATGCCGGATTCCTGAGCCGTCTCTGCCGCGCGCCGGAATTCCGCGCCGGCGATTTCGACACCGGCTTTATCGACGGCCATCTCGAAGCGCTCGGCGCGGCAAAGCAGGACCTCGACCGCGCCGCCGTCGCGCTGGGCGCGCAAACTTTGCTGGCCGCCGAGCGCGCGCGCATCGCCGCGCTCACCGGTGCGCGGGCCGACGCGGCGTGTCATCGCCTTGGGACGCCGATGACGGTTTCCAATTGGCCGGCGCGCGGACCTTGCGCGTGCCGCTTGTCGCCGACGGCCACAAGCTGACGGCGCAGGTCGACTATGGCGCCGCCGGCACGACGCTCACCGTCGACGGCATCGCGCCGGCGACCGACGCCAAAGCCGTGGCCGCCGCCGATGGCGTCTATGTGCTGCGCCACGGCCGCCAGACCAAAGTGAGCCTGCGCGACGCCACGCTCGACGAGGGCGCCGACGGCAACGCCGGCGGGCTGGTGCGCGCGCCGATGCATGGCAAGGTGCTGGCCATTCTGGTCGAAGAGGGCGCCGAGGTGACGCGCGGCCAGCGGCTCGCCATTATCGAAGCGATGAAAATGGAACATACCCTGACGTCGCCGATCGACGGCACCGTCAGCGAGATCGCCGTTACAGCCGATGCGCAAGTGGCGGAAGGTGCCAAGGTCGTCGTTATCAATCCTGTGGAAGGCTGACACATGCTGACGCTCTATTTCGCGCCCCACACCTGCGCGCTGGCCTCGCATATCGCGCTGGAAGACGCCGGTGCCGCTTATGAATTGCGGCGCGTCGATTTCAAGGCCACCGAGCAGCAGTCGCCTGCGTATCTGGCGGTCAACCCCAAGGCCCGCGTGCCGGCGCTGGCCACGCCGCGCGGCATTCTGACGGAGACGCCGGCGATGCTCGCCTTCATCGCGCAATCGTTCCCGGATGCCCGGCTGGCGCCGCTCGATGACCCGTTCGCTTTCGCCGAGATACAGGCGTTCAATAGTTATCTTTGTTCGACGGTGCACGTCGCGCACGCGCACCGGATGCGCGGCCATCGCTGGACCGACGATCCAGCCGCCATCGCCGCCCTGCAGAAAAAAGTACCGGAATCGATGACCGCCTGCGTCGAACTGATCGAGCGTCATATGCTGCGCGGGCCTTGGGTGATGGGCGACAACTACACCATCGCCGATCCTTATCTGTTCACGCTGGCGCAGTGGCTGGAAGGCGACGGCGCCGACCTCGCGCGTCTGCCGCGCGTCGTCGAACATCGCGCCCGCATGGCTGAACGCGCCACTGTGAAAAAGGCGATCGCTGCCGAACAGGCGTAGCGGTCGGTTTAACCGAGTTCAAATGGATAGTCTTGGAATGCCGCTGCACTTGATCAAACTCTCGGTCGGAACGGAGTCGGTCGCCGACCTCGAATACTGGATCGATCAGAAGATCAAGGCGCAGAAGAAGAGGGGCGTCAAAAAGCCCGAGCGCGTCCACACCACCCGCATGGTGCCCAAGCGCGCCGAGGAACTGATCGACGGCGGCTCGATCTTCTGGGTCATCAAGGGCCAGATCATGTGCCGCGAGAAGATCCTGGCGGTGAAGCCGTTCACCGACAAAGACGGCATTCACCGCTGCAAGCTGGTGCTCGATCCGAAATGCATTCTGGTCGAGCCGCGGCCGCGCGCCGCCTTTCAGGGCTGGCGCTATCTCGAGGACAAGGACGCGCCGCGCGATCTGGCCAAAGCCGCGCCGGGCGCCGCCGCCATGCCGGAAGAGATGCGGCGGGAGTTGCGCGAGTTGGGGTTGTTGTAGCGGGGCCTTTATTCCGGGGCGCGAAGCGTCGCAGCAAATTCAGGCGTCATCCCCGCGCAGGCGGGGATCCAGTATCCCCGGTGCTCGTGATGCGGAAAAGCCGGGGTTACTGGATGCCCGCTTTCGCGGGCATGACAGCAAGTAGTCCGGTTTCGCGGAGTTTACCCTCGCACGATCTGCTTTAATTCACGACCGCCGCTTGGCGGCTTTGGCCGTGTTCAGCGCGACGGCGGCGCGAATGAGCGCCTTGAACGCCTTGTCGTCGATCTTGTCGCCTTCGTGGATATCGATGGCGCGCCGCACGTTGCCGTCGAGGCTCGAATTAAACAGGCCGGAAGGGTCGTCCAGCGCGGCGCCGTTGGCGAAGGTCAGCTTCACTTTGTCCTTGTAGGTCTCGCCGGTGCAGAGGATGCCGGCGTGTTCCCACACCGGAACGCCCGCCGGGTTCGACGGCTTGCGCCATTTCACCTCTTCGACGACGTCGGGGTCGGCCTCCTTGATGAGCTTGCGGACCCGGCGCCAGCGTCTCGCCGCGCCAGTCGCCGAGCTTTTTGATTTTCGTGTCGATCAAGTCGGGAGGGAGTGTCGCGCCTTTTGCTTCTGCGCGGCCTCTTGTCTTCTTCATGGCGGTGGTCGGTCTCTTCATGGTTTTGTATCTTGCTACTTGAGTGTAGTTGTGTCGGTCTCGATGGCATTAGCTCTAGGAGCGGTGATGAATTTTCGTATGGCCTTGCTCGCTAGCCGTCATTTGGATCAAATTGGCTGAAAAAGGGAGGTCTGACGCGTTCGATCCAATCTAGCTGGGCCTTTAGATATTCGTGTTCAGCATCGATGCGTAAAAGCCAAAGTCGGAATGGCCGGTTTGTGAACCTCAGAGTCGGTGACACATATCGTATATCGGCCGGATGACTGAAGGGTATGGCCGAAATGTGCCGTCGTCTTTCCTGGAAAGACACCAATCCATAGAAATTCCAGGAACCGTGAATTGACTCGGACATCATTCCGTATGTCGAGGCGTAAAGATCAGCGTGCTCCACATCCGCGAAAATCTCATAAAAGGATTTGCCCTGGATTTTCCAGCGGTTCCGTTTTGGATATCAAAGTCCTTCGCCGTGATGTTTTCAAACTCCATTTTTTCGCGTACCGATTTGAGTAAGTCGTTTCCCCGCCTTCGTTTCATAGAAGACTGAACCCCCTCAAGATCGCGCAGGATACGCAAGCGGTCTTTGTACGAACATTTCCGATAGTCCTCGATAACGCTCGGATCGCTTGTCATCAGATAGGAGGCAACAACAGATGCCTCGATAAGGGGCGCTCAAGGATACCAATTATCTCTGCATTGTTTTCTTCGTAGTAGCGGATAACTTCCTTGAGAAGCTTCCAAACGCGCACCAACAGGCCAAGGATCGGGGCGTCATCGAGTGAAAAGCCGCTCGGGTTGCGCTCGACATTTTTTACTCGGGTTAGGCAATCATAGATTTCCGCGACGTCCTTGTAGAAGGTAAGAGCAAATCGGTTGATATCCTCTAAGCGACTTCCCGATCTGTTCGACGTAAGCGGTGTCGTATTTTTCGGTTATCTTGCAATCTCTCCATTTTTCACTTTTACCAGAAATGGAGGCTTTGCGGGTGCGTTCAGCCGTACCGGACAGGTTTTGCCGCTTGGGGCGGGCAAAGTTAGTGTAATTAGCTCTCCGCGGAACGATTGATAGAGCTACTGCAGATTTCGTTCGCTCCATCCAGGCCAACTTGATGCCTGCTCGCAACGCCCGCCTGTCGAGTTCGCGACCGCCAAAAAATCCGCCCCCGATGTCACACCGCCGCCTGCTGCCTCGTCATGATGGCGTAACCGACAGAAGGAAACCCATCATGACTGCCAAATTCGACCCCATGACTGCCGCGCCGGGGTCTTGATATAACAGCGGCGGTGATGCGTGCGCCTGCTTTGTAAGTGATGAAGAATGGACTTGCCGCATTCGCAAGCTGTCATCGCCGGGCTTGTCCCGGTGATCCCGATGAAGGAGGCACAGTGCTCGCCTAAGCGGGATGGCCGGGACAAGCCCGGCCATGACAGAAGAACTAAACCCCCAAATTATCGATCAGCCGCGTCTTGCCGATTTTCGCCGCCACCAGCAGCCGGATCGGGCCGTCCGCGCGCGACGCGACCGGCGCCAGCGTCAGCGCGTGGCGGGCTTCGAGATAATCGAGTGCGAAGCCGTCGCTTTCGATTTCGCCGCAGCCGACATTGAGGATCGACTTGATGTCTTCGCCGCGTTTGATCGCCGCGGCGCAGGCCTTGAGCACGCGATAGAGCGTCGGCGCCGCCGACGCGCTCCATGGTCGACAAATAGGCGTTGCGCGACGACAGCGCGAGGCCGTCCTTCTCGCGCACGGTCGGCAGGCCGACCACCTTGAGCGGCAGATCGAGATCTTTCGCCATTTGCGTCACGACGCGCAGTTGCTGGTAGTCCTTCTGCCCGAACAGCGCGACGTCGGGCTGCACTTGCGTGAACAGCTTGGTCACCACGGTGGCGACGCCGCCGAAAAAATGCGGGCGGAATTTGTCTTCGAGGCCGGCGAGTGCCGCGCCTTCCGGCGTCACGCGGGTGGCAAAGCCTTCCGGATACATCGCTTGCGCCGTCGGCGCCCAGACCGCGTCGACGTTGGCTTCCGTTAATGCCTTAATGTCGGCCTCGAACTGTCGCGGATAGCTGCCGAAATCTTCGGTCGGCGCGAACTGGGTCGGGTTAACGAAGATCGAGACCACGACGCGGTCGGCCCGCTTTTTCGCGGCCGCCACCAGCGCCAGATGGCCGCGATGCAGCGCGCCCATGGTCGGCACCAGCGCGATGGTCTCGCGCTTGGCGCGAAACGGCGCCAGCGCCTGACGCAAGGTGGCAACGCTGCGCAGGATCTTGGGCGCTTCTTGATTTTGGGCGCTTTTGGCGCATCGTTAAGAGGACCCCGGATGGCTGCCGGCAAGGCTTTGACGGGCCTTGTCGGCGGGTTGTCGTCAGACCCGGATAGCACTTGGCAAATTATTGGCAAGGTACGGTCAATGCGGCCCGGCGAATTAATGGTTAAATTGCGACAACCTTGACTAAAGGTCGGTAATTCATCGACAATCGGACCATCAAAGGACGCGTATATGTTGGTCCAACCCATTCGCCAGAGCCCTCAATCCGCGCACGTCGTCGTGCTCGGCAACGAAAAGGGCGGTTCCGGTAAGTCGACGACGGCGCTGCATATCGCGGTCGCCTTGCTCAAGGCCGGCCAGCGCGTGGCGACCATCGATCTCAACTCGCGTCAGCAGAGCTTCACCCATTATATCGAGAACCGCCGCGCCTGGGCGCAGCGCGCCCGCATCAAGCTCGAGCTGCCGACGCATTATTGCGTGCCGCGCGCCGATTCAAATTCGGTCGAAGCCAATGAGGCCGCCGAATTCGCCCGGTTCTCGAAGGCGATCAGCGCGGTCGAACACACCCACGACGTGGTGGTGATCGACACCCCCGGCAACGACACCTACATGATGCGGCTCGCCCATTCGATGGCCGATACGCTGGTGACGCCGCTCAACGACAGCTTCGTCGACTTCGACGTGCTGGCGACCATCGACCCGACCAATTTTTCCGTCACCGGCGAAAGCCACTATGCCGGGATGGTGCGCGAGGCGCGCCGCCAGCGCCGGCTGGTCGACGGCCGGCTGACCGACTGGATCGTGGTGCGCAACCGCCTGTCGACGCTCGGCTCGCGCAACAAGAAGCTGGTCGGCGAGGGCATCGCCGAATTGGCCAAGCGCATGGGCTTCCGCTGCGTCGACGGTTTCGCCGAGCGCGTGGTCTATCGCGAATTCTTCCCGCGCGGCCTGACCGCCTTCGACGATCTCGACGAGCGCACGCTCGGCACCAGGCCCAATATGTCGCATCTGACGGCGCGCGAGGAAGTCATCGCGCTCTTGAACGCGCTGCGGCTGCCGATGTCGGAAAACGGCAAGCGCCGCGCCGCCGCCCGGGCCGAATGGTATTCGGTCATGGACCAGCCGCTGCAGATGCACGACCTGCTGGCCTAAAGCCGCTCCGGTTCGATGGCGCCCAGCTCAGGCCAATATTTACGCCATGAATCGGTGTAGACTGGCGGCATGAGTTCCCCGACCGGCAAAGACACCGCGCAAAAGACCCCGACGCAGGCCCAGACCAAGGGTCAAAAGGGCCAAAAGGGTCAAGTTCAGGCTGAGGTCTCGTCGCGGCCGGAAATCGACGCTTTTCTGAAAAAAGTGAAGGGCCTCGGGCCTGCTGTGACCGCCGGCAAGCGCGGCCGGCTGGTTTTCGCGCTCGACGCCACCATGAGCCGGCAGCCGACCTGGGATTCGGCCTGCGCGCTGCAGGCCGACATGTTCCGCGAAGCCGCCGCGATCGGCGGGCTCGATATCCAACTGGTCTATTTCCGCGGCCTGAACGAATGCCGGGCGTCGGGCTGGGTCGCCGGCGCCGACAAGCTCGCCAGCCTGATGGGCCGCATCGACTGCCGTGGCGGCCACACCCAGATCGGCAAGGTCTTAGCCATGCCCGCCAGGAGCACGCCCGCCAGCGCGTCCAGGCGCTGGTGTTTGTCGGCGACGCGATGGAAGAGGGCATTGACGATCTGGCCGCCGCCGCCGGCGAACTCGGCCTGCTCGGCGTGCCGGTGTTCATGTTCCAGGAAGGCGGCGATCCGGTCGCCGAAAGCGCCTATCGCGAGATCGCGCGGCTGTCGCGCGGCGCCTATTGCCGTTTCGATACCGGCTCGGCGCAGCAGCTGGCCGAATTGCTGCGCGCGGTCGCGGCCTATGCCGCCGGCGGCATCAAGGCGCTCAGCGACCTGTCGGCGCGCCAATCCGGCAACCAGGCCGGTGGCGCGCGCGCGCTGCTGACGCAGCTCAAGTCATAAGCGGCAACTAGAACAAGTAGAAAACGTTATGCCGACCCTCATTTTCGGATTCTTGATTTTGATGGCCGCCCTGTGGGTGCTGGGCGTCATATCCAAAATCGACCCCAAGGTCGGCGCGCGCGTGATGAAGGCGAGCGGGGGGCTGCTCGCTGTCGGCATGGCGGCGTTCTTAGGATTGCGTGGCGAAATCTTTATCGCGATGCCACTCGGCGCCTTCGGCCTCGGCCTGTTGGGCTGGGTGCCGTTCGGGCCGGCCGGCTTTTCGATGCGGTCCAAAAAGTCCAAAGGCCAAGTGTCGCGGGTGCGCACGGCCTTTCTTGAAATGGCGCTCGATCACGACAGCGGCGAAATGCGGGGAATGGTCGTGGCCGGCCGCCACAAGGGGGCGGCGCTGGAGACACTCGACGTCCATACACTGGTTACGTTGCTGGCCGATATCGACGACGAAAGCCGCGCGCTACTGATGCCTTATCTTGACCGCCGGGACGCCAGTTGGCGTGAATACGCGCAAGGTGACGCGGCAGCGGGGCGGGCTGCGGCGAGCAATGGCAAAATGTCGGAACAGGAGGCCTATCAGATCCTTGGCCTGGAGCCCGGCGCGAGCGCCGACGCCATCGGGCGCGCGCACCGCGCCCTGATGAAGAAATTCCATCCCGACCAAGGGGGCTCGACGTATTTGGCGGCCCGAATTAACGAGGCCAAGGAAACGCTGCTTCGCCAACATCGCTGATGTACTCCAAACACAACATCACCAGCGGCACCTGACTGTCCGACTTAGATCCCGGTATCGATATTTTTTTGGTCGTCTTTTTGTTGTTTTTGTCCGGCGCCGCGTTTTCGAGGTCGCCGGTCCTGCGCGCGGCCTTTTAGTTCTTCAGCAGCATGCAGGGGATCTCATTACGCTTGAGATGTTTACAGGCGGTTTCCGCCTGACTTTTGTCGAGCCCGGCAAAACGGGCGCGATAGAGCGAGTGGGAGCCCTTGGCGACCTTTTCGGTGAAGGGATCGGCCTTGCCGAGTTGGTCCTTGGCCTTGGTCTGGGCCGCCGTCAGGCGCTTCTTGGCGCCTGCCTCGTCGGGAAAGGCGCCGACCTGGATCATCCAGCCGCCCCGCGCTTTGGCGGCGGGTTCGGGCGTTGGCAGCGGGACGCTGGCGGCCGCGGCGAGCTGCGGCGGACCCTTGTGCGGCGGTGGCGCCGGACGGGCCGGCGCGGCTTCGGCGGCTGTCTTGCCGCCTTTCGCCGGCAACGCGCCGAGAATGCTGGCGGTGATGCTGCCGGCCGGCGGTTCGCTCCTGATCGTGGCGATGGTGGTCACAGTCGCCGGACTGGCGGTGGCCGGCGCCGGCGCCAGTCTACGGTTGCCGGACGGTAGCGGCGACAGCGCGGCGAGCTGGACGCGGCCGGGGTGGACCGTAAGAGTTCTGACCGCGGTCGGCTTGATCGGCGCGGTCGAGCCAGGCGAGGGCGTGCCGGCGGCAACGGCGACGGTGCTGGCCTGATCGTCGCGCGGGTCATGCAACGGGGTCGGAGGCTTGGCCGGCAGTTTGCTTTTGTTGGCCATGGCGGTGCCGACGGTGACCGGCGGCGCGGTCCGCTTGGTTGACGCTTTCCGGAAATTGCCGGCGATCAGGCTCCGCACTTGTGCGTCGCGCAGTCGGGCAGTTCGGCCCCCGAACACCACGGCGACGATGTGGCGATTGTTGCGGTTGACCGAGGTGACGATGTTGAAGCCGGAGGCGCGGATATAACCGGTCTTGATGCCGTCGACGCCGTCGACATTGCCGAGCAGCCGGTTGTGGCCGCGGACCATGCGGCCTTTGTAGAGAAAGGCGCGCGTGGAGAAATAGTGGAAGTATTGCGGGAAGCGGTCCTGCAGCGCCCGGCCGAGCAGTGCCTGGTCGCGCGCGGTGGTCACCTGCTCGTCGTTCGGCAGGCCCGAGGCATTGCGATAGGTGGTGTGTTTCATGCCGAGCGCGCGCGCCTTGGCGGTCATCATCCGGCCGAAACTGGGTTCGTCGCCGCCGAGCTCTTCGCCGAGAGCCACGGCGACGTCGTTGGCTGATTTGGTGACGATGGCGCGGATCGCGTCTTCGACCTTGATGGTCTCGCCGGGCTTGAAGCCGAGCTTGGAGGGCGCTTGCCCGGCGGCGTGCGCCGACACCGGCACTTCGGTGTTGAGCTTGATTTTGCCGGCTTCCAGGCGCTCGAACAGCAGATACAGCGTCATCATCTTGGTGAGAGAGGCTGGATGGCGCGGGCTGTCGGCATTGGTCGCTTGCAGGACCGCGCCGGTATTGGCGTCGACCACGATCGACGCATAAGGCGGATTGTAGGCGGCATGGCGGTGGTGGCGCCGACGGCGGGCATCGGCTTCGCCGCTGAATGCGGTCACGATGATGACGGCGGCGACGGCGACCAAACAAAGACGGGCGGCGATACTGGCGCCACCCCGAACGTCGCGTCGGACATCGCGTTGGACTTGGTCTTGCCGACGCAAAATCAGTTCTCCCCAGCCCCGTTAAAGCGGGCGGTCCTAGGCCGCCATCGTGGCCAATTTATAGCGCAATTTAAGTACCGGAGCTGATCACGCTAGGAGGACGTGGTTTACAAATTGTTAAGACATCCAATTGATTTTAAAGTAAATTTCGCATTGCACCATGCCAACTTGACTTTATTGTGCAGTGCAGTATAAGTTCTATCCATTCCCGGGATTGGCCGGGTCCAGCGAATAGCACATTGGCACCGCGTCGGGCGGGCCGGGAAAGGATCCACAATGGTCAAGAATTTCGAGGACCTCCAGCAGGTCAGCAAAGAAAACGTCGATCTCGCGATGAAGTCGGTCGGCGCCGTATCGAAAAGCGCGCAGGCGATCGCGGCTGAAATCGCCGACTATTCGAAGAAGTCGTTCGAAGAGGGCACTGCGACGCTCGAGAAGCTGTTCGGCGTCAAGTCGGTCGAGAAGGCCATCGAGCTGCAGACCGCCTACGCCAAAACCGCTTACGAAGGTTTTGTCGCCGAAGCCACCAAGATCGGCGAAATGTATTCGGCGATGGCCAAGGAAAGCTACAAGCCGTTCGAAGGCATGATGGCCAAGGCCAAGTAGTTTCGGCCAAGTAGTTTCGGCCCCGTTCGTGTTGCGTCAAGCGTAGCGTCTTTGTTGCGTCCCGCGTGCGAGCGTTCAGTGAGAATAAAGCCCGGCGGTTGAGCCGGGCTTTTTTGTTGTCGTGGCCGTCGCGGTTGGGCCTGCCGCAACCGCTATTTGGCGACCCGCAACTTGGTCAGGTTGGTGCCGATGGCGGCGAACACGGCGCCCAGGCCGTTGGCTGACGTCACCATGTAGAACTTGCTCGGGTCGATTAACTTGTCCGGGCTACCGGCACAATTCTCCAGCAGGGTGGAGGTCGGGTCGCCGCCGGTATTGACCTGGACGGTATAGATCGTGATGCCGGAAGCTTTGATATTGGCGCAGGTGCCGGAGCCGTTGCCGGTCTGGTACATGCGGTTATCGACCGGCGTCTGCTGGCTGTACCAACGGTCCTCGGTATTGAGACCATCCGACATCAGAATGATGACCTTCTGGTATTCGTAGTCAGAGCTCATGAGCGGTGCGACCAGCGGGCCGCCGCCGACCAGCGATTGCCAGCCCCAGACCAGGCCGATTGGCTGATTGGTGCTGCCGTTCGGCTGCATCGAGTTGACCAAGCTGTTCATCGCGGTCCAGTTATAGCTCAGCCCCATCATCGCCACCGGGCATTGGCCATATTGCTCCGCCACAAAGAGCGAATCCGGGACGGTCGGATCTGGGTTTTCCGCCGATTGGTCGTAATCCATGGTGGTGTTCGGGACCTGCGTTTTGTTGCGATCGGTCACGCAACCGTTCCACGTGTTGTGGTTGGCTGCCGAGCAGCCGTTGCCATTGCCGCTGCTGCCGCCCCAGCCCCAGCCGCCCCAGCCCCAACCGTTGCCACCCCAGCCGCTCCAGCCGCCGCCGTTGCTGCAGGACTGATTGCTCGAGTTCCAATCAGTCCAATTGATCCAATTCTGGTTGTAATTGCTCGAACCGACATTCACGTCTTTCGCAAACGGAATAATCGAGACGTAGACATCGCCATTTGTGGTGGCGGCGGAACTCAACTGAGCCAACAAGCTCTTGGTCGCCGCCTTGAGCGCCGTCATCTTGCCCGCGTCGGCCATCGACCCGGTGTTATCGAGTACGAGCGCAACGCGCAGCCGCGTCGAACCCCAGGCCGCGGTCGACGACCCGCCGACTTCGATGTTATTGTAGCCAATAATACCGAGGAAATCGGTCGGCACCTTGGCCGAACCATTGACGACGACCTTTGAACCGCCAGTGGTTGTATAGGTTGCGCTGATGGTAATGCTCTTGGCTTCGGGCCGGGTGAACAGCGCGTTGAAATAAGTGAGCGCCTTGCTCTGCAAGTCACTGTTGCTCAAGGTTGCGGCGTCCTTCGACAGCATCAGCGCGGTCGAGTTGAGCGCGGCCTGCATCGCCACCTTGACAGAATTGGCGTGGCTGTAGTCGACGGCATAGCCGACCGTGCCGACGATCGGCAGGGTGGCGAGCGCGAAGGTGATGGCAACATTGCCGCCACGGGCGGCGCGGAAGGCGCCGAGGCCGCGGGCGAGCTTGGTCCAGATGGCATTCATAGCGGTTCACCGATAACGGTTGAATTCACCTGCCGTCATAGACGCAGCAGTTAAATCGTCGGTGTACGAAACGCGCGGAAAATCGGCGGCAACGGTAAGCGTCGCGCGGTTGGAACAGGACATAATGCCGGGAGACCAAGGGCTTGGATGGTAAACGGCGTCTGCTTTGGTTGCGGCAAATGCCGAATAGTTCTTACGCGACGTCGTTAATGACTGGTTGGCGTTTTCGCATAACGGGCCAAATGCCTTGCCGGCGGCGTCTGATGGGCCGGAAATATCATGGCTCCATCGTCATCGGTGCGGCAGTTCAACGGGTCACATCGCAAGCCGCAGATTGGAAAGCGCGGTGCCGATCTGGTTGAAGGTCGTGACGATCTCGTTGGCCGAGGTCAAAAGGAAGAACTTGCCGGTGTCGCTGGCGCAGCTTTTCAGCAACGTCGAGGTCGGATCACTGCCGGTATTGACCTGCACGGTATAGAGCGTGATGCCGGCGGCCTTGATGTTGTCGCAGGTCTTTTGCTGGCGGGTGTCGATCGACGACGCGTTATTGTACCAGCGGTCCTGGGTATTGAGGCCGTCGGTCAGCAGAATGATGACCTGATTGTATTTGTAGTTCGGATCCTTCGCCGGGATCGTGAAAGGCGACGCAGTCAGCGACTGCCAGCCCATCTGCAAGCCGATCGCCTGATTGGTGTTGCCGGCCGGCTGCATGGCGTCGATCTTGGCCGACAGCGCGGTCCAGTCATTCGAGAGGCCCAGCAGTTCGGTTGGACACGAGTTATATTGCTCCGTCGGATAGAGCGTGCTGCCGGCGCTCGGCGCGTCGTTGGTGGTGTCGAAATTCTGGTCGCGGTCGGTCAGGCAGCCGTTCCAGGTGCTGTGAGCGTTCGGCGTCCAGACCTTGCTGTGCGACTCGCAGGAGCTTTGCGTCTTGTAATAAGTGTTGCTGCAGTTGCCGTTCTCGGCGTCCCACAAGTCCCATCGCAGCCACGACTGGGACGCGTTGCCGCTGCCGATGTTCACGTCCTTGTTGAACGGCACGACGGAAATATAGACGTCGTCGGGCGTGACCGCCGCGGATTTCAACTGGGCGAGAAGGTTTTGCGACGCGGCTTTCAGCGCCGTCATCTTTGAGTCGCGCGACATCGAGCCGGTATTGTCGAGCACCAGCGCGACCCGCAGCCGGGTATTGCCCCAGGTCGAGGTCGACATGCCGGCAATCGGTAACTGGCTATAGCCGAAGACGCCGAGAAAATTGGTATCGACGCTGGCGCTGCCGTTGATCGTCAGTTTCGAGCCGCCGGTCGACGAAAAGGTCGCCGAAATCGCGATGTTCTTGGCTTCGGGATGGGTGAACAGGGCGTTGAAAGTGGCGGTGGCCTGGGTTTGCAGGTCGGCGGGCGACTGGGTTGCCGCCGTCTTCGACAGCATCAAGGCGGTCGCATCGAGCGAGGACTGGAAGGCGGCGCGGGCCGCGTTGGCGCGCGTAAAGTCGATCGCGGCGCCGACCGAGCCCATCAGCGGAATCGCGGTCAGAGCGAGCATCGGAGCGATGCTGCCCCGGCAATCTTTCAGAAGTCGCCTCAGCATGGAGATTGACCCAGTCGTTGCGCCATTGTCCCGTCGCGGGAAGGTTCCAATATGTGGACCGGGTCTTGAAAATGGGTGCCGAAACCAGTGCAAATGAGGGGAAAAATCAGCTCGAAATGTCGAATGCCAGGTTGTGAACGCTTAACCAGTGGCTATCTGACCTAATGGGACCGGAACCGGGTGCGGGAAGGCGGCTTTGGCCAGGAGGCCACGCCAGCCGCGATCCGGTCAGGGATTGAGCGGCCGGCCTTAGGCGGTGCCGGAGGATTGGTCGGATGAGCGCGCAAATGTGGCAAAATACCAAGCAAAACAATCGCTAAAGGGCTTGGTAAAACGCCTGCCAGGGGGCTTGGAATGCCGGTCTGGAGGTCTTTATGATGGTGCAACTGCTTCGCGACCGCGCGAGTCCGCAGATGCCGAGATGAGAACGGAAGCAAGAGTGAAATCAAGGTTCGACCCGCTGGCCATATGATGAAGCGCACGACGATCATTCGATTCCCCGCCAGCACGCCGGCCACCGGCGGACCGCGCATGGCCGACGACGACCGCAAGCGCAAAGGCGGTGACGCCGGCAAACCCGGCGACCCGAACGTCGCGGTCATCACCAAGACCAAGCCGCAGACCAAGCGGCCGAACATGTATCGCGTGCTCATTCTCAACGACGACTACACGCCGATGGAATTCGTCACGCACGTGCTGGAACGCTTCTTCGGCAAGGATCACGAAGCCGCCACACGCATTATGTTGCATGTGCATCATCACGGCATGGGCGAGTGCGGCATTTACACTTACGAAGTCGCCGAGACTAAAGTGACGCAGGTTATGGACTTTGCCAGAAAACATCAGCATCCTTTGCAATGCGTGATGGAAAAAAAGTGAGAGTTGGGGGACGCTCGATACAATTGGGAATGGAAATCTAATGCCAACCTTCTCGCGCAGTCTCGAACAGTCGCTTCACCGGGCGCTCGCTGTCGCCAATGAGCGGCACCACGAATACGCCACGCTGGAGCATCTGCTCTTGGCGATGATCGACGATTCCGACGCCTCCGCCGTGATGCGGGCCTGCAATGTCGACCTCGACAAGCTCAAGCGCAGTCTGGTGGCCTATCTGGAATCGGAACTGGAAAACCTGATCACCGACGGCGCCGAAGATTCGAAGCCGACGGCCGGGTTCCAGCGCGTCATCCAGCGCGCGGTCATTCATGTGCAGTCGTCGGGCCGTGAGGAAGTCACCGGTGCCAACGTGCTGGTGGCGATTTTCGCCGAGCGCGAGAGCCACGCCGCCTATTTCCTGCAGGAGCAGGACATGACGCGCTACGACGCGGTCAATTATATCAGTCACGGCATCGCCAAGCGGCCCGGCCTGACCGAGGCGCGGCCGGTGCGTGGCGCCGAGGAAGAGACCGATGCCAAAGGCAGCAGCGGCGACGAGCCCAAGAAGAAGGGCGACGCGCTCGAAGCTTATTGCGTCAACCTCAATGCCAAGGCCAAGGACGGCAAGATCGATCCGCTGATCGGCCGCGACAGCGAAATCAGCCGCACGATTCAAGTGCTGTGCCGCCGCCAGAAAAACAATCCGCTGTTCGTCGGTGAAGCCGGCGTCGGCAAGACCGCGATCGCCGAAGGCTTGGCGCGCCGCATCATCCATGGCGAAGTGCCGGAGGTGTTGAAAAACGCCACCGTGTTCGCGCTCGACATGGGCACCTTGCTCGCCGGCACGCGCTACCGCGGCGATTTCGAGGAACGGCTCAAGCAGGTGATCAAGGAGATCGAGGCCTATCCGGGCGCGATCATGTTCATCGACGAGATCCACACCGTGATCGGCGCCGGCGCGACTTCCGGCGGCGCGATGGATGCGTCGAACCTGCTCAAACCGGCGCTGTCGGGCGGCACCATCCGCTGCATCGGCTCGACGACGTACAAGGAATACCGCCAGTATTTCGAAAAGGATCGGGCGCTGGTGCGGAGATTCCAGAAGATCGACGTCAACGAGCCGTCGATCCCGGATGCCATCGAAATCCTCAAAGGTCTGAAGCCTTATTTCGAGGAGTACCACAAGCTCAAATACACCAACGACGCCATCAAGGCGGCGGTCGAGCTGTCGTCGCGCTACATCCATGACCGTAAATTGCCGGACAAGGCGATCGACGTGATCGACGAGTTGGGCGCGGCGCAGATGCTGCTGCCGGAAGGCAAGCGCAAGAAGACCATCGGCATCAAGGAAATCGAGACCACGATTTCGACCATGGCGCGGATCCCGCCCAAGACCGTGTCGAAGGACGATGCCGAGGTGCTCCAGCATCTCGAAGGCACGCTCAAGACCGTGGTCTACGGCCAGGACAAGGCGATCGAGTTGCTGTCGGCTTCGATCAAGCTGGCGCGTGCCGGCTTGCGCGAACCGGAAAAGCCGATCGGCTGTTACCTGTTCTCCGGCCCGACCGGCGTCGGCAAGACCGAAGTCGCCAAGCAACTGGCCGCTTCGCTCGGCGTTGAATTGATCCGCTTCGACATGTCGGAATACATGGAGCGGCACACCATCTCGCGTCTGATCGGCGCGCCTCCGGGCTATGTCGGCTTCGACCAAGGCGGCCTGCTGACCGATGGCGTCGACCAGCATCCGCATAGCGTGCTGCTGCTCGACGAAATCGAGAAGGCGCATCCCGACCTGTTCAACGTGCTGTTGCAGGTGATGGACCACGGCAAGCTGACCGACCACAACGGCAAGCAGGTCGACTTCCGCAACGTCATCTTGATCATGACGACGAACGCGGGCGCCGCCGACATGGCCAAGGAAGCCTATGGCTTCACCCGCACCAAGCGGGAAGGCGATGACACCGAGGCGATCAGCAAGATGTTCTCGCCTGAGTTCCGCAACCGGCTCGACGCCACCATCACCTTCGGCCATCTGCCGCAGACGGTGATCGCTCAGGTGGTCGAGAAGTTCGTGCTGCAGCTCGAAGCCCAGCTCGGCGACCGCAACGTCACCATCGAGCTGTCGGAAGAGGCCAGCCGCTGGCTGATCGCCAATGGCTACGATGAACTGATGGGCGCGCGGCCAATGGCGCGCGTGATCCAGGAGTACATCAAGAAGCCGCTGGCAGACGAGGTCTTGTTCGGCCATCTCAAGAACGGCGGCCATGTCCGCGTCATCGTCGACAAGGACGAGGCCGGGCGCGACAAGCTCGGCTTCCAGTTCCTCGATGGGCCGGTCACGCCGAAGCCGGAGAAGTTGCCGGTGACCCGGCCGAAAGCCAAGCGACGGGCCGCACCCAAGCCGAAATCGAAGCCCAAGAGCGACAAGGGCGACGGTGATGGCGGCAAACGCGGCTCGGTGCCGAAGGTGCCGTTGATCAAGGCCTAGACGTCGGACACCACCGACACAGAACGACGAATAGAAAAGGCCGGGCCGCAACGCCCGGCCTTTTTCGTTATTCCTTTCCGTTGCCCTTCATATTTTGCAGGTGCCGCATGCGGCAAATGAGGGCGGCGCGAGGGCGCTTTAGGTTGCGGCGGCGGCGGGCCTATGGGACATCGGATAGCCCATGCCGGAACCGCTCACCTTCAAATCGCCGACCGCCGCCTTTTTCGGTGGGATGCGGTCGGCTTATATGTCGGTGTTCTGTCCGGTGATCAGCGGGACTTATGTCGGCATCGGCGCGCTGGCCCATGGCTTCGGTCTAAGTGTCTGGTGGTTGGCGCTGTCGACCGTGCTGGTGTGGGCGGGGCCGGCGCAAGTCGTCCTGATTTCGGCGCTTGGCACCGGCGCCGCGCCAATCGAGGTTGCGATCGCGGTGACCCTGACCGGGGTCCGGCTGTTGCCCATGGTGGTTGCCTTGCTGCCGGTGGTGCGGGGGCCGAAAACGCGGCTGCGCGATCTGCTGTTGCCGGTGCATTTCACCTCGGTCAGCATGTGGGTTGAATCGTTTCGCTTCTTGCCGGCGTTGCCGCGCGATCAGCGCGTGGCGTTCTGCAACGGCCTGTCGGTCGGTTTCATGAGCGCCGCGTCGGCGGCCGGTCTGCTCGGGTTTTACCTCGCCTCCGAGTTGCCGCCGCTCCTGGCCGGCGCGCTGTTGTTCATCACGCCGATGGCGTTTCTGGTGTCGACCGCGCGCAACGCCAAAATGATGATGGACAAATTGGCGTTGGTGATCGGACTGGTGCTCGGCACCACGCTGACCGTCATGCATGTCGAATTGGATTTGATGTGGACCGGCATCGGTGGCGGCACGCTCGCTTATGTCATTCACCGTCTGCGTGAGGCGCGCCGGGGAACGCAAGTATGAACCCGGCCATGAACAGTGCACTGACTGAGCTGTGGCCTTATCTGATCCTCGTGCTGGTCGGTTTTCTGCCGAACGAGATCTGGCGCGTGCTGGGCCTGGTCTTGGCGCGAGGATTAAACGAGGACTCACAGGTTGTGGTGTGGTCGCGTGCCGTGGCGACCGCGATTCTGGCTGGCGTCGTCGCCAAACTCATCCTGTTTTCAAGCGGCGCGCTGGCCGATATTCCGCTCACCGTGCGAGTCGGCGCGGCGGTTTGCGGGTTTGCCGCGTTCCTGGCGGTGAAGCGGTCGGTCTTTGTCGGTGTGGTGGTGGGCGAGGCGGCGCTGTTGATCGGCGGGTATTTTTTCGCTCATTGATCGGTTGCCGATGCGGCCTAATCGGCCAAGGCCGCCGCCAGTTTCTTCGCCACCTCAGCCAATGCTTCCGGCTTTTCTTTCTCTGCCGCCGGCGGCTTCATCGCGACGCCGGCCATGCGCGGAATGACGTGAACGTGCAGGTGGAACACCACCTGGCCGCCGGGACCTTCGTTGAATTGCTGCACCGTGACGCCGTCGGCGCCGAGTGCGGTCATTGCGGCCTTGGCCACCTTCTGCGCGACCTTGGCGACATGAGCGAGGTCGTCGGGTGGGACATCGAGAATGTTGCGCGCCGGCGCCTTCGGCAGCACCAAAGTATGGCCGGGCGCGCGCGGCATGATGTCGAGGAAGGCAAACGCCTTGTCGTCCTCATAGACCTTGTAGCAGGGCAGTTCGCCACGCAGGATCTTGGCGAAGATGTTGTTGGGATCGTAGCTCGGCATGGTCGTTTCCCCGCTCCGGTAAT
This sequence comes from uncultured Alphaproteobacteria bacterium, assembly GCA_963830125.1. Taxonomy (GTDB): domain Bacteria; phylum Pseudomonadota; class Alphaproteobacteria; order Rhizobiales; family Xanthobacteraceae; genus Pseudolabrys. The sequence goes on along the minus strand of CAWHKU010000005.1, from coordinate 859,634 downwards.
TCTTACGGATTATTCTTGCTCAACCAAATCCTTGCGGAAAGGTGCTGCCGCCGCAAGCTCTTCAGCCGTAGCCTGTACATAAGCCCGCTCGCGCGCCAGATATTCGGCGACCGCCCGGCGCAAGCCCGGATTGGCGATGAAATGCGCCGAATATGTCGTGTGTGGCAGGTAGCCGCGCGCCAGTTTGTGTTCGCCTTGCGCGCCAGCTTCGACCCATTTCAGCTTGCGCGTGATCGCGTAGTCGATCGCCTGATAATAACACAGCTCGAAATGCAGAAACGGATGATGCTCGAGCGCACCCCAGTTTCGGCCATAGATGGTGTCGGCGCCGAGGAAGTTGATGGCGCCGGCAATCCAGCGGCCGGCGCGCTTGGCCATGACCAGGAGAATGCGGTCGGCCATTGTTGAGCCGACGATCGAAAAGAACTCGCGTGTCAGGTAAGGCCGGCCCCATTTGCGCGAGCCGGTGTCGATGTAGAACGCAAAGAACGCGTCCCAGATCTCCTCGGTCAGATCAGAACCGGTGAGGCAATGGACCTCGATGCCGGCGCTGAGCGCTTCCTTGCGTTCGCGCCGGATGCCTTTGCGCTTGCGCGAGGCCAGCGCGCTCAAGAAATCGTCGAAGGTTTCATAGCCGGCATTGGCCCAGTGGAATTGCTGGTCGGTGCGCTGCAGGAAACCGCGGTCCCCGAGTAGCTTCCATTCCGGCTCGGTCAAAAAGGTGACATGCGCCGACGACAAGCCGTTTGTTGTGGTGAGTTCGGCCAGCGCATCGCCAAGCGCGCCGCGTATGTCGGCAGCGAGTGGGCCGGGGCGGGCGAGCAGACGCGGGCCGGTCACCGGCGTGAACGGCACCGCGACCTGGAGCTTGGGGTAATAGTCGCCGCCGGCGTGCTCGAAGGCTTCGGCCCAGCCGTGGTCGAAGACATATTCGCCCTGGGAATGGCTTTTCACGTAGCAGGGCGCGGTCCCCAACAGGGTGCCGTCGGCCTGTTCGGCGACCAGGTGGCGCGGCTGCCAGCCGGTCCGGCCGCCGACCGAATGCGACTGTTCAAGAGCGCTCAGAAATTCGTGCGAAACGAAGGGGTTATCCGCATGTCCTCTTGTGGATAACTCTGGGGATAACTCCGGGGAAAAGTAGCCCTCAAGGTCGGAGGGAGCAAACGCCGGCTGTGCCGGCGCATTGCCGCCGGCACGGGGCTGCTGGCCGGCGCAGGCGTTCCAGTCCGCGGCCGGAATCTCGGCCAGCGACGGCACAATGCGGATGCGAAGTTCGATGTCGGTCATCAAGCCTAGGCGTCTATGCTGTCAGTGCGGCCGGGACAACGGCTGCTCCGGCCATTCCGCGCGTATCATACCCTCGAAATCGGGCCGCCGTATGCCCTCGTTTGCGGGCGGCAGTTCGGCCGCCGCCGCGGGCAATCGGCGAGGCCGTCTCAAGCAAGCCGCTACGGCCGAAAGCCTTCGAAGATGATCTGGTCGGCCCAGCGCGCGGCCCGGCGTTGGTCTTCGGTGCTGCGCACGGTCCAGGTCAACAGCGGCAGCCCGAACAGGGTGTGCGCCATCCAAGGCGCGGGCGAGGGCAGGTCCTTGACCGAATAGGCGATGAACTGCGGCTGCGTGCGCGGCGCGTGCAGCAGAAAGGCCAGTTGAAACTTGGCCAAGGCCGGCATGGCATCCCATTCATGGTGGCTGTAGTGACGCTCGGCGACGATGCCGCGGACCAGCTTGGGCGCGATGGCGCGTAACATTTCGATCGGCGCCGGATCGAACGACATCACCGCTACCGGGCCGGCGTAACCGGCCAGCACTTGCGCGGCGCGTTGCGCCAGCCGTAGGTCGCCGTCGAAGCGGCTTTTGAGTTCGATCACCAAAGTCGTGCGGCCGGCGACCAAGTCGCACAATTCACCGAGGGTGAGAATGCGGTCGCCGGTGGCTTTGAAGCGCACCGCCTTGATCTCGGCGGCCGTCAGATCGGCGAGGCTGGCATGGCCGTCGGTGAGGCGGCCGAGCGCATCGTCGTGATGCACCATGGCCTCGCCGTCGGCGCTGATTTGCAGGTCGGTCTCGATCGCATAGCTTGATGCGATCGCCGCGGAGAATGCCGTGCCGGTGTTCTCGATCGTACCGGCGGCTGCGTCATGCAGGCCGCGATGGGCAATCGGATGAGCGGTGAGCCAATGATGGCCCGGCATGGAGTTCTCTATCGGTTAGACGACCTCGAACATGCCTTCGACTTCGACCGCGGCGTCGGCCGGCAGCGCCGAGACGCCGACGGTGGAGCGGGCATGACGGCCGAGGTCGCCGAACACTTCGACCATCAGGTCGGAGGCGCCGTTCATGACTTTCGGTCCGTCGGTAAAGCCGGGCGCGGAATTGATGAAGCCGCCGAGTCGGACGACCCGCGTCACGTTGTCGAGGTCGCCGACGGCGGCCTTGAGCTGCGCCAGCAGGTTGACCGCGCAGGCGCGCGCCGCTGCCTGGCCGTCTTCGATCGAGACGCCGGCGCCGAGCTGGCCCTTGGCGGCGAGCTTACCGTCGGTGTTGAAGCAGAGCTGGCCGGAGACGGTGACGAGATTGCCGGTGCGGACGAAGGCGACATAATTGGCCATCGGGGCTGCCGGTGTCGGCAGTGTGATTCCCAAGTCCTCGATCGCTTTTTCGACTTTTCCGGCCATGCTAACGCTCCGATTCCAATGCACTGATTGAAGACAAATATCGACCAAATGTCTTGTTCGGCGACTGTCTTGGACGATTGGGCGGGAGCGCGCAAGCGCGGGCCGGGGATGGTTGCTGGAAACCTTACCGGGCCTTATTCTGCGGTTTGTGATCCTGCCTCGCTCTTGCCCCTCTCTTGCCCCTATCGTCACGTCCATGTTGTCCGGCGACCGCCATCAACGCTGCCGGGAAGAGGCCTTTAGCCAATGATCCGCTTTGCAAATGCCAGACTGTTTCTCTTGTCCGGCCTTGTGCCAGCGATCGCGGGCCTCGGAATTGGGTTGGCAGCGCTGGTGGCCTTGCAGTCCGCCGACGCGGCCCCGATCGGCGCGCCTTTGGGGGCGCCGGCCGCCGCGGCTGTGGATGGCGATCAAAACGGCAAGGTCTTTCTGGCGCCACACCGGGCGATTTATGATCTCAAGCTGTCCAAGTCGAGCGGTACCCGCGGCATCCAGGCGGTACGCGGGCGCATCGTCTACGATTTTTCCGGCAATGCCTGCGACGGCTATGAGCTGAATTTCCGTCAGGTCTCGGAACTCGAATCGGCGGAGGGTAAGCCCGCGCTGAGCGATCTGCGGTCGACCACTTGGGAAGACGAGGCCGCCAAGAAGTTTCGTTTCAATTCGGAAAATCTGCTCAACGACAAGGTCACCGACGCGGTCGACGGTCGCGCCGATCGCGGCGCTTCGAACGTCAAAGTCACGCTCAACAAGCCGAAGCGCAAGACGTTCAGGGTGCCGGTCGACGCGGTGTTTCCGACCGACCACATGCGCCGGATCGTCGAAGCGGCGCGCGCCGGCAAGACCATCCTGAATTTCCCGGTCTATGACGGTTCGGAATCCGGCGAGAAGCTGTACAACACCCTGACCGTCATCGGCCAGGCGATCGACCCGGTGGCCAAGCCGGTTGACGACGCCGGCGCTAAAATTCCGGCCTTGGCCCATATGCGGCGCTGGCCGGTCACCATCAGCTATTTCGAGAAGACCAGCGACCAGGCCGAACGCAAAGGCGAACAGACGCCGGTCTATGCCATCAGCTTCGAGCTTTACGAGAACGGCATCTCGCGCGCGCTCATTCTCGACTACAACGATTTCACGATTTCCGGCACGCTGACCAATCTGGAGATGAAGAAGGTCAAGCCGTGCAAATAACGATGGCGGCGGTTTAGTCCTCGTCCAGCGCCAGGCCCTTAACCACGGCGTCCTTGCCGAATTTCGAGCGCAGCTTGTCGACCGCGTGCTCGGCCTGCGCGCCGCGCCGGTCGATCAAATCCGACAGATCGTCGCCGGTGGTTTCTTCCAGGTGGCTGACGCCGATGCCGATCAGGCGGAAGCGCGCCGAGCCGACTTCATGGCGCAACAGATCGCGGCCGGCGGCGAAAATCCGCGCCGCCAATTGCGTCGGATTGCCGAGCGACCGCGCCCGGGTACGCAGCTTGAAATCGCCGGTCTTGAGCTTGAGCGTGACGGTCGTGCCGGCCAACTGGCTGGCTTTCAGGCGGGCCGAGACCTTTTCCGTCAGTTCCCACAAATGCTGTTCAAGTGGGCGCAGTTCGCCGATGTCTTTCGAGAACGTGGTCTCGGCCGAAATGCTCTTGGTCTCGCGCACCGGATCGACCCGGCGCTTGTCGATGCCGCGCGCTAGGTGCCATAGCCGGACGCCTTCCTCGCCATAGCGGCGCATCAGGTCGTGCTGGTCGGCGCGTTGCAGATCGCTGACCAGACGATAGCCGTCGGCGGCGAGCTTGGCGGCGCGAGACCGCGCCGACGCCGTAGATGAAGCCGACCGGCCGCGGCGCCAGAAAGCTCATCGCCTCGGATTGGCCGATCACGGCAAAGCCGCGCGGCTTGTCGAGGTCGGAGGCGATCTTGGCGAGAAACTTGTTGGCCGACAGTCCCACTGAAATTGTAATGCCGAGATCGCGCTCGATATTGGCGGCGAAACGCGCCAGCACCTTGGCCGCCGGCATGCCGTGCAGGCGTTCGGTGCCGGTCAGATCGAGAAAAGCCTCGTCGATCGACAAGGGTTCGACTTGCGGCGTCAGCGCCAGCATGACGTCGCGCACCTGGCGGCCGACGGCGGCGTATTTCGCCATGTTCGGCTTGATCACGGCGGCCTGCGGACACAGCGCCAGCGCCTTGAACATCGGCATCGCCGAGCGCACGCCGTAAGTGCGCGCGACATAGCAGCAGGTCGAGACCACGCCGCGTTTGCCGCCGCCGACGATCACCGGCCGGTCGATCAGGGCAGGGTCGTCGCGCTTCTCGATGGTGGCGTAGAAGGCGTCGCAGTCGACATGACCGATGGTCAGGTTTTCGAGCTCCGGATGCCGGACAAGCCGCGGCGACCCGCAAGCCGGGCAGCGTTTCGCTGTCTCGACGGCGTCGGTCAGGCAATCGCGGCAGAACGCGGTCACGGAATCTCGCGCTCCCAGGGCTCGCCGCCGAGCGCGATATGGGCGCGGGCGATGTCGCCGGGCGCGCAGGCGGTTTCTGTGATGAACTCGCTGGCCAGCCGCTCGTCGGAGGCGAGGTAGGCCAGGACCCCGGCCAGGAAGCCCGGCTCGGCGGCCGCCGCCCGAATCTCGTCGGGGCCGAGCCCGGTCACCGACAGGAACCGGCCGAGCCGTTCCGGGTCGCCGGCAATATAGGTAAGGGCCTGAATTGCCAGCTGTTCTGCCGCCTCCGGCGGCATGCCAAATCGGGGTTTCATGGGCCTCTGTTTGCCTTTCCGTAACAAATCGGCACTACCGTGGTCGCGATCATGCCCGAGCGCGGGTGGCCTGGCGACGCCCAAAGGCGGCAACGCGGGTGTCGCAACAGGTTGTTTTGGGGAAAATGGGGCGGGATATGGCGAAGACCGTCCTGATTGTGGAGGACAACGAGCTCAACATGAAGCTCTTCCACGATCTCTTGGAAGCGCATGGCTACGACATTGTCGGGACCCGCAGCGGGATCGAGGCGCTCGATCTGGCGCGCAAGCATCGTCCCGACCTGATCCTGATGGATATTCAATTGCCGGAAGTGTCCGGCCTCGAAGTCACCAAGTGGCTCAAGGACGATCCCGAGCTGAAAGCGATCCCGGTCGTGGCGGTCACCGCCTTCGCCATGAAGGGTGACGAGGAACGGATCCGCGAAGGCGGTTGCGAGGCCTATCTGTCCAAGCCGATCTCGGTGGGCAAGTTCATCGAGACCATCCGTCATTTCCTCGGCCCTGCCTGATGGTGCATGTATGACTGCCCGTGTTCTTGTCGTTGACGATATTCCGGCCAATGTGAAGCTGCTCGAAGCGCGGCTGTCGGCCGAATATTTCGACGTCGTCACCGCCACCAACGGCGCCGAGGCGCTGGCGCTGTGCGAACGCGCCGAATGCGACATCATCCTGCTCGACGTCATGATGCCGGAGATGGACGGCTTCGAAGTCTGCCGCCGGCTGAAGGCGAACCCGGCGACCCACCACATTCCGGTGGTGATGGTGACCGCGCTCGATCAGCCGTCCGATCGCGTCGCCGGCCTGGAAGCCGGCGCCGACGACTTTCTCACCAAGCCGGTGACCGACGTGGCGCTGATTTCGCGCGTGCGTTCGCTGGCGCGGCTAAAAATGGTCACCGATGAGCTGCGCATGCGTGCGCTCACCACCATGGAAATCGGTATCCAGAATCCGGAGCATGAGGCGGTGACCGAGACCGGCCGCAATGGCCGTGTCCTGATCGTCGACGACCGTCAGTCGTCTTACGAGCGGATCGTGGCGACGTTGTCGGCCGAGCATACGGTCGATGTCGAGGCCAATCCGAACGACGCGTTGTTCCGGATCGCCGAAGGTAATTACGAGTTGGTCATCGTTTCGCTGGGCTTGAAGGATTTCGACGGATTGCGGCTATGCAGCCAGTTGCGCTCGCTGGAGCGCACCCGCAGCATGCCGATCCTGGCGATCGCCGAGCCCGACAACAATGCGCGGCTGGTGCGCGGCCTGGAAATCGGCGTCAACGATTATCTGGTCCGGCCGATCGACAAGAACGAAATGCTGGCGCGGGTGCGCACCCAGGTCAAGAAGAAGCGCTACACCGAGCGGCTGCGCGACAATGTGCAGGCGTCGATCGAAATGGCGATCACCGACGCGCTGACCAGCCTGTATAACCGGCGCTATATGGAAACCCATCTGGCGGCGCTGACCGAGCAGGCGGCCCAGCGCGGCAAGCCGATTACGGTGCTGATCCTCGACATCGACTTCTTCAAATCGATCAATGACGGCCACGGCCACGATGCCGGCGACGACGTGCTGCGCGAGTTCGCGATGCGTATCCGCAAGTCGATCCGCAATATCGATCTGGCCTGCCGTTACGGCGGCGAGGAATTTGTCATCGTGATGCCGGAAACCGACATGGCAGTGGCCTCAATGGTGGCCGAGCGCATCCGTCGCCGGATTGCCACCGAGCCGTTCCCGATCCAGCAGGGCACCAAGAACCTGGAAGTGACGATTTCGATCGGCATTGCCTCGTTGAACGGTGCCGACGATAACGCCGCCGCCATGCTCAAGCGCGCCGATACAGCGCTGTATCGCGCCAAGCGCGATGGCCGCAATCGCGTGGTACAGGACGCCGCGGCTTAAACAGCGGCGTCAGGCCGGCTACGGCCGCACGATCGTCCAGCCTTTTTCGTGCAGCTCCATCAGCGTAACGACGCCGGCCGGAACGCGCTTGGCGTTCTGGACCAGCGGTGGCTCCTTGCCGTCGTGACGCTTGATCGAATCAATCGTGTTTTCGCAGGCCATGAACGAGACGTTCGGCATGCCTTGGCGGAACGATTTCAGCCGGGTGAGCACCGGCGACTTGTCGGTGCGCAGCATGGTGAGGCCGGGACCAAAGGCAACGATCTCGATTTCAACTTCGTCGCCCTTGTCGGAATAGTATTTTGACACGTTGGCGGCGACGTTGAGCACACTGTTCATTTTTTCGGGATCGTTGTCGCTGATCTGCAGCGCCAGCTTGTGCGTCTCGAACGCCTGGGCGCCGGCGACGGTAAGCGGCAGCAGCAAGAGTGCGGCCAACAAAGCGCGCAACTTGATCGGCCAATAAAACGACATGGGGCATTTCCCTCCGGTGACGCTTTTATATTGAGTGTGACGATATCAGGTCCGCGCCGGGCTGAATATTCCCGGAGTGTCGCAGCCGGGACGAAGGCGCCGCAAAACGCAAATGCCCGGCACGAAGCCGGGCATAACGCACAGATCAAACGTGGCAACCGAAGCGGTTGCTACTTGATCTTGGATTCCTTGTACTCGACGTGCTTTTTCGCGATCGGATCGTACTTCTTCTTGACCAGCTTGTCGGTCTGGGTACGCGAATTCTTCTTGGTCACGTAGAAGTGGCCGGTGTCGGCGCTCGACACGAGTTTGATCTTCAGGCTGACGGCTTTGGCCATGGATTAGTCCTTAAAACTTGAATTTCGGGGGCGAATTTCGCCACTGGCGGCGGACCCTAGCGCCGAAGCGGAAAATGTCAAGAATGCCGGTTTTTGGCGTGTATGGGGCCGCTCCCGACGGCCTAAAGCAGCTCGCGGTGGAAAGTCTGGTCGGCCATGTAGTAAAATGGTACCGGCAGGTCGTGGGTCATGCCGGCGGCGACCCGGGTGCCCAGTTCCTCCAGCACCACGCCGGTAATGGTCGGCATATCGAGGCGGGTGGCTTCCTCGATCGGCACCCAAGTCAGCTCGACCAGCTCGGAATCCGGCCCGACCACGCCTTCAATGGTGTCGGCGATCGCTGAGGCGTCGGCGGTGAAAAACCGGGTATCGAATCGCTTCGGCCGCTTGGGCGGCGTGATGGCGCGGGCGATGAAGTGGATCTGGCCGAGATCCGGGTGGACGCTGCGCTTGGCAAATTCGGCCCAGATCTCGCCCGGCGTTGCCGGCGGGTTGTCGCGTTTGGCGCCGAGCAGCAGGCCGGTTTCCTCGGCCATTTCGCGCACGGCGGCGAGCGCAAGGCCGCGCGCGAAGTCCGCGCTGGCCGCGGCCACGCGTTCGCGCAGTTTGGTCTCGGTGTCCGGATGCAGTTCGCTCAGAGCCGACATGGCGCGGTCGAGCGCCTCGATGCGGCCGCCTGGAAACACGAATTTACCCGGCATGAATTTGTGGCTGTGATGGCGTCGGCCGAGCAGCACCTTGGCCTTGGGACCGGAGCGGTCGATCAACATCAGGGTCGCGGCGTCGCGCGGCTCCGAGTCCGGGTGGGACTGATCGCGCTCCTGGTTCGACATGCGTTCGGTGAGTTTCTGGCCGAGGTCATTCGTCATCATGCTTTCCGTTGTTTCTTGCCGGGTTTCTTGCCTGGCTTTTTACGGTTGCGGCTTTTGGATTTGGAGATGCCGCGCGGGCGCTTTTGTGGGTTCGGGATGTGGCTCTTCTTGCGGGCAGCCCCGCTGCTGCCCTTGCTGCCTTGCGATAAAAGCTCAAAACGCAACGCGCCGGCAATAGGGGCGGCTTCAACGAGCTTGACGGTGACATGGTCGCCGAGCCGATAGGTTTCGCCGGAGCGATTGCCGATCATGGCGTGGGCCGCTTCGTCATGGCGGAAGAATTCATCGCCGATGGTGCGCGCCGGAATAAAACCGTCGGCGCCGGTCTCGGTCAGTTTGACGAACAGGCCGGCGCGATGGACGCCGGCGACGCGGCCTTCGAAGGTCGCGCCGATGCGGTCGGCGAGGTAATGCGCGATCAGCCGATCCTTGGTCTCGCGCTCGGCCAGCATGGCGCGGCGCTCGGTGGCGGAAATCTCGGCGCCGATTTCGGCCAGTTCCGGCACGCCGAAGTTTTCCGGCAGGCCGTCAGGCCCAAGCTTGAGCGCCCGGATCAGGCCGCGATGCACGATCAGATCGGCGTAGCGGCGAATGGGCGAGGTGAAGTGCGCGTAGCGGCGCAGGTTCAAGCCGAAATGGCCGTAGTTCTCGGCGGCATATTCGGCCTGTGCTTGGCTGCGCAGCACGACTTCGTTGATCAGCTGTTCGCGCTCGCCGCCTTTTACCTGGGCCAGAATGCGGTTGAAGGTGGCCGGCCGCAGCGCGCCGGATTTGGCCAGCGGGATTTGCAATGAGGCGAGGAATTCGCGCAGCGCGTTGATCTTTTCCGGGCCAGGCTCGTCATGGACGCGATAGACCAGCGGCACCTTGGCTTTTTCCAGGGTCTCGGCGGCCGCGACATTGGCCAGGATCATGAACTCTTCGATCAGCTTGTTGGCGTCCTGGCGTTCCGGCACCACGACGCGATCGACGGTGCCGTCCTTTTTCAAAAGGATCTTGCGCTCGGGCAGATCGAGGTCGAGCGGCTGGCGTTCCTCGCGCGCGATCTTGAGCGCTTCGTAAGCTGCGTAGAGCGGCTTGAGGATCGGCTCCAATAACGGGCCGGTGGTGTCGTCGGTGCGCCCGTCGATTGCAAACTGTGCCTGCTCATAAGCGAGCTTGGCGGCCGAGCGCATCATGATGCGATGGAAGGTGTGCGAGCGTTTGCGGCCACCGGCGTCGATCACCATGCGCACGGCGAGCGCGGCGCGGTCTTCGTTCGGGCGCAGCGAACACAGATCGTTCGATATGCGCTCGGGCAGCATCGGCACGACGCGGTCGGGGAAGTAGACCGAGTTGCCGCGCACCAGCGCTTCGCGGTCGAGCGCCGAGCCGGGCGTGACATAATGCGCGACGTCGGCGATGGCGACGGTCAGGATAAAGCCGCCTTTGTTGTGCGGGTCGTCGTCCGGTTCGGCGTGGACGGCGTCGTCGTGATCCTTGGCGTCGGGCGGATCGATGGTGATCAGCGGCAGTTTGCGCCAGTCCTCTACGGCGCTCCGACAGCGTCGCGGGTTTGGCGGCCTCGGCTTCGATTGAGCGTTTCGCGGCGGAACACGTCCGGGATCGAGTGGGCGTGAATGGCGATCAGGCTGACGGCCTTTTCGCTGGCCAGCGAGCCGAGCCGTTCGACGACGCGGCCGTTCGGCGGGCCGAAGCGCGAGACGCGCTGGGTCTCGACCGCGACCAGGTCGCCGTCTTGCGCGTCGCCGGTCGCGCCTTGCGGAATGTTGAGTTCGCGGCCGAGCATCTTTTTGTCGATCGGCTCCAGCCGGCCGCCGCCATTCGGGCTTGACGCGGAAGACGCCGAGGATGCGATGTTTCGGCCGGTCGATGATCTTGATGACGCGGCCGCTATGGCGAATGCCGCCGTCCTCGTCGGTTTCCTCGACCCGCAGCAGCACCTTGTCGCCGATGCCGGCGGCTTCACCGGGCTTCATCTTGCGCGGCGTATGGATGCGGATTTTCGGCGCCGCGCCATGGGCTTCCTCATCCCATTCGTCGGGCACGGCGATCATGTCGCCGTCGCGGTCGCGGGCGGTGACGTCGGCCAGCACGGTCGAGGGCAGGGCGCCGGGATGGTGCAAGGTGTTGTGGCGCTTGGCGACCACGCCTTCGTCGCCCATCTCGCGCAACAGGCGCTTGAGTTCGGCGCGCATGGCGTTTTTCAGACCGAAGGCGCGGGCGATTTCGCGGGTGCCGACTTTGCCGGGGCTGGCGGCGATAAAGGCGAGGATGTCGGCCTTGGAGGGGAAGGGGGCATGTTTTCTTAGGTTGTTTGTTCAAAAGGATTATCCGGCGCCGCGCGCATGACCCCGAAAAACGGGAACCGGCTTTCGCATCAGATCATGCGCATCAAATAGGCGCGACCCTAATGTAGTGATCGCGCCCGGTTTTCGCCAGCTATTCGGCTGCCGTTACCTTCGGGGCGGCTTTGGCGGCGGCGGCTTTTTTCGGCTTACTGGCTTTCTTGGCGGGCTTTTTGCGCGCGCTGGCGGCCCTGGCCGCCGCTTCGTCGCCGATTTCTGGCGTATTGTCTTCCGTGGCGGTCTTAGCTTTGGCTTTGGCCTGTGGTCTTGGCCTTCGCTTTTGCCTTGGGGGCTTTCGGCTCCTTCGGCGCGGCCTTTTTGGCGGCCGCTTTCTTCTTACCGCGCGGCGAATTGCCGACCGCGGCGGCGCGCGCGTCGAGCAGCACGATGGCCTCGTCGAGCGTCACCGTCTCGGGCGTCTTGTCGGCCGGCAAGGTGGCGTTGATGCCGTTATTGCTGACGTAAGGTCCGAAGCGGCCATTCTTGACCACGATCGGCCCGCCCTTGTCGGGATGATCGCCGAGCGTCTTGCCAGGGGCTGCGCCAAAGCGGCGGCCCTTTTTCGGGTTGGCGATCTTGTCGGCGATCAGATGCATGGCGCGGTTGAGGCCGACGGTCAGAACGTCGTCGCCTTCTTCGAGGCTTGCATAGACCTTGCCGTGTTTGACGTAAGGCCCGAAGCGGCCGACGCCGGCCAAAATCGGCTCGCCGTCTTCCGGCGACAGGCCGACGGTGCGCGGCAGCGACAACAGCGCCAGCGCCTTTTCGAGATCGATCTCGTCGGCCTCGACGCCCTTGGGCAGGCTGGCGCGTTTCGGCTTGACCGGCTCGGGCGCGTTCGGATCTTTCTTCTCGCCCTTCTTCAGCTTGGGCGCTTTGATTTCTTCGCCGAGCTGCAAATAGGTGCCGAAGCGGCCGCCGCGAATGGTGACGTCGAGCCCGGTCTCCGGATCTTGGCCGAGCACCTTGGTCGCCTGCTGCGCCGGCCGCGCCCGGCGTCATCTGCCGGGTGTAGTTGCATTCCGGATAGTTCGAGCAGCCGATGAAGGCGCCGAAGCGGCCGACCTTCAGCGACAGCTGGCCGTTGCCGCATTGCGGACATTGCCGCACCGGGGCGCCGTCTTCGCGCGCGGGAAAGATATGCGGCTCAAGCAGATCGTTGAGCGCGTCCAGCACCTGGGTGATGCGGATTTCCTTGATCTCATTGACCGCGCCAATGAAGTCGATCCAGAAATCCTGCAGAACCTGTTTCCAGTTCAGCTCGTTGTTGGAAACCAGATCGAGCTTTTCTTCCAGCGCGGCGGTGAAATCGTATTCGACATATTTCTGGAAAAAGCTTTCCAGGAAGCCGACGACGACGCGGCCTTTATCTTCCGGGTAAAGCCGCTTCTTGTCGATGCGGACATAGCCGCGGTCCTGCAACACCTGCAGGATCGAGGCGTAGGTCGACGGCCGGCCGATGCCGAGCTCTTCCATGCGCTTGACGAGGGCTGCTTCCGAAAAGCGCGGCGGCGGCTCGGTGAAATGTTGCGCGGCCTCGATCGCCTGCTTGGCGAGCTTTTCGTCCTGCGACATCGCGGGCAGGCGGCGCGACTCGTCGTCTTCGGACGCCTCATCCTGGCCTTCCTGATAAAGCGTCAGGAAGCCGTCGAACTTCACCACCTGGCCGGTGGCGCGCAGGTCGATGGTGCGCGCGCCATTCTTGGCGACGATGTCGACGGTGGTGCGTTCAAGTTCCGCCGATTCCATCTGGCTGGCGACGGCGCGGTTCCAGATCAGCTCGTACAGACGCGCCTGGTCGCGGTCGACGTATCTGGCGACTTCCTGCGGCGTGCGGCTGGCCCCGGTCGGGCGCACCGCTTCATGCGCTTCCTGGGCATTCTTCGATTTGTTCTGATAGGTGCGGGGCGATCCCGGCACGTATTCCTTGCCGTAGTTCTTGCCGATCATGGTGCGCAGTTCGGCAATCGCTTCCGGGGCAATGTCGATGCCGTCGGTACGCATATAAGTAATGAGACCGGTGGTTTCGCCGTCGATCTCGACGCCTTCATAGAGCCGCTGCGCCAGCCGCATGGTGATGGCCGGCGCGAAGCCGAGCTTGCGCGAGGCTTCCTGCTGCATGGTCGAGGTCGTGAAGGGCGGCGGCGGATTGCGCCGCGCCGGCTTGGCCTCGACCGAGGCAACGCTGAAGGTCGCGCCTTCGAGCGCGTTCTTGATATCGTCGGCCTGCGCGCCCGAGCCGATGTCGAGGCGCTGCATCTTGGTGCCGTCGACGCCGGTCAGGCGGGCTTCGAATTCCTCGTCGCGCGGGGTCTTTAGCTTGGCGACGATCGACCAATATTCGCGGGCGATGAACTTTTCGATTTCGAGTTCGCGGTCGCAGACCAGCCGCAGCGCGACCGATTGGACGCGGCCGGCCGAGCGTGCGCCCGGCAACTTGCGCCACAGCACCGGCGACAGCGTAAAGCCGACCAGATAATCGAGCGCCCGGCGGGCGAGGTAGGCGTCGACCAGCGCGCCGTCGATGTCGCGCGGATGCTTCATCGCCTCGGTCACCGACTGCTTGGTGATGGCGTTGAACACGACGCGCTCGACCTTCTGGCCCTTCAGCGCCTTCTTCTCGTTGAGCGCTTCGAGTACATGCCAGGAGATCGCTTCGCCCTCGCGATCGGGGTCGGTTGCCAGAATGAGGGTGTCGGCACCTTTAAGCGCACGCGCGATGTCGTTGACCCGCTGCTGCGACTTCGGGTCGACCTCCCAGAGCATCTTGAAATCGTGGTCGGGATCGACCGAGCCATCCTTGGCCGGCAGATCGCGGATATGGCCAAACGAGGCCAAAACCTCGTAGCCCGTTCCGAGATACTTATTGATCGTCTTCGCCTTGGATGGCGACTCGACAACGACAACTTTCATGAGATTCCAATGGGTTATACGCCCGGACGAGGCCGGTTCGGGTCGGAATCGACGGTTCGCGTTGCCGGGAACATGGGGAAGGCGACCCTTGCTGTCAAATCAGGGCGGTTTTCAGGCAGTGGGTCTGAGGCCAGACCGGACCGCGCTTGGCCATCACGACCAGGCATTCAGGCCGCGAAATGAAGGCATTGGACATACACGAGTATACAACCTTTAGATGTATTTTATAATTAATACCATTATAGGTGTTACGACTTGAATTGTTTCGTGTAACTTTACGACCGGGCAAGCAAAAGCCATACGCGATCGACCCTTGTCCGGACCAGAACGTCAATGCCAGATCCAACGGACGAACCGAGTGGCCGCGCAGCGGTAGCCAGCTATGTGGCGACGCTGTCGAGCGATCTGGCAGTCATGGCCCGCCGCACCGGCCTGGACACCCTTGGCTATCTTCTCGAAATGGTCCGGCTCGAAGCGGAAAGCCAGACCCGCCACAGCGGACCGAACGGCAGGCGGTCTCCCTAGGGCGCGGCGTGCCGTCGGCCGATCTGCTCTCATCTTAGCGTGTCGCGATGCCGAGCTTCTTCAACAACAGCAAGGTGGGATTGCCGTCCGGCACCATGCCATGTTTGGCCTGCTCGGCCCGGATATTGTCGCGCAGATCGAAGTCAACGTGACCTTCGAAGTCGTTGACCTTGTAGCCGAGCGCGGCCAGCTTCTTCTGCAAGGCGATGCGGGCGTCGCGCGGCAGCGGATGATCGTCGGCCGGCCATTTGGCTTGGATCGGGATGCCACCCTTCATGCGGTCGGCGAGATGACCGACCGCGATCGCATAGGCGTCGGAGTTATTGTATTCCTTCAACACGGCAAAATTATCGGTGACGATAAAGGCTGGCCCTTTGGCACCGCTCGGGAAAAACAGAATGCCGTTGCCCGCATGCGGGAACGGCTGGCCGTCGACGCGACGAACGCCACGCTTCTGCCATTCGGCAAAGGTGCCGCGGCTGATCATCGTATCGAAGCCGTTCGGCACCCTGACCTCGAAGCCCCAGGGCAGGTCGGACCGCCAATGCCATTTGTGCAGATAATTGGCGGTCGAGCCGATCACGTCCGGCACGTTGTTCCAGAGATCAGCGCGGCCGTCGCCGGAAAAATCGATGGCGTAGTCTATGACATTGCTCGGCATGAACTGGCTCTGGCCCATGGCGCCGGCCCATGAGCTGACCATTTGCTTGCGGGCGAAATGACCGTTCTGCATGATCCCCATCGCGACGATCAATTCGTTGCGGAAATACGGGTCGCGATATTTCACGTAAGCCAGCGACGCCAGCGAGCGGAAGATGTCCCATCTGTCTTTGGCCGCGCCGTAGTCGGTCTCCATGCCCCATAGTGCCAACAGGATCCAGCGCTCGACCGCGAACTTTTTTTCGGCCGCGGCGAGGGTTTTCGACCATTGCTTGGCTTTGATCTCGCCGCGCTTGATGCGTCCGGGTGAGGCTAGCGCATTGATGTAGTCGCCGACCGGCTTGCCGTATTCCGGCTGGCGCTGGGTGGCGGCGATCACTTTCGGATTGGGCGTGACGCCCTTCATCGCCAGGTCGAAAGTGGCGCGCGTGATGCCTTTGGCCTTGGCGTCGGGCCAGAGCTCTTTGACGAAGGTCGCGAAGGTCTGTTGCCGTGCTTGGGCCAAAGTGGGCGCAGCCACGAGGACGGCTAGGACAATCAAGACGGTGCGGCGGATGATCATGCTGAGCTTTCTATGGTCACGATTCGACCGAAGAACAGCTTACACCAACGACACCAGGGCGCCGCCGTGCCGCTCCAGCCGGCCGGCGAGTTCAAGTTCCAACAGTACCATGCGGACCACCGCGGGGGAGGTGCCCGACAACCGTATCAGATCGTCGATCGCTGTCGGCGACGGGCCGAGCAGCGCAATGATCCGGCTGCGCTCGTCATCGCCCGGCTCAGCATCAAGTGGGCCATCGTGCGCCGGTTCTTCAATCGGTTCCTGGGGCGGCCAATCGGGACCGCGGCCAAGAATGGGCTGTAGCGCCTCGATCACATCGGCGGCTTCGGTCACCAAGGTCGCGCCTTGTTTCAACAGGCCATTGGTGCCTTCGGCGCGCGGATCAAGTGGCGAGCCGGGCACTGCGAAGACCTCGCGGCCTTGCTCGCCGGCCATGCGCGCGGTTATCAGCGAGCCGGAGCGGCGCGCCGCCTCGACGATGACGACACCGAGCGCCAGTCCTGAGATCAGCCGGTTGCGGCGCGGGAAGTCGCGCGCGCGCGGCTCCCAGTTCAGTGGCATTTCCGAGATCGCCGCGCCCTGGTCGACAAGCGCTTCGAGCAGTTCAACATGATTGGGCGGATAGATCTGGTCATGGCCGCCGGCGAGCACAGCGATGGTGCCGGATGTCAGACTGGCGCGGTGGGCGGCGGCATCGATGCCGCGCGCCAGCCCTGAGACAATGCCGAAGCCGGCCGCGCCGAGGTCGCGCGCTATGGTTTGCGCGAATTTCATGCCGGCAGCCGACGCGTTGCGCGAGCCGACAATAGCGACCAGCGGCCGGTTGAGAATGGCAAGGTTGCCGCGCGCGGCAATCAGTGGTGGCGGATCGGCGATGGTTTGCAGGCGGGCGGGATAGTCCGGTTCACCGAGCGCCAGCATCGCTATGCCGCGGGCGCGCGCTGCTTTCAACTCGGCCTGGGCTTCTTCGGGCGAACAGATATGGGTACGCGTGGCGCCGCCGCGCCGCGCCAGACGCGGCAAGGCGTCAAGCGCCGCCCGCGCGCCGCCATAGGCGTTGACCAACTCGCGGAATGTGCGCGGTCCAACATTGTCACTTCGGATCAGCCGCAGCCAATCGAGCCGCTGTTCCTCGGTCAGTCTGACGCCGCCCGTCACCTCAGCCCCCAATGCCCAGACCGGAGCATCGCCGATGCTGCAGCGTTATACAACCGGAGATATATAAACTTAAAAACCTCACGGAGACCCGCGAGCGACGGTCCCACTAGGCAACAAGCTACTGTCCGCCCGCACCGCGGGCGTTACAGGTCTCGGCATCTGGCCAAGCGTTTCGTCGCTTAGGCCACGTCGTAGACCGCAGTCATGTTCGGCGCCAGCACGCTGCCTTCGATTCCGCTGCGCTCGCGCATCGACGCCAGGCTGGGCTCATCGACGCTCCACAAGCCAACGTGGATTGGATGCTTCGTGATCTTTTTGGTGCTGGCGATGATCTCCGGGCTCCAACCGACGCGCCGGTAGACCCGCAGCATCGCGTTATCGAAGATGCCTACGATCTGTTCGACGCCGGCTTGCATCGCCACTTCCAATCCCCCATGCATGAGTTCGAAGGTTGCGCGGCACTGGCCGCTCGGCGTCAGCCATTTTGTCGCGATGGTTGGTTCGATCGCGAGCCGTGTGCACTCCCACATTAACGGCGATTCAATGTCGAACGGTTCGTCGAAATAGGCATCGAACACGTTCTTCATCATGGTTGGCCCGGTCGTTGACAGAAAGCGCAGGCAGCCGGCGACGGCGCCGGTCTGTTCATGCACCGAGACGAGATAGAGCGGATTCATCTCGTCGAACTCGTCGATCTCCCAGCCGTCGCGAACGGTCACATCCCAATTAAGCCGTTCGCGAAATTGGCGTCGGCGCAATTGGAACATTTCATTTGTTTCGCTGGGGAAGAAAGCGCGGTCACGTCCTTGATAAAAACGGATCATCTTGTCCTCCATTTCGGGCTCGCATGAGCCTCGAAGGACAGATGACACACCGCATGGCGCGCGGTGGTAACTATGCAGATGTGCTGACTGGCGGGAGGCTAGCGGATATCGGGTAATATCAGCTTATATGCCATCGCCTTTGCGACCGTGTGTGTGCGGTTTAGGCAATTGAGCTTGTGCTGTGCGCTTTGTAGATGAATTCGCACGACGCCTTCGGAAATCCCCAGAATTGTGGCGATATCCTGGCTGGTTTTGCCGACGGCGCACCAGGTCAGGCATTCGCGCTGCCGCGGGGTGAGTTTGTTCTTGTAATCGGGCGGGGCGGCGCCGCCAATTCGCAGACCTTTAGAGTGAATTGTGTGCGCGATAATTTGAAAATCGCGCATGTAGGTTTTCCGGGCGTCGCTCCAGTCCTTGCCGTTGAAGTCGCTGGTCACGCTGAACAAAGCGGTTTCGCCATTGGCGCCGCGGATCGGAAAGGTCAGGCCCTGCCGGCCGACACCGAATTCAGATGCTTCGCCGAACATTTGTTTTACGCGCGGGGGGCGACGATCGAGATTGTTCCAGTCGACTGGTAGCAAGTTGGCAAAGCCTTCCGACACGACCGGGTCGATGTTCAAATAGTCGGCGTCGAAATAACGTTTCACCCAGTCCGGCTTGTAACTAATGAAACTGACCGGGGCGATCGTATCGTTGCCCGGGATGCCGGGAAAATAATAGATTGCGTTTTTGAGTTCGTAAGCTTCGATGATCTTGCGAATGAAGACGTCAAGATCGTCTTGCGTCGTGATCTGATCGACCGACGCGATGACGTCTGAATAGGTGTCGATAAAGCTCATTGCATCCAACAATCTGTTGTTGCACCGGCATTATACGCAGAGGAAAGACTACCAGAAGTTCAAATAATAGCGATGTTCACAACTGAAAGTAGAAATAATAAATGACGTGTAGTTTTCGGTTATTGTCGGACTCACGATAAGCGTCAGCATATGCGTTTCCGCGCAATTGACCCGACTTTCCGTTGAGGCGACTCTTCATTCAGAATTTGCAGCGAATGGGGATGGCTTTTCGATGCAAAAGACAAAAGTCAGTCGCAAGACGATGAAGCCGGCTGTGATTCCCGTCACGGGGGCGCGGCATGGCCGTGGTGTGGGGCAAACCGCGACGCAAAAGGAAGTTCGCGACTACGTCGCCGCGATGGCGGCTGAGCTTGCGGAACTTTCGGTGACCGCCGGTCTCGATGCTTTGGCGGTGTCGTGCGACGTCGTGCGCGAGATCGCGCAAGGCAATGTGAATTCGCGATCGCGCCAAGTCGAATTTCTACCGGTGACCCGACGGAACTGATGTCGGCCTAGTTCACTCCGGACAGGTTACTTCTGACCGATGCGGGTCTCGGTGCCGGAGAGGAGGCGGGAAATATTGGCGCGGTGCATGATCCACAGCAGCACCGTCAGCAGCAGAAGCAGCACGGCGGCGTCCGGCCGGTGCAGCAGCAGCAGCGCCAGCGGCGTCAGGGCGCTCGCCACCAAGGCCGCCAGCGACGAGTAGCGCGACATCCAGGCGACCGCGAGCCAGATCGCGCAGAAGATCAGCGCGCCCGGCCAAGCGAGACCAATCAGCACGCCGATATAGGTGGCGACGCCTTTGCCGCCTTTGAACTTGAGCCAGATCGGAAACAGGTGGCCGAGGAAGGCGCCCAACCCGGCGGCCATCGCGGCAATTTGCGCCGCCGCGGGACCGGCAAAGTGGGCAGCGATCAGCACCGCGACGGTGCCTTTGAGCACATCGCACAGCAAGGTCGCGGCTGCGAGGCCCTTTCGGCCGGTGCGCAGGACGTTGGTGGCGCCGATATTGCCGGAGCCGATCGTCCGCACGTCCGGCCCGCCGGCCGCCTTGGTCAGCAACAGGCCGAACGGGATCGCGCCGAGCAGATAGCCGAAGCCCAGTGCCAAGGCGATGGCGAGCGGGGCGCTCATAGCGTTTCGAAGACGGTGCGGCCGGAGACGATGGTGCGCACCACGCGGCCGGTCATGCGGGCTTCGTCGAACGGCGTGTTCTTGCACTTCGATTTGAGTTCGTTCGGATCGACCAGCCAGGGCTCGTCGATATCGATGACGATGACGTCGGCGGGTGCGCCGCTTCTCAGCGTGCCGCCGGCAATCCCGAGCAGTTCGGCCGGCCGCGTCGACATCGCGCGCAACAGTGCCGGCAATTCGATCTCGCCGGCATGGACCAGCCGAAGACCGGCGCTCAACATCGTTTCCAGACCGATGGCGCCGGCGGCCGCTTCCGCGAACGGCAGGCGTTTGGTTTCGACGTCCTGTGGATTGTGATCCGACATCAGAACATCGATCAGGCCGGAGGCCAAACCGGCGACCAGCGTCTTGCGATCGCTTTCGGCGCGCAGCGGCGGCGAGACCTTAAAGAACGTGCGATAGGGACCGATGTCGTTTTCGTTGAGCGTCAAGTGATTGATCGATGCCGAGGCCGTGACGGCCATTCCGGCATCCTTGGCGCGGCACAAAACCTCAAGCGATTCCGCATTCGTAATGGACGCCGCGTGATAACGGCCGCCGGTGAGGCCGACCAGCCTGGTGTCGCGCGCCAGCATCACGGTCTCGGCGGCATTGGGCACGCCGAGCAGGCCGAGGCGGGTGGCGAACTCGCCTTCGTTCATGACGCCGTCGCCGACCAGATCGGGATCTTCGGTGTGGTGGACGATCAGCGCGTCGAAATCGCGCGCGTAAGTGAGAGTCCGCCGCATCACCTGGGCGTTGACGATGCTCTTAGCGCCGTCGGTGAAGGCGACCGCGCCGGCGGCTTTCAGCAAGCCGATCTCGGTCATTTCCTTGCCGTGCAGGCCCTTGGTGATCGCCGCCATCGGATGGACGTGGACAATGGCGGTGTCGCGCGCGCGGCGCAGCACGAAGTCGACGGTCGCCGGATCGTCGATCACCGGCGAGGTGTCGGGCTGGCAGATGATGGTGGTGACGCCGCCGGCGGCGGCGGCCTGGCTGGCGGAGGCGAAGGTTTCGCGATGGCCGGCGCCGGGCTCGCCGATGAAGGCGCGCATGTCGATCAGACCGGGCGCGATCACCTTGTCGCGGCAGTCGACGACCTCGGTGCCTTCCGGCACACCGGCGGCGCCGATGCCGCGCTTGGCTTCGCGGATGACGCCGTCGGCGATCAGCAGGTCGCCGACGATGTCGAGGTCGCGCGACGGATCGACGATCCGGGCATTGGCGAGCAGGATGGGGCGGCGTTCGGATAACATTTTCATGCGTTCGGCAGGTTGCGTGACAAGGCTTCCAACACCGCCATGCGGATGGCGACGCCCATTTCGACTTGTTCCCGGATCAGCGACTGGGCGCCGTCGGCGACGATCGAGTCGATCTCGACGCCGCGGTTCATTGGGCCCGGATGCATCACCAGCGCGTCTTTCTTGGCGTAGCTGAGTTTCTTCTCGTCGAGACCCCAGAAGTGGAAATACTCCGACACCGAGGGAATGAATGAGCCGTTCATGCGCTCGCGTTGCAGGCGCAACATCATCACGATGTCGGCGTCGGCCAGGCCCTCGCGCATGTCGCGCGCGACTTCGACGCCCATGCGCTCGATGCCGGGCGGCAGCAGCGTGGAGGGCGCCACGACCCGGACACGCGCGCCCATCGCGTTGAGCAATATGATATTGGAGCGCGCCACCCGCGAATGCAGGATGTCGCCGCAAATCACCACCAGCAGGCCTTCGATCCGGCCTTTGTTGCGGCGGATGGTCAGCGCGTCGAGCAGCGCTTGGGTGGGATGTTCATGCGAGCCGTCGCCGGCATTGACGACCGAGCAGTTGACCTTGTCGGCCAGCAATTCGACCGCGCCGGAGGCGTGATGGCGCACCACAATGAGGTCGGGATGCATGGCGTTGAGCGTGATCGCGGTGTCGATCAGTGTTTCGCCCTTGCGCATCGAGGACGAGGAGGCCGACATGTTCATGACGTCGGCGCCGAGCCGTTTGCCGGCCAGTTCGAACGAGGATTGCGTCCGGGTCGAGACTTCGAAGAACAGGTTGATCTGGGTGCGGCCGCGCAGAGAGGTCTGCTTTTTCTCAACCTGGCGATTGAGGGTGACGAATTCTTCGCCGAGGTCCAAGAGGCCGGTGATGTCGGCGGCGGAAAGCCCCTCGATCCCCAACAGATGACGGTGGTTGAGGACGAATGAGGATTTCGGTGCGGTTGTCATTAAAACCAGTCCTATATGCGCAAGTTCCGGCCCCGGCAAGCGGGCAAAGGCGCTCGCCCACAGCATCGTGAACGCCCGGTTTCCGCGGGGCTGGAACCGGAGCCACCAATGCGGAGTTATCTCGCCGAACGCCCGTATTGTCGGGCGCCA
This sequence comes from uncultured Alphaproteobacteria bacterium, assembly GCA_963830125.1. Taxonomy (GTDB): domain Bacteria; phylum Pseudomonadota; class Alphaproteobacteria; order Rhizobiales; family Xanthobacteraceae; genus Pseudolabrys. The sequence goes on along the minus strand of CAWHKU010000005.1, from coordinate 837,254 downwards.
GGAGGTATCCGATGAGCAGATTTATGAAGGTTGCGGCCGCGGTGGCTTTGACCGGTGCGATCGCACTGGCTGCGGCCTCACCGAGCGAGGCCCGCCACGGCCGCAATGCGGCCGCCGCAATCGGTTTCGGCGCCGGCGCGTTGCTTGGCGCGGCGGTCGCCAATAGCAATAACGGTTATTACCGCGACGGCTATTACGGCGAACCAGTTTACTACGGGTCGGGGTCTTACGCCTATGAGCCACGCTATGAGGGCCGGTCTTATCGGCGGGGGGCGGAGCACACCGATCAATTCGGCAATCCGATCCCGAGCTGCGCGAATTTGGGTCTGTATGGCAGGGTCGATTACGGCGCCTGCTAAGCGAGACAGCGGCACAGTGCGAATTCAAGTCAAAGGGCGGGCAGCGAGCCCGCCCTTTTCGCGGCCGAGATTTCTTTCTCAAGGCTTCATTCTTAAGACTTCATTCTCATGATTTCGTCTTCAAGACATCGCCCGCAAAGCCTCGCGCTTATGACTTCGCCGCTTCGCTTCTTAAATTGGTGAGCCGGTCGAGCGCGCCTTGCAGAATGAACATGGCGGCGTGCTGGTCGATCACCTCGGCGCGCCGCGCCCGGCTCATATCGGCCTCGATCAGCCCGCGTTCGACCGCGGCGGTCGACAGCCGTTCATCCCATAGCGCTATCGGCAAAGCGGTCAGCTTTTCGAAATTGCGCGCGAAGGCGCGGGTCGCCTGAGCGCGCGGGCCTTCCGAACCGTCCATATTGATCGGCAGGCCGAGCACGAAGCCGATGGCTGCGCGCTCACTGGCCAGCGCCAGCAGCCGCTGGGCATCGGCGGTGAATTTGCTGCGCGCCACGGTCTCGACCCCGGTCGCGAGCCGGCGGTCGGGGTCGCTGGCGGCCACGCCGATGGTCTTGGTGCCGAGATCGAGCCCGATCAGGGCACCGCGCGCGGCCAATTGCGGCGCGAGATCGAGAAGCGGGCCAATGGTCATGCTCAGCCGGCGCTCGGTGGCTGGTCGGGATCGAGCGTGCGCACCAGACGGCCGTAGCCGGTTCTATCGGCCTGGCCGAGTTCGGCCAGCGCTTCGCGGGCCGTATCATAAGCGCTAGTCTTGCGCCGCTTTTTGATCGCTTCGATCTTGTCCAAGGCGTCCTGCAATTTGGTGAGGGCTTCCGATGCCGCCGGATCCGCCTTTATCGTATCGGGCGCGACGGCGGCAAGAGCGTTGACGATATCATTGAGCCAGCCGATCTGGCGGCCGTAGCTGGCGACGTCTTCGGTCACCTCGCGTTCAATCGCTGGATTGCCGGCGAAGTTGACCGAAACATTGGGTGACAGAAACCGGGCGTCGAAGGCCTGCCAGTTGCCGTCGGCGCCGGGGAACATGATGTTGAGCGGGTTGGGGAAGGTGAGCATGAGAAGACCTCCTTGCTCTGCGGTGCGTTATTGGAAACGTCTGACCCGGCCACGGACGCAGTCTAGCAGGTTCGGCGGCACAAGATTCGTCGGCGTGGCGTCGGATGGCGCCATATCGGGTTTAAAAATAGGGTGATTGGACGGTGGGTTGCCGTGTCGCGGATGCCCGGGCCATAGTGGGCGCCAGGTCTTTTCGGTTCGACCGTCGCGGGGGGAAGATGGCCATTTCAATTCGTTCGGCATTTTGTGGCGTCGCTGTGCTCGGCCTGATCGTAGTGCCGTTCTGCGCGGCATCGGCGCAAAATTACGAAAATCCGCCGTCCTACAACGCGGCGCAAATTCGCGGCATCAAGCGCGTCGGCGCCAATTACACGATCCTGACGCCAGTGCGCAGCGACGGGCTGATGCGCAATTATGTTCTGGCGACGCCTTATGGCGAATTGGCAGTGGCGGGCGACGCCATGTTGCACATGCGGCTGAACGAATTGCGCGCGCTGGCCCTGCTGGAGAAAGTGAGCAGCTCCGACACCTTCGCCAAATCGCTGGCACAGGCCGGCCTCAATCCGATCAAGTATACCGGTAACCTGCTGACCAATCCGGTCGGCACCATCAAAGGCACCTTCGAAGGCATCGGTGCGATGTTCGGCCGGGTCGGCGCCGGTCTCAACAATGCCGGCAAGTCGCAGGACAACGCGATGGCGAGCCTGCTCGGCGTCACCAGCGAGCGCCGTCAGTTGGCCGCCGCCTATGGCGTCGATCCCTACACCGACTATCCGCCGCTCGACGCCAAGCTCAAGCAATTGTCCGAGGCAGCCGCGCTCGGCGGCCTGACCGTGACCGGCGCCTTGTTGGTCGTGCCGGGCGCCGCCGGCATCGTGGTGTCGAACCTGTCGACCGCCAACAAGCTCAACAATATCGGCATCGAGGATTTGGCGCGCCAATATACCGCGGCGCAGATCCTCGACCTCAACCGGGGCCGATTGAAAGCGATGGGCGTTTCCGACGACCTGAACGCGACGATACTGGCCAATCACCATTATACGCCAATCGACATGGCGGCGATGGTGGCCGCGCTCGACAGCATGAAGACCGTGGCCGGGCGTGACGTGTTCGTCGCCCAGGCGGCGCGGGCCAACAGCCGCTCGACCGCGTTTTTCATGCGCCGGCAGGCCGAACTGATGGCCAAGGACTACCGCCGCCAGGGCGGCTATGTCCGCCTGGTCGCGCTCGGCGGGTTGCCTTTCGCCACCACCCGAGACGGTCGCATCGTCACTGCGGCGCCGATCGATGCGATCTCCTGGACCGCCGATACCGCGTCGCGTTTTGCGACCTTCACCGCCGCGCGCAAGAAAGTGTCGGCCAAGTCCAAGGGTGAACTGCGCATCACCGGCCAGGTGACCGCTTTGGCCAAGCGCCGGCTGAAGGCGCAGGGCTGGTCGGTGGCCGAACGCCAGCCTTATTGAGCCACGCTCCGCCAGCGGCGAAGCCACCGCTTCGTGCATGGTGAATAGGCCGGCACGCCGGACTGAGCTAGGTCCGACGCCGACACAACAGGACGGACGTGAGATGTGGACTGACCGGCGCTTGCTCGACCTGTTTGCGATTGAACATCCGATCATCTTGTCGCCGATGGCCGGCGTCGCCGATGCCGCGCTGGCGATCGCGGTCGCGCAAGCTGGCGGTCTTGGCTCCTTGCCATGCGGCATGCTCGACGTTGCGCAGACCCGGGGCCAAGTCGAGACGTTCCGGGCTGGCGCGAGCGGCCGGCCGGTCAATCTGAATTTCTTCGTTCACACCATGCCGGCGCGGAATAACGCGCGCGAGCACGCCTGGCGCGAAGCGCTGGCGCCGTATTATCGCGAGCTGGGCGTCGATCCGGCGGCGGCAACCGCTGCGGCAAGCCGGATGCCGTTCGACGAAGCCATGTGCGCCTTGGTCGAGGAGATCCGGCCGGAGGTCGTGAGTTTCCATTACGGCCTGCCGGAGCGCGCTCTGCTCAAACGCGTACAAGCCGCTGGCTGCAAAGTGCTCAGTTCGGCGACCACGGTCGCGGAGGCGCGTTGGCTCGCCGATCATGGCTGCGACGCCGTGATCGCACAAGGCTTCGAGGCCGGCGGGCATCGCGGGATGTTTTTGAATCTCGATATCGCGACCCAGGTCGGTACCTTTGCGCTGTTGCCGCAGATCGTCGATGCGGTGACCGTGCCGGTGATCGCTGCGGGCGGCATCGCCGATGCGCGCGGCATCGTGGCGGCCTTGGCGCTCGGTGCCGCGGCTGTCCAGATCGGCACGGCTTATCTGCATTGCCCGGAATTGAAAGTGACGCCACCGCACCGCGCCGCGCTTAAAGACGCGCGCGATGACGCCACGGTGCTGACCAACGTGATCAGCGGGCGGCCGGCGCGCGGTTTCGTCAATCGTGTGATCCGCGAGATGGGGCCGATCAGCGATCTGGCGCCGGATTTCCCCTATGCCAGCGCGGCGGTCCTGCCGTTGCACGCCAAGGCGCAGGCGCAAGGCTCAGGTGAGTTTTCCGGGATGCTGGCCGGGCAGGCGGCGGCCCTTGGCCGCGAAATGCCGGCGCAAGCCCTGACGCAGCATTTGGTCGATTCGACCCAGGCCCTGCTGCGGCAATTGGCCGGTTAAAGGGCCTGGAAACCCGGCGATTGACCGGCCAATGACCGGCTGTGGCGGCGGTCGGGTTGCTGCACCGAAAGCCGCTCTGCTATAGGCTCGAAACCGAGCCAATCTGGCGATCTGGAACCTCTCTATGTCCGTCGACGCTGCCACCGTCCGCCGTATTGCCCATCTTGCCCGTATTGCGGTCAAGGAGGAGGAGATCGAGCATTTGCAGGGCGAGCTCAACGCCATGCTGGCCTTCGTCGAGCAACTCTCTGAGGTCAATGTCGATGGCGTCGAGCCGATGACGTCGGTGACGCCGATGGCGATGCGGATGCGCCAGGACAAGGTGACCGACGGCGACAATCCGCAAGCGGTGCTGGCGAACGCGCCGCAGAGTGACGACAACTTCTACCTGGTGCCGAAAGTGATCGAATAGTCTTCGATAAGACGTGGATGGCCGGGACAAGCCCGGCCATGACGAAGAAAGCAGTGGTCGAATAAATGTGCTTGGCCTGCGAGCAGGGCGATCAGGAGCGTCTCTGGGAGCTGGTGGAGATCATCTCCACCGGCAAGATGCCTGACGGCCATACCGCCGAGGACCTGCTGGCGATGGGCCTACCGCTGCCGGGCGAACTCTATCGCGAGGAGCAGCCCGACGGCACCGTGCTGATCCGCCAGCATTCGCCGGACAAGATCGAAGCAATCAGAGCGATGAGTTCTAAAACGAAATCCAAAAATACTTTTGTGTGCGACACCCCCAGCAATGACTGAATTGACCGCTCTGACGCTTAGCGAGGCGCGCGACCGCCTGCGCAATAAAGACATTTCCGCCGTCGAATTGACGCAGGCGCATGGCGCGGCGATCGAAAAGGCGCGCGCGCTCAACGCCTATGTGCTGGAAACGCCGGAACGCGCGCTCGAGATGGCGAAAGCGTCCGACGCCCGCATCGCCAAGGGCGAGGCCGGTCCGCTCGAAGGCATTCCGCTGGCGGTCAAGGATCTGTTCGCGACCAAGGGCTTTCGCACCACGGCGTGCTCGCACATCCTCGATAATTTCGTGCCGACTTACGAGTTGACGGTAACCTCGCAGTTGTGGCGCGACGGCGCGGTGCTGCTCGGCAAAACCAACAACGACGAATTCGCCATGGGCTCGTCGAACGAGACCTCGTTCTTCGGGCCGGTGACGTCGCCGTGGCGGCGTGACGGCGCCAACACCAAGCTGGTGCCGGGCGGCTCAAGCGGCGGTTCGGCGGCGGCGGTGGCCGCGCAGCTGTGTCTGGGCGCGACCGGCACCGACACCGGTGGCTCGATCAGACAGCCGGCGGCGTTTACCGGCACCGTCGGCATCAAACCGACTTATGGCCGGTGCTCGCGCTGGGGTATTGCCGCCTTTGCGTCGTCGCTCGATCAGGCCGGGCCCTTCGCCAAGACCGTGCGCGACGCGGCGATCCTGTTGCGGTCGATGGCCGGGCCCGACGCCAAGGACACCACCTGCGCCGATTTAGCCGTGCCGGATTACGAAGCCTCGGTCGGCAAGTCGGTCAAAGGTTTGCGCATCGGCATTCCGAAGGAATATCGGCTCGACGGCATGCCGGCCGAGATCGAAAAGATCTGGCAACAAGGCTGCGATTGGCTGAAGAGCGCCGGCGCCGAACTGGTCGACGTGTCGTTGCCGCATACCAAATACGCGCTGCCGGCCTATTACATCGTGGCGCCGGCGGAAGCCTCATCCAATCTGGCGCGCTATGACGGCGTGCGTTACGGCCTGCGGGTTGAGGGCCGCGACATCACCGAGATGTACGAAAACACCCGCAGCGAAGGCTTCGGTGCCGAAGTGCGCCGCCGCGTGATGATCGGCACTTATGTTTTGTCGGCCGGCTATTACGACGCCTATTACCTGCGCGCGCAAAAAGTTCGCACGCTGATCAAGCGCGACTTCGAGGCCTGCTTTGAGCAAGGCGTGCACGCCATGCTGACGCCGGCAACGCCGTCGGCCGCCTTTGGCATTGGCGAGAAGAGCGGCGCCGATCCGGTCGAGATGTATTTGAACGACGTGTTCACGGTGACGGTGAATATGGCTGGCCTGCCGGGCATCGCGGTGCCGGCGGGGCTCGACGGGCAGGGCTTGCCGCTCGGCCTGCAGTTGATCGGCCGGCCGTTCGACGAGGAGACCTTGTTCTCGCTCGCCGAGGTCGTCGAGCGCGAGGCGGGCCGTTTCACGCCGACGGCGTGGTGGTGAGCGGCGCGCGAGGCGCGGCTCATATCATTAAGGCTGAATATACTTGATAACTCCGCAGAAAGGCTTGGCGCAGCAGGGCGGTAACCTCATACTCCCGTAAACGTGGAGGGCACCGTGAGCGAGAATGCGACGCGCATAACGGTCGATAAACTCTACGACGCCTATCGGCGGCGGGACATTGAGAGCGTCGCGGCGCTGCTGCACGACGATATCGATTGGGTCATCTACAGCCCGATCGACGTTTTTCCGTTTGCCGGACAGCGGCGCGGCCGCGCGGCGGTGCTGCAGGCGATCGCGCAGCGAGACGAAGTTTATGCGCTGCAAAGCCACAGCCCGGAAATCGAGATTGTCGAGGGCGACCGCGCTGCGGTGATGGCGGATGTCGGATTCAAGCAGCTTGCCAGTGGCCGCATCCTGCGCTTCCGAGTCGCGGATTTTCTGCGGATGCAGGACGGCCGGTTGATCGAGTTTCGCGAATTTGCGGACAGCTTCGATCTGGTCGAACAGGCGGTCGGTCACGCGGTCGAGATCTAACGTGCGAGAGCCGACCCGACGATGACAGACAACCAAAATCTTAGGCCTGCTGAAGTCCCATTAGGCCCAGCCGGGATCAGTCCGGCGCGGGTGGTCGTAGAGGCGATCCAGCAGGCGTTCCAGGCCGCCGATTATGAGCGCATGGCGGCGCTCTATCACCACGATATCGATTGGCTCTTTTACGGGCCGGTCTCGATTTTTCCGGAGATCGGGCATCGCCGGGGCAAGGTCGAGGTGTTTCAGGCGTTTGAAATACTGAACACGCAATACCGTTTCGAAAGTTACGCCGTTGACCATTTGATCGCCGAAGGCGACTGGGCGGCCGGGTTCGCGGACGTAACGATGACGCAGCGGGCGACCGGGCGCACAATTCGGAGCCGCACCGCCGCCTTTCACCGTGTCCAAGACGGCCAGTTGATCTACTACCGCGGCTTCAATGACAGCTTCGACGCCGTCGAGCAGGTGCTGGGGCGGCTCATTACGCCGTAGCAAACATCTGCCGGCGCCATTGTCCCGTACTGGTGATATTAATGAACAATCGGGCCGCACGAACGTCCAACAAGCGCCGATTGTTTCTAATTCCAGGCGGACTTCGACATTAACCTCAAGCGGATTCGAATGGTAAATTCAGCGGACAATGTCTTCCCGCTACTGCGGTAAGGCGGTATTCCCCTCGTGCTGGATGTAATCTCGCGAGGGGCACTGCGGTGATGACGGAAGCAACGCGCGCTGCAATTAACGATATCGTCGACGCGTTTCAATGTGGTGATCATAAGCGATTGGTGGATCGCTATGACGACGACATCGAATGGGTGCTTCACGCACCAGTGTCGATTTTCCCCTTTGCTGGCGTGCATCGCGGCAAGGGCGCGGTGTTGTCCAGTCTTTTGGGCGTTTATCAGTTATACCGGATTGCCAGATACAAGGTGCAATCGATCCTGGTTGACGGCGATCGGGCGGCGACGATCTCCGATGTCCATATCATTCAGCGCTCGTCGGACCGGGTTATCACCTCGCACCTCGCCGGCTTTTATCGCTTTCGCGACGGCAAGTTGATCGAGTATCGCGGTTTTACGGACAGCTTCGATTCCGTTGAGCAGGCGATCGGCTTCGAGATCGATCTTTCGACTCTTTGATGCTGGCTGCGTGATCTCCCGCAGGGGGAATTGATCTACGACCGCAGATTGCGCGTGCCCCGCTCGGTTGGTTGAGAGTGCAACTAAAGCGCGTTTAAGATCAATGTGACGCCCGCGCGCCGACGATGTAAACTTGCATCCGAATTGGTAGGGGGCTTGCTTCAAATGCCATTCCAGCCATCGGCGGCAGCGCTGCAGACTACCGAAGACACGCGGGTGGCTTTAGCCGACCTGCTCGACGCCTTTGCGAGCGGCGACCGCGAACGGCTTGCCGCATGTTACGACGACGAGGTCGACTGGCTCTTCATCGCGCCGGCCTCGGTTTTTCCGTTCGCGGGTGTCCGGCACGGCAAGGTCGATGTAATCCAAGGGTTTGGACTGCTTTTCGAGAGCTATCGCATCATCGAGTATCAAACCGACACGATGCTGGTGGACGGCGACTGGGCATCGACCTTGTCCCATGGACAAATGCTGCAGCTTGCGACCGGGCGCATCATCCGCATTCGAACGGGCAACTTCTATCGCTTCCGCGACGGCAAGGTCATCGAGTATCGCGGCTTTACCGACAGCCTCGATATCGTCGAGCAGGTGCTCGGCCGCGAGCTCGAATTCTAGGTATTCGATCGGCCATCTTGCCCGACCCGCGTCCGGGAGTTACGGGTAGGGCCATGAACGTCCATAGCAAGCCTTCGAAACTCATCAAGGGTGCCTCCGGCGACTGGGAGGTGGTCATCGGCATGGAAATCCATGCCCAGGTGACGTCCCAATCCAAGCTGTTCTCTGGCGCCTCGACGGAATTCGGCGGCGCCCCCAACAGCCACGTCTCGCTGGTCGATGCAGCCATGCCCGGCATGCTGCCGGTGATCAACGAGGAATGCGTGCGCCAGGCCGTGCGCACGGGGCTCGGGCTCAACGCCCAGATCAATCTGCGTTCGGTATTCGACCGCAAGAACTACTTCTATCCGGACCTGCCGCAGGGCTACCAGATTAGTCAGTACAAGCAGCCGGTGGTCGGCGAGGGCGAGGTTGTGGTCGATCTGCCGGACGGCGAGGCGGTGACCATCGGCATCGAGCGCCTGCATCTCGAGCAGGATGCCGGCAAGAGCCTGCACGAGCGCCATCCAACCATGTCTTACGTCGACCTCAACCGGTCGGGCGTCGCCTTGATGGAGATCGTCTCCAAGCCCGACCTGCGCTCGTCGGAGGAGGCCATGGCCTTCGTCGCCAAGCTGCGCTCGATCCTGCGCTATCTCGGTACCTGTGACGGCGACATGGAAAAGGGTTCGTTGCGCGCCGACGTCAACGTTTCGGTGCGCCGGCCGGGCGAGGAGCTCGGCACCCGCTGCGAAATCAAGAACATGAACTCGGTCCGGTTCATCGGTCAGGCGATCGAGTACGAGGCGCGCCGGCAGATCGAAATCATCGAGGACGGTGGTGAGATCGTGCAACAGACGCGCCTGTTCGATCCCGGCAAGGGCGAAACCCGCTCGATGCGCTCAAAAGAAGAGGCGCACGACTACCGGTACTTCCCCGATCCCGACCTGTTGCCGCTTGAACTGTCGCCCAGTCTGGTCGAGGACCTCAAATCGCAACTGCCGGAACTGCCGGACGACAAGAAGGCGCGTTTCGTCGCCGACTTCGGCTTGTCGCCTTACGACGCCGGGCAATTGGTGGCTGAACGCGATACCGCTTTGTACTTCGAAGCGGTGGCGACGGGACGCGACGCCAAGCTGGCGGCCAACTGGGTGATCAACGAATTGTCCGGACGGCTGAACAAGGAAGGCCACGACATCGCGTCGTCGCCGGTTACCGCCGAACAGCTCGGCGGCATGCTCGACCTGATCACGGACAAGACGATTTCCGGCAAGATTGCCAAAGACTTGTTCGAGATCTTGTGGACCGAAGGCGGCGATCCGCGCGTCATCGTCGAAGCCCGTGGCATGAAGCAGGTTACCGACCTCGGCGCGATCGAAAAGGTCGTCGACGAGATCATCGCCAACAATCCCGACAAGGTGGCGCAGGCCAAGACCAATCCGAAGGCGATCGGATGGTTTGTCGGCCAGGTGATGAAGTCGTCGGGCGGCAAGGCCAGCCCGCAGGTCGTTAACGACTTCCTAAAATCAAAACTCGGTTTGTGATCGCGACCGTCTGAACGTCGCGATCGGCCATCGCGTTTGCGCCGCGGCGTGGACGACGCGTGGTAACCGGCAACGTTGGCCGGCGGCGACGTTGCGTGGTTAAGAGCCGTTAAGAGTTGTCCGGTGAATTGGTTTTGAAAGGTGCGCGCGACGACAAAAATCGGTCGCTTGCGCGCTGTGCTCCGCGAATCACTTGGCACTGATTCGCTCGTTTTTGATCGATTCCAGTCCTCGGTGGCCGCCACGCGAGGTATTTTGTGCAATTTTTTTTTGCGTTGTGTATGGCGCGGTTCGGGCCGCAAAAAACGAAAATGAAAACGCGGGTGTTGAAAAAAAATGTTTTGCTTTGACACGCGCCGCCGAATGCAGTGCGCACAAAAAGTCCTTATTTTATCGGATATTTTTTAATTCGCGCATTTTAAACGCGGATGCTTTCGCGCTCAGCGATTCTAACCAACCGCATGTGGTGTGTGTGCGCGTCGGTAGCGTGTTTTGGTGACGAGTTTGCGTCGCTTACACACACGATGAAGTAGAGTCACTGTTTTTTTCGTTGCGCTGTAGTAAACGAATTGCAGTGCAGGTCGATCCCCGACCGCACTATATGCGACACCCGCCATGTTACATGGCTAGGAGGGCAGCAATGGCAAAACGTAAGAAGAAAGCAGTGAAGGCCGCTAAGAAGAAGACCAAGGCGAAGAAGACCGTAGCGAAGAAGAAGACCGCAGCGAAGAAGCGCAAGAAGAAGCTGTAGGTCTGTCTTCGATCTTCGGCTCTTAGCGGTCGAGGGTTGAGTCATAGGGGGCCGGTGTGCGTTATGGGTGAGAGCGCAAGCGATTGCTTAGCGACGCCCCGGTTCCGATGACATCAGAGGGCGTCGGCGAGATTTCGGTCTCGCCGACGCCCTCGGATTTTGTGGTGTCCTAAAAGTCGATGATCCGGCCGCTCGCGATTGAGAAGGCCGGCGGCCAAGTGAACCAGATGAGCGCGGCCGGCATTGGCGCAGCAGACCGCGACGCGGGGATTTCAGGCCGTCTGACGAAATGACAGCGCAAAGCCGATCTTGATCCCTGCCGCCCGGTTGCGCGGCTCGATCAGCCGCCGCTCCTGAGACGCCTGTTGCAGGCGCTCCAATATTGCGGCCACTTCATTTCCGTCTTGATCTTGCCGGCGGCCTTGGCGGCTCGCCATTCGGCGCCGCACTTCTTCTGGCGATCGCGCGCGGCAATCTGGCCCGGGGTGGGCGGCCGTTTGGGTTTGGCTTTGACCTTGGTGGCGGCGACCGCCGCGGTCTGTGCGGCCGCGCCATGTGTGAGCGCCGGCATCGGCGCCAAGGCCAGGCCGGCCGCCAAGATCGTGGCGTACAAAATTTTCGACATCTTTCTTCTTTGCGTCGGTTGTCCTGTTGGCGACTCGGGCCGACGCGTCATTGCACCGGCTCACAACCCATGGAGGCACAATATCGATCTTGGGTTGTGCCAGTCCAGTTCGGCCACACGGTTTCCGTGCATGGCGACTGCGGCTGCAAATCGCGTGCTGTTGCGGTTTTCCCCGGCCCGGGCATAGTTCGCGCGGCGACTTTCCGAAGCAAATGGGCACTGGAGCAACCAAATGGCGCGTGCGACGGCAAAGCGGGTCGCGAAGGGCAGAGCCAAGACCAAAGCCAAGTCAGTCAACAAGACTGTCAGGAAGTCCGCCAAGAGCAGCGCCAAAGCCAAAGCGGCTAGGCCAGCGAAAGGCGCCAAACCGGCAAAGGGACCGAAGCCGATCGACCTTTACTACTGGCCGACGCCGAACGGCTTCAAGATCTCGATCATGCTGGAAGAGTGCAAGCTGCCCTACAATCTGATCCCGGTGAACATTTCAAAGGGCGAGCAGTTCAACCCCGACTTCCTCAAGATCGCGCCGAACAATCGTATGCCGGCGATCGTCGATCCTTCGGGGCCGGGCGGGCGGCCGATTTCGATCTTCGAGTCGGGCGCGATCCTGCAATATCTCGGGCGCAAGACCGGCAAGTTCTATCCGAAAGATGAGCGCGGCCGGGTCGAAGTCGACCAATGGTTGTTCTGGCAGATGAGCGGCGTCGGGCCGATGGCCGGCCAGGTCCATCACTTCAAGAACTATGCGCGCGAAACTTTGCATTATGCGATTGCCCGCTACGTTGACGAGGTCAACCGACTCTATGGTGTGATGAACAAGCGGCTGGCAGACCGTCCGTTCATCGCCGGCAAGTATTCGATCGCCGATATGGCGCTGGTCGGCTGGGTCAATGGCTGGCAACGCCAGGGTCAGGACATCGAACAGTTTCCCCACCTCAAGCGCTGGCTCGCCGCCATGAAGGCGCGGCCCGCCGTGCAACGCGGCTTGGCGCTCGGCCTTGCGCTGCGGCAAAACGTCGACATGAAGGACCCGAAGGTGCAAGCGGTGTTGTTCGGCCAGCGCGCGCGCTAGACGCCAGCGCGCGGCGCGCTTGCCCTGCGCAGCAAACGGGCCCTCGCACGTGCTTGTGGTCGTGCGAGAGGCGACGTTCTTGCTGGGGAGTCTTGCTCAGAAGTTTTGGCGACGCGCGTGGGATGTCGACTGCATGACCGGCCGGCGACCGCTCAGTCGGCGCGGGTCCAGGTTTGGCTCTTGCACAGGAAGCCGAGCACGCAGCCTTGCACCTTCATCGCGGTGTTGCTGACCAGGTAGACGTGCGCCTGGTAAGTCTTGCCATCATCGGCATTGTAAATCTCGCCCGACCATTTGTTGGCGCCGTCGGGCGCCATCCCTTGCACGACTTGCACGCCGAGCAGGGGACGCGAACGCTTGGCCTGGTTCGGATTTCTCGCGTCGGTTTTTGGCTTGCCGGTGTCGGGGTCGTTGGGTTCGTTCAACCATACCACCTTTCCGCACAGCTTGCCGCCGCAGTTGACGATGCGAACTTTGGTGCCGCCATCGGCCGACAGCCATGTGCCCTCTGCCGGTACCGCGGCCTGTGCCACTGACCACAGCGTCAGAGCGATTACAGCGGCCATCACGCCACCCGATAGAAATTTCATAGTCCCGTCCATTTGTCTGTCCCGGCGCGGCCGTCGCGCCGGACTACTCTGCGTCACATAAGCGTCATAACGGGAATTGGTTAGCCCAAGCTCAATCAACTCGGTTAGCGATTTGTAACAATCGCCGACAAAACCCGCACATAACCCATATTTGATTGGCTTTTCGGCGAAACCGCCAACCGGAGGGCCGGCCATCGTTCATGGTCGATTCACTTCGATACTTAAACTGTCATTCAAATTTTCTCCCGAAGATCGTTGCACGCGGCAAGGGCAGGAAGCCCGGCCGGGCAACAGGGACGCGAACGGCCGATCCAGGGGATGGAGGGGCCGGGGAAAATAAGGGGAGCCAGTCATGGCGAACATCGAGATGACGAGTTTCGATACGGCCACTTGCGAGACCATCGATTTCGATATGGCCGCTTTGGACATCGCGGCGGTCGAGGCGGGCGCTGACGTGCCGGTCGTCGATTGCGCCAAGGAGCCGGAAAATGCCGACGACTGCTTCGGCCTCGGCCTGATCTATTCGTCGGGCGCGGGTGTCGCGGTCGATCTGGTCGAAGCGCACAAGTGGTTCAACATCGCGGCGATGCGCGGCCATCGCGAAGCGGCCCAGTCGCGGCGCGAAATCGCCGAGCAGATGGCGGACGCCGAGATCGGTTGTGCCCAGCGCGCCGCCCGCGACTGGCTCAAGAGCCATCCGCAGGCGCCGGCACCGGTCGAGACCATTCGCGCCGCGGCCTGAAACGCGGACCACGGGTGATACGGGCTTTATGCGGACGCCGGCCGGTGTCCGACGTGGGCTAGCGCCGTTTACGGGTTTTGGGCCGATGCGGCGGGGCGGCGGGATAAGCCGGGTTTTCGTAGCAATTGCCGCCGATCCCGCTGATGGTAGCCCGGCATTGGGCCAGGGTGACGAAGCCGCAATTGACGCCGCCGCTACCCTCCTGTCCGCTGGGATATTCCGCGCACCACGGATATTCGATCTCGGCGCGTGCCGGCGGGGGTGATGCGAGCAAGGCGCCGAGCGACAGCGCACCCAGCATGATTGCGCTAAACGCCATAACGTTCGGCGAATCGGTGGCAATCGGCTCGGCGATCGGTTTCGGCATGGCCAACTCCTATTTCTTTCTCATTGCTAGGTCCGACGAATTGGACGAACAGCGCAGGCGACGGCGCAGGCCGGCCCAGATTGGACGCAAAAGCGACCTAAATTGCGGTCGCAAGATGTTGACTGTGCCGCCGTCATATCGAAAGGCGCGGGCAGGGCCTTCAGATATGTTGAATTCGCTGGGTTTGCATCTGCCGTTTGACGGCGAAATGACGAAACTATAAGCCTTGCCGCACGCGGAGACGTGGCCGAGTGGCTGAAGGCGGCGGTTTGCTAAACCGTTATACGCTCCAAAGGCGTATCGAGGGTTCGAATCCCTCCGTCTCCGCCAGCCTTTCCGGCTGAAACCCTTCGAACCCTCTATGTAATGCAGACCGAACCAATGATGGCTGACCCGGTTTTGCCGGACGCCGCCGGGGCGTTTTCCTGTCATTGGCATCAGCGGTTTGGAAGCCGGTCATTGGTCGGCCGAGCGGCCCTGCCGAATCGTTGGGGGCCGAATCCGGTTCACCATCACAGAATTGGCGGCAAAGGCATCGGCTCGGCGAGCCCGGTTTGAACCGCCCGTGGCGCCTGCTTTGCGCCAGATAGGTCACAAAATAGGGGTTATTTCGGCAAAGTGCCTTCGAAGTGGGCGATTCTTGCCTTTCTGGTCGGTTCACAGCCGGGAAACCGGCCGAGAACCCCGGGTCGGACCGGCAAATCCATCTTGTGGTGCGGCAAGCAGGGCCGCCGTCAATTATTTAATTTTAGCTCAACCTATTGATAAAACGAACAAATATCTGAATTGAGCCGCTCATGGAGGCGGTATTTAGGTATAGTTTATGGTCGGTTTCGACTGCGTGTTTTTTGCGCAACACTCGGTCGAAAAGCGACCCTTAAGGCTGTGGGCGGGGTGCTTCTTCGTTGCTTGGCAAGGGTCTTTCGCTAATGTCCATCTTGCGACGGAGGGGGGCATCCCCGTGTCGCGCTGTTCGGGTCGACCGATTGTACCAACGGTGCAAAAAGTTTCTCGGGTAGCGGGGAGTCAAGGGGAAGTTCCATCGGTGCTGTCGCACTGGACGGATACGGAACCCTCTCACGACAAACAATACTTTGGAGGTTCAAGATGAAGATGGTGAAAAGCCTTATCCTCGGCACCGCAGCGGGTCTCGTTGCGATGACTGGGGCCCAGGCTGCCGATCTTCCCGTTAAGGCCAAGCCGGTCCAGTACGTGAAGATTTGTAGCTTGTACGGTGCGGGTTTCTATTACATCCCGGGCACCGATACCTGCATCAAGGTCGGCGGCTTCGTGCGTGCCGAAGTCAACTATCAATGCCGGCGGTTCGTTCTCGCCGATGTGCGCGGAACGACCTCGACGCTCGTCGCACGACAACGACCATACACTGGCGTACCCGCGCTGGCATCACGGCTTCGACACCCGTTCGCAGACCGAGTACGGCACCCTGCGCTCGTACTTCGTATTGCGCCGACCTCGACGAACAGCGGCTCAAGCGGCGGCATACGGCGGTCGGCAACCCGGCGGTACCGGTTCGACGCCTATACCCGTTTGGGCGCATCGCGGCCTTCATCCAGCTCGCCGGCTTCACCGCTCGGTAAGACGGCGTCGTTCTTCGACTTCGACGGCTTGCGGCTATTCGAACCAGACCAACTTCTGGGGTTCGACCATCGGCGGCGGCGGTGTCCAGGTGTTCGGCCTACACCGCGCAGCTCGGCAACGGTCTGTCGGCCTCGATCGCGATCTGAAGACGCCGAACGCTCATCGTACTACGTCGATGCACCGGCGACGTTGGCAGTTATGGCGGCCAGATCACATCCCGGACTTCGTCGGCAACTTGCGCGTCGACCAGGCTTGGGGTTCAGGCTCAGGTCATGGGCGCCTTGCACGAGGTCAATGCCGGCTCGAGCGGTACCGTTGGCACCGCGTCTGATCGACAAGCTCGGGCTATGCGGTCGGCGCCGGCTTGAAGTTCAACCTGCCGATGCTCGGCCATGGCGACAACATCATCGCCCAGTTTACCTACGCCAAGGGCGCGACTGGCTACGTCGCTGCGGACCTACGGAACGGCTTCACTCTGACCACGAAGGGTGGCAACACCATTTCATGTCGGTCCGCTGTTACGATGCGGTCTATGTCACGATGCGGCTCGAGCCGTGACTGACCGAGCTGGAGTGTGACCGGCGGCTACGAGCATCACTGGAACGCCGGCGTGGAAGACGTCGCTGTACGGTGCGTACGGCCAAGTGTCAACTACGGCAGCGACTGCCAGCACAGCCATTGCTGGTTCGGCAAGACCGGTGGTCTCGGACTGGTCGTACACTGGCAGATTGGTTCGCGCACGGTTTGGACGCCGGTCAAGAACCTCGATCTGAGCGTCGAAGTGATGTACAACAACCTCAACACCGCTTACGACACCACCGCGAATTACGGTCGACAAGAGCTGGGGGTCGGGCATGTTCCGCGCGCAGCGTAACTTCTGGCCGTAATCGTCTGATTATTGCCTAACGCTAAAGACCCCCGGCAGGAAACTGCCGGGGGTTCTTTTTTATGGCTGGCCCAAGAAAACAGGCCGTGGTCGGAAACGGGCCGCCGTCGCTAGTGCGAGGCCGCGTTTGGGCGGTGGCTAATGCGCATCCGCCGTTTCGCAGCGCGCGACGAATTCCGCGATGCGCGCGATCACATCGGCTTCCACCAGCAGCGGCGCATGGCCCTGGTCGGGCACCTCGAGTGTGTCGAGCGTGGCGCGCCGCGCCCGCATCGCGTCGACGGTGGCTTGCGACAACAGGTCGGAATTGGCGCCGCGGATCACCATCACCGGAACATTTGTGAGCGCATCGAATTGCGGCCACAGCGGCGGCAAGCGGCTTTTCGAAATCGACGCCTTCCATCGTCTTGGCGAGCGCGGGGTCGTAATCCGTCACCAGCTTGCCGTCGACCTCCTTGAAGGTGCGGTGCGCGCTGGCGAGCCAATCCTCGGCCGTCAATTTGGGAAATTGCGCATCGAACAGCCGGCGCAGAATCTCCGCGGCTTCGCCGTAGCTGCGCGGTTGCGGCAGTTTGCCGACATAGCCCTTGATCCGCATCAGACCCTTGGGCTCGATCACCGGACCGATATCGTTGAGCACGACGCCGGCAATGGCACTCGGCCGCACAGCGGCCATCAGCATGGCGAGAATGCCGCCGCGCGAGGTGCCGACAATCACCGCCGGCTGGCAATCGAGCGCGGTCAGCACCGCCAGCACGTCGGCAAGCTCGACCTGGAACGAATAATTCGCTGGATCGCGGTCGTAGTCCGATTGGCCGCGGCCGCGATAGTCGAGTGCGATGACCCGGCGCGGCGTCGTTGGCATCTTGCGCCAGCGCGGTGGCGAGGGTTTCGAAATCGCCGGCGGTGCGCGCCAGCCCCGGCAGGCAGACGACCGGCAGCGCCGGCGCGCTGCGCCTGCCGTAGCAGCGGACGTGCAGCTTGAGCCCGTCGGGCGCGGAGACGAAGACGGAGGTGGGATGGTCGGTCGGCGGGGCTTTCGGTCATGATGGCCCAGCGTGACCGATCGCGCCGGTTATTTCAATTCGCCGCGCCGGATATCGGCCTCGATCATCAGCTTGCTGCTGCCGCCGAAGCGGGCGCGATAGACCTGCAGGTTTTCCATGATCCGCTGGACGTAATTGCGCGTCTCGGACAGCGGAATGCGCTCGGCCCAATCGACTGGATCGACCTTGGGATCGCGCGGATCGCCGTAGGCCTTGACCCATTGCCGCACCCGGCCGCGGCCGGCGTTGTAGCCGGCAAAGGTCATGATGTAGGAGCCGTTATAGGTTCGCAGCAGCATCGACAATTCGGCCGCGCCCATCTGCATATTGTAGACCGGGTCGCTGCGCAGGCGGGACTGGCTATAGGGCGCCTTGAATCGTCGGGCAGTGTCCTTGGCGGCGACCGGCGTCACCTGCATGAAGCCATAAGCGTGCGCCGGCGAGACGACCTGCTGATTGAAGTGGCTTTCCTGTCGGGCGATCGAATAGACCAGCGCCCGCTCAACCGGATGGTGATCGGCTTGTAGTCGGGCAGGCCGTAGGTCGGATAGGCGTAGTAATCGAGCGGCAGTCCGCGCCCAAGGCCGCCGCTGCCGAGCAGCAGCATCGCGCGCGGATCGTCATTCTTGCCGGCGACTTCGGCGAGCATCGCCATGCCGGCAATGTCGCGGCTGCTGGCGCCCAGTTCGGCGTAGATTGACGCCAACATGTCGCGCTCGTCGATGGCATAGAGAAGCTTCGGCCGCGCGCACCACCTCAAGATTGCCGAGCACCTTGCGCTCTTGCGCGGTGAAAGACGGAGGACCGATCAGGCCGAGATTCTTACAGCCCCAGTCGGCCGCGCGCCAATTGGCCATAATAAGTGGCGGTGTGCTGCGGCGGCTTGGCGGTAAAACTTCTTGGCCTGCGCATGCTGACCCATGGCGTCGGCGGCGCGGCCCTGCCAATAGCCGCCGCGCGACAAGCGCATGCGGATTGTTGGTGCCGGGATTGATCAGCGCGAAATGGGCGGCGGCGGTCTTGGGATCGTGCAGAAAGCGCAGCGCGATCCAGCCGGCGGTGAAATGCTTGTCGACGCGATAGTTGCCCTGCGTCGGGGTGGCGGCCTCGCGCGCCAGCCGGTAGGCGGTCTGGGCGTCGTTCTTGTCGAGCAGATCGCGGATCAGGATGCGCCGCTCCTGCCACCATTGATTGACGTCGACCAAGGCAGCGGCGCTTTTCGGGGCGGCAAGCATGCAGCTGTGCGGCTTCCTCCGATCTTGTCGTGGCGGCGCAGCCACTGCGCGCGCGCGAAAATATAGCCGGCGTCGTGGCGCGCGGCCGCCGGCACAGCGTCGAGCAACGCCTTGGCGTTGCGTTCGTTCTTGATCACCGCCGTCCAGGCCTTGGCGATCGCCAGGTCGTGGCCGCCGAGACGGTGCGGCGGCGCGCATGCCGGCTTCGCTGTCGTCGTCATAGAAACGCTGGTCCATGCGGATCTTGTGGTCGGCCTTGGTCAGCAGGCTGCCGAACTGTTCGAGCACGGCTTTTCTCGACGGCTTCCGCAGCGTCCTGATAGCGCCAGGCATGCTGGACCAGCGCCTGGGCGCCGGCACGGTCGCCTTTCGCCAGCAGCGCGCGCGCCAGCGCATAGCGGCCTTTGGCGGTGGATCGGCTTATCGATGTGCGAAGAAGGCGCGCACGGTGGCGTCGTCGACATTGTCGTTCCACAGCGTGTTCTCGGCGCGGCGGCGTAAACAACGGTACATGCGGCCAGTCCGGGTTATCCTTGATGAAATCGGCGTAGCGCTGGAAGTTCGGCTGGGTGTTGTAGCTGCGCAGGATCATCCATTCGGCCAGCTTGCGGGCGACCGGATCGGCGATGGTCCTTTCAGCGGCGTCGGCGTCGCCATCCTTGCCCTTTTGGGCGGCATCGATCGACGCGCTTGAGCGCGGCCAAATCGGCGTCCGAGGTTGAGGTGGTCGGCGCGATGGCGAAGGGACCGGCGACTGGCCGGGCCAGCGGCTTGAAGGCCGGCGCGGCTGGCAAACAGCGCGCCGCGCAAGCCGACGCTGGCCTGGGCATAGGCTTCCAGGCCGTGCTGTTCGACCGGTGGACGGTGCTTGGGCACCGGGGCGTAGCGGGGCAGGCGCGGCGAGGCGCTTTGCGGCAGGCCAAAGGCCAGAATGGCCGGGGCGCGGCTGCGGCAAGGGAACGTTGCCGGCGGCCTTTGCGCCGGCAGCGGCCAATACCAGCGCCAAGCCCGCCACGACGCCCGCCGTCACGACAACGCGCGCCGGTTGGCGGCAGATCGCGCAAACCGCACTCCAGAACGCCGCTGCTGGTCGACGTGACGCGTTCATTGCAGCCCTTGCCCTCATGTGCCCCTGATTTGTGTGCGTGAATTGCCAGCGACGTGCGGCGGCCATTTGGGCCCAAAGTTCCCGGCGCCCGACTCAATACGCCAGGCCCTAACATAGCCCGCATTGGCGCTTTTCGGTGAGCCAAGGATACCTTTCGGGCCTGCAGCGACTCTAGGTCGCGACGGCGGCAAAAGCTTGGCCGAACGGCCGGACCGGGCCGATTTCGGCCGACTTGGTTACCGGGCGGCGCCCGCTGCGCCCGACGGCTTTTGGGGGCTTTCATCGGTGCCAACGACCCGATAACAATGGGGTTTATCGCCGGATGCCGGGACGGAGAAAACTGCCATGACGACCACGACCGCCGCCACCAAGACGCTGCCAAGACGAGCTTTCGAGGCTCCTTCACGGCGCTCGTCACGCCGTTCAAAAACGGCGCGGTCGACGAAAAGGCGTTTCGCGACCTGGTCGATTGGCAAATCGCCGAAGGCACCAACGGCCTGGTGCCGGTCGGCACCACCGGCGAGAGCCCGACTCTGAGCCATGACGAGCACAAGCACGTCGTCGAATGGTGCATCGACCAGGCCAAGGGCCGCGTGCCGGTGATCGCCGGCGCCGGTTCGAACTCGACTACCGAGGCGATCGAACTGGCGCAAGCACGCCGATAAGGCCGGTGCCGACGCCGTGCTGGTCGTGACGCCGTATTACAACAAGCCGACGCAGGAAGGCATGTATCAGCACTTCAAGGCGATCAACGACGCGATCGGCATTCCGATCATCATCTACAACATCCCGCCGCGTTCGGTGGTGGATATGTCGGTCGAGACGATGACGCGGCTGTCCGAGCTGAAGAACATCGCCGGGGTCAAGGACGCCACGGCCAATCTGGCGCGCGTGTCGCAGCAGCGCCATGCCATGGGCCCGGATTTCCTCCAGCTCTCCGGCGAGGACATGACCGCGCTGGCCTACATGGCCGCCGGTGGTCATGGCTGTATTTCGGTCGTCGCCAATGTGGCGCCGAAGCTGTGTGCCGATCTGATGAGCGCCGTGTTCAAGGGTGACTATGCCGATGCGCTGAAGATTCAGGATCGGCTGACGCCGCTGCACGACGCCATCTTCAAGGAGCCTGGTTTGGCCGGCGCCAAGCATGGCCTTGCGCTGTTGGGGCGCGGCACGGAAGAGGTGCGGTTGCCGTTGATGAAGGTGACGCCGCCCACGGGCAAGGTGATCCGCGACGCCATGGTGCACGCCGGGCTGATCAACTAGCGCCGGATCGGACGGAATAGGGGGCTTACGACATGCTTGAAGAGTTCAAGAAATTCGCGCTGCGCGGCAATGTCGTCGACCTCGCCGTCGGCGTGATCATCGGCGTGGCCTTCGGCGCCATTGTCAATTCGCTGGTCGGCGACGTGATCATGCCGGTGATCGGCGCGGTGACCGGCGGGCTGGACTTCTCAAACTACTTTATCCCGCTCTCGGCCAAGGTCACGGCGACGACCTTGATTGAAGCGAAAAAACAAGGCGCTGTATTGGCTTACGGCAGTTTTCTAACGATCGTAATCAACTTCGTCATCATCGCTTTTGTCCTCTTCCTCACGATCCGCGCCATCAACAGACTGACCCGGAAGGAAGCCGAAGCGGCGCCGCCGCCCGCGCCGCCGAAGCAGGAAGTCCTACTCGAGGAGATCCGGGACATTCTGAAAGCCAAATCCTAAAGGCGATCCGCCTGGGCGTTGCGGTATGCCGCTGCGTCGCTAGATATGTCTGGTGAACAGGCTGCGGCGGGTTGCGTCGCGGCGTCGCGCGCCGTCCCAAAAAGGCTGACCGGAAAATATGGCCCCGAATAAAGACCCCCGTGCCCGGCCGGTTGCTGAAAACCGCAAGGCACGGTTCAATTACGAAATCGGAGAGGTCTTCGAGGCCGGCATTGTGCTGACCGGCAGCGAGGTCAAGTCGCTGCGCAAGGGCAAGGCGACGATCGCCGAATCTTACGCCGACGCCAAGGATGGCGAGATCTGGCTGATCAATTCCAATATCCCGGAATATCTCCAGGCGCATCGTTACAACCATATGCCGAAGCGGCCGCGCAAATTGCTGTTGCATCAGAACCAGATCAACAAGCTGGCCGGTGCGGTCGACCGTGAGGGTATGACGCTGGTGCCGCTCAAGATCTATTTTAACGAGCAGGGCCGCGCCAAGATCGAGATCGCGTTGGCCAAAGGCAAGAAGCTGCACGACAAGCGCGATACCGAGAAGAAGCGCTCCTGGGAGCGTGAACGTGGCCGGCTGATGCGCGAGAAGGGCTGATCCCCGGTCCCGAACTCATCACGGGCTTTTGTCATTGCGATGAAATGTAATCATTGGCCGGCTGAGCGAGATTGCGGGATAGATATTTTCCGAATGGAGTCGAGCAGCTAGTTTTCTCGCTGCCGAACAATTGTTGGAAAGACGACGATTATGGTGGAACGCCGCATCGGCATGTTGATCTTTCCGCGCCTGACCCAGCTCGACATGACCGGGCCTTACGAGGTGCTGGCGCGGCTGCCAAACACCAAAGTGGACCTGGTCGCTGCCACGCTCGATCCCGTCACCACCGACCGCGGCATGCAGATCGTGCCGACAGTCACGTATGACACCTGTCCGCCGCTCGACGTCGTCATGGTGCCGGGCGGGCCGGGTCAGCAGGACCTGATGGAAGACGAGGCGGCGCTGTCGTTTCTGCGCCGCCAGGCGGCGGGCGCGAAATTCGTCACCTCGGTCTGCACCGGCTCGCTGGTGCTGGCGGCGGCCGGCCTTTTGGCGGGCAAACGCGCCACCTGCCATTGGGCGGCGCTCGAGCACTTGAAGGCGCTCGGCGCTATCCCGATCAGCGAACGGGTGGTGGTCGACGGCAATGTCGTGACCGGCGCGGGCGTCGCCTCCGGCATCGACTTTGCGCTGTCGCTGGCCGCCATTCTCGAAGGCGAAGCGGTGGCGCGCGAGATCCAGCTGCAGATTGAGTACGACCCGGCGCCGCCGTTCAACTCCGGCTCGCCGAAGACGGCCAAGCCGGAAACATTGGCGGCGCTCAAGACCAAGCTGACCACGCTGAACGAGGCCCGGCGCGCGGTGGCCGCCCGGGTCGGCCGCAAATTGGGCATTGCCAACGAAGGCTAGAACGAGGGCTCAAATGACGGTGCCGGCCACACTCGACCACTGCGTCATTCATGTCTCGGACTGGGAGCGCTCGAACGCGTTCTACACGCAGGTGATGGGCGCCGAACTGGTGACGCGGCCGGCCGGCTTTATCTATCGCTTCGGCGACAAGCAGCTCAATGTTCACGGGCCGGGCGTCAACGCGGCGCCGGTGGCGCGGTTGCCAGTGCAGCCGGGCAATTCCGACCTGTGCTTCGAATGGGCTGGGCCGATCGACGGCGCGATCGATCATCTCAAGGCCAATGGCGTGGCGGTCGAGCTTGGGCCGGTGCCGCGCTTCGGCGCCAAGGGGGCGGGCACGTCCGTGTACTTCCGCGACCCCGATGGCTCGCTGATGGAATTCATGTCGTATGTCGCTAAAAACGGTTAGACTGAAATCGCAATAAAATAACGGCGAGTTCAAAAGTAGGGGCGAATACACCCGGGAGGACGACGATGGTGAAATTGACCGTCTTGTATGGCCAGCCGAAAAGCGCCGACGCCTTCGAAAAGTACTATGCCGAAACCCATTTGCCGATTGCGGCCAAGATGCAGGGCGTGCGGAAAATTGAATTGTCAAAGGTCGTCGGCACGCCGGACGGCAGCGCGCCGGCTTTCTATCGGATGGCCGAGCTTTATTTCGATGACCTCGATCATTTGAAAAGCGTGATGGGCACGCCCGAAGGCGCGGCAACGGCCGGCGATCTCGCAAATTTCGCCACCGGTGGGCTCACAATGCTCATTTCCGACGTCGCCTAGTCAGCCAATGAGCGAAGGGCCCGGCACGCATAATCCGAATGTCCTGCCGCCGGAGCTTCCGGTGCCGCAGGACGACGGCGGCGCCAGACACCTCACCGGAATGCGCCTGCCGGACATCGCGCTGCCGGCGACCGACGGCGTGCAGGTCAATCTGTCGGCGCTCAACGGCCGCACGGTGGTTTACATCTATCCGCGCACCGGCGTGCCGGGCGTCGACCTGCCGGACGGCTGGAACGACATCCCGGGCGCACGCGGCTGCACGCCGCAGTCCTGTTCGTTCCGCGATCATTTCGGCGAACTCAAGCGGCTCGGTGTGGCCCAATTGTTCGGGCTGTCGACGCAGGACACCGCCTATCAGCAGGAAGCGGTGGCGCGCCTGCATCTGCCGTTCGCCATTTTGTCGGACGACAAATTTGCGCTGACCGACGCGCTCAAGCTGCCGACGTTTGTCACCTCCGGCATGAGGTTGCTGAAGCGCATGACGTGGGTGATCGACGACGGCGTGATCGTGAAAGTCTTCTATCCGGTGTTCCCGCCCGACAAGAGCGCGGCAGAGGTCGTCGGCTGGCTTCAAGCGGACAAATAATCACGAACCGCGGAAAACACATCGCGGAACATCTCAGGCGTTAGGCGCCGGGTGTTGGTGTTGTAGCGCGAGCAGTGATAGCTCGAAAACAACGCGACGCCGTTGGCGGCTCAAGCCGGTCAATTCATAGCGGCCGGCGTGCTTGAACGGCATCGCCGACTTCTTGGCGCCGAAGGCGGTCAGGATGCTGGCATGGGCGATGCCGCCGAGCGCGACGATGGCGCGCAGCTTCGGCATCCCGGCGATGGTCGGTTTGAGAAAATCGCGGCAGGTGTTGATCTCGGCCGGCGTCGGCTTGTTTTCCGGCGGCACGCAGCGCACCGCGTTGGTGATGCGGCAGTCGGTCAGCACCAGGCCGTCATCGATGCGGGCATCGAATTTGCCGTTGGCAAAGCCGTAGTCGGTGAGTGTCTGGTACAGCAGCACGCCGGCATAGTCGCCGGTAAAGGGCCGGCCGGTGCGGTTGGCGCCTTGCACGCCGGGCGCCAGACCGACGACCAAAAGCCGTGCATCGACCGGACCAAAAGAGGGCACGGGCGCGTTGAACCACTCCGGCTGTTTGGCGCGGCAGGCCTGACGATAGGCGACCAGCCGCGGGCAGCGCGGGCAGTCGCGGCCGGGTCCTTCGGCTTGGCTGGATAGGGCGGGGCCAGATTTAGCCGCGGCTTTCGCCATGGCGCGCGCTTAGTCGTCGAACTCGTCGTCGTCTTCGACCGCGGCGCCGGCACGCTGCGGCACCGGCGGGCGCTGCAGGAAGGCCGGATGCTGGCCGGGATCGCCGGCGTCGCGCGGCCCGCGCTGCGGCCGTTCGGACGGGTCGCGGCCGATCTTGTTGCGCAGCGTGATGATGTCGGTGAACACGTCGGCCTGGCGGCGCAGTTCGTCGGCGACCATCGGCGGCTGGGTGGTGACGGTCGAGATCACGGTCACGCGCACGCCCTTGCGCTGCACGGCTTCGACCAGCGAGCGGAAATCGCCGTCGCCGGAGAACAGCACCATGTGATCGATCGTGCCGGCGATTTCCATCGCATCGACGGCGAGTTCGATATCCATATTGCCCTTGACCTTGCGGCGGCCGGTCTGGTCGACGAATTCCTTGGTCGCCTTGGTGACGACCGCGTAGCCGTTGTAGTCGAGCCAGTCGATCAGCGGGCGGATCGAGGAGTATTCCTGATCCTCGATCACGGCGGTGTAATAAAACGCCCGCAGCAAATAGCCGCGCGACTGGAACTCGCCCAGCAGCTTCTTGTAATCGATGTCGAAGCCGAGGGATTTGGCAGTCGCGTAAAGGTTGGCGCCGTCAATAAATAATGCGATTTTTTCGCCAGGCACGGTCATGGTTTTTCTCTCATAAATCTCGCAGGATCTTGCTTAATTCCCGAATCCCGCGCTGGTCCCGCGCGCGAGAAGGCGGGACACGCAGCAAGGCTCCGGGTCTAGGTCGGTCCGATGGTTGTTTCGAGCCTCAATGGCACCTTCGGTCAATCCAGTCGCCACCCCGCGCAAATCACGCCATTGCCGGTAAAATCCCGTCCGGGAGGCCTGGTTCGCGGTTATTGGCTTTTCGCTAACAGAGGGTTGCGGCTAAACCAAGACAAAAATGCTTGAAATTCTGCGCCATAGGGGATAGGTAGCGGTCGTTCTCAACGACATAGTTCCACCTGAAGGAGTGACGAGCCGATGGCCCGTGTCACCGTAGAAGATTGCATCGACAAGGTTGAAAACCGCTTCGACCTCGTGCTGCTGGCGAGCCATCGGGCGCGCATGATTTCGTCGGGGTCGCAGATTACCGTCGACCGCGATAACGACAAAAATCCTGTCGTATCGCTGCGCGAAATCGCGGAAACCACCGTGTCGCCGGGCGATCTGAAGGAAGACCTGATCCACTCCCTGCAGAAGTATGTCGAAGTCGACGAGCCGGAGCCCGAAATTCCGCTGATCGGCTCCGGCGGGGTCATTCCGACGATGCCGAGGTGGTGACCTCCGACCGTATGACCGAGGAAGAGCTGCTCAAGGGCCTGGAAGGCCTGGCGCCGCCGGAAGAAGTGCCGGAAGACGACGGCGAATAGGCCGCGCTTCGGCTTCGCGACCTTTGCCATCAAGTTTTATATAAAGGCCCGGCCTCGCGCCGGGCCTTTTTATTAAGCAGTAAGCAGCCTGCAATGCCTTGCAGTTACAATGAATTGACGTGATATCTAGATGGAACCTGATGAGTCCGGCGCCGTTTCGGCGCCGATTCCGATCGCGGGTTGATCGACAAGGCTTAACCGCATGATGCGCACGCGACCCGATCTACCGCGCATGCAAAAGCAGGCCCCGACCCGGGCGACCGCATGCGCCGCCGGCGGCACCGGCACGCCGGCAGTCGCCGACAAGGCCGAGCCGTCGCGCAAGCCGCAGATGATGCGGCAATACGACCTGATCGAGCGGGTGCGCGCCTATAACCCGAACACCAACGAGCCGCTGCTCAACCGCGCCTATGTCTACGCCATGAAGGCGCATGGCGACCAGCGGCGCGCCTCGGGCGATCCTTATTTTTCCCACCCGATCGAAGTCGCGGCGATCCTGACCGACCTCAAGCTCGACGATTCGACCATCGCGGCCGCGCTCCTGCACGACACCATCGAGGATACCGCAGCCACCCGCGCCGAAATCGACTCGTTGTTCGGGCCCGACATCGGCGTGCTGGTCGAGGGCCTGACCAAGCTGAAGAAGCTCGATCTGGTCACCAAGGAAGCCAAGCAGGCGGAAAACCTGCGCAAGCTGTTGCTGGCGATCGCCGACGACGTGCGCGTGCTGTTGGTCAAGCTCGCCGACCGTCTGCACAACATGCGCACGCTCGAATACATGCCGACCGGCGCGCGCCGCCGCACGGCCGAAGAGACGCTGGAAATCTATGCGCCGCTTGCCGGCCGCATGGGCATGCATGAAATGCGCGAGGAGCTCGACGACCTGGCGTTCCGCGAACTTTATCCGGAAGCCTATCATGTTGTGACGAGCGCGGCTCGATGCGCTCGCCGCGCAGAACGAGCAACTGATTTCCGAGATCGAGCAGCAACTCACCAAGAAGCTGGCCGACCGCGGCATTGAGGCGCGCGTCACCGGCCGGGCCAAGCGCGCCTATTCGATCTGGCGCAAGATGGAGCGCAAGTCGGTCGGCTTCGAACAGCTGTCCGATATTTTCGGTTTCCGCGTCATCGTGAACTCGCCGGCCGATTGCTATCAGGCGCTCGGCATTGTGCACACGACCTGGCCGATGGTGCCGGCGCGTTTCAAGGATTACATCTCGACGCCGAAGGCCAACGAATATCATTCGCTGCACACCACGGTGATCGGGCCGGGCAATCAGCGCGTCGAATTGCAGATCCGCACCGTCGAGATGCATGAGATCGCCGAATACGGCATCGCCGCGCATGCGCTCTATAAAGACGGCGCCGGCTCGCCGACCGAATTGCTGTCGCGCGAGTCGTCGGCTTACGCCTGGCTGCGCCGCACGATCGAATTGCTGGCGGATGGCTCCAACCCGGAAGAATTCCTCGAGCACACCAAGCTCGAACTGTTCCACGACCAGGTGTTCTGTTTCTCGCCCAAGGGCAAGCTGATCGCGCTGCCGCGCAAGGCGACGCCGATCGATTTTGCCTATGCGGTTCATACCGACGTCGGCAATACCGCGATCGGCTGCAAGATCAACGGCAAGATCGCGCCGCTCACCTCCGAACTCGGCAATGGCGACGAAGTCGAGATCCTCACCTCGAAGGCGCAACCAGCGCCGCCGGCGGCCTGGGAATCGATTGTCGTTACCGGCAAGGCGCGCGCGGCGATCCGGCGCGCGACGCGCATGGCGGTGCGCGAGCAATATGCCGGCCTCGGCCGCAGCATTGTCGAGCGCCTATGCCAGCGCGCCAAGATCGCCTATTCGGACGAAAAACTGACCGGCGCGCTGCCGCGGCTGGCGCGCTCGTCGCTGGAAGAGGTGATGGCGGCGGTCGGGCGCAGCGAATTGAAAGCCTCCGACGTCGCGCGCGCGATGTATCCCGATTACAAGGAAGAGCGCGCCGCCGCCATGGCGGTGAAGCCGAAGTCCGAAAGCGGCTGGTTTGGTTTGAAAAAGCTGACGTCGGTCAAGTTCAAGGTGCCGGGCGCCGCCTGCCATCGGGCCGGCGATCCCGATCCGCGGCATCAATGGCGATCTGCCGGTGCGCTTTGCGCCCGATGGCGGCGCGGTGCCGGGCGACCGCATTGTCGGCATCGTGTCGCCGGGCGAGGGCATCACGATCTATCCGATCCAGTCGCCGGCGCTCGCCGACTTCGAGGACAAGCCGGAGCGCTGGCTCGACGTGCGCTGGGATTCGGAAGAAAGCACGCCGCGCCGTTTTCCGGCGCGCATCACCGTGCAGTCGGCAAACGAGCCCGGCTCTCTCGCGCAGATCGCGCAAGTGATCGCCGAGCATGACGGCAATATCGACAATATCCGCCATGACCCGGCGCGCGCCCGATTTCACCGACGTGATGATCGATCTCGAGGTCTACGACCTCAAGCATCTCACCGACATTCATCGCGCAGTTGCGCGCCAAGCCGACGGTGGCGAAAGTGGAGCGGGTGAATGGCTAATCATCCCTTCGCGTCTCGGCGTCAACATCGATCACGTCGCCACCATCCGCAATGCGCGCGGCGGCGCGCTCCCGATCCGGTGCGCGCCGCCAAGCTGGCGATTGCGGCCGGCTGCGACGGCATCACCGCGCATTTGCGCGAAGACCGCCGCCATATCCGCGACGACGACATCGCGCGGCTGAAAGCGGAAATCGACAAGCCGCTCAATTTCGAAATGGCCGCGACCGACGAGATGCTGGCCATTGCGCTCAAGACCAAGCCGCATGCGTGTCTGCATCGTGCCGGAAAAGCGCAGCGAACGCACCACCGAAGGCGGGCTCGACGCCGCCGGTCAGCAGAATCACCTGGCGCCATTCGTCCGCACGCTCAAACATGCCGGTATCCGCGTTTCACTATTCATCGCCGCGCAGCCGAGGCAGATCGAAGCGGCGGCCGCGCTCGGTAC
This sequence comes from uncultured Alphaproteobacteria bacterium, assembly GCA_963830125.1. GTDB lineage: Bacteria > Pseudomonadota > Alphaproteobacteria > Rhizobiales > Xanthobacteraceae > Pseudolabrys. Next base: position 807,573 of record CAWHKU010000005.1, on the reverse strand, counting down.
GCGACGTGATCGAGATTCATACCGGCGCCTGGTGCGATGCGCTGGCGAAGGGCAACGGACGCAGCGCCGAGTCGCGAATGGCAAGCGATCGTGGCCGGCGCGGCGACTGGCCGCGAGCCTCGGCCTGGAAGTCCATGCCGGCCATGGCCTCGATTACGCCAGCGCGGAAGAGATCGCCGTCGCTGCCGCAGATCGTCGAACTCAATATCGGCCACTTCCTGATCGGCGAGGCGGTGTTCGACGGGCTTGGCGCGAGACGATCAAATTCATGCGCGCGGCCATGGACCGCGGGCGCGACAAGGTCGGCGCATGATCCCGAAAAGTGTGGCAAGCGGTTTTCGGATCAGATCATGCGCCAGGAGAAAGCATGATTATCGGTCTCGGCTCCGATCTCTGCGACGCGCGCCGCATCGCCAAGACCATCGAACGTCATGGCGAGCGTTTTCTCGGCCGCATCTTCACCGCCGCCGAACGCGCCAAGGCCGAGCGCCGCGCCAACATGGCCGAAACCTATGCCAAGCGTTTCGCCGCCAAGGAGGCCTGCTCCAAGGCGCTCGGCACCGGCTTGCGCGCCGGCGTGTTCTGGCGCGACATGGGCGTCGTCAATCTGCCGGGCGGGCGGCCGACCATGAAGCTGACCGGCGGCGCGCTGGCGCGGCTGCAATTCGATGCTGCCGCGCCGGTCATGAAGCCCGGATCGATGTGTCGCTGACCGACGAAGGCCCGACCGCCCAGGCCATTGTCATCATCTCCGGCGGTGCCCGGCGGGCTCGATCGGGACCGCTGGTTGAGACGATAAACGTAACGACGCCAATGACTTATACAATGGTTTTGGCGATCTTCATTGCGCGGCGCAGACTCAGCCGCTACAAGGTCGCCGGGGCGCACAGCGTTTTGACGATTTTTGGCGACAGTCAGGACGAAAGGCGCGATGAGCGTGACATCCGGAACCAAGCGGAAAGAAGGCGGCGTCGGCGAGACGGTCCGCGTCATCTTTCATGCGTTGATCATCGCCCTGGTGATCCGGACTTTCCTGTTTCAGCCGTTCAATATTCCCTCCGGCTCGATGAAGGCGACGCTGCTGGTCGGCGATTACCTGTTCGTGTCGAAATATTCCTACGGCTACAGCCATTTCTCGCTGCCCTTGTCGCCGCCATTGTTTTCCGGGCGGTTGCCCGGCGACCTGGCTGCCGCAGCGCGGCGACGTCGTGGTGTTCCGGCTGCCGCGCGATACCTCGATCGATTACATCAAGCGCGTGATCGGTCTGCCCGGCGACAAGATCCAGGTCAAAGACGGCGTGTTTGATCAACGGCGTGGCGGTCAAGCATGAGCGTGCGCCGGACTTCGTCGAGACCGAAGAGGGCGGCCACGACGCCGCCGGTCAAGCGCTGGAAGGATACGCTGCCGAACGGCAAGAGCTTCTACACGCTCGATCTGGTCGACAATGGGTTTGCCGACAACACCCATGTCTACACCGTGCCGCCCGGCCACTATTTCATGATGGGCGACAACCGCGACAACTCGACCGACAGCCGGTTCAGCCAGGTCGGCTTTGTGCCGCTCGAGAATATTGTCGGCAAGGCGCAGCTCATCTTCTTCTCGGTCTATCAAGGCGAACGGGCCTGGCAGTTCTGGCGCTGGCCGGTATCGGTGCGCTGGAACAGGCTGTTCACAATTGTCCGATGAGTCGTAAGGTCAAGGAACGCGCCGCGCTCGAGGAGCGGATCGGCTATGAATTTGCCGATAAGGCGCTGCTCGACCGCGCGCTGACCCATATTTCGGCGTTGTCGGGCGGCCCGCAAAACCGCGTCTCGAGCTACCAGCGGCTGGAGTTTCTCGGCGATCACGTGCTCGGCCTGGTGATGTCGGACATGCTCTATCGCGCCTTTCCGAAGGCGAACGAAGGCGAACTGTCGCGGCGGCTGGCCGATCTGGTGCGCAAGGAAACCTGCGCCGAAGTCGGCAAGGAGATGGATCTCGGTCCGGCGCTGCGGCTCGGCAATTCGGAATCGCATGCCGGCGGCCGGCTGCGCACCACCATTCTGGCCGATGCCTGCGAAGGCCTGGTCGGCGCGGTGTTTATCGATGGCGGTTATGCCGCCGCCGATGAGCTCGTCGCCAAGTTCTGGAAGGAGCGCATGATCAAGACCGTGCGCCCGTTGCGCGACGCCAAGACCATGTTGCAGGAATGGGCGCAGGCGCGCGGCCTGCCGACGCCGGCCTATCAAGGAACTGGCGCGCACCGGCCCGCACCACGATCCCAAGTTCAAGGTCGGCGGTGGTCTTGCCCGACCATCCGCAGGCCGAAGGCCTCGGCTCGTCCAAGCGGGCGGCCGAGCAGGCCGCGGCCGCGGCCATGCTGACCAGCGTCGGCGTGAAGGTGGATAAAGCTCGATGGCGGATGACAACAACAAAGCGGTGGTCGCGCCGGCCGGCGCCGAGACGCGCTGCGGCTTCGTCGCGCTGATCGGCGCGCCCAATGCCGGCAAGTCGACGCTATTGAACGCGCTGGTCGGCTCCAAGGTCACCATCGTCTCGCACAAGGTGCAGACCACGCGCGCGCTCATTCGCGGCATCGCGCTCGAGGACAAGTCGCAGACTCATCTTCGTCGACACGCCCGGCATCTTCGCGCCCAAGCGCCGGCTCGACCGCGCCATGGTGACGACCGCCTGGAGCGGCGCGCATGAGGCCGATCTGGTCGCCGTCTTGATCGACGCGCGCAAAGGCGTCGACGAGGAGGCCGAGGAGCTGCTGACGCGGCTGGCCGAGGTGAAGACCCGCAAGATCCTGATCCTCAACAAGATCGATCGTGGTGCCGCGCGATACGCTGCTGGCGCTGACCAAGCGCGCCAACGACAAGGCCCAGTTCGAAGCCACCTTCATGATTTCGGCGCTGACCGGCGACGGCGTTGCCGATCTCAAGACCTGGCTGGCCGAACGCATGCCGCTCGGGCCCTGGCTTTATCCGGAAGACCAGATGTCGGACGCGCCGATGCGGCAACTGGCGGCGGAGATCACGCGCGAAAAACTGTTCGAGCGCCTGCACCAGGAATTGCCCTACCACTCGACGGTCGAGACCGAGAGTTGGAAGGAACTGCGCAACGGCGAAATCCGCATCGAACAGACGATCTATGTCGAGCGCGAAAGCCAGCGCAAAATCGTGATCGGCAAAGGCGGTGCAGACCCTGCGGGCGATCGGCGAGGGCGCACGCCGCGACATCGCCGAGATCGCCGAGACCAAGGTGCACCTGTTCCTGTTCGTGAAGGTGCGCGAGGGCTGGGGCGACGACCCGGAGCGCTACCGGGCGATGGGGCTGGAGTTTCCGAAGGAGTAGGCGGCGTGGCCGACTCGTATGCTTCGCGTTACGCTCGCTTCACCTCCCCTTCCAGGGGAGAGTAAAGCGTGTCCCGGAACGACTGTTTAATCCATGCAATGGACCGATGAAGGCATCGTGATTGGCGTTCGGCGGCACGGGGAGGCGAGCGCCATCCTCGAGCTGATGACGCGCGAGCACGGCCGCCATCTCGGCATGGTGCGCGGCGGTTTCGGCTACCCGCATGAAGCCGCTGTTGCAGACCGGCAATACCTTGAGCGCGACCTGGCGGGCGCGGCTCGACGAGCATCTCGGCAATTACACCGTCGAAGCCGTTGCGCCAGAGAGCCTCGAATTTTTTTGGCGCCTCGCACGCGATCTACGGCGTCACCCATCTGGCGGCGCTGATGCGGCTGTTGCCGGAACGCGATCCGCATGAAGATCTCTATGGCGAGTTTGTGCGCATCCTCGACCGGCTTGAGGATGCGGCCTGGGCGGCGCCGATGGTGGCGCGCTTCGAATTGCAGATCCTGGCCGAGCTTGGTTTCGGCCTCGATCTGGAAGAATGCGCCGCCACGGGTGAGACCGCCGATCTGATTTACGTCTCGCCGAGGTCAGGGCGGGCGGTGTCGCGTCTGGCCGGCGAGCCCTATGCCGACCGGATGTTCCGGTTGCCGGCGTTCCTGCGTGATCCTGATAGTCGTGCCAAGCCACGGTGATCTGACCGACGGCTTTACGCTGACCGGATTTTTCCTGCACGCGCCACGTGATGGAGCCGAGCGGCCAGATGCTGGCCGACGAGCGCATGCATTTCATCGCCGCGCTCGACCGCGCGCTGCCGGACGTGGCGTAACAAACCGCGTAACCCAAAAACAAAGCCGGCCCGGCGTTGCCGCCGGACCGGTTGTTTTGGTTGTCAGTACCGACTAGCGCCGGTAGCAGACGCGCTCAATACGGCAGATGCGACGGTGATAGTAGCGGGAGTAGCGGCACACACGTACGTTGCGGCAATGTGTGCGGACATAGCGACGGTAACGCCGCCGGTAATACTGGACGTCCTGAACCTGGGCATTGGCTTCAGGCACATGACTGATACCGCTCATAGGCGCGGCTGAAGCCGACGGGGCGCCGGCAATGCCGAGGCCGAGCGCAAACAGAGCCGACAGGATAATCATTCTCATTTTTGTTTCTCCGATTGGTCGACGATCAGGACCGGGATTGATTTGATCCACGAGATCGAACGAAGGCTGCCGCGAGTTTAGTCAATAGCCGGCTCGCAGCTTACCGGCTTTAGCTTTATCACCCAACTTTTTTCACGCGTATGTCATTACCGGCAGTTCCAGTGCCACAATTGGTGGGCGCCAAGCGTGGTGCCATCTATGGACCGGGCGGGGCAGCGCCGCTGTGACGCCGGTCACAGAAACCGGCGCGGGCGACACCGACGTCAAATACGGGCCAAGCGCGGCACGGGCGTTGGCGCTGTGCCGGGAATTTTGCGAGAACGCGGCCGGACTTGGCGGAACCCGTAAGTTGGCTCGTCGTCACGGTCATGCGCCGCATGGTTGTCCTCCCGCCCGTCCAATTGCCTCATTCCACGGCCAAAACCGCCGGTCCGGTGACCGCTTTGGCCCGGTTCGTGTTCAAAACTAACCGGAAAAACAGTAAGATTTGCTGGCCGCGGCGTTCATTGCTTGTTCATTGACACCCTTCGAAGTAGCACTCCCCCATGGGTAAAAGACTGATTCCCCCGCCCGAGAAGGGCCATGTCGAAGAAGTGGCGTTGCAGGTCGCGCTCGAGGAGCGCTATCTTGGCCTACGCGCTCTCGACCATCATGAACCGGGCGTTGCCGGATGCGCGCGACGGGCTCAAGCCCGTGCACCGCCGCATCCTCTACGGCATGCGGCTGTTGCGGCTCGACCCCAATTCGGCGTTCAAGAAATCGGCCAAGGTGGTCGGCGACGTGATGGGTAATTTCCATCCGCACGGCGACCAGGCGATCTATGACGCGCTGGTGCGTTTGGCGCAGGACTTCTCGCAGCGTTATCCGCTGGTCGACGGCCAGGGCAATTTCGGCAATATCGACGGCGATAACGCCGCCGCCATGCGCTACACCGAGGCGCGGCTGACCGAAGTCGCGCGCCTCCTGATCGACGGCATCGACGAGGACGCGGTCGATTTCCGCCCGAGCTATGACGGCACCGACAAGGAGCCGGTCGGTATTGCCGGCGGCGTTCCCCAATCTCCTGGCCAACGGCTCGCAGGGCATCGCGGTCGGCATGGCGACCTCGATCCCGCCGCACAACGTCGCCGAACTGTGCGACGCCGCTTTGCATCTGATCGAGACGCCGAACGCGCGCTCGAAGACGCTTGCTGAAATACGTCAAGGGACCGGATTTCCCGACCGGCGGCATTTGCGTCGATCCGCCGGAAGCGATCGCCGAAGCCTACGCTACCGGCCGCGGCTCGTTTCGCGTGCGCGCGCGTTGGCATCAGGAAGAGGGCGGCCGCGGCACTTACGTCATCGTCATCACCGAAATGCCGTGGCTGGTGCAGAAGTCGCGGCTGGTCGAAAGGATCGCCGAACTGATCAACGACAAGAAGCTGCCGCTGGTCGCCGATCTGCGCGATGAATTGGCCGAGGACGTGCGGCTGGTGATTGAGCCGCGCGCGCGCACGGTCGACGCCGAATTGCTGATGGAGTTGCTGTTCAAGCTGACCGAGCTGGAAAACCGCATTCCGCTCAACATGAACGTGCTGGTGAAGGGCCGTATCCCGAAGGTGCTCGGTCTCGCCGAAGCATTGACCGAATGGCTCGAGCACCGCCGCGACGTTCTGGTGCGCCGCTCGAAGTTCCGCCAGGCGCAGATCGAGCACCGCTTGGAAGTATTGGGCGGCTTTCTGGTCGCCTATCTCAACCTCGACAAGGTCATCAAGATCATCCGCACCGAGGACGAGCCCAAGCCCGTCTTGATGAAGACCTTCAAGATTTCCGACGTGCAGGCCGACGCCATCCTCAACATGCGGCTGCGCAACTTGCGCAAGCTGGAAGAAATGGAAATTCGCGGCGAGGAAAAAGAACTGCGCGACTGAGTTGAAGGCGCTCAAAGGCCTGCTCGGCTCGACCGACCAGCAATGGAAGGCGATCGCGGGCGCAGATCAAAGACCTCAAGACCACCTTCGGTTCGAAGACCGCACTCGGCAAACGCCGGACTGAATTCGCGCTGGCGCCCGAGCACGACGATGGCGGCGATCGAAGAGGCGATGGCGGTCAAGGAGCCGATCACCGTGGTGGTGTCGGAAAAGGGTTGGATCCGCGCGCTTGCGCGGCCATGTCATCGATCTGTCGGGCGTGGCCTTCAAGACCGACGACGCGTTGAAATTCGCGTTCCAGACCGAGACCACCGCCAAGGTGATGCTGTTTGCCGGCAACGGCAAATTCTACACGCTCGACGGCTCGAAGCTGCCGGGCGGACGCGGCCATGGCGAGCCGATCCGGCTGTTCTTCGATATCGAGCAGGACGCCGATATCGTCGCCGCGCTGGCCTATAGCGGCGGCCGTAAATTCCTGGTGGCGAGCTATCAGGGCAACGGCTTTATCGTGCCGGAAGACGATTGCCTGAGCACGACCCGCAAGGGCAAGCAGGTCCTGAACCTGAAAGCGCCGGACAAGGCGGCCGCCATGACGGTGATCGACGGCGATACGCTGGCGGTGATCGGCGAGAACCGCAAGATGGTGATCTTCGGCCTCGACCAGGTGCCGGAAATGACGCGCGGCCGCGGCGTGCGGCTGCAACGTTATCTGGCCAAAGGGCCTGTCCGACGTCACGACCTTCAAGGCCAGCGATGGCCTGTCGTGGGTCGATGGCGCCGGCCGCACCCAGTCGATGACGATGAAAGAGCTCAAGGATTGGCGCGGCAACCGCGCCGATGCCGGCCGCATTGCGCAAGGCTTGCCGAAGAACAACAAGTTCCGCGGCGCGCCGAGCGCGAGCAAGGCGAGCGACGAGTAGTCGCTCCGTCACCCTGAGGTGGCCGCCGTAGGCGGCCCGCGAAGGGCGACGGCCGCTGACTATTAAAACGTGACGTCCATCCTTCGAGGCTCGCGCGCTTGGCGCGCTCGCGCTTCAGGATGACGGTGTTCGCTCAACTCGCTACGAACAGCAGCGACACCGGCGATTTTTCCATCAAGGCCGACGCGGTGTCGCCGAAGAACAGTTTCTCGCCGGGCCTGCGGCCGACGCCCATTACCACCAGATTATGCTTGTGGCGGGTGGCTTCTTTCAGAATCGCTTCTTCCGGATCGCTATCGCCGCGCACGGCGGTGCGAAGATCGAGCTCATAGCTTTCCGCCAGGTCGACGATGTCTTTCAGGATCGCTTCCTCGTAGCGGCGCGACCGGTTGGCCTTGCTGCCGGTCGTGACATAGAGCGCGGTCAGCGGCGCCTTGGTGGCGCGTGCCAGCGCGATCGCGACTTCGGCGGCGCGGCGCGAGACTTCGGTGCCGTTGACCGGCACCAGGATGCTGACGGTACCGTGCAGCGGATGCTTGCGGTGCTCCTCGCGCGCGTCGGCAATAATCAGCGGGCCGTCGAAGCCGGCGGCGAGGCTGGCGACATCGTCGTGGAACTGGTTCTTCTTCACCACGGTCTTGTCGAGGCCGACGATCATCATGCCGTAGCCTTTTTCGGCTTCCTCGGCGACCGCCTCCTGTTTGGGCGCCTTCTCGACCATGGTGGTCACCGACGAGCTTGACGTTGCTTTCTTCTGAGGCGGTCATGGCGCGGTCGGCACGTTGCGCGACTTCCTTGATCGTTTCGCCGGCTTCCTTGGCCTTTTCCTTTTCGGCTTCGGCGGCCTCCTTGCCGGTTTTCTTGTCGGTCTTGATCTGCATCACCGTGGTCGGCATGCCGTAACTGCCGGCGATGATGCCGGCGACGCGGGTGGCAAACGAACCGTTGGTGCTGTCGTCGATGGCCAGCAGCAGCCGTTCGAGCTTGGGCAGGAAGCCTTTGCGCTTCCATCTCCTCGCGTTCCAGCCGCTGTTTTTCGTCCTTGCCGATCGGAATGCGCGACAGCGCCCAGCGCAGGGTCGGCGGCATCGCCATGGTGGTGATGACCGCCATGGCGACGATCATCGTGAATAAGATTCGGGTTGAGCGCGCCCATCGACAGGCCGACGGTGGCGATGATCACTTCGGTCGAGCCGCGCGCATTCATGCCGCAGGCCAGCGCGAAGCCTTCGCGCCGGGTCAGGCCGCCGATCTCGGCGCCGACGAAGGCGCCGCCGAATTTGCCCAGGCTGGCGATGACGATCAGCCCGGCGGTGAACAGCGCGATGGTCGGATCGGCCAGAATGGTGAGGTCGGCGCTCAAGCCCGCGACGCCGAAAAACACCGGCGCGAAAAACGCGGTGATCAGGCCGCGCAATTGCTCGTCGATATGGCGGGTCAGGATCGGCGATTCACCGATCAGTATGCCGGCAACGAAAGCGCCGAGCACGGTGTGCACGCCGATGACGATGCGTGATCAGCGCCATGCCGGCCATGATCGACCAGAATGGCGGTGATGACGGCGAAGTCGCTGACAAAGTTATCGTTGACCCAGCGGATCGCGAAAAACACCGCGCTGCCGCCCGACCGTCAGGCTGACCGTCATGAAAATGAAAGTGCCGACCACGCTTTGCGCCAGCGACCAGGCGTCGATCTCGCCATGCAAGGCCAAGCTGAAAATGATCGAGACGATGATCCAGCCGACGCTGTCGTCGATGATCGCCGAGGCCAGGATGACCTGCCCGACGGTACGGCGCATGAAGTTCATCTCGCGCACCACCATCGCCACGATCTTGACCGAGGCGATCGACAGAGCGGTGCCGAGGAACAGGGCGGTGATCAGGCGCTTGTCGGGATCCGGCAGCATCGATGTCGGGCAGGGCGAAGCCGAGCGCGACGCCGCAGGCGAACGGCACGACGATGCCCATCAGCGAGGCATAGATCGAGGCCTTGCCGGTCTGGCGCACCAGCTTGAGGTCGGTCTCCATGCCGGTCAGCAACAAGAGCAGCAGAATGCCGACCTGCGAGACCGCGTCGAGCATCGCCTTCTGGTCGGGGTTTTTCGGAAACAGGAAATGCTGAAGATCGGGCAGCAGGAGCCCGAACAGCGACGGCCCGAGCATCAGCCCGGCGATCAGCTGTCCCATCACCGCCGGCTGGCCGATGCGCAGCATGGCCTCGCCGAGCAGACGGCCGACCACCATCAGCGCCAGGACCTGGGCGATGAAGATGACCTCGGACGGGCCTTTCTGGACGTCTGCCGCGAGGGCAGGGCTGGCCGCCAGGCAAAGCGGGAGTGTCACGGCCCAAAGCCAAGGCGTCCCGGTTCTTATCGTCGTCATCGTGTTTGGCATTTCCCAGTTCGCCCGGACCGTCGAGTTGCCAAGAGAGCATCAACGCATACCGCAGTGCAAAGTTCTTCCAAAATGCAATTGCAAATCATTTGCAATAAGAATAGTATCTATCTGAAATTTCGTGATAATGAGCAGATATCCTCGTTCGCTGGAAAGCCAACCTTTATGGATGCGACCCCATCGCGACCCAATTCTCTCAGCCAACGCACGGTCATCGCGGCACAACAACTCCTCCGTGGGGAGAGTCCGGGGCTTGTCGGCTATCTCGCCTTCGGCGGCCCGGCGATCGTGGCATCGATCGCCTATATGGATCCCGGCAATTTCGCGACCAACATTCAGGCCGGCGCCAAATACGGCTACAGCCTGTTGTGGGTGGTGCTGGCGGCCAATCTGATTGCCATGCTGTTCCAGGCGTTGTCGGCCAAGCTCGGCATTGTCACGGGCCGTAATCTCGCGGAAATGTGCCGCGACCAGTTTCCCAAGCCGGTCGTCGGCGTGATGTGGGTCATCAGCGAAATAGCCGCGATGGCGACCGATTTGGCCGAATTCCTCGGCGGCGCCATCGGTCTGGCGTTGCTGTTTCAGATGCCGTTGCTTGCCGGCATGGTGGTCACAGCGATCGTGACCTATGGCATTCTGATGGTTGAAGGCCGCGGCTTCCGGCCGCTGGAACTGATCATCGGCAGCCTCGTCGCCATTATTTGCCTTTGCTATCTGGTTGAAATGTTCATTGCACCGGTCGATTGGGCGGCTGCCGCGCTCGGGACCGTCACACCGCAGATCCCGGACGCCGGCGCCTTGCTGCTGTCGGTCGGCATTATCGGCGCCACCGTGATGCCGCACGCCGTCTATCTTCATTCCAGCCTGACGCAGGGGCGCATTCCGGCCAAGGACGACCGCGAAAAGCGCGCGGTCGTGCGTATTTCGAATTGGGAAGTGAGCGATCGCGCTGGCGGTCGCCGGGCTCGTCAACATGGCGATGGTGATGATGGCCTCGAGCGCCTTTCACGCCGGCCATAGCGACGTCGCCGAGATCGAGAGCGCTTTTCACACGCTGACGCCCCTGCTCGGGGCGGCGGCCGCCGGAGTATTTCTGCTGTCGTTGATTGCTTCCGGCATTTCGTCGTCGGTCGTCGGCACGATGGCAGGGCAGATGATCATGCAAGGCTTTGTCGGATTCCGGATTCCGATCTGGCTGCGGCGGCTGATTACGATGATCCCGGCCTTCGTCGTCGTAGCGCTCGGCGTCAACGCCACGAAAGCCTTGGTCGTCAGTCAGGTGATCCTGAGCATTGCCTTGCCGCTGCCGATGATCGCGCTTTTGATGTTCACCCGCCGCCGCGACATCATGGGCGACTTCGCCAATGGGCCGCTGATCAACGCGATTGCCGTCATCGCCTCAGTGGCGGTGCTCTTGCTCAACGCGTTTTTGGTGCTTGATACCTTGGGCCTATCGATCCCAGGGCTCTAAAGCGTCGGCGTGCTTTCTGGCTGCGGCAAGACCGCGAGCAGCGCCGTGGCGAGTCCTTTTTGGTCCGGCGGCAGCCCTCGGGATATCGCGGCCTGTTCCAGCGCACTGGTCGCATCGACATAGACGCGGAACTGCGACGGGTTCTGTGAAATGGTGGACGAAGCGTGGTTGGGATCGAACACGAGCGCGCGGCACGCCGCCGCCGACCGCGACGTGAATGCCCGGCAGGTGAGCGGCCGCACCTCATAAATTGTGCAGAGCCCATCCGGTCCGAGCAGCGGGCAGCGGTGGCGCAGCTGCGTCGGATCCGCGATCGCTGCGGCGGCGGCCGCCGCTTTTTCCAGTTCGACGCGTAACGCGGCAAGCGCCGCCGGATCCAGCCGCTGGGTCAGATAATCACCGATCGCCTCGGCGACACCGGGTGGAATCATGACGTAGAGATGGCAGCAGGCGTCGCAGCCGGCGCGACAGTCGCGCACCGGCTGGTTCGGAAAATGCGTCTCGATGGCGGAAGCCACCCCGTCTGCGATTGCCATTGCGGCGCGCGCGCCATCGGCGGGGCTGTCGGCCTGTGAGAGTTCATCCTTCAGCGCACGGCGCAGTGCAACGAACACCTCTTCATAGCGCTGCGCGACCAGCCGCGTTTGTTCGCCTACTGACTCGATTTCTGAAATAATCCGGTCGGTGGCCGTCTGCGGCGTGACTTTATTCAATTGGAAACAACCGTGTCCTACTTCTCGACCCGCTGCCATCCGGCCGGCATCAGGCGCTCCTGCGGCAAATAGCGGCTTTTGTCGCCTATCTCTGCCAATTCGCCAACCATATCCATTTTATGGAACTGGTCTCAAGAAATCGGCTTCGACTGCAAACGAGGCCGGAGATTCGCCGCGCTCATGCCGCTGCACCATCGTCATATAGGCGGCCTCCAAATGACGGGTAAAGCGCGCTGTGTCGAAGAGCGGGTGAGTATCGCGATTGCGAATGAGCTTGGATTTTATGTTTTCTAAATGCGCTGGATCTTGCGCCAAACGTAATGCCAATGCCTCATAGTCTCGCAAGGAATTTGTCGCGAGTTCGGGCAGTCCAATGGCATGCAGCAGGCTGCCCGCGACTCGCGCGGGGAAATTTTCGCCCACGCAAGTTATGACCGGCAGCCCCGCCCAGAGCGCATCCGCGGCGGTTGTATGTGCGTTGTAAAGCGGCGTGTCCAGGAAGAGATCAGCTACGCGATGTCTTGATAGATGATCTTCCATCCGGTCCGTCTTTGGTGCAAAAATAAGCCGTTCCGGGTCGACACCGGCGCGCTTGGCCTCCATCCGTAAATTTGAGCGTGCCGGTTCTGCCGCGGAAGAAAACCATGCAACGCTCCCTTCTGTCGCCTTTAATAGTCGCATCCAGACTTCGAATACCGAAGGTGTGATTTTAAAAGCACTATTGAAGCAGCAAAATACAAACGCGTCGTCTGGTAGTCCCGCTTCCTTGCGTGTTGGTGGCCGAAGTGGCATGCGTCGTTTGCTAACGGTATCATGAGCTAGATAGCTATCTGGCATAAAGACGAATTTTTCCGGCCAAAACGCTTGCTGTTCTTGCGGCAAAACGAATTTGTCGACGATGGCGTAGTCGATAAAGGTGGCGCCCATCGTTGCTGGATAACCGAGATAGCTCGTCTGTATCGGGGCCGGCCGATAGGCCAAAATACCGGGGCGGCTCATTTCAGTGTAATTGTTGAGGTCGATTGCAATATCGACTTCCAAATTTTTGATGAGCTCGGCCGCCTTGCTGTCGGCTTGGGTTTGCACATCGTAAAATTGATCGAACGATTCTTTGATGCGCGATCGCATGTCGCTCTGATCGTCTGGCCCGAATGATATGCCAACGATCTCGAACCGGGCTCGGTCGTGCAGCTCCAGTATTTCTGAAATGAGATAAGAAATCGCATGATTTCGGAAGTCGCTCGATAGATAGGCGACTCAAATCCGGTCGTGATTGTAACGCTCGCCACGCCAGAGCGGCGGCACCTCGGGATATCTATCGGCAACGAACATTTGAGCGCATCGTAGTTGATCCGCAGCCGATGATTCTATGCCAAGAAGACTGAATGGGCCGCTTACCGGCTTTCCGGCCCTTATTGCCTGAAGGATGCGCGAGGTTCGCGTTTCCAGATCCGACCAGTCGCATATGGTCTGTTGCGCGCCGAGGCGGTGGCCTTCTAAGTATTTTAGGTCAGGCGCAATCGCTAGTGCATTGTCAAACTCCGCAATCGCACGCTGGAACTGTTTGGCGCCTATTCAGGCTTGGCCTTTGGCGCGCCACGCTTCGGCAAAGTGGGGCTTCAGGGATAGGGCCTTGTCATAAGCGGTGGATGCCTCGTCATAGCGGTTGAGTTCGGCAAAGACATTGCCGCAGTTAAGCCATGCCTCGGCGACGTTTGGCGCCAGTGAAAGGGTTTTGTCGAAGGCGGCAAGGGCTTCGTCGTAGCGTTTTAACTCGGAGAGCGCGTTGCCGCGGCCAAGCCAGGATTCCGCAAGGTTCGGCTTTAGCGAGAGGGCGCGGTCATAAGTTGAAATGGCCTCGTCGTGGCGCTTAAGTTCGGCCAGAGACCTTGCTTGGTTGTTGTACGCTTCCGCGTAGTTTGGCTGAATCGCGACAGCTCTCTTGAAATCGGCGATAGCGTCATCGTAGCGTTTTAAATCATTAAGTACGGTGCCGCGCGTATTCCAGGTTTCCGCGACATTTTCATTTATTGAGAGTGCTCGGCTTAATTGTTCCAGTGCTTCGGACGGTCGATTGAGTGCTTTCAGAATTATTCCATAATTGTAAAAGGTCGTATCGGAGCTGGAATTTAATTTGAGGGCAGATTGCACATAAGTTTCTGCTTCGTCATATTTTTCAAGACGAGCTAAAAGGATGCTCAATAAGTTTAGCGCCGCGACGTGTTTTGGTTGTTGCCGCAGCACCTTTTTGAAAAGTTTCTCGGCGTCATTCAGCTTTCCGGCCTGAAAAGATGCCAATGCTTTGCTGAAGGTGCTGTCTATCGATGACGACATTTTCTATGGCCTTTGCCGCGAATGAATTACATTCCCGGAAGAGATTATACAAAGTCGATTGCGATCCGTGTCTTCGGGCATTTTTATCAATTGAATTTCGGATGTAAGTTTCTCGATGGCATGAACGCAGGCTGTTACCTGCGCTTGGTGTGTTGAGTGTTTGCTTCTTGGCTGGCTGCCGACTTAAGCGTGCGCGGCGGCAATGGGGCTTATCGTGCGCGTTCTATCGCTCGACCCGCTGCCAGCCCGACGGCATCAAGCGTTCCTGCGGCAAGAAGCGGCCTTTGTAATCCATCTTTTTCGAGCCCGGCACCCAATAGCCGAGATAGACGTAAGGCAGGCCCATCGTCTTGGCGCGCTCGATGTGGTCGAGGATCATGAAGGTGCCGAGCGAGCGGTCGCCGGCTTCCGGATCGAAAAACGAATAGACCATCGACAGCCCGTCGCTCAAAACGTCGGTGAGCGCCACCGCCAGCAATTGCCCGGCGCCGCGGCCGTTGATGCCGCTGTCGGGTCCGCGCCGGCGGTAGTCGATGACGCGGGTATCGACGTGGCTGTCCTCGATCATCATGGCGTAGTCGAGCACGGTCATGTCGGCCATGCCGCCGTCGCGGTGGCGGGCGTCGAGATAGGCGCGGAACACCGAATATTGCTCGGAGGTCGGCGCAGGCGCCCGCATGTCGCCGATCAGGTCGCTGTTGAGGTCGGCGTTGCGGCGCATGTTGCGCGACGGCTTGAAGTCGTCGACCACCACGCGCACCGAGACGCAGGCGCGGCAGGTCTCGCAGGCCGGCCGATAGGCGATCGACTGGCTGCGGCGGAAGCCGCCATGGGTGAGCAGATCGTTCAGTTCGCCGGCGCGCTCGCCGACCAGATGCGTGAACACTTTGCGCTCCTCCTGGCCCTTCAAATAAGGGCAGGGCGACGGCGCGGTCAGGTAGAATTGCGGCGTGTCGCGGGAGTGCTGGGTCACATCAATCATTCCGTGGCTTGCGCTGACCCGTTCCAGCGGGCGTTCGAACTCAGTCAAGCTCAGCATTGCGCGGCGTCTTGGCCGCCGTCAAATGGGCCTATGCGGCGGGCATAACCGGCCCGGCCGGGTCGGTGCGCCTGATGCCTATTTTGGGGGGCCACGAAGGGCCGCAAGGCCGCCGCGCGCTCGGCATTATTGATTATGACGGTTCCGAGCAGGATATCGTGCAGCAGCCGCTTGCGGCGGTTGAAAAAGGCCACCAGCAGGACGAACGGGGTAAGAACGACACCGTGATCCAGAACACGATGGCGTGCACCGCGCCGAGCACGAAATAGGCCGGCGCGCCGTACCAGGTGCGCATTTCCAGATCCATGACCCGCATGCCGATGGTAGCCGAACGCGGGCCGCCGAGCGTCAGCCCGAAATAGACCAAAGCCCAGACCACCGAGGCCGGACAAAGCAGCCAATAGAGGACCCAGCCAAGGCCGAATGTGACGAATGCCGAAGACGAAGATGAACATCGCCGCCAGCACCACCGGGACCGAGATCACGACGAAATCGATCAGGAAGGCCATCACCCGGCGCGACAGCACGCCCTCGAACAGTTCCGGGTTCAGGTCCGGGTCATAGGCGTGCGGTCTGATATCCATGGACATGATGTAGGCCCCCGTTCGCGCCGTAGTCCGTCACACCTGGAGATGGAGAATAGACCGGGCCGTGCGCAAGAGGCGAGAAGCGACGCGAGGCGGCAGTCCCGGCTGGCACTCGCGGCCCGAGCTGCGGCATGGTGGCACGCTGAATCGAAACCGGCCCGGAGAGCGACAGACTGTGAGCGTGACCATTGCCGATATCGAAGACGCCCGCCGCGTGATCGCCGGCGCACGTGCTGCGCACGCCGATGCTGCCGGCGCCGCGGCTGTCGGCGCTCACCGGGGCGCAGGTCTTCGTCAAATACGAAAACCTCCAGGTCACCAATTCGTTCAAGGATCGCGGCGCGCTGGCCAAACTGTCGTCGCTGTGCGAGGCCGAACGCGCGCGCGGCGTCATCGCCATGTCGGCCGGCAACCATGCTCAGGCGGTCGCCTATCACGCCGCCCGGCTCGGCATTCCGGCGACCATCGTGATGCCGGTGACGACGCCGTTCGTGAAAGTGGCGGCGACCCGCTCGCACGGCGCCGAGGTGGTGCTCGATGGCGCAGACGCTTGACGGAATCGCAGACGCGCTGCGAAGCCATCCAGAACGAACGCGGCCTGACGCTGGTGCATCCTTACGACGACCCGCGCGTCATCGCCGGGCAGGGCACCATCGCGCTTGAGATGCTGGAGGAGGTGCCCGACCTCGACGTGCTGGTGATCCCGATCGGCGGCGGCGGACTGATCTCCGGCAATGCGATCGCGGCGAAATCGGTCAATCCGAAGATCGAGATCGTCGGCGTCGAAGCCTTGCTTTATCCGTCGGTGTGGAACGCGCTCGAACACGGCAACCGGCCGATCGGCGGCCCGACCTTGGCCGAAGGCATCGCGGTCAAGAATGTCGGCAAGCTCACGCTTGCCGGTGATCCGTGAACTGGTGTCCGACATCATCCTGGTCGACGAGGCGCATCTCGAACGCGCGGTCAACGCTTACGTGACCTTGCAGAAGACCATGGCGGAAGGCGCGGGCGCGGCGGGCCTCGCCGCCATGCTGGCCGAGCCGGTGCGCTTTGCCGGCAAGAAGGTCGGCTTATCTTGTGCGGCGGCAATATCGATCCGCGCATTCTGGCCTCCATCATGGTGCGCGAACTGGAGCGCGAAAACCGCATCGTGTCGTTCCGGCTGGCCATTCCCGATCAGCCCGGCGTGCTCGGCATCATCGCGACACGCTTGGGCGAACTCGGCGCCAATATTCTGGAAGTCGAACACCGCCGGCTGCTGCTCGACGTGCCGGCCAAGGGCGCCAAGCTCGACGTCACGATTGAGACGCGCGCAGACGCCGCCGCATGCGCCACGCCGAGGTATCACCGTCCGGCTGGCGGGCCGCTGACGCGCCGATGGTTTTCAGCCGGTGCGGCATTCGGCTCACCAGGCCAGATGGACGGAATCAGAATCCTGAGCCAGCCGTTCGAGGTCCTACTTGCTTTCCGCCTGCATCAGCGCGAGGCCAGTCACTGCTTGCTCGGGCGCAGTCGGCTCGGGCATTTCGCATGTTGTGTGACGCCGAATTCCGACAGCGCATCGACCAGCGCATTGGCGACGCATGGCATGGCGCCGACGCAGCCGGCTTCGCCCGCGCCCTTGACGCCAAGCGGGTTGGTCTTGGTCGGCACCGGATTGGCTTCCACCTTAATCGCCGGGAAGTCGTGCGCATGCGGCATGGCGTAGTCCATGAACGAGCCGGTGACGATCTGGCCGTCGGCGTCGAAGTGGATGTCTTCCATCAAGATCTGCCCGGCGCCTTGCGCGATGCCGCCATGGATCTGGCCGTGCAGCAGCATCGGATTGAGCACGGTGCCGACGTCGTCGACCACCGAATAGCGCACGATGTCGACCTTGCCGGTCTCCGGGTCGATTTCGACTTCGCAGATGTGGCAGCCGTTCGGGAAGTTCGTCGACCGGCGCGGTGTAGGCGGCGGTGGCGATCAGCCCGACTTCCATGTCTTTCGGCACTTTTCGCCGGCTCGCACCGCCAGCTTGGCGATTTCCTTCATCGTCAGCGTCTGATTGGTTTTGGTCGAGGAGAACACGCCGTCCTCGTATTTGACGTCGGCTTCGTCGACCTTGAGATTGAAGGCGGCGATGTTCTTGGCCTTGGCGACGATCTTCTCGGTCGCCATGTGGAAGGCCGAGCCGGCCATGCGCCGCCGAGCGCGAGCCGCCGGTGCCTTCGCCGAAGAACAACTGGTCGGTGTCGCCCTGCAGATATTGCGCTTCGCTCGGATCGATGCCGAGCCGGTCGCAGACCAGTCTGCTTGAACACGGTTTCGTGGCCCTGGCCCTGGCTGTTCGAGCCGGAGATCAGCGTCAGCGCAGCCGGAGCGGTCGAAGCGCACTTCGGCGCCTTCGGTCGAGGTCGGCGGCGGCGCGCTCGATGGTGTTGGACAGGCCGAAGCCGCGCAGCTTGCCGCGCTTGCGCGATTCCGCCTTGCGCGCCTTGAAGCCTTTGGCGTCGGCCATTTCCAGCGCGAGGTCCATGTTCTTTTCGAACTCGCCGCTGTCGTAGGTAAAGGTCAGTCCGGTCTTGAACGGCATCTGCCGACGGCGGAATGTAATTCCGGCGCCGCAGTTCGGCCGGATCGATGCCCAGTTCGTCGGCGGCGAGATCGACCATGCGCTCGATGACGTAAGCCGCTTCCGGGCGGCCGTTGCCGCGATAGGGGCGGATCGGATTGGTGTTGGAGAACACCGCGGTGATGTCGACATCCATCGCCGGCGTGCGATAGACAGCCGGCGAGCGTGCCGGCATTGAGGAAAAACGCCGGCATGCGCGGTCTGCAAATAGGCGCCGATGGCGGCGACGGTCTTGACGCGCATGCCGAGGAAGTGGCCGTTCTTGTCGAGCGCGAGTTCGGCTGTCGGTGACGTTGTCGCGCGCCTGCGCGTCGCTGGTGAAGCTCTCCGAGCGCGTCGAGATCCATTTCACCGGCCGGCCGGTGATCTTGGAGGCCAGCAGCACCATCGGCGTTTCGTTGAAAATCGGCGACTTCATGCCGAAGGAGCCGCCGGTATCGCCGGTGACGATGCGCACCTTGCTTTCCGGCACGCCGAGCACTTTGGCGAGTTCGGCGCGGGTCGGGTGCGGGCGCTGGATCGCGGTGTAGATGGTGTAGCGGCCGTCGCCTTTGTGATAGTCCCCGACCGCGCCGCGCGGCTCCATGGTGGCGGCGGTGACGCGGTTGATGACGAATTGTGCTTTGACGACATGCGCGGCCTTGGCGAAGGCCGCGTCGGTCGCGGCCTTGTTGCCGAATAGGGCGACGAAGCTGATGTTGTCGGGGGCATCGGCCCAGACTTTCGGCGCGCCGGGCTTGACCGCTTCGGCGGTCGAGGTCACCGACGGCAGCGGCTCGAAATCGACCTCGATCATTTCGGCGGCGTCGAGCGCCTGCGCCACGGTCTCGGCGACCACAAAGGCGACGCCGTCGCCGACCCAGCGCACGACGCCGTCGGCCAGGATCGGATATTTCGGCTTGTACATCGGCTGGTCGCCGCGCCGCTTGCAGGCCGCCGGGGACGGGCAGGTCGCCATAGCCATGCGCCTTGACATCGGCGCTTGTCAGCACCGCCAGCACGCCGGGCGCGGCCTTGGCGGCGTCGGTGTTGATCGACTTGATCTTGGCGTGGGCATGCGGCGAGCGCAGCACGACGCCATGCGCCATGCCGGGCAAGTGCACGTCGTCGGTGTAGCTGCCGCCGCCCTGGATCAGCCGCGGGTCCTCGAACCGCGATACGCCCTGACCGATTGCAAATTCACCCATTGGCAGATTTCCACCTTTTAACATGAGCCCGTTACTTTCCAGTCGTCCCCGCGCAAGCGGGCACCGAGAGCGAAAAGCCATGACTCTATTGTTGTGATTGCTGCATTCCGCGCTTTCGCGGGAATGAACGGATTGAAGGCACCTTAGTTCATTGTCGCAATTTTTCCGCCACGCGCGGCGCGAAATAAGTGAGCACGCCGTCGGCGCCGGCGCGTTTGAAAGAGGTGAGGCTTTCCATCATGGCGCGCTCGCCGTCGAGCCAGCCATTGTTGGCCGCCGCCATGATCATCGCGTATTCGCCCGACACCTGATAGGCGAAGGTCGGCATGCCGAAGGCGTCCTTCACGCGCGCGACGATGTCGAGATAGGGCAGGCCGGGCTTGACCATGATCATGTCGGCGCCTTCCTCGATGTCGAGCGCGACCTCGCGCAGCGCCTCGTCGGTATTGCCCGGGTCCATCTGATAGGTGCGCTTGTCGCCGTGCAGCGTCTTCGACGAGCCGACCGCGTCGCGGAACGGGCCGTAGAAGGCGGAGGCGTATTTCGCCGCATAAGCCATGATCGACACGTCGGTGAGATTCTCGCGGTCGAGCGCCTTGCGGATGGCGCCGACGCGGCCGTCCATCATGTCGGAGGGCGCGATGATGTCGCAGCCGGCCTGCGCCTGCACCAGCGCCTGCTGGACCAGCACCGCGACGGTTTCGTCATTCATGATGACGCCGTCGTCGCGCAGCAGGCCGTCATGGCCGTGGCTGGTGAAGGGATCGAGCGCGACATCGCACAGGATGCCGATCTCCGGCACTTCCTTCTTGATGGCGCGGATGGCGCGGCACACCAGATTGTTGTCGTTGAGCGCTTCCGAGCCGGTCTCGTCGCGCAAGGCCGGGTCGGTGTAGGGGAACAGCGCAATGCAGGGGATGGTCGAGCTTGGCCGCGCGTTCGGCCTCGCGCACCGCCTGGTCGACCGACAGGCGCTCGACCCCCGGCATCGAGGCGACCGCGGCGCGCTTGTTGTCGCCGTCCATGACGAAGATCGGCCAGATCAGGTCGTCGGTGGTGAGCACGTTCTCGCGCACCAGCCGGCGCGCCCATTCCGACCGCCGGTTGCGCCGCATGCGCGTCGGCAGGTCGAGCGCGGGCTCGAGCCTTCGCCGGCCTCGCGGGTTCGGCGGCACAAAACCGATCTTATGTTGCAGCGGACGGCCGTATTTGATTGCCATTTTTCTCGCCATGGAGGGTCTCCTGGGAGGCCTTTTTAGCCGGTCCGAGCCGGCCCGCCACCGGGTGGGCCGCGGTCAAGCCAGCGTTGCCGCAGTTGACGTAGGCGGCGAGCCCCACTTATCCGTGAATCTCAGGAATTGGGCCCATGGATTTTACCCTCTCGGAAGAACAACGAGCCTTCCAGTCGGTCGCGCGCGATTTCGCCCGCGACGAGATGATGCCGCATGCGCGCGACTGGGACGAGGGCTCGGTCTTCCCGGTCGAGACGCTGCGCGCAGGCCGCCAGCGCTCGGCTTCGGCGGCATTTATGTCAAGGAAGACGTCGGCGGCTCGGCGCTGACCCGGCTCGATGCCGCCATTATCTTCGAGGAACTGGCGCAAGGCTGCACCTCGACCGCCGCCTATATCTCGATCCACAACATGGCGGCGTGGATGATCGACACCTACGGCAGCGAGGTGGCGCGCGCAAAAGTTTCTGCCCAAGCTCTGCACCATGGAGCATTTCGCCAGCTATTGCCTGACCGAGCCGGGTTCCGGCTCGGATGCCGCCAGCCTCACGACCAAGGCGCGCCGCGACGGCGACCATTATGTGCTCGACGGCACCAAGGCTTTCATCTCCGGTGGCGGCGTCTCCGACATTTACGTGGTGATGGCGCGCACCGGCGAGGCCGGCCCGCGCGGCATTTCCTGCATCGTGGTCGAGAAGGGCACGCCGGGCCTGTCCTATGGCGCGCAGGAGAAAAAGCTCGGCTGGAAATCGCAGCCGACCTCGATGGTGATGTTCGAGAATTGCCGGGTGCCGGTCGAGAACCTGATCGGCAAGGAAGGCGCAGGGCTTCAAGATCGCGATGGCCGGGCTCGACGGCGGCCGCCTGAACATCGGCGCCTGTTCGCTCGGCGGCGCGCAATTCTGTCTCGACCGCACGATCGAGTACATGAAAGAGCGCAAGCAGTTCGGCTCGCGCCTCGCCGACTTCCAGGCGCTGCAATTCCGCATCGCCGATTACGCCACCGAGATCGAAGCCGCGCGCCTGCTGCTGCATCGCGCCGCGGTCGCGGTCGGCGAGCATGAACCGGCCGCGACCCGGCTCGCGGCGCAAGGCCAAGCGGCTGGCGACCGATACCGGTTTCGAGGTGGTCAATGGCTGCCTGCAATTGCACGGCGGCTACGGCTATTTGCGCGATCATCCGATCGAGCGCGTGCTGCGCGACGTGCGCGTGCATCAGATTCTCGAAGGCACCAACGAGATCATGCGCATGATCGTCGGCCGCGCCATGCTGGGGAATTAGGCGGCGTGGCGGACGACAAGCGAGCGACGAGATTTTGTTCGAACGCCGGGGCGCCGCCGGCATTGTCACGCTCAACCGGCCGCAGGCGCTCAATGCCGTCACGCATAACATGGTGCTGGCGCTGCGTGCGCAACTCGACGATTGGGACCGACGATCCGGCGATCACGCGTGTGGTCATCACCGGCGCCGGCGAGCAAGGCGTTCTCGGCCGGCGGCGATATCCGCCATCTCTATGATCTCGGCAAAGCCGGCCAGCCGCGACGAAGCGCTGCAATTCTGGCGCGACGAATATCCGCTCAATGTCGCGATCAAGAATTACCGCAAGCCTTATGTCGCGCTGATCGACGGCATCGTCATGGGCGGCGGCGTCGGCGTCTCGGTGCACGGCTCGCATCGCGTGGCCGGCGACCGTTTTTCCTTTGCCATGCCGGAAGTCGGCATCGGCTTTTTCCCGGATGTCGGCGCCACCTGGTTTCTGCCGCGCATGCCGGGCGAACTCGGCACCTATTGCGCGCTTGACCGGCGACGCGCTTCAATGCCGCCGATGGCGTCGCGTGCCGGCATCGCCACCCACCGCATTCCGTCGGCGCGCTTTGCCGATCTGCTCGACGGTCTGACCGGCACGGTGTCGGTCGATGCGCTTGCTGGCGGCCTTTGCGGAACAGGCGGAAGAGGGGCCTATCATGGCGCAGCGAGACGATAATCGACCGGCTGTTTACCGGCGACAGCGTTGAACATATTCTCGACGCACTGGACGCGCGAAGCCACAGCCGGTGGCCGATACCGCCGAATGGGCGGCCAAAACCGCCGCCACGCATGCGGACGCAAATCGCCGCTCAGTCTGAAGCTCGCGCTCGCGCAGGTGCGGCACGGCGCGACATTGCGATTTCGAGACGTGCATGCGCATGGAATTCCGCATAGTGTCGCGCGTCATTCGAGGGCCATGATTTCTACGAAGGCGTGCGCGCCGTGATCGTCGACAAGGACAACAAGCCGCATTGGCAGCCGGCGGCGCTGGCCAAGTGAGCGCGCAGGACGTCGAGCGCCACTTCGCGCCGCTCGATGGCGCAGAACTGGCATTGCCATGAACGAACCCTTCGCCGGCAACGACCTGCAAAATCTTGAGCCGGTGCACGAACGCGACGGCGAGGACGGCATCGGCGTCTGGACGCGGCGGCTGGTGCTTGTTCCTGCGCGTGATGGCCGGCGTCTCGATGCTCAAGGGGCTTTATCACTGGTCGCGGGTTTGCGGCATCGGCGTCGCGCCCAACGATCTTTACGCCTATCATTCGATCGCCTGGCAGACCGGCGACGGTGTTCTTCGCCGTCATCGATCTGGTCGCCGCCGTCGGGCTGTGGCTGGCGGCCGCCTGGGGCGCGGTGATCTGGCTGACCGCAGTTGCCTCGATGCTGGCGGTCGAAATCTTCTTCCCGCAGGTGTTCGGCCGCGGCTTCATCACCGTGCTGCTGGAAGGCGGGCTGCTCGGGCTCTATCTTTGGTTGGCGGTGAAGTCGGCCCAGGAACATGCGGAATAATTTGAGAACGGTTTAAAAAATAACGGGAGAGCGTCATGGCACGTATCGCATTTATTGGGCTCGGCAATATGGGCCTGCCGATGGCGATCAACCTGATCAAGGCCGGCCATCAGGTCGAGGGCGTCGATCTCAATCCGGCCTCGGTCGCCAAGCTGAAAGAAGCCGGCGGCACCGCGGTCGAATTCGCCAAGGTTGCCGCCTCGCGCGCCGATGTCGTCATCACCATGCTGCCGGCCGGCAAGCACGTGCGCGAGGTCTATCTCGGCTCCGGCGGTATTATCGAAAACGCCAATGCGGGCACGCTGCTGATCGACTGCTCGACCATCGATGTCGAGACCGCGCGCGCGGTCGCGGCCGAAGCCGCCAAGAAGGGCTTGCTGATGCTCGACGCGCCGGTCTCGGGCGGCGTCGGCGGCGCCACCGCCGGCACGCTGACCTTCATGGTCGGCGGCATCGGCCCAGGCTTTCACCCGCGCCGAATCCATTTTGCAGAAAATGGGCAAGACCATCGTGCATGCCGGCGGCGCCGGTAAGGGGCAGGCCGCCAAGATCTGCAACAACATGATCCTCGGCATTTCGATGATCGCGGTGTCGGAAGCCTTCGTGCTGGCCGAAAAGCTCGGCCTCGACCATCAGAAGCTGTTCGACATCTCCTCGAAGTCGTCCGGCCAGTGCTGGTCGATGACGACCTATTGTCCGGTGCCGGGCCCGGTGCCGACATCGCCGGCCAACCGCGACTATCAGCCCGGCTTCACCGCCGCGATGATGCTGAAGGATTTGCGGCTGGCGCAGGACGCCGCCAAAGCGGCCGGCGCGAAGACCGAACTCGGCGCCGACGCCGAGAAGATCTATACGGCCTATGCCGACAGCGGCGAAGCGGAGAAAGATTTCTCCGGCATCATTCGCTTCATTCGCGGCTAAGCGCGCGCACCGGATTTTGTCGCCGCGGCGCCGGCAAAGGATTTACGTTTGAAGCCGGCCGCGGCCAAAATCCTCAGCGCGACTGTAGAACCCGGGGGCGACGCCGTAAGGATTTATTCGGCATATGTTGGCGGCTGCGCGGCGAAAGCGGATTATTGTGGCGTGATCGTCGTCATTCACGGCTGATCCGGCGCTCAATTGGTGAATCAAAACTTGCGCGCTTACGCGCAATTGAAAATTCAACACAATGTTCACCGTTGCAAATAAACCTAATCTTTATGCTGTTATTTAAGCCGATTTTAGACTGCGCCCCGTAAGTTGGCGGCATAGGGACGAGGAAAACAGGGCCTCGTTACCGGTCGAAAACGACCACAGTAAAAACTAAGGGGCGTTGAACATGAAATCCGTCGTGAAGGCGGTCGAACCGGCCGATCGTGAGGCACGTTTCGACACAATCCAGCCTCTCTACCATGAGGCTTTGACTTTGGTGGAGCGGCTGCATCGCCGGTTGCTCGATGTCATCAAGGATGAATTCGACCGCCGTGGTCGCTCCGATATCAACTCGGTGCAAGCGCTGCTGTTGTACAATATCGGCGACAAGGAATTGACGGCCGGTGAGCTGCGCACGCGCGGCTACTACCTTGGCTCCAACGTCTCCTACAATCTCAAGAAGCTGGTTGAGATGGCGTTCCTCGATCATCAGCGCTCGCGCGTCGATCGTCGTTCGGTGCGCATCAAGCTGACCGACAAGGGCCGCGAAGTGCGCGACATCGTCGAGACGCTGTACCAGAAGCATGTTCGCACGGTGGAACAGGTTGGCGGTATCAATGCCGACGAGTTCGCGACGCTGAACAAGTCGCTGCACCGGCTCGAGCGTTTCTGGACCGATCAGATCCTGTATCGCCTCTAAAACACACTTCAGTTCACCGCTGTACTGGCGTGTCGACTGCCCCGGCTGGAATCCTCCCCCAGCCGGGGCTTTTGTCGTCTGAATATTATAATTACACGCCGTGCCGCCACGGTCGGCTATACTGGTGCGCGCGTGGGACCAGGCGATGGCCGATGAATCCGAGGTCTATTTTGAATTCACGATCATCGGCGTGAGCGCGAAGGTCGTGGCGCTCGACGTCCGCACCGGTATTGAGGTGGCGGCGATCGGACCGGCCAACGCATCCCGCGCCGATCTGCAACGGCTTGCGCTTGCCAAATTGAAGGCGCGGATCGCCCGGGAGGGCGCATAACCGTCGCGGCCTTGATAACCCAATTTGTTGCATGCGGTATTATCGGCCGGCCATGCCCCTTAATCGCGGCCAATCCACGTGCGGCGCCCTTGGGTAGGCTCGTTGTTTTTATTGGCGATCTTTTCCCATGATCGGAATTGGATATCGGGTCATGGGATTTCTTCTATATGTTGCGTTTATTGAAGCCCGATATGCTAATGCTTGGCGGGCGTTAGACGATATGCTAATCGCTGCTTTCGCCTTGGAACCCAAATAAAGTCGGCGCCGTGTTTCGCCCGGCACCTGGAGGAATTAAATGTCGGCCAATATGTTTACGGCGCCGTTGCGCGATGTCGATCCGGAAATCGCCGATGTGATCGCCAAAGAGCTTGGCCGCCAGCGCGATGAAATCGAACTGATCGCCTCGGAAAACATCGTCTCGCGCGCGGTGCTCGAAGCGCAGGGATCGGTGCTGACCAACAAATATGCCGAGGGCCTGCCGGGCAAGCGCTATTACGGCGGTTGCCAATATGTCGATATCGCCGAGCAACTCGCGATCGACCGGGTGACCAAATTGTTCGGCTGCGGCTTTGCCAACGTGCAGCCGCATTCCGGCGCCTCGGCCAATGCTGAAGTCTTCTTCGCACTGATGCAGCCGGGCGATACCTTCATGGGCTTGAACCTCGCGGCCGGCGGCCATCTGAGCCACGGCATGGCGATCAATATTTCCGGCAAATGGTTCAAGCCGGTGCCGTACAACGTGCGCCGTGAAGATCAGCGCATCGACATGGACGAAGTCGCCAAGCTGGCGCGCGAGCACAAGCCGAAGGTCATCATCGCCGGCGGTTCGGCCTATCCGCGCATCATCGACTTCAAGCGCTTCCGCGAAATCTGCGACGAAGTCGGCGCTTATCTGATGGTCGACATGGCGCATTTTGCCGGGCTTGTCGCCGGTGGCGCGCATCCGTCGCCGTTCCCGCATGCCCATGTCGTCACCACCACCACGCACAAGACGTTGCGCGGTCCGCGCGGCGGCGTGATCCTGACCAATGACGAGGCGCTGGCCAAGAAGATCAACTCGGCGGTGTTCCCTGGCATGCAGGGCGGCCCGCTGATGCATGTCATCGCCGCCAAGGCGGTCGCCTTCGGCGAAGCCCTGCAGCCGAGCTTCAAGACCTACGCCAAGAACGTGGTCGAGAACGCCCAGGTTCTGGCCGACACGCTGAAAGGTTTTGGCCTCGATATTGTCTCGGGCGGCACCGACACCCATCTGATGCTGGTCGACATGCGGCCCAAGCGGCTGACCGGCAAGGTCTCCGAACTGGCGCTCGGCCGCGCCCATATCACCTGCAACAAGAATGGCATCCCGTTCGACCCCGAAAAGCCGACCATCACCTCCGGCATCCGTCTCGGCACCCCGGCCGGCACAACCCGTGGCTTTGGCAAGGCGGAATTCAAGCAGGTCGGCGAAATGATCGTGGAAGTGCTCGACGTTTTGTCGCAAAAAGGCGTCGATGAAGATTCGCTGATCGAGGCGACCGTGCGCGGTAAAGTCAAAGACCTGCTGGCGAAGTTTCCGATTTATCAGTGAGGCGTCATTTTCGGTGACAGGGCCCGGCCTTGTGCCGGGCCTGACGGGGAGAGGTTAGGGAACCGATTATGCGTTGCCCGAGTTGCGGAAGCCTCGATACCCAGGTGAAGGATTCACGGCCGACCGAGGATTCGGCCGTGATCCGCCGCCGCCGGGTCTGTCTCGCCTGCAATTTCCGTTTCACGACGTTCGAGCGCGTGCAATTGCGCGAATTGACCGTCATCAAGCGCAACGGACGGCGGGTGCCGTTCGACCGCGACAAACTGATGCGCTCGGTCCAGATCGCGCTGCGCAAGCGCTCGGTCGATCCGGAGCGCATCGAAAAAATGGTGTCCAAGATCGTGCGTGAACTTGAAAGCGCCGGCGAGAACGAAGTCTCGTCCGAAGCCATCGGCGAAATCGTGATGGCGCATTTGCGCGATATCGACGACGTTGCCTATGTCCGGTTTGCTTCCGTTTATCGCAATTTCGGCGAGGTCAAGGATTTCCGCGCCGCGCTTGATGAATTGTCGGACGAAGACGGTGCCGTGCGGCCGGTGGCGCCGGAGCGCAAATGAGCGACACAACCAATCCCGTGGCGGCGGACGTGTCCGCCGACGATCTGCGTTTCATGAAGCTGGCGTTGGCGTTGGGCCGGCGCGGCCTTGGCCAGACCTTTCCCAATCCGGCGGTCGGTTGCGTCATCGTCAAGGACGGCATCATCGTCGGCCGTGGCTGGACGCAACCAGGCGGCCGCCCGCATGCCGAAGTCGAGGCGCTGCGTCAGGCCAAACGGCAGGCCAAGGGCGCGACGCTGTATTGCACGCTCGAACCCTGTTCGCACGAAGGCAAATCGCCGCCTTGCGCCGACGCCATCATCAAGGCCGGCATCGCCCGCGTGGTGTCGGCGCTGGAAGATCCCAATCCGGAAGTCGCTGGCCAGGGTCATGCCCGGCTGCGCGACAATGGCATCACGGTCGATGTCGGTCTCTGTGCCGACGAGGCGCAACGGGCGCACGCCGGCCACATCGCGCGCATTCAACAATCGCGGCCGCATGTCACGCTCAAGCTGGCGGTGTCGAAAGACGGCAAAGCGGGACTCGCCGGCCGCAAGCCGGTGGCGATCACCGATATCGCCGCCAATGAACGCGTCTGGATGATGCGGGCGCAGAACGATGCCATTCTGGTCGGCATCGGCACTGCGCTGTCGGACAATCCGCAACTGACCTGCCGTCTGCCGGGAATGTTCGAGCGGTCGCCGGTGCGCATCGTGTTGGATGCGAAGCTGGTGTTGCCGGTGTCGCTGACCGTGGTGTCGACCGTGCACGATACCCCGACCTGGGTGTTCACCTCGCGTCAGGCGTCGGAAATCGCCGAAGAGATTTTGGTACACAAGGGCTGCAAGGTGTTTCGCGTCGGCGACAAAGACGGCCGGCTCGACCTCGGTGAGGTGCTGAAGGTTCTTGCGGCTGAGGGCATCACCCGGCTGATGGTCGAAGGCGGCCCGACGGTTGCCGCGAGTTTCGTCGCCGCCGATCTGGTCGATGAAGCGGTATTGCTGCGCGGCGAGCGCACCATCGGCGACACTGGCATTGGCCCGCTTGAGGGCATGAAACTCGACGATCTTGACTGTTATGCTGCAATCGCGTGGCGCCGAGACGCTCGGGCCGGACACGATGGAAACTTACGAGCGGGCCAACGCATGATGGGTCGCCGGACTCTGACACTTTCCCTGGGCGCAGATTTTGACTCCGTTCGTCCCCGCGAAAGCGGGGATCCAGGAGTCCCGGTCTCGGCGTTAGAATGTTTAGAACTGGATTCCCGCTTTCGCGGGAATGAGCGGAGTGCGTGTCCGCTCTTGTGGAGAAACTAACGTGTTCACCGGCATCGTCACGGACTTAGGTGAAGTGCGCTCGGTCGATGCGCGCGCCAATAATCTGTCGCGACTGACGATTTACACCAAGTACCCGCGTGTCGAGCTGATCGAGGGCGCGTCGGTTGCCTGTTCCGGCGTTTGTCTGACCGTGGTCGATACCGGTGAGGAGGATGGCCGCACTTGGTTTGCCGCCGACGCTGCCGCCGAGACCTTGGCGATCACCACCGTCGGGCGCTGGCGGCACGGCACCCGTGTCAATCTCGAACGGCCGTTGAAGGTCGGCGACGAACTCGGCGGCCATATGGTCTCCGGCCATGTCGATGGTCTGGCCCACGTCGTTGCGCGCGACGACATGACCGACATGGCCAAGTTCACCTTGCGCGCGCCGCACGCGCTGTCGCGCTTCATCGCGGCCAAGGGTTCGGTCGCGCTCGACGGCGTATCGCTGACCGTCAATCAGGTGGAGGGCGACAACTTCACGGTGCTGATCATCCCGCACACCTTGCAGGTGACGAGTTTCGGCGCTTTGCGACAGGGCGATGACGTCAACCTCGAAATCGATACGCTGGCCCGCTACGCCGCCCGGCTGATGGAAGCGCGATAAGCCGCTGACCGCCGCGTTCGGGGCTGCTCCGGCGTGTGCGCGACGGCTCTTGCCAGCAGAATGAACCACCGAGCATCCGCGCATTTCGTTCGTTCAATCGATGGTGGAATGGCGGCTATGCATTGGCCATGGCCGCGATGTTTCGACGGTACCCGGTAACTTATTCATAACAACCAATATGTAAATGATAGCGGACTCAAAAGTTACGATGAGCGTCGTTACAAATTCGTCGTTCGGTTTTTGCCAACGGTCTACGTCAAAGGAAGCCTAATAATGCGGCTCAATACGCCTGTGAGCAAAGTCGAATACGCGTTAGACGACGGCAAGACCATTGTTTCAACCACCGATCTTAAGGGCCGTATTACATACGCCAATCCGTACTTCATTGAAGTCAGCGGTTACACCAAAGACGAACTGATCGGCGCGCCGCATAATATCCTGCGCCATCCCGACATGCCGCCGGAAGCCTTCGCGGATTTATGGGCAACCGTTAAGACCGGCATGCCGTGGACCGGCATGGTCAAGAACCGCTGCAAGAACGGCGACTACTATTGGGTTTTCGCCAACGTCACGCCGGTCATGGAAAACGGCAGGCCGGTTGGCTATTTGTCGGTGCGCACCAAGCCGAGCCGCGCACAAGTCGCGGCCGCCGATGCGCTCTATACCAAGGCGGTTGCCGGAACGCCTTTGTCGCTGCGTCAGGGCCAGGTTGTGAGCGCGGGCTGGATCGGTAAGATCGCGGAAGTCGCGCGTCTGTCGTTGCGCGGCCGAATTGCGGTCACGCTGTCGTTCTTGCTGGTCGCGCTGACGGCCTTTGGCGTCACGGCGTGGTCTTCCGCGAGCTTGGCGCAAGCCGGTCTCAATGGTTGGTTGACCGGCTTTGCCGTCGCTGCTGCGATTGTCACCGCGCTGTTCTGGCTTTACCTGGAACGCAACGTCGTCGTGCCGATTCAGCAGGCGCTCAAGGCCGCGCTGTGCATGGCCGGCGGCGACATGACCGCCAATATCGAGACCGAGTTGACGAGCGACGCCGGTCAGCTGTTGCGCGCGCTGCGCCAGACCAACATCAATCTTCAAAGCATCATCGGCGATGTCCGCAGCAATTTCGAACTGATGCGGTCGGCGACGCGTGAGATCGCCGCCGGCAATGTCGATCTGTCGGGCCGGTCGGACTCGCAGGCCGCCGCGCTTGAGGAAACCGCCGCGAGCATGGAGCAGCTGGCGTCGACCGTTCAGATGAACGCCGAACGTTCGACCGACGGCAATGGCGTAGCGGCCGCTGCCTTGGCGATCGCTGAAAAAGGCGGCGCGGTGATGGACCGGGTGGTTGCGACGATCACCGAGATCAGCAATTCGTCGGCCAAGATTTCCGACATTGTCGGCATCATCAACGGTATTGCGTCGCAAACCAATTTGTTGGCGCTCAACGCCGCGGTCGAAGCCGCGCGCGCCGGCGAGGCCGGCCGAGGCTTTGCGGTGGTGGCGACAGAGGTGCGCAGTCTCGCGCAGCGCAGCGCGACCGCCGCGAGCGAGATCAAGCAACTGATCGATGTCTCATCCACGAAGGTGAACGCGGGCGCGGCGCTGGCGCGTGATGCCGGCGAGACCATGAAGGAGATCATCGCTTCGGTGAACAGCGTCACCGGCATCATGGGCGAAGTGTCGGCGGCCTCGGTCGAGCAAAGCGCCGGCATTGGCGAGGTCAATCAGGCCGTGACACAAATGGACGAAGTCACCCAGAAAAATGCCGAATTGGTCGAGCAGTCGGCGCGGGCAACCGCCGGCTTGGAGGAAAGCGCGGCGACGCTGATGGCCGCGCTGTCGATTTTCAAACTCAAGGGCTTCGGCGGCCGGGCGCCGGCATCGCAAAACGCCAAGCCGGCTCGTCGCGCGGTCCGCCGCGCCGCCTGAGGGCGGGATGCCGCGCGCCGGCAGGCCGGTAAGGCGGTAATGCCGTTCGGCGTGGATTGAGGCGAATTGAAGCCTTGGCCAAGGGTGAGCCGCGCCATTTATGGCCCTTGTAGAGCCCTTGTTCGCCGCGCCCGCCCTTGCTACCACGCGGCTCAACAAGGAATCCGTTTGATGGCTAAAAAGACCAGCGCTGCGGCAACGCGCGCTCCCAAAGCTGCCAATAAGGCTGCCAGTAAGGCAGCGACTAAGCCGGCCAAAAAGGCCGCGCCGCTGCGCATGCTGATCGTGGAAGCCCGTTTCTACGACCATATCGCCGACGCGCTGCTGCGTGGCGCGACCGCCGTGCTCGATCAGGCCGGCGCAAGCTACGATGTCATCACCGTGCCGGGCGCGCTCGAAGTGCCGGCGGCGATTGCGTTTGCCGTCGACGCGCCAAAGAACAAGCGCGCGCCCTATGACGGCGTGGTTGCGCTCGGCTGCGTCATCCAGGGCGAAACCTACCACTTCGAATTGGTGTCGAATGAATTGGCGCGCGGCCTGATGGATCTATCGCTCAACCGCCAGATCGCGCTCGGCAACGGCATTCTGACCGTCGATACCGAGGCGCAGGCTCTGGCGCGCTCGGGCAATGACGACCACAACAAGGGCGCCGGTGCCGCCCGTGCCGCGCTGGCGATGGTCGCGCTCAAACAATCGCTGAGCGGCAAGTAATGGCGCGCGACGTCCCCAACGGCGACAAGGACGCGCGCAAGGCCAACAAGCGCGGCGCCGCCCGCTTGGCGGCGGTGCAGGCGCTCTATCAGATGGATATGGCCGGCTCCGGCCTGAACGAGATCCTCGCCGAATTCGAAAGTCATTGGCTCGGCCGCGAGGTCGAGGGCGCGCAATATCTGCCGGCCGAAGCCGCGTTCTTCCGTGATGTCGTGTCCGGCGTGGTGCGCGACCAGTTGCTGCTCGATCCGATGATCGACGAGGCGCTGGAGAAAACCTGGCCGCTCAAGCGCATCGAAGCCGTGCTGCGCGCCGCGTTGCGCGCCGGCGTCTACGAATTGCAGCATCGCCGCGACGTGCCGGCGCGCGTCGTGGTGTCGGAATATGCCGATGTCGCGGCTGCCTTCGTCGAGCGCGACGAGACCGGCATGGTCAATGCCGTGCTCGACCAGCTGGCGCGCAAGCTGCGGGCGGAAGAGTTCGCCGCCTGAGGGGGAGCCCCTCTGGAACCTTGGCGTCAGACAAGGCAAGCTTACGCCATGAGCTCCGACACCACCTCCGCCGAAGACAAACTGATCGCACGCTTTTTCGGTCCGATTGCGACCGATCCGGGCGCGCTCGGGCTTAAAGACGATGCCGCCTTCATCAAGCCGCCGGCCGGCTGCGATCTGGTCTTGAAGACCGACGCCATTGTCGGCGGCGTGCATTTCTTCAATGACGATGCAGCCGCCAATGTCGCGGCCAAGGCGATGCGGGTGAACTTGTCGGATCTTGCCGCCAAGGGCGCGACGCCGCTCGGCTTCCTGGTGTCGTTGGCTTTGCCGAAAGATACCGGCGATGCTTGGCTGACCGATTTCGCCAAGGGCCTGCGCGAGGATGCGGCGACCTACAAATGCCCATTGTTCGGCGGCGACACCGTGCGCACGCCCGGTCCGGTAATGGTGTCGGTGGCGATGTTCGGCAGCGTGCCGGAAGGCATGATGGTCAAACGCTCCGGTGCGCAAGCCGGCGACAAGGTTTTCGTTACCGGCAGCATCGGCGATGCGGCGCTCGGCTTGGGCTTGCGCAATGGCGCCGCCTGGCCGCTGAGCGACGCGCAAAAGGATCATCTAGCGTCGCGTTATCTGCTGCCGCGGCCGCGCAACGCGCTGGCCGAGACCGTGCGCCATTACGCCTCGGCATCGATGGATGTGTCGGACGGGCTGGTCGGCGATCTGACCAAGCTCTGCCGCGTGTCCGGCGTTGCCGCGACCATCGACGCCACGCGGGTGCCGCTGTCGGACGCCGCGCAAGCCGTTATTGCCGCCGACCCGGCGATGCTGGAAACTGCGTTCACGGGCGGTGACGACTATGAAATTCTTTGCACGGTGACGCCTGCCAAGGTCGATCGTTTCCGGGTCGCAGCCATGGCCGCCAAGGTCGCGGTCACCGAGATCGGCATCATCGAACAAGGCGAGGGCGCCTGTTTTCGCGATGGCGAAGGAGCGCCGCTGACCTTCAAGCATGGCTCGTTCAGTCATTTCTGACAGGCTCGTCTGACATGCCCATCTGACATGCCGAAAGCGGGCTGGCGGCAGCCCGCGGCGCGCTATATTGAGCTAAGGTGAAGAAAAACGGGGCCGGCGTGCGCGCACGGCCAAGTGGGGGAAACGCAATGGACGACACGACGGCGCGAAACTCTTTTCTGCCGACGGGCTCGAGCCCGCGCTTCCAGCAATACCTCAAGCGTTTCCCGACCTCGGCCTATTTGCGCAAAGCCGCGCCGCGCAATGTGCCTCGCTTTGCCTTTGAGTATGGCGACACCGGCGCCGGCAACGATGTCGGCGTCGCGCACAACTGGAATGCTTTCGATAATATCAAGGTCGTGCCGCATTACGGCGTCACCAACACCTTGCCGCCGACCACCGTCGAACTGTTCGGCACCAAATACGCAGCACCGATCGGCGTGGCGCCGATGGGCGGACCGTCGATCGTCTGGCCGGGTGCTGATCTGCTGATGGCCAAAGCCGCGCAGAAAGCGCGCGTGCCTTACACGCTTGGCGTTGCCGGCGGCGCGACCATCGAAGAGGTCGCGAAAGTCGCGCCCGATGTGTTCTGGCTGCAGCTTTATCGGTTCGCCAAGAACGATCACAAGATCGGCTTCGACCTGGTCGACCGCGCCACCGCCGCCGGCGTCAAGCTGCTGGCATTGACGCTCGACGTGCCGGTGCGCACCACGCGTTCGCGTGAGACTTATGCCGGCCTCGGCGGTCCGTTCAAACCGACGCCGCGCATGATCTACGAAATGATGATCCGGCCGAAATGGCTGCTGGCGCTGCTGCGCAACGGCTATCCGCGCTTTGCCACCATTCGCCATTACGCCGGCAAAAATCCCGGCACCAATGACACGATCAATTTCGCGCGCAGCGAAATGGGCGGCGCGTTCAATTGGGAAGAGGTCAAGCGTTACCGCGACCGCTGGAAAGGCCCGATGGCGCTCAAGGGCATCCTGCATCCGGAAGACGCCGAGAAGGCGGTGGCGCTCGGCGTCGATTGTATCTGGGTGTCCAACCATGGCGGCCGTCAGATCGAGGCGATCACGCCGTCGATCGATTGCCTGCCGGCCATCGTCTCGGCCGTCGGCAAGAAGGCGACGATCGTGCTCGATAGCGGTATCCGCTCAGGTCAGGACGTGATGCGGGCGCTGGCGCTCGGCGCCAATGCCGCTTTTGCCGGCAAGTCGTTTTTGTGGGCGGTCGGTGCGCTCGGCGATGACGGCCCGACGCAGCTGATTGACCTTTATATCGACGAATTGCGGGCCTCCTTGGGCCAGATCGGTGCGCAATCGCCGGCCGAAGCCCGTCTGGCCAAGGTCCTGCATCCGGGCCGGATCGAGTTTTAAGGCCCTTTCTTGCCCCGGACGCGGCGCAGCACGAGCGGCAGCGAGTGGTACTGCGCAGAGCCGGGGCCGTTCCACTCACGGAATTTGCAAAGGTCCCGGTTCTGTGGGGCATCGCGAAAGCGCGCTGCGCCGCGCCCGGGACAGGGGTGCTTCAACCCAGCCCTGCGCCATTCGTAGTAGCCCTCTGCTACGAAGGCCGCTAATAGAAGCATGATTTTGCCCGGGGAATACCAACATGTCGGCTGTCGCCGAGCCCATTTCGCACGCCACCCACGACGATAGCCTCGCGCGCCGCAACGCGATGGTGCTGGCCGTGGCGCAGGCGCTCGGCGGCGCCAACAACACCATCATCTTCTCGACCGCCAGCATCGTCGGCTCGGTGATCGCGCCCGACAAGGGCCTGGCGACCGTGCCGGTCACCTGCATGGTGCTTGGCATGTGGTTCGGTACCCTGCCGGTCGGCTGGCTCGCCCGCCGCTTCGGTCGGCGGCCTGCGCTGCAGATCGGTACCTTGTTCGGCATGGCGTCCGGCCTGATTTCCTGCACCGCGGTCATCACCGGCAATTTCTGGCTGCTGCTGTTCGGCACCTTCTGCGGCGGGCTCTATGCCGCCGCCTTCCAGTCCTATCGTTTCGCCGCCGCCGATACCGCCAGCGAGGCCTACCGCGCGAAAGCGGTGTCGTGGGTGCTGGCCGGCGGCGTGTTCGCCGGCGTGCTCGGACCGCAGATCGTCATCTTCACGACGGATCTGCTGTCGCCTTATGCCTTTGCGGCCACCTACCTCGGCCAATCGGCTTGCGCGCTGGTCGCGATCGGCGTGCTGCAACTGGTCAAAATTCCCAAACCGGTCGTCCGCAAAGGCGAGAGTGGCCGGCCGCTGGCCGAAATCGTCCGGACGCCGCGCTTCATCGTCGCCGTCGTCTGCGGCGTGACCTCTTATGCGGTGATGAATCTGGTCATGACCGCGGCGCCGCTCGCCATGATCGGCTGCGGCCATTCGGTCACGGAAGCCACGCTTGGCATTCAGTGGCACGTGCTGGCGATGTATGGCCCGAGCTTCGTCACCGGCAGCGTTGTTGCGCGCTATGGCGTCAACCGCGTCACCGTTGCCGGTCTGGTGCTGCTGGCGTTGACCGGGGTTGCCGCTTTGTCCGGCACCTCGGTGGCGCATTTCTGGACCGCCTTGATCCTGCTGGGGCTTGGCTGGAATTTGTCCTTCATCGGCGCCACCACCATGGTCACCGCCTGCCACCGGCCGGAGGAACGCACCAAGGTGCAGTCGTTCAACGACTTCCTGATCTTCGGCAGCATGGCGGTGAGTTCGTTCTCGTCCGGCCAAATCCTGGCGTATTTCGGTTGGAACACCATCAACGCCGTGATCTTCCCGGCCGTGCTGATGACCGGCGGCTTGCTGCTGTGGATGGCGATGCGCCGGCGCGAGGCGACGTCGATGGTGTGAGGGCAGGCGGCCGAGCTGACCGGTCCGCATTGTCTCAACGGCTGGAAAGTGATTGGCTCCGTCAACGTGGAGCCATTTTATGTTTTATCTCGCTCTCAAGGCCGCTTTGTCCGGCGTCCTGGCGGCGGCGGTGTCGGAGATCGCCAAGCGCAGCCCGGCGTTTGGCGCGCTGGTTGCGTCGCTGCCGCTGATCTCGATCATGGCCGTGATATGGCTCTGGCGCGATACCGGCGACGAGCAGCGCATCGCTTCCCATATGCAGGCCACTTTTTGGTATGTCCTGCCATCCCTGCCGATGTTTCTGCTGGTGCCGGCGATGCTGCGGTCCGGCGTCGGCTTTTGGCCGAGCCTGGCGGCCGGCTGCGGCCTGACGATAGCGCTGTATTTTGTCACCGCCTGGGCGCTCGGAAAATTCGGCGTTTATCTCTAGCGCCCTGATCGGCGGCTCAGGATGGCGCCGGATGGTCTATTGACTTAAATCCTATGATAGATTATATTCCTTTCCGTCCTGCTCGCCGAGGGCGTCATCTAGAGGCGTCTAAGTGATGGAGCAGGGCGCGGTGCCCGCGGGCTTGGGAAAGAACGCATCCCAAGCGCCCGGGCGGCGCCGGGGCTCCGCCCGCCGGCACTAGGACCGGCCGCGAGGAGCTCGCTGATGGTGTGGGGGAAACCCCTAGCCAGAAGCGCGGCCCGGACGCCGACAAGACACCGCGATGGAGCGCCGCGGGGCGCAGCGTCCTTCGCCAAGGACGCGCGCACCGCAAGGTGCGGAACTTGATGTGGCGTCTCGCGGCGCTCCATCCCCTCGGACTTTAGTCGGGGGTCGGAAAAGCGAAGGCGGCCTGCCCGGGGCCTCAAACAATACGGGCGATAGCGCATGTGTGCTCATTCGGCGGGCAGTGCCGCCCCCCAATTCGTCCCCAGGCCGTGCAGATAAGCTTTAAAATCAGCCTTGTTCGGACGTTGCTTTGCTGCCTTGTTTTTGGCATGGTCCGCGCGATTTCAGGTCGAGGTGAAGCGCCCCACTAGAGCGGCCATCCTCGATATTTCGGGCGCCGGGCCGGGGTCATTCTCCTGCCAAGCTCTTTCCAATTCGGGGGTTGAAACAACCATGACTACTTTGTGGGTGATTGTTGCCTGCGGCCTGCTTGCCATCGTCTACGGCATCTGGGCCACCAGCTCGGTGCTTAGCGCCGATGCCGGCAACGCCAAAATGCAAGAGATCGCGGCCGCCGTGCGTGAAGGCGCGCAGGCTTATCTGAAGCGCCAGTACACCACCATCGGTATCGTCGGTATCGTCATTCTTGTGCTGATCGGCGTCACGCTCGGCTGGCTGGTCGCGGGTGGCTTTGCCATCGGCGCCATTCTGTCCGGCG
Source organism: uncultured Alphaproteobacteria bacterium (assembly GCA_963830125.1). Taxonomy (GTDB): domain Bacteria; phylum Pseudomonadota; class Alphaproteobacteria; order Rhizobiales; family Xanthobacteraceae; genus Pseudolabrys. The sequence continues at coordinate 769,332 of CAWHKU010000005.1, read as the reverse complement.
CGGCCGGCTTCATCGGCATGAACGTGTCGGTCCGCGCCAACGTCCGCACCGCCCAAGCCGCGACCAAGTCGCTGGCCGGCGGCCTCGACATCGCCTTCAAGGCCGGCGCCATCACCGGCATGCTGGTCGCGGGGCTCGCGCTGCTCGGCGTGACGATCTACTTCGGCATGCTCACCGGCACCATGCACATGAAGCCGAGCGACCGCACCGTGATCGACGCCATCGTCGCGCTCGGCTTCGGCGCTTCGCTGATCTCGATCTTCGCCCGTCTCGGCGGCGGCATCTTCACCAAGGGCGCCGACGTCGGCGGCGATCTGGTCGGCAAGGTCGAAGCCGGCATTCCGGAAGATGACCCGCGCAACCCGGCGACCATCGCCGATAACGTCGGCGACAATGTCGGCGACTGCGCCGGCATGGCGGCCGACTTGTTCGAGACCTACGCGGTGACCATCGTCGCCACCATGGTCTTGGCGTCGATCTTCTTCCGCGACACCGCCCTCCTGCTGCCGATGATGACCCTGCCGCTCGCGATTGGCGGCGTCTGCATCATCACCTCGATCGTCGGCACCTTCTTCGTCAAGCTCGGCGCCTCGCAGTCGATCATGGGCGCGCTCTACAAGGGCCTGCTGGCGACCGGCGTGTTGTCGCTGATCGGCATTGGCGGCGTGATCTACTACGTGCTGCCGGGCCATTTCGGCGCGATCGCCGGCCAGAGCTACACCGGCATGACGCTGTTTACCTGCGGCATCGTCGGCCTGGCTGTCACCGGTCTGATCATCTGGATCACCGAGTACTACACCGGCACCGACTATCGTCCGGTCAAGTCGATCGCGGCCGCGTCCGTTACCGGCCACGGCACCAACGTGATTCAGGGTCTGGCCATCTCGATGGAGTCGACCGCGCTGCCCGCGATCGTCATCATCGCCGGCATCCTGATCACCTTTAACCTCGCCGGCCTGTTCGGCATCGCGATCGCGGTCACCACCATGCTGGCGCTGGCCGGCATGATCGTCGCGCTCGACGCCTTCGGTCCGGTCACCGACAATGCCGGTGGCATTGCCGAAATGGCCGGTCTGCCGAAGGACGTGCGCAAGGCGACCGACGCGCTCGACGCCGTCGGCAACACCACCAAGGCGATCACCAAGGGCTATGCCATCGGTTCGGCCGGCCTTGGCGCGCTGGTGCTGTTTGCCGCCTATAACCAGGACCTGTTGTTCTTCAGCAAGGACACGGCGGCTCACCCGTACTTCACGGGCGTGGTTCTCGACTTCTCGCTGACCAACCCCTACGTCGTCGCCGGCCTGCTGTTCGGCGGTCTGCTGCCGTATCTGTTCGCGTCGATGGGCATGACCGCGGTCGGCCGCGCCGCCGGCGCGATCGTCGAGGAAGTGCGCCGTCAGTTCCGGGATGACCCGGGCATCATGAAGGGCACCTCGAAGCCGAACTACGCCCGTGCGGTCGACCTTCTGACCAAGGCGGCGATCAAGGAAATGATCATCCCGTCGCTGCTGCCGGTGCTGTCGCCGATCGTCTGGTACTTCGTGATCTACTTCGTCGCGGGTGGCGGGGCAGGCGGCAAGTCGGCCGGCTTCTCGGCGCTCGGCGCGATGCTCCTGGGCGTCATCGTCAACGGCCTGTTCGTCGCAATCTCGATGACCTCGGGTGGCGGCGCTTGGGACAACGCCAAGAAGTACATCGAAGACGGCCACTTCGGCGGCAAGGGTTCGGACGCCCATAAGGCGGCCGTGACCGGCGACACCGTCGGCGATCCCTACAAGGACACCGCCGGCCCGGCCGTCAACCCGATGATCAAGATCACCAACATCGTGGCGTTGCTGCTGCTGGCGATCTTGGCGCACTAAGGTTTGGCGCACCAAGGTTGGCGCAATAAGTTTGCGCAACATCGATAACGAAAAGGGCCCGCGCGTTCGCGGGCCCTTTTTTATTGTTCGCTGAGAAAATAGCTTCGGCGTTGGCTAGAACATTTTGAAATTGCGGAAAATACTGCGCAGATAGCTCAGCCGTTCGCCGCCGGTTTCAGTGGTCTGCGACATGAAGTCGAAGATCTTGCCGTCCTTGATGCCGTAATTGGCCAGCCGCGTCACTTTGCGGTCCTTGTCGAAATAGACCGCGATCACGCGCTGATCGACGATTTTGTGGGGCATGAAGGCGGCGCTGCGGGTGGCCTTTTGCGAGATGTAATAAAACGCCTCGCCATTGACGGTGGCGACGGTCGAGGGCGTGCCGAGAACGATCAGGACCTGCTCCTGCGTCGCGCCGATCGGGATCTGCTCGAGCGCGCCGTCCGGCAACACGTAGCCGCGCTGCAGGGTCTCGCTGAATGAGCTGCAGCCAGACAGCACCAGCGGGGCTGCCAGCGCGCAGGCCAGGACAAATACCGGCGCAAGCCGAGTGGTCGTGGCAGCTTTGGCCTTTATGGCGTTGACCTTGCCGGCCGTGGTCGCGGGGCGATGCCCGTTTGTCGTCTTCATGGAACTCACTTTTCGCCTTTTGGCCGCTATTGAGCTGATTTCGCGCCGATGATGTCGTCGGCGATCAGGCCCGCTCTGTCACCCGATTCCGTGACTATATTCTGACTTGCATCCTTGCGGGTCATTGACTAAACCGGCGGCAGGCAACTCAAAGGCCGCCGAATCAAACAATGATATTTTCCCTGTTCCGCCGCGAACAGCGGCCCGACACCATTTCGGCCCTGTATGGCATGATCGTGGCGCAGGCGCGATTGCCGTGTTTTACCGCGACTATGCGGTCGCCGACACGGTTAATGGCCGTTTTGATCTGATTGTGCTGCATCTGGCCTTGGTTCTCGACCGTCTGACGGTAGATGGCCGGCTGCAAAGCCCCGGGCAAGAGCTTTTCGACCGGTTTTGCCGGGATATGGACGATAATCTGCGGGAAATGGGCATTAGCGACCTGAAAGTGCCGAAAGAGATGCGGCGCATGGGCGAGGCCTTTTATGGCCGCTCGCAGGCCTATCTGGCCGCCATTGCCGGCGGCTGGCGGGGACGACGCATCGGGCACTGGAAACGGCATTGACGCGTAATATCTATGGCGGCGCGCCATCGGCCGGCGCGGCTGCGCCCCGGCTGGCGGCCTATATGCTGGCAGCGGTCCGTGATTTGAAGACCCAGGACCTGACCGCTCTCGCTCAAGGCCAGTTGCGCTTTCCGGACCCGGCCGCGATTCCGGCGCCACCAGTTTAAGAGCCGGATTCCAATGACCAAACGAGGCAAGTCCGACATAAAGTCGGGAACAGGCTGGAACGCCGCTCGAAGCCTGGAGCTGAGCGCGTTGTCGGCACCGGGGCGTTGCGCGATTCCGGCGGCCTGGCGGCCAGCGCGCCCGCCGACGCCCCTCTGGAGCGTGCCGCTGGCGGTCGACGCTATTCCGGATGACGGCGGTCTGCATCGCGACATCGCCGCGCCGCCGAGGCCTGCGCCGGTGTCGCCGCGCTTGCCGAGGTGCGCGCGGTGTCCGGGCTGAGCGCCGTCGATCGATCTGACCTTGGTGCCGGTCGAGGGCACCGACGGGGACATCGTCCAGGTCACCGGCCGGGTGCGGGGCCGGGTCGGCCAGACCTGCGTGGTGACGCTGGAGCCGATCGAGACCGACGATCGATGAGGCGATCGACATCGCCTTTGCGCCGGTGTCGGCCCACAGGGCGGCCGCTGAGGCCGACAGCGAGGCGCGCCGGGTCAATGTCGGCGACGACCAGCCGGAACCGCTCATTGGCGGCATGCTCGATCTCGGCGCTATCGCCACCGAATTTCTGATCCTGGGGATCGATCCTTATCCGCGTAAGGCCGGCGTTGAGTTTGCACCACCGAAAGTGGAAGATGATGCGCCGCACCCGTTTGCGGCCTTGGCGGCGCTCAAGAAGCGCCCCGGCGGTGACAAAGCGTGACGGCGGGCCCGGCGATCGCGGCGGTGGAGAACCGGCTTGTCAGGGACGCGCGAGGGGGTATGTTCCCCCCGGGGCGCCGCATTCCTTGACCCACCTGCCGGCGGTCAAGCCAAACCCGCAAGCCGGCGCCGTCTCGCCGCGACTGATCCCGTTAAGCCCGCGCCCGGCCGTTTCAATTTCCGTCGCGTTTGACCAGAGTGCATTCATTTCATGCCTGATCATGTTCGCATCGCAATAGACGTCATGGGCGGCGACCACGGCGCGTCGGTGGTGCTGCCGGGCGCCGATCTGGCGCTGGTGCGCCACCCCGACACCGAGTTCCTGCTGTTCGGCGACCGCGCCGTGGTCGAGCCGATGCTCGAAAGCTGCCGCGGCTGAAGGCGAGATCGAAATTCACCCATACCGAAGTGTCGATCCGCATGGACGACAAGCCGAGCCAGGCGCTGCGCTATGGCCGTGGCAAATCCTCGATGTGGCTGGCGATCGACGCGGTCAAAAAGCACGAAGCCGATGTTGCGGTTTCGGCCGGCAATACCGGCGCGCTGATGGCGATGTCGCGCTTTAATCTCAAGATGATCGAGGGTATCGACCGGCCGGCGATCGCCGGACTGTGGCCGACGCTCAAGGGCGAGTCGGTGGTGCTGGATGTCGGCGCGTCGATCGGCGCCGACGAATTTCATCTGGTCAATCTGGCCACCATGGGCAGCGCCATGGCGCGTATCCTGTTCGATATCGAGCGGCCGACCGTCGGCCTGCTGAATATCGGGGTCGAGGAGGTCAAGGGCCTCGAACAGGTGCGCGAGGCCGGCCGCATTTTGCGCGAGGGCCAGTTCCCGCACCTCGATTATCGCGGCTTCGTCGAGGGCGACGATATCGGCAAGGGCACGGTCGACGTCGTCGTCACCGAAGGCTTTGCCGGCAATATCGCGCTCAAGACCGCCGAAGGCACCGCGCGCCAGTTCGCGCAATATCTGCGTGGCGCCATGAACCGGACCTGGATGGCGCGGCTTGGCTATCTGCTGGCGCGCACCGGCGTTCCAGACGCTGCGCGAAAAAATGGACCCGCGAAAAGCCAATGGCGGCGTCTTTCTCGGCCTCAACGGCGTTGTGATCAAGAGCCATGGCGGCGCCGACGCCGAAGGCTTCGCCGCGGCCATCGACATGGGATACGACATGATCCGATACGAACTTCTCGCCAAGATCGGCCAGTCGATGGCGCGCGACCTGCAAGCGCGCGCGGCTGCGCATCGGCGCAAAAAGAAATGAGCCTGGCGACAAGTGAGCGGAGCGGCCTCGTGACCCAATTGCGTTCGGTGGTGCTGGGCTGCGGCAGCTATCTTCCCGCGCGCATTCTTTCCAACGATGAGCTGGCCCAGCTCGGTGCAGACCACCGACGAGTGGATCGTGCAGCGCACCGGCATCCGCGAGCGCCATATCGCGGCGGCCGGCGAAATGACCTCCGACCTGGCGCTGCATGCCGCGCGCGCGGCGCTTGCCCATGCCCATGTCGAGGCCGACACCATCGACCTGATCGTGCTCGCGACCTCGACGCCGGACCAGACTTTTCCGGCCACCGCCGTCACCGTGCAGCACGGCCTCGGCATTAGCCAAGGCGTTGCCTTCGATCTGCAGGCGGTCTGCTCGGGCTTTGTCTTTGCGCTGTCGGTCGCCGATAGCATGTTGCGCTGCGGCAGCCACAAGCGGGCGCTGGTGATCGGGGCGGAGACCTTTTCGCGCATCCTCGACTGGAACGACCGCACCACCTGCGTCCTGTTCGGCGACGGCGCCGGCGCCCTGGTGCTGGAGGCGCAGGAGCAGCCGGGCGACATGCCGAGCGACCGCGGGCGTGCTGACCACGCATCTGCGCTCCGACGGCAAGCACAAGTCCAAGCTCTATGTCGATGGCGGCCCGTCCTCGACCCAGACCGTCGGCCATCTGCGCATGGAAGGCCGCGAGGTTTTCAAGCACGCGGTCGCCATGATCACCGACGTGATCTACGACGCCTTCAAGGCGACCGGCACCAGCGCCGCCGACATCGACTGGTTCGTGCCGCACCAGGCCAACAAGCGGATCATCGACGGTTCGGCCCATAAACTTGGAATTTCGCCGGAAAAAGTCGTGATCACGGTCGATCGCCACGGCAATACGTCGGCGGCCTCGATCCCGCTGGCGCTGGCCGATGCGGTCGCCGACCGGCGCATCAAGCGCGGCAATCTGATCTTATTGGAAGCCATGGGCGGCGGCTTTACCTGGGGCTCGGCGCTGCTGCGCTGGTGAGGCGTCGAGCGTGTTCAAACCCGGTCATAAATCTTAAACTGCCTTGCCATAAGTCTTAAAATCGACCGTTGACCGGTCGGGCTCGAAGCTAATATCGTCGATAATTCAGCGGGATATCTTCGCCGGGGGCAGGGCTGGGCGATGACCGGTAAAACAGTAACGCGAGCGGATTTGTGTGAGGCGGTCTACCAAAAGGTAGGTCTTTCACGCACGGAATCCGCCTCGCTTGTGGAGTTGGTGCTCAAAGAGATCACCGACTGCCTGGAGCGTGGGGAGACAGTAAAACTGTCCTCTTTTGGCTCATTTGTCGTGCGCAAAAAGGGTCAGCGGATTGGGCGAAACCCCAAAACCGGCAAAGAAGTGCCGATTTCGCCGCGCCGCGTGATGGTGTTCAAGCCATCGGCGATCCTCAAGCAACGCATTAACGGCCACGACGTGCCGACGAAGCCGAACGCGCCTGATTTGGTTCCTGTAACGCGTCAAATTCGAAATTGGAGTGTGGCAGCTTTGGATAACAAGGCGCCGGACGCATTTCGCACCATCAGTGAAGTGGCAGACGAACTCGATCTGCCGCAGCACGTGCTGCGCTTTTGGGAAAGCCGCTTCCGCGAAATCAAGCCGATGAAGCGCGGCGGCGGCCGGCGTTATTACCGGCCCGACGACATCGACCTCCTGCGCGGCATCAAACATTTGCTGTACGGCGAGGGTTACACCATTCGCGGCGTGCAGCGCATTTTGCGCGAGCAGAGCGTCGGCTTCGTCCAGGCGGTCTGGCAGGAGGGCGCGACCCAGCCGCCGCATGGTGGTGATAATGGCGGTGACAACGTCACCGACGATGAAGACGAATTGATCGACGAGACGATTGAGGTCGAAGCGCTCGACGAGCCGCATGGCTTGCGCGGGAAACTGTCGTCTCTGATCGGCCGCGATCTCGGCGACCGTGGCGACGATGTCGAAGACCGCCGCGACCCGCCGCTGCACGCGGCGCCGATGCCGCGCATCGATCCGGGCGACCGGCTGGTCCAAGAGCCCGATTATGAGTCCGCGGATGAGACGCCGGCGCCGCCGCAAGCCGCGCGGCTTGTTGCCGCCGCCAGCGCCAGTGTTCATCACGTTCAAAGTTCTGCACCGGGGCAGGTGCTCGCACAGGACGCTGCGAGCAAGTTGCGGGACGCGCTGCAGGAACTGACCGAATGCCGCAAGCTGATTGACGACGCGGTGGCACGTTCCGACTGAGCCGGCCGAGCGGCGCGTCATTTGGTTCAAGTCTTTTGCGCCCAATCGCTTGGATCGTTTCTATTGGCCGCAATGCGCGGGCTGGAACGGCAAGGCTTGCGCGCTCTATAATCAGCCAGAAAAATCAACTCCGCGATGATGTCTCATTCGAGGTGAGGGCGCAAAAAATGCGGCATGTTGCCATCGCAGCCTCCCTGGCAATGGTGACGATTTTTGCGAGTCTGACGGCTGCGTTCGGGCAAGCCGCGCCGCCGAGGACGCAGGTTTTCAGAGGCGGTGGCGTTGCGGGGACGTCGGTTACACCGCTCGGTTTTTATGTCGGCGGCGGCTTGATTTGTTCCGCCGTCGCGCCGATGGTCGGCACCGCGATCCTTGGCCGTGAGATGACCGCAGCCGAGGTCGGCCGGTCTACTTTGGGCTGTTTTCTAGGGCCGGTCGGGTGGTGGCTCGGTCCGGTGTTGTTTCCGGATATGGTCGTTGCCGGTCGGACGCGGCCGCACGCCAATCCGCTGCGGCAGGGGCGAGGTCGCAATGTCAACCCGCCGCCGCCGGGCGAGACCCGTTTCGTGCCCAACGAAGTGCTGCTGCAAATCGCCGGCAATGCGTCGCCGCGAACGATCGCCACCATCGCCCGCCGTCTGCAATTGACCCATCTTGAGACCCAAAGCTTCGCCCTGACATCGCGGACGGTGCAGCGCTGGCGCATCGACGGCAACCGTTCGGTGGCCGCGACCTTGCGCGCCTTGGCGCGCTATCGCGCCGTGCTCGGCGCCCAGCCGAATTACCTCTACGCTTTGCAGCAGACGGCGGCTGCGCCGTCGCCGCAGGCCGCCGAGCCGACGCCCGACCCGGCGCAATATGTCGTCGGCAAGCTGCATCTCCTGCAGGCCCATCGCGTCAGCACCGGCGACGCGGTTGCCGTCGCGGTGATAGATTCCCAAATCGACGTTGACCATCCGGATTTGACCGGCGTCGTCGCTGAACAATTCAATGCGCTGGGCGGCGACGGCAAGCCGCATGAGCATGGCACCGCGATGGCCGGCGCCATTGCCGCGCATGGCAAGCTGATCGGCGTTGCACCGAAAGTGCGGCTGTTGGCGGTGCGCGCCTTTGCCGGCCAAGGCGAAAGCGCCGCCGGCACCAGCTTTGCCATTCTGAAAGGTCTCGACTGGAGCGCGGCCCAAGGCGCGCGCATCGTCAATATGAGCTTTGCCGGGCCGGCCGATCCGATGCTGCACGAGATGCTCGCCAAGGCACATGGCCGCGGCATCGTGCTGGTCGCCGCCGTCGGCAATGCCGGTCCGCGTTCGCCGCCGCTTTATCCGGCGGCCGACCGGGTCGTGATTGGCGTGACCGCGACCGATGCCGACAACAAGGTTCTGCCATTGGCCAATCGCGGTACGCAGGTCGCGATTGCCGCGCCCGGCGTCCATATTCTGGCGGATGCGCCGGAGGATTCATTTGCCTTCACCTCTGGTACCTCGGTCGCCGCCGCTCACGTCAGCGGGGTGGCGGCCTTGCTGCTGGCGCGTCGGCCGCATCTGACGCCGGTCGAACTGCGCGGCGTGCTGGTCAAATCGGCGCAGCGCATTCCGGGCCGGCGGCGGGATGTCGGCGCCGGTGTCGTCGACGCCTATGGCGCGCTGGAGCGGCTGGCGCCGTGAGCGGTTTGCGGTCGCCGCCGCCGCCATGATAGCAAGGGCTCCCGCCAGACCCTTGGACTCCTAACCCATTGGATTTGCTGACATGACCGGGCCGGATCCGCTGCTCGTTGAACATCCCACCGATGACATCGTCGTCTTGCGCATCAATCGTCCGGAGGTGCGCAATGCGCTCAATCTCCCGGTGCGTGTGCGGCTGGCCGAAGAAATCACGCGCTACGGCCAGGACGCGAAGACGCGCTGCCTGATCATCACCGGCTCGGACAAGGTGTTCGCCGCCGGCGCCGACATCGCCGACATGGCGGAAGCCGGGCCGATCGAGATCATGGCGCGCAATATTCAGCAATATTGGCGCACCATCATGGATTGCCCGAAGCCGGTGATCGCGGCGGTCGAAGGCTATGCGCTCGGCGGCGGGTTGGAACTGGCGCTGTGCGCCGACATTATCGTGGCCGGCGACAGCGCCAAGCTCGGCCTGCCGGAAGTCAAGCTCGGCATTCTGGCCGGCGGCGGCGGCACCCAGAAACTGGCGCGGCTGGTCGGGCGGCAGCGTGCCATGTTGCTGTTGATGACCGGCCGCATGTTCGGCGCGGCGAGGGGCTCGCCATGGGCATCGTCGGCGAGGTCGCGCCGGCAGGCGAAGCCCTGGCGCGCGCGCTCGAAACCGCGAAAGAGATCGCCGCCATGCCGGCAATTTCGGTGCTGCAGATCAAGGAATTCGTCAACGCCGGCCTCAACGCGCCGCTCGAGACCGCGCTGATGCTCGAGCGCAAGGCGTTTCAATTGCAGTTCGCGACGCGCGACCAGAAGGAGGGCATGAAGGCCTTCCTGGAAAAGCGCAAACCGGTTTACGAAGGCAAGTAAGTCTACCAAGGTAAGTAACACGCAATGACGATCGATCTCCTGAAATCCGATTTGGTGGTGGCGGTGTTCGGCGCCGGCACCATGGGCCGCGGCATCGCGCAGGTCTGCGCTCAAGCCGGCATGACGACGTTGCTCTATGACGCGCGCGACGGCGCGGTCGATGAAGCGCTGGCTGCCGTCGAAAAAGGGCTCGATGGTCAGGTCGCCAAAGGCCGCATGACAGACGAGGCCAAGCGCGAAACCATGGCCCGTCTCAAGGCCGTCAAGTCGCTGGAAGAGGTCGCGCCGGCCGGTCTGGTGATCGAAGCGATCGTCGAAGACCTCGGCGTCAAGCGCGAACTGTTCCGCTCGCTGGAAAAGATTCTTGCGCCGGACGCTGTGATTGCCACCAATACCTCGTCGCTGTCGGTGACCGAAATCGCCGCCGGTTGCGAACGTCCCGAGCGCGTTGGCGGTCTGCATTTCTTCAATCCGCCGCCGGTGATGAAACTGGTCGAAGCCATTGCCGGTTTGCGCAGCGATCCGTCGATGGCCGAGGCGTTGGCGGCTTTTATCAAACGCATTCGCAAGGTGCCGATCGTCGCCACCGATACGCCGGGCTTTGTCGTCAATCATGCTGGCCGCGCCTACGGCCCGGAAGCGTTGCGCATTGTCGGGCAGGGCATTGCCAGCCCACGCGAAGTCGACGTGTTGATGAAGGAAGCCGCCGGCTTCCGAATGGGGCCGTTCGAACTGCTCGATCTGGTCGGCGGCGACGTCACCCATGCGGTGATGGAAAGCATCTACGCGCGCTATTACGAGGAGCCGATGTATCAGCCGTCGGCGCTGATGGCGGTGCGGGTGGCCGGCGGCTTGCTCGGCCGCAAGAGCAAACAAGGCTTTTACGATTATTCCGCTGCGCCGGTGGCGAGCGCGCCGACGATCGACGGTGGCGGCACAGCAAAAGCCCGCTTCGGTCTGGATCGCCGATGAAGACGGTGGCAGCGATCTGGCGGCGCTTCTGAATGACGCCGGCATCAAGACCACGCTCGGCGGCGCGCCCGGCGATCAGGCGGTCTTGATGGTGACGCCGCTCGGCGAGGATTGCACCGCCGCCGCGATCCGGTTGCAGCTCGATCCGGCGCGCACGGTCGCGGTCGATATGCTCGGCCGCTTCAAGACCCGCTACACGGTGATGAAAAATCCGCTGACGACGCCCGAAGCCTTGGGCGCTGCCGTGGCCGCAATGGCTGCGACCGGCGCGCCGGTCACCGCAATTAACGACAGCACCGGCTTTGTTGTGCAGCGCCTCACCGCCATGATCGTCAATGTCGGCAGCCGCATCGCCGAATTGCGGGTAGCGTCGCCGGCCGATATCGACACCGCAGTCGAACTGGGTCTGAACTATCCAAGAGGTCCGTTGGCGCTCGGCGACATGCTGGGCCCGGCGCGCGTGCTGAAGGTGCTCGACGGCATGTTCGCGCTGACGCAAGACCCGAAATATCGCGCCACCACCTGGCTGCGCCGCCGCGCCATGCTTGGCGTGTCGCTGCACACGGTGGACTAGGCGAGTTTAGCGTGCGTCGTGTGCGATGAAAAAGTCGCGCACGGCGGCATTGAATATCGCCGGCTGCTCGATATTGGCAATGTGGCCGGCCTGTTTGATTTCGAGGAAGCGCGAGCCTTTGATCATCTGGTGCATCTGCCGGGTATTTTCCGGCGGCGCGCCGTGATCTTCACTGCCGCAAATGACCAGTGCCGGCCGGTCGATCTCACTGAGGCGAGGGCCGTAATTCAGCCGCGCCAAAGCGGCGGCGCAGCCGCGATAGCCGTTGGCGGAGGTGGCGCGGATCATGCGCTCCATGCGGGCGATCAGGTCTGGGCGGCGTTCGGCAAGCCCCGCGCTCGACCAGCGTTCGACTGACGCAGCCACAATCGCTTCGACACCATGCTGGCGCACGGTCTCGGCTCGTTCCAGCCAAGCGGCGGTAAATTGCGGCGTCGTGGTATGGCGTGAATCCGCGATCACCGCGCTGACGATCCGGTTCGGGTGGTCAAGTAGCATGCCTTGCGTGATCATGCCGCCCATCGACAGGCCGCCGAAATGCGCCTTGTCGATCCCGACGGCGTCCATAATGCCGGCGGCATCAGCGACCAGCATGTCCAGGCTGTAGTCGCCGTCAGGCGCTGCCGAACCGCCGTGGCCGCGGGCGTCATAGCGCAGCACGCGGTAGCGATCGGACAGCGCTGCCGCCAGTTCATCCCACATCGTCAGGTCGCAGGCCAAGCCATGGCTGAGCACGACCCAAGGGCCGCGTTCGCCGTCGATACGGCAATGGAAGCGCGATCCGTTAGCTTGGATGTTCATGAAATGATTGGATAAATTGGTCGGGGCGGCGAGATTTGAACTCACGACCCCTTGTCTCCCAGACAAGTGCGCTAACCGGGCTGCGCCACGCCCCGACCGGAACGCCGCGGACTATAGGGGCGCACCTACCGCAGTGCAATGGCACTTTTGCACCGCCTAAATATCGGAAATTTTGGAGCTTTTGCCTTGCGGCCTAGTGCGCCGCCAAGGCTTGCGCGCGGGCGGCGAGAGCCCGGCGGACGAAACTGATGATGGAATGGCGCAGCTCGGCGCTCAGGGCGACCGCGAGCAGCATGGCGACCCCGGTCGCAGCGATGATGCCGGCGATCTTCACCGGCATCGACTCGGTGTGCTGTAGGGCGATCTGGGCATAGGCAAACACCGCAGCCACCGCGACCGTCTGGCGCAGAATGCAATTGGAGAACCAGGTCCAGGCATGGCCAGCCAGCGCTTGGCTGTGCGCCCGCAGCGTAAACAGGGCGAACAGTCCGGCGTTGACGGCGAACCACAACGTGACCGGCGCCAGGAGGCCATAGCGTGGCGTCAACAGCGCGACCGCCGGTAGATAAATCAGCGCCGCGCCGGCGTTGCCTCGCAGCGCGGTGCCGGGGAAGCCTTCGACCATGCGCAGTGCGTTGGGAATGAGGGCAAGACTGTTGAGGCCGTAGCCCCAGGCCATCAGCGCGAACACCGGATGATAGGTATGTGCCACGTCAGGGCTGCCGGTCAGAACCAGCAGTGCCTCATAACCGAAATAGGTCGCGCCCAGCATGAAGACCGCGACGATGACGGCGGCGGTTTGGGTGCCGGCGAAATAAACGCGGGCTGTCTCGCCGCGCTCGCCGTGGGCGACCGACGCGGTCAGGCGCGGAAAGATCGCCGTCACGTTCGGCGTCACCAGCTTCAGCACGATCAGGCAGATCTGCGAGATGAAGATATAGCGGCCGACGACATCGAGCGGCAGCGCCGCGCTGACGACGATCTTGTCGACGTTGATCAGCAGCGCGCCGAGCGCGACCGCAAGCGTGCTGGTCAGCAGATAGCGCCAGAGCTGGCGGATCAGGCCGACGGAAAAGCGTGGGGCTTCGCTGTTGCCGGCGGCGCGCCAGGCGAGCGTGGCAAACAGCGCCAGTTCAATCGTGCCGGTGACCAAAGACGCGGAGAGAAAGACAATCGCCGTGGGCGCGATCGCCAGCATGGCGCCGAGCACGATAACGGCGCGCAACACCGAGGTCGCGCTTTGCGCGGCATTGGCCGTGACCTGATGCTCCATACCGTCGAGAAAGACCTGATAGACGGTGCGCTGCCGTTGCAGCGCCAGCACAGCGGCGCCGAGGATCAGCGCGATTTCGACCTCGCCGGTCGAAATCGTGCGGGTCTTGAGCCAGGTGCCGGCAATCACCGGCGCCAGCGCGACAAGGATCAAGGCGGTCGTCGCCGTGATGACGAGATAGACGCCCTGGAAGGTGAACAGGATGGTGCCGAGTTTGTCGGCATGTTGTCCGGCGCGGGCGCGCGCGACTTCCCGCACGACGCCGGGCGCCAGGCCGGTGTCGAGGATCGAGACGATGCCGTTGAGCATCAGATAAAACCCGATCAGGCCGTATTGCTCGGAGCCCGCCAGCCGGAACGACAGGATCGTCAGCGCCGCGCCGGCGCCGACCAGAACCACGGTCCCGGCGGTATTGGCGATGACGTTGCGGGCGACCGCCATCAGCCGGCCTCGACGCAGTTTTTGATAAGGCGCCGCGCGGTCGCGGCCCAGGTGAAGTGCGCGGCGCGGTCGCGGCCGGCAGCGGCCAAGCGGTCGCGCAGCGCCGGATCGGACGCAAGGTTGGTCATCAATTGGGCGAGGCCTTCGACATCGTCCATGCCGCAGTGGAGCGCGGCGTCACCGGTCACCTCAAGCAGAGCCGGCTGGTCGCTGACGATGACAGGGCAGCCGCACATCATGGCTTCGAGCGGCGGCAGGCCGAAGCCTTCATAGCGCGACGGAAACGTCAGCCCGAGCGCGTGCTCATAAAGCGCACGCAGTTCGGCATTGCTGACATGGCCGACGGTTTTGACGTTCGGTGAAGTCGTGCTGTTGAGCTGGCCGAAAATCCAGCTTTCGCGATTGCCGGTCAAGACCAATATCGTGTTGTCGAGCTTGGCGCGGCCGAAGGCGTCGACCAGATTGGCGAAGTTCTTGTGGGCGCTGGCAATGCCGACGCCGATGAAAAACCGTTTGCCGGTCAGCCCCAGCCGCTCGATGACCGTGTTGTCGGCGGGCACGGCCAGAATGTGGTCGCCGCCTTCGCTGCACACCGGCATGGCGTCGGTGTTGACGCCGTACAATTTGCCGATCTCGCGACGTGAGAATTCGCTGACGGTCACTGCGCAGGCCGAGAACCGGCACAACAGCGGGATCATCAAGCTATAGGCGGTGCGGAAACGCCAGGAGAAATTAGCCGGCAGCGCCTTCACCGTGGCGTCGTGCACGACGACGGTTTGCCGGTGCTTCATCAACGGGCCGATCATGCACAGATTGAGCAGGAACCGGCCACCGGTATGGAGCGGAAGTTCGATCTGTTCCCAGAAATAGCCGGCGAACCGGCCGCACCGGCGCAACGGGATGTTCTTCAGCGGAAAGTCGGGCGCCTGGCGCGGCGCAACGAGTTCGATCTGGCCGCGCAGCGACTTGAAAGCATCGTCGTCGAGCAGATCATCGATGGCCTTGATGACCTCGGTGGCAAAGCGCTGCACACCGGACGGGCGCTGGGTCAAAAAGCGGCCATTGATCGAGATTTTAAGTGATGCGGCCCGCGTCGCGGCGCGCGCCGGCATGAGCGCGGCGGACGGATGCGTCGTGGTTTGGGTCATGATCTCGGCCACACTGGCTGGCGTAATGCGCTGTACCGCGTAAGCCGCATTCGGGTGATGGTGGCGGCGGCCAGACCCCAGACCACGCCCATGACGAGAAAAAAACTGCGCCAGTGGTCGGTATCGATAATAAAGCCTTCCAGCACGACGCCGAGAAAGGTGCCGGCGGCGGCGATGGCGTAGCCTTGCCACGGTGTGCGGACGATCGCGTAACGAAAGCCGACCCACAAGGTCGTCACCAGCAACATGATGTAGGATAGGCCGCCGACCCAGCCATAGACCAGGAAGGCCTGGAGATAGACATTGTGCTGCTGCAGGCCGTGGACGCGGGCGAATTCGAACGGCCCCATGCCGTTCGGGAAATTGAGAACCGAGGTGACCGCCAGTTCCTGCAAGGCGGAACCGGCCGCCGGTGCCGACGTCGTAGCTTTGGATGAGTTGCGCCCGCTCCGTGAACATCTTGCCGATCGAGCTGAACGACAACAGGATCACCAGGAACACGGCGATGGCGACGATGCCGGCAAGGCTCATGCCGAGAATGCGGATGCGGGCTTTCGGCGTCGGCGCGGTGACGAAATCTAGCGCGATCACCACCATGAGTCCGACCGCGAAATTAAACCAGGCGCCGCGCGAGAACCCGAGCAGCAAGCCGAACAGGATCACGCCGGTGAACAGCACGCTGGCGAGGTCGATGCGGCGGCTGACCATCCGCTCGAGCAAAAACAGCGCGGGCAAGATGAGAAAAGGCCCGTAGACGTTCGGGTCCTTGAACATGCCGAGCGCGCGGCCGTAACGGGTAAAGATTTCGGAACCAGGAAACAAATGGAAATAGCCGACCGCGCCACACACCGCGGCGGCCGCCGCCGACCAGACATAGGCCTTGGCCATCGCCTCCATGCGCGGCATGGTTTTGTCGGCGAAGATCATGGCAAACAGAATCGCAGCGACGGCCAGGTAGACCGACGTTGCGGTGTATTGAATGGTTTTTTCTCGGCCCGGTACGTTCAGCAAACTCATCAAGCCGAAGACATTCCAGACCAGCAGCAACGTGAACGGCACGATAAAAATGCGATGAAAGCGCACGCCTGCGACGAGCGCAACGACCGCCAGGACGCCCATCAAACCGTCATGCGGCGACGGCTCGATGAAAGCGACGGAACTCGCCAGCACGGTGATGAACAGCGTTGCCAGCAACAGGCGTTCGCGGAACCCGGCCTTGGCAACGGGCGCGCCATAGCTTGCTGGCGGCGGTGCAAAGCCCGCGGCCGGCATAGCCATGGGTCCGGTGACCGGACCGGCCAAATCGCGGGCGGTGATCAATAGGCGTTCTCGGTCTTGAGCAAGGCGAACGGCGTGCGCAGCAGGATGTAAAGATCGAGCAGCACCGACCAGTTCTCGATGTAATAGAGGTCGTGTTCGACGCGGTGCTGGATCTTGTCATGGGTGTCGGTTTCGCCGCGCCAACCGTTGATCTGGGCCCAGCCGGTGATGCCGGGCTTGACGCGATGGCGGGCAAAATAACCGTCGACTGCTTCGGCATAGAGCCGGGCTTCGGCCTTGGCGTTGACTGCGTGCGGGCGCGGACCGACCAGCGACAGGTTGCCGTTGAAAACCACGTTGAACAGTTGCGGTAATTCGTCGAGGCTGGTTTTGCGGATGAACCGGCCGACGCGGGTGACGCGCGGATCGTCCTTGGTCACCAGCTTGCTGGCCGAGGCGTCGGCTTTGTCGGTGTACATCGAGCGGAATTTATAGACCTCGACCAGATCGTTGTTGAAGCCGTAGCGCTTCTGCTTGAACAGCACCGGCCCGCGGCTGTCGAGCTTGATGGCAATCGCCACCACGGCCAAAATCGGCAGCGTCAGGATCAGCAGGATGCTGCCGATGATCTTGTCGAACAGCCATTTCATCACGACGTCCCAATCCGCGATCGGGCGGTCGAACACGTCGATGACCGGCACCTTGCCGATATAGGAATAGGACCGCGGACGGAATTGCAGCTTGTTGGTGTGCGCGGCCAGCCGGATGTCGAGCGGCAGCACCCAGAGCTTTTTCAGCATCGTCAGAATGCGGTTCTCGGCCGAAATCGGCAGCGAGAAAATCACCAGATCGACGCGGGTGCGGCGGCCGAACTCGACCAGATCTTCGACATTGCCGAGCTTCGGCTCGCCGGCACAATCTGCGCTGCTGCGGTCGCCGCCGCGGTCGTCGAACCAGCCGATGATTTCGATGCCGGTATCTTTTTGTTTGTGCAGTTCGGTGATGACACGCTCACCGGGTTCGCCGCCGCCAACGATGACTGTGCGGCGGGTGAGGCGGCCTTCGCGCGTCCATTTGCGCACGGCGTAATAGAGCAGCTTGCGGCCGGTCACCAATGCGGCCAGGCCGCAGACGAAAAACGCACCAAGCCAGACGCGCGAGAACATTTCGCCGGCCTTGAGGAAAAACGATGCGCCAATCACGATCAGGAACACGACCGACCAGGCCGACGCCATGCGCATATATTGCTTTTCGTGGCCGCGGAACGCGTGCACTTGATAAATATCGGCGGTCTGAAAGGCGAGGGTCGACAGGCCGGCAATGACCACGACGGCGACGAGATAGTGCAGGAACTGCGGCCGCATCGGCTCGATATAGGCGGCGAAGATCGCCAGGCCGACGAGCATGATGAGCGCGAACTCGCACATACGGACGATGCCGGCCAGCACGATCGGTGAAATCGGTGCCGCTGACAACTTGTCGGCGATCGCTAGCGCCTCCGGTGACAGAGGAGGCGCGTCGGTCACCTGGCGCGGTCCTTCGCGCAGCCGGTCAAATACCGCGGCGGTGCCGGCGGCGTTCAGGGACGGTCGGGTGTCTGCTTCAATCATTGCGCGGGCCATACTCAGGGCGGCCGCGGGCGGGGCACGCGACCGGCGGATACTCGGTAAGTTCGTTAAATTTCTAGAGAAAGAGTCTCAATAAAGCCTTATCGGACAAGGTGAAATCCGATTAACGACGACCGCTGCGCGCGACGTTTTCCAGGCCGTCGTGGTAAGCCGCCAGGACGCCATCGACCATGCTGTCGATCGAAAACTTGGCCAGGACCCGTGCCCGCAAGGTGGCGGCGAATTCCGTGGTCGCGGTGCCGCCATCCAGGGTCCGCGCGATGGCCTGTGCCAGGGCCTCGACGTCGCCGGCCGGGATCAGGTTACCGGCCTGCGGACCGTAGATCTCGGAGATGCCGCCGACATTGGTGGTCACCAGCGGCACGCCGCCGGCGGCGGCTTCCAGCACGACATAAGGCAACGATTCCGCCCGCGACGGCACCGTCATGATGTGGCCGAGCGCGAGTGCCTGGCGCCCCGGCATGGCCGGTTTGAATTGAATGGCGTCGGATAGCCCTAGATTTTCAGCTTGTGCTTTCAACGCGGCTTCGTCGGGGCCAGAACCGACCAAGGTGGCGGTGACCTTGCGGCCGTGGGCGTGCAGATGGGCGATCGCCTCGATCAGCACGTCGATGCCTTTGAGCAGACGCATTTCGCCCAAATAGACCAGATCGGTGGCATCCGGTCGCGGCACGACCGGCTCGAATTCAGCGCGCGAGACGCCGTTATGGGCG
Source organism: uncultured Alphaproteobacteria bacterium (assembly GCA_963830125.1). Lineage (GTDB taxonomy): Bacteria > Pseudomonadota > Alphaproteobacteria > Rhizobiales > Xanthobacteraceae > Pseudolabrys. The sequence continues at coordinate 750,558 of CAWHKU010000005.1, read as the reverse complement.
ATCCGGACCAGACCGCGCGGCGTGCCGATCTTGTTGCGGAACATATTGGCGCTGAACTGGCTTTCGAACAAAAACAGGTCGCCCCGCAGCATCAGCAGGCGCTCAGTGGCCAGATAAATCCGTCCGGCCAGGCTGCCGTTGTCGAACAGCAGGCTGCCGCCATGCGGCGTATAAGCACGTACGGCGCGTTCATGACCGAAGGTCATACGGGCGTAGGCGCCGCCTTTGGCGCCATGACCGTGGACGATGTCGGCTGCGGCCTCTCGGGCGCGGCGCATGACATGCGCGACCGCTAGGCTGTCGCCGGGGCCGATATTGCGGCGCATCGGAACGCGGGTAAGGCCGAGCGCCAGCGACGGCGTGAGCGCCTTGAAGGCGTCCTCGGCGCGTTTGCCGCCGGTATTGCTGTCGGCGATCAGGCCGACGCGATGGCCACGCGCAGCCTGCTCGCGCGCCAAGTCCGCGACGTGGCGGAACAAGCCACCGACCGGCGCGCGAAAAACGTGAAGGATGTTCAAGGGAGTCATCGATGAATGCCGTTTGGCTCCCATTGAATCGAAAATTCGTCAGCCGATTAGTCGGGCTGCACGGTTAACAAGTTCTTTCCGTCGCGGGCGTGACCGCCGCCAAATTAACGCGGTGGCAACCATAGTGCGGTCAGATTGCAACGGTGCCACAGAGTCGCGCGTTGGAGTTGTCATGTTTTTCCGTAAAAAGTCGAAAACCGCCGCTGCCCAGCCAGCGACGGTGGCTGCGCCGGCCATCGCCGCGCCCGCACCTCGGCCTATGCCGGTCAGCGACCCATCCGGCGAGCCTGATTTGCTCGGCCTCGGCCGCGCCGTGTGGCAGAAGAAGACGCGGATCCTCGTGCTGACACTGTTGTCGGCGGCGACCGCCTTTGCCGTCGTCAATTCGATCACCCCGCGCTACCGCTCCGAATCGCGGATTCTGCTGGAATCGCGCGAAAATGTCTTTATGCGCGCGGAGGCCGATAAGAGCCTGGGCGACCGCACCAACATGGATCCTGAGGCGGTTACCAGCCAGATGCAGATTATTCTGTCGCGCGATCTTGCGCGCCAAGTGATCAAAAAGGAAAAACTCAACGAGTTGCCCGAGTTCGATCCGGCGCTCGGCGGCATGTCGCTGACGCGCACGATGCTCAGTTTGTTCGGCATGGCCCGTGACGTATCGGCGTTGTCGCGCGAAGAGCGCACGCTGGAGGCATTTTACGATCGCCTGAACGTCAAGGCGATCGATAAATCGCGCGTCATCGGCATCGATTTCAGTTCGTCCGATCCGCAACGGGCGGCCAATGTCGCCAATGCGATTGCCGAGACCTATCTCAGCCTGCAGCAATCGGCCAAGACCGACCAGACCCGCGCGGCCAGTTCGTGGCTTGCCGACGAAATTGCCAAGATGCGCACCAAGGTCGCCGACGCCGAGGCCAAGGTCGAAGCCTACCGGTCGCGTTCCAATCTGTTCGTCGGCTCCAACAATACCTCGCTGCCGAACCAGCAACTGACCGAAATCAACTCGCAGATCGCGGCGGCCCGCGGGCAGAAGGCCGATCTCGAGGCGAGGGCGCGGCAATTGCGGAACGTTGGTGCGCTCCGGCAAGCCGATCGAACTCGTCCGATATCGCCAATTCGGAATCGATGCGCCGGCTGACCGAGCAGGGCAATGTGCTGCGCTCGCAATTGGCCGAGCAGTCGACGACGCTGATGAACCAGCACCCGCGCATCAAGGAACTGCGCGCTCAGATCGCCGAGATCGAACGCGCCAAACGCGCCGAAGGCGAGCGGCTCGCGCGCCAGCTCGAGAACGACGCCAAAGTCGCCGGCGACCGTCTGCAGACGCTGACCGCCAGCCTCGATCAGGTCAAGAAGCTGGCCTCGCAGACCAATGAGCAGGATGTTGAGTTGCGCGCGCTCGAGCGCGACGCCAAATCGCAGCGCGAACTGCTTGAATCCTATCTGGTGAAATACTCGGAAGCTTCCGCGCGCGACAATATCAACGCCGCGCCGCCGGAGGCGCGGATCATTTCGCGCGCCAGCCCGGCGATCAAACCGTCCTATCCGAAAAAGGCCGCGACGGTGCTGATCGCGGCGTTTGCCGCCTTCGTGCTGTCGGCCAGGTTTCACGGTCACGGCTGCGCTGCTGGTGCCGCCGCCGGCCCCGGTCGGCTATGGCTTCAACTATGCCCGGGCGTGCGCGCCGGCCTATCGCCATGCCGGCTGGTATCGCCGCCGCCGGCATATGCCGCATGGCGCCGCCGGATGCCGCAAGCGCCACCTTATATGGCGTCGCCGCCGCTCATGCCGGTCATGCCCGCGGCGATGGCCGCCAGCCATGGCACAGCCGGTGATCGCACCTTTGCCGGTCAGCACCATCGAGCAACTGGCGCAGAGCCTGCAGCAAGCTGGGCGATGCCGGCCGCCGGGTCGCCGATCGCCGGCAGTCAGCGCAATGCCGGGCACGACCTATGCCGCGATCACGCTGGCGCGGGCGCTGGCGAGGACACGCCAATGTGGTGCTGGTGGATCTGCGCGTTCGGCGCGCCCAATGTGTCGGTGATTTCGACCGATCCCGAATGCGCCCGGTCATGGCCGAACTGGTGCGGGGCAGGCCGTGTCGTTCGGCGATGTGATTACGCGCGACCAGTTTCGAACGTCCATCTGGTCGCGACCGGCAATGTCGGCACGACGGCGCGGCGCTGGCCGGCTCGCCGATGCTGGCGACCGTGATCGAGGCGCTGGCGCAGAGCTACGATTACGTCGTGATCGATGCTGGGGTCGGTGCCGGATGTCGCGATCGAACGCTTCGCGCCGCTGGCGCAGACGCATGGTGCTGGTGGCGGCCGATCCGGCCGATGCCGCGACGCAAGCCGCGCGCGAGCGGCTGGCGATGGCGGGTTGCAGCGATGTCACGCTGCTGGCGGGCGCACGCCCAGGCGGTCGCGGCTTAACCGCCGCGCCTGTTAGCGCTTGCGGCGAGCCGGCCGCGCAGCCGGCGCCACTTCACGACATCGACCACAACAGCGGCTGCTGCTTGATGGCGCGCTTGGCGGCGGCGGCGATGGCGGTACACACGCCGCCACGCGCTTGCCGGCCGGGGTCAGCGGCCAGTAGCTGTCGAACATCGGACTCGGAATCGGGACAGAACAGGCCCTTGTACTTCGCTTCGCCGATGCCGAGGTCGAAGGTGTGCAAGCCGCGCTCGCAGCAAGTGCCGCACCAGATGAACCAGCAACTGCTCGCCCGGGCTTTCGGCGCCGTATTGGCCGTGAATGATCGAGCTGAACATGGCCGAGAACCGGCCGCCGGCGGTCAGACGCCGCCCATGGTGGCGACGATGACGCCGTCGACCGACAGCGTATAAAGCTCGAGCAGCGTGGCCGCCGTCGGCGGTCGGGGTCAGCGCCGCGTCGGTGACGAAGCCGCGCACGTCGGGCGGCGTCGAACACATCGGGCAGGCCGATGGCGCGCATGCGCGCGGTCTTCTGTTTGAAGAAATCGGCGAGCACGGCGCTTGATGTCGGCGTCGCCGGTCGGCTTTCTGGAAGCGCACCGTGCCGAAGCCGGCGAGTTTGCGTCTCCTTCCGGCGCATCTTGCGGCGCGCCGGCGAATTGGCGCGCTGTTCCAAGCAGCGCGTCGAAGTCGGCCTGCAAGGCGCCGCTGTAGCCGAAGCTGGGCGAGGCCTGGTGCGGCAGCAGCGCGAACGGATTGTCGAGCCCGGACCAGCGCAGCGGCTGGTTGGCCAGCATCATCAGATCGGCGCGGTCGCCTGACTTGCGCCAGCACGGCGCGCAATTCGATTGTCGCCGATCGCGGCCACGGCATCGCGGCGCCACAGCGCCATGTTGAAATTGGCGTGCTTGCCGCCCATGAACTCGACGACACGCAGGCCGACCCACGGAGATGCAGGCCGAGCGGCCAGAGGAACAGAGGCTCGCCCGCGGTATTGAAACCGGCGACGATGAACGGCGACACGCCGGCATGAGCGCCGATATGACGCTGCCAGAGCCTTGAGGAAGTCGAAGCCCTGATAGGGCGTGGCCAGCGGGCTGAGCGCTTCCGAGCGCGCGCCAATGCGGCTCGGCTGCGGCCATGTCGGTAAAGACCTCGACCCGCGCGATCCGGACGTTGGCCGCCGCGGCCGCGCCGCTATCGTGGTTAAAACTTCGTAGCGCAGCGGTGTTCATGGCGGATTACTGCACTGAATTGGGCGCCAAACCGGCGCTTTGTGACGGACGGCGGCAGCATTCGCAAAGATTTCTCAATAAAGAGTTGGAATATTGGCTACGAATTTGCTCAGCATCCCGTTTTGCGCTTCCGGTCTTGGGCTTGCGGTCTGGAAACCTGGTAGCAATGAAAAAAACGATCATCCGCACCGGGCTGGAGGCGCTCTATTTCAGCGGCATGCACCACATGCTCAGCCGTTCGTCGGCGGCGTCGGCGTGATCCTGACGCTGCATCACGTGCGGCCGCCGCGCAAAGAGGCGTTTCAGCCCAACCGTCTGCTGGAAGTGACGCCGATCTTCCTCGAAGGCGCTGCTGCGGCGGCTCAAGCGCAGCCGCGTCGACGTCATCACGCTCGACGAGATGCACCGGCGCTTTGTCGAGCAGCGACTTCAAGCGCCGCTTTGTCTGCATCACCTTCGACGACGGCTACAAGGACATGGCGCGCTGGGCGCACCCGCTGTTCAAGAAATACGAGCTGCCTTACGGCGCTCTATATTCCGACCAGCTTTCCCGACCGGCTCGGCGAATTGTGGTGGCTGGCGCTGGAAGCGGTGATCGCGCGCAACGAGCGCATCGGCATGATGATCAACGGCGAGCAGAAATATTTCGACTGCCGCATCGTCGGCGAAAAGCGCGAACTCTATGACGCGATCTACGGCTATCTGCGCAGCATGAAAACCGAGGAGCAGGTGCGCAAGCACGGTGCGCGACCTGTGCGCGACCTATCGCGTCGACATTCCGGAGATCTGCCGCGAACTGTGCATGGACTGGCACGAGATCGCGCAAGCTGGCGGAGGACCCGCTGGTGACGATCGGCGCCCATACCGTCAACCACATGATGCTGACGAAGGTGGCGAGCGAGGACAGCGTGCGCGCCGAGATGGACATGAGCCGTTCGGTGCTGGAGGCGGCGCTCGGGACGAGGCCGCAGCATCTGGCCTATCCGGTCGGCGATCCGACCTCGGCCGGCCAGCGCGAATTCCGCATCGCCTCCGAACTCGGCTTCAAGACCGCGGTGACGACGCGGCCGGGCGTGCTGTTCAAGGCGCATGTCGATCATCTGACCGCGCTGCCGCGCATTTCGGTCAACGGCGAATATCAGAAGCAGCGTTATGCCAAGGTGCTGATGTCGGGCGCGGGCACCGCGCTGTGGAACGGCTTCAAGCGGTTGAACGTGGCGTAGGGTCCGCGTTGAGCGAAGTGCCGCGCGCCTTCTCTCTGCCGTCATGCCCGCGAAGGCGGGCATCCAGTAATCACTAAATCGCGTTGCGTTTACTGGGTCCCCGCCTGCGCGGGGACGACAGCGAAAGGGCGCTCACGCCCGCCTGCGCCGGCGCGCCGGTTGCTTGCGCAGGATGCCGGCGAGGGTGTCCGGCGGCAGCGACGGCACGATCGCGTGCAGGCAATGCAGTGGTTCACCCTGGCAGCTTTGCACGCGGCGGCAACGCCGGTTGGCGCAGCTTTGAGACAAGTGCAGCGAGTTGGCGAGCTGACGGCGCGCGACGACGACCGGCGGCGCTGGCCTGGCGATGTCGGCCGCGAGCTTGTCGAGCACGGCTTCGAGACCGGCGAGGACTTTGCCGATGGTTTGCTGGATGTGAATTCTGTTTTGACGGCGAAGGTCGGTTTGATTCATTTCGGGTAAGCTCCATTGTTCTCGCGGCGCGTCACGCGCCCGAGCTTTGAGAGGATTCCCTCCTCAACCAGGAAGAGGGGGACGGCGCACCGAAAGGCGCGGCCTTTGTCCTTTTGGCGCGCGATCCTTGTGGGACCGCGCGGCGCCTCTCGGCGCGCCGTGACGGCGTTTTTCTCGGCGTCCGGGCCGCGCTTCTAGCCAGGGGTTTCCCCCACGCTATCAGCCAGCTCCTGGCGGGGGATCATAGTGTCCCCGGCATAGCAGTTTGCTTTGCGCAAACTGCGTAAACTTGTTTGCGCGTGCCCCGGCGCCGCCCGAGCGCGTGGCCAGCGAAGCCACGCCCGCGGGCGCCGTGCCCGACCCCCACGAGCCGGCGCTACCGGTTCATGGCCCCTCGGAGGGGCGGGCAAGGATAGGTATATGATCATATAGGAACATAGTCAAGGCGGGGATTTTGGTGGGAGGTATATGTAAGCGGGGTCATAGCGGAGGGCCGGCATGAAGGGGTCTATAGTCCTGTTTGGAATTCGAGGATTTTTGCGAATTTTCGCGCATATTTTTGTCAATTTCGGTAGAATAAATGGCCATCTCTGGCGGGCAAATCGTGTCTTGAAAAATGTTGCGTTATATGTGAAAAATATTGCAACGGGGTATCCATATGTCGGCAATAAAATCGGAAAAGCGGGATCGTTTTCGTGGTTTGGCTGAGAGCCAAACAAACAAAGCTATTGAAGCAATATCTCGGGATTTTTATGGAAATCTTTCGAATAAGCAGGTTTATGAATTTTGTGGACGTCGAGATTCGAAAGATCGTGAAGGCTTTAAAAGATGCAATCGCGGCAGTTGAGGTGCGCTTTGAGATGCCTCGTGGTCGCTCCAAAGGTACTTTTAAACTTTGAGCGTAAATCTATGTCCGCAGGCACCGTCGCGGCTCTCCACGTGGCAGATGAGGATTTTTTCGAGTTGCTGGCCTTATTGAGCGTTGTCCGAAAACGATCGATGCTTCGTGAATTGATGTGAAGCGCCAGAGGCGTCTCGATTGGCGCCACTCGGGAACGGAGTACGAAGTGAGCGCTAAGGATTTTGATGGCGTAAGTTAGTCTGCTTGCGGAATACTTGGTCCAGGAATGGCGTGTTCAGAGCTCTTAGAGTAATCATAAGATTGCCTCTTCATTGGCAAGGTGAGAAAGCCTCGAAGCCAATTTTGGTATGGTGGGTTAGGTCGCGTCGCTCCCGTCCAATCAAAGAGGCATGCGCTATCAGCTATAAGAACGGTCCCATCCATGAAGTCTTATTGTGCAAGCGAGATGGCGTTTGTGGTCGCCTTAAAAGGCTGACGCGTGAAACCAATGAGTATTTCGAGGTTGTCGACGTAACAGAGCCAAACTAAGGGCGTTAGTTAGATCACGATTGGACAGAAGTTGTCCTTATTGGGCAATAGGCCACACCAAGATACAGTCAAAGATCCTTGCGGCGGCGAAAAAAATCAAACGTTCTAAATTGCTCGCAACGTACTCTATCATCAATTTTATCGGTTGCCAGAAGACGTCAAGGTTACGCTGCTCGTGGGACGAATAAGCTTGACGGTAATCGTCAATTCTTTCCAATTCCATCTCGGGTGCACCTTTTTGAGCGGCATAAAACCATCGATGCGGGACACGGAATTAGAGTTCATTACCTTTACGATGCGGCCTACGAGAAAACGAGCCTTAATAGGTCGATTATTGGGGCGATTGCATGTGCTAATTAAGTACATGTGCGATAATCTATCGAGACCAAATGTATTATGTTCGGAAAGGGAAGGTCTGGACATTTGATGCCCCGATCTTTGGCGTTCCATCTGGGGCAAAAATATTTTGGTTCACATCGAAATTCCATCTGGTTTCGCAGTGTTCCCGATGGCTATAGACAATTTCTCCGGTCATTTGAAGGTGAAGAATTGAACTCTCGTTGTACGATTTTGCAGAAATTGTGCGGGTGAATAGACCACAGTGGTTCTTTCGACAACATCCATTCTCTCGCGCCTGACAGCTCGTCGAATGACTCGATATAAGAAATGAGCTCGAGCAACTTTTAAATCATTGCGAGTTCGTCGGGTTAGCCCAAAATAAATTGTCCGGGCAAATTGAAGTAGCGACCGGCAATGGTCCCGGCAGCTATTTCAGGCGTTATTTAAACATGAAACGACTTGACGTGCAAATCAGCGATGCCACACGTTATGAGAGGCGTCGCCGGAAGGCGCGAAGAGGGCGGAAATTTTTAAAAACCTTGACAAGGCACCCGAGATAATTCCGCTGTTTGATGAGGCGGAAATTGAAGACGAGGAAATCAAGGCGTGCGGCACTTACGTTATGGAGGCAATTTACTCTTTTTTAACTTTCTGACCCGCGTCGGTGAAACCGGGCGGTACTCGAACAGAGTACGCAAAGCTTGATTGCTGAACCGTATTGTTTTGCATTACAGCAATGCGGAACGGAGATGATTTTCGGCTCGGGAAAACTTTGTGTATGCGTTGGCCAAGCCATTGAATAAAGAGTAGGATCAAGAGGCTTTGGAGATGGCGTCGATCGCCGTGAATGTCCGCCATATCGTCTGCGGACAGCTTTATTGTTCTTTCAAAGATGCGCGCCCATATTGAGGCAACTTAGTCATCAGGAATGAAGCCGGGCAAGCCCAGGCCATTGTAGTCGTAGCGGCGCTCGCTGACCGTCTTCCTTCGCTTTCGCGAGTTGTCATTGAGGACTATTCGCCGCTAGTCGCGCGTGACCGTTGGCGATCGCGCACTCGGGGCGTTTTGCACAGGCTTTGTACTACGCGCTTCGCCTTATCCGGCCTCGCCATCCAACTGATCAACGGCATCGCCGGCAGCACCCAGCCGAGCCCCGCAACGACATAAAACAGCGCGGCGATCCAGCCGTTGATGTTGGTCAGCGCCGATTGCGCCAGCGCCATCGCCAGCAGGGCCCAGAAGCAGACCAGCGCGATGAGCAGGATCGTGCCGATGAATTTGCGCAGGCGGGGGGCATGAGGACATGTCGGCTTTTCGCCTCAATCATTTGCGTTACGGTGGCCCCTGACTATATGGTCGCGCCACCCCTCCGCAAGCCCGCTTTTTGCACGAAGAATCATGCCCGAAATGACGCCTGCCTCGACTGCTCACCCCGCCCCGAAAACCGGCGCCGTGCGGATCTGGCTGCTCTGTGTCGCGGCGATGATTTTCCTGACGCTGGTGATCGGCGGCGCGACCCGGCTGACGGAATGCGGGCTTTCGATCACCGAATGGAAGCCGGTGACCGGCGTGCTGCCGCCGCTGTCGCAGAGCGACTGGCAGGCCGACTTCGACAAATACAAGGCGATCCCGCAATACAAGGAACTCAACCAGGGCATGACGCTCGACCAATACAAGGTGATCTATGCCTGGGAGTGGTCGCATCGTCTGCTGGCGCGGACCACCGGCTTTGTGTTCCTGCTGCCGTTCCTGTTTTTCCTGTGGCGCGGCTGGGTTCCGCAGCGGCTGAAAGCGCGGCTGTGGACGATTTTCGGCGGCGGCGCGGCGCTCGGCGCGGTCGGCTGGTGGATGGTGTCGTCGGGGCTGGCCGGCAGCAATCTCGTCAGCGTGTCGCAATACCGGCTGGCGTTTCACTTGACGCTGGCGAGCGTGATCTACGCCGCGGTGCTGTGGACGGCGCAAGGCTTGACGGCCGCAGCCGGCCGAGGCGGTGCCGGCGCGGCTGCGCTATCGGCGCGCTGGCGATCGCCGTTGCTGGTGCTGCTGCAGATTTATCTCGGCGCGCTGGTCGCGGGGCTCAACGCCGGGCTGATCTACAACACCTGGCCGCTGATCGACGGCAGCTTCGTGCCGTCGGCCGCCAAGCTGTGGTTCATCACGCCTGCCTGGCGCAACTTGTTCGAACATCGGCTGACGGTGCAGTTCGACCACCGCATGGTGGCCTATACGATCTTGATCGTCGCGATGCTGCACGCCAACGATGCCTGGCGCGCGCGGCCGCGACAAAGCGCGGCGCGCTGCTGGTCGCCGGGATGGTGACGGCGCAGGCCGCGCTCGGCATTTTCACGCTGCTGCATCAGGCGCCGCTGCCGCTGGCGCTGGCGCATCAGATGCTGGCGATTCTGGTGCTGACGGCGGCGGTGATGCATGCCGCAGCGGCTGTCGGCGGCGCGTGCCGGCGCGGGCGCCGCAAACGGTGGAGCAGGGCGCATGATCGACTCATGAGAAGGATGGCGGCGTCGCCGTGCTGCGGATGGCGCACGGCAAGGCCAATGCGCTCGATATCGAATTCTGCAACGCGCTGGCCGACCGCTTCGACGAACTGCGCGGCGCGGACGCGGGCGCGATCGTGCTGACCGGAGCAGGGCAAGATGTTTTCGGCCGGCGTCGAGTTGAAGCGGCTGAGCGCCGGCGGGCCGGATTATGTCCGCGCGTTCTTGCCGGCGCTGCACCGGCTGTATGAGGCGGTGTTCTTTCATCCCAAACCGGTGGTCGCCGCGATCAACGGCCATGCCATTGCCGGCGGCGCGATCCTGGCGGCCTGCGCCGACCGCCGCATCATGGGCGCCGGCTGCGGCCGCATCGGCGTCACCGAATTGCAGGTCGGCGTGCCGTTTCCATCACTCGCTTTTGAGGTGTTGCGGTTCGCGGTGCCTCAGCGTTATTTGAGCGAGTTCACGCTTGCAGGCCGGAACTTACGACACCGACGCGGCGCTGACGCGCGGCTGGATCGACGAGATCGCAGAACCGGATGATGTGCTCAACGATGCGCTCGCGGTGGCGCGCGAACTGGCGTTGCTGTCGCCGTCAGCGTTCGCGCAGACCAAGGCGCAATTGCGCCAGCCGGCGCGCGAACGCCTGGTGCAAGGCGGCGCGGCCACCGACAAGACGGTGACCGCGATCTGGTGCGCGGATGAAGCGCAGAGCCGGATTGCCGACTACGTTTCCAAAACCTTGAAGAAGTAGGCCCCGCTTAAGCGCGCAGGGCCTGCTCCAGGTCGGCGATGATGTCGGCCTTGTCCTCGATGCCGATCGACAGCCGCACCACGTCGGGGCCGGCGCCGGCCTTGGTCTTCTGCTCGTCCGACAATTGCTTATGCGTGGTCGAGGCCGGGTGGATGATCAGCGACTTGGTGTCGCCGATATTGGCGAGATGCGAGAACAGCTTCACGTTCGACACCAGCTTGACGCCGGCGTCGTAGCCGCCTTTCAGGCCGACGGTCATCACCGCGCCGCAGCCCTTGGGCACGTATTTCTGCGCCAGCGCGTGATATTTGTCGGACGGCAAACCCGGATAACTGACCCAGGCGACTTCCGGTTGGGTCGACAGCCATTCCGCGACGGCGAGCGCATTGTCGCAATGGCGCTGCATGCGCAGCGGCAAGCGTCTCGATGCCGGTCGCGATCAGGAAGGCGTTGAACGGCGACAGCGCCGGCCCAAGATCGCGCAAGCCCGAGCACGCGGCAGGCGATGGCGAAAGCGAAATTGCCGAAGGTCTCGTGCAGCACGATGCCGGAATATTCCGGGCGCGGTTCGCACAGCATCGGGTATTTCTTGTCGCGCGACCAGTTGAAGGTGCCGCCATCGACGATGATGCCGCCGATCGAGTTGCCGTGGCCGCCGAGGAATTTGGTGAGCGAATGGACGACGACGTCGGCGCCGTAGTCGATCGGCTTGCACAGGTAAGGCGTCGCCAGGGTGTTGTCGACGATCAGCGGCACGCCGGCCTTGCGTGCGACATTGGCGATGGCCTCGATGTCGGTGACGACGCCGCCGGGATTGGCGATCAACTCGATGAAGATCGCCTTGGTCTTCGGCGAGATCGCGCGCTCGAACGATGAGATGTCGTCCGGGTCGGCCCAGACCACGTTCCAGCCGAAATTCTTGAACGAGTGGTTGAACTGGTTGATCGAGCCGCCATAGAGCTTGGTCGAGGCGACGAACTCGTCGCCCGGCGTCATCAGGGCGTGCAGCACGAAAACTTGCGCGGCGTGGCCGGAGGCGACCGCGAGCGCGGCGGTGCCGCCTTCGAGGGCGGCGACGCGCTCTTCGAGCACGGCGCAGGTCGGGTTGCCGATGCGGGTATAGATGTTGCCGAAGGCCTGCAGGCCGAACAGCGAGGCGGCGTGCTCGACGTCGTCGAACACGTAGGACGCGGTCTGGTAGATCGGCGTCGCGCGCGCGCCGGTGGTCGGGTCGGGCTTGGCGCCGGCATGGATGGCGAGCGTGTCAAATCCGGGAATGCGGTCGGCGTCGGCCATGGTGTTTCCTCTTGTGTCTGTCGGTTTTTCGCGCGTTGGGACGATTAAAGGGGCTGCGTGGGCAGGGCGTCAAGGCGGCAAAACCGCCGCCGCCGAAATAGCGAGGCCTGCCCTGTTAAACCGGCATTGCGGGGAAATTCGATCCGCGCCGGCGCCTCGGCCTAGCTGCCGTCTTCTTTATCGGCGGCATTGCCCAGCCCCATGCGCTGGACGCCCGCCGGGCAGGATCTGGCGCGCGCTTGGACGACAGCGTGCGCGAATTGACGCCGATCCAGGAGATCTCGGACGACAGCCGGCCATATTCGATTTTCGGGCAGCGGTTCATCACCACCTTGACGCCTTGCGGCTTCGGCCAGCGCGGCCGCCTCGTCGTTGCGGATGGTGAGCTGCATCCAGATCACCATCGGCAGCGGTTTAAGCGCGAGCGCTTCCTGCACCAGCGGCATCACGTGTTCGGAGGCGCGGAAGATATCGACCATGTCGATCGGTTCGGGGATGTCGGCGAGGCTGGCATAGACCTTCTGGCCGAGCACTTCCTTGCCGGCATGGCCGGGGTTGACCGGGATGACATGGGAGCCGCGCTCGAGCAAATATTTGAACACGAAATAGCTCGGCCGCGAGGTGTTCGGCGAAAAGCCGACCATGGCGATGGTCTTCACGGTGTTGAGAATGCCGCGGATATAGCTGTCGGGGTAGGAGTCGTGGTTCATGTCGGCGTCTTTAGCGCGCCCAGCTGCGCGCGCAAAGACGCGTTTTCGGCTTCCAGTTCGGCGATTTTGGCCTGCACCGTGGTCATGGCTTCGGCGATGTCGGCTTCGGTAAAGCGCTGACGATGTGCTGCGAACAATTCACGTCCCAGGCGTCGATCGTGAACAGAATGGCGCGTTCGGGCTTGGCCTTGTAGCCTTGATCGAACAGCTTCTCGACCAACGCGGGATCGTTTTCGACGACGCGGGCGCGGCCCCAGATCTTGATGCGCTGCTTGCGCGCCGGATCGAGCAAAAACAAATAGGCGCGGTCGTTCTCGCTCAGGTTCGCCAGCGTGATATATTGCCGGTTGCCGCGGTAGTCGGCGAAGCCAAGCGTCTTGTCGTCGACGACCTTGATGAAACCCTTCGGCCCGCCGCGATGCTGAATGTACGGCGCGCCTTGCGCGTTGGCGGTGCCGAGAAACACCGTGTCCTGCTCGGCGATGAAGCTCGCCAGTTCCGGCGTGACTGTGTCGGGAAAGCCTTCTTCCAGCCGCCGTGCATAGGCTTGCGCCGAACCGCGTTCGGCTTGCGCTTTTTGGGCGGCCGGGGTGAAGACGAGTGAGGCGTTGTTCATGCCGCCCAAGATAGGCAGTTGCGCTCCGGCCGGGAAGGGCCGGAGCGGATCAAGCCGGCGTGAGCGGCATGCCGCCCGGCTACTTCTTGTGGGCGTCGACGACCTTTTTGCAGGCGCCGCCGAGTTTTTCGTAGTGGCTGGCGAGGCATTTGATGATGCGGCCGCCACCGGGGAAGGTGCCCTTGCAGTATTTGTCGTAGTCGGCCGTGCAGGCGGTGCGCTCCGCGCGGTGATTTCCTGGGCCAGCGCCGGCGTCAGCACTGGCGAACGTCAGCGCGGTGAAAAGGACGATGCGTGTCATTAATGCCCCCTGTTTTTATGGCCGGCGTCATGCAGGGCCGGACAACCAAAGCTATGGTACATCGCCGGCGGCGGCGCGCAACTGGCGAAAATTGTGCGCTTTCGGTTTCGTCCCCCGTGCGTCAGCGGTCTTCCCACGTCGGCTCGCGCTTATCGATAAAGGCGCAAATGCCTTCCTCGGCGTCGCGCGCCATCATGTTCTCGGTCATTACCTCGGAGGCGTAAGCGTAAGCCTGCGCCAGTCCCATCTCGGCCTGGGGTAGAACGCCGCTTGCCGACCTTGAGCGTGTAGGACGATTTCGCCGCGATCTGCTTGCGCGAGCGCGAGCGCGCTTTTGAGTTCGTCGCCGGCCGGCACCACGCGGTTGATCAGGCCGATCTCGGCGGCGCGCTTGGCCGCGACCATCTCGCCGGTCAGCAGCATTTCCATCGCGTGTTTGCGCGACACGTTGCGCGACAGCGCCACCATCGGCGTCGAACAGAACAGGCCGATGTCGACGCCGGGCGTCGCGAACTTGGGCGGCGTCGGAGGCCACCGCGAGATCGCAACTGGCGACCAATTGGCAGCCGGCGGCGGTGGCGACGCCCTGCACGGCGGCGATCACCGGCTGCGGCAGGTTGACGATCTGCTGCATCATCTCGCTGCAGGTCGCATGGTGGTGCGGAAATGATTCGCGGCCGCCATCGGCGTCGCTGCGCCGCGCGGTCAGTTCCTTGAGGTCGTGGCCGGCGCAAAAGGCCGGGCCGTTGGCGGTGAGCACGACGGCGCGCACGCTCCTTGTCGGCGGCGATCTCGTCGAGCGCCTCGGTCAGCGCAGTCAGCAAGCGCTTCCGACAGGCTGTTGCGCGCCTTCGGCCGGTTGAGCGTGAGGATGGCGATCGGCGCCGTCGCGCTCATTCAGCAGGACGGACGCGGTCGGGTCGAGGCTCGCGGGCTGTTCTGGACATTCATGGCGGCAATTCAGCGTTACGTCCGAGCGAACCGTAGCACGCGCAAGCGGCGGCAAGGGATCGCAACAGGCGCGCACGCGCACGATTGACGCAAAGGCCGGTGCGCCGTCTATGACGGGTCGCGCCGGACTGTACCGGCCAAACGGGCAGGGGGAGACACGCATGAGCAAGGCCAAGCCGGCACCGGCCAAAAAAGCGGCCATGTCGGCCGACGAGATCGCACAAGCTGCTTGGCGGACGAATTTCCGCAGGCCTTTTATCCGCGGCAGCGGGCTCTCGATCGAGCGGGTCGATTATGGCGATATCCGCGTGCGGCAAGGCGTTTCACGAGGATCACCTGCGGCCGGGCGGCACGATTTCCGGGCCGACCATGATGGAATTGGCCGATTTCGCCATGTATGTCGCGGTTTTCTCGGCGGTCGGGCCGCGAGCCGCTGGCGGTTACCACCAACCTCAACATCAATTTCCTGCGCAAACCCGCCCAGGCCGACCTGATCGCCGACGCCCGGCTGATGAAGGTCGGCAAACGGCTGGCGGTCGGGGAGGTGACGATCTATTCCGACGGGCTAGGACGAGCCGGTGGCGCATGTCACCTCGACCTATTCGATCCCCGCCAGAGAGTGATTAGCGAGAGGTAATTAATATACCAATCTTATAAGCTATTGATTTTATTACTTAAATAATTGCCGATAGATGGGCGTTGACCGGTGCGGGGCGTTAGGCTAGAACCCCGCCATCTTCGGTGCGCGGATCGAAAGCGCGCCTAATCCCAAGGATTTGTCATGAAGACCTATTCGGCCAAAGCCGCCGACGTCGAGAAGAAATGGCTGATCGTCGATGCCTCCGGGCTCGTCGTCGGCCGTCTCGCCACGATCGTCGCCATGCGCCTGCGCGGCAAGCACAAAGCCACCTACACCCCGCATGTCGACGACGGCGACAACGTCATCGTCGTCAACGCTGCCAAGGTGGTGTTCACCGGCCGCAAGCGCGAGAAGAAAGTTTACTACCACCACACCGGTTTCATCGGCGGCATCAAGGAACGCACCGCGCGTTCGATCTTCGAGGGCAAGTTCCCCGAGCGGATCGTCGAAAAGGCGGTCGAGCGCATGTTGCCGCGCGGTCCGCTGGGCCGCGTGCAGTTCGGTAACCTGCGGGTCTATCCGGGCGCCGAGCATCCGCATGAAGCGCAGAAGCCCGAGCCGCTCGATATCGCCGCGATGAATCGCAAGAACGTGAGGAGTGCCTGATCGTGTCCGAGACCATTCAGTCGATGGAAGGTTTGGCGACCCTCAAGCCGGAAGCTCCGGAAGCGCCCACTTACGTGCAGAAGCTCGACGCGCAAGGCCGTGCTTACGCCACCGGCAAGCGCAAGAATGCGGTCGCCCGCGTCTGGATCAAGCCGGGCTCCGGCAAGATCACCGTCAACACCCGCACGATCGAAGTGTTCTTCGCCCGTCCGGTGCTGCGCATGCTGATCCAGCAGCCGCTGGTCGCCGCCGATCGCGTCACCCAGTATGACGTGATCTGCACCGTGTCGGGCGGCGGTCTGTCCGGCCAGGCCGGCGCCGTGCGTCACGGCATCTCGAAGGCGCTGACTTATTTCGAGCCGGATCTGCGCACCGACGCTCAAGCGCGGCGGCTTCCTGACCCGCAACTCGCGCGTGGTCGAGCGCAAGAAGTACGGCAAGGCCAAGGCCCGCCGTTCGTTCCAGTTCTCGAAGCGCTAAACTTTCGCCGCTTCGGTCGAGTTCAAAAGTTTCAAAAGGGCGCGCCGCAAGGTGCGCCCTTTTTTGTTGTTGCCGTTCGGCGTGTCCGATCGGCGGCACGGCAAAAATCACAGCGCGCCCTCGGCCGCTGAGGGCCAAGACGATCGCGGTTTTGCGGCGTTTTTTAATCCAATTGATCGCAAATTTTCGGCGGGCTTTCTTCGAATGCGGCGCGTGCGGACAAGGCTTTCGGCATGAATGCCTGACTATTTTACCAGGACTGTCTGTCCTTCGCCGCGTGGCAATCCGGACGGCAAACCGGAGCCTGAATGCTCGACGCGGCTGTCACACCTCCTGGCCTGTTGGACGTGCCGACGCTGATCTTCGCAGCCGCCTGCGTCGCCGCGTTTCTCGGCGTGTTTCTGATTTTCAATTGGGCGCAGCAGCCCGACGTGCGCGCAATGGCGTGGTGGGGGGCGGCCTATCTGGTCGGCGCCGCGGCGATTGCGCTGTGGCGTGTCTCCGATTCGTGGATCACCTTGGCGCCGGTCTGGGCCGAGGCGATGATGTTCGTGGCCTGCGGCATGTTCTGGAACGGCGTACGGCTGTTTCATGGGCGAAAGCTGTGGCCGGTGGCGCCGGTGGTCGGCGCGGCCGCTTGGCTGATGTTGTGTCGGTTGCCGGGTGTGGCCGAAGGCAGCCAGTGAGCGCATCGCGCTCGGCGTCGCGCTGGTCGCGTTCTATTCATTTTTCATCGCCTTTGAATTGTCGCGCGAACGCCGCCGGGCGCTGCATTCACGCGCCGCCGCGATTGCCTTGCCGGTGTCTGTATGCCGCCATCTTCCTGATCCCGGTGACGATGCAGGTGTTCGTGCCGGAGTTTTTCGCCAGCCGCTGGCTGACGGTGCTGGCGCTTGAGGCCATCATCTACGCGGTCGGCACCGCTTTCATCGTGCATGATGATGGTCAAGGACCATCACGTCCATATTTACCGCACCGCCGCCACCACCGACAGCCTGACCGGGCTGTTGAACCGCGGCGCCTTTCTCGAGGCGCGCGAAAGATTGCAGGCGCGCCAGGGCAAGCGCGGCGAGCCGGTGACGCTGTTGATGTTCGATCTCGATCACTTCAAGTCGGTCAATGACCGCTTCGGTCACGCCACCGGCGACAGCGTGCTGCGGCTGTTCGCGCAGGTGGCACGCAAGAGTATGCGGGCGACCGACATCATCGGTCGGCTCGGCGGCGAGGAATTCGTCGCCATCGTTCCCGGAACCGATGGAAGGCGCGATGCAGATCGCCGAACGCCTGCGCGCCAGTTTCCAGGACGTCGGCGTCATGGTCGACGGCCACGCCATCGGCGCGACGGTATCGAGCGGGCTGGCGACCTCGCGTCAGCCTGAGCCGGATATCGGCTCCTTGCTGGTGCTGGCCGACACCGCGCTCTATCGCGCCAAAAATGAGGGCCGCAACCGGTTCTGTTGCGCCGACGAAAACCCGGACACGTCGCTGGCCGACGCGGCCGCCGATGCGGCGCTGGAGGCGGTCCTGGCCGAGCGCAAACCCACGCCCCGGCCGGCGCAAGCGGCACAAGAGGGCCAACAAGAGGGCCAAGAGGGCCAGGGGCCGAAGTGGCGCTGGCGAGCTGAGACCGCGCTAAGGTCTTGTTTACCATAGCCGCGCTACCTTGATGGCATGGTCAGTCTGTTCAACCGCGCCGATTCCGACGCCCCCGCGATCTCGCTCGAGATCTACGCCGAGCAGGCCGGCGCGGCGATGGCCTGCGCCTATTCGTCGTCGGCGGAATACGACGCCGCCTTGATTGCCGAGCGGCGCGCCGCCGGCGTCTATGGCCCCAAGCGCCAGCGCAAGCAAATGCTAGCGACGCTGGCGCGGCATCATCGCCGGGCTGGCGGTCATTGTTTTGGCGATCAAGTTGATCGGCTGAAGCGGTTTTAATCCCGTTGTGCCAGAACCTGCGCGATATCGGCGTCGGTCATGAACGCGGTATTCGCCGGCCTTCAAATCATCCGGCAAAGCCAAGCCGCCGACGCGATCGCGATGCAGCGCGGTGACGTGATTGCCGGCAGCGGCAAACATCCGGCGCACCATGTGATAGCGGCCCTCGGTGACCGTCACGTAAGCGCGGGTCGGTGACACGACCTCCAACTGCGCCGGCTCGAGCGGCTTGGCTTCGCCCTCCAGCATCAAGGTGCCGGCCGCGAACAGTTTTTCCTCGTCGCCGCGCAACGGCCGGTCGAGCGTGACGTCGTAGCGCTTCGAGACATGGCTGCGCGGCGAAATGATCTTGTGCAGCAGCGCGCCGTCGTCGGTCATCAGCAGCAGGCCGGAGGTGTCCTTGTCGAGACGGCCGACGGTCGAGATCGCAGGCTCCCGCCGCCGCCAGCGTTCCGGCAGCAGGCCATAGACCAGCGGGCCGAGTTCCTTGTGCGAGCAGGTGACGCCGAGCGGCTTATGCAGCATCAGGCAAAAGCCCGGCGGCGGATCGAGCGGCTCGCCGTCGACGATCATGCGCGAGGCTGAGATCGGGCTGTGACCGCGATCTTGGCGTCGCTGTCGTCGACCACTTCGCCATCGAGCGTCACCAGGCCGGCCCAGATCAATTGCTGGACCTCGCGCCGCGAGCCGTAGCCGAGATTGGCGAGCAGGCGGTCGAGCCGCAATTGAGCGGGCTTCTTGCTCATTTGCGCGCCTCGTAGATCTTGTAGCCGGCGGTCTGGACGACCAGCGCGATGTGCTTGAACACCGGCGTCAGCGCCGCCTCGTAAGGCAAATGCCGGTTGGCGACCATCAGGCAGACGCCGCCTTTATGTAAGCTTTCAGCGGCGCGTTGCACGAAGCGCAGCGCCAGGCCGCGCTCTTCCTGGCCGGCATCGTGGAACGGCGCGTTCATCACGACGAAATCGAGTTCGGTGAGGTCGGGGTGTTGGTCGCGGACATCGCCCCAGATGAAGCGCGCGCGCGTGTCGGCGATGTTGTGCTGGGCGCATTCGACCGCGCGGCGGTCGATGTCGATCAAGGTCAGTTGTTCGACAGCGGGCGAAGTCAAAACCGCGTGCGACAAGAACCCGAGGCCGCAGCCGAAATCGGCGCCGCGGCCGGATAAAGCGGGCAGGTGCTCGATCAGCAAAATGGTGCCGGGATCGAGCCGGTCCCAGCTGAACACGCCGGGCTGGGTCCAGACCTTCAGCTCATCGGATAGCCGCGGACCACCTTCGGCGAGCGCTTCGTCGAGGCCGGTCAGCGTGGCGGGCCGCTGCGCCGTGACAATACGGTGATGGCGCTTCGAGATGTCCTCGACGGCGCAGCCGAAGCCTTCCAGCTCCTTGCGCAGCCTGGTGCCGCCTTTGTCCTTGGGCGCGAGCGCGCGCAACACGCCGCCCACCTTCAGCGCGCGCAACGCCAGCGCCAGCGCATAGCGCCGCTCGAGCGTGCCGGGCGGGGCGAGCATGGTGATCGCATCGAGCGAGGCTTCCGGCTGATTGTCGAGCGACGCCGCGCCCGGAATGAGCGGCGAGAACTGAACGGCGTCGCGCGGCACATCCACGAGATCCGACGGCGGCGCGCCATAGACGCCGATGGCTTCGGTCGCGATGGCGCTGTCGCGCGTGGCGTCGAGGTCGGCGTTCAAAATATTAATCCGCCATCACGTCGAGCAGCGCCGGCTTGACGCCGATCTGGTCGATCAGGCGATTGAGTTCGCCGCGCGCCTGCGCGTTGCTGCGCTGATGACGTTCGGCCAGGATCAATTCGTTCTTCATCGAATGTTCCAGCCCGGTCAGTTCGGTGACACGGACTTTGTAGCCGTGCGACTCCAGCACCAGGCCGCGAATGACATTGGTGACATGAGCGCCGAATTCGCGACGTTGGATCGGGTGCCGCCACAGTTGCCGCATCGGGCCATGCTGGCCTTCGAGCAGGCGCGCGACTTCGGCCTGACAGCACGGCACCAGCGCGATCACCTTGGCCTCATGGCGCAGCGCAAAGCGGATGGCGTCGTCGGTGGCGGTGTCGCAGGCATGCAGCGCGGTGACCATGTCGGCGCGCCCGCCCGGCAGCGTCGCTTCGGCGATCGGCGAGGCGATGAACTGCATGCGCTCGAAGCCGGATTCCTTCGCCAGTGCCCGCGAGGACTCGACCAGCTTTTCGCGGGCCTCGATGCCGGTGACCGAGCCGCGCCCGGCCGGGCCGAACACCAGATCGTAGAGAATGAAGCCGAGATAGGATTTGCCGGCGCCGACATCGGCCAGGACGGGATTGCCATCGTCCTTCAGCAGCGTTTCGAGCGCCGGGCGCAATAGCTGGGTCAGGTGCAGGACCTGGGTCAGCTTGCGGCGGGAATCGGCATTGAGCGCGCCGTCGCGGGTGAGGATATGCAGCGCCTTCAAGAGCGGCGCGGATTTCTCCGGCGTCTGGCTCGGCCACAGCTTGCGCCAGTCGTTCTGGTCCTTGACCGCTTGGGCCTTGGCGGCTTTGTCCAGAGCGGCTTATTGGCGTCGGCGGTATTCGGGTCGTTCAGCGTCATGGGCGGGCTCTCCTGGCGCCTATCTAACGCCTTGCACCGCCGGTTGCCAGGACCTGGGAAGCTTGCCGCGGGACGCTCAGGCCTTGCGGAAAAACGCGACTGAGACGCTCAATCCGGCGCAATTCTGTGGGTCGGTGTAATCCAACACGATCCGCGCCCCGACCCGGTCGGCGATGGTCTTGACGATCGACAGGCCGAGGCCGGAGCCGGGCTGGTCCTGCCCGGGAATTCGGTAAAAAGCGTCAAATACGCGGGTGCGTTCCTCCGGAGGAATGCCGGGCCCGGTGTCGCTGATTTTGAGTATGACGCGATCGGCGTCGGACTGGACCGCCAGATCGATGCGCCCGCCATGCGGCGTGTGGCGAATGGCGTTGTCGACGAGGTTCTTGAGGACCGTGAAAAGGTCGGGCTCGTCGACCGGCAGCGTCGGCTCTGACGCGCCGGGGCTTTCTTCGGCATCGACGCCAATGTCGATGCTTTTGGCCTCCGCCAGCGGCATCACGCTTTCCAGTACGCTGCGGAAGACGTGACGCACCGACACGTCTTTCACGGGCGCCGCGGCCGGTGCCTGCGCGCGCGCCAGACTGAGCAGTTGATCGAGCAGGGCGCGACCGCGCTCGATGCCCTTGCGCAACGTCGATAGACGCTCACGCGCGCTGTCGGACATCTCGGCATCGGCCAGCCGTTCGGCCTGCAGCGACAATGCGGTCAGCGGTGAGCGCAGTTCATGGGCGGCGTCGGCGACAAAACGTTGTTGCGCGGTCATCGCCTGGCCGACGCGGGCCAGCAGGCGATTGATGGCGGTGACAAAGGGGCGAACCTCGGTGGGCAATGAGTCGGCGACGAAGGGGTGCAGGTCCTGCTCGCCACGGCGGTCGATCTCGGCGGCGAGTGCTGTTACGGGAGCAAACATTCGCCGGATGAGGTCGGCTGCGACCAACAGCAGAATTGGAACCAGCAAGAGAATTGGCATCACCGTGCGCAGGGCGCTGTCGCGCGCAATCTCATCGCGGAAGCTGGTTTCCTGGGCGATGGCGATGCGCTCGCCCGAGGACAATGTTTTCACCAGCAGACGGTATTGTTCGCCATCGGCCGAAAAAGTCTGAAGGCCGTCTTTGAGCGCCATCGGAAAAACCACCGCGGTATCGACGGTCTTCGGCTTGGGTTCGCCGGCCTGAGGTTTGGTTCGCGGCGCCGACAGATATTGCACGATGACCCGCGATTCCTCGTCGCTGTTGGCCAAGCGTCCGCTGTCGCCGGAATGGGCCAGCGGCAAATGCCCGCGATCGAACAGGCGCGCCATCTGACGCAGCACGTCGTCCTGCAATTCGTGCGCTTCGCGATAGGCGGACACAAAGCTGAAGCTGCCCGCCGCCAGCGCCACCGCCAGGATGGCGAGTGACAGCCAAAGCGACAGCCGGACGCGGAGCGAGTTCGTCAGCTTTCCTTGTTGACCATCCACCCGACACCTCTGACATTCTTAATGACATCGCTGCCCAGTTTCTTGCGCAGCGCGTGAATGAGAAATTCGATGGCGTTGCTTTCGACTTCCTCGCCCCAGCCATAGACGCGGTCTTCCAGTTCGCCGCGCGACAAAATCGCGCCCGGCCGCATCATCAAGGCCTGCAACAGCGAAAACTCCCGATTGGACAACTGAACCGCGTCATGGCCGGCGGGCGTGGCGCTGCGGGTTGCCGGATCGAGCGCAACGACGCCGTTGCTCAATAGCGGGTTGGCGCCGCCGCCCTTACGGCGCAACACCGCGCGCATGCGGGCCAGCAACTCGGTCATCTCGAACGGCTTGATGACGTAGTCGTCGGCGCCGCCATCCAGGCCGCTGATCCGATCGTCGATGCCGTCGCGGGCGGTGATGATCAGAAGCGGGACCGGATTGTCGCGGCGGCGGATCGTGGCCAGGACGTCCAGCCCGTCCTTGCCGGGCAGGCCGAGATCGAGCAGCACGAGGTCATAGTGTTGGTCGGATAAAGTGGTCAGGGCGGTCTTGCCGTCTTTCACCCAGTCGGCGGCGTAGGACGCGTCTTTCAACGCGTCCCTTATGGCTTCCCCGATCATGGGATCGTCTTCGACCAACAACACCCGCATGGTGGCCTCCTGACGATGTCCTAGCACGGGCCGGCGGGATGAAAAGGCCGCGCTCGCGAGACGATTTCGGACCGCCTAATGCGCCTGTTCCGCCGGCTTGTGTTCGAAGATCATGATGCAGAGCACGATCAGGGTCACCAGTGCCGCCGAGGCGGTGAAGCGGCTCAGGTCCAGCCCGCCGGCTTTGAGCGGCTTGTCGAGAAAATCGCCGACCACGGCGCCGAGCGGCCGCGTCAGAATGAAGGCCGCCCAGAACAGCGTGGTGCGCGAAATATTGGTCCAGAAATAGGCCGCGGCCACCAGCGCCAGCAGCCCGGAAAAGATGACAGCGCCGCCGGTATAGCCGAGCCCGGCGGAATCGGCGGTCCAGTCGCCGAGCGCGGTGCCGAGCGTCTGCGAGAACATGATGGTGACCCAATAGAAGATTTCGGCTTTAGCCGTGCTGATGCTGGCGACCGAGACGGTGCCGAGCGTCCAGTACCAGACCGCCAAGGATGTCATCAACAGCGCGAACAACAACGAGGCGCCGCCGGCATAGCCGATGCCGAGAGAGCGGTCGGCGAAATCGGCGAGTGTGGTGCCGACCGTGGTCGTGGCGATAATGGTGATCCAGTAGATATAGGGATGGAAGGCCTTGGCCTTGATCTGGACCGCGACGGCGGCCAGGAAGACGCCGGCAAAAATGATCGTTCCATCGAGGTAGCCGAAGTGCAGTGACATCGACACCGCGTCGCCGCCGGTTTCGCCCAAGGTGGTGGCGGCGATTTTGATGATCCAGAACACAAGCGTAACGGCGGGCACCTTGCTCAGGGCCTGTTGTTGTTGATCGGTCATTGCAGGAGTTCTCTCCAATTCCATTATGGCTGTGCGACTTGCAGGCGTTTTTGGACGAACGACAGGTAGAGCACCAGGCCGCTGATGGTGACGAGAAACAGCGCGCTGGTGCCGGTTGCGCCCAGACCCAGCCCGCCATTATCAGTCGATTGCGACAATAAATCGCCGCATGACGCGCCGAGCGGACGGGTCAGCACATAGGCGATCCAGAAGCAGGATACGGTGTTGGCGCGCAATGCATAGTGAGCGAACGCGGTGGCCGCGATCAGGCCGCCGAACAACAACGCGGAGACGGCATAACCGAGGCCGAGACTTTCCGCGACCCAGTCACCGGCCGCGGTGCCGAGCGCGAAGGTGAACAGAATCGCGGTCCAGTAAAACAATTCGCGTTTGACGGTGTCGATAGCCTGGATCGAGAGCGTGCGTTCCTGGGCGTACCAAACGATAAAGGTTGCTATCAGCGCGGCGGAAAACAGACCGGTCGATAGTGCCAGCGAGACACCGAAATTGTCGCTGAGATTGTCGGTGACCAAAGTGCCGAACACGCTGATGAACAGCACGGCGGTCCAATAAAGCGACGGTACATAGCGCCGGGCGCGCACCTGGAAATAGAGTGCCACCGCCAGCAGGACGCCCGTCACGAGCGACGTCCCGGTCAGGCCGAAATGCAGATCGGCATTGAGAAAGTCGGCCGCCGTCTCGCCGACCGTGGTCGACATCATCTTGATGATCCAGAAGATGACGGTGACTTCCGGTACCTTATTGAGCCAATGCGGCGCTGTGCTGCCTGGCCGGCCCTTCAGGTCTGTCATGTGTCGCTCCCGCCACGGGGTGATTTGAAATCCGGTGGCGGTTCTGACCGGGCAGACTTAGGTCAGACTTAGGACAGCGGCGACAAGATGCCAAAAGGCGAAATCGTCATAAAAAAAGGGCGTCCCTTGGCAGGGACGCCCCAATAGTCGGGAGACTTCAGTAACGATCAGAGGAGGCCGTCAGGCCGCCGCCGACTTCTTGGTCGGGACATCCGAGATCGTCTTGAGGATCTGCGAAGCGATCTGGTAGGGGTCGCCCATGGAGTTCGGGCGGCGATCTTCCAGATAGCCCTTGTAGCCGTTGTTGACGAAGGAGTGCGGCACGCGGATCGAAGCACCGCGGTCGGCCACGCCATAGCTGAACTTGTTCCACGGCGCGGTTTCGTGCTTGCCGGTCAGACGCATATGGTTGTCCGGGCCGTAGACCGCGATGTGCTCGTCGAGGTTGGCCTCGAACTGCTTCATGAGCGCCTCGAAGTATTCCTTGCCGCCGACTTCGCGCATGTGCTTGGTCGAGAAGTTCGAGTGCATGCCCGAGCCGTTCCAGTCGGTGTCGCCGAGCGGCTTGCAGTGCCACTCGATGTCGACGCCGTACTTCTCGGTCAGGCGCAGCAGCAGGTAGCGGGCCATCCACATTTCGTCGGCAGCCTTCTTGGAGCCCTTGCCGAAGATCTGGAATTCCCACTGGCCCTTCGCCACTTCGGCGTTGATGCCTTCGTGGTTGATGCCGGCGGCCAGGCACTGTTCGAGATGCTCTTCGACCATCTGGCGGGCGGTCGCGCCGACGTTCTTGAAGCCGACGCCGGTGTAGTAGGGGCCCTGCGGCGCCGGATAGCCTTCGGCCGGGAAGCCGAGCGGACGGCCGTCCTTGTAGAAGAAATATTCCTGCTCGAAGCCGAACCAGGCGCCTTCATCGTCGAGGATGGAGGCGCGCGAGTTGGTCGGGTGCGGGGTGACGCCATCGGGCATCATCACTTCGCACATCACCAGCACGCCGTTCTTGCGCGCCGGATCCGGAAACTCACGAACGGGCTTCAGCACGCAGTCGGAGTTCGAACCTTCCGCCTGCATGGTCGAGCTTCCGTCGAAGCCCCACAGCGGCAGTTGGTCGAGCGAGGGGAAGCTGTCGAATTCCTTGATCTGGGTCTTGCCACGCAGGTTCGGAACCGGCGTGTATCCGTCGAGCCAAATATACTCGAGCTTGTACTTTGTCATTGCGAATCTCTCATGCTGATAACGCCAAGTAAGGCGGCGGGAAGAGTGAGAAGCCTTTGATAGGTATCCAGCCGCCAAAGGCACGCCCGGCCGTCAACGACTGACGATTCCTAAGCATTTAATATGCCAAATGGCGGCAAAGTGGCGCAGGTGCTGGCCCGGGAGGACCGGGCCAGATGGGGAGTGCTGGTTCGGACGCCCCCCGTGACGATTTAATGACGGAAAAAGAGCCATTTAGCTAGCCGAGCGGTGGATAGAGGTGCCCCGGTGCCGTCTCGCACCAGCGAGATCGCGTGTGCGGTAGCGTTCCTGCCAGCCAAAGCAGCATCAGCTAATTTGCTGATATTATAGGCATTTGCGCATTTTTTAGGACATTTCTTGCCCCGGCCATATTCAAAATCCGAGATCGCAAGACTATCTTCATTATGGCGCTCCATCCTGGACAGAGAGAGTCTGAGTTTGTGTCAGTCGATTTGTCTGGGTCGGGAATTGTTCCCGCGCCATTCGGTCTGAGGCGTCGCGTGACGGCGCCCCGGCAGAAGGAGAGACGACAATGACGGCCAACTACGTCAGAGACACGGCCACGATCTATCAGTTTCCGGTCGGCGGTCGCGCCGGTCTTGCCGGCAGGCGGATTGCGTTCGAGCAGCCGGCACCGCGGGTCAACGAGGTCGTGAACAGCGGCAGCTGGTATCACGAAGAAGCGATCCGCGAGGCTGAACTCAGCCGCAAGAACTGAGTTCGGTCCCGACCTGATGGCCTGACCGGCCATCCTGACTTTTCACGACTGTGCGCTCCGTTATGCGCACGAAATCTAGTGGCGCCAAATCAGATCGGATTGGCGCCAAAATTGTTTTTAATCGCCGAAAATCGACCAGCCCATTCGCTTGCTGAGAGCTTCGAGCGCGATCCGCCCGAGATGCGAATTTCCGGCGGCGTCCAGACCCGGCGACCAGACCGCGACCGAAGCCTTGCCCGGTGCGATCGCCAGAATGCCGCCACCGACGCCGCTCTTGCCGGGCAGGCCGACGCGATAGGCGAACTCACCCGAACCATCATAGTGGCCGCAGGTCAGCATCACCGCGTTGATACGGCGCGCCCGCTCCGGCGGCACCACCGACAGGCCGGTGGTCGGGTTGCGGCCGCGCAGCGCCAGGAAGCGTCCGGCCTTGGCCAGTTGCAGGCAGGACATCGCGATCGCGCATTGATGGAAATAGACGCCGAGCGTGAGATCGACCGGGTTCTCGATCACGCCATAGGCTTTCATGTAATTGGCCAGCGCGGCGTTGCGAAAGCCGGTGCGCTGTTCGGACGCCGCCACCGCCTCGTCGATGTAAATCGACGGGTCGTCGGACACGAACTGCATGAAGCGCAGGATTTCGCCGAGCGCCTCGCGCGGCTGATGGCCGGACAGGATCAGGTCGGTGACGGCAATCGCCCCGGCATTGATGAAAGGATTGCGCGGGACGCCGTGCTCGAATTCAAGCTGCACGATCGAATTGAACGCGCTACCGGACGGCTCGCGGCCGACCCGCTGCCACAACAGATTGCCATAGCGGCCGAGCGCCATCGTGAAGGTGAAGACCTTGGAGACGCTCTGAATGGAAAACGGCACGTCGCAGTCGCCGCCGCAGGCGATCTGGCCGTCGGCGTCGATGACAGCGATGCCGAAGGCGCCCGGGTCGACGCGGGCCAATTCCGGAATATAGGTCGCAACCTCGCCGCGGTCGGGGCGGGCGCGCATTTCGTCGGCGATGTCGGAGACGATGGTCTGAAGGTCGGGCAAGGCGGCGCTCGTTTCGGCGGAAGGGACTTGTCCCATAGTCCAATATGCCGACGATGGCGCGCCTTATTTTTCCGCAGTCACGTTTTGCCGCTGCGTGCCGACCATCAATAGCGGGCGTCTGATGGCTTCTTTCCCTTGGGCCAATCGTTCACTTTTCCGGCGAAGTCGGGGCGCGGCTGGTGCGAGAAGAATTCGGCCACATCGACAGCGTCCTGGTCGGAAAGCCCGCCTTGTCCAAGCGGGAATTTCTCGTGGAAGCCGATCGGCATGTTGCGCTTGACGAAGGCCGCCGCCGTATAAGTGCGCGCCATGCCGGCGCCGATGTTAAAGGAATCGTTGCCCCATAGCGGTGGGTAGATGTAATGGCCGTCGGCGCGCTTGAGGCCTTCGCCGTCCTTGCCGTGACACACTGCGCACTGGGCGGCATACACCTTGATGCCATTCTCCACATTCGGCTTGATCGAACGGTCGATCTTGCCGACGCCACGGCCTTCGACCTTATCCTCCGGCTTGGTTTCCTTCTTCATCCAGTCGAAATAGGCGACCATTGCCTTCATGTCGTCGAAGTCCTTCGCCAGCGTCTTGCCGTTCATCGAGCGCAGGAAGCAGCCATTGATGCGTTCTTCGATTGTGATGACGCGGCCGCCGCGCGGCGCGTAACTGGGGAAGAAGGCTGAGACGCCGACGAAAGGCGAGCCGTCTGCGACCGTGCCGGCATTGAGATGGCAACTGGTGCAGTTCAACTGGTTGCCGACATTGTTCGGCAGCAACGCCTTGGTCTCGACATGCAGGCGCATGCCGCGCACGACCTGATCGGCATTGGCCACGGTCAGCATGTCGGCGAGCCGGGGTGTTTCGAAGGTGGAGGAGTCCGTGACCTTGGGATCGAGTTGCGCCCGCATCTTCTTGACGGTGTCGGCGGTGACCGGCTCAGGGCGGTTGCCCCAGCTCGCCCGCACGAAGCTCACGATCTCGGCCAGTTCCTGGTCGGACAGCCGGGTAAAGGCCGGCATGGTGTAGACGCGCGGATGGGTTTTCGTTTCGGCGGTCTTCCAGCCGGTCAGCATGATGTGGATGAGCGTCGAAGGATCTTTGTCGGTAACCGTCGGATTCTGCGCCAGCGGTGGGAATATTTGATTGACCCCGGCACCATCCTGGCGATGGCAGTCGGTGCAGAACTGGGCATAGCCCAGTCCGCCGCGGGTGGTGAACAGTTTGGCGGGTACGGCGGATGTGGCGACGTTCAGAGGCGCAGGCGGCGGCGCCAGATCGTCTTTCGCCCGCCGGCAGCGATTTCAGATAGGTGGCAATGGCCGTCAGGTCGGCGTCGGTGAAGTGCTGGGTGCTGTTATGGATGACCTCGGTCATGCCGCCGGAGACGGTGGCAAAGGCGTTCTGCCCAGTCTTCAAGAGCTTTGCCGTTTCCTCGACGGTCCACAGGTTGCGCAAGCTGACGGCGCGCCAACCCTCGACCGTTTCGCCGGCGAGGAATTGATGACCGCTGGAGCCGGCATCGGTCATCGCCTTTTCCTGGAAGGCGATGCCGCGCGGTGTATGGCAAGCGCCGCAATGGCCAAGGCTCTCGACCAGATAGGCGCCGCGATTCCAGACCGCATCCTTGCTCGCGTCCGGCTTGAAGGGCGCCTTATCCAGGAACGCGAAATTCCAGAACGACAAGCCAAAGCGCATGTTGAACGGAAACGACATCTCGGACGGCTTGTTGGCTTGCTTGACTGGCGGCAACCCCTGCAATAGGTAGGCGTACAGAGCGTGCATGTCCTCTTCGCTGGTCTTGGCGTAAGAGGGATACGGCATCGCGGGATAGAGGTTGTGGCCGTCGGCGGCGATGCCGCGCCGCATGGCGCGATCGAATTGGCTGAACGTGTATTTGCCGATTCCGGTCTCAGGGTCGGGTGTGATGTTGGTCGAATAGATCGTGCCCATAGGCGTTGCCAGTTCGCGCCCGCCCGCCATCAGCGCACCCTTGGCCGCCGTGTGGCAGGCCACGCAATCGCCGAGCTGCGCGACATATTCTCCGCGCTTGATCAGCGCGCTGTCCTTATCGGTAGCCACGGACGCTTGCGCGGTCGGTTGAACCGGTGCGGGCTCGGCGGCGTTGGCGCTTGAGCCGAATAGCAAAGCGATGCTCGACAGCGCGAGCAGAGGATGGAAAATTTTCATTGAAGGAGCCTTTCAGGCGCCGATTTGGGCGAGCTGGCAGCTGTCCCAAAAGAACACGATATAAGTCATCGCGCGTGCGGGCATTGCGCTATGTCAAACAAGCAACCGCCGATCCCGTTCGTTTCGGACAGCAGAGCGGGTCTATGAGTTCCAGTTTGGGAGAGTGGTGCCCCGATGCCGGTGGCCTTGAGGAACTCGCGGTCCTCGTCGAGGTTCGCTCAGCGCTCGCCGCCCAAGGCAGCACGTCACGGCAGCACGTTACGACAAGGCCGGCGCGTAGTGACCGATGTTTTGCGTCAGCGCGTCCAGGGAATTCATGCGGTAATTATATTGGTAGGTCCGGGTCAGCTTGGAGCCGTCGACGATGAGCGGATATGAATAATAGCGCCAGGCGCCGCGCGAGGTTGGGATCCGGCCGCGGGTGAGGTGCCAGGCCAGGAAAAACGCCAAGCGCACCAGTTGCGGATGCAGTCGAACCGCGCGTTTCTGAAAGGCGCGCGCCATATCGGCGCCGCGTATGATATCGCCCGGCGGGCAGGCGATGAATTGGTCGAAATTGGTGGGGAGATCGCCGAACGCCATCAAATCAACGATATCGGCGACGTCGTCCTCATGCACGAATTGCCGGCACCAGCGCGGCGTCAGCGGAAGCACCGAGACCAGTAGCGCCACCAAGCGGTTGATCAGCTTTCCGCTTAACTGTCCCGATAGCGCCGACTGCAAGCCGAAGGAGGAACGGCGGCTTCGCCCGCGCGGGCCGGTGATCGCGGCGGGACGAAGAACGGCGACTTTGACGGCGCTGCCGTTCTCCTTGGCCTGCTTGAATTGATCCGCGAGATAGGCCTCAACGATGCGCTTTTCTTCCGAATAGACGAATTCGTCGGAACGAAATTCGTCCGCTTCCGTGAAGATGCGATCGAAGGTGTTGTCGGCTTGCGCGCTGTAGGACGAGATCGACGAAAAATGGATGAATCGCTCGACCGAAGCGGTCGAGAGCGCAAAATCGATCACCCGGCGCGCGCCGCCGACATTCCACAAGTGGCGCAGATCGGCTTTGCCGTAGATGTCTCTGATCTGCCATGCGGCGTGAATGACGATGTCGGGCCTGGTGGCGGCGACGGCGCCATGCCAGGTGTCGTCGATGGTGTTGGCCGCGATCCACTGGATTTTGCCGTTGCCGCGCAGCAGGTCGGGCATCGGCGCCTTGTCGAGCGCGACAATCGATCCGACATCGGCGCGTTGCGACAGCCGATCGCACAGCATGCTGCCGACATAGCCAGCAGCCCCGGTAATGAAGACGGTATGCGACATCGGCATTGATGCTCTGAACGTCGCGGACGAACGGAGGGCGCCCGGCCACATCAGCCCGTGTACCCGATCCAACGTTAAGCCTCCGTAAGTCGGGATGGTGAACGGACGGCAAACAACAAAAAGGGCGCTTCCTGGTGAGGAAGCGCCCGATGAGGTGCATCGCAGTTGGCGATGGTCGGGAGGAGGTCCTTAGCCCGAGTAGTACATTTCGTATTCGACCGGATGCGGCGTGTGCTCGAAGCGGATCACTTCCGTCATCTTGAGTTCGATGTAGCTGTCGATGAAATCGTCATCGAACACGCCGCCGGCCTTCAAGAACTCGCGATCCTTGTCGAGGCTGTCGAGCGCTTCGCGCAACGAGCCGCAGACGGTCGGGATTTCTTTGAGTTCGGCCTTGGGCAGATCGTAGAGATCCTTGTCCATCGGCTCGCCGGGGTGGAGCTTGTTCTTGATGCCGTCGAGACCGGCCATCAACAGCGCGGCGAAGGCGAGATAGGGGTTGGCGAGCGGATCGGGGAAACGCACCTCGACGCGCTTGGCCTTCGGGCTCTCGGTGTAGGGGATGCGGCAGGACGCCGACCGGTTGCGCGCCGAGTAGGCCAGCAGCACCGGCGCTTCGAAGCCCGGCACCAGACGCTTGTAGGAGTTGGTCGATCGGGTTGGTGAAGGCGTTGATCGCCTTGGCGTGCTTGATGACGCCGGCGATGTAGCTCAGGCACATTTCCGAGAGACCGGCATATTTGTCGCCGGCAAACATCGGCTTGCCGTCTTTCCAGATCGACTGATGGCAGTGCATGCCGGAGCCGTTGTCGCCGTAGACGGGCTTCGGCATGAAGGTCGCGGTCTTGCCGTAGATCTGCGCGACCTGATGGATGCAGTACTTATAGATCTGCAGTTGGTCGGCCATATAGGTCATCGGCGAGAACTTCAGGCCGAGTTCGTGCTGGGCCGACGCCACTTCGTGGTGGTGCTTTTCGACCTTGGCGCCCATGCGGGCCATGGCGCCGAGCATTTCCGAGCGCATGTCCTGCGCGGAATCCTGCGGCGGCACCGGGAAGTAGCCCTTCTTGGTGCCGATGCGGTGGCCGAGATTGCCGCCTTCATAGTCGGTGTCGGAATTGGTCGGCAGTTCGATCGAGTCGACCTTGAAGCCGGTGTTGTAGGGGTTGGCGGCGTACTTGACGTCGTCGAACACGAAGAACTCGGCTTCCGGTCCGAAATAGATGGTGTCGCCCAGGCCCATCGACTTGACCAGCGCTTCGGCCTTTTTCGCCATGCTGCGCGGGTCGCGGTTATAGGGCTCGCCGGTGGTCGGCTCGAGTACGTCGCAGACCAGGACCAGGGTGGTTTCGGCGAAGAACGGATCGATGCAGGCGGTGGCCGGGTCCGGCATCAGGTTCATGTCGGATTCGTTGATCGCCTTCCAGCCGGCGATCGAGGAGCCGTCGAACATCTGGCCTTCGGCGAAGGTGTCTTCCTCGATCATCGACACGTCGAAAGTGACGTGCTGCCACTTGCCGCGCGGATCGGTGAAGCGGAGATCGACGTATTTAACGTCGTTATCCTTGATCATCTTCATGACATTCTTGGCTGTCGTCATCGGTCGCAATTCCCCTGGCTGGATGGACTTATCCGGGGCGACATTTGGCCAAGCAGTTAGATGGCGTCAATACCGGATTCACCGGTTCTGATGCGGATCGCCTCTTCGATGTTGGAAACGAAAATCTTGCCGTCGCCGATCCGCCCGGTCTGGGCGGCGCGCCGGATGGCATCGACCGCCTTGTCGAGCATTTCGTCGCCGAGGACGATCTCGATTTTGACCTTGGGGAGAAAATCGACGACGTATTCGGCGCCCCGGTAGAGCTCGGTATGGCCCTTTTGGCGGCCGAAGCCCTTGGCCTCGGTGACCGTGATGCCTTGCAGGCCGACTTCCTGCAGCGCCTCCTTCACCTCGTCGAGCTTGAAGGGCTTGATGATCGCCTCGATTTTCTTCATTCGCGAAATCTTTCTCCCAAGACAATCCAAAGAGCCAATTCAAAGCCCGCTCTGAACCCGTGCGTGACGGGGCGGTCGGCCGCGCTTCCGGTTTTCCGTTTTGCAGGTCCTGTGCCAAGCCGCGGAAGCCGCAAAATCCATTGAACAGCAAAGGCTTGGCTACGTATTGCGCGGCAATATAGACCAAGACTGCCTAATGTTCGATGCCTCGTAACTAAGCATTACTGATTAAAAAATAGCGCCACGGCGAAGATAATGTTGCGCCGCAGCGGCTTGCCACGAATTGTTTGCCATCGTTGCTGCCGATAGTGTCGGCGACATGACCGAACTCCTGACCACCGCGCGAGATGGCGGAAGCCGACCGACTGACAATCACCGGTGGCATGCCCGGCATCGAGTTGATGGAGAATGCCGGCCGCGCCGTCGCCGATGCGGTCAGCGCCGTGCTGAAGCGGCCGGCGGGTGGTGGTGGTGGCCGGGCCCGGCAATAATGGCGGCGACGGCTTTGTCGCGGCGCGGCATTCTGGCCGAGCGCGGCTTCGACGTGCGGATCAGTTTCGTCGGCGCGCTGGATCGGCTGAAGGGCGACGCCGCGATTGCGTTCGGCCGCTGGCACAGGCGCGGTGGAGGCGGCCTCGCCGGACGCGCTCGCCGACTGCGACGTCGTGGTCGACGCGCTGTTCGGCGCCGGGCTCGACCGCGAGGTCGAGGGCCTGGCGCGCACCATGATCGAGGCAATCAATGACGCCGCGACCCAGCGCGGCATACCGGTGATCGCGGTCGATCTGCCGAGCGGCATCAACGGCACCACCGGCGCGGTGATGGGCGTGGCGGTCCAGGCCAGCCGGACGGTGACGTTCTTCCGGCGCAAGCCCGGCCACCTGCTGCTGCCGGGGAGGCTGCATTGCGGCCCGGTCGAGGTCGCCGATATCGGCATTCCGGCCAGCGTGCTCGCCGCCATCAAGCCGGCCAGCTTTCGTCAACGACCCCGCGCTGTGGGGCGGCCGTTTCCGATGCCGGAACCCGCCGGTCACAAATATGCGCGCGGCCATGCCGTGATGCTGCTCGGGCGGCCTGGCGAGCACCGGGGCGGCCCGGCTGGCGGCGCGTGGCGCGCTGCGGGCCGGGGCCGGGCTGGTGACGATCGCCAGCCCGCGCGCGGCGCTGATGGTCAATGCTGCCGCCAGCTTGGCGGTAATGGTGCGTCCGGTCGACACCGCCGAGGAGCTGGCCGCCTTCCTCGCCGACAAGCGGCATAACGCGGTGGTGCTGGGGCCAGGCGGCGGGGTCGGGGAGGCGATGCGGGATCAGGTCGCGGCGGCGCTGGCGAGCGAGGCCGGCGTCGTGCTCGATGCCGACGCGCTGACCAGTTTTGCCGAGGACCCGGCCGCCTTGTTCGCCGCCATTGGCGGGCACCAAGGCGGGGCGGTCCTGACACCGCATGAAGGTGAATTTATTAGATTATTCAGTAATATAAATGGTAAAACTAAAGTTAATTCAAAACTTGAGAGAGCGCAGTTTAGCGGCCCGGCAAAGTGGCGCGGTCGTGCTCCTCAAAGGTCCCGATACGGTGGTGGCGGCACCGGACGGCCGGGCGTCGATTGCCGGCAATGCGCCGCCTTATCTGGCGACCGCCGGCTCCGGTGACGTCCTGGCTGGCATGATCGCCGGCCTGCTGGCGCAAGGCATGCCGGCCTTCGAAGCCGCCAGCGCCGCCGTCTGGCTGCATGGCGAGGCGGCGGCAAGCTTCGGGCCTGGGCTTGATTTCAGAGGACCTGCCGGACGAGTTGCCGCGGGTCTACCGGCGGCTGTTCGCCGGGCTTGCCAGCGATCGCTAGCCGTTCAGTAAAATGGAGTGCTGGCGCCGGGTTGGGTCGTCGGCGGGAACCAGATTGTCAACGTCGGTAACGATGACCGGCTCGGGCAGCGGGACCGGCTCCAAGCCGGCGAAGCGCCGGTACAGTGCGCCCATGATGGCGCCAAAGACCAACAGCGGAATCAGCAGGAACACCACCGACGTGAAAGCCGTAAAGGGGCCGGCTAGCAGAGCGAAGGCTGCGCCGTAAACGCTGCCTAAGCCGGCATATTGCAACCCTTGCATAAAGCCGAGCGCGCGCGCGGTGTGATGCACGATCAGGATGAGAATGGCCGACGGCAGGACGGTCATAAACATGGTCGACATGAAGGCTTGCGCCGGCAGAGCGAACAGCATCGCAGTCGGCGCGTCGGTCAGGCCGCCCTTGAAAACCGTGAACGCCAGAACGGCGACAAGGACGGCCGGGATAAACGCTGTCAGCGCGATAGCCGCGAGCGATGTACGAACGCGAACGGGACCCTCGAAGCGGCCACGCAAGGGCTGCGTTGCATCAGAGGGCGTTTCACCCGGTTCGGCCGGCTGGGGTGCCGACATTTCAATTCCAGCGAATTGCCCGTACAGGAAACCGGAGAGGATGCCCGCCAGGGCCGGCATGACAGCGGCGGTTATCCATGTGCCACTCGATGGCGCGCTAGCCAACAGGCCGTATCGCGCCGCCATTGCGTAGGCGATGACGGCGGCGGTGCCGCCCATGATGCAATAAGCCAAGCGGCTGTAAACGCCGAACTGCCGCAACACGGCATGACCTGCGTAAAGAAGGCTACCGCAGATTGTCATCTGCAACGCAAATAGGACGACAATTCCGTCCGGCGCGGGCAGGCCGAGAAATAGTTTTTGCTCCCAGATCCAAACCGAGAGCGACAGCAACACAAGCTGCACAATTACGGACGGAATGAGAGCCAGAAGCAGCGCACGCGCCGACGTTCGCACCAATGGCATCAGGAAAATCTCCCGTGAAGCCTCAGGCTATCCAGGGCAGTTTATGTTTAAATTACATGGATATCTAAAGTTGTACCGACCGGCTCAGGTCACTTCAAACCAAGCCGCCATGCCGGCGGCCATGTGTTCGATCATGTGACAGTGCATCATCCACTTGCCGGGATTGTCGGCGACGAAGGCAATGCTTCCGCGCGATCGGGATCGACGATCACGGTGTCGAGCCAATACGGCCGGTGGCCGTCGCCGCTGGCGTGAGGTGGCGGAAGTGATGGCCGTGCACGTGCATGGCGTGCGGGAAGGCGGTGCGGTTGACGAAATTCAAAACAACGGTGCGGCCGCGCTCGACCTTGAACATCGGCGGACCGTCGTGGCCGGTGGCGGCGATGCCGGCCAGCGCCCAGATCCGCTCACTGCGGCGGGATGCCGTAGCCGTTGAAGCGGCCGGGACCCGATACCGCCCGTGTCCTGCCACGCCCCATCATCATGGCCATGCCGCCGCCGTCGAGCGGCACGTCGAGCACTGAGCGCCTTGGCGAAGATCGAAGGTCTTCGGCAGCGGATTGGCCGGCAGCGGTTTCGGCGCCGGCAGGGTCTCGGCGCGCAACGGGTCGCCGGCGTCATAGACGATGCGGCCAAGGTCGAGCCATCCGCCGCGCAGGTCGTCGACCAGGATCGGTGCGCTGGCGCCCGGTTTCAGCGTGGCGTCGAGGAACAGGTCGGCGCGGCTGCCGGGCGCCGAGCCGCAGCACGCCGTCCGGCACGATCTCGGGCGGGCAGGGCTGGCCGTCGACCGCCATCAGGCGCGTGACGTGATCGGCGATGCGGAACCGGAAAATGCGGGAATTGGCGGTGTTGACGATGCGCAGCCGCAGCCGCTCGTTGGTCTTCACCTTGAGGTCGAACGTGTCCTGGCTGTTGAGCGTGATGTACTGGCCGAGCCGGCCGGCCATCATGGCGTCGTGGAAATTGCCGAAGCTCGGCTGGATCTCGCCATTGTCCATCAGCCGCCAGTCATCGACCACCAGCATCAGGTCGCGGTCGACCGCGGCGCGTCCGGCTCCTCGACGATCAGGACGCCATAGAGCCCGCGCGCCAGTTGCTCGGTCGAGCCGAAATGGGTGTGGTACCAGAAGGTGCCGGCGTCGGGCGGCGTGAAGCGGTAGTCGAAGCTCTGGCCGGGTTCGACCGGCATCTGCGTCAGATGCGGCACGCCGTCCATGGCATTGTCGATCCGCAGACCGTGCCAGTGGATGACGGTCGCCTGGTCGAGATCGTTGACCAGACGGACCTTGAGTTCCTCGCCTTGTTTGACCCGCAGCGTCGGTCCCGGGCGTCATCCCGTCATAGCCCCAGATTTCGGTCGTCGCAGCCTCCTGCGGGCCGCGCAGCGTGCCTGGTCCCGGCGCGGGCATGCAGCACGCGGAAGCCGTCCGGCGGCAATGTCGTGGCGGCGCTCGGCAGCGGCGGCTGCGACCGCGGCAGGGCCAAGGCGGTCAGGCTGACGCCAATGCCGGCGAAGACATGGCCGGCGGTTGAGCGCAGGCAACGGCCGGTGTGGTCTGTCATGGTCAGTCCATCATCGTAGCGCCAATTGCCCCCAAATGATGGCTACGAGGCTTTGGCCGCGCTGCCCCTTGAGCTAGCGCAATCGCGGCCTATTTTAATGGTACGGGCAAGTTTTTGCGTGATATAAGCCCGCCGCCCGTCAGGGGCTCTTCAGGGGCCCTTGTGAGGCCTTGCCCTTACGGGGCGCAACGCGTTATGCCCCGCTTCGCAGCGCTAGGACACGGTTTTTGACGGCCCTTTGCGGGCGTGGCGGAATTGGTAGACGCGCTGGATTTAGGTTCCAGTGGCGAAAGTCGTGGGGGTTCGAGTCCCTCCGCCCGCACCAGCCAAAGGGCTTAGGATCGAGCGCGCACGAAATGACGGGCTTTCGGCGTAGACGTCCAGAGTCCCGAACGCTGAAGAGTTTTGACAACGCGGGTCAGGTCCCCGCATCCCGACACCTCCGG
Source organism: uncultured Alphaproteobacteria bacterium (assembly GCA_963830125.1). Lineage (GTDB taxonomy): Bacteria > Pseudomonadota > Alphaproteobacteria > Rhizobiales > Xanthobacteraceae > Pseudolabrys. Next base: position 712,519 of record CAWHKU010000005.1, on the reverse strand, counting down.
CGCGCCTCGCCGCTTTCGAAACGGCGGCGCGCGCGTAACAAGCAACGAAGTGAGACCATGCAGGTTACCGAAACACTCTCCGAAGGCCTCAAGCGCGAATTCTCCGTGGTGGTGCCGGCCGCCGAACTCGAAGCCAAGGTCACCACCCGCCTGGACGAGTTGAAGGACCGCGTGCGCATCAACGGCTTCCGGCCGGGCAAAGTGCCGGTCGCGCATCTCAAGAAGGTCTATGGCCGCTCCGCCATGGCGGAGGTGATCGAAGCGACCGTGCGCGACACCAACAGCCAGATCGTGACCGACCGCGGCTTCAAGCTCGCCGCCGAGCCGAAGGTGACGCTGCCGACCGAACAAGGACGCGGTCGAGAAGCTGATCAACGGTCAGAGCGATCTGAGCTACACCGTCGGCGCTCGAAATCGTGCCGGAGATCAAGCTTGCCGATTTCAAGACCATCAAGCTCGAGAAGCTGGTGGCCGACGTCAGCGACGCCGAAATCGACGAAGCCATCGCCCGCATCGCCGAGCAGAACCGGCCTTATGCGCCCAAGGCGGAAGGCGAGAAGGCCGCGAGCGGCGACCGCGTCAACGTCGCCTTCGTCGGCACCATCGACGGCGACGCCGTTCGAGGGCGGCACCGGCGACGACATCGCGGTGCAGATCGGATCGAACACCTTCATTCCGGGCTTCGAAGAGCAACTCATCGGCATCGGCGTCGGCGAAAACCGCACCGTGAAGGCGACCTTCCCGACGCAATACGCCAACGAGGCGCTGGCCGGCAAGGAAGCCGAATTCGCCGTCACCGCCAAGTCGATCGAGGCGCCGGGCGAGGTCAAGGTCGACGACGAGTTCGCCAAGTCGCTCGGGCTGGAATTGCTCGCCAAGCTGCGCGACGCGGTCAAGGATCGCCTCGCGCGCGACCAGCAGGCGATGTCGCGCCAGAAGCTTAAGCGCGCGCTGCTCGACGAACTCGACAAGCTGCATCAATTCGATCCGCCGCCGAGCATGGTGGAAGAGGAATTCAACCGCGTCTGGGTCTCGGTGACCGACGAACTCAAGAACGAAAACAAGACGTTCGCCGACGAGAACACGACCGAAGAAAAGGCCAAGGAAGAATACCACGGCATCGCCGCCCGCCGCGTGCGGCTTGGCCTGGTGCTGGCCGAGATCGGCGAGAAGAACAACATCACCGTGACCGACGAAGAATTGAGCCGCGCCGTTGCCGAGCGCGCGCGCCAGTTCGCCGGCCAGGAGCAGCGGGTCTGGGACTATTTCCGCCAGAACCCGGAAGCGGTGGCCTCGCTGCGGGCGCCGATCTTCGAGGAAAAGGTGGTCGACTTCCTGCTCGAACTCGCCGACGTGACCGACAAGAAGGTCTCGCGCGAGGAGCTGTTCAAGGAAGAGGAGGAAGAGGCCGCCTGAGCCGGTCCTGAAGCGGCGGCGCCGTTGGCACTGTCGGCTGCGCCTCTGGCGCATGTATCGTGAGTTTGGTAAGCCGTCCGGTGCGTCATTGACGCGCCGGGACGCTGCGTTTGGTCGCCGGGGCGATCGTCCGGTTAACGGACTTGTCACCAGGTCCCGAGCTGGGGCTTGCGCTCGGGCGCTTTGCGAAAATAGATCGTCGAGACGCGCGTTGCGGCTAATCTAGCCGGAACGATTCGCGTCAATTTGCCTTTGGAGCCGTCATGAAAGACCCCATCGAGACCTATATGAACCTCGTCCCGATGGTGGTCGAGCAGACCAACCGCGGCGAACGCGCCTACGACATTTTTTCGCGGCTCCTGAAGGAACGGATCATCTTCATCACCGGCCCGATCGAGGACGGGATGGCGACGCTGATCGTGGCGCAGCTTCTGTTCCTGGAAGCGGAAAACCCGAAAAAAGAAATCTCGATGTACATCAACTCGCCGGGCGGGGTGGTGACGTCGGGCATGGCGATCTACGACACCATGCAGTTCATCCGCCCGCAGGTCTCGACCTTGTGCGTCGGCCAGGCCGCCTCGATGGGCTCGCTGCTGCTGGCCGCCGGCGCCAAGGACATGCGCTTTGCGCTGCCGAACGCCCGCATCATGGTGCATCAGCCGTCCGGCGGCTTTCAGGGCCAGGCGACCGATATCATGCTGCACGCGCAGGAGATTTTGAACCTGAAGAAGCGGCTGAACGAAATCTACGTGCACCACACCGGCCAGTCGCTGAAGAAGATCGAGGACGCGCTCGAGCGCGATTACTTCCTTACCGCCGAGATGGCGAAGGATTTCGGGCTGGTCGACAAGGTCATCGACAAGCGGCCGCAGGAAATGCTTGCCTAAACCGGCGTGACTGGCCGGCGGTTGAACCCGCCTGCAGGATTAGTGCCATGCGGTGCGGCTGCCGGCCTTGGACGCCTCCGTTGGGACACAGGGTCCGACCGTCGGCGGAAAATTCGGAAAGTTCCTTGTGCGCGAGCGGCGCCAAAGACGCCTTGTTTTTGCACAATATGGCGTGAACGTTATCGTTAATACATTCTTGATTATCATGCCGTTAGCATGCTTGGCTTAGGGTGTGGGAGTGTAGTGGGGGATTGCGGGCCGCCCGGTTTGATGGGCCGCCGTGCTGGTGTTCCGGCGCGAAACTTGCTTCGTTGGGGGTGGCGGATGATTCAGGTCCGCCGGCCGCGGAGAGTTCTGAGAGTCTGAGTGATACTCGATCGCGTGATTTAATCGAGTGATACGGAGAATGGAATGAGCAAAGTCGGCGGCAGCGATTCCAAGAACACCCTGTACTGCTCGTTCTGCGGCAAGAGCCAGCACGAAGTACGCAAACTTATCGCCGGGCCGACGGTGTTCATCTGCGATGAATGCGTCGAACTCTGCATGGACATCATTCGCGAGGAAAACAAATCCTCGCTGGTGAAGTCGCGCGACGGCATCCCGACGCCGAAGGAAATCTGCAAGGTTCTCGACGATTACGTGATCGGTCAGATGCATGCCAAGCGCGTGCTCTCGGTCGCCGTCCACAACCACTACAAGCGCCTCAACCACCAGGCCAAGCACAACGACGTTGAGCTGGCGAAGTCGAACATCCTGCTGATCGGGCCGACCGGCTCGGGCAAGACGCTGCTGGCGCAGACGCTGGCGCGCATTCTCGACGTGCCGTTCACGATGGCGGACGCGACGACGCTGACCGAAGCCGGCTATGTCGGTGAGGACGTCGAAAACATCATTCTCAAGCTGTTGCAGTCGGCCGACTACAATGTCGAGCGCGCGCAGCGCGGCATCGTCTATATCGACGAAATCGACAAGATCTCGCGCAAGTCCGACAACCCCTCGATCACCCGCGACGTGTCGGGCGAGGGCGTGCAGCAGGCGCTGCTGAAGATCATGGAAGGCACGGTTGCCTCGGTGCCGCCGCAGGGCGGCCGCAAGCATCCGCAGCAGGAGTTCCTGCAGGTCGACACCACCAACATCCTGTTCGTGTGCGGCGGCGCCTTCTCCGGCCTCGACAAGATCATCTCGGCGCGCGGCAAGTCGACCTCGATCGGCTTCGGCGCGCAGGTGTCATGCGCCGGAAGACCGCAAGCAGGGTGAAATCTTCCGCGAGGTCGAGCCCGAGGATCTGCTCAAATACGGCCTGATCCCGGAATTCGTCGGCCGTCTGCCGGTGGTCGCCACGCTCGAAGACCTCGACGAGGTCTCGCTCAAGAAGATTTTGGTCGATCCGAAGAACGCGCTGGTCAAGCAGTACCAGCGGCTGTTCGAAATGGAATCGATCGAGTCTGACGCTGGCCGAAGAAGCGCTTGGCGCGATCGCCCGCAAGGCGATCGAACGCAAGACCGGCGCGCGCGGCCTGCGCTCGATCATGGAGGGCATCCTGCTCGACACCATGTTCGATCTGCCGAGCCTGGAAGGCGTCGAGGAGGTCGTGATCTCGCGGGAAGTCGTCGAGGGCACCGCCCGGCCGCTTTACATCTACGCCGACCGCAGCGACCGCACCGCCGATCAGGGCTCGGCCAGCGCCTGACGGTTCGATTACCGCCGCGCCGATGAATTCGGGCGCGCGGTCGTCTTGCGAGCTCGGCCGGGTCGCGCCAGTTGGGCCGGATGCTGACGGCGGTCTTGGCTTGCGAGCGCGGCCCGCGATCGGCCTGGCTTATGTGGCAGGCTGACCGCAAGGACCGCCGGACAGGACTTATCCGGGATAACGTACCCCAGGTACGGCAAATAGTTCGCAGAATCGCGCCGTTTGTGGTGTCGTTGGCGTTGGCGAGCACCGTTTTAACTTGAAAATACGGGCGTTACTTGCGGAGCCTTAGGCGTCATCCTACGTATAGTGTCGGAGACCGATCTGGCGTACAAATAATCGTGCGTTTTCGACTGGGTGAGGCCTTCGGTTTGCGTCCGAAGGCCAGCGGGACGAGCAGGTTCACGTCCTCGCGATCATCTCTCCCACACTTACCGGCACTGTTCTTGCGATGCCGCATCCGCGGGTCAGAGAACAGGGGCACAACAAAAAGGACTGCAAGGCCAATGACCAATAAGCCACGACCCACGCTGCAGCCGGGCGACACCCGGGCTTATCCGGTTCTGCCGTTGCGCGACATCGTGGTGTTTCCGCACATGATCGTTCCGCTCTTTGTCGGCCGTGAAAAGTCGATCAAGGCGCTGGAAGAGGTCATGCGCTCCGACACCTTCATTTTGCTGGCGACGCAGAAGAATGCGTCCGACGACGATCCGGCGACCGACTCGATCTTCGAGGTCGGCACGCTGGCGAGCGTTCTGCAGTTGCTCAAGCTGCCCGACGGCACCGTCAAGGTGCTGGTCGAAGGCGCGACCCGCGCCAAGGTGCTCAAGTACAACGATCGCGAAGAATATTATGAGGCCGACGCCACGGCGCTCGCCGACGATATGGGCGAGAAGCGTCGAGGCCGAGGCGATGGCGCGTTCGGTCGTCACCGAATTCGAAAACTATGTGAAGCTGAACAAGAAGGTGTCGCCGGAAGTCGTCGGCGTGATCCAGCAGATCGAGGATTACGCCAAGCTCGCCGACACCGTGGCTTCGCATCTCGCCGTCAAGATTTCCGGACAAGCAGGACATCCTGGAGACGCCGTCCGTCACCGCGCGCCTGGAGAAAGTGCTCGGCCTGATGGAGAGCGAAATCTCCGTGCTGCAGGTGGAAAAGCGCATCCGGACCCGCGTCAAGCGGCAGATGGAGAAGACCCAGCGCGAGTACTACCTCAACGAACAGATGAAGGCGATCCAGAAGGAGCTTGGCGACGAGGAAGGCAAGGACGAACTGGCCGAACTCGAAGACAAGATCAAGAAGACCAAGCTGTCGAAGGAAGCCCGCGAGAAGGCGACGCACGAACTGAAGAAGCTGCGTCAGATGTCGCCGATGTCTGCCGAAGCAACGGTGGTGCGCAACTATCTCGACTGGCTGCTGTCGATCCCGTGGGGCAAGAAGAGCAAGGTCAAGAAGGATCTGACCGCTGCCGCAGACGCTGCTCGATACCGATCACTTCGGTCTGGAGAAGGTCAAGGAACGCATCGTCGAGTATCTCGCCGTGCAGCAGCGCGCCAACAAGCTGACCGGGCCGATTCTGTGTCTGGTCGGGCCTCCGGGCGTCGGCAAGACCTCGCTCGGCAAGTCGATCGCCAAGGCGACCGGCCGTGAGTTCGTGCGCGTGTCGCTCGGCGGCGTGCGTGACGAGGCCGAGATCCGCGGTCACCGGCGCACCTATATCGGTTCGATGCCCGGCAAGATCATCCAGTCGATGAGGAAGGCCAAGACCGCGAACCCGCTGTTCCTGCTGGACGAGATCGACAAGATGGGCGCCGATTTCCGCGGCGATCCGTCGTCGGCTTTGCTTGAGGTGCTCGATCCGGAGCAGAACTCGACCTTCGCCGACCACTATCTGGAGGTCGACTACGATCTGTCGAACGTGATGTTCATCACGACCGCCAACACGCTGAATATCCCGGCGCCGCTGATGGACCGCATGGAGATCATCCGGATCGCCGGCTACACCGAGGATGAAAAGCTTGAGATCGCGCGCAAGCATCTGATCCCGCACGCGGTCGCCAAGCACGGCCTCGAGCTGAAGGAATGGTCGATCGACGATGAAGGTCTGTTGCTGCTGATCCGCCGCTATACGCGGGAAGCCGGCGTTCGTAATCTCGAGCGCGAGCTGTCGACCGTGATCCGCAAGGCGGTCAAGGAACTGACCTTGACCACGAAGAAGAAGGCGATCGCGGTCACCGCGGCCAATCTCGGCGACTATCTCGGCGTGGCGAAGTACCGCTACGGCGAGATCGAGGCCGAGGATCTGGTCGGCATGGTCACCGGTCTGGCCTGGACCGACGTCGGCGGCGAGTTGCTGACCATCGAAGGCATCATGATGCCGGGCAAGGGCAAGATGACCGTCACCGGCAACTTGCGTGACGTGATGAAGGAATTGATCTCGGCGGCGGCGTCTTATGTCCGCTCGCGCGCGATTGACTTCGGCATCGAGCCGCCGTTGTTCGACAAGCGCGACATCCACGTGCACGTGCCGGAAGGCGCGACGCCCAAGGATGGACCGTCGGCGGGCGTCGCCATGGTCACGGCCATCGTCTCGGTCATGACCGGCATTCCGGTCCGCCGCGATGTCGCCATGACCGGCGAGATCACGCTACGCGGCCGCGTGCTGCCGATCGGCGGCTTGAAGGAGAAGATGCTGGCGGCGGCCGCGCGGCGGCATGAAGACGGTGCTGATCCCGGAGGAGAACGCCAAGGATCTGGTCGACATCTCCGAGACGATCAAGAAGCGCCTGGAGATCATCCCGGTCAGCCGCATGGACGAGGTGATCAAGCATGCGCCTGGTGCGGCCGCCGGTGCCGATCGAATGGGACGAGGCGACCGCCAGCCGCCCCGAAAGCGGCGGCCGACGCAGGCGGCCGACGAGGAAGGTTCCGGCCTGACCGCGCACTAAGCGGGCAGGCGTGACGACAAATGCAAAACGGCGCCGTGAGGCGCCGTTTTCGTCTTCCGGAGCGGCCTGTCGGTCGCGCTTGCGTTGGCTGGCCGGATCGCTGTAGACGAGCGCAGGTTCGTTGGTTTCGGGCGATTAGCTCAGTTGGTAGAGCGCCTCCTTTACACGGAGGATGTCGGCGGTTCGAGTCCGTCATCGCCCACCATCTTAATTATAAGCCATTGAATTTACATCGATTTATGCGCTGAGGCCCTCGCCGTCCCCGAGGTCGCTCGTACAAGCCTGCCGTCATCGATGAATTGATATATGCTAGCCGCGCTTGCCATAAAATTGGCAGGGGGCGATCGCAATGTTGGAAACGGACAAGGTGTTCGCCGGCTCGATTCCGGAAAACTACGACCGCTACATGGTGCCGTTGATTTTTGAGCCCTACGCTGCGGATCTTGCGCGACGCGCAGCGGCCTTGTCGCCAGACGCTGTATTGGAAATTGCCGCGGGCACCGGGGTTGTCACCCGGGCACTGGCGCCAAAACTGTCGCCCGGTGCAAGCTATGTCGTAACCGACCTCAACCAGCCGATGCTCGACTATGCCGCTTCGCGGCAAGGCCCGGACAATGGCATCAATGGCGGCAGGCGGACGCCATGGCGTTGCCGTTTGAAAATGCAGCTTTCGATCTCGTGTGCTGCCAGTTCGGCGCGATGTTCTTTCCGGACCGCTCGGTTGCCTACCGCGAAGCAAAGCGGGTGCTGAAGCCCGGCGGACATTTTTTATTCAACGTATGGGATCGCATTGAGGAGAATGACTTTGCGGACGACGTGACGAATGCCCTCGCAAGGATGTTTCCGCACGATCCGCCACGCTTTATGGCTCGCACGCCGCACGGCTACCACGACACGGCACTGATCCGCAGCGACTTGGAAGGTGCCGGTTTCTCCGGTGTGGTGATCGAGACGCGCGCCGAACAAAGCTGCGCATCCTCACCGCGCATTCCCGCTGTCGCATATTGTCAGGGGACATTACTGCGCAGCGAGATTGAGGCCAGAGACGCAGAGGCGCTGGAATCCGCAACTGATTACGCCACATCTGCGATTGCAGAAAGACACGGCAGCGGCGCGGTTGCCTCGAAAATTCAGGCACACGTCATTATGGCTGTGGCCTAGATATTGGGATGTTCGCTCTTGGCACTTAGCGTCATTCGCGGCCGCGCACCGGTGTGGTCGCTAAAGTCGGATAATGAAACTATCCCACATTGTCGTCGCCTACGACACTCACGCGGTTCGTACGCAACTATCCATAACTCATTGATTTTGTGATTGGCTTGACCAACGGGTGCGGATCGTTTCCTCGCGCTCCATGGTGTCGAGCTGCTCGTTGACGTGCTTGATCGCCTCGGCGACTTCCGGCAGTAGCACCTTTTCCAACGCCTGGGCGCGGCGTTCGGTGCGGCGGTATTCGCGCGCCAGCCGGTTGAGATTGCCGGCACGCAAGGCAACGTCGGCCGACAGCGCCAGCAACGTCTCAAAGGCGGCGCGGCAGGCTTTGGCTTCCGGCGAGGTGTCGATCGCGGGAGGATTGTCACCGCTGCTGCCGGCGGCCTCGGCAGCAGTCAGCATGGCCAGGCCGAGAAACAGGCTGCGCTGCGGGTCCGCGATGTCGGGCGCGGCAGGCGCCGGATAGGCCTGCAGCTGATCGAGGCCGTGGCGTTCGAGCGCGCTGGCCAGGGCCTCGGCGGCAGTCTGGGTGGCGGCCATAAGCGCCGCGCTTCGCGCCTGATAGACCTTCAATTGCCGCAGCATTTCGCTGGCCAGCAGCGTGCGCTTTTCGTCGAGGAAATCGTAGCCCTGGCGCATCAGCTTGCGCTCGTCGGCGAGCGCGATCGCGGCACTGCGGGTGGGCGCGACCTCACGCATTTGCGTTTGCCTGGGTTTGGTTCGGCGTGCCCGTTTCAGTCGGCGTGATATATTGCGCGATCTGAGCGTCCGACAGCCGCGACAATTCGATTTTCGGCAACAGCCGCAGCACGGTCCAGCCGGCTTCCATGCTGTCTTCCAGCGTGCGTCGTCCGTGCTGGCCGATCAGCGTGGATTCGAATTGGTCGGCGAAATCGAGATAGTTGAGATCGAGCGGGGTGAGGCCGTCGCGGCCGACAACGCTGGCCAGCACCCGCACCCGTACCGCTTTGGCGTAGGAGGCGAACAACTGGTTGGCGAGCGCCGGGTGATCGACATGGGAATAATTCTTGCCGATGCCCTGGTCCATCAGGCGCGACAGGCTCGGCAACACGTTGATCGGCGGAAACACGCCTTTGTGGTCGAGCGCGCGGTCGAGCACGATCTGGCCTTCGGTGATGTAGCCGGTCAGATCCGGAATCGGGTGGGTGATGTCTTCGGCCGGCATGGTCAGGATCGGCAATTGCGTCACCGTGCCTTGCGCGCCGCGGATGCAGCCGGCGCGCTCATAGATCGAGGCAAGGTCGGAATACATATAACCGGGATAACCCTTGCGGCTCGGTACTTCGCCGTGGCTGGCGGAGACCTCGCGCAAGGCCTCGCAGTAATTGGTCATGTCGGTCATGATGACCAGGACGTGACGGCCTTCCTCGGACGCGAGATATTCCGCCGCCGTCAGCGCGAAACGCGGCGTCAGCAGGCGCTGGGTCGAGGATTCGCTGGCGAGATTGAGGAACATCGCGGTGTGGGCGAGCGCGCCGGAATCCTGCATGGCGCGGCGGAAGGTTTCGGCGGTGTCGTGCGAAATGCCGATGCCGACAAAGACGATGGCGAAGCCGGCGGCGTCGCCTTTGCGCAAGCCGCGCGTTCTGCGCGATATCGCTGGCCAGCAGATCGTGCGGCATGCCGCCGGCGGAAAACAGCGGCAGCTTCTGGCCGCGCACCAGACTGTTCATCAGGTCTATGGCGGTGACGCCGGTCTCGATGAAGTCTTCGCGGCAGATCGCGCTGGGTCGGATTGATCGGCACGCCGTCGATGCGCATGCGCTTGCGCGCCGGCACCGGCGGACCGCCGTCGGTCGGTTCGCCGACACCGTTAAAGACGCGGCCAAGCAGGCCGGGCCCAACCGCGAAATGCAAAGGCTCGCCGGTAAAGCGCACGCGCACGTCGCTTAAGCCCAGGCCGATGGTCGTTTCCAGCACCTCGACCACCATCGCATCCTGATCGAGCGAGGCGACCCGCCCGAGCTTGGGCGGTGCGCCGGGGCTGAGGATTTCGACGGCTTCGTTCAAGCCGGCTTCGACGTTGCGCCGCAAATAGAGCAGCGGGCCGTCGATCGCGGTGGCGGTGCCTTGGACGGTGAGATCAGGCCGCATCGGGCGCCGCCTTTCCGAGGCCGGCCATCGCGGCCTCGAGCGCGCTCGAAAGCTGCGCGAATTGGTCGATGTGATCTTCGCCGATTTCCTCGCCCATGCGCTGGACCCGGCGCAGGATGTCGAGTTCGGCGATGGCCGGCGGCGGCACGCCACGGGCCAGCGCCGCCTCAGCTAGGGTGATGAAACCGAGAATGACCTTCAGCATCGCGGTCTGGCGTTGCGGCGAGCAGAAGCGGTCAACTTCGGAAAAGGCTGACTGACGCAGGAACGCTTCGTTGATCAGTTCAGCGCATAGCAAGGTTAGCTGCTGCGCGGGCGGCAGCGAGTCCTTGCCGACGATACGGGCCATGCGTTCGAGATCGGCCTGTGCTTCGAGCAGTGACAACAGCCGTTCGCGGTAGACGGGCCATTGCGAATTGTCGCGCTCCGCCCACCAGGCCGCGAAGCGTCCGGCATTTTCCGAATAAGATTGCAGCGGGTGGATCGCCGGATAAAACCGCGCCTGCGCGCGCTCGCGGTCGAGGCCCCAAAAGCAACGCACGTAACGCTTGGTGTGGCTCGTCACCGGCTCGGAGAAATCGCCGGCCGGCGGCGACACCGCGCCGATGATGGTGAGCGAACCGTCGCCGCCACCGAGCGTCTTGACCCGTGCCGCGCGCTCGTAGAATTCGGCCAGGCGCGAGCCGAGATAGGCCGGATAGGCAGCTTCGCCCGGCAGTTCGCCTAAGCGGCCGGAGACTTCGCGCAAGGCTTCGGCCCAGCGGCTGGTCGAATCCGCCATCAGCGCGACATGCAGCCCCTGGTCGCGGAAATATTCGCCGACGGTCACGGCGGTGTAGATCTAGGCCTCGCGCGCCGCCACCGGCATGTTCGAGGTATTGGCGATGATGACGGTGCGCTCCATCAGGCCGCGGCCGGTGCGCGGATCGACCAGCTTGGGAAATTCGCGCAACACTTCCGCCATTTCGTTGCCGCGCTCGCCGCAGCCGACATAGACGATGACGTCGGCGTCGCACCATTTCGCCAGCGTTTCCTGCAACACGGTCTTGCCGGTGCCGAAGCCGCCGGGGATGGCGGCCTGGCCGCCGCGGGCGATCGGAAACAGAGTGTCGAGGATGCGCTGGCCCGTGACCATCGGCTCGTCGGCGGGCAGGCGTTCGCGGACCGGGCGGGATTTGCGGATCGGCCAGCTTTGGAAAAAGCCGATGTCGTGGCTGGCTCCGTCGGCGGCCTTGATCGTGCAGAGCGTGGCGTCGATCGGTTGCGGAGCCTTCGGCGGCGATGGTCTCGACTGTGCCGGCGACGCCGGGCGGCACCAGCACCTTTTGCACGATGCCGTCGCCGGGCAGATCGCCGATGGCCGCGCCGGCGGTCAGCGTGTCGCCGGCTTTGACCAGCGGCCGGAAGGCCAGAGCTTCGACTGGCTTTGTCTCGGCGGCGTCGAGCGGCCGCAACAGACCGTCGAAGATGTGGCCGAGCAGATGCGGCCCGAGCCGCACCGACATCGCAGCCCCGGTGCCGCGCACCGCGTCGCCCGGGCGCATGCCGGTGGTATCTTCGTAGACCTGGCCGACCAGTTCGTCGTCCTTAAGCCGGATGACTTCGCCGGGGCGGCGCTGCGGGCCGACTTCGATGGCTTCGCCGATGCGGAATACGCCTGTCGCGCGGGCATAGACCACCGGGCCGCCGACCCATCTGATTGTGGCTTCACTCATGCGCGCTTCCGTGTGCGAGTTCGTCGAGCAACATCGCGGCAATGGCGCGGTTGTCATGGGTGAGGCCAACGACCGTGGTGTCGAGCACGGCCTGATCGGCCTTGACGCGCAGACCGGCGCTTAAATCGGCTGCGGCGCTGAAAGTGAGTTCGATGCCGGCGGTGTCGCCGCAGGCGGCGGTGAAGCCTGATTGTTCTTGTGCGGTCCAATCGGCCGGATGCTCGACCGTCCATTCGCCGCGCCGCAGCCGGCTGGCGCACAGCGCGGCAGTGCTGTCGGTCCAGAGCTTGCGGGCGGCGTTATCGCGCCAGCGGGCGGTCAGTGCGTCGCGCAGGAGTGGCCAGGCGGCTTCGAGCGCGTGGCTGGCCTGTTGCTGCTGCTTGGCGCGCGCCGCCGTTTCCAGTTCGGCCTTGGCGCGGGTCAGCCGGCGCTCGCCTTCGCGGCGCAATTCGGCGATCGCTTCATGTAGCCGTTTGCGCGCGGTTGAGCGGGCTTGAGCAACAGCGGCGCGGGCGTCGCTTTGCGCGGCGGCGATCAAAGCGGCGCGTTCGTCCTGCAACTGCCGTTCGATTTCATGCGTCAGCGCATCGGCTTGCAGCGCCGGGATCAGGTTGGGCTCGTTCAAAATACGGTCGCTCATGTGTCGATCCCCAGGACGCGCCGGAGCTTGCCGGCGAGATCGGGCGGCGCGTGTCGTGAACCGGACATCGGGCATGATCGCCAGCGCCGGAGTTTCGGCGAGCAGGGCGGCTTCCAGTTCGGCGGCCGGAATCGAGCGGGCGAGGTCGGCGGTGATGATGACGAGGCCGGCGCGGGCGCGGGCATCGTCAAAGCGCTTGCCCGACCTCCTTGGCCGCCGGCACAAGCGTCTCGATGCCGGTCAGGCGAAAGCCCGCCGCCGTCAGTTCATCGCCGATGAAAATCGCCGCGCTCATGATGCGTTCCGTCAGGCCCGGTTCAGGATCAGGACGGCGACGATCAGACCGTAGATCGCGATGCCTTCGGCGAGACCGACCAAAATCAGCACGCGGCCGAGCAGTTCCGGCTTTTCCGCCAAAGCGCCGACGGCGGCGCTGCCGACCGAGGCGACCGCGTAACCGGCTGCGAGCGTCGACAGACCGGCGGCGATCGCCGCTGCCATCATCGCCCAGGGTGCGACCGCGCTATCGCTGGCTGCGCGCGTAGCGGTTTGCGCCAAAGCCGGGTCGCTCTGAAACATCAGAAACGTAACGCCAACGGCGACGACTGCCGCCACCGTCATCGCCACAATGAGAAATCGAATACTGGCCTTCATCGTAATGCGCCCTTCAGGTTGATTTTGGCAGGTTGTCGTTGACGATCAGCGGCGGCGGCAGCGGTTTGAAGGCGCGGCCGGCGCCGGTGAGGAAGCGGATGAAGAATTCGAACAGCAGCAGACGTGTGGTCTGGATCGAGACCACCACGCCCTCCAGCGCGATCACCAGCACATTACCTAGCGCCAGCACGATCCAGAAGCCGTAGCGGCCGCTGGCATTCGCCATCTCGACAATCGCGACCGACAACCCGGCATGCGCCAGCGCGAAGGCACCGATGCGCGCGAATGACACGGTGTTGACCAAAAGCCGCATGATCTGTTCGACGAATTCGGCCGCTGCGGTCGCGAGCGCCGCCAGCCGGCCGGTTGGCGCCAAGATCAAGGCGCCGAGGACGAACCAGAGCGCGCCACCGGCGGCGATCAGCAGGCCCGGCTGTCTGAGGTTTTCGAGCGGCGTCATCATCAGCCCGGCATAGGCGGCGGTCAGGCCGGCGCGATGCGCCCACCAATGCAGCGCTTCGCCGCGCCAATGCATTTGCAGAGCGTCGAGCAGTAAGCCCAGCGAGATGATGGCCATGCCGGCGATGACGGCGACGATCAGCAGTGTGATCGGGTCATCCATCGGATGCATCCACAGCGCCGGGATGACGTGCTCAAGGCCGAAGATGCTGCCGAACAGAAAGCCGAACACGATCGCCATGACGCCGCCCGGCACCAGCATGAAGGTCATTGGATAGCGGCGGCTGAGCACGAGGCCGGCGACCAGAACGACCGCGCCTTGGCCGACATCGCCAAACATGAAGCCGAAAATCGACGAGGCGATCACCGCCAGTAACTGGCTTGGGTCGCTCTCATTGCGGCCGGGCGTGCCGAGCATGTTGGCGAAGGTCTCGAAGGCGCGTGCCCAGGGTGGATTGTGCAGCACCATCGGCGCGCTCAGGCCTTCCGGGCTTTCGGCCAGCCGCAAGATGTAGCGCACGTCGCAGGCATCGAGCGCAGCACGCAAACGCGCGCCGGTGACATCGCTGGTCCAGCCGGTGACCCAGGCCAGACGGTCGCTGCCGCGCAGGTCCTTGGCGTGTTCATGCAGCCATTCGATCAAGGCGATATCGCCGAGCGCCGGCGCGATCTGCAGGCGTTCCGACAAAGCCGCAAGTTGGGCGTCTTGATCGACGCGTAGCTTTGCAAGTTCTGTGAGGCGCGCGGCGATCGCCGCGACCGCGTCCGGCGCCGATGATGGCAGCCAAGGCGGCAGTGAAACCAAGCTGGCTTTTAGCGCCGGGATTTGTGATTCGACCTCGGCGATGTCGGCCGGTTTGCCGACGACCAGGACATAGTCGGCGGTCGGCGTTTGCCAGCACTTGCACAGCGTCAGCGCCGGCAATTCGCGCGGCATGATGCCGGGCGGCAGGATCAGCAGCCGCGCCTGAAGCTTCGGGCCGGCTTTGGCCAGGAGTTGAAGGTCGGGAAAATCCGCGCCGGCGCTCTGCAAGGCGGTGTGCAATTGCGTGAGGCTGCCGTCTTCTTTTGCCACCTGTTCAATCGTGGCAATCAGCGGGTCGGCCTCATGGGACCAAGCGGCCAGCCGTTCGCGCGCCGATTTGAGCGTGTCGCTCAATTGTTCCGAACGCCGGTCCGGCACTGCGGCCGGCGGCGGCCAATAGGTCCGGTAATGCCGCGCCAGTTCGTGATGGGCCTTGATCGCGTCGTCGAGCCCGGGAAACAACAAGCGTTCGCTGGTCTGACTGCGCGCTTCCAGTTCGACGGCGCCAGTGCGCGACAGGCATTCCATGACCCGCGTCAATTCCTTGTGCACGGTCACCAGTTCGAACCAATGGGCGGCAGTCGGGCGCAGACTCATGCGGCCTCCTGCGCGCGGACCGGCGCGAACAGACACCGCCGCACCAAGCCGCCGCGCAGTCGTTCCAGATCGAGCGCGATCAATGCCAGATGGCTGAACACCGCGACCGGCGTGGCGCCATGTCGGCGGAGCAGGCGGGTCAGGCCAATGGTCAGTTCAAGCCGATGCGGCGGGCTGGTATCGGGCGGCACGGCCCGCGCCAATCGGCTGTTATGCGTCGCAACCAGCGTTGTCAGCTCGTGCAAGGCGCGGGTGTCGGCTTTGCCGAGACGAGGCCATAGTGACCGCCAATGCTCGGCCCAGCGCTTCACCAGGCTCGGCTCGCGGTCTGGTGCCGGCATCAGCGGCGACAACGACGATTTCTCGAGACGCGCCAAGTGTTGCGCGGCTTCGCCTTCGGCGTAGACCGCCAGCAGGGTGTCATCCTTCAGCCAAGCCGGTGCATCGCCTTTGAGCAAAGCCTCGAGCGCCGGCAAATCGGGGACGAGTTCTACCCATAGCACCGCCGGCCGCCAGTCGCGGTCGAGCCAGGCGGCGACTTCGGCGACATAACCGCGCCAAGCCGACCGCAGCAGGCGTTCGATGGTGTGACTGGTCATGGTCGCGTTCAGGGGCGCGGTGAAGCGGGACAGCGACGTGGCGCGGGCGCGGTCGAGGAAATGATCGAGCGAACGGGCGGCCTCTAACGCGCGCCAATCGCCTTCGGTCAGACGGTCGCCGTGGCGCGCCTGGAGCCGCGCTTGTACATAACGCCAGCGCGGCCCCGTGCTCATGGTCCACCCGTCAGCCGGGCCGCGACCCGGAGCGCGGTCTCGGCCAGCGCGTCGGCATCGTAAGGTTGGTCCGGTTGCAACGGCTCGCTGGCGGCAAACTGCTGCAGATCGTTTTGGATTTTCTGCAGATAGGCCGCGTGCAATTTCGAAATCAGGCTATCGGTGCGCCGCGCGATATCGCCGGCCTGGGCTCGGGCCTGGGCGAGAAGTTGCTCGGCTTCTTGCGCGCTCTGCTGCAAGGCGGCAACGCCGTCGCGTTCGGCCTTGAGCACTCGCTCGATCGCAGCGGTGTCACTGTGCCGCTGTTGTTCCGGTGACTGCCCTGTAGACCGGGCCATTACGCGAGGTTCCCTGACGGCTAGTGAGGAAAATGCTGCGCGCTTGAGATCGCCTGCGGCGCGCAGCTTTTAGCATCGTTGGTTATTGCAGCGCGTGACGGGCGGCGGCGCAAGCCTAAAGCGCCGCGGCTTTAGGTCATTTCGTCCAGGGGAAGCCGTTTTTTTCGAAGTCCGCCGTGACGGCAACCACTGCGATGACGTCCTTGAACCCGATCCTCTTCAGGTCGGCTGCGGCCAACGTAGCTCGGCCGCCGGTAGCGCACTGGACATAGATCTTGGTCTTCATGTTGACCGCCTTCGGATATCCCATCTGCTTCCAGATCTGGAATTCGAGCAGCCCGCGCGGGATATTGACGGTGCCGGAGACATGGCCGGCGGCGTATTCCGATGGTTCGCGGATGTCGATCAACATGGCGCCATTCGGGTTTTTGACGGCGGCGAGATAGCCTTTGATATCTGTGGTTTTGACGGTCTTGCGGACCTTGCTGACGTAGGTGCCGAAACTATCCGGCCAATTCTCTGCGGCCAGCGCCGGCGCGGAAATGGCAAAGGCGGTGAGGGCAATAATGGCGACGCGAACGAGGCGCTTCATGGTAAGAACTCCCAGAGTTTGAGAAAAATCGCAAACTTGACGCATAGTGCGCAGTTGCCGGTCTCGGTCCTTGATATGCGTCAACTGATTGTCGGTCGCTTGTTCGGCCGTTTGCCATGAAATGATTGCATTGGCCGGCCATAATTCAGTTTCGGAACGCCAAACCACGATATCGCGAAGGAGCTGCGTCATGATTGAGCGCTTGGACGGATTTCCCGACGATGTTCTCGCCTTTGTATGTAAAGGTCATGTGACCAAGGCCGATTATGACAGCGTGCTGGTGCCGGCCGTTGACAAGGCGCTGACGGGGCCGGGCAAGATCAGTTTGTATTATGAGATAGCCGCCGATTTCACCGGCTTCGATCCCGGTGCGATGTGGGCCGACACCAAGGTCGGGCTGGCGCATCTGACGCGCTGGCAGAAAATCGCGGTCGTCACCGACGTCGATTGGATCGGGCATATGGTGTCGATGTTCGGCTTCATGATGCCGGCCGACGTTAAGGTTTTTGCGCGCGCCGACGCCGGCAAGGCGCGCGACTGGATCATTGCCAAATAGATCGGACGTTCGTCACATGATTTTTGGCGGGCGTCGGCAGAACGCCCGCCAAAATCTTTGATCCCGATCGTGTCTTAGCTGCCTTTGCCGTTCACCACCGGCAGTGCTGGATCGGAGGTCCAGTCCGCCATTGAACCATCATAGATGCGGGCGTTTTTGTTGCCCTTGATCTCATGCAGCATGAACCAAGTGCCGGACGCCAGATGGCCGGTGTTGCAGAATGTGATCTGTTTGCCTTTTGCCTTGATGCCGGCTTTGGCCAACACCTTATCGATGGTCGTCATGTCGGCAGGGCGGGTACCGTCGGCGGCCGCGACCTGGAAGGCCGGCACATTGACGGCGCCCGGGATCGTGCCGGCGACGCGGACGACTGGTGATTTCACCTTGCCTTCGTATTGCTGCGGCGGCCGGGCATCGACCAGCGTGGCGCTATGGGTCTTGAGTGCCTGCTTCATCTCATCGCGGCTGACCACGTAGTCGGGGCGGAAATGCGCGACAAAGGTTTTCGGCGCCGCAGCGGCCGGGCCGGTCGCGACCGGATTGGCCGCGTCCGCGAACCAAGCCTTGTCGCCGCCTTCCAGGATCGACACGTTGTCGTGGCCGAGCGCCTTGAAGGTCCAATAGACCCGGGTGGCGGCATTGAAGTCGGCCTTTTGCCGGCCGCCGGGAACCACAATGACATGGCTGGCGTTATCGACACCGAACTTCCCGATTGTCTTTGCAATGTCCGCGGGTGGCGGTAGCAGGCCGGGAATACCGTTGATTTTGACGCGCCAGCCGTCAGCAGCGAAGTTAGTGAACAGGGCGCCTTTGATGTGGCCGGTTGCGAATGCGGCGTGCTGATCGCCATCGTAGACGTCAAGCACGACGATATTTTTGTCATTCAAATGCTGCTTGAGCCAAGTGGTATTGACTAGCGGTTGCGCCGAGGCGGGCGCAGCGGCAATGGCGGTGAGCATTAAACTGGCGATGAAAGCGAAGGCGAGGGTTAAGCTGCGAATCTTCATGTCCGGCTCCTTCTGAAGGATGACACAACGTCTCAATCAATATATATTAGAATGTGAATATAATATAGTGAGAGTCGCGTTGCTTGACCTGAATCAAGTCCAAGCCGCGAGAACATGCGCAGTCTCGAAAACCATTCGCAGGTGAACCCATGCATTCGACCGTTCGTCCATTCTGGCCACCTTTGACCGCGGGTATCGCGCTCGGCTTGGTGTTGCTGCTGACGTTTCTGCTCAATGGCTATGGTTTAGGCGCGAGCGGCTTCTTTACCCGCCTGACCGCTTGGCTGGGCGGCGAATTGGCCGGCCCGATGACGCAGGCCAATGCCTATCTCGGGCCGTTCCTAAAGAGCGCCAATCCGCTGGCGAGCTGGATCAGTTGGGAAATCGTCGGCGTCATGTTCGGCGCCTTGGTTGCGGCCGTCACCGGCGGCCGGTTTCGGGCGCGCGTTGATGGCGCGCCGCGCTTAGGCGGCGGCGGCCGCATTGCGCTCGCGCTGGGCGGCGGCGTGCTGACCGGTTTCGGCGCCCGTCTGGCCCGCGGTTGCACCAGCGGCGTCGGGCTTTCGGGCAGCGCGCCGTTGGCGGTTGCCGGCTTTGTGTTCCTGATCGGATTTTTTATTGTCGGCCTTGCCGTCAGCTACCTGGTGCGGAGGGCGTGGGCATGAGCTTACCGCTTTACGATAACGGCGTGGCCTCCGGACTGTTGTGCGGTGCACTGTTCGGCTATGTGCTGGAAAATGCCGGCCTCGGCAGCCCGCGTAAATTGACCGCGCAATTCCGCTTCAGCGATTGGACCGTGATCAAGGTGATGTTCACCGCCATCGTGGTTGCGGCGATCGGGCTTTATCTCGCGACGCTCACTGGCCTGATGAAGGCCGGCGGCGTTTTCATCCCGACGACATTTTTCTGGGCCATTCTGACCGGCGGCGCGCTGGTCGGCGCAGGCATGGCGGTCGGCGGCTATTGCCCCGGCACGTCGTCGGTTGCTTTGGCATCGGGCCGTCTCGATGGCTTGTTCTTCATTGTCGGCATGGTGCTGGGTACCGCGCTGTTTGCCGCCGTGTTTGAGCCGATCAAAGGTTTCTACTACGCTGCGGCCGGGCCGCAGGCCCAAACGCTGCCGCAACTGTTCGGCGTTCCGGTCTGGCTGGTGTTGGCGGTGCTGATCGTGCTCGCTGTGCTCGGTTTTGTCGCCGGCAGTTGGTTCGAGCGCCGCCTCGGCGGGCCGTTGACCGCGGAACAATTGGATAACGGTGACGGCAAGATTGCCGTCGCTGAAATCGATATCGTCACCATGCGTGCCGGTTGAACAAGGAGATTCCGATGCGAATCGAAAAACGCTCGTCCGCGCTGATGGCCGGCAGCCTGTCGACCATCGCCGCCGCGCTCGCCGTGACAACGGCGGCGCCGACGCCGGTGGCGGCCGCTGGTCACGCCCTGCAATTGGCGCAGGCCGCGCGCAACCCGTGCGGTGCCGGCAGTCCATGTGGGCCTGGACGGCGTGGCGGCATGCGCAACGATAGCCCCTGTGCGCCGGCGGCCGGGGCGGGCAGTCCTTGCGCGCCCGCGAGTGGCAATATGCGTAGCGCCAGTCCCTGTTCGCCGGCTGCCGCGCCAGCCAGCCCGTGTTCGCCGGCCAGTGCTAAGCCGCAAGCCTCGCCTTGCGTCACCGGCCAGTTCCGGAAGCCCGTGTGCCCCGGCCTCGCGCGGCCCACAGCGTGGGCCCGCCGGGCCTTGTTCGCCGGCCAGCCCTTGCGCGCCGAAAGCCTAAAAGCACGGAGCCCGGCATGACGCACGCCGCACCAAAGGGTCAGGAGACGACGGCACCGGCCGTCGGCTTGACCTTGGTGTCGGATCAAAGCGCGTTGTTTGGCAGGCTGCGGGGGCTCGGGCAGCCCGAACTGCTCGCGTTATATGATGCGGCCGCTGAAGCGATCGAATGCGCGGCGGCGCTGGCCGACCGCGGCAAGAACCCGGTGACCGAGGTTCTCGATAGCGCCAGCGCGGTCGAGGAATGGGCACATTTCCCCGCTGGCGACGTGCTCGATCCGGCAACCCATAGCCAGTTTTATTATCACGCCCATGCGGCCGACGAACGCGCCGCCGGCGAACACGGTCATTTTCATACCTTCGTGCGGCCAAAGATTTTGTTTCCCGATCTGGCGCCGAGGGCGCTCGCCGACAATTCGGCCGAGATGGCGGAGCACAGCTTGGGTCGCACATCTGGCCGGCATTTCGACCGATGCGATGGGCAAGCCGATCCGGCTGTTCACCACCAATCGCTGGGTGACCGACGAAGTGTGGTACGGCGCCGACGATGTGATCGCGATGCTCGACAGTTTTGACATGACGGTCGAACGGCCGTCTTATGATTTGAATCGTTGGGTTTCGGCGGTGATACGAATGTTTCGTCCGCAAATCGCCGACCTGTTGCGGGCGCGCGACGAGACGGTGGCGCGATGGCAAGTCGCGCACCCGGAGCGCGACGTGTTCGAAGACCGCGACTTGCAGATTACGTCCGAAATCGATGTCGACGTCCTCGGCCAAATTCGCGCCATCGAAGCGGCGCTGGCCTAGATCTTGGCTTGAACACTGACTGACGGAGCAGCCTATGGATCGCCGAACATTCATCGCCGCCGGATCGACGGCGCTGGTCGGAGGCTTGCTCGGCAATCCGTTGCGGTCGGACGCCGCGCCAGGCGCGCTGTCGGTTCGTGCCACGCCCAAAGGCCCGCTGATCACGCCGCCGGACAAGTTCTTCGCCTATTCGCAAATGCGCTATCCGGATAAACTGCCGGACGGCATTCAGATCGACGGTCTGGTCAATACGCCGGCGCGCTACAGCATCGACGATCTGGCCAAGATTCCGACGATCAAGAAGCTGTTGACCCTGGAGTGTTACGTCAACACCGCTGGCGGTCCGCTGATTTTCACCACGCCGTTCGAAGGCGTGCCGTTGTCGGCGCTGTTCGATAAGGCCGGCGTCAAACCCGAGGCGATGTCGGCGCGGATCGAATGCAGCGACGGCCACCCGCCGTTTTTGCTGCCGCTGACCGAATTGCGGCGCAAGGAGACCATGCTGGTGTCGAAGCATGGCGGGCAGGCGGTGCCGATGCGGCACGGCAGCCCTTATACCCGGCTGTTTATTCCCGGCGCCGGCGGCAATCACCATCCGAAATGGGTCAGCCGCATTACGCTAGTCGCCAACAAAGCCGTCGAGCATCCGGCGCCGCCGATGGCCGGCTTTCTGTCGCCGGCACCGCCGACGGTTGTCGGCACCATGGCCGGTGTCACGCTGACCGGTTACGCCTATTACCGGCGCCGAGCCGGTCGGCAAGGTCGAGGTCTCAACCGACAATGGCTACACCTACCGTGCCATGCCGTTGCCGCCGCAGCCCGATCCCGATTTGTGGGTCACCTGGGAACTGACGTTCAAACCGCCCGAGACCGGCTTCTATGTGTTGCGCGTCAAGGCCACCAGCGCTCAGCGGCCGCAAACAGGACTTTCCCGGCGTGATCGCGGTTGAGGTGCGCTGACATGCAAGGCTTGGCGCAAATCATCGAAGCATTCTTCGGCGAACTGCGCGGCATTCGCCGGGCGTTGTTGACGCTCGCGATCTTGTTTTTCGTCATCATGCTACTGGAAGTCGATCTCGGCCATCGTCCGGTCTTGGCCGCGCAGGAATCGTGGCTGGCTTTTGTGCCGACGGTCTGGCTGCCGATCTCGCTGCTGGCTTTGATGGCGGTGCAAATCGCGCCGTCCTTTGCCACCGCATTGTTGGCGCAAGTGGTGATGGCGGTGTCGCTCGCCGTCGGCATGATCGGCTCCGGTCTGCACATGATGACCAGCGGTGTCGACCTCGACCACCTGGCGCGGGCCTTTTCCGCCAATGTCTGGGGCGGGCCGGCGTCGCCGAATTGGCCGGTGGCGATCGCGCTCGCCTCGGTGCTTGGTTTTATCGCCGCCACTGGAGCACAACGCGACCGCAACCTCGCGCCGCGTGACGGCGCGATCGTGCCGCGCGACGTCAGCGGTGTGGCGACCGGTCTTGCTTATGTTTTGATTATTGCCGGCTGCGGCTTTGCCGCGGTGCCGGCCTTGGTGCTGGCCAGCGCCGTGTGCCTCGTGGCGGCGGCGCTGCTGCTATTGGCGGCGCTGATCGGACTTCTCCTCAACGCCCGTATCGAAAGGACCATGCCATGATGCGCAATGCGCTTCTCGCTTTAGGCGCGATTGTCGTGGTCGTCGCCGGCTTCGTCGGCACCTTCGCGATGTGGAAGAACATCGATCAGGCGCGTGCCCTGGCGATCGGCATTCCCTATACCGAATTCAACTTCAAGACAGCGCATGCGCAGGAGCGCGGCTGCAACGCCTGCCACGCCGATCATCTGGCCGACGACGTCAACCGGCTGGTGGTGGCGCGCAAAAAACCGATCCGGCATGGCATCTTCGTGACCAGCTACGACATTCCGATGCGTGTTGAGGATTGCTTTATCTGTCACGGCAAATCGTTTGCCGCCAGCATGCATTCGCGGCATCTGCAGACGGCATCGTTCACCAACATGGGCGGCAATTGCGATTCCTGTCACACCATGGTCAACGGCAAGATGGTCTTGTACAACGATCAGACCCGCTATGACGTCATCAACGGCGTCAATTACAATCCGACGCCGCCGTTCACGCCGCAATCGAGCGAGAACCTGATTGATGGTCTCAAGAGCGTCGCGAAGGCGAACTGACCATGCTGGGCCGCTTCCTCATTCTGGTGGCGATGATGCTGTTTGGGCCGCTGTTCATTGAGGTTTATCTGTATCATCCGCTGATCGCGCTCGAACATGACGCGGCGGCGATCATACCGATGGTGGCGAGCCCGTTGGCGATCTTCGCCGGCTTTCTGGTGTTGGCGGCCGACCGGCGCGCGACGGTCTGGCTGTTGGGCTTGGTCTGCGTTGGTGCAATCGGCGTCGGCGTGACCGGCACCGCGATCCACATGGCGCTGCATGCGCCGAGCCTGTTGAGTCTGGTCACCGAACCTAATGTCTGGCTCGGTAATCCGCCGCCTTTGGTGCCGCTGTCGTTTGCCGCGGCCGGCTGTCTCGGTCTCATTCCGATTGCTTTGCCGGGCCAGCGTCAGCTGGCGGAGCCGCCGGTGGCGATTGCGCGCATTCTCTATGCGATGGCCTCGCTGTGCGGTTTAACTGCCGCGGTCGGCGGTTTCCTGGCGGGGACGCATGATATCGGCGGCACTGTCGGTCTGTTCGCGGTGATCGCCGCGCTCGGCTTCGGCACCTTCGGCTATATAGCCGAAGTCGGTGTGATCGCTTTCACGATCTGGCGCGGGCGGACGGCCTGACGCGTCAGGCGACCTTGGTGCGCCAGCTTTCGACTTCCGCCAGTTCCGCGTCGGCCTGTTCGACCACCACTTCGCTGCGGCCGAGATAGATGCTGCCTGCCTGACCATCGACCGATAGCCAGTCGCCCGGTTTGATCGCGTGGGCGCCGATCTGCGCGCCATGGCCGGCGGCATCGACCGACAGCGTTGCGCAGCCGACCACGCAGGGTTTGCCCATCTGACGCGCCACCAGCGCCGCATGCGCGGTACGGCCGCCAATGGCGGTGACGATGCCGGCAGCCACAGAGAAACCAGCGACATCGGCGGTGCTGGTGTCGGGCCGCAGCAGGATGACCGGCTCGCCGGTGGCGGCCAGACGAGTCGCGCTGTCGGAATCGAAGGCCGCGCGGCCAACCGCGATGCCGCCCGAGGCGGGGGTGCCGCACGCCGCCGGTTCGCCGACGCTCCCCAAGCGCTGATGCGCCAGCCGGCCAAGATCGACGCCCTGCAGGCGTTGCAGGCCTTGCGCCGGGGTGATCGCGCCTTCGCGCACGAGATCGATGGCAAAGCGCAGCGCGGCCCACGGCGTGCGTTTGGCGGCACGGGTTTGCAGGATCCATAATCGGCCGGTTTCGATGGTGAACTCGACATCCTGAACGTCGGCGAA
The DNA here is from genome assembly GCA_963830125.1 of uncultured Alphaproteobacteria bacterium. Lineage (GTDB taxonomy): Bacteria > Pseudomonadota > Alphaproteobacteria > Rhizobiales > Xanthobacteraceae > Pseudolabrys. Next base: position 688,113 of record CAWHKU010000005.1, on the reverse strand, counting down.
ATCGCGTTCCAACAGAGTCAGCGTATCGCGCAATTGCCGCGCCACCGCCGGCAGCTTTTGCACGATGGCGGTTTCGGTATCGGGCGAACGGCTGCCGGAGACAACGTCTTCGCCTTGCGCGCCGAACAGCACGTCGATTACCGGCTCAACCGCACCACTTGACGGGTCGCGCGAGAAGGCGACGCCGGCGCCGGATTTCAGATCGCGGTTGCCATAGACCATGGCCTGCACGGTGACGGCGGTGCCTTGCAGGTCTTCGAGGTTCTGCAGTTTGCGATAGGTCTGGGCGCGCGGGCTGACCCACGAGCGGTAGACGGCATTGGCGGCGGCTTCGAGTTGCCCGAACGGATCTTCGGGGATACCGCCGTCCTCGTCATCGATGATTTTCAGATAGCTTGCCGCCAGCCGCTCCAAGGCTTCGCTGTCGAGCGCGTGCTCGGCGCCGGCGGCTTCGGACGCAATCAGCGCGGCAAGCTGCGCCGCAAATGGCGCAGCGTCGAGTCCGAGCACGACATCGGCATAGCTTTCCAGAAAGCGCCGCCGGCAATCCCAGGCAAAGCGCGGGTTGCCGCTGCCGCGAATGAGGCCGTCGACCGCGCCCAGGCTGCAGCCGACATCGAGCACGGTGTCGAGCATGCCGGGCATCGACCGCGCCGCGCCCGAGCGTACCGACACCAACAGCGGATCGCGGCGGTCGCCGAAGGACCGTCCGGTTGCGCTTTCGAGAAAGGCCATGCCCTCGCGCAAGCCGGCGGCAAGGTCGTGGCGCGCTCCGGGTTCGCCGGCCACCACCGCCGCGCACAGGCTGATCGGCAGGACGAAGGCCGGCGGCACCGGTAGGCCGAGAGCGGCCATATGCGCCAGATTGGCGGCCTTGCCGCCAATGACCTCGGCGGAGGGCTGCTCGGTCGAACCCGCGCCGATGCGGACAATTTGCATGAAACGGTTTCTCCGTTCAGGTCGACAGGTCGGCCAGGACGCGGGCGCGCAGCAGGTGGCCGAAGCCGGCGAAGCGGTCGGTCGCGCGTTCGATGGCGCGCGCCAGTTCGAGCACCGACAGCGCGGTCTTGAGATCGAAACCGTTGCGCAACACGGTTGCAGTGATGGTGCGCTCGGCTTTGTCGCCCTGGTGCTCGGCTTCGATCAGGCGGGCGATGGCGGCAAAGGCATCCTCGGAATCGATGCGGCGGCCATCCGGCACGTCAGCGGTTGCGGCGGCGCCGGTCACGGCGGCTTCGGCGCCGGCAACGGCGGCGGCGGCGAGATCGGCAAGCGGCGCCAGCAATTCGGCGGGGACGTCGGCCGGCACCAGCGAGGCGATGAAGGCGGCCTGTTCGAGTTCGTCGATGGTCTGCTCGGCTTGATTGACCAGCCGCTCGATCGACGGGTCGGCTTCGAAGCGTTCGATCTCCTGGCGCGCATCGAGCGCGATCCGGTCGGCTTTCTCCTCGATATGCTGCGCCATCACGGCGAGCGCCGCGCCGTCGTGAGGCCGGCCGGCCTGATGCTCGGCGATGAACTGGGCGATGCCGCCGGCGATGTCGCGCGCCAGACCGGTTTGGCGGATGATGATGGCCAGCAGCAGGCGGTCGACCCGCTGCATGTGCCGCACCAGATCGGCCTCGATGCGATCGCGCGCCAAGCGAACCGAGCCGCCTTCGAGCAGCGCTTCGGCAGAGACCCGCAACACGGTCTTGAGAAAATCAACCGCGGCGTCGCGGCCGAGCGCGCGGTCGAGACGTTCGCCAAAGCCGATGCGGGTCGGGGTGGCGTGATGGACGGCCGAGGCCACCAGCTCGTCGCCGCCGAGCGCGAGGAAACCGCGATGGCCGACGCGATGGCGCGCGCCCCAATCGAGAACGCTGACGGCGTCGGCCTTCGATACCCAGTTGCGCAACACCTTGCGCGCCTTGTTCCAGTCGATCAGGAACACCAGCGAGGCGCCGAGCGCTTCCAGAAAGTTATGCCGGGCTTGGGCATCGGCGGTGAGCAGGCGGCCGGTGACGAGATAGAACACGTCGTCGTTATTGAGGCCTTCAACATTTTTACGGTCGAGACCGCTCCAGCTGACATCGAAATCGTTGAACAGTGCGGTGAAGAACCGGGCGCGCGGCAGATGCACGTCGGTATAGGTCACCGTCACCGAAGTTTCGTCGACCGCGATCACCACGACATGGGCATCGGTCTCGCCGATGTCATTTTGAATGACCAGGCGACTGCCCGAGCGCGCCGCCGTGGTCGCCAGACCCGGATGGCCGAATTTCAGGTTGCGGGTCGACTCGACGCCGCGCATGAAGGCTTCGACTGCCGGCCGGTCGGATGGCGTGAGGCCATAGACATGGGCGCCGGCCAACACTTCTTCGGCATGATCGGCGGCCAGCCGATTGAGCGCCTTGTGCAGGTCCATCACCAACCGGTGCAGGCTGCCGCCATTGCCGCCGGAAATGCCGGTGAGGCGTTCGATCTGCTTGAGTTCCAGCGTGTCGGGCGGCTGGGTCGAGGCCGCGCCTTTGAGCACCGACAGACGCTCAAGCGCGCTGTCGCCGAACGCGGCATCGCCGGCTTGCACGGCGCGGATCATGTCTTCGACGTCGGTCCAGATCGCAGCTTCAAGCGCGCTCAGGCCGGTGGCGGCGATGCGGCCGTCGTCGAGCAGCGACGCGCCGTGGACCAGCGTTTCCATCGGCAGCGGATCGAGGCCGGTGTGGCGGCACTCGTCATTCAAATCGAAATTTCCGCTCAGCGGTTCGCGCGCACGGCGTGCGGCGGCCTGCAAGATGCTGAGCCGGACCTTGACGCGGTCATTGGCGGCGAGCCCTTCGGCGATCAGCGCCGGCAGCAGAATTTCAGTCTGACCGAGTTCTTGGATGATCTGTGATTTCATGGGTCCGCCCGTGCGATGCAATAATTAATGCACGGGCGTATGACGCTGGTTTTGCGCTAGATCATTCATCGAAACGTCACAAAACGATGCGGAGCGACCTCGTTGAGGAGCGCGTGCCACGGCAGGTAGCGGCCTACGCTTTACGGGAGTCTTTGCTGTTAAATCTTTCTTGAAAAGCTTGCGTGAACAGCTTGCGGCAAAACAAAAAAGGCAGGCGAGGGGCCATTGACCCCAAGCCCGCCATTTTTACCCAGAGGGTCCGATCAGAGCGAACTCAGACCGACTCCTTCAGCTCCTTAGAGGCGCGGAAGGCGACCTTCTTGCTGGCCTTAATTTGGATTTGCTCGCCGGTCGCGGGGTTGCGGCCAATACGCGCGGCGCGCTTGCGCACCTGAAGGATGCCCAGGCCGCCAATGCGGATCCGCTCGCCCTTCTTCAAATGCTTGACGATATTGCCGACGAAATCGCCAAGAACGGCTTCCGCCTGCTTCTTCGACATCTCGTGCGATTCCGCGAGAGCTGCGGCGAGATGCTTCAACGTGACCGTTGCCGGTGTCGGGGCTTTAGGTGCCGTAGCCATCAGGGGGACCCTCCTATTGATCCGTAAGTTCAGCGCAGCGCTAAACCTCTTGCCCGCATAGACGATTTGGGGGCGGTCTGACCATCGATTCCTGTCGATAAATAGGGCATTTCCGCAATTTTGCTGGGTTCGGGCCTCCAACCCCGGACTGGCGCTTGACTTGGGCTAGCCCCCCCTATAACTCCTCCGCACGCCCGCGGGGGCGTAGCTCAGTTGGTTAGAGCGCTGCCCTGTCACGGCAGAGGTCGCGAGTTCGAGTCTCGTCGCTCCCGCCATTTTATCAATGACTTAGCCATGGTTCCACGCCGTGGCGGCGCCGCCCAAAGGCCGTCATTTTGACTGGAAAACACCGCTGATGCAGCGCGCTGAACCGGTCGTCCAAGCCCTGTTTTTCGATGTTTTCGGTACTCTGGTAGACTGGCGCTCTTCGATTGCGCGCGAGGCCCGGGCCATTCTGGAACCACTTGGCCACAGCCTCGATTGGGAGGCCTTCGCCGACGCTTGGCGGGCCGAATACCAGCCCGGCATGGAAGAGGTCCGTTCCGGCCGCATTCCGTTCAGCAAGCTCGACGTTCTGCACCGGCGCAATCTGGAGCGGTTCCTGCCGCGATTCGGGGTTGCGGGTCTGTCCGAGGACGTCCTGCACGACCTGACGCTGGCCTGGCACCGGCTCGACGCCTGGCCCGAGGTGCCGGCGGCGCTGGCCCGCCTTAAAACCAAATTCCGGATCGCGCCGTGCTCGAACGGCAATATCTCGCTGATGGTCGATCTCGCCCGCCGCAACGGGCTGCCCTGGGATGCTATCCTGGGGGCGGAGGTCGCCGGCGACTACAAGCCGAAGCCGCGAGTTTATCTCGCAGCCTGCGCGGCCTTAGACCTGCCGCCAGCGGAATGCATGATGGTGGCGGCGCATTCCAGCGATCTGGCCGCCGCGGCCGCCAGCGGGCTTCGTACCGGACATGTTGCACGCCCGAACGAGCACGGACCGGGGACGGGCGAGACAGCGCCGACGGTGCCGGTTGATGTGTTCGGTAGCGATCTCGCAGATCTGGCGGATAAGCTTGGCGCTTAAGATTCCATGATGGCCGGATGAGTGCCAGTTAAGGCCGGCGCGGGTGGCACTGCAGAATGCCACTAATCCATATCGAATGACGCGCTGATGAGCCCAATGCTTTTCTCCTTGACTTAGAGTGCACTCTAACGAGTAGCTATACGGGCGTCGTAACGAGACAAAGACAACGATGAAGATCAGTGACCTCGCCAAACGATCGGGTTTCTCAGCGCATACCATCCGCTATTACGAACGGATTGGACTGCTTCCTTATGCGCACCGGGACCAATCGGGGCAACGTGACTACGACGCATCGATAATGACATGGATCGAGTTTCTCGGACGTCTCAAGACAATCGGGATGCCGATCCGGGATATGCGGCTTTATGCGAAACTTCGGGAGGCCGGCGCGGCGACGGAAGCCGAACGGCGCGAACTCCTCGAACACCATCGCAAGCGCGTGCGGGTGCATGTCGCTGAACTTCAAGCGTGTCTTCTCGTCCTCGACAAAAAGATCGCTGGCTATGCCAGCTCGGAAAAGAAGAGGATGAAAAATGACGACGCAAGATCAACACGCCGCCGAATCCCGGCTGCAACGCGGCACGCGCGCGCTCTCTGAAATCGACGGCAAGGCCGGCGAGAACGTTGTTGCGTCGCTTGCCGATATCGCACCGGATTTCGCCCGCTACATTATCGAGTTTCCTTTCGGAGATATCTATTCGCGGCCGGGCCTCGATCTACGCGCTCGCGAGATTGCAACCATCGCCGCGTTGACGGCTCTCGGCAACGCCGCGCCGCAATTGAAGGTTCATATCGAAGCTGGTCTAAACGTCGGTCTGACGCGTGAGGAGATCACCGAGGTCATCATGCAGATGGCTGTCTATGCCGGGTTTCCCGCCGCGCTCAACGGTCTTTTCGCGGCGAAGGAGGTTTTCGCACAGCGCGGTCCGGCACCTTCGCCCGCAGATTAGTGGCCGCTTAAGCGTCATGGCCGGGACATTCAGGGTGAAGACGCGCTTTGCGCTTTAGCCCGGCCATGACGCCTGTCGGCCATCAGCCTTTATAGACCGGCTCTGGCTGGGCGTACCAGCACGCCAGGATGTGATAGACCATCATGTAGTTCTTCTGCTGGAAGCTGGCGTGCGAAATGCCGGACATCACGGTGAACTGCTTGTCCGGGTTAGGCAGCTTGGCAAAGAACGCCAGCAGATCTTCCATCGAGGCGATGCCGTCGAACTGGCCGCGCATGATCAAAGTCGGCACCGTGACTTTTTCCGGATCGATCACCGGCAGCTTCGAGCACATGTCGATATAAGTGCCGGTCGGCACGGAATCGTCGAGCGCACAGACCGCATCGGCGAAGGCCTCGATCACGTTGCGATCGGCGGTGTCGGGATGATCGCGGTCGAACACCGAATGGATGAAAGCCTTGTTCATCGGCCGGCGGTTGATCTTGAGGAAGTCGGCCAGCTTTTTTTTACGATCGGCCAAAGTCGGCGATCCTTCGCCGGTCCAAACAAACGCGTCGAGCGCCAGCCGTGCGACCATCTCCGGGTGACGTTCGGCAAACATCGCGGCGCGCAGCGCGCCCGACGAGATGCCATAGACCATCATTGGCCGGGCGCCGCGCAGCTTCTGGATGTAAAGCGCTGCCGCGTAACAATCGTCGGCGCCTTGCGAGATCGGCGCATTGTTGTCGCGGTCCTTGGTGGAGCGGCCGTAGCCCTCCATGTCGACGCTCCAGCAGTCATAGCCGAGCTTGGCGAAGTGATCCATCGCCGACGAATCCGGGCGGCCCGGCACCTGCAGGTCGAAGGTCGGCTGGCCGGCCATCGACGAGCCGTGCACGAACAAAATCGTGCCGCGGGTCTTGGCCGGATCGCCGACGCATTTCTCGAACAGGAACAGCTTCACGCCGCCATCGCGGGAGGTCCAGTGATCCTCGCCTTTAACGGCGGCCGCACTCATGTCAGTCATCCTCATACTCCGATAGGGCGCGGGCTTTTTCGCCTGCGCCGGCGCTTTGGTTACTGGAATCCGCCGTCTACTGGAAGACTTCGTTGAACTTCTTCTTCACGCTGGCGGCATCCTTGGCGATCGCCCCATAATCGACCGCCATCGGTTTGACGTCGCCGAGCCGCGGGCTGTCGGCCGGCGGATCGATATCGGTGCGCGCGGCATAGCCGCCGCCAGCCGGGAACAGCTCCTGCGCTGCTTTGCTCAACATGAAATTGGCGAACAGTTTGGCGGCGTTTGGATGCGGGCCGCCTTTGATGATCGCGGTCGGCGAGGGGATGATGAAGGTGCCGTCGGCGGGATAGACCGACTTGATCTTGTGGCCTTGCTTGCGCGCGTCGGCGGCGTAGCTGTCGAGCGCGCCGAGCGCGATCGGACGTTCGCCGCGCTTGATGGTGTCGAGCACCTGCTGGTTACTCTGCACGATCATGATGTCGTTCTTTTTCAGATTCTGATAATAGTCCCAGCCCAGTTTCTTCGACAGCGTTGAGACCACCATCAGTTGCAGTGATGTGAAGGAAGGGTCGGTCATGGCCAGCTTGCCCTTGAACCGCGGCTCGACCGCGTCGGCCCAGGTCTTGGGATAATCGGCGGCGTCGACTTTGTCGCTGCGCACGAAGATCACCATCATGTTGAGGCGTTGCGCGACCCAGGCGCCATCCGGGGCTTTGGCGCCGTCCGGCACCTTGTCGAAATTGTCCGGCTTGAACGGCATAAAGACGCCTTGCTGGGCGAGCTTGTTCGAATTGGCCGGATCAGACGTGGTCATGACGTCGGCAGCGTTCAGGCCGGAGGTATGTTCCTGCATGAAGCGGCGCAGGATGGCCGAGCCGCCGGAACGGAATAATTCGACGTGCACGCCGGTCTGATGCTCGAACAGCGTGGCGAGCTTTTGCGCGGTCTTGATCGGCGTCGATGTGTACCAGACGACCTTGCCTTCTTTTTTGGCGGCGGCAACATCGACTTTGTCGGCCGCCTTGGCCGCGCCGATCGAGAGAGCGGTGGCGACGGCGAAGGCCGCGGCCAGCAACCGCGTGCTAATCTCGGTCATGAGTTTCTCCCTGTAAGCTTCTATTTGTCTTCAATTTTTTGAACGTTCGATTTTCTAGTCAGTACGCGCGAAAATGCTGATGGCGTCGGAATCGACCGAGATGCCGACGCTGGACCCGACGGCGTAGTTTTCCTTTGGATGAGTCTGCACCCGCAAGAATTGATCGGCGAGCTTGACCTGATACTCGTTGATATTGCCGAGGAAGACGAAATCGGTCACTTCGGCCTTTACCGCGCTTGCTGTCGGCTGCGGCGTAAGGATGACGCTTTCGGGGCGCACCGCGACGTCGAGCCTGGCCCCGGCGGCGCCGGCCCAAGCCGGAGGCAGCGGCGCACTCGACGGCAGGATGCCGGCGATCATGATCTCCGCCGTGCCGCCCTGCGCCGCCGTCAGCGTGCCGGGCAACAGGTTCACATTGCCCATGAAATCGGCGACCACGCGGTTGGCGGGGCGTGAATAGACCTCGCGCGGTGAGCCGTATTGCTGCAGGCGACCGCCATGAATGACCGCGATCTGGTCGGACAGCGCCAGGGCTTCGGCCTGATCATGTGTGACGTAAATGAAAGTAATGCCGGTACGGCGTTGTAATTGCTTGAGTTCGCTGCGCATGTGCTCGCGCAGTTTGGCGTCGAGATTGGACAGGGGCTCGTCGAGCAACAGAATATCGGGCTCGACCACCAGGCTGCGGGCCAGCGCGACGCGCTGCTGCTGGCCGCCGGACAGCTGGCTCGGTAGCCGGTTTTCGTAGACTGGAAAGATTGACGAGGGCGAGCGCGTTGTCGACCAGTTCGCGCGGCCTTGGCGGCCGGAACTTTACGCAATTTCAGGCCGAAGACGACGTTTTCGAAGACGGTCTTGTGCGGCCAGACCGCGTAATTCTGAAACACCATGCCCATGCCGCGATGCTCGGGCAGCACCAGCTTGTCCTTCGACGACATTAATGTGTCGTCGACCTGGATGGTGCCTGGTCGGGCTCCATGTAGCCGGCGATCAGCCGCAAAGTCGTGGTCTTGCCGCAACCGCTGGGTCCCAGCAGCGTGACGAACTGATTGTCCCTGATCTCGAGATCGAGATCGGTGACCGCGGCCATGGTCTGCGAACTGCCGGCATCGCCGTAGCTCTTGGTTACGTTCTTGCTGCTTACGCCAGCCATGAGAGTTCACTTGTCGCGCGTGACAAATTACGCGGGCAGATTATGCGGACTTGTAGCCGAGACCAGCGCGCGTTCCGCCGCCGAATCGGTTGGCGAGCCAGATGGCGGCGGCGATGATGACCACATTGATCATCGCCAAGGCGGCGACCGGTTCGGTGTAGCCGGTCTCGTAGAGATTGTAGACCGCGACTGCCAAGGTGATCGACTTCGACGAGAACAGCAGGATCGAGGCCGACAGTTCCTGAATGGCGGGCACGAAAATCAACAGCCAGCCGGCGAACAGTCCGGGCCAGATCAGCGGCAGCGTCATCTCGCGCATGGTCGTGCCCCATGAGGCGCCGAGAATCCGCGCGCTCTCCTCCAGCGAGGTGTCGACCTGGCGCAACGAGCCGTTGGCGGCGCGCACGCCGAGCGGCACGTAGCGGCGGTATAGGCCAGCAGCAGGATCGCCAGCGTGCCGTAGAGCGCGATCGGCATTGCCAGCCAGAACTGGATCAGCGCCACCGCCATGACGATGCCGGGCAGGCCGAGCGGAATCAGCGCGGCGTAATCGAGCAGCTTGCGGCCGAAGATCTTGGTGCGCAGGTCGATCCAGCCGACATGGTGCCGAGCGCCACCGCAAGCGTCGCCGCCAACGTCGCCAGCAGCAGGCTGTTGAGGATGGCGCGCTGGGTGACGTCATATTCGAACAGCACGAATGTGTAATTGTGCAGGGTCAGGTTCTTCCAGAACGCCAGACCCCAGGATTTGCTCAACGAAACTGCGATCAAAGCCGTGTAAGGCATCATGATTGCGACCACGAAATACGAGACAGCAAAAACCAAACACGACCCATCTGGTCGCGCCCAGATCGATCAGCTGCGGCCGTGAGCCCTTGCCGGCCAGCGTCACGAAGGACCGCCGCGCCAGATAGCTGCGCTGCAGAAACAGCGCCGCAACCGTGATCAGGATGAAGACCAGCGACAGTGCCGAGGCCAGGCCATATTCCGGCGGATAGTCGAACAGCGCATAGATTCGCGTCGGCAATGTGAAAATGCGGCCGGGCAGGCCGATGATCGCCTGCGAGCCGAACAGCGCGATCGAATTGACGAAGGCGATCAGCGTGCCGGACAGAATCGCCGGCATCACCAGCGGCGCGGTGATCGAGAAGGCGGTGCGCCATTTGCCGGCGCCCAGGATCTGCGCGGCCTCTTCATAGGACGCGTCCACCGATTGCAGGGCACTCGCCGCCAGCAAATAGACGAAGGGAAATGTGTGCAGCACCGTCACCAGCACCAGGCCCTTCATCGAGAAGATATTGAAGGTGAGCCAGGAGGCGTCGATCTCGCGCAGCAGAATATTGATCAGACCGGCATTGGGGCTGAACAGATTGACGAAGGCGATCGCGGTCAGAAACGGCGGCGACAAATAGGACAAGGTGGCGGTGGCGCGGATCAACGTCTTGCCGGCACGTTGGTGCGCGACACCGCCCAGGCCAATGGCAAGCCGATGATGACGCTGAACAAACCGGTCCAGGACCCGAGGATCAGCGAATTCAGCAGTGCCTGGAGATAGAGCCGGTCGGAAAAGGCCTCGTGGAAAAACTTCAGCGTCAGGCTGCCGTCGTTCGATACCGCGCCGATGAACAGCGAGCAGATCGGCAGGACCACCAAGATGACCAGGCAGATGACGGCCGCCGCCATGACGATATGGTCGAAGCGGACCGCGCGCGAGGAACTTTGGCGCAATGACGGAATCAGGCCGGCGCGAGCCGGTGGCTGGTTTCCCGGCGCCTCGTGGTCGCCAGACCCGGCAATCGCCATGCGATTTCCTCCACCCGAAGGCTTCTTGTTGACGAACTATCGTCGTCTTGGGCCGCTGCTTTTTGCTTGCCGGCGCGCTGATAAACGGACTCAGGCTCGCACTGTCAATCGCGGCCGGATTACATTCACGTAAGGAAATGATCCACAACTTGCGATGGCCCAGGCGCAAATGAGGCGGATTGGTGCCCAAAGTCGGCTTGCCACCCATTGTGCGCTGCGCTAAGCCTCAAATCGCTCCCGTCCTTGAAGCTCTTCCAAACAAGGCATTGCAGGCAAGCACTGGCTTTTTTGGATGATTGTTACGGGGTGACGGCGCCGAATCGGGCCGCCGGGCAGCCTGAAGACGGGTGCGAAATCCGGCGGGGCGGGGCGCGGGACTGGACGCTTGAGGTCGCCGATGAGCGCATTGCTGCAAGACTATCTTCCCCTGGTCGTCTTCATCGCGGTTGCGCTGGTGATTGGCCTGGCTCTGCTGGTGGCGCCGTTCCTGGTCGCCTTTCAGCAGCCCGATCCGGAAAAACTTTCAGCATATGAATGCGGCTTCAACGCCTTCGACGATGCGCGCATGAAGTTCGAAGTGCGATTCTATCTCGTCGCCATTCTTTTCATCATCTTCGACCTTGAGGTGAGCTTCCTGTTTCCCTGGGCGGTGGCGTTCAAGAGTGTCGGCGTGTTCGGATTCTGGTCGATGATGGTGTTCCTCGGCGTTCTGACCATCGGCTTTATCTATGAATGGAAGAAGGGCGCGCTCGAATGGGATTGAGGGCGCGAAGGATCCTGCAGTCATGACAATGGTCGCACCGCCCCGCGCGGCATTCTCGACCCGCGCACCGGCAAGCCGGTCGGGGCCGACGATCAGCTTTTTCCAAGGCGTCAATAATGAGCTGGCCGACAAGGGCTTCATTGTCGCCGCCGCCGACGACCTGATCACCTGGGCGCGCACCGGCTCGCTGATGTGGATGACCTTCGGTCTGGCCTGCTGCGCGGTCGAGATGATGCAGATGTCGATGCCGCGCTACGACGCCGAGCGCTTCGGTTTTGCGCCGCGCGCCTCTCCGCGCCAGTCCGACGTGATGATCGTCGCCGGCACGCTGACCAACAAAATGGCGCCGGCGCTGCGCAAGGTCTACGACCAGATGCCGGAGCCGCGCTACGTCATCTCGATGGGCTCCTGCGCCAATGGCGGCGGCTATTATCACTATTCCTATTCGGTGGTGCGCGGCTGCGACCGCATCGTGCCGGTCGACATCTATGTGCCCGGCTGTCCGCCGACCGCGGAGGCGCTGCTCTACGGCGTCATGCTGCTGCAAAAGAAGATCCGCCGTACCGGCACCATTGAGCGTTAAGCGGAACTGTTGGCTATGGAAGACACGCTCGTCAGGCTTGGGGCTACGATCCAGACCGCGCTGCCGGCGTCGGTGACCGGGCATGAAGTCGCGCGCGGCGAATTGACGATCCACGTCAAGGCCGCCGACATCGTCAAGGTCGCGACCTTCCTGCGCGACGATCCGGGCTGCCAGTTCATCTGCATCATCGACGTCACGGCGGTCGACTAGCCGGGCCGCGAGCAGCGTTTCGACGTGGTCTATCATTTCCTGTCGCCGCGGCTGAACCAGCGCATCCGCGTCAAGGCGACGACCGACGAAGTGACGCCGGTGCCGTCGCTGATCGACGTGTTCCGCGGCGCCGACTGGTTCGAGCGCGAGACCTACGATCTCTACGGCGTGCTGTTCACCGGCCATCCCGACATGCGGCGTATTCTCACCGACTACGGTTTCGAGGGCCATCCGCTGCGCAAGGATTTCCCGCTCACCGGCTTTGTCGAGGTGCGCTACGACGACGAACAGAAGCGCGTGGTCTACGACAAGGTGAAGCTAACCAGGAATTCCGCTCGTTCGACTTCCTGTCGCCGTGGGAAGGCACCGACTACGTGCTGCCGGGCGACGAGAAGGCCAAGGAAGCCGGGAAGGGCTGAGGGTAAGGGTTCGTAATGGCTGAAACCTCGCTGCGCAACTTCACCATCAATTTCGGCCCGCAGCATCCGGCCGCGCACGGCGTGCTGCGTCTGGTGCTGGAGCTCGACGGCGAAATCGTCGACCGCGTCGATCCGCATATCGGCCTTTTGCATCGCGGCACCGAGAAGCTGATCGAGCACAAGACCTATCTGCAGGCGGTGCCTTATTTCGACCGGCTCGACTACGTCGCGCCGATGAATCAGGAGCACGCCTTTTGCCTGGCGGTCGAGAAGCTGCTCGGCATTACCGTGCCGAAGCGCGCGCAACTGATCCGCGTTCTGTATTCCGAAATCGGGCGGCTTGCTTGTCGCATCTGCTTAACGTCACCACGCAGGCGATGGACGTCGGCGCGCTGACGCCGCCGCTCTGGGGCTTCGAGGAGCGCGAAAAGCTGATGGTGTTCTACGAGCGCGTCTCCGGCTCGCGCATGCATGCGGCCTATTTCCGGCCGGGCGGCGTGCATCAGGACATGCCGGCGAAACTGATCGATGACATTTATGCGTTCTGCGATCCGTTCCTGAAGGTGGTCGACGATCTCGACACGCCTGTTGACCGGCAACCGCATCTTCAAGCAGCGCAATGTCGACATCGCCATCGTCAAGCTGGAAGACGCCTGGAACTGGGGCTTTTCCGGCGTGATGGTGCGCGGCTCGGGCGCGGCCTGGGACCTGCGCAAGTCGCAGCCTTACGAGTGCTACGCCGAACTCGACTTCGATATTCCGATCGGCAAGAACGGCGACTGCTACGACCGCTATCTCATCCGCATGGAAGAGATGCGGCAGTCGGTCAAGATCATGAAGCAGTGCTGCGACAAGCTGCGCTCGCCCGAAGGCCAGGGCCCGGTCTCGGCGATCGACCACAAGATCGTGCCGCCAAGCGCGGCGAGATGAAGCGCTCGATGGAAGCGCTGATCCATCACTTCAAGCTCTACACCGAGGGCTATCACGTGCCGGCCGGCGAAGTGTATGCCGCGGTCGAAGCGCCCAAGGGCGAGTTCGGCGTCTATCTGGTCGCCGACGGCACCAACAAGCCCTACAAGTGCAAGATCCGCGCGCCGGGTTTCGCGCATCTGCAGGCGATGGACTGGCTGTGCAAAGGCCATCTGCTGGCCGACGTCTCCGCCATTCTCGGCTCCATCGATATCGTGTTCGGAGAAGTTGATCGATGAGCGTTCGCCGTACCGCACCGCCCGAAGTTCAGCCGAAGGAATTTTCCTTCACGGCGGAGAATCTCGACTGGGCCAAGAAGCAGATCGACCAAATTTCCGGAAGGCCGGCAGGCTTCCGCGGTCATTCCGCTGATGTGGCGCGCGCAGGAGCAGCAGCACGGCTGGCTGCCGGAAGCCGCGATCCGCTATATCGCCGACATGCTCGGCATGGAGCACATCCGCGCGATGGAAGTGGCGACCTTCTACACGATGTTCCTGCTGCAGCCGGTCGGCAAGAAAGCGCATGTCCAGGTTTGCGGCACCACGCCGTGCCGGCTGCGCGGCGCCGAGGCGTTGTTCGAAGTTTGCCAGAAGCGCATTGCGCACGAGCCGTTTGAGGTGTCGGCCGACGGCAACTTCTCCTGGGAAGAAGTCGAGTGCCTCGGCGCCTGCGTGAATGCGCCGATGGTGCAGATCTGGAAAGACACTTACGAAGACCTGACGGCGGAAAGCTTTGAGAAAGTGCTCGACGGTTTTGCCGCCGGCAAGCCGGTCGAAGCCCGGCCCGCAGATCGACCGGCAGTTCTCGGCGCCGGAAGGCGGCCCGACCACACTCAAGTCCGTGAAGGCGTGAACGATGCTCGCTGACAAGGATCGCATCTTTCAGAATCTCTACGGCCTGCACGATTGGGGCCTGAAAGGCGCGCGCGCGCGCGGCGCCTGGGACGGCACCAAGGCGATCCTGGAAAAGGGCCGCGACGGCATCGTCAATGAGATGAAGGCCTCCGGCCTGCGCGGCCGCGGCGGCGCCGGCTTCCCGACCGGTCTGAAGTGGTCGTTCATGCCGAAGGAAATCGGCGAGCGTCCGCATTATCTCGTCGTCAATGCCGACGAGTCCGAGCCCGGCACCTGCAAGGACCGCGAGATCATGCGGCACGATCCGCATCTGCTGGTCGAGGGCTGCCTGATTGCCGGCTTCGCGATGGGCGCGCATGTTGGCTACATTTATGTGCGCGGCGAATTCATTCGCGAGCGCGAGCATCTGCAGGCCGCGATCGATCAGGCCTATGAGGCCAAGCTGATCGGCAAGAACAACGTCAACGGCTGGGATTTCGACCTTTACGTCGCCCACGGCGCCGGCGCCTATATCTGCGGCGAAGAAACCGCGCTGCTTGGAAAGCCTCGAAGGCAAGAAGGGCCAGCCGCGCCTGAAGCCGCCGTTCCCGGCCAATGTCGGCCTCTATGGCTGCCCGACCACGGTCAACAATGTCGAGTTCGATCGCGGTCGCGCCGGATATCATGCGGCGCGGCGCGGCGTGGTTCTCCTCGATCGGCAATCCGAACAATGTCGGCACCAAGCTGTTCTGCATTTCCGGCCACGTGAACAAGCCCTGCAATGTCGAAGAGGCGATGGGCATCACCTTCCGCGAGTTGATCGAGACCCATTGCGGCGGCATTCGCGGCGGCTGGGACAATCTCAAGGCGGTCATTCCCGGCGGCTCGTCGGTGCGCATGGTGCCGGCCGAGCAGATCATCGACACGCCGATGGATTTCGACAGCCTTCGAAGCTGCGCTCGGGTCTCGGCACCGCCGCCGTGATCGTGATGGACAAGTCGACCGACCTCATTCGCGCGGTGGCGCGGCTGTCTTATTTCTACAAGCATGAAAGCTGCGGCCAGTGCACGCCGTGCCGCGAAGGCACCGGCTGGATGTGGCGCGTGCTGACGCGCATGGCCGAAGGCCGCGCCCAGAAGCGCGAGATCGACATGCTGCTGGAAGTCACCAAGCAGGTCGAAGGCCACACCATCTGCGCGCTCGGCGATGCCGCGGCCTGGCCGATCCAAGGCTTGATCGCGCATTTCCGGCACGAGATCGAAGAACGTATCGACGAATATTCGGCGCGTGCGAGCAACCTCGGCGTCAGGATCCGATGCCGCCGACGCGCAGGCGGCGGAGTAGGGGCATGACCGCAGCCCGCCATCTCGCCCAGTTCAATATCGCGCGGATCAAATATCCGCTCGACGATCCGCGCATGGCGGACTTCGTCGACAATGTCGCGCGCGTGAACGCGCTGGCCGAACAGATCGACGGCTTTGTCTGGCGCCTGCAGGGCGACAATGGCAACGCGATGGGCCTGTCGGTCTATGACGACCCGCGCATCCTGCCGAACCTGACGGTCTGGGAAAACGTCGAGGCGCTCGAGCGCTTCGTCTGGAAGACGGTGCACAGCCGCTTCTACGGCCGGCGCGCCGAATGGTTCGAACATATCGAGACGCCGCTGGTGCTGTGGCATGTGCCGGCCGGCCATCAAGCCCGACATGGCGGAAGGCGTCGCGCGGCTCGATCACTTGCGCGAACAAGGCGCCGAGCGATTTTGCTTTCGGCTGGGACCACATCGCCGGCGCGCATCATTGCAAGACGGCGCGCTGCGGCGCGACACGCAGGCCAACGAACACGCGGCAAGGCTGAACTAAATGACCAAAGTCATCATCGACGGACGTGGAAATCGAAGTCGCGCCGGAACTGACGCTGCTGCAGGCTTGCGAGCAGGCCGGCGCCGAAATCCCGCGCTTCTGCTTCCACGAGCGGCTGTCGATCGCCGGCAACTGCCGCATGTGCCTGATCGAAGTGAAAGGCGGCCCGCCCAAGCCGGTCGCGTCCTGCGCCATGAATGTGCGCGACCTGCGGCCCGGCCCGAATGGCGAGCCGCCGCAAATGTACACCAAGTCGCCGATGGTGAAAAAAGCGCGCGAAGGCGTGATGGAATTCCTGCTGATCAACCATCCGCTCGATTGCCCGATCTGCGATCAGGGCGGCGAATGCGATCTGCAGGATCAGGCGATGGCCTATGGCGTCGACCATACCCGCTTCGAGGAAAACAAGCGCGCGGTCGAAGACAAATATATCGGCGCGCTGGTCAAGACCTCGATGAACCGCTGCATCCAGTGCACGCGCTGCGTCCGCTTCTCCGCGAGAGTCGCCGGCGTCGTCCGAACTCGGCGCCACCGGGCGCGGCGAGGACATGGAGATCACCACCTATCTCGAACAGGCGATGACCTCGGAATTGCAAAGCGAACGTGGTCGATCTCTGCCCGGTCGGCGCGCTGACCTCGAAGCCTTACGCGTTCTGCGGCGCGGCCGTGGGAACTGACCAAGACGCCGTCGATCGACGTCATGGACGCGCTTGGCTCGGCCATCCGCATCGATACGCGCGGCCGCGAAGTCATGCGCATTCTGCCGCGCACCAATGACGACGTGAACGAGGAATGGATTTCCGACAAGACCCGGCACGTCGTCGACGGCCTGCGCACGCAGCGGCTCGACCGGCCTTATGTGCGCGAGAACGGCAGGTTGCGACCGGCGACCTGGAAAGAAGCCTTCGCGCTGATCGCCGACAAGATCCGGCCGGTCGACAGTGCGCAGCGTCGGCGCGCTCGCCGGCCAACTGGCGGCGGTCGAGGAAATGTTCGCGCTGAAAGCGCTGATGGCCGAACTCGGCGTCAAGAATATCGATTGCGCGCTATCCCGGCTCGCCGCTGCGACCCCAAGCACGGCCGCGCCAGCTATCTGTTCAACTCGACCATTCGCCGGCATCGACGAGGCCGACGCGATCATGCTGATCGGCACCAATCCGCGCAAAGAATCGCCGGTGCTCAATGCCCGCATTCGCAAGCGCTATCTGCAAGCGGCGATGTGCTCATCGGCATGATCGGCGAGCAGGCCGATCTGACCTATCCCTACACCTATCTCGGCGCGGGCCCGGACAGTCTGGCGAAGTTCGTCAAGCATCCGCCGGCCAAGGCGGAAAGGCCGATGTTCATCATCGGCCAGGGCGCGCTCAACCGGCCCGATGGTGCGGCGATGCTCGCCGACGGCGGCCAAGGCCGCGCAGTCGCTCGGCGTCGTCAAGGATGGCTGGAACGGCTTTAACATCCTGCACACCGAAGCCGCGCCTTCCCGGCGCGCTCGATCATCGGCTTTGTGCCGGGCGCGGGCGGCCTGGACACCAGCCGGTATGCTCGACGCCGAACGCGCTCGATGTTCTGTTCCTGCTCGGCGTCGACGAAGTCGATGTGCCGGCAGGTCCCTTCGTCGTCTATATCGGCACCCATGGCGACCGTGGCGCGCACCGCGCCGACGTCATCCTGCCGGGCGCGGCCTATCCGGAAAAATCCGGCACTTACGTCAACACCGAAGGCCGCGTGCAAATGGCCAACCGCGCCGGCTTCCCGCCGGGCGATGCTCGAGAGGACTGGGCGATCCTGCGCGCTCTGTCGGACGTGCTCGGCTGCCGGCTGCCTTACGATTCACTGGCCGGCGTTGCGCCAGGCGCTTTATGCCGCGCATCCGCATTTCATGCGGCTCGACCAGATCGCCGCCGGCGACGCGGCCGACATCGGCAAGCTCGCCAAGCTCGACGGCAAGCTCGACAAGGCGGCCTTCGCGTCGCCGGTGAAGAACTTCTACTTCACCAATCCGATTGCGCGCGCTTCCGCCATCATGGCGGAATGTTCGGCGCTGGCGAAGTCGGCCGGCAAAACCCTGACGGCGGCGGAGTAGGGGCGATGGAATTTTTCTGGACCTATCTCTGGCCTCTGATCGTGATGCTGGCGCAGTCGGTGCTGCTGCTGGTCGATCCTGCTGGTCGCGATTGCTTACATTCTTCTCGCCGACCGCAAGATCTGGGCGGCGGTGCAGATGCGGCGCGGGCCGAACGTCGTCGGGCCGTTCGGGCTGTTCCAGTCCTTCGCCGACTTGCTGAAATTCGTGTTCAAGGAACCGGTGATTCCGGCCGGCTCCAACAAGGGCGTGTTCCTGTTGGCGCCTCTGGTCACCTGCGTGCTGGCGCTGGCCGGCTGGGCGGTGATCCCGGTCAATGTCGGCTGGGCGATTGCCGACATCAATGTCGGCGTTCTCTACATTTTCGCGGTCTCGTCGCTGATGGTCTACGGCATCATCATGGCGGGCTGGGCGTCGAACTCGAAATACGCCTTCCTGTCGGCGGTGCGCTCGGCGGCGCAGATGGTGTCCTACGAAGTCTCGATCGGCTTCGTCATCATCACCGTGCTGCTGTGCGCCGGCTCGCTGAATTTGACGGCGATCGTCGAAGCGCAGAACGGCCCCTACGGCGCTCTGTCCTGGTACTGGCTGCCGCTGTTCCCGATGTTCGTGGTGTTCTACATCTCGGCCTTGGCCGAGACCAACCGGCCGCCGTTCGATCTGGTCGAAGCCGAATCCGAACTGGTCGCGGGCTTCATGGTCGAATACGGCTCGTCGCCTTACATGATGTTCATGCTCGGCGAATACGTCGCGATCGCCACGATGTGCGCCATGGGCACGATCCTGTTCCTGGGCGGCTGGCTGTCGCCGATCCCTTATGCGCCGTTTACCTGGGTGCCGGGTGTGATCTGGTTCACGCTCAAGGCGCTGTTCATGTTCTTCCTGTTCGCGATGGCCAAGGCGATCGTGCCGCGCTACCGCTACGACCAGTTGATGCGGCTAGGCTGGAAGGTGTTCCTGCCGTTGTCGCTGGCGATGGTGGTGATTGTCGCGGGCGTTCTGCAATATGGCCATTTAGCAACGGCAGCGATGAAATGAGGATGCTATGAGGCTCGATCGCGCAGCCAAAGCTTTGTTCTTGTGGGAGTTCGTGTCCGGCTTCGCGCTGGCCATGCGCTATTTCTTCGCGCCCAAGTCGACGCTGAACTACCCGTTCGAGAAGGGCCCGATTTCGCCGCGCTTCCGCGGCGAGCACGCGCTGCGCCGTTATCCGAACGGCGAAGAGCGCTGCATCGCCTGTAAGCTGTGCGAGGCGATCTGCCCGGCGCAGGCCATCACCATTGAAGCCGGCCCGCGGCGCAATGACGGCACCCGCCGCACCACTCGTTACGATATCGACATGGTGAAGTGCATTTATTGCGGCCTGTGCCAGGAAGCCTGCCCTGTCGACGCCATCGTCGAAGGTCCGAACTTCGAATTCGCCACCGAGACCCGCGAAGAGCTTTATTACGACAAGGATCGCCTGCTTTCGAACGGCGACCGTTGGGAGCGTGAGATCGCCAAGAACATCGCGCTCGACGCGCCTTACAGGTAGACCGATGATAGTGGCCGCACTTTTCTTTTATCTTTTTGCCGGCATCTTGGTCGCGAGCGCCTTCATGGTGATCGCGTCGAAGAACCCGGTGCATTCGGTGCTCTATCTGATCCTGGCCTTCGTCAACGCCGCCGGGCTGTTTATGATGATGGGCGCCGAATTCCTGGCGCTGATCCTGATCGTCGTTTATGTCGGCGCTGTCGCAGTGCTGTTCCTGTTCGTCGTGATGATGCTCGATGTCGACTTCGCCGAGTTGAAGCAGGGCGTGCTGCAGTATTTGCCGATCGGCGTGTTGGTCGGCGGTATCTTCCTGGCCGAGCTGCTGTTCGTGGTCGCCACCTGGGTGATTGGGCCCGGCATTCCGAAGGCGATTGTCGCTGCGATCCCGACCAACGTCACCAACACCGAGGCGATCGGCCTGGTGATGTACACCCGCTACGTCTACTTCTTCGAGATCGCCGGCATGATTTTGCTGGTCGCCATGATCGGCGCCATCGTGCTGACGCTGCATCATAAGGCGCGGGTCAAGCGCCAGGTGATCGCCGACCAGAATGCGCGCACGCCGGCGATGGCGATGGAAGTCGTCAAGGTCCGCTCGGGGCAGGGACTGGGCAGCAACATCGTCACTGGTAACGACGCGGCAACCAAGGATGCGGGGAGCAACGCATGACCATCGGGCTCGGCCATTATCTGTCGGTCGCTGCGATCCTGTTTACGCTCGGGATCTTTGGCATCTTTCTCAACCGCAAGAACGTCATCGTCATCCTGATGTCGATCGAACTGATCCTGCTGGCGGTCAACATCAACTTCGTGGCGTTCTCGACCCATCTCGGCGACATCCTCGGGCAGATCTTCGCGCTCCTGGTGCTCACGGTCGCGGCGGCCGAGGCCGCCATCGGGCTCGCCATTCTCGTCGTCTTCTTCCGCAACCGCGGCACGATCGCGGTTGAGGACATCAATTTGATGAAGGGCTGAGGATTTAATGTTTCAGGCCATCGTCTTTCTTCCGCTTCTTGGGGCCATTCTTGCCGGCATGATCGCGCTATTCGGCGCGCGTGCCCGTTTTCCGGGACAGGCGCCGCCGCCCGGCGATGAAGAGGGCGCGCCGGCGCATGCCGTTCACGCCCACGTCGCGCATGCGCATGACACGCATGCCCATGATGGCCACGATCATGACCACCCGGTCGAACCGGCCGCCGCCGGCTCGCGCACGACCGAACTGATCACCACGACGCTGCTGCTGGCGTCGATGATCCTGTCCTGGATCGCGCTGGTGCAGGTCGGGTTCAACGGCCATGACATTCGGGTGCCGATCCTCGACTGGATCGTGTCCGGCGATCTGAAGATCGCCTGGGCGCTCCGCGTCGATACGCTCACCGCCATCATGCTGGTGGTGGTCAACACCGTTTCGGCGCTCGTGCATCTTTATTCGATCGGCTACATGCACGAAGACCCGGCCCGGCCGCGCTTCTTCGGCTATCTGTCGCTGTTCACCTTCGCCATGCTGATGCTGGTGACCTCGGACAACCTGGTCCAGATGTTCTTCGGCTGGGAGGGCGTGGGTCTCGCCAGCTACCTGCTGATCGGGTTCTGGTATCACAAGCCGGAAGCCAACGCGGCGGCGATCAAGGCCTTCGTCGTCAACCGGGTGGGGGACTTCGGCTTCGCGCTCGGCATTTTTGCGCTGTTCGCCATGACCGGCGCGGTCGACTTCGACACCATCTTCGCCCAGGCGCCGTCGCTGACCGGCCACTTCATCGACTTCTTCGGCTGGCAGGTCGATGCGCTGACCTTGATCTGTCTGCTGCTGTTCATGGGCGCGATGGGTAAGTCAGCGCAGTTCCTGCTGCACACATGGCTGCCGGACGCGATGGAAGGCCCGACCCCGGTCTCGGCCTTGATCCATGCCGCCACCATGGTGACGGCGGGTGTGTTCATGGTGGCACGTCTGTCGCCGCTGTTTGAACTGGCGCCGCACGCCCAGACCTTCGTCACCTTCATCGGCGCGACCACCTGTGTGTTCGCGGCGACCATTGGTCTGGTGCAAAACGACATCAAACGGATCGTGGCTTATTCGACCTGTTCGCAGCTCGGCTACATGTTCGTGGCGATGGGTTGCGGCGCTTATTCGGTCGGCATGTATCACCTGTTCACCCATGCCTTCTTCAAGGCACTGCTGTTCTTAGGCTCGGGCTCGGTGATCCATTCGATGCACCACGAGCAGGACATCCGCCACATGGGCGGCCTGAAGGATCGCATCCCGTTTACTTATACCGTGATGCTCGTCGGCACGCTGGCGCTGACCGGCTTCCCGCTGACCGCCGGCTACTTCTCCAAGGACGCCATCATCGAGGCGGCCTATGTCGGCAAGAACTCTATGGCGCTGTACGCCTTCATCTGCACGGTCGCGGCCGCTCTGCTGACGTCGTTCTATTCCTGGCGCCTGATCTTCAAAACCTTCCATGGCCAACCGCATGACGTGAAGCACTGGAAGGCGGCGCACGAGAGCCCGATGGTCATGTTGATCCCGCTCGGCGCGCTGGCGCTGGGCTCATTGCTCGCCGGTCTGCCGTTCAAGGAGATCTTCGCCGGCCACGGCGTCGAGCATTTCTTCAGGGATTCGCTGAGCTTCGCGAAGACCAATACCGTGCTCGAGGACATGCATCACATCCCGTTCGCCATCAGCTTCATGCCGACGGTGATGATGGTGATCGGCTTCATCATTGCCTGGTACTTCTACATCAAGAAGCCGGCCTTGCCGGTTGAACTCGCCCGCCAGCATGAGTTCCTGTACCGGTTCCTGCTGAACAAGTGGTACTTCGACGAGCTTTACGACATCATCTTCGTGCGGCCTGTGAAATGGATCGGCTACACGCTGTGGAAACGTGGTGACGGCTGGCTGATCGACGGCTTTGGTCCCAACGGCGTCTCGGCGCGGGTGCTCGATATTTCCCGGAATGTCGTGCGGATACAGACCGGCTACCTCTATCACTATGCTTTCGCCATGCTGATCGGCGCCGCCGCCTTCATCACCTGGTTCATGTTCTCGGCGGGGATGCACTGATAATGAATTGGCCCATCCTTTCCATCGTTACTTTCCTGCCGCTGTTGGGCGCGCTGCTCGTCATGCTGATGGCGCGCGGCAATGGCCCGATTGCCAAAGGCACGGCGCGGTGGATCTCGCTGTGGACCACTTTGGTCACCTTCGCGATTTCGCTGGTCATGGTGCAGCGCTTCGATGCGTCGTCGGCCGAGTTCCAGTTCGTTGAAAAGCACGACTGGCTGGGCGTCGCGTCCTACCACATGGGCGTCGACGGCATTTCGCTGCCGTTCGTGATCCTGACCACGGCGCTGATGCCAATCTGTATTCTGGCCAGCTGGACCTCGATCCAGAAGCGCGTCAAGGAATACATGATCGCGTTCCTGGTGCTGGAAACGCTGATGATCGGCACCTTCTCGGCGCTCGATCTGGTGCTGTTCTATCTGTTCTTCGAAGGCGGACTGATCCCGATGTTCCTGATCATCGGCGTCTGGGGCGGCCAGCGCCGGGTCTATGCCAGCTTCAAGTTCTTCCTCTACACGCTGGCCGGCTCCGTGCTGATGCTGCTGGCCATCATGGCGATGTACTGGCAGGCCGGCACCACCGACATTCCGGCCTTGCTGCGCCACGGTTTCCCGCCGGGCATGCAGACTTGGGCGTGGCTGGCGTTCTTTGCCTCCTTCGCGGTCAAGATGCCGATGTGGCCGGTGCACACCTGGCTGCCGGACGCGCACGTCGAAGCGCCGACCGCAGGCTCCGTCCTGCTGGCCGCCGTGTTGTTGAAAATGGGCGGCTACGGCTTCTTGCGCTTCTCGCTGCCGATGTTCCCGCTGGCCAGCCATGACTTCGCACCGATGGTTTACACGCTCTCGGTCGTCGCCATCATCTACACCTCGCTGGTGGCGCTGATGCAGGAGGACGTCAAAAAGCTGATCGCGTACTCCTCGGTCGCGCACATGGGCTTCGTCACCATGGGCATCTTCGCCGCGACCACGCAGGGCGTCTCCGGCGCCGTATTCCAGATGATCTCGCACGGCATCGTGTCCGGCGCCTTGTTCCTGTGTGTCGGCGTCGTCTACGACCGTATGCACACCCGCGAGATCGCCTTCTACGGCGGGCTGGTGACGCGCATGCCGCTTTATGCTGCGATCTTCATGGTGTTCACGATGGCCAATGTCGGCCTGCCGGGCACGTCCGGTTTCGTCGGCGAATTCCTGACGCTGGTCGGCACCTTCAAGGCCAATATCCCGGTCGCGACCTTTGCCACCCTCGGCGTCATCTTGTCGGCGGCCTATGCGCTCTGGCTCTATCGCAAGATGATCTTCGGCACGCTCAAGCCGGCGCTCGAAGGCATTAAGGACATCGGCTTGCGCGAAGCGATCATTTTCGCGCCGCTGGTCATCCTCACCATTCTGTTCGGTATTGCGCCCAAGCCGGTGCTCGACATGTCGGCGGCTTCCGTCGCCAATTTGCTCGACGGCTACAACAAGGCGATCGGCGTCAAGACCGCTTCCACCCCCACGGGCACTGTCATTCAGGCTCACATCATCCCGGTGAGCGCCACGCGATGAACCAATTGACCAATATTCATGAACTCATCCCGGTGATGCCGGAGCTCGTGCTGGCGGGCGGCGCCATGTTGCTCTTGATGATCGGCGCCTATGCCGGTGAGGGCAGCGCGCGCTTCGTCAACACGCTGAGCATTGTTCTGATTGCCGTTGTCGCCGTTCTGCTGATCCAACTGCCGTCGGGCCGTCTGGTGATGTTCAACGGCAGCTTCGTGGTCGACGATTTCGCGCGCTTTTTGAAACTGCTGATGCTGTGCGGCTCGGCCGGCACGCTGATGCTTTCGCTCGATTATCTGACCGCCGAAAAGCAGCAGCGGTTCGAATTCGGCGTGCTGGTTTTGCTCGCCACGCTCGGCATGATGCTGCTGATTTCGGCCAATGACCTGATCGCACTTTATCTCGGGCTTGAGCTGATGAGCCTGCCGCTCTACGTGATCGCATCATCGAACCGCGACAATGCGCGTTCGACTGAAGCCGGCCTGAAGTATTTCGTGTTGGGCGCGTTGTCGTCCGGCATGCTGCTTGTATGGCGCGTCCTTGATCTACGGCTTCACCGGGACCGTGAACTTTGCCGGTATCGCCAAGGCGACGCAGGGCGGCGCCGGCCTCGGGCTGATCTTCGGCCTGGTGTTCATGTTCGCCGGCTTCTGCTTCAAGGTCTCGGCGGTGCCGTTCCACATGTGGACGCCGGACGTCTATGAAGGCGCGCCGACGCCGGTGACGGCGTTCTTTGCCGCAGCCCCCAAGGTGGCCGGCATGGCGATCTTCGTGCGGGTTACCATTACGGCCTTTCCCGGCATTACCCATTCCTGGCAGCAGATTGTGGTGTTCGTGTCGATCGCGTCGATGGTGCTCGGCGCCTTCGCCGCCATCGGCCAGAAGAACATCAAGCGCCTGATGGCCTATTCGTCGATTGGCCATATGGGCTTTGCGCTCATCGGCCTTGCCGCCGGAACGGCGGAAGGCGTGCAAGGCGTGCTGGTTTACATGACGATCTATGTCGGCATGACCCTCGGCACCTTCGCCTGCATCCTGTCGATGCGGCGCGACGGCGTGCTGGTCGAAAACATCAGCGATCTGGCGGGCCTGTCGCGCACCAAGCCGATGATGGCGTTCTTCCTGGCGATGTTGCTGTTCTCGCTCGCCGGTATCCCGCCGCTGGCCGGGTTCTTCGGCAAGTTCTACGTGTTTCTCGCCGCCATCAACGCCGGGCTTTATATCCTCGCCGTCATCGGCGTGCTGGCCAGCGTCGTGGGCGCTTACTACTACCTGATGATCGTCAAGACGATGTATTTCGACGAAGCGGCGCAGCCGTTCCAGTCGATGCCCGGCCTGTTGCGGCTGGTGCTCGGCGTCGCCGGCATCCTCAACATCGTTTTCTTCGTCTATCCGGCGCCGCTGGTCGAGGCTGCGACCCTGGCGGCGAAATCGCTTTTCTAAGGTGTCTGTCGCGTGGTCGGCGTGAGCCGCTGACGCACCGCCTCTAACGAATGAACCGCGAAGCCACGGACCTGGCGGGGGTCCGGCACATAGCTTATGAGGCGCTCGGCTCAACCAATGCCGAGGCGCTGGCGCGTGCGCGCGCCGGCGAGCGCGGACCTGTGTGGATTTCGGCACAACGCCAAAACGCCGGCCGCGGCCGTCGCGGCAGCGCCTGGACCTCCGAACCGGGCAATCTCTATGCCTCCCTGCTGCTGACCGACCCGGCGCCGCCGGCGCAGGCCCCGCAGTTGTCCTTTGTTGCCGCTCTGGCGCTCCATGACGCGGTTGCAGAGTGTGCAGGCGGCCTCGGGCCGATGCTGGCGCTGAAATGGCCGAACGACCTGCTGGCCGGCGGCGCCAAGTTGGCCGGCATTCTGATCGAAGGCGACAATTCGGCTGGTCTGGCGGTGGTGATCGGCATCGGCGTCAATTGCGCCAGCCATCCGACCGGCACGCCTTATCCGGCGACCGACCTGGCCGCTGCCGGCGCGTCGGTGACACCGGCGCAGCTCTTGGCAGCGCTGTCGGCGGCGATGCAGAAGCGGCTGGCGCAATGGGATCGCGGGCAGGGCTTTGCCGCGATCCGCGCCGCCTGGCTCAAGCGCGCGGCCGGCCTCGGTCAGGATATCAAGGTCCGGCTGCCGGAGCGCGAATTCACTGGACTGTTTGAAGGTCTCGACGATGCCGGGCGCCTGTTGGTGCGCGGTCCTGCCGGCGTGACGACGGTCACGGCCGGCGAAGTTTTTGGATTTGGCGGAGCATAAAAATGACAAAACAATCCCCGCAACCGGATCTGGTGTTCGCACCGCTCGGCGGCGTCGGCGAGATCGGCATGAACCTGTCGGTCTACGGGCTCGGCACCGACAAGAGCCGCACTTGGCTTGCGGTCGATCTCGGCGTGTCCTTTGCGTCGGAGGAACAGCTTCCCGGCATCGACCTGGTGTTTCCCGACATCAAGTTTCTGACGGCGCGGCAGAAGAACATTGCCGGCCTGGTCATCACCCACGCGCACGAGGATCACTACGGCGCGCTGATGGACCTGTGGCCGAAGCTGAAAATCCCGCTGTTCATGACGCCGTTTGCCGCCGCAATGCTGGAAGCCAAAGGCGGCTATCATCCGGGCGTCGCCGATATTCCGGTCACCATCGTTCAGCCCGGCAGCCGGTTCACAGTCGGTCCGTTCGACGTCGATCTGGTCAACATGGCGCATTCGATTCCGGAATCGACCGCGCTGATCATTCGCACGCCGCACGGCAACGTGCTGCATACCGGCGACTGGAAAATCGACCGCACGCCGGTGCTCGGCACCGGCACTGACGAAGTCAAACTGCGTGCCTTCGGCGAGGAGGGTTGTCTCGCGGTCGTTGGCGACTCGACCAATGCGGTGCGTGACGGCGTCTCGCCGTCGGAAGCCGATGTCGCCACCAATATCGAGGCGATCATCAAGGACGCCAAAGGCCGGGTGGCGGTGACGACCTTTGCCTCCAACGTCGCGCGATTGCGCGCCGTGGCGCAGGCCGCGCACAACGCCGACCGCGAGGTCGTGGTGGTCGGGCGTGCGATGGAACGCGTCGTCCACATCGCCCGCGAACTCGGTTATCTCGACGGCATCAAGGCGTTCCGTCCGATGGACGCCTACGGCTATCTGCCGACCAACAAGGTCGTCTTGCTCTGCACCGGCAGCCAAGGCGAGTCGCGTGCCGCGCTCGCTCGTATCGCCGAGGATCAGCATCCGGAAGTGACTTTGTCGCGCGGCGACACCGTGATCTTTTCCGCCCGCACCATTCCGGGCAACGAGAAGGGCGTCGGGCGCATCATCAACGGTTTGATCGATCAGGGCATCGAGGTCATCACCGACCGCACCCATATGGTTCATGTCTCGGGCCATCCGCGCCGCGCCGAGGTCGAGGAAATGCTCGGCTGGGTTAAGCCGAAGATCCTGATTCCGGTGCACGGCGAGTCCCTGCATTTGTCGGAGCACGCCAAGCTCGGCCGCCGCATCGGCATCAAGGAAGTCGTCCAGATCCGCAACGGCGACCTGGTGCGGATCAAGGAAGGCCACGCCGGCATCGTCGACGAAGTGCCGTCCGGCCGGATCTACAAAGACGGATTCATTCTGGTCGAGGCCGAAGCCCGCACCGTCGCCGACCGCAAGCGGTTGAGCTTTGCCGGCTGCGTGTCGGTTGCGCTCGCCATTACCGACAAGGGCCTGCTGGCGGCCGATCCCGAGCTCGATTTGATCGGTATTCCGGAGCGCGATCGTGACGGCGTGGTGATCGAGGAGACCGTTTACGACGCCATCGAGGATGCCTTCGAGGCGATGCCGCGCAAGAAACGCGGCGACCCGGACGCGGTCGCCGAGGCCATGCGCCGCACCGTGCGTTCGACGGTCGCCCAGCTATGGGGCAAAAAGCCAATGTGCCACGTCCATGTCTTGTTGGTATAATGAATTGCCGGTTCTAAATAGAGGAATGCCATGATCGGTCGTCTCAATCACGTCGCCATCGCGGTGCGCGACATCGCTAAGGCTTCGGCCGTTTATCGCGACACGCTCGGGGCCGAGATTTCGGCGAAGGTGGCTCAGCCCGACCACGGCGTTTCGACCGTGTTCATCACGCTGCCCAATACCAAGATCGAATTACTGGAGCCGCTCGGCGAAGCGTCGCCGATCAATAAATTCCTGGAGAAGAACCCGGACGGCGGCATCCATCACGTCTGTTACGAAGTGCCCGACATCATGGCGGCGCGCGACACCCTCAAGGCGCAAGGCGCGCGGGTGCTGGGCGACGGCGAGCCGAAAATCGGCGCCCATGGCAAGCCGGTGATGTTCCTGCATCCGAAGGATTTCTGCGGCACCTTGGTCGAGCTCGAACAGGCGTAACCGAATACGACGACACTAAAAGCGGGCGCGACAGGCTGTGGCGAAGGACTGACGACAACCATGAAACCGACGACGATTTTTGCGATTTATTTTCTGATCTGGTGGCTGTCGTTCTTCGCGGTGCTGCCGTTCGGTGCGCGCAGTCAAAGCGAAGCCGGTGAGATGGAGCCCGGCACCGATCCGGGTGCGCCTGCGGTGCATCGGCTTTGGGGCAAGGTGCTCTGGACGACCTTGGTGGCGAGCATTGTCTTTGGCATTTTGTACGTCAGCTATGTCAACAATCTGATCCCGTTCGAATTCCTCAAACGGATTTCGACGCCGCCAAACCAGTAAGGCTGTCTATGACGTGAGGGGCTGTCATCGACGCAGTTGTGCATTGAGACTGACCGTGCCGGAAAACAGATTTTAAAACAGGGCGGCCATCGCAGAAAAAGAGCAGGGCCAAAAAAAAGAGCAGGGCAATGTGCCCTGCTCGGTCTCTTATCATTGTCCCATATCCTCGACTGTTATTTTATTCTAATCGAGGCGGCAGCGGCACTCGCGCCAGAGACTTCCCTCCCAAGACTTGGACCGTATCACAGAGCCGGTCTTAACGCCGGTGTCCCCATCAACACGGATGCAAACTCTTAGCCGATAGTATGACCGTTGTCATCAGCATTCGTTGCTGCACTGCGTTAAATCGGCCACAGTTGTTCATGGCCCTCGGCGGTTCGGTCGGCGGGGGCTGGAATGAAGGAGATAACTATTATTTGTTGGCGCCGATCCGTTATTTGTGCGCCAACAAATTCAATCGCATTGATCTCCGGCCGGCGCTTGTCGCGAGTAATTTTCATCTGTTTAAGCGCATGGTTGCGTGATGAGCGCAAACGGATGAGGCGTCTGCCTTCGCCACGGTTATCTATGGTGATGCGTACGAGATTGTTTCTCGTATTGGTTGTGTCGATTGTTGGCTCTGCTGGATGTCTACCGAGGAGCCTAGCCTCGAGACGGGCCGGCTCATTGTCGCGATAGGTGGCGCCTAAAACGGTACGCCGGTTCCGGGGGCAGGCCGGGGGCTGATGCTGCCGCTTCAGGCCGCCGCCGGCGCGGCCCGGTTAAGGCAAACTTCACCTCTGGGCCAATACGGTTAATCCAATCTGAACGAGTCGGGGGCGGGCGTCGTTCGTCGCGAAACTGGGCGCCATCTCAGCGGATGGCCGGTACGGGGATTTTTAACCTATGTGCGGATTTGCCGTTGCGATCGACTGGCCCGAAGCTGACGCCACCGTCGCGCAACTTATCGAAGGCATTCTGCATCGCGGCGACGTTACCGACCCGCTGTTTTCGCCACTGCCGAATATCGCGATGTGCACCCGCCGTCTGCGTATCGTCGATGCCGAACATGGCGTGCAGCCGCAGATCTCGTTCTTCGGCCGGCTGGCGGTGTCGTTCAACGGCGAGATTTATAACCACGTCGAACTGCGCCAGGAGCTGCAGGATCTCGGCGTCGGGTTCAAGACCGAATCCGATACCGAAGTGCTGGCCAATGCGCTGCAGGTCTGGGGCTTTCGCGCGCTCGAACGGCTCAATGGCATGTATGCCTTCGTCGCGGTCGATCTTGTCAACGGTGAATTTCTGGCGGCGCGCGATCCGTTCGGCGTCAAGCCGCTCTATGTGATGCAGGCTGGCCAGAGCTTTCTGTTCTGCTCGGAGATGAAGCCGTTGCTCGACACCGTGCCGGTCGGCGACGTCATGCTGCTGCCGCCGGGTTACGCGCTGTCGCGCAAGACCTGCGCACGCTTCAAGTCGCCGGTTTATCCGCGCGTCGACGCGCCGGTCGAGAATTCGGCGCGGGCGCTCGATGCCATCATGCGCGGCGCGGTCGAGCGCCGGCTGCCGCCCGGCCTGCCGGTCGCGACACTGTTTTCCGGCGGCATCAATTCGACCTTGGTCGCACATTACGCCCGCGAATTCCGGCCAGAAGCGCCGGGCTATTTCGTCGGCGGCACCAATGCGCCGGATTATCGCTATGCCGCGGCCTATGCCGAGAAGACCGGCTACGACTTGCGCATGGTCGATTTCGATCCGCAAAGCGACGACGCGTTTGCGATGATCGACGATGTCGTCGGCTTTACCGAATCCTTCGAGCCTAATCTCATTCGCGGCGCAGTCTGTTCGCTGGCCGCCAGCCGGCAGATGCACCAGGACGGATTTCGCGTCGCGCTATGCGGTGAGGGCGCCGATGAACTGTTCTGCGGCTATGCGCCGCTCGAAGTGACCTTCAACGAAAGTCACGCCGAAGGTCAGCCGGTGCGCGACGAGGTCCTCAGTTTGATGAACCGGGTCAGCCTGCAACGGGTCGACCGTTGTTCGATGCGCTATCAGGTTGAAACCCGCGAGCCGTTCCTCGACCCGGCGGTCGTGAACTACGCGCTCAACCTCGATGCATCGGCGCTGGTGCGCGATCTGAACGGTCTGCCGACCGGCAAGATGCCGCTGCGCGATCTCTACGATTTATACCCGAACGATCTGCCGACGCTGATCCGCGACCGCACCAAAGTTCCGTTCGGCGAAGGGGCAGGCCTCGACGTCAGTCCGCAGGATTCCGCCTGGAAGCAGCGCTTCGACGCGGCGATTTCGGACGCCGAGTTGATCGAGGGCAAGGCACTGTTCGATGGTTTCAGCGTGCAGTCGAAGGAAGAGCTGTTTTATCTGCTTCGGCTGTCTCAGGCGATCGACGTGACCCGGGTGCCGCATTTGCGCGACCGCGCCTGGATCTCGGTGCCGGTCATGCAGCATCTGGAAAAGCTGAAAGCCCACCCGCATTTCAGCCTGTAGTGTGGGTCTTTAGGCCCCGCTTTGGGGCCTTGTCTTTTCCCGCCCGATCCGCTTTCACTCAAGGCCCATTCACCCTCGAATCGCGGCCGAAAAACCATGCGCCTGTCCCGTTATTTCCTGCCCACTTTGCGCGAGCCGCCCCGCGAAGCCGAAATCGTCTCGCACCGGCTGATGCTGCGCGCCGGCATGATGCGGCAGGAGGCGGCCGGCATTTATGCCTTTCTGCCGTTGGGCCTGCGGGTCCTGAAAAAGATCGAGCAGATCGTGCGCGAGGAGCAGGACCGCTCCGGCGCCATCGAACTCTTGATGCCGACCATGCAGTCGGCCGACCTGTGGCGCGAGAGCGGCCGCTACGATGCCTATGGCAAGGAAATGCTGCGCATCAAGGACCGCCATGAGCGCGAGATGCTGTTCGGGCCGACCAATGAGGAAATGATCACCGAGATCTTCCGCGCCTCGGTGCGGTCCTACAAGGACCTGCCGCTCAATCTCTATCACATCCAGTGGAAGTTCCGTGACGAGGTGCGCCCGCGCTTCGGCCTGATGCGCGGCCGCGAGTTCCTGATGAAGGACGCTTACTCCTTCGACGTCGATCAGGCCGGCGCGATCCATTCCTACAACAAGATGTTCACCGCCTATTTGCGCACCTTCGCGCGCATGGGCCTGAAGTCGATCCCGATGCGGGCCGACACCGGCCCGATCGGCGGCAACCTGTCCCATGAATTCATCGTGCTGGCCGACACCGGCGAGTCGGAAGTGTTCTGCCACAAGAACTATCTCGACATGGCGGTACCGCCGGCCGATGTGAATTTCGACGACCGGGCGGCGTTGCAGGGTATCTTCGACCAGTGGACGGCGAACTACGCCGCGACCTCCGACATGCACGAGGCCGACAAGTTTGCGGCCATTCCGGCCGACCAACAGGTTTCGGCGCGCGGCATCGAGGTCGGCCATATCTTTTATTTCGGCACCAAATATTCCGAGCCGATGAAGGCCGTGGTCGCGACCGGCGAGGGCGGTGAGACGCCGGTGCACATGGGCTCCTACGGCATCGGCCCGAGCCGGCTGGTCGCCGCCATCATCGAGGCCTCGCATGACGACGCCGGCATCATCTGGCCGGAGGCGGTGGCGCCGTTCAAGGTCGCGATCCTCAACCTCAAGCAGGGCGACGCCGCCACCGACGGCGCTTGTGACCAGCTCTACGCCGACCTGACGGCCAAGGGCGTCGAGGTGCTGTACAACGATCTCGACGAGCGCGCCGGTGCCAAATTCGCCAATGCCGATCTGATCGGCCTGCCATATCAGGTCATGGTCGGCCCGCGCGGGCTGGCCGAAGGCAAGGTTGAGGTCAAAACCCGTGCTTCGGGCGTCAAGGAGATGATGAGCCCGGCGGCGGCGCTGGATTTGCTCGGCCGATAGCAGTCATTTTGGGGTGGTCGAGAGAGCCGCTCCCCCGAATGACGAGGAAAACTCACAAACCTGTGTGCCCGCAGGGCTTTTCGCCCACGAAACCGCCCGAATCGTGTGAAAACCGGGAGCATGGGAACAAGTAACCAATGAGCGAACCGACCGGGACGCGGCCCTTTTCTCCGTTCGAATGGATGCTGTCGCTGCGCTATTTGCGGGCGCGGCGCAAAGAGGGATTCATCTCGGTCATTGCCGGGTTTTCCTTCCTCGGCATCGTGCTCGGGGTTGCCACCCTGATCATCGTCATGGCGGTGATGAACGGCTTTCGTGCCGAATTGCTCGACAAGATCCTCGGGCTCAATGGCCATCTGCTGATCCAGCCGCTGGAAAAGCCGCTGACCGACTGGGAGCAGGTGGCCTCGCGCATTTCCGCCGTCAAAGGCGTCAGATTGGCCGCCCCGATCGTCGAGGGCCAGGCGCTGGCGTCATCGCCTTTCAACGCCGGCGGCGTGTTGGTCCGCGGCATCCGGCTGAAGGACCTCGAAGGTCTGCCGTCGATCGTCAACAACATCAAGCAGGGCACGCTGAAGGGCTTCGACGACGGCCAGGGCGTCGCGATCGGGCGTAGGCTCGCCGACCAGCTGTCCTTGCGAGCCGGCGACAAGATCACCCTGGTGGCGCCACGCGGCGCGGTCACGCCGATGGGCACGACCCCGCGCATCAAGGTCTACAAGATCGCCGCCGTGTTCGAGATCGGCATGTCGGAATATGACAGCGCCATGGTGTTCATGCCGCTGAAGGAGGCTCAGGCTTATTTCAACCGGGCCGGCGACGTTACCGCCATCGAGGTCTATACCGACAATCCCGACAACGTCGACCAGTACCGCAAGGACATTCAGGCCGCCGCCAAGCGGCCGATCTTCATGGTCGACTGGCGCCAGCGCAACGCCACCTTCTTCAACGCGCTGCAGGTCGAGCGCAATGTGATGTTCCTGATCCTGACGCTGATCGTGCTGGTGGCGGCGCTTAATATCGTGTCCGGCCTGATCATGCTGGTCAAAGACAAGGGCCAGGACATCGCCATTCTGCGCACCATGGGCGCGACCCAAGGCTCGATCATGCGGGTATTCCTGATTACCGGGCGCGGCCATCGGCGTCGTCGGCACCTTTGTCGGCTTTTTGCTCGGTGTCGTGGTCTGCATGAACATCGAGAGTATCCGGCAATTCCTGTCCTGGCTGACCAGCACCGATCTGTTCCCGCCGACGCTGTACTTCCTGTCGCATCTGCCGGCGCGCATGGACACCGGCGAAACCACCGCCGTGGTGGTGATGGCGCTGGTGCTGTCGCTGCTGGCGACGCTCTATCCGTCTTGGCGCGCGGCGCGCCTCGATCCGGTGGAGGCACTGCGTTATGAATGACTTAAGCGTGGAAGTGGATGTAGCGGTCGAGGAGACCGAGCAGGAAATACCGATTTTGTTCCTGCACGAGGTCGAGCGCACCTACCACCAGGGCGAGGCCGCGCTGAACATTCTCAACGGCGCCGAGCTGGCGCTGTGGGCCGGGCAATCGGTCGCGCTGGTGGCGCCGTCGGGCGCCGGCAAGTCGACCCTGCTGCATGTCGCCGGGCTGCTGGAGCATCCCGACCATGGCGACGTCTATGTCGATGGCGCGTCGACCGCGATCCTGCCCGACGCCGAGCGCACCCGGATCCGGCGCAACGAGATCGGCTTTGTCTACCAGTCGCACCATCTGCTGCCGGAGTTCTCGGCGATCGAGAATGTCGTGATGCCGCAGTTGATCCGCGGCCTGGGGCGGGGTGAGGCCAGAAAGCGGGCGACCGAGCTGCTGGACTATCTGGGCCTGCATAACCGGCTCAATCATCGGCCGGCCGAACTGTCGGGCGGCGAACAGCAGCGCGTTGCGATCGCGCGCGCGGTCGCCAATGCGCCGCGGGTGCTGTTGGCCGACGAGCCGACCGGTAACCTGGACATGCATACCGCCGACCACGTGTTCGCGGCCTTTACCCAGTTGGTGCGGGCCTCGGGCCTCGCCACCATCATCGCCACCCACAACATGGACATCGCCGCCCGCATGGACCGGCGCGTGACCATCCGGGATGGGCTGGTGATCGAGTTGGATTGAAGGGCGGGGCGCTGCGAGCCGTGCCCCTATTGATGGAAGCAGGAGATTGCCGACATGCGCCGGATAATTTTGACCATGGCCGTGCTTGCTTGCAGCCTCTGGTCCGTGACTGCGGCCTTGGCGCAACGGGCTTGCGTGCTCGATCCGGAAGGCTATGTGGTTTGCGGACCGCTGGTGCAGCGTGGCTACGACGCGCCATATCGGCACTATGATCGGCCGAGGCCCTATTACGATAGACGTGACGGTCGAGATGACTGGCGCGACCGCCGCGACTATCGAGGCGACAATCGGCGGCCGGCCCAGCCCAAATGCCAGCGGGGCTATACCGTCCAGGGCGGCGTTTGTAAGCCCTATCACGCGCCCCCAAAATGCCAGAAGAACTACACGGTCCAGGACGGCGTCTGTAAGCCTTATACGGGGCGGTAAGCTGCACCGATTGCTTGGGTTCGATCTTGGGCAACGGCAATAAGCTATTGTAATAATACCATTTTAGAAATTCTTGGACTGCACGGTATCCGGCGCTTGACTCTAGAACAAAACCTGAACTATGTTCTCTCTACGTTCTTGGGAGGGATTGATGTTCAAAGCCGTCGTTCAAGAAGCCGCCACGCTCGCCGCCCTGTCGATGTTTGTCGGCATGGTCGCTATCTGGTCGCAGGTTTTCAGCAATCTGTAGCCAGGCGGCGGCGCGGCCAATGTTGAGCGGTGCCCGCGTTTTAAGTGCGTTGCGTTCTGTGCGTAGCCGTTCTGTAGCGTTGTGTGTGGCGTAACCCGCGTATGTCATGCCCGGCCTGCCGGCGTTCCCCGACGCCCCAGCCGGCATGACAAGACGGGCGCTGGGGCCAAGGGCCTTTGCGGGAGCCCCTCAGCGCGAGGTCTTAAAGGTTGGCCCCTAGGATAGCGGGCATAGCCGGCTGACATGCGGCCTTGGCGGTGGACTTGGGGGCAGACGGCCACCACTCTGGTCGGCGACGTAGAATCACCTCACCGCGGACAGTTCATGGCCGATCTCGATTTCGTGCATCTGCACGTCCATTCAGCCTATTCGCTGTTGGAAGGCGCGCTGCCGATCGCGCGGCTGGCGGAACTGGCCAAAGCCGACAAGCAGCCGGCGCTGGCTTTGACTGACACCGACAACATGTTCGGTGCGCTCGAATTTTCCGAAAAGATCGCTGGCGGCGGTATCCAGCCGATTATCGGCTGCGCGCTCGCCATCGACTTCGGCGACAGCGACAATGGCGCGCGCAACGCCAACGTCCAGATCGAGCGCCAGCGCATCGTGCTGCTGGCGGCCAACGAGGCTGGCTACCGCAGCCTGATGAAACTCAATTCGCGCGCCTTCATGGAGTCGCCGGCCAACGAACCGCCGCGTTTGAAGGTTGAGTGGCTCGACGGCCAGACCGACGGCCTGATCGCGCTCACCGGCGGGCCGGGCGGTCCGCTCGACCGGGCGATCGCCACCGGCCAGAGCCAGGTCGCCGCCGCCCGGCTCGACACCCTCAAGCAATTGTTCGGCGACCGGCTGTATGTCGAATTGCAGCGCCACGGCACCGCCGACGAACGCAAGACCGAGCGCGTGCTGCTCAACTTCGCCTATGAGCGCGAGCTACCGCTGGTCGCGACCAACGAACCGTTTTTCGCCGCCGCCAACGATTACGAAGCTCATGACGCGCTGATTTGCATTGCCGAGGGCCGCTACGTCTCCGATACCGACCGTCGTCAGCTGACGCCCGAGCACCGCTACAAGTCGCGCGCCGAGATGTGCGCGCTGTTTTCCGATTTGCCGGAAGCGATCGATGCGACCGTCGAGATTGCGCAACGTTGCGCCTTCCGGCCGAAAACCCATCATCCGATCCTGCCGCGCTTTTCGGTCGGCGAGGGCGGTGACGCCGTCGACGAAGCGACCGCGTTGCGCCAGCAGGCCGAAGCCGGCCTGACGCGCCGGCTGGCCAATGGCGGTCCGGCCGAAGGCTTCACCGTTGAGCAATATCGCGAGCGGCTGGAATTCGAGCTCAACGTCATCGAGAAGATGAAGTTTCCCGGCTACTTCCTTATCGTGTCTGACTTTATTAAGTGGGCCAAGAATCACGGCATTCCGGTTGGCCCCGGCCGTGGTTCGGGCGCCGGCTCCTTGGTCGCTTACTCGCTGACCATTACCGATCTCGATCCGATCCGCTTTGGCCTGTTATTCGAACGCTTCCTCAATCCGGAACGCGTGTCGATGCCAGACTTCGATATCGATTTCTGCCAGGACCGCCGTGAAGAGGTCATCCATTACGTGCAGGAGCGCTACGGCCGCGAGCAGGTGGCGCAGATCATCACCTTCGGCACGCTGCAGGCGCGCGGCGTGCTGCGCGACGTCGGCCGCGTGTTGCAAATGCCCTACGGCCAGGTCGACAAGCTGTGCAAAATGGTGCCGCAAAATCCGGCGGCGCCGGTCACCTTGGCCAAGGCGATCGAGGACGAGCCGAAACTGCAGGCCGAAGCCGACAGCGATCCGACCGTCAAACGCGCCTTTGCGATTGCCCGCAAACTCGAAGGCCTGACCCGCCACGCCTCGACCCATGCCGCCGGCATTGTGATCGGCGACCGGCCGCTCAACGAGCTGGTGCCGCTCTACCGCGATCCGAAGTCGGACATGCCGGTCACCCAGTTCAACATGAAATGGGTCGAGCCGGCTGGCCTGGTGAAGTTTGACTTCCTCGGCCTCAAGACTTCTGACGACCTTGAAAACCGCGGTCGATCTCTTGAAGCGGCGCGGGGTCGAGGTCGA
Source organism: uncultured Alphaproteobacteria bacterium (assembly GCA_963830125.1). Taxonomy (GTDB): domain Bacteria; phylum Pseudomonadota; class Alphaproteobacteria; order Rhizobiales; family Xanthobacteraceae; genus Pseudolabrys. Next base: position 650,209 of record CAWHKU010000005.1, on the reverse strand, counting down.
TCTCGGCGCCATCCCGCTCGACGACAAGAAGACCTATGAGTTGCTGGCGCGGGCCGAAGCGGTCGGCGTGTTCCAACTGGAAAGCGCCGGCATGCGGCGCGCGCTGCTCGATATGCAGCCCGACCGTTTCGAGGACATCATCGCGTTGGTCGCGCTCTACCGGCCGGGCCCGATGGCGAACATTCCGACCTATTGCGCGCGCAAACACGAAGAGGAAAAGCCGGAATACATCCATCCCAAGCTTGAGCCGGTGTTGAAGGAGACCTTCGGCGTCATCGTCTACCAGGAACAGGTGATGCAGGCCGCCCAGATTCTGGCCGGCTATTCGCTCGGCGACGCCGATCTGTTGCGGCGCGCCATGGGTAAGAAAATCCGCAGCGAAATGCAGAAGCAGCGCAGTGTTTTCGTCGACGGCTGCGTCGAGCGCGGCATCGATAAAGCGCAGGCCGACAGCGTGTTCGACTTGCTCGAACGCTTCGCCGAATACGGCTTCAACAAGAGCCACGCCGCCGCTTACGCGCTGGTCGCCTATCAGACCGCCTATATGAAGGCGAATTACCCGGTCGAATTCATGGCCGCGTCGATGACGCTCGACATGGGCAATACCGACAAGCTGTCGGAATTCCGCGCCGAGGCCGAACGCCTCGGCATCAAGATCGTGCCGCCCTCGATCAACCGCTCCAATGTTGACTTCGAGGTCGAGGGCAACAGCATCATCTATGCGCTGGCCGCGTTGAAGGGTGTCGGCAAGGAAGCGGTCCGGTCGATCGTCGCGGCGCGCGAGGCTGGACCGTTTGCCGATCTCGCCGATTTTTCTGCCCGCATCAATCCGCGCGCCGTCAACAAGCGCGTGCTGGAAAGCCTGACCCAGGCTGGCGCCTTCGATGGCTTCGACGTCAATCGCGCCCGCGTGCTGGGCGCCGTCGATATGGTGATGGGCCGCGCCCAGCACACCCATGAAACCGCGGCGGTGGGGCAGAGCGAGTTGTTCGGCGGTGGTGGTGAGCGCGAGCCGATTTTATTGCCGAATATCGAGCCCTGGCTGCCGGCCGAAAAGCTCAAGCGCGAATACGATTCAATCGGCTTCTTTTTGTCCGGCCATCCGCTCGACGACTACACCGCCGTTTTGAAAAAGCTGAGGGTGCAGTCTTGGGCCGAGTTTTCACGCGCCGTCAAAAACGGCCAGACCGCCGGTAAAGTCGCCGGCACCGTGGTGACGCGCCAGGAACGCCGGACCAAGACCGGCAACAAGATGGGCATCTTCGGGCTGTCCGATCCGAGCGGGGCTTATGAGGCGGTAATCTTCTCCGAAGGGTTGGCGGAATACCGCGATATCCTGGAGCCGGGGACCGCCGTGCTGCTGGTGCTGTCGGCGGAAGTGCAGGGCGACGACGTCCGCGCCCGCATCCAGTCGGCCGAGCCGCTCGACCAGGCGGCGGCCAATCTGCAAAAGGGCCTGCGGGTGTTCCTGCGCGACAGCGCGCCGCTCGAAAGCGTTGCCAAGCGGTTGGAGCCGTCGTCCAAGCGGGTCAGCGGCGACGGCGAGGTCAGCGTCGTGCTGATGCTCAAACGCGGCACCGAGGTCGAAATCAAGCTGCCGGGCCGGTTCAAGGTCTCGCCGCAGATCGCCGGCGCCATCAAGGCGGTACCCGGGGTGGAGCAGGTCGAGGCGATTTAGGGCTCATTCAGGCGGTTTTTGGCTCCGAAAGGCGCCTGCCGTCCTTGCATCTCCGGATTCCGCACTATATAAGCCGCCGCATCACTCACGCGGATGGTTTGGCTTTAGGCCCCGACAATGGGTCAAAAAGGCCTTCCGGTGGTCCCTTTAGGGGGCTCACACACCTCCGCGGCGGATCAACCGGAGAATTTCTAAATGGCTCTTCCTGACTTCACGATGCGTCAGTTGCTTGAAGCTGGCGTCCACTTTGGCCATCAGGCCCACCGCTGGAACCCGAAGATGGGTCAATACATCTTCGGCACCCGCAACAACATTCACATCGTCGATCTGGCCCAGACCGTGCCGATGCTGCATCGCGCGCTGCAGGCCGTCAGCGACACCGTCGCCAAGGGCGGCCGTATCCTGTTCGTCGGCACCAAGCGCCAGGCGGCCGACGGCATTGCCGCGGCGGCCAAGCAGTCGGCGCAGTATTACGTTAATTCGCGCTGGCTCGGCGGTACGCTGACCAACTGGAAGACCATCTCCGGTTCGATCAAGCGCCTGCGCAAGCTCGAGGAGATGCTCGGCACCGGCGCGGCGCAGAGCTACACCAAGAAAGAGCGCCTGACGATGCAGCGCGAGTACGACAAGCTCGACCGCTCGCTCGGCGGCATCAAGGACATGGGCGGCGTGCCCGACCTGATCTTCGTGATCGACACCAACAAGGAAGACATCGCGATCAAGGAAGCGCGCCGGCTCAACATCCCGGTCGCCGCCATCATCGACACCAACTGCGATCCGGCCGGCATCACTTATCCGGTTCCGGGTAACGACGACGCCGCCCGCGCCGTGTCGCTGTATTGCGACCTGATCGCGCGTGCCGCGCTCGACGGCATCTCGCGCGCCCAAGGCGATCACGGCGTGGATCTCGGCGCCGCCGAAAAGCCGATGGTGGAAGCCATTCCGACCGCGCCAGCCGCGACCGATCTCGGCTTCGAACAGCTCGCCGGTCCGCGCGGCGTCGCCGACGACCTCAAGAAGCTGCCCGGCATTTCGCCGGCGATCGAGAAGCAGCTCAACGACCTCGGCATCTTCCACTACACCCAGATCGCCGAACTGTCGCCGACCGCCGCCCACAATGTCGGCGAAGAAGTCGGCTTGCCGGGCCGCGTCGATGGCTGGGTTGCCAAGGCCAAGGAAATGACGGCGGAAGCCGAATAAATCGCGTTCGGCGCCTGTCATATTTTTGACGGGCGCCGAACGCTTTAATCTGAATTGAACGGCGTCACCGGCCGCATCGGGCGGCCGGCACTGACGGTTGAAGGAACAATTTGAGATGGCAAATATCACCGCACAAATGGTCAAGGAACTGCGCAAGTCGACCGGCGCCGGCATGATGGATTGCAAAGGCGCGTTGACCGAGACCGATGGCGACATGGCGGCGGCCCAGGATTGGCTGCGCAAGAAGGGCCTGTCCAAGGCCGCCAAGAAGGCGGGCCGCGTCGCCGCCGAAGGCCTGATCGGCATCTCGGTCAAGGGCACCAAGGCGGTCGTGGTCGAAGTCAATTCGGAAACCGATTTCGTCGCCCGCAACGATCTGTTCCAGGGGCTGGTCAAGATGACCGCGGATGTCGCCATGAATGTCGGCACCGACGTTGAGGCGATCAAGGCGGCCAAGGTTGGCTCGATCACCGTAGCAGACGCTTTCAACGACACGATCGCCAAGATCGGCGAGAACATGACCGTTCGCCGCGCCGCCATTCTGGAAGTCGGCAAGGGCGCCATCGGCCAGTACATCCATAACGCGGTCAGCGATGGCCTCGGCAAGATCGGCGTGCTGGTCGCGCTCGAGTCGACCGGCAAGACCGACGAGCTGGTCGCGCTCGGCCGCCAGCTTGGCGATGCATGTCGCGTCGTCCAATCCGCTGGCGCTCGATCCGTCGGGCGTCGACCCGGAAGTGGTCAAGCGTGAAAAGGACGTGCTCGCCGACAAATTCCGTCAGCAGGGCAAGCCCGAAGCGATGATCGAGAAGATCGTCGAGTCCGGTCTCAAGACCTTCTACAAGGAACAGACCTTCCTCGAGCAGCCGTTCATTTTCGATGACTGCGGCAAGAAGAGCGTCGCTCAAGCCGTCAAGGAAGCCGAAGGCAAGATCGGCGGTCCGATCGAGATCAAGGGCTTCGTGCGTTTCGGCCTTGGCGAAGGCATCGAGAAGCAGGAAAGCGATTTCGCGGCGGAAGTTGCCGCTGCCGCCGGTCAGGGTTGAACCCGGACCGGTTGATCGATCATCGCGCGGCGCATCCCTTTTTCGGTGACGCGCCGCGCTGCGTTATCGGGGCCTCGCGTTTGACGATCGCGTGAGGGCGCAGGTGAAGGCGTATGAGGGATCCAGCAATGAGCGATCCGATTTATAAACGCGTCATCGTCAAGCTCTCCGGCGAAGCGCTCAATGGCGACAAACCTTTCGGCATCGATCAGGCGACGGTCGAACGCATCGCCGCCGATCTGGCGGCGACCGCCGATCTCGGCGTCGAACTCGGCGTCGTGGTCGGCGGCGGCAATATCTTCCGCGGCGTCGAAGTTTCCGAGCGCGGCGTGCCGCGCCCGGTCGGCGACACCATGGGCATGCTGGCGACGGTGATGAACTGCCTGGTGCTGGAAGCCGCGATCGAGCGGCAGGGCCGCGAAGCCCGCACGCTGTCTGCGCTGGCAATGACCTCGGTCTGCGAAACCTACAACCGCAAACGCGCGATGAAGAACCTCGGCAAGGGCCGCGTTGTTCTGTTGGCCGCCGGCACCGGCAATCCGTTCTTTACCACCGACACCACGGCGGTGCTGCGGGCGGCGGAACTCGAATGCCAGGCCGTGCTCAAGGCCACCAATGTCGACGGCGTCTACACCGCCGACCCCAAGAAAGACCCGAACGCCAAGCGTTACGAGCGCCTCAGCCATCAGGAAGCGATCGAAAAAGACCTGCGGGTTATGGATGGCGCGGCCTTCGCGCTTGCCCGGGAGAACCGGACGCCTATCATTGTATTCTCGATTGCCGGTAAAAACGCGATCGAGACCGTTCTGCGCGGTCAGGGCCGCACGACTGTCGTCGGCTAAAGGTTTGACTGCGATAAAGATTTCTGGCCGCCTGCGGGAACCGGCGAGGTGAGGACTCTCAAGAGTTTTGGCCCTTGCGCCCCGACCAAAGCGCGGCTCACTGAAGCGGGGGATCGCAAATGGCGAACGCAACTTACGACATTGAAGACATCAAGCGCCGCATGCACGGCGCCAGCGCCGCCCTCCAGACCGAATTGTCCGGTTTGCGCACCGGGCGCGCTTCCGCCCATTTGCTCGATCCGGTGATGGTGGAAGCCTATGGTTCGCAGATGCCGCTTGTTCAGGTGGCGAGCGTCACGATCCCTGAGCCGCGCATGATCGCGGTCAACGTCTGGGACAAGACATTGGTGCATGCGACCGAAAAGGCAATCGTGAATTCCAATCTTGGGCTGTCGCCGGCGACCGATGGTCAGACCATTCGTCTGCGTATTCCGGAGCTCAACCAGGACCGGCGCAAGGAACTGGTCAAGCTGGCGCACAAATATGCCGAAGCGGCCCGCGTGGCCGTGCGTCACGTTCGGCGTGATGCGATGGACACCATCAAGAAGATGGAAAAAGATCAACGCCATCAACAAAGACGAACACGACCGTCACGCCGCCGAAATTCAAAAGGCGACCGATGCCGGCATCGCCGAAGTCGATCAGTTGCTGGGCGTCAAGGAAAAGGAAATCCTCACCGTTTGAGGTCGCAACTGATGTCCGAGGCTCATAGCCCGCCCAGCACGAAAACCGCCAACGATGCGCCGGCCCCGCATGCGCCGCGTCACGTCGCCATCATCATGGATGGCAATGGCCGTTGGGCATCGGCGCGCGGACTGCCGCGGGTCGAAGGCCACCGCCGTGGGGTCGAAGCGCTGCGGCGTACGATCCGTGCCGCCGGCGATATCGGCATCAAGGTGCTGACGATCTTCTCATTCAGTTCGGAAAACTGGTCGCGGCCGGCCGCCGAAGTCGGCGAACTGATGGGATTGCTGCGCCGCTTCATCCGGAACGATCTGGCCGAACTGCACAAGAGCGGCGTGCGCGTGCGGATTATCGGCGAGCGCGCCGGACTAGACGCCGATATCGGCCCGCTGTTGGTCGAGGCGGAAGAACTCACCAAGGACAATGCCGGGCTCACGTTGGTGGTGGCGTTTAATTATGGCGCGCGCCAGGAGATTGCTCGCGCCGCGCGCCGGATCGCGCGAGGACGTGGCACAAGGCCGGATCAAACCTGAGGCGGTCACGACAGATACCATCAGCGGTTATCTCGACGCTCGCCGATCTGCCTGATCCGGATTTGATTATTCGTACCAGCGGCGAACAGCGGCTGTCGAACTTCCTGCTCTGGCAGTCAGCCTATAGCGAACTGGTGTTCGTGCCGGTCAATTGGCCGGACTTCGACCGCGCCGCGCTGGAAGCGGCCATTGCCGAATACCAGAACCGCGAGCGGCGCTTTGGCGGTCTCGTCGCCAAGACCGGGTCCTGACAGTGGCCAAGCCGGAACCCGTTGCCGATCCCCGATCCAGCTCCAGGCGACGACGGGACGGCCGGGCAGAAGCCTCAGCAGAATGCTTCAGCTATACCCGCCACGGCGAATAATCTTAATTTTGCGCATTGCCTCGGCCGCGGTGCTGGCGCCGCTGGCCGTTTTGGCCGCCTATTTCGGCGGCTGGCCGTTCGCCTTGTTCTGGATGGTCGGCGGCGATCGCCGTGCTGTGGGAATGGATCGCGCTGGTTGCGGGGCCCAATAACCGGCTGATGTTTTCGTCCTGCGGCAGCGCGTTGGCGGTCGCCACCTTGCTGGCCTGGCGCGAACGCCCGGCGGTGGCGATTTTCGTCGTCGGCCTCGGCGCCATTGCCGCGACGATTTTTGCGCCGCGCGGTCAACGCTCCTGGATCACCGCCGGTATCGGCTACGCCGGTGCCTTGCTGTTGGCGCCGATGCTGCTGCGCGGCGAGGACTCGCTAGGCTTCGTCGCGCTGGTCTTGCTGTTCGCGATTGTCTGGACGACCGACATCTTCGGTTATTTCGCCGGCCGCGCCTTCGGCGGTCCGAAGCTGATGCCATCGGTCAGCCCGAAGAAAACCTGGTCGGGCGCGATTGCCGGGGTGATTGGCGCGATGATCGCCGCCGTGCTGGTGGTCGGCGTGTTCGGCGAGTTCAACAAGCCGGCGATCGCTGTGCTGGCTTTGGTGTTGTCGGTGGTATCGCAATCCGGCGATCTCCTGGAGTCGCATATCAAGCGCCGCTTCGGCGCCAAGGATGCCAGCACCCTGATCCCGGGCCATGGCGGCGTGATGGACCGGCTCGACGGATTCTGGGCGGCGGCGCTGGTGGCCTGCCTGATCGGATTGCTGCGTGGCGGCTTCGACGAGACCGCGCGCGGTCTGCTGGTATGGTGACCCCATGACCGCCCCCGGAATCGTTCGCGCCAAAGCCGAAACCAAAATCGCCCCGCAATCGACGCCGGCCAGCGCTGCGCGCAGTATCACTATTCTCGGCGCCACCGGTTCGGTGGGGTTGAGCACCGTCGATCTGATCAAACGGGAACCACAGCGCTACCGCGTTGAGGCGGTGACCGCGCGCCGCAGCGCGGCCGCGCTGGCGCAGATCGCACGCGATGTCGGCGCCCGCGTCGCGGTCGTTGCCGACCCGGATTATTATGGCGAATTGAAAGATGCTCTCGCCGGCAGTGGCATCGAAGCGGCCGCCGGCGTTGACGCCTTGGACGAGGCTGCTCTCTATCCGGCCGATTGGGTGATGGCGGCAATCTCGGGCGCGGTCGGCTTGAAGCCGACCATGGCCGCCGTCAAGCGGGGCGCGACTGTTGCGCTCGCCAACAAGGAATGCCTGGTCTGTGCCGGCAGTCTGTTCATGCGCGCAGCGGCGCAAGCCGGCACCACCGTGCTGCCGGTCGACAGCGAACATAACGCGATATTCCAGGCGCTCGGTTCCGGCCGGCGCGAGGATGTCCGCCGCATTATCCTGACCGCCTCGGGCGGTCCGTTCCGGACCTGGACGCTGGATGCGATTAAAGCCGCGACTCCGGAGCAGGCGCTGCGCCATCCGAACTGGGTGATGGGTCCCAAGATCACGATCGATTCCGCGACGATGATGAACAAGGGCCTAGAGTTGATCGAGGCGCATCATCTGTTCGCGCTGCCGCCCGACGAGATCGACGTCCTGGTGCACCCGCAGTCGGTCGTGCATGGCCTGGTTGAGTTTCGGGACGGCTCTGTGGTGGCGCAGATGGGACCGGCCGACATGCGGGTCCCGATTGCCCATTGCCTGGCCTGGCCTGCGCGGATCGATGGCCCGGCGCAGCGACTCGATCTGGCGGCGCTGGGGAAATTGACATTCGAGGAAGCCGATACCATCCGGTTTCCGGCGCTGGCGCTGGCGTGCCAGGCAATGGCGACCGGCGGCGCGGCGCCGACGGTACTCAATGCCGCCGACGAGGTCGCGGTCGCGGAATTCATCGCCGGCCGGATCTCGTTTCCGGCCATCGCCGCGCTGGTCGAGGCGACCTTGGAGGCGGCGGCCGCGCGTGGGCTTCTGGCCGACCCGGCCAGCATCGAAGCGGCTCTGGCCGTTGACCATATTGCAAGAAGTCTGGCGCGTGACCTCTTGCTCAATAATGCCGTAAAGGCATCCTAGGTTTGTTTTGGTTATATTGGGGGCCCGATCGGGCGGGATGAAGGTGGCAAGGGTGGGAAGCGTATGGATATTCTGAACAGTCTCGGCGCCTTCAGCGGCAGCATCGCCGGTTATGTGGTCCCATTCCTGTTTGTGCTGACGGTCGTGGTGTTTTTTCACGAGCTTGGCCATTTTCTGATTGCTCGTTGGTGCGGAATCCGGGTTCTGGTGTTTTCGCTCGGGTTTGGTCCGGAGATCGTTGGTTTTAACGATCGTTACGGCACCCGCTGGAAGCTTTCGGCCATTCCGCTCGGCGGCTACGTGAAGTTCTTCGGCGACGCCGACGCGGCCAGTGCGCCCGATCGCGAAGCGGCCGCGGCGATGACCGAAGAGGAAAAGAAGGACAGCTTCATCCATCAGCCGGTCGGCCCGCGCGCCGCCGTGGTGGCGGCCGGTCCGATTGCCAACTTTATCCTGGCGATTGCGATTTTCGCCGGCATTTTCATGACGGTCGGCAAGCAAACCACGACCGCGCGGGTCGACGCCGTGCTGCCGAACAGTGCGGCTCAGGCGGCTGGCTTCAAGCCGGGCGACCTGGTGTTGTCGATCGCAGGCCAGAAGATCGGCAGCTTCTCCGACATGCAGCGCATCGTCTCGATGAGCGCCGGCGAGAAGCTTGAGATCAAGGTCGAGCGCGGCGGCGTGCCAGTGACGCTGGAAGCGACCCCGCAATTGCGCAAAGACAGTGTCGGCAACGAGCTCGGCGTACTCGGCATCAGCCGCTCGATGGCCGCCGGCGACATCAAAACCCAGAAAATGGGGCCGCTCGAGGCGGTCGGCGCCGGCGCGAAGGAGACATGGTACGTGGTGTCGCGGACCCTGACTTACATCGGCGGGGTCTTCACCGGCCACCAGCCGGCCAACCAGCTGGGTGGGCCGATTCGGATCGCCCAGGTGTCAGGCCAGGTTGCGACCGCCGGATTCGTGCCGCTGATCCACCTGACGGCGGTGCTTTCGATCTCGATCGGCCTGTTGAACCTGTTTCCGATCCCCTTGCTCGATGGCGGTCACCTTTTGTTCTATGGAATCGAAGCCACACGCGGCCGGCCGCTGTCGGAGCGGGCTCAGGAGTTCGGGTTCCGAATTGGGCTGGCAATCGTCGTCATGTTGATGATTTTTGCAACCTTTAATGACATCGTGCACCTGGCCACGTCATAATCGTTGCCAACGGGCAACTTTTTGACGGGAAAGGGAAAGTTGGACTGGTAGTTTCGTTTGCAGCGCGTCTAAAACGCTGTACAAAGCTAGGAATGGCGGCCTGAGAGTCTCTCGGGTGCGGTGCGGTGCGGGGACGGCCGCAAGGATAAAAAAGGGCGCGTAGCGCATGACATTCTGTGTGCGGGTGGTTCGGGGACTGGCCCTTTCGTGTTTGGTCCTCTGCGGTATCCTTGTCGGTACCGGCATTGCGACGATTGCCACTTCGCGCGTGGCCGTGGCGCAGACCGTCAATTCAGTGGTGGTGGAAGGTAACCGGCGTGTCGAATCCGACACGATCCGTTCCTATTTCCGGCCCGGCCCTGGCGGCCGGCTTGGCCCCCAGGAAGTCGATGAGGGCCTCAAGGCGCTTTACGGCACCGGCCTGTTTTCCGACGTCCACATCAGTCATCGCGGCGGCCGGCTGGTCGTCTCGGTGGTCGAAAACCCGGTGCTGAACCAGGTCGCTTTCGAGGGCAACAAGAAGGCCAAGGACGCGCAGCTTCAAGCCGAAGTCCAGTCGAAGCCGCGTGGCACGCTATCGAAGCCGACCGTGCAGGCCGACGTCCAGCGCATCATCGAGATTTATCATCGTAGCGGCCGTTTCGACGTCAGCGTCGTGCCGAAAATCATCACGCTGCCGAACAACCGCGTCAATCTGGTGTTCGAGATCAAGGAAGGCGGCAAGACCGGCGTCAAGGAAATCGTCTTCAAGGGCGCCCATGCCTTCTCGTATGGCCGGTTGAAGGACGTCATCAAGACGTCGGTGAGCAATTGGTTGAGCTTCCTGCAGACCACCGACATCTACGACCCCGACCGCGTTGAAGCCGACCGCGATTTGCTGCGCCGCTTTTATCTCGATCATGGCTATGCCGACGTCCGCATCGTCTCGGCGGTGGGCGAATACGATCCGGCCAAGAAGGGCTTCATCGTCACCTTCAATATCGACGAAGGCAGCAAGTATCATGTCGGCAAGATCGACGTGATTTCGAACGTCAAGGCGATCGATCCGGCGACCTTGCGCGACCGGATCAAATTCAGCTCCGGCAGTGTTTACAACGCCACCCTCGTGGAAAAGAGCGTTGAGGCGATGACGATCGAAGCCGCCAAGCGCGGCTACGCCTTCGCCACCGTCCGCCCGCGCGGCGACCGCAATTTCCAGAGTAAGACAATCAATCTTGCATTCGTGGTCGAAGAGGGCGCGCGCGCCTATATCGAGCGCATCAATATTCACGGCAATATTCGTACCCGCGACTATGTCATCCGGCGCGAATTCGATATCGGCGAGGGCGATGCTTATAATCGCGCGCTGATCGACCGCGCCGAACGCCGCCTGAAGAATCTGAACTACTTCAAGACCGTCAAAATCACCACCGAACCTGGCTCGGCGCCGGATCGGGTCGTGGTCAACGTCAACGTCGAGGAAAAGGCGACCGGCGAATTCTCCATCGGCGGCGGCTATTCGACCGCGGACGGCTTTATCGCCGAAGCCAGCATTGCCGACCGCAACCTGATGGGCCGCGGCCAATTCGCCAAGGCTTCGGTGAGCTACGGTCAAAACTCCCGCGGCTTCGAATTGTCGTTCGTCGAGCCCTATCTGCTCGGCTATCGCATGTCCGGCGGCGTCGACCTGTTCGCCAAGCAGAACCTAGCCACGTCCTACGTGTCCTATGATTCCAAGACGATCGGCGCCAATCTGCGTCTCGGCTTTGCCCTGACCGAAGAACTGTCGCTGCAGCCGCATTATTCGATCTACCGGCAAGAAATATCGTTGGCTTCGGCCTATAATGACTGTTCATTGAGTAACCCGGCACCGGGTTGTTACTCGAACGGTGAGGCGTCGCTGGCAGTTCGCAAGGAATTGGCGTCTGGTCCTGTGGTCGTGTCGCTGGTCGGCTATTCGATGAGCTACAACACGCTCGACAATAACACGGCGCCAACCAGCGGTTTGCTGACCACCTTTAAGCAAGATGTCGCTGGTGTCGGCGGTGATGTGAACTTCATCCGCTCGAGCGTGGAAGCCCGCAATTATTACGAAGTTCTGCCGGACGTTGTCGGCGTCGTAAAGCTGCAAGGCGGCAATGTCGCGGCCTGGGGCGGCAAGGATCTGCGCATGCTGGATCACTTCCAGATGGGTCCGAACCTGGTGCGCGGCTTCGCGCCGGCCGGTATTGGTCCGCGCGATCTGACCAACGGTACCACCAACGACGCCCTCGGCGGCTCGCTGTACTGGGGCGCCAGTGTTGAGTTCCAAACGCCGCTGTATTTCCTGCCGAAATCGATCGGCATTAAGGTTGCGACGTTCGCCGATGCCGGTTCGCTCTGGGACTACCAGGGTCCGACGTCCTGGAGCACGACCGGTGAGACTCTGCAGGTCGGTCTTGGTGATGCGAATATGATCCGCTCATCGGTCGGTGTCGGCCTGATCTGGGATTCGCCGCTCGGTCCGCTGCGCTTCGATCTGGCCTATCCGCTGAAGAAATACTGCGCCACCAACCTCGCTGGCGCCGAAATCTGCGACAAGACCCAGATCTTCCGCTTCAGCGGCGGCACCAAGTTCTAATCGTCGCAGATTTGGATTAGGCCCCCTTAAAAGACCCGTCCCGGAACCAATTCGGGATGGGAATGGCCCGCTCATTGGGCTTGGTTTTGTGTGTGATTTTGGAATCGAGGTTCGCGCGGCGTTTGGCCGGGATGAACCGGCCTCGGCCTAGGAGGATTTCAAATTCATCACTCTAACGGCGCGGCACTGTCGGGATGAGCGAGCCGGTATTTTTGCGCGACACGCACGGTCTCACGCTCGATGAGATCGTCACCTTAACCGGTGCTACCATGCCCGCGCCGCGGGCGTGGCGCATTGTCAACGTCGCGCCGCTCGACCGTGCGTCGCCGCGCGATATCTGTTTTTTTGACAACAAGCGCTTCAGCGGCGACGCCGAAAAGACCCATGCCGGCGCCTGCCTGACCAGTGATGCGCTGGCTAAGGAATTACCGGAGCGGGTGACCGCGCTGGTCGTACGCGACCCCTACCGGGCCTTCGTGCAGGTGGCGCGGGCTTTGTTTCCGCAAGCGCTGCGGCCGTCGTCGCTGGCCGAACCCGGCACGGTGACCGGCGCGCATATCGATGCCAGCGCGCGGCTGGAAAACGATGTGACGGTTGAGCCAGGCGCGGTCATCGGGCCGCGCTGCGAGATCGGCAGCGGCTCGGTGATCGGCGCCAATGCGGTAATCGGCACCGACGTCCGGATCGGCCGCGACAGTGCGATCTGTTCAGGCGCCGTCGTTACCAACGCACTGATCGGCGATCGCGTTATCATTCATCCCGGCTGCAAGATTGGTCAGGACGGCTTTGGCTTCGTGATGAGCGGCGCCGGCCACCTCAAGGTGCCGCAGGTCGGGCGGGTCATTATCCAGGACGACGTCGAAATCGGCGCCGGCACCACGGTCGACCGCGGCGCGATCCGCGATACCGTGATCGGCGAGGGTACAAAGATCGACAACCTCGTGCAGGTCGGTCACAATGTCAGTATCGGACGGCACTGCGTGGTGGTCGCCCAGACCGGTATTTCCGGCAGCGCGACGCTGGAAGATTTCGTCGTATTAGGCGCGCGCGCCGGCATCAATAATCTGGCGACGATCGGTGAGGGCGCGCAGCTGGCCGCAACCTCCAACGTCAACGGGAATGTCCCACCCGGCGCGCGCTGGGGCGGCACCCCGGCAAAACCGGTGAAGCAGTGGTTCCGTGAAATCATGGCGCTCGAGCGTCTCGCGCGCCCCAAAAATGGCGCTAAACCTGCCGCCGATGAGTGAGTATTGGTACGATGGATGACGTGGTCAAAAAATTGGAAGCCGCCGACATCGGCGTTGTGCTGCAAATGCTGCCGCACCGCTATCCGTTTCTGCTGGTCGATCGGGTGATCGATATTCGCGGCGACGAGCATGGCATCGGCATCAAGAACGTCTCGATCAACGAGCCGCATTTCCAGGGGCACTTTCCGGGCAATCCGGTGTTTCCCGGCGTCCTGATGATCGAGGGCATGGCGCAGACGGCTGGCGTGCTGTGCATCGCCTCGACCTCGTCGACCAAGCCGAAGCAGGTGTTTTTCCTGACCATCGACAAGGCCAAATTCCGCAAACCGGTGCTGCCAGGTGATACCATCGAGTATCACATGGACAAGGTAAACAACCGCAAGACCATGTGGTGGTACAAGGGTGTCGCCAAGGTCAACGGCGTGGTGGTGGCCGAAGCCGAACTCGGCGCCATGATCTCCGACCGATGAGCGAGACGATGATTGATCCCTCGGCGAAGATCGAGGCCGGGGCGGTGCTTGGCGCGGGCGTACAGGTCGGTGCTTATTGTACCGTCGGTGCTCATGTCACGCTCGGCGACGGCTGCCGGCTGATCGGGCATGTCAATGTCACCGGCCACACCACGATCGGGCCGCGCACGGTCATTCATCCGTTCGCGTCGCTCGGATCGCCGCCACAGTCGTTCAGCTATCGCGGCGGGCCGACGCGGCTGACGGTCGGCGCCGATTGCGACATTCGCGAACACGTCACCATGAATACTGGCACCGAAGACGACCATGGGCTGACCCAGGTCGGCGACAAATGCTTCTTGATGGTCGGCTCGCACGTCGGCCACGACTGCACCGTCGGCAACAACGTGGTGTTCGCCAATAACACCATGCTCGGCGGCCATGTCACCGTCGGCGACAAAGTCGTGTTCGGCGGCAATGTCGCGGTGCGCCAGTTCGTGCGTATCGGCGAGGGCGCGATGATCGTCGGTTTAAGCGGCGTGCGCGCGGACGTCATTCCGTTCGGCATGGCGCAGGGACCGCTGGCCTATCTGGTCGGTCTGAACGTCGTCGGCATGCGCCGGCGCGGCTTGTCGAAGGCCGACATTCATGGCGTGCGCGCGGCCTACCAGGATCTGTTCTTTGGCGATGGCGCGTTCCGCGACCGCATCGATCAGGTGGCGTCTGCTCATGCCTCGAATGCGCTGGTCGGCGGCATCATCGATTTCATCCGCGCCGGCAAACGGCCGTTCACGATGGCGGTCAAGCGCGGTGAGGCGGATACCGACACATGACCACGGCGGCGCCGTCGAGCCCGGAAGGTCCGCTCGCCATGATTTGCGGCGGCGGCAGTCTGCCTCTCGCGGTCGCCGATTATGTCGCGGCGCGCGGCCGGCAAGTGGTGCTGTTTCCGCTCCATGGTGCGGCCAATCCAAACGGGCTTGAGCGCTATCCGCATCATTGGGTGCATGTCGGCCAGATCGGCAAATTCATGCGGCTGGCGCGCGCGGCCGGCTGCCGAGACGTGGTGTTGATCGGCGCGCTGATCCGGCCGTCGATCTGGCACACCCGGCCCGACCTCAAGGGCCTGAGCATGTTGCCGCGGGTGCTGGCGGCGTTTCGCGGCGGCGACAATCATCTGCTGACCGGCATGAGCCGGCTGTTGGAGCAGGACGGATTTCACCTGCGCGGCGCGCACGAAGTCGCGCCCGAAATTTTGGTGCCGGAAGGCGTGCTCGGCGGGATCGTGCCGTCCGATCTCGACCGCGCCGACATCGCGCTCGGGCTCGATTATCTCAAAGCCGCCGGCTCGTTCGACATCGGCCAGGCCGCTGTGGTTGCTGGCCGCCACATTCTGGCAGTCGAAGCAATCGAAGGCACCGACCAGATGCTGGAGCGCGTCGCGCAATTGCGCGCCAATGGCCGGATCCGCGCCGGCGCCGGCAGCGGCGTTCTGGTCAAGGCGCCCAAGCCCCATCAGGATCGGCGCTTCGATTTGCCGTCGATCGGACCGCAGACCGTCGACTATGTGGCGCGCGCTGGTTTGGCCGGTATCGCCGTCGTCGGCGGCGCGACCATCATGGCCGAGCCCGACAGGCTGGCGCAGACCGCCGATCGCGCCAAGGTCTTCGTGATCGGCATGCCGCCGGACGCGGCACCATGACAGAGGGCACCACGAGCAAAGCCGGCGGCCCGCATATCTTTCTGGTCGCCGGCGAGGAATCCGGCGATCGGCTCGGCGGCGCGCTGATCGCAGCGCTGAAACGGGCGACCGGGGGGCAGGTACGCCTGTCCGGCGTGGGTGGCAGCCATATGGCCGCTGAGGGCGTGCCGAGCCTGTTTCCACTCGGCGATCTGGCGATCGTCGGCATCGTCGCCATCGCCAGGAGCCTGCCCAAAATTCTCGGCCGGATTTCCGAAACCGCGGAGGCGGTAATCGCGGCCAAGCCGGATGTGCTGGTCATCATCGACAGCCCGGAATTCACCCATCGCGTCGCGCGCAAGGTCCGCGCCCGCGCGCCGGATATCAAAATCGTCGACTATGTCTGTCCCTCGGTTTGGGCCTGGCGGCCGGGCCGGGCCAAAGCGATGCGCGGCTATGTCGACCGGGTGCTGGCACTGCTGCCGTTCGAGCCCGACGCCATGAAACGGCTGCATGGCCCGCCGACCGACTTCGTTGGCCATCCTTTGGCTGAGCGGGTGGTGGACTTGCGCCCCGGCACGCCTGAGGAAGCGCAGCGCCGGCTGGCCGAGCCGCCCTTGCTGCTGGTGCTGCCAGGCAGCCGGTCTGGCGAAATTCGCCGAATGGCGACGATGTTTGGCGACACGTTGCGGCTGGTCGCCGCCCGTGTCGATGCGCTCGAGGTCGTCGTCCCGGCGGTTCCAAGGCTCGCTGGCGCTGTTGCGGAGGCGGTCGCGTCCTGGCCGGTACCGGTGCGCATCGTCACGGACGCCGCGGAAAAAGACGCCGCCTTCCGGACCGCACGGGCGGCCCTGACCAAGTCGGGAACCTCGACGCTCGAGCTGGCGCTCGCCGGGGTGCCGATGGTGGCAGCTTACCGCGTATCGACGCTGGAAGCTGTGGTCGGGAGCCTTTTGATCAGCGCCCATAGCGCGATTTTGGCCAATCTGGTGTTGGGCGAGAACATCGTGCCGGAATTCCTGCAGTGGCACTGCAGCCCTGAGAAACTTGCCAATGCTTTGATTCCGCTGCTTGGTGACACGCCGGAGCGCCGCCGCCAGACGCAAGCCTTTGCCCGGCTCGATCGACTGATGGATATTGGTGGGGAGGCCCCGAGCGAGCGCGCCGCTGCCCTGATTTTGCATGGCAGGGCAGGGATTTAACCAAAACATCGGGGTAACGATGGCGCCCGCCTCGCAGAGGGCGTAATTTACCGCTAGTTTGAGCGACTTGTTTGACCGATTTGCGCCAGGGCGGCTTTTCAAGACGGCCTGCAAGCTAGTCAGATTTTCCGACCGTCCAAACCAACACGCTGGAAAACCGCCTGTGACACTTCCCGCCCGCGCTTCGATCACAGCCGTTCACGGTTATGTGCCGCCGGACCTTTTGACCAACGCCGATCTGGCCGAGTTGGTTGACACCACCGACTCCTGGATCACTGAGCGCACCGGGATCAAAGAGCGGCACATCCTCAAAGGCGAAGGGCTCGGCACCTCGCATATGGCAGCGGAAGCGGTGCGCGGCCTGTTGGAAAAGACTGGTACCAAGCCGGACGAGATCGATCTTCTGATCTGCGCCACCACCACGCCAGACATGCAGTTTCCGTCGACCGCCAATCTGATCTGCGACATGGTCGGGATTCGCGACATCGGCTCGTTCGACGTGCAGGCGGCCTGTTCCGGGTTTCTCTATTCGTTGACCATCGCCTCGCAATTCATCGCCAACGGCACCGCCCGCAAGGTGATCGTGGTCGGCGCCGACAAGATGTCGTCGATCATCGATTACACCGACCGCGCTACCTGCGTGCTGTTCGGCGACGGCGCAGGCGCCGTGTTGCTGGAGCCGAGCACGCAAGGCTTCGGCATCATGGATTCGCTGATCCGCTCCGACGGCGCCGGCTGGGTGCATCTGCATCAGAAAGCCGGCGGCAGCCGGATCCCGGCCTCGGCCGAGAGCGTCGCGCTGCGTCAACACTACGTGCATCAGGAAGGCGCGGCGGTTTATAAATTCGCCATCGCCCGAATGGCCGAGGTCGCCGGCGAAATCCTCAAGCGCAATAACCTGCAAGGCAACATGATCGACTGGCTGGTGCCGCATCAAGCCAACAAGCGCATCATCGAGTCGACCGCCGAGCGCATGAAGCTGCCGATGGACAAGGTGATGGTCACCATCAACAAATACGGCAACACCACCAACGCCACCATCCCGCTCTGCCTGTGGGATTACGAATCCAAGCTCAAGGCCGGCGACAAATTGTTGCTGGCGGCGTTCGGCGGCGGCTTCACCTGGGCCGGCGTTTATTTGCAGTGGGCCTATGACGGCGCCAGCGCGCCGAAGCTCAATGGCAATGGCTCGGCGCCGAATTAAAGCGTTAAAATCAACAGGTGCGAATAAGCGAAAAGGGCGGCCTTACGGCCGCCCTTTTGCGTTTCGGTTTGAAGCAGCGAGCGCTTACTTGCGCCGCGAGATCGGCGTGTAGTCGCGCTTGACCTCGCCGGTGTAGAGCTGACGCGGACGGCCGATCTTCTGCTTCGGGTCCTCGATCATTTCCTTCCACTGCGCGATCCAGCCGACGGTGCGCGCGACCGCGAACAGCACGGTGAACATGGTGGTCGGGAAGCCCATCGCCTTCAAGGTGATGCCCGAATAGAAGTCGATGTTCGGGTACAGCTTCTTCTCGATGAAGTATTCGTCGTGCAGCGCGATGCGCTCCAGCTCCATCGCAACGTCGAGCAGCGGATCGTCCTTGATGCCGAGCTCGGTCAAGACCTCGTGGCAGGTCTTCTGCATGATCTTGGCGCGGGGATCGTAGTTCTTGTAGACGCGGTGACCGAAGCCCATCAGGCGGTAAGGATCGTTCTTGTCCTTGGCGCGCTTGACGAATTCCGGAATGCGGTCGACCGAACCGATTTCGGCGAGCATGTTGAGCGCCGCTTCGTTGGCGCCGCCATGCGCCGGGCCCCACAGACAGGCGCAACCGGCAGCGATACAGGCGAACGGATTGGCGCCCGACGAGCCGGCCAGACGCACCGTCGAGGTCGAGGCGTTCTGTTCATGGTCGGCATGCAGGATGAAAATGCGGTCCATCGCGCGGGCCAGCACCGGGTTCGGTTTGAACTCTTCGGTCGGCACCGCGTAGCACATGCGCAGGAAGTTGGTGGAATAGTCGAGATCGTTCTTCGGATAGACGAACGGCTGACCGACCGAATATTTATAGGCCATCGCGGCCAAAGTCGGCACCTTGGCGATCATGCGGATCGACGCGATCATGCGCTGCGTCGGATCGGCGATGTCGGTCGAGTCGTGATAGAATGCCGATAGCGCGCCGATCGAACCGGTCATCACCGCCATCGGATGAGCGTCGCGGCGGAAGCCTTGGAAGAACCGGCTCATCTGCTCGTGCACCATCGTGTGACGGGTCACGCGGTAATCAAAATCGGCCTTCTGCTGCGGCGTCGGCAGTTCGCCGTACAGCAAGAGATAGCAGGTCTCGAGGAAGTCGCCGTGTTCGGCGAGCTGCTCGATCGGATAACCGCGATAGAGCAGGACGCCCTCATCGCCGTCGATATAGGTGATTTTGGACTCGCAGCTTGCCGTCGACGTAAAGCCGGGGTCGTAGGTGAACATGCCGCTCTCGCCATAGAGCTTGGCGATGTCGAGCACGTCCGGGCCGATGGTGCCCTTATAGACCGGGAAATCCCAGTTCTTGTTGCCGACTGAAATCGAGCCGGTTGCTTTGGCGGCGTTGGTTTTGGCGTCCATGGTCGAGCCCTCGGATTTGGAGCGGGCGAAGCAATTCGCGGAAAGCAAGTGGGCCGGAAGCGCGGCAGAACTGGCTGCCGACCTCGATTTGGGTAGCCCATTCGTGTGTGCGCTGCAAGATAGAGCAAAGACTGAGCGTGACGGCTATATAGGCATGGTTGTAGGAATTATCGTGCAATTTTAGCGTCAAAATTCCGGGAATTTGCCGGAGATTCGACCGCTGGATCGCATGGCAGGTCAGCCGGCTTGGTCGCGCAGCCGCGCCAGGCTTTCGTCGCGGCCGAGCACGGCCAGCACGTCGAAAATCGGCGGCGAGGTGGTCTTGCCGGTCAGCGCGGCGCGTAGCGGCTGGGCTACCGCGCCGAGCTTGACGGCGGAACTTTCGGCGAAGCTGCGCACCACTGCTTCAACCGCCGAAGCGGTCCATTCGGTTACGGTTTCGAGCTGCGGCACCAGCCCGGCGACCAGAACCTTGGCCTCGGCAGTGAGCAGCACCTTGGCCGCGGCATTGATCTCCAGTGGCCGATCGGCCCACAAAAAACGAGAGGCCTCGAAAAGTTCGATCAGGGTTTTGGCGCGTTCCTTGAGGCCCGGCATGGCGGCCAGCAGCTTGTCGCGCAGTTCCGGCGTCATTTTGGCCGCCAGCGCCTCGCCGCCGGCGATGTGCGGCAGCAGACCTTCCAGCATGCCGATCAGGTCGGCGTCAGGGGTGGCGCGGATGTAGTGGCCGTTGAGGTTGGCGAGCTTGGCAAAATCGAACCGCGCCGGCGATCGGCCGATCGCGGGCAGGTCGAAGGCCGCGATCATTTCCTCAGTCGAAAATGTTTCCTGGTCGCCATGGGCCCAGCCCAGCCGCACCAGATAATTGCGCATCGCCGCCGGCAGATAGCCCATGGCGCGATAGGCATCGACGCCGAGCGCGCCGTGGCGCTTGGACAGTTTGGAACCGTCCGGCCCGTGAATCAGCGGGATATGCGCCATCGTCGGCACGTCCCAGCCGAGCGCCTCGTAGATATGTTTCTGGCGCGCGCCGTTGGTGAGATGGTCGTCGCCGCGGATGATGTGGGTGACGTTCATGTCGTGGTCGTCGACCACCACGGCCAGCATGTAAGTCGGATTGCCGTCGGAGCGCAGCAGCACCAGATCGTCGAGGTCGGCGTTCTGCCAGGTGACGCGGCCCTGGACCTGATCCTCGATCACCGTCTCGCCGGTTAGCGGCGCTTTCAGGCGAATCACCGGCTTGATGCCAGCCGGGGCCTCGGACGGGTCGCGGTCGCGCCAGCGGCCGTCGTAGAGCTTGGAGCGGCCTTCCTTGCGGGCGGCCTCGCGCATGGCGGTGAGTTCCTCCGGCGAGGCGTAGCAGCGATAGGCCTTGCCGGCGGCCAGCAGCTCTTCGGCGACCTGGCGGTGGCGCGCGGCGCGGGAATACTGGAACACGATCTCGCCGTCCCAATCGAGGCCGAGCCATTTCAGCCCGTCGATAATGGCGGCAATGGCGGCGTCAGTCGACCGCTCGCGGTCGGTATCCTCGATCCGCAGCAGCATCTTGCCGCCGAAGCGGCGGGCATAGAGCCAGTTGAACAGCGCGGTGCGGCCGCCGCCGATATGGAGGAAGCCGGTGGGGGACGGGGCGAAACGGGTGACGACGGGCGTGCTCATTGCGCGCCCTGTACCACAAATGCCGCGAAATGCGAGAGCGCATTTGACATTGAGGCGGGCGCCACGTCATGCCATAGGCCCCGCCGACAAGGCGATCCGAAGGTCGAAGAAGCATGGCGACAGACGACAAGACAGCAGCCGGCCCGGCAGCCAACGAACCCGGCCTCGATTTTATCCGCGACATCGTGTCCGGCGATCTCAAGGCTGGCCGCGTCAAGCAGGTTGTGACCCGGTTCCCGCCGGAGCCGAACGGCTATCTGCATATCGGCCACGCCAAGGCGATCTGCCTGAATTTCGGCATCGCCGAGGAATTCGGCGGTCGCTGTCATTTGCGTTTCGACGACACCAATCCGGCCAAGGAAGAGCAGGAATATATCGACGCCATCGAGCGCGACGTGCGCTGGCTCGGCTTCGACTGGGGCAAGAACCTGTTCTTTGCCTCGGATTATTTCGACCGGCTCTATGGCTGGGCGGTCGACCTGATCAAAGCCGGGAAGGCTTACGTCGACGACCAGAGCCAGGAAGAAATGCGGGCCAACCGCGGCACCCTGACCGAGCCGGGCAAGCCCAAGCCCGTTCCGCGATCGCAGCGTGGAGGAAAACCTCGACCTGTTCGCCCGCATGAAAGCCGGCGAATTCGACAACGGCGCCCGCGTGCTGCGCGCCAAGATCGACATGGCGTCGGGCAACATCAACCTGCGCGACCCGGTGCTCTACCGCATCATCCACGCGCCGCATCCGCGCACCGGCACCACCTGGAAGATCTATCCGAGCTACGATTTCGCGCACGGCCAGTCGGATGCGATCGAAGGCATCACGCACTCGATCTGCACGCTCGAATTCGAGGATCACCGGCCGCTCTACGACTGGTTCATCGAGAACCTCGACGTGCCGTCGAAGCCGCATCAGTACGAAATGGCGCGGCTGAACATCACCCATACGCTGTTGTCGAAGCGCATTCTGACCGGTCTGGTGCGTGGCAAATATGTCGCCGGCTGGGACGACCCGCGCATGCCGACGATTGCTGGTTTCCGCCGCCGCGGCGTGCCGCCGGAAGCTATCCGCGATTTCATCAAGCGCGTCGGCGTGTCGAAAGCCAACAGCCAGGTCGATGCCGGCATGTTCGACTTCTCGGTGCGCGAGGCGCTCAACAAGACCGCGCTGCGCCGCATGGCGGTGTTCAAGCCGCTGAAAGTCGTCATCGAGAATTATCCGGAAGGGCAGGTCGAGGAACTCGACGCCGTCAATCATCCCGACGATGAGGCGCGCCGGCTCGCCGCAAGATCAAGTTCACGCGCGAGCTTTACATCGAGCGCGACGACTTCATGGAGGTGCCGGAGAAGAAATTCTTCCGCATGTCGGTCGGCCGCGAAGTGCGCCTGCGCTACGCCTATTTCGTCACCTGCCGCGAGATGGTGAAGAACGCTGCTGGTGAGGTAGTCGAACTGCGCTGCACCTACGATCCGGCGAGCAAGGGCGGCAATTCGCCGGACGGCCGCAAGGTCAAGGCGACCATCCATTGGGTCTCGGCCGAGCATGCCATTCCGGCCGAGGTGCGGATTTACAATCCGCTGTTTGCCGACCCCAATCCGAGCGCGGACGCCGAGAAATTTGCCGCCGAGATCAATCCGGACTCGCTTGAAGTCTTGAGCGACGCCCGGCTCGAACCGGCTTTGGCGGACGCCCAGATCGAACAGCCGGTGCAGTTCGAGCGCCAGGGCTATTTCTGCCTCGACAAGGAATCGTCGCCGGACAAATTGGTGTTCACCCGCACCATCGGCCTGCGCGACACTTACGCCAAGGAAATGGCGAAGTAGGGCGCGACTGATCCGTTCACAACCGTTCCCCTAGATGCAACCGACGATAGCAGTACCATGCCGTCCGGTTGTGTCAGCGTTGGGGGCGATGCGCGGTGGCTCCGGACGACCCAAAGACAAAGGTTGCGCCTTGGGATGTCGAGGACGCCGGCCGGCGCGGCGGGCTCGCTGTCCCCGATTGGCTGCCCGCTTTAAGCCTTCGCGGCCGGCGCGCTTTGTCGGAATGGGCCCTATCGGAGGTCGCCCCCGGCCGGTTGCTGCCCTGGCTGCCGGTCGCCTTCGGCAGCGGCATCGCACTCTATTTCGCCGCCGACCGCGAGCCGGCCTGGTGGGCGGCATCAGGCCTGGCGCTTGCCACCATCGCCATCGCGGTGCATGGCGCGGCGGCGGCCCTTCGGCTTTCCGCTGGCGCTGGCCGTTGCGGCATGTCGCCACCGGCTTTTGCGTCGCGACCTTGCAGACCGCGCGCGTCGCGCATCCCGTCCTGCAAAGATCGACCTGGCGCGCGCAGGTCTCGGGCTTTGTCGAAGCCCGCGAGGAGCGCGAACGCAGCGACCGCATTGTCGTGCGGGTCAGCCGCTTCGAAGCGCCGCGCATCGTTGAAAAACCGGAACGCGTGCGGGTGGCGGTGCGTAAAGGGACCGCGCCGGCGGTCGGCCAGTTTGTCGCGTTCAAAGCGCATCTGTCGCCGCCGCTGCAGCCGCTACGGCCGGGCGGCTACGACTTCGCGCGCGACATGTATTTCCAACGGATCGGCGGCTCCGGCTATGTGCTCGGCAAGATCAAGACCGAGCCGCCGCCATCGGCGCAAAGTCTATGGCTGCGTTATGCGTCATTCATCGACGGATTGCGCGAAGGCATTAACAACCGCATTCACAGCATACTGCCGGGCGACCGCGGTTCGATTGCCTCGGCGCTGATCACGGGCAAACGCAACGCCATTTCGCAGGACGTGCGCGACGCGTTTTATGTCTCGAGCCTGGCCCACGTGCTGGCGATCTCCGGCTTTCACATGGCATTGGTCGCCGGCATCATGTTCTTCGCTGTGCGCGCGGGCCTCGCTTTGGTGCCGTCACTGGCGATCACCAAGCCTATCAAAAAATGGGCGGCGCTCGCCGCCTTGTTCGCCGCCGCGTTTTATCTGTTGATGTCGGGCGCCAGCGTCTCGACCCAGCGCAGTTTCATCATGATCGCGATTGTGCTCGCCGGCGTCATGGCCGACCGCCAGGCGATCACCTTTCGCACTTTGGCGATCGCGGCTTTCATTGTGTTGCTGATAGCACCGCAATCGGTGCTGCATCCGAGTTTCCAGATGTCGTTTGCGGCAACGATGGCGTTGATCGCCGGCTTTCAGACACGGCGTGCCGCAATGGCGCAGCGATGGCGAACCGTCGGCCGGCGCGCGCGCAGCGATGTGGGGCGGACGCGAGATCGCCGGCCTGGTGCTGGCTTCACTGGTCGCCGGGCTCGCGACCACGCCTTACGCCGCCTATCACTTTCACCGCGTCGCGCCTTATGGCGTGCTGGCCAATCTGTTGGCGATGCCGGTGGTGTCGGTGGTGGTGATGCCGATGGGCTTGCTCGGCGTGCTGACAATGCCGTTCGGCTTTGACGCCGTATTCTGGCGGCTGATGGGCGCCGGCATCGACTGGATGATTGGCGTGGCACAATGGGTCACCAGCCTGCCGGGCTCGGTCGGTCACATGGCGGCCTTCGACGTCGGACCGCTGATTGTCGTCACATTGGGACTGCTGCTGATTTGCCTGTTGCGCACGCCGCTGCGTTGGAGCGGGGCGGTGCTGGTCGTTGTTGCCGGTCTGTGGGCGCTTAACGCGCCGCGCCCGGATGTGCTGCTATCAGGCGATGGTCAGGTCGCCGCCGTGCGCGGTGGCGACGGCCGGCTAACCTTCCTGCACACCGGCCGCGACCGCTTCGCGGTCAAGGATTGGCTTGCCGCCGATGGCGACCCGCGCGATGCCAGGGACAAGAGTTTAACCGATGGCGTGCGCTGCGACGCCATCGGTTGCACCGCCAAGCTCGCCGATGGCCGGCTGGTGGCTTTCGCGGGCGAGGCCGAAGCGTTCGAGGAAGACTGCGCGCGCGCCGCCGTGGTCGTCAGCCCGCGCGAAAACCCGCTGCGTCGCGACGGCGACACCGATGGCGGCTGCAAGGCTTTGCTGATCGACCGGCCGGCCTGGCGCAGCCACGGCGCGACCGCGTTGTATGGCGCCGGACAGGGCGCGCCATTTGAGCAGCGCGTGGCGCATCCAGCCGGTTTCGACCGACCCTGGGCGCGGGCTTATCGGGCGCCGCAACAGCGCAGGCGCCATCCGTCAACGCCTGATGCCACGCCAAAGGTCGAGGATCTCGAGGCGGGCGACTAGTAGCGCCGGAACATTGCCACCAGCTTGCCCTGAATACGGACGCGGTTGGGCGGCAGGATGCGAACCTCGTAAGCCGGGTTGGCCGGCTCCAGCGCAATCGAGGCACCACGGCGGCGGAAGCGCTTCAGGGTTGCTTCCTCGTCGTCGATCAGCGCCACCACGATGTCGCCGGTGTCGGCCGACTCGGTGCGCCGGATCAGCGCGATATCGCCGTCGAGAATGCCGGCCTCGATCATGGAGTCGCCGCGCACTTCGAGCGCGAAATGCTCGCCCGTCGACAGCAATTCGGCCGGCATGTTGATGACGTGGCTGCGGGTCTGAATCGCCTCGATCGGCGTACCGGCGGCGATCCGGCCCATCACCGGCACCGAAATCGGCCGGCTGTTATCGTCGTCGTCATCGTCGTCCCTGACCGGCGCGCGGCCGCGGCCGAGATCGCCCTCGATCACGCTCGGATTAAAGCCGCGCGAACGGCCGGCGACCACGCCACCGGAAATCCCGTGAGCGACCGAGTTCGGGCAGCTTGATGACCTCAATGGCGCGGGCCCGGTTGGCCAGCCGGCGGATGAAACCGCGCTCTTCCAGCGCCGTAATCAGCCGGTGAATGCCCGATTTGGAGCGCAGGTCGAGCGCGTCCTTCATCTCGTCGAATGACGGCGGCACCCCGGATTCGGTCAGGCGCTCGTGGATGAAGCGCAGCAATTCAAACTGTTTACGGGTCAGCATCTGGTTTTCCCCCGTCTCAGCCGGGCCCCAGGAGCCGCAAACAGCGTTCGAACCGGTTGGGCTGGTACAGCCTGCGGGGTTCGGGGTGCCTTTGCGTCTAAACCAGGTTCCGGCTCGAAACAAATCATGAACGAACACTATCTGTTCGATATGTGTTCCGCAACCATTTAATTTGACGTGAACAATGCGAAAGGCCGCTAAAGGGCGAGCTTAAGGATGACGCAGTGTGAACCGGCTGGCGCCGCCGGGGCGTGCGGCGGCCGAATCACCAGGCAGTCGGCCTTGGCCAAAGGCGCCATCAGGGAACTGTCCTGGGCCGGCAGCGGGGTCGCTACCGGGCCGTCCGGACCCTGCTGCAAGGTGGCGCGCAGATAGTCGGCGCGCTCGTCATTGGCCGGAAGATCGCAGCCGAGCCGGGCCTGCTCCGGCACCGGTTCGACATCGCCTCGGCCCGACAATTGGCGGATCAGCGGCACCAGGAACAGGAACGCGCAAACGTAAGACGACACCGGATTGCCGGGCAGGCCGAGCACATGCATTGCGCCTAAACGGCCGTGCATCATCGGCCGGCCGGGGCGCAGCGCCACCCGCCAGAACGACAAATCGAGGCCTTCGGCGGCCAGCGCGCGCTGCACCAAGTCGTGGTCGCCGACCGAGGCGCCGCCGGTGGTGACCAGAATATCGGCGCCAGCGTCGCGCGCCCGCCGCACGCCGGCAACGATGTCGTCAACCCTGTCGCGGGCAATCCCGAGATCGGCGGCGGCCGCCCCTTCGCGCTGCGCCAGCGCGGTCAGCGCAAAGCCGTTCGAATAGACGATCTCGCCGGGTCCAAGCGGATTGCCGGGCATGATCAGTTCGTCGCCGGTGCCGAGCACCGCCACTTTCGGACGCCCGGTGACGCGCACCGTCGGGTAGTTCATCGCGGCGGCCAACATCAGGTCGCGGTCGGTCAGCACGCGGCCTTTGGTCAGCAGTGTTTCGCCTTGGCTGAAGTCGATGCCCTTGGCGCGGACATTGCGGCCCTTGGCGCGTGGCTTTCTGGATCGTGACCTTGTCGCCGTCGCGTTCGGTCAACTCCTGGATCACGACGGTGTCGGCGCCATCGGGCATCACGCCGCCGGTGAAGATACGCGCGGCTTGTCCGGCGCCGACCGCGCCGTCGAACGGATGGCCTGCCGCGACTTCGCCGATCAGCGTCAGCGTCACCGGCGCCTGCGTGACATCTTCGGCGCGCACCGCGTAGCCGTCCATCGCCGAGACCGCGTCCGGCGGCTGCGTGCGCAAGGCGGCCATGTCGGCGGCCAGCACACGGCCGCGCGCTTCGTCCAGGGCGACATCCTCCGCCGGCAGCGCCGCCGCATCGGCCAGCACGCGGGCGAGAGCTTCGGCAACCGGCATCAAGGCCATGAGCTTAGCTTCTTCTCTTGCGCATGATGTCATCCGAAAACCGGTTCCCACTTTTCGGGATCATGCGTCTGCTTTGTAGTGACCGGATTTGCCGCCGCTTTTTTCCAACAGGCGAATGCCTTCGATCTGCATGCCGCGTTCGACCGCCTTGACCATGTCGTAGATCGTTCAGGCACGCGATCGAAACCGCCACCAGCGCTTCCATCTCGACACCGGTCTGGCCGGTGACCTTGACAGTCGCCTGCACCAGAAAGCCGGGCAGGCTGTGTTCCGGATTGATGTCGATCTCGACCTTGGTGATCGGCAGCGGATGGCACAGCGGGATCAGGCCGTGGGTGCGCTTGGCCGCCATGATGCCGGCAAGCCGCGCCGCGCCCAGCACGTCGCCTTTCAGCGCATTGCCTTCGATCACCAGATCGAGGGTTTCCTTGCGCATGATGACCTTGCCCTCGGCAACCGCGACCCGTTCGGTTTGGCTCTTGGCCGAGACGTCGACCATGTGCGCCTGACCGCGTGGTCGATATGGCTGAGCTGCGGCATGACCTGTTTGGCGCCGGCCTTTGGTTTTGCCTTGGCCGCGGTCTGGCCTTTGGGGCCGGCTTTTTCGCCATGGTCGTTACTCCGCCGCGGCGTGATTGGCAGGCTTGCCGTCTTTGGCGAGCAGGGCGCGGGTGGCCGCGGTCACGTCGGGCTGGCGCATCAGGCTCTCGCCGATCAGGAATGTCGAGATGCCGACGCGGCCGAGGCGGGCCAGATCGTCGGCGGTGTAGATCCCGCTTTCCGCCACCACGACCCGGTCCTTCGGGACCAGCGGGGCTAGCCGCTCGCTGTTGGTCAGTGACGTCTCGAAGGTGCGCAAGTCGCGGTTGTTGATGCCGATCATCCGCGAGCGCAAACGCAGGGCGCGCTCAAGTTCATCTTCTGCATGAACTTCAACCAGCACGTCCATGCCCATTGAAAAAGCGGCACTTTCGATATCCGCCGCAGCAGTGTCATCGAGCGCCGCCATGATGATCAGAATGCAGTCGGCGCCCCAGGCACGCGCTTGCGACCACCTGATAAGGCTCAAACATGAAATCTTTGCGCAACGCCGGCAGCGCCGTGGCATCGCGCGCCGCGGTTAGAAACTCCGGCTTGCCCTGGAACGATGGCCCGTCGGTCAGCACTGACAGGCAGGTCGCGCCGCCGGCCTCGTAGGCCCTGGCCAGCGCTGGCGGATCGAAATCGGCGCGGATCAGGCCCTTCGACGGGCTCGCCTTCTTGATCTCGGCGATCAGCGCGGTACTCGATCGGCGGCGATCTTGGCCTCGATCGCGCGCAGGAAGCCACGCGGCGGCGGCAGGGCCTTGGCCGCGCTTTCAAGCTCAGCCAGCGAACGCTCGCGCTTGGCGGCGGCGATCTCGTCGCGCTTATAGGCTTCGATCTTTTTCGAGAATATCGAGTCATCGGTTCCATTCAGCCCGCATGACACCGCGATCAACCGGTCGAGCCGGCCTTCGGCTTCGCCGCTGTCGATCGACTTGGCGGCAAGCTGCGCACCTTCCTTCAGGTCCGCTAGCCTTGCCGGCGACGATCAAGGCGGCCGCCGTATTGAGGATGGCGATGTCGCGGAACGCGCTCTTCTTGCCCTTGAGGACATCAAGCAGCGCCTTGGCATTGTGATCGGCGTTGCCGCCTTTGAGCGCCTCCGGCTTGGCGCGCGGCAGTCCGGCATCCTCCGGTGAGACCTCGAAGCTGCGGATGGTGCCGTCCTTCAATTCGGCGACGGTGGTCGTGCCGGTCGTGGTGATCTCGTCGAGGCCGTCCGAACCGTGTACGACCCAGATGCTCTCCGAGCCGAGATTGCGCAGCACCTCCGCCATCGGTTCGACCCAGTGGCGGGAGAACGTGCCGATCATCTGGCGCTTGACCGAGGCCGGATTCGACAATGGCCCGAGCAGGTTGAAGATGGTGCGGGTGCCGAGTTCGACCCGGGTCGGACCGACGTTTTTCATCGCCGGATGATGCGCCGGCGCAAACATGAAGCCGATGCCGGCCTTGGCGATGCAGCCGTCGATCTGATTGGCCTTCAATTCGATATTGACGCCGAGGGCGGCCAGCACGTCGGCCGAGCCTGATTTCGACGACAGCGCGCGGTTGCCGTGCTTGGCGACCGGCACGCCGCAGCCGGCCAGGATAAAGGCGGCGCAGGTCGAGATGTTGTAGGAGCCGGAGGCGTCGCCGCCGGTGCCGACGATATCGACGGCGTCGGCCGGCGCTTTCACGCCCAGCATCTTGGCGCGCATGGTGGTGACCGCGCCGGTGATCTCGTCGACGGTTTCGCCGCGCACGCGCAACGCCATCAGCAACCCGCCCATCTGCGACGGCGTGGCTTCGCCCGACATCATGCGGTTGAATGCGTCAGCGGCTTCGTCGCGGGTCAGGCTGTCGCCGGTCGCAACCTTGGCGATGATCGTCTTGAAATCGTCGGCCACGGCGTTCTCCCTCAGCTCGCCAGATGGGTCGGCGAATGTATGGCGGATGCGGCGCGGCTTGTCGCCGCTTGTGGTTGACGCTCAGGAATGCGCCCCTGCGCAGCGTTCCAGGCTTTGGCGATATCGAGGAAATTCTTCAGCATCAGATGGCCGTGCTCGGAGGCGATGCTCTCGGGATGAAACTGCACGCCGTGCAGCGGCAGGTGCTCATGCGCCATGCCCATGATCAGCCCGTCGTCGGTCTCGGCATTGACCTTGAGCGTTGCAGGCAGGCCGGCGCGCTCGACGAGCAGTGAATGATAACGGGTCGCCTGGAATGGGCCGTTGATGCCGTGAAACACGCCGGAGGCCTCGTGGCGGATGCGTCGACACTTTGCCATGCACCATCTGCGGCGCACGCACGACCTTGCCGCCGAGCGCCTGGCCGATCGCCTGATGGCCGAGGCAGACGCCGAAAATCGGAATAGTGGCCGAGGCTTGCGCGATCAGATCGAGGCAGATGCCGGCCTCGTTCGGGGTGCAGGGACCGGGCGACAGCACGATGCCCTCGGGCTCGAGCGCCATGACCTCGCCGACCGAAATCTTGTCATTGCGATGGACAACGACGTCCGCCCCCAAGCTGCCCAGGTAATGGACCAGGTTGAAGGTGAAACTGTCGTAATTGTCGATCAGAAGGATCATGTTTTAAAGCCCGTTCAAGGTCTTAAGACGGGGGCCCAAGAGGGTCAAGGTTGGGGCAAGGTTGGGTCAAGGCAAGCGGCGGACCGGCGCTGGTCGGGCGTCGCTCAGGCCTTATGGATCGGGTCGACCCAGGCAACGCTTTCCGGCTTTTCGGCTGGCTCGATGTCGAGATTGACCACCACCGCCTCGTTGTCCGAACGGATCACCACGCATTCGAGCGGCTTCATCGCACACTGCCATTGATTTCCTGATGCGGCACGTAAGGCGGAATGAAGATGAAATCGCCGGGGCCGGCCTCGGCGGTGAATTCGAGATGCTCGCCCCAGCGCATCCGGGCCTTGCCGCGCAGCACGTAGATCACGCTTTCAAGCGCGCCGTGGTGGTGCGCGCCGGTCTTGGCGTTGGGCTGGATTGCGACCGTGCCGGCCCAGATCTTCTGCGCGCCGACGCGGGCGAAATTGATCGCCGCCTTGCGGTCCATGCCGGGGGTCTGCGCGGTGTTGCCGTCGAGCGAATGGCCGGGGATGACCTTGACGCCGTCATGCTTCCAGGCCGGTTCGTGGTCGTGGGGATGATCGTGATCGTGGCTCATCTCGGCGTGCTCCTGTGGGGCCTCATTGCCCGCGCTTGACTGCGCTGGCGAAACGCCGAGCTTCCTCGGCCGCGCGGAACAACGCCTTGGCCTTGTTGACGCATTCCTGCTGCTCGGCTTGCGGATTTGAATCGGCGACGATGCCGGCGCCGGCCTGGACATACATCTTGCCGTCTTTCACCAGGCGGTGCGCAGCACGATGCAGGTGTCCATCTCGCCGGCGGCGGAAAAATAACCGACGCAGCCGGCGTAAAGCCCGCGCTTTTCTTTTTCCAGTTCGTCGATGATTTCCATCGCGCGCACCTTGGGCGCGCCCGAGACGGTGCCGGCCGGAAATCCGGCGGCCAGCGCATCGAGCGCGTCGTATTTCGGATCGAGCCTGCCCTCGACGTTGGACACGATGTGCATGACGTGGCTGTAGCGCTCGACGAAAAACTGGTCGGTGACCTTGACGGAGCCGATCGACGCGACGCGGCCGACATCGTTGCGGCCGAGATCGAGCAGCATCAGATGCTCGGCGCATTCTTTTGGATCGGCCAGCAGTTCCTCTTCCAGCGCCTTGTCTTCGTGCGGGGTTGCGCCGCGCGGGCGGGTGCCGGCGATCGGGCGGATGGTCGACGACATCGCCCGCGCACCTTGCACCAGAATTTCCGGGCTCGAGCCGGCGACTGCGAAGGTGCCGAAGTCGAGGAAGTAAAGATAAGGCGAGGGATTGGTCCGGCGCAGCGCGCGATACAGCGAGAACGGCGGCAGCGTGAACGGCGATTCGAAACGCTGCGCCAGCACGATCTGGAAGGCATCGCCGGCGGCGATGTAGTCCTTGGCCTTGAGCACCATCGCTTTGTATTCGTCCGGCGTGGTGTTGGAGTCCGGCGGCACGTCGAGCGGCCCTTCGTCGTATTCGGCCAGTGATTTATCGAGCGGCTTGTCGAGCTGCATCGACGATCGACGACAGCCGTTCGGTCGCGCGCGCCAGCGCGGCCTTGGCATCAACGCCGGGCTCCGGCCGCACCGGCGTCACCACCGTGATCGAATCCTTGACCGCGTCGAACACCACGATCAGCGTCGGCCGCAGCATCACCGCATCGGGAATGCCGATCGGATCGGGATTGGGCTCCGGCAAATCTTCCATC
The DNA here is from genome assembly GCA_963830125.1 of uncultured Alphaproteobacteria bacterium. GTDB lineage: Bacteria > Pseudomonadota > Alphaproteobacteria > Rhizobiales > Xanthobacteraceae > Pseudolabrys. The sequence continues at coordinate 617,956 of CAWHKU010000005.1, read as the reverse complement.
AGCCGGACGGTGTCGTAGCCGAGATAGCCGAACACGCCGGCGGCCATCGGCGGCAGGCTGTCGGGCAGCTCGATGCGGCTTTCGGCGATCAGCGACCGCAGCGCCGACAAAGGCGGTTCGGGGCAGGGCGTAAAGGCGTCCGGCTTCAAGCGCGCCGTCCGGTTGATTTCGGCCTTGGTGCCTTGGGCACGCCAGACCAGATCGGGCTCGATGCCGATGATCGAATGGCGGCCGCGCACCGCGCCGCCTTCCACCGACTCAAGCAGAAAGCTGAGCGGCTTGCCGCCGGCCGACTTTCAGAAAAGCCGAAACCGGCGTTTCCAGATCGGCGACCAAGGTGGTCCACACCACCTGCGCTTCTCCGCGGTCGTAGCGTTCCGCGAAAGCGCTGTCGGTCGGCTCGATCTGCATTGTCGTTATGTACGGTTTAGTTGTTGGTGGAGCCGCCAAGAACCTGGTTGAGCGCCGCCTGATTGATCGACACGCCGATATCGTTTTCGACGCGGCCGATATATTGGCCGATGATATCGTCGGCGTAGGAGTTTTCCATTTGCGTGGCCATCGCCTTGGCCGGCGCGGCATTGGCGTCGAACTTCGGATCGGTCACCTTGGTCACGACATAGACGTAACGCTCGCCGGGCTTGTCGCCATCGGACGCACCCGCTTCGTCCTTGGCGGTCTTGAACGCAGCAGCGCCAACCTTGCCCGGCAGGAAGCCAGCCGGCTTGCCGCGTTGCAGGTCGACGGCAGTTTGGACCTTGAGCCCGTTATCGGCCGCCACCTTGGCGAGCGTCGCGCCGCCTTTCAGGTCGGCCAGCATCTTGTCGGTCTTGGCCTTGAGGCGCTTGGCGATCTCGTCATCGCGCCAGTTTTTCGTCACCTTGTCCTTGACCTCGTCGAGCTTGCGCTCGTGCGACGGCGTGATGCCGGTAACGTCGTAGTACAGATAGCCGCCGTTCGGCAGCCGCAGCGCTTCGTTATCGACGCCGACATCGCTGGCGAAAGCGGAGGCGACAACGTCCGGTGTCTTCGGCAGGCCGGCGACCGGCTTGCCGTCGGGGCCGCGGCCGGAGCGGTCGACGGCGGGGATAGTGACGGCCTTGAGGTTAAGCTTCTTGGCGGTCTCGGCCAGCGTCGAGCCGGCGGCACGCTCGTCCTCGATCTTGTCGCGCAGATTGTCGATTTCGGTTTTGGCGCGTTCCTCGGCCAGGCTGCGTTTGATCTCGGCCTTCACATCGTCGAAGGTTTTCGTGACGCCCGGTTCGATTTTGCCGACCTGCAACAGTACGGTGCCGAAGGTGCCCTTGACCGGCTCGCTGATTTCGCCGGACTTCAATGCGAATGCGGCCTTGCGGACCGCCGGATCGATGATCTGAGCCTGGGTGACGATGCCGAGATCGGTGTCGGACGGCTTCATGCCGCGCTCTTTGGCCATATCGGCAAAGCTCGTGCCCTTGAGAATTTTTTCACGGGCGGTGGCGGCGTCTTCCGGCTTCGGGAACACCATCTGGTGCACTTCGCGCTTTTCCGGCGTGCCGTATTCGTCCTTGCGCGGTTCATAGAACTTCTTGGCGTCGGCATCCGACACCTCGTCCGGCTTGGCGAGTTCGGCCGGCGTCAACGACAGCAGCGTGATCTTGCGGTATTCCGGCGCGCGGAACAGCACCTTGTGGTCGTCGAAATATTTCGTCAGTTGCTCGGGCGTCGGCGCCGGAATGTCGCCGGCTTGCGCCGCGGTCAGCGCGATATAATCGATCGCGCGTTTTTCGTTTTGGTATTGGTCGATCACCTGCAGCATCGTCTTCGGCACCGGCATTTCGCCGCTGACGGTCTGGGCGATCTGACGGCGCAGCATCACATGGCGCTGCTCGGCGACATAACGCGGTTCGTTGAAGCCGGCCTGGCGGATGACCTCGTAAAGCGCGAGCGGGCTGAATTTGCCGTCCGGTCCCCAGAAGTTCGGGTCGCTCTTGATCCGTTTGGCGATCTCTTTGTCGGACAGGCCGAGGCGCAATTGCTTGGCCTGTTCGTCGAGCGTGGTTTCGGCGATCAACTGACCGAGCAATTGCCGGTCGATGCCGAGCGCGCGCGCTTGGGCCGGCGAAATCGGCCGGCGTAGCCGCTGGCTGAGCTGCTGCAGCTTCTCGGTGTAGTACTGCGCGGAACTGTTCGATCGAGATTTCGGTGCCGCCGATCTTGGCGACTTCGTTCTGGCCAAAGCCGCGGAAAATGTCGCCGATGCCCCAGATCGCGAAGCTGATGATCAAGAACCCCATGATCACGGCCATAATGGCCTTACCGACCCAGGTGGACGTGGCTTTGTGGATACCGCGGAGCATGGGCGTTGCGTTCTCTTTTTTCTTCGTCCGGATCGGCCGGCTGGACTTGAAGGGCTGGCCGCGCCCTTATAGGGAGCGAGCCAACTCCTTGCAACGCCAGAGGGATCGGCGCGGCTGCGGGCGCGACACAGGGACACTATGGCGCAGGCCGGGGGGCTCTGGTAACCGCAACCCGACACTGAAGCCGATAAAGGGGCTGAGACGGATGGCAGCAGCGAATTCGCCCGCTGGTCGCGGGCAACTGGAAAATGAACGGATTGGCCGCCTCGGCGGCTGAGTTCGGCAAGATCGCGGCCGGCGCTAGCGACGTCGGCGCCGCCGATCTGATGATCTGCCCGCCGGCGACCCTGATCGCGGGCTTTGCGACGGCAGCGGCCGGATCAGCGCTTAAGGTTGGCGGCCAAGACTGCCACGCCAAGGCTTCGGGCGCCCATACCGGCGATATTTCAGCCGAAATGCTGGCCGATGCCGGGGCGGCCGCCGTCATTGTCGGCCATTCCGAGCGCCGCGCCGACCACCATGAGAGTGACGCCGATGTGAAGGCCAAGGCCGAGGCGGCCTGGCGGGCGGGGCTTGTCGCCATCGTCTGCGTCGGTGAGACGCAAGCCCAGCGCGAAGCCGGCCAGACCCTCGATATCGTCGGCGGCCAGCTCGCCGGCTCGCTGCCGGACGGCGGCACCCCGGCCAATCTGGTGATCGCCTATGAGCCGGTCTGGGCGATCGGAACCGGACTGACCCCGACGCCGGCCGATGTCGCGCAGGTCCACGCCTTCATCCGCGAACGCCTGAACGGGCGCTACGCCGGGCAGGGCGCCGGCATCCGCATCCTCTATGGCGGCTCGGTTAAACCCGGCAATGCCGGCGAGCTCTTGACCATCCCGGACGTCAATGGCGCCCTGGTCGGCGGCGCCAGCCTGAAAGCAGCCGATTTCCTTGGAATTGCCGCGGTTTACCGCTAAGCGGGCGATCGGATGAGGAGGCGGCCACGGCCGGTCCCGAGCCCGGCGCAGTGGGTGGAAATCGACCGAACTATCGTGTAGAGACCGCGGCGAATTCCTATATACAGCGCGCGATCCTGAAAATCGGGTCCCGATTTTCGGACAAAGGTCGCACGAATGACTATATAGCGTCGCGGAGTCGCCGGGGGCCGTTGGCCCGGGTGGCGGTGTTTGAACGGATTTTTGGCTTATGCAGCAAGTTATTATCGTCATCCACCTGATGCTGGTGCTCGCCCTGATCGGCGTGGTGCTGTTGCAGCGCTCGGAAGGCGGCGGCCTCGGGATTGGCGGCGGTGGCGGCGTGATGTCGAGCCGCGGCGCCGGCAATGTGCTGACGCGCGCGACCGCGATCCTGGCCGGCCTGTTCTTCGCCACCAGCCTGATCCTGTCGATCCTGGCTAGCGTCGACCGCAAGCCGACCTCGATCTTGAGCGGCAGCGGTCCGTCGGCGCCGGCCAGCGCACCGGCCAAACCCGGCTCGGCGCCGATCGGCAGCAGTGAAGGCGGCGGCCTGCTCAAGCAACTGCAGGGGCCGCCACCGGCGGCGCCCGCCGCACCGGCGGGACCGCAGGTACCGCAGTCGAAATAACGATTTGCAGCCAAGGGCCGGGAAACCGGCCCTTCGGCGTTCAGGCGACCCGCGCAAAGCTGTGGATGACCGGCTTTGGGCTGAAAGACGGCTTTAAGAGTACGATGCAAGTTACGCTAAGAGCTTCTGAAATTAAATTTACACACAGGCGCGGGGCAGCATTTCGCTTTTCGCGCTCGTCGAATCGATTCGGCGGCACTACAGGTTAAATCCCATGGCGCGGTACATTTTCATCACCGGCGGCGTGGTGTCCTCACTGGGTAAAGGTCTGGCTTCGGCGGCGCTCGGCGCGCTGCTGCAGGCGCGCGGCTACAAGGTCCGCCTGCGCAAGCTCGACCCTTATCTCAACGTCGATCCGGGCACGATGTCGCCCTATCAGCACGGCGAGGTGTTCGTCACCGACGACGGCGCCGAGACCGATCTCGACCTCGGCCATTACGAGCGCTTCACCGGCAATCCGGCCACCAAGCAGGACAACATCACCACCGGCCGGATCTATCAGGACATCCTGACCAAGGAGCGGCGCGGCGACTATCTCGGCGCCACCATCCAGGTCATCCCGCACGTCACCAACGCCATCAAGGACTTCGTCCGCGACGGCAATGACGGCTTCGACTTCGTGCTGTGCGAGGTTGGCGGCACCGTCGGCGACATCGAAGGCCTGCCGTTTTTCGAGGCGATCCGGCAGTTCGGCAACGACATGCCGCGCGGCCACGTCATCTACATCCATCTGACGCTGCTGCCGTTCATCCCGAGCGCCGGCGAGCTCAAGACCAAGCCGACCCAGCATTCGGTCAAGGAACTACGCTCGATCGGCATCCAGCCCGACATTCTGCTGTGCCGCACCGACCGCGAAATCCCGGAAGGCGAGCGCCGCAAGCTGGCGCTGTTCTGCAACGTCCGCGAAACCGCCGTGATCGAGGCGCGCGACGTCGACAACATCTACGCCGTGCCGGAAGCCTATTCGGTCGCCGGCCTCGACCGCGAAGTGCTGTCCGCCTTCGATCTCGAGGACGTCGCCAAGCCGAACCTGACGCGCTGGCACGAGATCAACGAACGCGTGCGCAATCCGGAAGGCGACGTCACCATCGCCATTGTCGGCAAATATACCGGCATGAAGGACGCCTATAAGTCTCTGACCGAGGCGCTGTCGCATGGCGGCATCGCCAACAAGGTCAAGGTCAAGCTCGAATGGATCGAGTCCGACGTCTTCGAGAACGAAGACCCGGCACCGTTCCTCGAACAGGTCAACGGCATTCTGGTGCCGGGCGGCTTCGGCCAGCGCGGCGCCGAAGGCAAGATCCGCGCGGCGCAGTTCGCCCGCGAACGCCACGTGCCGTATTTCGGCATCTGCTTCGGCATGCAGATGGCCTGCATCGAAGCCGCCCGCAATCTGTGCGGCATCGCGAACGCCAACTCGACCGAATTCGGCCCGACCACCGAGCCGGTGGTCGGCCTGATGACCGAATGGGTCAAAGGCAACGAACTCGAAAAGCGCAACGCCGCCGGCGATCTTGGCGGCACCATGCGGCTCGGCGCTTACGCCGCGACCTTGGCACAAGGCAGCCGGGTGGCGCAGATCTACGGCACGACCGAAATCTCGGAACGGCATCGCCACCGCTATGAGGTCAACACCGCCTATAAGGACCGGCTCGAGCAGCACGGTCTGCGCTTCTCCGGCATGTCGCCAGACGGGATTTTGCCGGAGATCGTCGAGTATGACGACCATCCGTGGTTCATCGGCGTGCAGTTCCACCCGGAACTGAAGTCGCGGCCGTTCGAACCGCATCCGCTGTTCTCGTCCTTTATTGGCGCCGCGGTCGATCAAAGCCGGCTGGTCTAGCGCCATGCCCATGCCGTCCGCCAAGGCCCGTGCGTGGCTTGCCGTTCCGCTGGCCTTGCTGGCGATTGCCGTCATCGCCGGCGCTGACCTGGCGCAATCGCAGTCGACGCCGGCGCGCCGGATCGATAGCTGGTCCGGCCTGATCGTTTCCTGCCAAGCCGACGCCAAGCTGGCGCTGTCCGCCAGTGTCTGCGGCGGGATCGTCGCCGACGCAGCCCGCCAGGCCGGCGCCGGCAAGGTCAAGTTCGTCGCGCTGGCAGCCGACGACGATTCCGACCGCAAGACTGCCAAGGCCAAAGCCGCCGGTTTCGACGACGCCAAGGCGATCGAAATGACGATTAATATCCGTGCCGCGCGCGGCACGGCTGCGGGTGCCGGCGTCGAGGTCGACGCTCTGTCGCGCCAGCACATCATGCCGTCGCAGCCCGGTCAGCCAACGCAATACGCCAGAATTTTTTCGCAAAGCATAATGGTTTCGCGCGACGCCGATACCTGGCGGCAGACGATCGTGCCGACGGCAAACCGAGTGATGGGCGCATTTTTCAAAATCTATTTGGCATCGCCGCATCCCGCCAAACGGTGAGACAACACTGACCTCGTGCTGTTCACGCCAAATTATTTATAAATCTTGACGCGTTGTTTATGCCGCCAGTTTCGCGCGGCGAATGGTTCGTTGATCTTGATGCGGCCTTGATGGCCGCTTCTTCCGGCTTCGCAAAGCGATATTTGCCAAGCTGTTGCCGCATGCTGGTTTGACCGCTTGTCCATAATACGCCGTCTGCCTCACCTCGGTTGCAGCTCGCCGGATATGTTTTTCCGCCGAAAGAATACGCGATCTTTATGCAGGTAGTGCGGCGGTTGCGGCGTTTATAGAGACGTTACGAACCCCAACTGAGGAAACACTCACATGCGCACCGTTCTCATCGCCGCCGCTTTCGCCGTCGGCTTCGCCGCAATAATCGTCAGCCTACGCCGAACCGACCTTCGACACCGCCGGCCCGATGAAGCAGAGCGGCCTCTGCAAGTTGACACCGACCAATGGCGACGAAATTTATGGCTATTTGGCGCCGTGCGCGCCGGAAGCCAAGACGCCGCAAGAAGCATAAGTGCTCTGAAGTCGCGCCAGGACAACCGCATCGTTGCGATGTGGCTGTCATGCACGGTTGAATTCTGCCACGGGCGACGCGCGATCATCCGCGCGCGCCCGTGGACATTTTTGTTTTTCCGCTAAATTTGCCATGATGCTCGCCGGAATCGCGGTTCATAACGCGACTATGGAGGAGGGGCGAATTTGGCGCACGGTCTTGACCATGTGGCGCATGCAGTGCGTGATCTCGACGCCGCTGCCGATTTCTATCGCCAGCTCGGTTTTACCGTCGGCGCCCGCAACCGTCATCCGTGGGGCACGCATAACAACATCATTCAACTGCCGGGATTTTTTATCGAGTTGCTGACGCTGGCCGAGCCGGACAAGCTTGGCAGCGACGGTTTCTCGACCCAGTTTGCCGGCTTTGCGCGTGACTTTGCCGAACGGCATGAAGGCTTGGCGCTGCTCATTCTGGAATCGAAAGACGCCGGCGCCGATGTCGCGGCTTATCGCAAGTCGGGCATTGCCGCGTCCGACATCATGCGCTTCGAACGCGAAGGCAAAAAACCGGACGGCAAGACCGTGAAGGTCGGCTTCTCGCTCGCCTTTGCCGAAGACAAGCTGGCGCCCGACATTCACTTCGCCACCTGTCAGCAGCATTATCCGGAAAATTTCTGGAACCCGGATTTTCAGAAACACGATAACAGCGTCTCCGCCGTTGCTGGCATTGTGCTGGTGGCCGACAATCCGGCCGCCCATCTCGACTTCATGCGCGCCTTTACCGGCGTCGCGGTCGCCGACGAATTCGACGACGGTTTCCGGATCGTCCTGCCGCGTGGCGTCGTCGATGTCGTCACGCCCGCGGCCTTTGCCCGGCACTATGGTTTGACCGCGCCGACAACCGACAAGGGGCCCCGGCTGGCGGCCTTGCGGCTCGCCGTCGCCGATACCGCCGCGATCAAATCCTGTCTGCGCCAGGCCGGGATTGCCTTGGCCACCGGCGGCGATCTGCCGGCGCCAGCCACCGGGACGGCGGTCTACAATCCGGATACCGGCGCGGTTTCGGTGCCGGCTCTGGGCCTGGCCCTGGTCTTTGAGTGGCCGAGCGCCTGACCGACAAAAATCTCGGGCCGGATCAGGGATGCGGTTTTTGGCATGGTGCATGCCCGCTCAACGGCGTTGACCGGGCGGCTTGCCCGCTTCATGGTCCGCCGGCACGGGGAAAAATCGCCTTGAACCAAAGCCTTGAACCGAATCCCATCGTCGACGCCGGCGGCGTGCGCTTCGGCAATGACCTGCCGCTGGCGCTGATTGCCGGCCCCTGCCAGCTCGAGAGCCGGGCGCATGCGCTCGAAATGGCGTCGGCCTTGAAAGAGATCGCGGCCCGTGTCGGCATCGGCCTGATCTACAAGACCTCGTTCGACAAGGCCAACCGCACCTCAGCGACTGCCGCGCGCGGCATCGGACTTGAGGCGGCGCTGCCGATCTTTGCCGAAATTCGCGAAAGCTTGGGCCTGCCGGTGCTGACCGACGTGCACGACGCCGAGCAATGCGGGCAGGCGGCGCAAGCCGTCGACGTGTTGCAGATCCCGGCCTTCCTGTGCCGCCAGACCGATCTGCTGATCGCCGCCGCCAAGACCGGCAAAACCGTCAACGTCAAAAAGGGTCAGTTCCTGGCGCCCTGGGACATGAAGAACGTCGTCGCCAAACTGACCGGCGCCGGCAACCGCAACGTGCTGGTGACCGAGCGCGGCGTGTCGTTCGGCTACAACACCTTGGTCTCCGACATGCGGGCGCTGCCGATCCTCAAGCGCACCGGCGCGCCGGTCATTTTCGACGCCACCCATTCGGTGCAGCAGCCGGGCGGGCAGGGCACCTCGTCGGGCGGCGAGCGCGAATTCGTGCCGGTGCTGGCGCGCGCGGCGGTCGCGGTCGGCGTCGCCGGCGTCTTCATCGAAACCCATCAAGATCCCGACCATGCGCCGTCCGACGGACCGAACATGATGCCGCTCAAGGAGATGGAAGCTCTGCTGCGCAACCTCGTCGCCTTCGACCGGCTTGCCAAACAGTGAGCGCAGGCCCGGCCGCCGGCCTTTCGATTTATCCTGTCACACGACCGCGCCGGGATTTTGACGTTTCATGACGCGCACGCTCAATCTCATTGCCCTGGCCGTGTTCGCGGGCGCGCTGTTCATTCGCTCGACCGATCCGGTCATTCCGCAGATCGCCAACGGCCTCCATGTCGAGACCTCGACCGCCGCGCTGCTGACCACCGCTTTCACCTTGCCGTACGCGCTGATCCAGCCGCTGCTCGGCGCGCTCGCCGACATGTTCAGCAAAATGAAGCTGATGCTGTTGTGCATCTTCATCACGACCACCGCCAGCCTGCTGTCGGGCTTCGCACCCAATTTCGAGATGTTGATGACCGCGCGCGTGATCGCGGGATTGGCCGCCGGCGGCGTGGTGCCGATCTCGTTTGCCATTGTCGGCGATCTGGTGCCGATCTCGCGCCGCCAGGTCGCGATGGGCCGGCTGCTGTTTGCGATCATGACCGGCAATCTGCTTGGCGCCACCTTGGCCGGCGTGGTCGGCGATCTGGTCGGCTGGCGCGGCGTGTTTTTCGTCACCGGCGGATTTCGGCTTACTGGTTTTGGCAATCACCGTGCCGGCGTTCCGCGGCTTCGAGGAAAAGCCCGGCCGCTTCGACCTATCGACCGTCGATCCCGAACTACCGCGCGATCTTGAGCAATCCGCTCGCCAAATTCTGTTTCGGCGCGGTCTTTCTCGAAGCCGTGTTCATGTACGGCGTGTTTCCCTATATCGCGACGCTGCTGCATCAGATCGGCGAAACGCGCGCCTCGATCGCCGGCATCGTCATTGCCGGCTTCGGCGTCGGCGGCGCGCTTTACGGCGTGTTCGTCTCGCGCATGCTGCCGCGCCTGGGCGAAACCCGGATGATGCAGATTCGGCGGCATGGCGATGGGCTTCTGCCTGATCGTGATCGCCAGCCGCATGCCGTGGCCGGTGGAGTTCGCCAATTTCGTCTTGCTCGGCTTCGGCTTTTACATGCTGCACGCCGTCATCCAGATTTACGCCAGCGAACTGGTGCCAACCGCGCGCGGCTCGGCGATCGCGCTGCACTCGTTTTTCTTCTTTCTGGGGCAGGCCGGCGGACCGATCGTCTATGGCATCGGGCTCGGCAGCGTCGGCATCGGACCGGTGCTGCTGGTCGGCGCCGCCGTGCTGGTCGGCGTTGGCTTTACCTGCGCGGCCTGGCTAAAGCGGCCTGCAACGATCTGAAGCGGGTTTAAATCAACCGCGGCCGCGATAGGGCTCAACGCCCTGATCCGGCACCCAGATGCCCTTGGGCAACTTGCCGACCTGCCAGAACACGTCGATCGGGATGCCGCCGCGCGGATACCAATAGCCGCCGATGCGCAGCCATTTCGGCTTGAGCAGCGCATTCAGCCGCTTGCCGATATCGACGGTGCAGTCCTTCATGAAATGCGCCGTGATTGCGGAAGCTGGCGAGATAAATTTTCAGCGACTTCGACTCGACCAGAAATTTGCCCGGCACATAGTCGATGACCAGATGGGCGAAATCCGGCTGGCCGGTGATCGGGCAAAGGGTCGTGAATTCCGGCGCGGTGAAGCGCGCGACGTAATTGGTGTCGGGGTGCGGATTCGGCACACGGTCGAGCTACCGCGCCTCCGGCGAGGCGGCTTGCGGCACCGGGCGTCCGAGTTGCAGGGTCTTCGATTGCGGTTTTTTGGCCATTTCGGTGTCATTGCCGGGACATGAGTCCCGGTCAAGTGGCGCATGGCCGGTAACGGGCAATGGCCCTTTGCCGCGCGCCCATCCATCGGGTAGAAGCGCGGCAAATCACCTTTTCTCACCTCAAGCCGGGGCTCCACATGACCGCCATTATCGACATCATCGGCCGCCAGATTCTCGACAGCCGCGGCAACCCGACCGTCGAAGTCGATGTCATGCTGGAAGACGGCTCGCTTGGCCGCGCCGCGGTGCCGTCCGGCGCCTCGACCGGCGCCCATGAGGCGGTCGAACTGCGCGACGGCGACAAGAGACGTCTATTTCGGCAAAGGCGTGCTCAAGGCGGTCGACGCCGTCAATGGCGAGATTTTCGACGCCATCGGCGGCATGGACGCCGAGGAGCAGGCGCAGATCGACGAGACGCTGATTGCGCTCGACGGCACGCCCAACAAGGCCCGCCTCGGCGCCAATGCCATCCTCGGCGTCTCGCTCGCGGTCGCCAAGGCCGCCGCCGATGCCACCCAGGTTGCCGCTCTACCGCTATGTCGGCGGCACCAGCGCCCGGCTGCTGCCGGTGCCGATGATGAACATCATCAATGGCGGCGCGCACGCCGACAACCCGATCGACTTCCAGGAATTCATGATCATGCCGATCGGCGCGCCGACTTTCGCCGAAGGCCCTGCGCTGGGGCGTCGAGGTGTTCCAGACCCTGAAGAAGTCGCTGGCCGACGCCGGCCACAACACCAATGTCGGCGACGAGGGCGGCTTTGCGCCCAATCTGGCATCGGCCGACGAGGCTTTGGCCTTTGTTATGAAGGCCATCGAGAAGGCCGGCTACAAACCGGGCGAAGACGTCGCGCTGGCGCTCGATCCGGCTTCAACCGAATTCTTCAAGAAGGGCGCCTATGTCTATGAAGGCGAAGGCAAAACCCGCTCGATCGCCGAGCAGGCCAAGTACCTTGCCGAACTGGTCGGGCGCTACCCGATCGTCTCGATCGAAGACGGCATGGCGGAAGACGATTTTGACGGCTGGAAGCAGGTCACCGACCTGATCGGCGACAAGTGCCAGCTGGTCGGCGACGATCTGTTCGTCACCAACGTCAAGCGGCTGTCGGACGGCATCAAGCGCGGCCTGGGCAATTCGATCCTGATCAAGGTCAACCAGATCGGCACCCTGACCGAGACGCTGGCCGCCGTCGAAATGGCGCACAAGGCCGGCTACACCGCCGTGATGTCGCACCGTTCGGGCGAGACTGAGGATTCGACGATTGCCGATCTCGCGGTCGCGACCAATTGCGGGCAGATCAAGACCGGTTCGCTGGCCCGTTCCGACCGCACCGCCAAATACAACCAGCTTCTGCGGATCGAGGAACAGCTCGGCAGCCAGGCGAAATACGCCGGCCGGGCGGCGCTCAAGGCATTGCGCTAGACTTGGTGCTAGTGTCGGCCAACTTGCCTCGCGCGGGCGTTGGTTGCAGACTGTCGTCAATTCCACTGGGAAAATGGGGCTTGTGCCTTGGATCAGGCTACTAAACTGTCGGCCAATGATCGCCGCCGGACGATCGCGCGGCTGACCGACTTCATCGTGCAATCGATCGAGGCCGCGCGCGCAGTCGAGAAGCCGTTTTTCCATCTCGAATTCGACCGCGTGTTCCCGGACGATATCTACGCGCAGATTCTGGCGCTCAAGCCGGAGAACCGTGACTACCGCCCGATGCATGGCCGCAGCAAAGGCCACGATCTCGACGACGGCACCCATACGCGGGTCAAGATCGACCTGTTCCCGGAATACATCCGCAATTTGCCGGCCGGAAAAGCGCGCGCTTTGGGACGTGGTCGGCCGCGCTCTGTGTTCGGAACCGGTCAAGCAGGCGTTCATCCGCCGGCTCGCGCCTGGCCTCGAGAAGCGCTTCGGCAAGGACTTCGCCAAGGTCGGCATGTTCCCGATCCCGATCCTGACGCGCGATATTCCCGGCTACCTGATCACGCCGCATACCGATACGCGCTGGAAGGGCATCACCGTCCAGCTTTATCTGCCGGAAGACGACGCCAACACCGACATCGGCACGATTTTTCACGACGTGCTGCCGGACGGTTCCAAGCCCAAGCACACCCAGATGCGGTTTGCGCCCAACACCGGCTACGCCTTCGCGGTCGGCAGCGACACCTGGCATTCGGCCGATGCCGTCCATAACCGGGTCAAGACCCGCGATTCCATTCTGCTGACCTATTTCGTCGATCAGGGGCTGCTGAAAGTGCTGCGCAACCGTGGCAAGCGGGTCGGCAATTTCCTGCTCAACGAGGTCCGGGCACGGTTTTAGGGTTGTCGTGCCCGCGAAAGCTTAGGCCCGCCGTTGCTCATAAACGGGGCCTTAACGCTGTTGCGCCATCTTGGGCGCCACCATGGTCTCTCACCGCCGCCGCCACGCCATTCTGACCGCCATCGGTCTGTATATTTTTGCCGCCGCGTTCATCGGCTATTTCGCCGTGAACGCCTTTACCGGCAATCATGGCTTGCGGGCGCAACAGGACCTCGACCTGCAACTGGCGACCATGCAGCGCCAACTCAAGGCGATCAAAGCCGAGCGCGCGATCTGGGAACGGCGGGTGGCTCTGCTGCGGTCCGACAAGATCGACCCCGACATGCTGGACGAGCGCGCTCGGGCGCTGCTCGGCTATGCCGATCCGCGCGATCTGGTGCTGCTGCTCCACCCGCGCTGACCGCCGCGCCTGGGCCGTCCGGCCGTGGCAGAATTCTTCCGTGTTCAAGCCCTTTGGCAGCACGTCCGTTACGCGCGCTGCGCGCTTCCGCGCCCCCCTGATTTGAGCTATGGAATCGAAAGGGGATAAACGACCTGACTGGCTTGGCCGCGCCGCTCTTCGCAGTGCGAAAAAATAGGCCGTCCGCGCACGATTGAGGCTCGCAAGGCGCCTTATTTGAAAAGATCGTGCGCAGCGCAAAATGTTAGGTACGTTTGACGACAAGCCCGCGAGGGCGGCAAAGATTCGAACGCAAGCGTCGAGCACGCAGTCTAGGGAGCGCCAATGGCGGCCGCCCAATTTAATTCCAAGCCACAGCGGATGCGGCCGACCAAGCGCAGCCGCCATCGCCGATCGTCGAATTCGGCAAGGCGCAGGACCTCGCCGCCTACGAGACCATGCTGACCATCCGCCGCTTCGAGGAGAAGGCCGGCCAGATGTATGGCATGGGTCTGATCGGCGGCTTCTGCCATCTCTACATCGGCCAGGAAGCCGTCGTCGTCGGCATGCAGATGGCGCTCAAAGACGGCGACCAGGTCATCACCGGCTACCGCGACCACGGCCACATGATCGCCTGCGGCATGGAAGCCAAAGGCGTGATGGCGGAATTGACCGGCCGCGCCCATGGCTATTCCAAGGGCAAGGGCGGCTCGATGCACATGTTCTCCAAGGAAAAGGGTTTCTTCGGCGGCCACGGCATCGTCGGCGCGCAGGTCTCGCTCGGCACCGGCCTGGCGTTCGCCAACCGCTATCGCGGCAACGACAATGTCGCGCTCGCTTATTTCGGCGACGGCGCCGCCAACCAGGGCCAGGTCTACGAGAGCTTCAACATGGCCGAGCTGTGGAAGCTGCCGGTCATCTATGTGATCGAGAACAACCGCTACGCCATGGGCACGGCGTCGACGCGCTCGTCGGCCGAGACCAATCTGTCGCGGCGCGGCGTGTCGTTCAAAATTCCCGGCGAGCAGGTCGACGGCATGGACGTGCGCGCGGTCAAGCACGCCGCCGACAAGGCGGTCGCCTGGTGCCGCGCCGGCCACGGCCCCTATATTCTCGAGATGCTGACCTACCGCTATCGCGGCCACTCGATGTCGGACCCGGCGAAATACCGCACGCGCGAGGAAGTCGACAAGGTGCGCACCACGCACGATCCGATCGACATGGCGCGCCACCGCATCCTGGAAAAGAAATTCGCCAACGAAGACGAGTTGAAGAAGATCGACGCCAAGGTGCGCGATCTACATCAATCAAGCGGCCGAATTCGCCACCCACGATCCGGAGCCGGACGTGTCCGAGCTTTACACCGATATCTATCGTTAAACGCGCAGCGTTGCCGCGGAGAAGAAACTAGCGTTTCGTTTAGGAAACAGTAGCGCCCATGCCGATCGATGTTCTCATGCCCGCGCTTGTCGCCCACGATGGAGAAGGGCAACCTCGCCAAGTGGCTCAAGAAAGAGGGCGACACGATCAAGTCCGGCGACATCATCGCCGAGATCGAGACCGACAAGGCGACCATGGAAGTCGAAGCCGCCGACGAGGGCACGCTCGGCAAAATCCTGATCCCGGAAGGCACGCCAGGACGTCGCCGGTCAACACGCCGATCGCGGTATTGCTCGTCCGACGGCGAAGACGCCTCGGCTATCGGCACGGCCAAACCGGCCGCAGCACCCGCCGCAACCGCTGCCCCCGCCGAAGCCTAAAAGCCTGAAGACAAAATCCGATAGCCCCCGCGCCGACCGCCACCGAACTGCGCCCGAAGCGCCCCAAGTTCACGCCGCCTCACGACCCCGACATTCCCGCAGGCACCGAGATGGTCACCATGACCATGCGCGAAGCCTTGCGCGACGCCATGGCCGAGGAAATGCGCGCCGACGACGACGTCTTCGTGATGGGCGAGGAAGTCGCGGAATATCAGGGCGCCTACAAGGTCACGCAAGGTCTGTTGCAGGAATTCGGCGACAAGCGCGTCATCGATACGCCGATCACCGAGCACGGCTTTGCCGGCCTCGGCGTCGGCGCGGCGCTCGCCGGCCTGAAACCGATCGTCGAATTCATGACCTTCAACTTCGCCATGCAGGCGATGGACCAGATCATCAACTCGGCCGCCAAGACGCTTTATATGTCGGGCGGGCAGATGGGCTGCACGATTGTGTTCCGCGGCCCCAACGGCGCCGCCGCGCGCGTCGCCGCCCAGCACAGCCAGGATTATTCGGCCTGGTATTCGAGCGTGCCGGGCCTGAAAGTCATCACGCCGTCGAACGCCGCCGACGCCAAGGGCCTGCTGAAGGCGGCGATCCGCGATCCCAATCCGGTGATCTTCCTCGAAAACGAAATGCTCTACGGCCAGTCCGGTCCGGTGCCGAAGCTCGATGATTTCGTCTTGCCGATCGGCAAGGCGCGCATCGCGCGCGCCGGCAAGGACGTCACCATCGTGTCGTGGTCGATGGGCATGTCTTATGCGCTCAAGGCGGCCGAAGAATTGGCCAACGAAGGCATCGAGGCCGAGGTCATCGACCTGCGCACCTTGAAGCCGATGGACACCGAAACCATTATCGAGTCGGTCAAGAAAACCGGCCGCGCCGTCACGGTCGAAGAGGGCTGGCACAGTCCGGCGTCGGCGCCGAAGTCGCCGCCCGCATCATGGAGCACGCCTTCGATTATCTCGACGCGCCGGTGATGCGCGTGTCGGGCAAGGACGTGCCGATGCCTTACGCCGCCAATCTCGAAAAGCTCGCACTGCCTTCGGTCGCCGAAGTGGTCGAGGCGGCTAAAGCCGTCTGTTACCGGTAGGGCTTAACGCATCATGGCCACCAACATCCTCATGCCCGCGCTGTCGCCCACGATGGAAAAGGGCAACCTCGCCAAGTGGCTCAAGAAAGAGGGCGACGCCATCAAGTCCGGCGACGTCATCGCCGAGATCGAGACCGACAAGGCGACGATGGAATACGAGGCGGTCGACGAAGGCACGCTCGCCAAGATCGTGGTGCCGGAAGGCACGCAGGACGTCGCGGTCAATGCCGTGATCGCGGTGATGGCCGCCGACGGCGAGGACGTCAAGGCCGCCGCTGCCGGCGCGGCCAGTGCGCACGCCGCCGAAAGCCGCCCGAAGCGCCGAAGCCCGCAGCGCAACGCCAGCAGCGGCACCTGCGGCAACTCCCGCCGCGCCATCGCGCCGCAGCAGCGCCTGCCGCGCAAGCCGGCGCCGGCGCCCGCGCGCACGCGGCGCGCGCATCTTCTCGTCGCCTTTGGCCGCGTCTGGCCAAGGAAGCCGGCATCGATCTCTCGCGCGTCACCGGCTCCGGCCCGCATGGCCGCGTCATCGCGCGCGATATCGAAGACGCCAAATCCGGCAAGGGCCTGAAAGCCGCGCCGGCCGCTGCCGCAGCCGCCGGCGGTGTGCGCGGTCGCCAATGCGATGAGCGACAGCCAGATCCTGGCGCTCTACGAAGCAGGGCTCCTACGAGTGCATCCCGCATGACGGCATGCGCCGCACGATTGCCCAACGGCTGACCGCCGCGCGTGCAGTCGATGCCGACCTTCTATCTCACCATCGATTGCGATCTCGGCAAGCTCTCGGCCGCGCGCGAAGAGATCAACGCCGCCGCGCCGCAAAGGCGCGGACGGCAAGCCGGCCTACAAGCTCTCGGTCAACGACTTCGTCATCAAGGCGATGGCGCTGGCGTTGCAGCGCATCCCGGAAGCCAATGTATCGTGGACCGAAGCCGCGATGCTCAAGCACAAGCATTCCGACATCGGCGTCGCGGTCGCGTTGCCGTTCGGCCTGATCACGCCGATCATCCGCAACGCCGAGACCAAGTCGCTGTCGGCGATCTCGAACGAGATGAAGGAACTTGCCGCCCGCGCCAAGGGCAAGAAGCTCAAGCCCAACGAATACCAGGGCGGCACCACCTCGGTGTCGAATCTCGGCATGTACGGCATCAAGGATTTCACCGCCGTGATCAATCCGCCGCAGTCGTCGATCCTGGCGGTCGGCACCGGCGAGGAGCGGGCGGTGGTGCGCAACGGCGTGATCGTGCCGGCGACCATCATGAGCGTGACCTTGTCCTGCGATCACCGCGCCATCGACGGCGCGCTCGGCGCCGAACTGATCGGCGCCTTCAAGAAGCTGATCGAAAATCCGGTGATGATGGTCGTTTAATTTTTTCTCGGGCCCGCTTTTGTCCCGGGCCTGACGCGCGAGCAGAAGGCAAAGTAATGGCCGATACCAATTTCGACGTCATCATCATCGGCGCTGGCCCCGGCGGCTACGTCACCGCCATTCGCGCCGCCCAGCTTGGGCTTAAGGTCGCGGTGATCGAGCGCGATTTCCTCGGCGGCATCTGCTCGAACTGGGGCTGCATCCCGACCAAGGCGCTGCTGCGTTCGGCCGAAATCTATCACTACATGCAGCACGCCAAGGATTACGGCCTGTCGGCGGACAACATCTCGTTCGATCCGGCCGCGGTCATCAAGCGCTCGCGCGGCGTCGCCGGCCGCATGAATAACGGCGTCGGCTTCCTGATGAAGAAGAACAAGGTCACGGTGATCTGGGGCGAGGCGGTGATCGACGCGCCCGGCAAGATCACGGTGAAGGCCTCCAAGACCGAAGCGCCGAAAGGCAGCGTCGGTCCGGGCCAGTATCAGGCCAAGCACATCATCGTCGCCACCGGCGCGCGGCCGCGCGTGCTGCCGGGCCTTGAGCCCGACAAGAAACTGGTCTGGACTTATTTCGAGGCGATGAACCCCGACAAGATGCCGAAGTCGCTGCTGGTTGTCGGCTCCGGCGCGATCGGCATCGAGTTTGCCTCGTTCTACCGCACCATGGGCGCCGAGGTGACGGTGGTCGAAGTGCTGCCGCAGATCCTGCCGGTTGAGGACGCCGAGATCGCCGCCTTCGCCCGCAAGAGCTTCGAGAAGCAGGGCATCAAGATCATCGTCCAACGCCAAGGTCACCAAGCTCGACAAGAAGACCGACAGCGTCACCGCCACCATCGACGAGGGCGGCAAGACACAGCAGATCACCGTCGACCGCGTCATCGCGGCGGTCGGCGTCGTCGGCAATATCGAAAACCTCGGGCTGGAAAAGCTCGGCGTCAAAACCGACCGCGGCTGCATCGTCATCGACGGCGTCTGCAAGACCAACGTGCCGGGCATCTACGCCATCGGCGATGTCGCCGGTCCGCCGATGCTGGCGCACAAGGCCGAGCATGAAGGCGTCATCTGCATCGAGGCGATCAAGGGCCTGCATCCGCACCCGATGGACAAGACGATGATCCCGGGCTGCACCTATTGCACGCCGCAGGTCGCCTCCGTCGGCCTGACCGAACAGGCCTGCAAGGACAAGAAGCTCGACATCCGCGTCGGCCGGTTTCCCTTCATCGGCAACGGCAAGGCGATCGCACTCGGCGAGGACCAGGGCATCGTCAAGGTCATCTTCGACAAGAAGACCGGCCAGTTGCTCGGCGCGCATCTGTGCGGCGCCGAAGTCACCGAATTGATCCAGGGCTTCGTCGTCGCGATGAATCTGGAGACGACCGAGGAAGAATTGATGCACACCATCTTCCCGCATCCGACCTTGTCGGAGACCATGAAGGAAGCGGTGCTGGATGCTTATGGACGCGTGTTGAATATGTAATATCACCGTCATGGCCGGGCTTGTCCCGGCCATCCACGTCTTGCTCGTTGAAAGAAAGACGTGGATGCCCGGCATAAAGCCGGGCATGACGAAAGAAACGACGTTGGGAGGACTAACCGATGGCCAAGTTCGACAGCATTCTCGGCACCATTGGCAATACGCCGGTCGTGCGCATCAACAAGCTCGGACCGAAGGGCATCAACCTTTACGTCAAGGTCGAAGCCTTCAATCCGCTCGGCTCGGTCAAGGACCGCCTGGCGCTCGGCGTCATCGAGGCGGCGGAAAAATCCGGCGAACTCAAGCCCGGCATGACCGTGGTCGAAGCGACCTCCGGCAATACCGGCATTGGTCTGGCGATGGTCTGCGCCGCCAAAGGCTATCCGCTGGTCATCACCATGGCGGAAACCTTCTCGGTCGAACGCCGCAAGCTGATGCGCTTTCTTGGCGCCAAAGTCGTGCTGACGCCGGCCGCCGGGCGCGGCATGGGCATGGTCGAGAAGGCGGCAGGAACTGGCCAAGACCCATGGCTGGTTCATGACCCGCCAGTTCGAAAACGAAGCCAACCCGGACATGCACGCGCGCACCACCGCGCGCGAGATCGTCAACGACTTCAAGGGCGAGAAGCTCGATTACTGGGTCACCGGCTTCGGCACCGGCGGCACGCTCAACGGCGTGTCGCGCGTGCTGCGCAAGGAAATGCCCGACACCAAAATCATCGTCTGCGAACCGGCCGACGCGCCGATGCTGACCACCCACTCGCCGCAGGAGCGCAAACCGGACGGCTCGCCGGCCGCCGCCAATGCCGCCTTCAAGCCGCATCCGATGCAGGGCTGGTCGCCCGACTTCATTCCGAAGATCACGGCGGAAGCGGTCGACTCAGGCGCGATCTCAGCAGATCATCACCATCGCCGGCGCCGACGCCATGAAGTGCTCGAAGGACCTGGCGCAGAAGGAAGGCATTTTCGTCGGCATCACCGCCGGCGCGACCTTGGCCGGTGCGCTCGAAATCGCCAAGACCGCCGCGCCCGGTTCGACGATCCTCGCCATGCTGCCCGACACCGGCGAACGCTATTTGTCGACGCCGCTGTTCGGCGACATCGCCGCCGACATGAACGACGCCGAGATCGAGATTTCCGCCTCGACGCCGAACCACCGCATGCCGCCGAAGGCGGCTTAAGCGCAGGAACGCACCATGGGCATCATCGCTTGGATCATCATCGGTCTGATCGCCGGCTGGCTGGCGCATACCATCCTTGGCGGCCGGGGCGGGCATCTTCGGCAACCTCGCTGTCGGGTTAGTCGGCGCCATTGTCGGCGGCTTCCTGTTCGAGAAGCTCAACCTGCATGTCATGCCCGATTTCTGGGGCAATCTGATCACCGCCACCATTGGCGCGATCATCTTCCTGGTGATCTGGCGGGCGATCCGGCGGGCCTGATGCGCGCTCAGCGCGCGGCCGCCGCCTTGCAGCTTAGCCCCTGCGGCCGTAAGTAGGGGCCATGGCCGTCGTCCTCGACCTGATCAACAATCCGCGCCCGCGCCACCCGGAAAAGGCGCATAAGCCGGATTCTGCCTTGCTGAAAAAGCCGGACTGGATCCGCGTCAAGGCGCCGGTCTCGGCCGGGTTTCAACGACACCCACAAGATCATGCGCGAGAACGGCCTCGTCACCGTCTGCGAGGAGGCCGGCTGCCCGAATATCGGCGAGTGCTGGGAGAAGAAGCACGCCACCTTCATGATCATGGGCGACACCTGCACGCGGGCCTGCGCCTTCTGCAACGTCAAGACCGGACTGCCGGGCGCGCTCGATGCCAGCGAGCCGGAGCATGTCGGGCGTGGCAACCGCCAAGCTGGGCCTTGCCCATATCGTCGTCACCTCGGTCGACCGCGACGATCTGGCCGATGGCGGCGCGCAGCATTTCGCCGACACCATCCGCGCCATCCGCACGCACGCGCCCGGCACCACCATCGAAATCCTGACGCCGGATTTCCTGCGCAAGGACGGCGCGCTGAAAGTCGTGGTCGATGCCAAGCCGGACGTGTTCAACCACAATCTTGAAACCGTGCCGTCGCTTTATCTGACGGTGCGGCCGGGCGCGCGTTATTTCCATTCGCTGCGGCTGTTGCAGCAGGTCAAGGAACTCGACCCGACGATGTTCACCAAGTCCGGCATCATGGTCGGCTTGGGCGAAGAGCGAAACGAGATCTTGCAGGTGATGGACGACCTGCGCTCGGCCAATGTCGATTTTCTCACCATCGGGCAATATCTGCAGCCGACCCGCAAGCACCACGAAGTCAAACGCTTCGTGCCGCCGGACGAATTCAAGCAGCTCGAGACCATCGCCTATTCGAAGGGCTTCCTGATGGTGTCGGCCTCGCCGCTGACGCGCTCGTCGCATCACGCCGGCGACGACTTCGCGCGGCTCAAGGCGG
Organism: uncultured Alphaproteobacteria bacterium; assembly: GCA_963830125.1. GTDB lineage: Bacteria > Pseudomonadota > Alphaproteobacteria > Rhizobiales > Xanthobacteraceae > Pseudolabrys. Next base: position 596,502 of record CAWHKU010000005.1, on the reverse strand, counting down.
CACGCGAAGCTAAGCTCTAGCGTATGCCACAATTCTCCACCAAACGCCGGGTCAAACACTCCGCGTCCGACATGTTCGATCTGGTCGCCGACGTCGAGAGCTATCCCGACTTCGTGCCGCTGTGCGACGGCATGAAAGTGCGCAGCCGCACCGACAAAGGCGAGGGCGTCACCGTGATGGTCGCGGCCATGACGGTCGCCTACAAGATGATCCGCCAGACCTTCACCAGCCGCGCCACGCGTCGACAAGACCGAATTTGAAAATCCTGGTCGAATATCTCGACGGCCCGTTCTCGCGCATGCAGAATCGCTGGACCTTCACCGCCACCGGCGACAACAGCTGCGAGATCGAATTCTACATCGACTATGAATTCAAAAGCCGGACCTTCGGCATGTTGATGGGCGCGGTGTTCGACACCGTGTTCCGCAAAATGTCGGCAGCCTTCGAGAAGCGCGCCGACGAGGTCTACGGCAAGACCAAGACCGCCTAGCCGTTCAGCGCATAGATCGCGCCGTTGAGCGCGACCGCGAAACCGACCCACAACACCAACGGCGCCAGGGACAGGCCCGCCAGCCGGTCGAGCCGCGCAAACGCAACGCAAGTTGCAACGACGCAGACAAATTGCGGCACGATATCGATCAGGCCCAACAGCGGACTATGGGCGGCAAAGAAAGCCCAGGACCAGGCCGCGTTCAGCGCCAGTTGCGTGAAAAACAAAATCAGCGCCATGCGCCGGGCCGGCGAGGGCGCAAGCCTCAGCACCCGGAACGCCGCGAACGCCATCAACGCATAAAGCACCGTCCACACCGGCCCGAAAATCCAATTCGGCGGATTGAACGACGGCTTAATGAGCGAAGCATACCAGGGTACCAAATTGGGGAAGGTCGCCCATTGTCCAAGCGCGGAGGTCACCACCACGGCGGCCAAGGGCCAGGCAGCCAGGGTGATGTCGCGGCGCCACGAGTTTGATTTCTGCTGTTGCATAATGACCTTTTCGCGCCGTGCCGGGGGCATCTCCCCCTTTGATCTACATCAGACCACCGCGCCGGCAAACTTGATTACATCGCCCGACAAGGCAGCAAAGCGGGCCGCACAAGATACCGCCGCCGATCACGGAGACCTGACTGATGTGGATACGACGCAGCTTGCCGATTGGATTACTCGCGCTGGTGATGATGGCCTTGCCGGTATCCTTGGCGCCAGCGCAGGCCCAGACCGTCGTCGAGATCGAACGCGGATCGCCGGATCGCACCGCCATTCTCGATGCCGAACGCGCGGTGCTGGAGGTTCAGCTCGGCATCAAGCTCAAGTTCGTGGTCGTCCGTCTGACCGGTTACGGCGACTGGGCCTATGCCGCCTTGCGTCCGCGCACCGAAGCCGGCGAACGGATCGATTACCGGCAAACGCTTTACGCCAAAGACTATTTGCCTGACATGGACAGCGACCACATCGACGTTTTGCTCAAACGCCGTGGCAGCGGCTGGACTATCGTGGAAGAAGCCTTCCTGCCGACCGACGTGGTCTGGGAGGCCTGGCAACACAAATACAATTTGCCACGCGACTTGTTCTTCTTTGCCCAATAGCGCCGGATCGGCGGCAGCTTTGGCGCTATTTCTGTGCCGCCAAGTCCTGAAGCATCGCCAGCGCCTGCAGCACCGACTGGTGCCGCACGTCGGCGCGGCCGATATCGCCATAGCGCATCTCGGCGTGGATCAACGTGCCCGGAGCGCGACGCGGCGGCGAAATGCACCAGCCCGACCGGCTTGTCAGGCGAGCCGCCGCCGGGGCCGGCGACGCCGGTGATCGCCACGGCCAGATGCGCCGCCGAAGCCCCGAGCGCGCCGCGCGCCATCGCTTCTGCGGTCTCGCGGCTGACCGCGCCGTGTGCTTCAAGCGTCGCGGCCGGTACGCCCAGCATTTGATGCTTGGCGAGATTGGAATAGGTGACGAAGCCGCGGTCGACCACGTCGGACGAACCGGCGATTTCGGTGAGCGCGCCGGCAACTAATCCGCCGGTGCAGGATTCAGCGGTCGCCACTTGCCAGCCGCGCGCGCGGCAGGCGTCGAGCACGGCAGCCGCCGCGATACGCATGTCGTCTTTCATCGTACACTCCCGTATCATTCGACGGCAGCCGCACCGTCGCGGTCGCATAGGCGGCGATGCCTTCGCCGCGCCCGGTAAAGCCGAGCTTCTCGCTGGTCGTCGCCTTGACCGCGACCCGGCCGATGTCGAGCCCGGCGATCGCGGCGATCTGGCGCGCATCGCGTCACGGTGCGGGCCGATCTTGGGCGCTTCGCAGACGATGGTGAGGTCGAGATGCGCGATCAGGCCGCCGCGCGCAGTGACGCGCTCGACCGCGAATTTCAAAAATCGGTCGGACGACGCGCCGCGCCATTGCGGATCGCTCGGCGGAAAGTGCGAACCGATATCGCCGTCGGCCAAGGCGCCGAGGATGGCGTCGGTCAGCGCGTGCAAACCGACATCGGCGTCGGAATGGCCGGTGAGGGCTCTGTCGTGCGCGATGCGGATGCCGCCAATGATGACGTGGTCGCCGGCTCCGAAGGCATGGACGTCGATGCCATTGCCGATGCGGACATCGTTGAGTTGGGCAAACTTGCTGGTCTCGGCGCGCATGAAATCTTCCGGGTGGGTGATCTTGATGTTGCCTGTCTCGCCCGCAAACACCGCCACCGTCATGCCGGCCCATTCGGCGAGCGCCGCGTCATCGGTGAAGTCGGCGCGGCCTTCGCGCGCGGCGCGGCGATGGGCGTCGAGCAGAGGCCGATAAGCGAAAGCTTGCGGCGTCTGGATCAGCCGCAAGGCGTTGCGGTCCAGTGTCTGGGTGACGTGGCCTTGGGCGTCGACGCTCTTCACGGTGTCTGTCACCGCCAGCGCCGGGATCGCGGCACCGGTCTCGGCGGCGGCTGCAATCGCGCGCGCAATCAGCGCCGGCGTCGCGAACGGGCGGGCGGCGTCATGGATCAGCACGATGTCGGGCGCATGAGCCGCCAGCGCCTCCAGCCCGGCGCGCACCGAGTCCTGCCGGGTGGCGCCGCCAAAGACCGGCGGCAGTGTCTCAATACCGTCGGCGGCGGCGCGATAAAGCTCGCTATCCTCGCGCCGGATCACCGGCTGGATGAGGTCGACGGTATTCTCGTCCGCAAACAACGACAGGGTCCGCCGCAGCATCGTCTGCCCGCCGACCGGCCGGAATTGCTTCGGCACAGCGGGCGCGTCCGGCCCCAAGGCGGCGCGGGTGCCGCTGCCGGCGGCAACAATGACGGCTGCTATTTTTGCCACTGATGTCCCATTTTCCGCGCAAATGCGCCTGGCCATGCAATTTCGGGAGCCCTGGTGTGTCGCTCCCTTTAGCGCGTTCCGGCGCAGCCGGAAACGCGCTAGGAGCGAGTTCCAGCCTTCTTTAAGCATGAACAACATATTGCAGTGCAGCACTTGCGTGGCCTGCCAAAATGGCTAAACTCTAAGCAATGGAAGGGTCAGCCTAAATGATAGGCAGCAATGCCGAGCGGGGCGATGTGAGTGAATTTCAGGCTACGTCATTGCGCGTTGGCGCCGTCACGGTGCCGAATCGCGTGATTTTAGCGCCGATGTCCGGCATCACCGACGCGCCGTTCCGTCGCCTGACCGAACGCCTCGGCGCTGGGCTGGTGGTCTCGGAAATGACCGCTTGCGCCAACCTGGCGCAAGGCGAGCGAGAGGCGCGCGTCCGCAGCGAAGGCGCCGGCGTCGCCATCAACGCCGTGCAGCTGGCCGGCTGCGAGCCGCACTGGATGGCGGAGGGCGCCCGCATCGTCGAAGGTCGCGGCGCGCAGATTATCGACATCAATATGGGCTGCCCGTCCAAGCACGTCACCAATGGCGCGTCCGGCTCCGCGCTGATGCGCGATCTCGATCATGCGCTGACCTTGGTCGAGGCGACCGTCGCGGCCGCCTCGGTGCCGGTCACGCTCAAGATGCGGCTGGGCTGGGACACCGACAGCATCAACGCGCCCGATCTGGCACGCCGCGCCCAGAACGCCGGCGTGCAGATGATCACCGTGCATGGCCGCACCCGTTGTCAGTTCTATACCGGCAATGCCGACTGGGCTGCCGTGCGCGCGGTCAAGGACGCCGTCACCATTCCGGTCGTCGTCAATGGCGACATCCGTTCATTCGATGACGCGATTGCAGCGCTCGAGGCTTCCGGCGCCGACGCCGTCATGGTCGGGCGCGCGGCACAAGGCCGGCCCTGGTTTCCGGGGCAGGTGGCGCATTATCTCGCGACCGGCACCCGCGCGCCGGAACCGGAACTGAGCGCGCAGTTGGACCTGATCGACACGCTTTATGCCGAAATGATCGACCATCACGGTCTGCGCATCGGCCGCCGTCATGCCCGCAAGCATCTCGGCTGGGCGCTCGACGCCGCTGCCAATACCGCCGGCGCGCCTGCCGACCTGTTGAAGCATCATCGCGGTCAGGTGCTGACCGCCGAACAACCACACGAGGCCCGCCGTTTGCTCGCCGAAGCCTATGACGCTTTCTCCTGGAGGGACGCCGCATGAGCCGCGCGCAAGCCGTCGCTTCGCTTGAAACGATCTCGGCCGATGCCATGCTGAATGCATTGCCGCATCCGGTCATCATGGTCGCGCCCGACGGCAAAATCGCCGACGCCAATGTCGCCGCCGAACAATTTTTTGAAGCGTCGATCCCGATGCTGCGCCGATATTTGCTGCGCGAACTGGTGCCGTTCGGCTCGCCGCTGCTGACGCTGATCGAACAGGTGCGCATCGGCGGTTCAGCAGTCAACGAATACAAGGTCGACCTCGCGACCCCGCGCAATCCCGGCGAACGGCTGGTCGATCTGCATGTCGCCCCGTTGCCGGAATTCAAGGACTACGTCATCGTCATGCTGCAGGAACGCACCATCGCCGACAAAATGGACCGACAGCTCACCCATCGCGGCGCCGCCCGGTCGGTGATCGCGCTCGCCGCCATGCTGGCGCATGAAATCAAGAACCCGCTGTCGGGCATTCGCGGCGCGGCGCAACTGCTCGAGCAATCGGCCGGCGACGACGACCGATTGCTGACCACCTTGATCTGCGACGAGACCGACCGCATCGTGAAGCTGGTCGACCGCATGGAAGTGTTCGCCGATGAACGTCCGGTCGAACGCGAGCCGGTCAACATTCACGTCGTGCTCGACCGCGTGAAGCGTGTCGCGCAGTCCGGCTTTGCCCGCCACATCAAATTCGTCGAGGAATACGACCCGTCGCTGCCGCCGGTGCTGGCCAATCACGACCAACTGGTCCAGATCTTCCTCAATCTGGTGAAGAACGCCTGCGAGTCGATTGGCGCCGACGCCATCGACGGCGAAATCCATTTAACCACCGCGTTCCGGCCGGGCGTGCGGCTGGCGGTGCCGGGCACCAATTCCCGCGTCTCGCTGCCGCTTGAATTCTGCGTCAAGGACAACGGACCCGGCGTTCCGGAAGACCTGATGCCGCATTTGTTCGATCCCTTTGTCACGACCAAGCAGAGTGGCAGCGGTCTCGGACTGGCTTTGGTCGCCAAAATCATCGGCGACCATGGCGGCATTATTGAGTGTGAATCGCAGCCGCGGCGGACGACCTTCCGCGTGCTGATGCCTGTTTACAGTGGCGACGAACGCATCATGGAAGATGCGCCGTCCGTCCAGAGCCCGTGAGGTAGAACCATGCCGACGGGAAGCATCCTAGTCGCCGATGACGATGCCGCGATCCGCACCGTCCTTAATCAAGCTTTGTCGCGCGCCGGTTATGAAGTGCGCTCGACCGGCAATGCCGCGACCTTGTGGCGCTGGGTCAGCCAGGGCGATGGCGATCTGGTGATCACCGATGTGGTGATGCCGGACGAGAACGCCTTTGATCTGATTCCGCGCATCCGCAAGGCCCGGCCGGATTTGCCGATCATCGTCATGAGCGCGCAGAACACCTTCATGACCGCGATCCGCGCCAGTGAGCGCGGCGCCTACGAGTACCTGCCCAAGCCGTTCGATCTGAAGGAACTGATCGGCATTGTCGGGCGCGCGATGTCGGAACCGAAAGAGCCGCGCACGCCGGCCGCCAAGCCCGAGGAATTCGACGCCATCCCGCTGGTCGGCCGCTCGCCGGCGATGCAGGAAATCTACCGCGTGCTTGGCGCGGCTGATGCAGACCGATCTGACGGTGATGATCTCCGGCGAGTCCGGCACCGGCAAGGAACTGGTCGCCAAAGCGCTGCACGATTACGGCAAGCGCCGCGCCGGCACCTTTGTCGCCATCAACATGGCGGCGATCCCGCGCGACTTGATTGAATCGGAATTGTTCGGCCACGAGAAGGGCGCCTTCACCGGCGCCAACACCCGCTCGTCCGGCCGCTTCGAACAGGCCGAAGGCGGCACCTTGTTCCTCGACGAAATCGGCGACATGCCGATGGAAGCCCAGACCCGGTTGCTGCGCGTCTTGCAGCAGGGCGAATACACCACGGTCGGCGGCCGCACCCCGATCAAGAGCGACGTGCGCATCATCGCCGCCACCAACAAGGATCTGCGCCTGCAAATCCAGCAGGGCCTGTTCCGCGAAGACTTGTTCTTCCGGCTCAACGTCGTGCCGCTGCGGCTGCCGCCGCTGCGCGAGCGCGTCGAGGATATTCCCGACCTGATCCGGCATTTCTTCGCGCAAGCCGCGCGCGAGGGCCTGCCGGCCAAGCAGATCGACCAGGCCGCCCAGGAACGCCTCAAGCGTCATCGCTGGCCGGGCAATGTCCGCGAGCTGGAAAACCTGGCCCGGCGTCTCGCCGCGCTCTATCCGCAGGAAACCATTACGGCGGCGGTGATGGACGCCGAACTGGCGCAACCGACGCTCCCGGCCGGCGGCGACGAGCCGCACGCCGAGGAGAACCTGTCGGCCGCCGTCGAGCGGCACCTGACCGCTTATTTCGGCGGCTTCGAGGATGGCCTGCCGCCGGCAGGTCTGTATCACCGGATCCTGCGCGAGATCGAATATCCGCTGCTGACGGCGGCGCTCGCCGCCACCCGCGGCAACCAGATCCGCGCCGCCGACTTGCTCGGCGTCAACCGCAATACCTTGCGCAAGAAGATCCGCGACCTCGACATTCAGGTCTATCGCGGCGGGAACTGACGGATATTCCAATCCGGTTTGATCGTGTATGACCGTTCGTCCCCGCATCCACGGGAATGAGCGGAGATAACGAATGTCCCCAGCCATCGAACTCGGCCTCGACTACGTTCGGCGACGTCACCGACGGACCTGACGGCAAGCCGCAATCCGCCGCCCAGGTGATGCGCGATCTGGTCGATGAGGCCGTGCTCGCCGATGAGGTGGGCGTCGATTTCATCGGTCTTGGCGAACATCATCGCGCCGATTTCGCCGTGGCTTCGCCGGAAATGGTGCTGGCGGCAATCGCCGGCCGCACCAAGCGCATTCAGCTCGGCTCGGCGGTCACCGTGCTGTCGTCCGACGATCCGATCCGGGTGTATCAGCGCTTCGCCACGCTCGATGCCGCTCTCGAACGGCCGCGCCGAAGTCATCCTCGGCCGCGGCTCCTTCATCGAATCCTTCCCGCTGTTCGGCTTCGACCTCAATCAGTACGAAGAACTGTTCAACGAGAAGCTCGATCTCTATGCCGCCGTGATCAAGCAGCAGCCGGTCACCTGGCAAGGCAGCGACGCGCGCCGCCGCTGAAAAACCAGAACGTCTATCCCAAGACCGAAAGCGGCACGCTCAAGACCTGGATCGGTGTCGGCGGCACGCCGGAATCGGTCGTGCGCGCGGCCCGCTATGGTTTCCCGATGATGCTGGCGATCATCGGCGGCGACCCGAAGCGCTTTAAACCGCTGGTCGAACTCTACCACGGCGCCTTGCATCAACTGGGCAAGCCGGCGCTTGCCGTCGGCGTCCACTCGCACGGCTATGTCGGCGAGACCGACACGCAAAGCGCGCGAAGACCTGTTCGACGATTACAAGCGGATGCGCGACAAGATCGGCGCCGAGCGCGGCTGGCCGCCGTTCGGCAAAGCCGAGTTCGAGCGCGAGATCGAGCAGCGGCTCGCTTTATGTCGGCTCGCCGGAAACCGTCGCGCGCAAGATCGCCGCCACCGTCAAGGCGCTCGGCGCCGACCGCTTCGACATGAAATACTCAGCCGGACCGCTCAGCCGCACGACAAGATGATGAAATGCATTGAGCTCTACGGCCGTCAGGTCATGCCGCTGGTCCGCGACATGGTCGGCTAGGGCAGGGCGCGGCCTCGTCCCCGCCATTTGGCCGCCAGTCGCCGAGGTTCGGCCGCTTTAGTCCGAAGCGGCCGCTCAGATGCCAAATGCTCCCGCTTGTGAGTACCTGCCGCAGTCTTGTCGCAATTCGGCAACAATGTTGTATAAAAGCATCAGTGCTCGGGACGGATTCGACCGCCCCGGGGGCGCATTTGCGACCGCCACACTTTCCGCCCACACGACCCGCCGGGGATTCATGAGCGTCGACCAGGCCGCCAGTGCCGAACCTGCGCTCGCCACACCGCCGTCCAAGCGCGGTGAAACGCGGATCATGGGGCCGATCGCGGTCGTCCTGGCGCTGCTGTCGGCCTTTGCCACTTTCATCGTTCTCGCCGATCTGACGCCGATCGCGCCGACCCATTACGTCGTCGTCTCGCTGCTGCTGGCCAACGCGGCGACCGTCATTCTGCTGCTCGCAATCATCGTGCGCGAAGTCTGGCAGGTGGTGCAGGCGCGCCGCTCGGGCCGCGCCGCCGCCCGGCTGCATGTCCGCATCGTCGGCCTGTTTTCCATTATCGCCGCCGCGCCCGCGATCCTGGTCGCGATTGTCGCCAGCGTGACGCTCGACCGCGGCCTCGACCGTCTGTTTTCGACCCGCACGCGCACGGCGATTGAAAATTCGCTGTTCGTGGCCGAAGCCTATTTGCGCGACCACGCCCAGATCGTGCGCTCCGACATTATGGTGATGGCGCTCGAAATCAGCCGCACGAAACCGCTATTCGACAAAGAGCCGGCGAAACTTACAGCAGTATCTCACCTTTCAGGCGCAGGTCCGCGGGCTGGCGGCGGCCATCGTGCTCGACGACAATCTCAAGTCGGTGGCGCGCGCCGACGTCAAGATCAACCAGACCTTCGCGCTGCCGCCGCGCGAGGCGCTCGCCAAGATCTCCGACAAAGAGCCGCAGGTCGTGTTGCTGCCGTCGACCAATTACGTCGCGGCGATCGTGCGCCTGCAAAATTTCAAAGACCGCTTTCTCTATGTGACGCGGCTGCTCGATCCGCGGGTGGTGCCGCAATTGCAGGAGACCCGCGCGCAGCGTCCAGGAATATGCCGCGATTGAGGCGCGGCGCTTCGGCGTCCAGGTCGCCTTCGCCCTGATGTATACCGTGATCGCGCTGATCGTGTTGTTGTCGGCGGTGTGGATCGGTCTGAACTTCGCCAACCGGCTGGTGGCGCCGATCCGGCGCCTGATCGGCGCCGCCAACGCGGTGTCGGAAGGCAATCTCTATGTCCGCGTGCCGGTGCGGCAGTCGGAGGGCGATCTCGCCCATCTCGGCGAAACCTTCAACCGCATGACGCAGGAACTGCGCACCCAGCGCGACGACATCGTGCGCGCGCGCGACGTCATCGACCGGCGCCGGCGTTTCACCGAGGCGGTGCTGGCCGGCGCCTCGGCCGGCGTCATCGGCGTCGACAGCCACGGCAACGTCCGCATCCTGAACCGCTCGGCAGAAAAATTGATCGGCTGTACCGAAGCTGAGGCGATGGGCAAGCCGCTCGACGACGTGTTTCCGGAATTGGCCGGCATCATGCTAGCGGCCAAGGCCGGCAGCCGCACCCAGGATCAGGTCACCATCAGCCGCGATCGGCGCGACCGCGTTCTGTCGGTCCGGGTCACCGGCGAACAATCCGGCGAGAGCGAACACGGCTACGTCATCACGCTCGACGACATCACCGAACTGGTCGCCGCCCAGCGCACCTCGGCCTGGGCCGACATCGCGCGCCGCATCGCGCATGAAATCAAAAACCCGCTGACGCCGATTCAACTGTCGGCTGAACGGCTGCGGCGTAAATACGGCAAGGTCATCGTCGAAGACCGCGAGATCTTCGAACAATGCACCGACACCATCGTGCGCCAGGTCGACGATATCCGGCGCATGGTCGACGAATTCTCCAAATTCGCGCGCATGCCGAAGCCGGTGATCGCGGCCGAGGACGCCGCCGACACCGTGCGCCAGGCGGTGTTCCTGATGCGCGTCGGCCATGCCGATATCGATATCGAGGCCGACATCGCGCAAGACGCCGATGCCGGCCCAGTTCGATCGCCGGCTGATTTCGCAGGCGCTGACCAACATCATCAAGAACGCGACCGAAGCCATCGCCGCCGTGCCGCCCGACGAACTCGGCAAAGGCTCGATCAAGGTCTTCGCCGCGCGCGAAGGCGACAATATCGTTATCGACGTCGTCGATAACGGCATCGGCCTGCCGAAGGAAAACCGCAGTCGGCTGATCGAGCCCTATGTCACCACCCGCGAGAAGGGCACCGGACTGGGGCTGGCCATCGTCGGCCGCATTCTCGAAGAGCACGGCGGCTCGATCGAATTGCGCGACGCCGCCGAGAAAATCGTTGGCCAGCGCGGCGCCTGGGTGCGCATGCAATTTGCCGCCGCCGGAAAACCGCCGGAGCAGGGTGCGCCGCAAGCGCTCGATTCCGAACAACACATGACGTCAAACGAGTAAACCCGCATGGCCGCAGAAATTCTCATCGTCGATGATGAAGCCGATATCCGCGACCTGGTCGCCGGCATTCTGGAGGACGAAGGCTATGTCGCGCGCACCGCGCGCAATTCCGACGACGCGCTGGCCTCGGTCGCGACTCGCCGGCCGAACCTGATTTTCCTCGATATCTGGCTGCAGGGCTCCAAGCTCGACGGCCTGCAACTGCTGGAAATCTTCAAGGCCGAACACCCCGAGATTCCGGTCGTGATGATCTCCGGCCACGGCAACATCGAAACCGCAGTCGCCGCCATCAAGCACGGCGCCTATGACTTCATCGAAAAGCCGTTCAAGGCCGACCGGCTGGTGCTGGTCGCCGACCGCGCGCTTGAGACTTCGCGGCTCAAACGCGAAGTCAAGCAGCTCAAGCAAATGGCGCCGCTGCCGAGTTCGCTGATCGGGCGCTCGGGGGTGATGTCGCAATTGCGTCAGGCGATCGACCGGGTGGCGCCAACCAATAGCCGGGTGATGATCGTTGGCCCGTCCGGCGCCGGCAAGGAACTGGCGGCGCGCACCATGCATCAGCTGTCGGCGCGCGCCAACGGCCCCTTCATCGTTATTAACGCCGCCGCGATCACGCCCGACCGCATGGAAATCGAGTTGTTCGGCGTCGAGCAGAACGACAGCGACCGCGCAAGCTCGGCGCGCTCGAAGACGCGCATGGCGGCACGCTTGTTTATCGACGACGTCGCCGACCTGCCGCGCGAAACCCAGAACAAGATCTTGCGCGTGCTGGTCGACCAGACCTTCCAGCGCGTCGGCGGCAGCACCAAGGTCGCGGTCGATGTCCGCATTGTCGCCTCGACCGCGCGCAACCTCGAAGCCTTGATCGCGGAAGGAGCATTCCGCGAGGACCTCTATCATCGTCTGTCGGTGGTGCCGATCCGGGTGCCGGCCTTATCCGAACGGCGCGAGGATATCCCCGATCTGATCGACTATTTCATGGACCAGATCTCGCAATCGACCGGCCTGCCGAAGCGGCGGATCGGCGAGGACGCCATGGCGGTGCTTCAGTCGCATAGCTGGCCGGGCAATGTCCGCCAGCTGCGCAACAATATCGAACGGCTGATGATCCTGGCCGGCGGCGAGCCCGACGCGGTGCTTGAGCGCCTCGATGCTGCCGCCCGACGTTGGCTCGATGGTGCCGGCGATGCCGAACGGCAATGGCGGCGAGCAATTGATGGGCCTGCCGTTGCGCGATGCGCGCGAAGTGTTCGAGCGCGAATATCTGGTGGCGCAGATTTCCCGATTCGGCGGCAACATCTCGCGCACCGCCGAATTCGTTGGCATGGAACGCTCCGCGTTGCATCGCAAGCTTAAAGCTCTCGGCATCGGTTGATCCTTCATGTCCCGCATCGCTTACGTCAATGGCCGCTATGTCCCGCAGTCCCAAGCTTGCGTCGGCATCGAGGACCGCGGCTTTCAATTCGCCGATGGCGTCTATGAAGTCTGCGAGGTCAAAGGCGGCCAATTGGTCGACGAGGCCCGCCACATGGCTCGGCTTGACCGCTCGCTCAAGGAACTGCGGATCGCGCATCCGATGCCGCCGCAGGCGCTGAAGGTCGTGATGCGCGAAACCATCAGGCGCAACCGCGTCCATGACGGCATCGTCTATGTCCAGGTGACGCGCGGCGTCATGCGGCGCGACTTTCCGTTTCCGCCGGACGGCACACCGCCGACGATCGTCGTGACGGCGCGCGCCAACGATCTGGCTCGCATCGAAGCGCAAGCGGATGAAGGCATCGCGGTCGTCACCATGCCGGACATCCGCTGGCAGCGCGTCGATATCAAGTCGGTCGCGTTGCTGCCGAACGTGCTGGCCAAGCAGGCAGCGAAAGAGCAGGGCGCGCGCGAGGCCTGGCTGGTCGACGGCAACGGCTTCGTCACCGAAGGCGCCTCGTCGAATGCCTGGATCGTGACCCGGGATGGCACGCTGGTCACCCGGCCGCTCGGCACCGGCATCTTGCCCGGCATCACCCGCTCGGTCGTGCTCGACCTGATCGCGGCGCGAGGGCCTGAGCTTCGAGGAGCGCGCCGTTCACGGTCGAGGAAGCCTATGCCGCGCGCGAGGCGTTCGTGACCTCGGCCAGCCAGATCGTCATGCCGGTGGTCGAAATCGACGGCCGGCCGGTCGGCAACGGCGCACCAGGGCTGGTCGCCGGCGGCCTTGCGGCGCGGCTATCACGGCCAGGCCGCTTTCAGCTGACCATTCTATGCGACCGTAGCGGGAACCCTGTGAACTTGCCGCAAAAGCGCCTAAATCGTCTAACTTTTTCAGTGACTTCCCGCACTGCACGCGAACTTCCGCTTGCGCCCGGCGGAACACCTGCCATCTAATACGGGTTCTCGAAGCCGAAACCGCTTTCGCTGAGGAAGGCGGAGCCTGCGCCATCATGCGCAGTGACCAAGGCCAACGGGCAACGAATGTCTCGCGCGTTAAGATGCGAGCTAAAAAATGGAACACGGCCATGGCAGCCGAACGAGCACAAAACTTACAAGACACTTTTCTCAATCACGTCCGCAAAGCAAAAATTCCGCTCACGATCTTTCTGGTCAACGGCGTGAAACTGCAGGGCGTGGTCACCTGGTTCGATAATTTCTGCGTGCTGCTGCGGCGGGACGGACATTCCCAGCTGGTCTACAAGCACGCGATCTCGACCATCATGCCGGGGCATCCGATCCAGCTGTTCGAAGGCGGCGAAGAGCCGCTGACGCCGGAAAAGGCTTAATTGGAACAACGCCAGCGCGATAGCGACACGGATCTCCTGACCCCGAGCGGGACAGGAGAGCGGCCGCGCTTTTGTCATCGAACCGTGGATCAAACATCCGACCGCGCGCAGTGGCGGCGCGCGCGCGGCCGCCGACACGCGCACGCCGGAAGCGCGCCTTGAGGAAGCCATCCGGGCTTGCCGCGCGCCATCGATCTCAACGTCGTCGAAGGCGGACTCGTGACGCTGCACGCCGTGCGGCCGGCGACCTATGTCGGCAAGGGCAAGGTCGACGAGATCGCCGGGCTGACCAAGAGCCTCGAAGCCTCGGTCGTGATCATGGATTGCGCGATCACGCCGGTGCAGCAGCGCAATCTGGAAAAAGCCTGGAACGCGAAAGTCATCGACCGCACCGGCCTGATCCTGGAAATCTTCGGCCGGCGCGCGCGCACCCGCGAAGGCGCGCTGCAGGTCGAGCTCGCGCATCTGACCTATCAGAAGGGCCGGCTGGTGCGGTCCTGGACCCATCTCGAGCGCCAGCGCGGCGGCGGCGCCTTTCTCGGCGGTCCGGGCGAAACCCAGATCGAATCCGACCGCCGCATGTTGTCGGACAAGATCCATGCGGATCGAAGCCGAACTCGACAAGGTCAAGCGCACCCGCCAGCTGCACCGCGACAGCCGCAAGCGCGTGCCTTATCCGATCGTCGCTCTGGTCGGCTACACCAATGCCGGCAAGTCGACGCTGTTCAACCGCATGACGCAGGCGACCGTGCTGTCGGCCGACATGCTGTTTGCCACGCTCGACCCGACCTTGCGCGCGCTCGACCTGCCGCACGGCAACCGCATCATCCTGTCCGACACCGTCGGTTTCATTTCCGATCTGCCGACCATGCTGGTGGCGGCATTCCGCGCCACGCTGGAAGAGGTGATCGAGGCCGACGTCATTCTGCATGTGCGCGACCTGTCGCATGAGGACACCGGCGCGCAATCGCACGACGTCGCCAAGGTCTTGGGCGAACTCGGCATCGAGCCGAGCGACCGCCGCATCATCGAAGTCTGGAACAAGATCGACCAGCTCGACGCCGAAGGCCGCGCGCGCGATCATCAATCTCGCTCGAACGCCAGCCGGCCGACAGCCGTCCGGTCGCGGTGTCGGCAATCAGCGGCGAGGGGCTCGACGCTCTCATGGCCGCGATCGAAGGCGCGGCTCGCCGAGACGCAAGCTGACCTTCGACCTGTCGCTCGATCCGTCCGACGGCGCGGGGTTGAGCTGGCTTTATCGCCACGCCGAAGTGCTGGCCAAGGAGATGGACGACGACGGCCAACTGACCGTCACCGTGCGCGCCGATCCCGAAAAGGCGGCGCGGGTACGGGCGAAGTTCGGGCTCGAAAGCGCCCAGCCTGCCGCGGGCCGCGCGGACAAAGTGTGGCAGCCCTGATCCGGCTTTTTCTGTCTAAGGAAATGCGGCGGCAGGCTGTGAGACAGGCCGGGATTCATGCCGGCCAGCGGTCACGTAGTGCCGCGTGATCGCCGACACCGACCGGCATCCGATCATCGCCATGGTGTAGTTCAAGTCCGATTGCAGGATGTCGATGGCGCGCTTGGCGCCACGCAATCCGCCAGCGGCGACGCCATAGATTGTCGCGCGGCCGGTAAAACAGAAATCGGCGCCCATGGCTTTGGCGACGATGAGATCCGATCCCCGCCGGATCCCGCCATCGAAGAACAACCGCAGGCCGTTGCCGACCGCCGGCCTGATCTGGGCCAAGGCATCCAGCGTCGCTTCCATGCAGTCGAGCTTGTTGCCGCCGTGATTGGAAATCGTCACGGCGTCGGCGCCCGCCTGGGCGGCGCGCACGACGTCATCGGAATGGACCAGGCCCTTCACCACCAGCGGTCCTTTCCAGAAGGCGCGGATATGGTCGAGATCGCGCCAGGTCTGGGCGTTGGACCAGTTCTGGACGTAATAGGCCGCCACTTGCTTGGCGTTGCTGCCGGCGGGGGCATAGGGCGCCCAGCTCTCAAGCTTCGGCAAGCCGCCGCCGCGCAGATAGTCGGCGGTCCAGGACGGATGCCGCACGGCATCGAGGAACAGCCGAGGAAACGTTCGCGGCGAGGGTCCCTTCGCCATCGACACGCCGGTGCGCCCCACCACTTCCGATCGCGGCGCCACCGGATAGTCGACGGTGTAAACGAGAACCTTGACGCCGGCATCGCGCGCCTGCGCCATCATCCTTTCGGTGACGTCGGGCCGGTGCGCGCCATAGAGCTGATACCAGGTGTTGTCCGGCGCAATCCGGCAGACGGTCTCGATCGAAGCCGTCGACGCACCCGACAGGATAAAGGGAATGTTGGCGTCGCGCGCCGCCTCGGCCAGCAACTCGTCGGCATGGCGGCGATAGATGCCGGCGAGCCCGACTGCGGAAATGCCGAACAGGCTGGCATATTGGCGGCCGAACAGTTCGACCGTGGTATCGACCGGTGTCGCGTCCGCCAGCGCACGCGGGACCAACTGATATTTGCGGAAGGCATCGACGTTGCGTCTGATACCGCCGCCATCGCCGGCGCCGCCCTCCAGATAATCGCCGACAAAGCGCGGCAGGCGGCGCAAGGCGAGCCGCCGCAAATCCTCGATATTGATGGCTCGATCGACCGCCGTCATGTTTCCACAGCCGTACAGGCAGGCGGGATCTTGGTGTCCCGCCTTGCCGTCAAATTCGCGTTGTGCGCCCGTCAGCGAAGCAGCCAGGATCAGACCCGTCCTCGACGGCTCAAGCTTCTCTTCCGCCTTGGCCGCATCCCAAAGTTGATCCATCTCGGCGAGCGTCGCCTCCTTCGGCGTCTTGCCCTTGGCCGCCAGCGCCCTCTCGATCGAGCCAAACCGCCGCTCGAACTTGGCGTTGGTGCCGCGCAGGATGCTCTCCGGATCGGCGTCGAGATGGCGCGCCAGATTGACGACCGCGAACAACAGATCGCCGACTTCAGCCGCCGTCTTGGCTTTTTGCGCCGGCATCTCGGCGGCAGTGAGCTTGTCGGCGGCGTCGAGCTCGGCCTCGATCTCGTCGGCTTCCTCGCGGATTTTCGCCAGCACGGCGCGCGGATCGTTCCAGTCGAAGCCGACCCGTCCGGCCTTCTGCTGCAGCTTCAGGGCGCGGGTCAAAGCGGGCAGGCCGACCGGCACGCCGTCGAGCGCGCTCGCCGGTTTGTCATCGCCGCGCCCCGCCTTCGCCTCAAGCTTTTCCTGAGCTTTGATGTCTTCCCACATCCCTTTGACAGCGCTGGCCGTCTTGCCTTCGGCGTCGGCAAAGACATGCGGATGGCGGCGGATCATCTTCGTGGTCACGGCATCGACGACGCCGCCGAAATCGAACACGCCTTGCTCCTCGGCCATACGGGCATGGAACACGACCTGCAGCAGCAGGTCGCCGAGCTCGTCGCGCAGGTGCTCGAGATCGCCGCGCGCGATGGCGTCGGCGACCTCATAAGCCTCCTCGATGGTGTAGGGCGCGATCGTTGCGAAGTTCTGCTCCAGGTCCCAGGGGCAGCCGGTGCCGGGCGTGCGCAGCGCCGCCATGATCTCGATCAGCCGGGCGATATCGCGGGAGGGCTTCAAAGCGGGCCTTTAGGGGTCGGAGAAAGGAGGGGCAAGCCGGATGCCCCGGGGCATGGCCTACCAAATCGTGCCATCGCCGCTTTCGCAACGAAAAATGCCGGTTTCTGCACCATTTTGCCCCTGCAAAGCAGCCATTCCGGCCAACCCGGCCTTTGCGGTTGAGCGCTCTGCGCGCGCGTGTTACCGCCCCATTGCTGCGACGCACAATTTCGATTCTTCATGGATCACGGGCGCCGCGGCCGTCATTCGCCGCCGCGAAATAACAACGACAAGCCAAGCGGCCGCGTCAACGAATGTCAGCACTTTGTCGTTTTCGGGCCGCGCCGTTTCGGCGCGCCACACAGTTTGGGATTCCTGTTTCATGCAACGCACGTTGTCGCGGCTGCGCGCCGAATGGTTTGGCAATATTCCGAAAGACGTGCTGGCCGGCATCGTGGTCGCGCTGGCGCTGATCCCCGAGGCGATCGCGTTCTCGATCATCGCCGGCGTCGATCCGAAAGTCGGGCTTTATGCCTCGTTCTCGATCGCGGTCGTCACCGCGATTCGCCGGCGGCCGGCCGGCGATGATCTCGGCCGCGACCGCCGTCGACCGCGGTGCTGATGGTCACCCTCGTCAAAGATCACGGCCTGCAATATCTGCTGGCCGCGACGGTGCTGGCCGGCATCATCCAGATCGTCGCCGGGCTGTTGCGGCTCGGCAGCTGTCATGCGCTTCGTGTCGCGCTCGGTGATGACCGGCTTCGTCAACGCGCTGGCGATCCTGATTTTCATGGCGCAACTGCCCGAGCTGATCCACGTGCCGTGGCTGACCTACGTGATGGTCGCCGGCGGGCTCGCGATCATCTATCTGTTCCCGCGCCTGACCAAAGCGGTCCCGTCGCCGCTGGTCTGCATCGTCGTCCTGACCGCGATTGCCATGTACTTCCGACGTCGATGTCCGCACCGTCGGCGACATGGGCCAGTTGCCCTCGACGCTGCCGATCTTCCTGCTGCCGGACGTGCCGTTGACTCTCGAAACGCTGCAGATCATGCTGCCTTACTCGGTCGCGATTGCCGCCGTCGGCCTGCTGGAATCGCTGCTGACGGCGCAGATCGTCGATGAGTTGACCGACACGCCCAGCGACAAAAACCGCGAATGCGTCGGGCAGGGCATCGCCAATTTCATCACCGGATTTCTCGGCGGCATGGCCGGTTGCGCGATGATCGGCCAGTCGGTGATCAACGTGAAATCGGGCGGGCGCGGGCGGCTGTCGACCTTCGTCGCCGGCATTTTCCTGCTGTTTCTGATCGTGGTCTTAGGCGCGTGGGTCAAGCAGATCCCGATGGCCGCCTTGGTCGCAATCATGATCATGGTCTCGATCGGCACGTTTAGCTGGTCGTCGATCAAGAACATGAAAGACCACCCGCGCAGCTCCAGCATCGTCATGCTGGCGACCGTGGTGACGGTGGTCGCGACGCATGATCTCGCCAAAGGCGTGCTGCTCGGCGTATTGCTGTCGGGTATCTTCTTCGCCTGGAAGGTGGCGCAGATCTTCCGCGTCACCTCGACGCTGTCGGACGACGGCGCGGCGCGAACCTACCGCATTGAAGGCCAGATCTTCTTTGCCTCGGCCGACGCCTTCGCCGCGTCGTTCGACTTCAAGGAAGTGCTGGAGCGGGTGGTCATCGACGTCAGCAAGGCGCATATCTGGGACATCTCGGGCGTCACCGCGCTCGATATGGCGGTGCTGAAATTCCGCCGCGAAGGCGCCGACGTCGAGTTGATCGGCATGAACGAAGCGAGCGCGACCATCGTCGACAAGCTCGCCATTCACGACAAGCCGGGCGCGCTCGACCGGCTGATGGAACACTAGTCTGGGGCGGGGAAACACAATCGTTATGACCAAGGTTCTCGTTTGCCTCGACGGCTCGATCTATTCACCCAGCGTCTGCGATCATGCCGCCTGGGCGGCGGCCCGGTTGAAGGCCTCGGTCGATCTGCTGCATGTCGTCGGCCGTCGCGATCTCGCCACCGCGCCGATGGATTTGAGCGGCAGCATCGGTTCCGACGCCCAGCAGCATCTGCTGGCGGAACTCGCCACGCTCGACGCCGAGCGCGCCAAGCTGATCCAGAAGCGCGGCCGCCTGATGCTGGACGAAGCCAGGTTTCGCATCCAGGCCGCCGGCGTCACCGAGGTCGCGGTCAGCCTGCGGCACGGCGATCTGCTCGAAACCCTGACCGAACGCGAAGACCAGGCGGACCTCATTGTGATCGGCAAACGCGGCGAGGCGGCCGACTTTGCCAAACTGCATCTTGGCTCCAATCTTGAGCGCGTTGTCCGCGCCACCCACCATCCCATTCTGGTGGCCGCCCGTGCGTTTAAACCGATCGAGCGGCTGCTGATTGCCTACGACGGCGGTCCAAGCTCGCTCAAGGCGGTCGAGACCGTGGCGAGCTCGCCGCTGTTTGCCGGCATCGAATGCCATCTGGTGATGTCCGGGTCCGACAACGACGCCAACCGTGCCAAGGTCGGCGAGGCGGCGTCACGCCTTACCGCCGCCGGCCTGACGGCCATGTCCTCAGTTGACGTCGGCACGTCGCCGGAAGCCGTCATTGCCGCCAAGGTCGAAGCGCTGTCGATCGATCTGTTGGTGATGGGCGCTTACGGCCATTCGCGCATGCGCAACCTGGTGATCGGCAGCACCACGACCGAGATGATCCGGTCGTGCAAGATCCCGGTCTATCTGGTGCGGTAGCCGACGCTCAGGCGGCTGTGCGGGCTTGCGAGCGGTCTGGCGGGACGCTTAAGCGCGAGTGGACAAGCATTGAGCCGCCAAGGATCAGCAGCCAGGCCTCAGCGCCAAGCGTAGCCCGGATCTATAGCCACCCGCGGCCTGTAGCAAGATTCGCATAAGACATATTATGGAATATATTGAGGCAGGCGATCCGGCCAGATGGCTTGCGCGGCACCTTAGGATTGCTCGGGATAATATTGAAAAATAGAGATATTCCCGGTCTGGCGAGACGCGCTTGTCAGGCTTCCAGCTGCATGCCGTCAAAGGCCGGCTCGACGCCGTCCGGCAGCGTTTGCGCGCAGCGTCGCGTAGTCCAGGTCGGTATGCATGTCGGTCAGGATCGCCCGTTTCGGCTTGATCCGCTCGATCCACGCCAGCGTCTCCTCGAGGTTGAAATGGCTCGGATGCGGGTTCTTGCGCAGCGCATCGACGATCCAGATATCGAGGCCTTCGAGCGCGTCGATGCTGTCCGGCGGGCAGGCTTTTCAGGTCGGTCGAGTAGGCCACGTTGCCGAAGCGAAAGCCGAGCGACGGGATGTCGCCATGCGCTCTGCAGGAACGGCAGCACGTCGATCGTCGCCGCCCTGCCCTTGAACGGTCATGGTCTGGCCCGGCATCAGACGGTGCTCCTTGCAGGATCGGCGGATAGCCGCTGCCGGGCGGCGTCATGAAGCAATAGCCGAAGCGGGCGTGCAGGGCGCGCGAGTCGGCTCGTCGAGCCAGACGTCGATGCGCCGGCGCTTGTGGATGAACACCGGCCGCAGGTCGTCGATGCCGTGGGTGTGGTCGGCATGCTCATGCGTGATCAGGACGCCGTCGAGCCAGTCGACCTTGGCGTCGATCAACTGCTCGCGCAGGTCGGGCCCGCAGTCGACCAGAACGCGCGTGACGCTTGCCCGGCGCCGCGTGCGCTCGACCAACAACGCGCAGCGGCGGCGGCGGTTTTTCGGTTCGTTCGGATCGCATTCGCCCCAGCCGAGCGCGGCGCGCGGCACGCCCATCGACGATCCGCAGCCGAGAATGGTGAAGTTCAAACTCATGCCGCGTCCGTTTTAGTTGCGCATGATCTTTCCGAAACCGGTTCCCTTTTCGGGATCATCGCGGGCGCGGCACCTTGGTGAACAGCCGGAAGAAATTCTCGGTGGTCTGGCGCGCGATCTCGTCCTCGGACACGCCGCGCGTCTGCGCCAGCATCTTGGCGGTCTTCACCACGTAAGACGGCTCGTTGCGTTTGCCGCGATAAGGCAGCGGCGCCAGATAGGGCGAATCCGTTTCGACCAGAATGCGGTCGGCCGGCAGATCCTTGGCGATGTCGCGCAGGTCCTGGCCGTTCTTGAAAGTCAGGATGCCGGTGAAGCCGATATAGAGGCCCGAGCTCCATCGCCTTGAACGCCAGCTCGCGGCCGCCGGTGTAGCAATGCAGCACGGCCGGGAAGGCGCCCTTCCCGTTTCTTCGGTCAGAATGCGGCCATGTCGGCGTCGGCCTCGCGCGAATGAATGACCAGCGGCAGGCCGGTCTCGCGCGCCGCGGCGATGTGCTGGCGAAAGCCCTGCTCCTGCGCGTCGCGCGGGCTCTTGTCGTAGTGATAGTCGAGCCCGGCCTCGCCGAGCGCGACGACTTTCGGATGCTCGCGTCAGCGCCACCAGTGGCCGCGGCGTCGATGTCGAGTTCCTCATGGGCGTTGTGCGGATGGGTGCCGACCGAGCAGAAGATGTCCGGGAATTTCTCTGCGACAGCAAGCACCTGCGGAAACTTCTTCACCCGGGTTGAGATCGTCACCATGCGCCCGATGCCGGCGGCGCGGGCGCGCTCGACCACCGCGTCGAGTTCGGCGGCGAAATCGGGAAAATCGAGGTGGCAGTGGCTGTCGACCAGCATCGTCAGGCCTTTCCTTCTTGCCGCCCTGCCCGCCTTTCCCTTCGGGCTTCTCCGGTTCCGCTTCCGGCTCGACATAGCGCGGGAACACGCCGTGCGGCGGCGGCAATTGCGCGCCGGCCGCGATGCGCTTGCCGCCTTCCAGCGCCGCGAAGCCGCGCTCGCCCGCCGGCACGGCCAGCATATCGAGCAGCTTAGCCGGACGAGGCCGGCATCACCGGCTGCGCCAGGATCGCGACCTGGCGGATCACCTCCGCCGTCACATACAGGATCGTGCCCTGCCGCTGCGGATCGGTCTTGGCCTTGCGCCCAGGGCGCTTCGGAGGCGAAATAGCGGTTGGCGTCGGCGACCACCGACCAGACCGCGTTGAGCACCTGGTGCAACTGCTGCGTCTTCATGTGCTCGCGCGCGGCCGCCATCATGCCGTCGGCGGCGGCCAGAATGGCCTTGTCCTCCGGCCGTGAACTCGCCCGGCTCCGGCAGCATTCCGCCGAAGGCTTTCGCCACCATCGACAGCGAGCGCTGCGCCAGATTGCCGAGATCGTTGGCGAGATCGGCGTTGATGCGGTTGACGATCGCCTCGTGGCTGTAGCTGCCGTCCTGCCCGAACGGCACCTCGCGCAGGAAGAAATAGCGCATCTGGTCGACGCCATAGGCTTCCGCCAGCGCGAACGGGTCGATCACGTTGCCGACCGATTTCGACATTTTCTCGCCGCGGTTAAACAGAAAGCCGTGCGAGAAAATCCGCTGCGGCACGCTCAACGCCCGCCGACATCAGGAAGGCCGGCCAATAGACCGCGTGAAAGCGCACGATGTCCTTGCCGATGACGTGCAGAGCCGCCGGCCAGTAGCGCTTGAACATCGCGCTGTTGTCGTCGGGAAAGCCGACGCCGGTGATGTAATTGGTCAGCGCATCGACCCAGACATACATGATGTGCTTGGGATTGCCGGGCACCGGGATGCCCCAGTCGAAGGTCGTGCGCGACAGCGACAGATCCTTCAGCCCGCCTTTGACGAAGCTCGCCACTTCGTTGAGCCGCTCCTTCGGCAGCACGTAGTTCGGCCGCTCGTAGAGCTTCAGGAGCTTGTCCTGATAGGCCGAGAGCTTGAAGAAATAGCTCTCCTCCTCGACCCATTCGACCGGCGTGCCGGTCTTGCTCGGCGAGCCGCACCTTGTGCTCGTTCACATGGGTTTCGTCCTCGGCGTAATAGGCCTCGTCGCGCACCGAATACCAGCCGGCATATTTGTCGAGATAGATGTCGCCGTTCTCCTCCATCCGCCGCCAGATTTCCTCCGACGAGCGGTAGTGGCGCTCTTCCGTGGTGTGGATGAAATCGTCGTTCGAGCAGTTGAGCGCCTTCACCATCGCCTCGAAGCGCGGCACGTTGCGGTCGCGCAACTGGCGGGCGGTCAGGCCCTCCTTGGCGGCGGTCTGCTGCATCTTCTGGCCGTGCTCGTCGGTGCCGGTCAGGAAGTAGACGTCGTAGCCGTCGAGCCGCATGAACCGGGCAATGGCGTCGGTCGCGATCGCCTCATAGGCGTGGCCGATATGCGGCACGCCGTTCGGGTAGGAAATGGCGGTGGTGATGTAAAACGGCGTTTTGTCGGGCATTTTTGGCTTTTTTGAACGGTTTGGGCGATCGGAATGACCGACGTCAGGTCGGCCCATGACCGAAAGTCAGGCCGGTTCATGACCGGGAGTCAGGTGTTAGGTAACAACCGCCGGACCCCTCGGCAAGCGACCCTATCAAGCCAAGCGACGCCCTCCTCGTTTTACCGCCCGGCCAGCGGGCCAGCCTGTGACGCGCTGCCCGCTACCGGGCCGCGAAGATTCGGTCGAAAAACGAGACTTCGGCTGGCTGGGTGTTGGCGGCATAGCGCCGCCCGGCGCGCGTGCGCACGCCACCTTGCCGGGCGGCAGTGCGCCAGGAAGTGTTGCCGAGCTCCGGCACCACGACCAGCCGGTCGACCTTGCCGTCCAAAAAGGCTTGTAGGAATTTACGGTAATCCTTGAACGACACGCAGCCGTTCGACTGGCCGTTCGGACCGAGCATGTAGGTATGCGCCAGCATGCCGTCGCGGCCGTGCATCTTGCTTTCGTCGACCGGATTGAGGCGAATGGCCCGCACGCCGTGGAACAACGCCTCGCGCAAGGTCAGGTCGTAGACATTCGGCGGCGTCGGCCCGCGCATCCGGACTTTGACGTAGCGCGGGTCGTCAATTTTGTCGTACAGCCCAGAATGGGCCTCAAGCCTCTGCCCATCCGGCATGTAAACGGTGTGCGCGGCAATGTCGTAGACCGCGGTGCGGTTGTCGCCCGCCGGCAGCGCTGCGACTTTGTTGTGCGTCGGCGGCGGAGGCGCCGGCTTGACGACAGCGGGCGGCGGCGCGGCCACGGCGACCCGCTGCGCAGCTTTCGGCGCGGGCTCGGTCTTGGGGACCACACGCGCAAGCTCTGGCATCAGCGGCCGGGCGCGCGGCAATGGCAAGGCGGCAACCTGTTCGGAGGCTGGCTTTGTTGCCGGCTCAGTTGCCAGTTTCGGCGCTGGTGGCTTGACGGCAGCCGGCGCCAGTTTCGCGATATCCGGCGAAGGCTCCGCCAGGACGACGCGGGGCTTAATGCGGTCTTGCGGCACCTCGACCAGCAGCGGCCGCGCGCCGGTTGAACGCGCCCATTGCGGCCCGAAGTTCGGGCACCGCTGAACCGATCGCATTTGGGTCATAGGCCAACGCCAGTGTCCCCGGCCCTGATAAGCCTTCGGATGCATTGGCTATTGCGGTCAAGGCCGGTGCTGACGACCCAGGCTGCGGTTACGGTTGTAACCACAATGAACAGGCCGACAGCAACGGCGGCCGCGATGGCGAGCGCAAAATTGGTGGCGGCAAAGCGCACGATCCGGCGCCAGGCGCCGAAGGGTAGCAAGACGGCCATCGTTATAATTGACGCCGTTAATGACTGCGGCCGCACTCGCCATAGGTTACGCTACTTGTACTCGACTAGTGACAACGATTTTGCCTTCGACCGCGCCGGCTGAAATGGCGGCAACCGCTCAGCGCACCTAGAAAATGGAACCCGCGTCGCGAACCGCCGTCTTCATCCGATGCCTAACAATGACGCCTTTAAGGTTAAGCGGCTGTAAACACTCGCGCGCCGGCACCAAATTTCGTTTGTCGGAACCGGATCGACGTCGGCGAAGCCGGATCGCAACGCGCCCATTTTTGGGGTTCAGCCAGCCACACGACTCGGGTTAGGGTTGGGCTGCGATGACATTAGCCAACATCACAGCAACTCCATCGAACATCCGCCGTGCGGGCTCGATCATTTTCGGACTATTCCTGCTGGGAGCGCTGGCCGCTAATCCGGCCGCCGCCGAACCGATGAAGTGCAGCGGCCAGGAAAAGGCCTGCACATCGGCGTGCGCCAAGACCGCGCGCACCAAGCTGTCGTCCTGCCTGACGGCTTGCGGCGTCAGCATGTCGTATTGCAGCCGGACCGGTTGCTGGGTCTATGGCGGCAAACAGTTCTGCGGCCTGTTAAAGCAATAAGGCAATGGCCGGGCGACGAGCGCCGCCGGTTTACGACGCCACCTTGATCAGGAATTCCTCAACCCGGCCTTGAAGGTTCGACACCGCCTTCTCGACGCTTTCCGACGCGTCCAGCACAATTTCGACCGAGCCGCGCGCTTCGGTCACCGCCAAGGCGACGTCGCCGAGTACGCGCGACACATGGCCGGTGCCCTGCGCGACGCTGGCGACATTGTGGGAAATTTCGCCGGTCGCGGTATTCTGCAGGTCGACGGAATTTGCCACAACATTCGTGCGTATGCTGATGTCCTTCATGCGGTTCGATATTCGCTGGATCGTGGTCACGGCGCTGGCAGTTGAGTTCTGCACTTCGAGAATGTGCCGGGCGATATCCTCGGTCGCCTTGGCGGTTTGCACCGCCAGCGATTTAACTTCAGACGCCACGACGGCAAAGCCGCGTCCCGCCTCCCCGGCCCGCGCCGCTTCAATCGTGGCGTTGAGCGCCAGCAAATTTGTCTGCGATGCGATCGCGCTTATCAGCTTGACCACCTCGCCAATCTTTTTCGCGCCAGCCGACAGCCCGGCGATTTCGTCGTCGGTTGCCGCCGCTTCGTCGGCGGCCGCCCGCACGATCTCGCTGGTGTGGCCGAGTTCGCCGCTGATGTCAGCGATCGACGTCGACAGTTGATTGGCGGCGGTCGCGACCGCGTTGACGTTGCTGGACGCCTCATCGAACGAACCGACGGCATCGGTGGCGAGATCCGAGGTCCGCTGCGAATTGTCGAGCAGCGCGCGGGCGTTTTCCTGCATGGCAATCACGCTCGATTTAACGCTGTCGAGTAGATCGGTTGCCAGCGGACGAAATTCGGCAATCGTGGAGTCCATGGCGGCGCGCCGGTGCTGCTCATTCTGGATCGCCGCGCGTTCGCGTTCGGCCAGCTCCTGCTCGGTGATATCTTCATGGGTCGAGACCCAACCGCCGGTCGGCCGCACTACATTGGACACGGCGATTTTGCGTCCGTTCGGCAAATCGATGACGTATTTGAACGAATTGCCCTCTTGTGCGGCGGCCTGGGCACGACGGGTATATTCGGCCGGATCCTCTGTTAGGCTGCCGGACCGGTGGCGCTGTTGCATAAGCTCAAGCAGCGTCCAGCCGAATTCGACCAGCCCCTGCAGCGCATAGATGTCTTCGTAACGCTTGTTCCAAAGAACCACCCGGCCGGTCTTGTCGAACATGACGAGGCCTTGCGACATGTTGCCGAGCGCGTCGTCGAGCAGTTGGACTTTCTCCTGGCTGGCGCGGTCGGCGAAAGCGCCGACCAGACAGATACCGAGGACGCCGACCGCGACGCTGGCGATCACCGCGGCCAGCGACTGCGGCGAGACAGAAAGGCCGCCGAAGGCACGCGCCGGATCGGGCATAATCGTGACCGCACCCATCGCGGTGAAATGAACGGTGATGATCGCCAAGGTCAGCAGAACCGCTGCCGCCAGCGGTCCCCAGCGATTGCCGGTCAGCCCGGCGACAAACAACGCCGCGCTCGACAACATCATGCCGAACACAACCGACGCCACGACGAGGCCCGACGCCCATACGATGTAACCAGGAAATTCGACGGCCGCCATGCCGATGAAGTGCATGCTGGCAACACCGACCGCGAATAAACAACCAGCCGCCGCGGCGCGGGCAACCTGCATGGCAGTGGTCGTCGCCGGCCCGTAAACAGCAACCCCGAAGCCAAACCCGGACATCGTGATCGCCATCGCCAACGACAAAACAGTGAGCGGGATATCGTAGGCAACCGGAATGCCGGGCTGATAAGCCAGCATGGCGATGAAATGCGTCGCCCAGGTCCCGCAACCGGTGGCGGCACCAACGCCGAATACCCACATCAATCGCGCGCGCCCGACTGTCGCTTGCGCGCGCTGGAACAGAGCCATTCCTGTGAGGCTGGCGAACAAACACACAAAGCCGGCCAACACGACAAGCGACAGGTTATGTTGGGTGGTCAGACAATTGAAAACTTGGAACATCCCAAAGATAACCTCTGCCGAATCGGACTTTGGACGACAGTTGTAAAATTGGGCCGGCGACCGTTAAGCCTGCGTTACATGGCTCGACCGCAAGCAAGCCGTCATAGCCGGCATGCGGCCGCGGCTCACAGCCGGCTCACACTCTGTTACCACCACGTATCGCGGCGCACTATTTTTAAGAAACCGTCATGCGAATCGCTTAGCTTTCTTGCCATGGCGGTTCGTCGATTACGGATCGATTTCGGTACCAGGTCATTCGGGGCCAAAGCGCTCCCGGACGCCAGATTGACCGCCGCCGTCAGCACGAAAACCCAGCAGCCCGCCCCATCCGGCCCCGGAATTGGCACGTTCGATGCATGTTGTTCCATGCGCCGGCGCGGTTCGCTGGTCTTTGCGTTCTGCTCTCTGCGCCATTTGCAGTCCATCATAAGGAGCTGGCCTTGGGTAAGAATCTCAACAAAAAGCGCCGCCGTCACGATCGTTCATCCGGTACCGCTGAGATCATAAACTTCCAAAATCCCAAATTCGAAGCCGAGCGTGTGTTACCTCCGATAAAAGCGCTCAACCCAACCCAAGCCGACTATCTCGACGCCCTTCGCAAGTTCCCCCAGGTCATCGTTCTCGGGCCGGCCGGCACCGGCAAGACCTGGATCGCCGCCACCCACGCCGCCGACCAGTTCCGCAACCGTCGCATCGACAAGATCATCCTGACCCGACCGAACGTGCCCTGCGGTCGCTCGCTCGGCTTTTTCCCCGGCTCGCTCGAAGATAAATTCGCGCCCTGGGCCGCGCCCGTGGTCGAGGCGATCAAGGAGCGCATCGGCAAGGCGGCCTATGAGATCGCGCTCAAGAACGGCAGCATCGAAATGGTGCCGTTCGAGGTGATGCGCGGCCGATCGTGGAAAAACGCTTTCGTGCTGTTCGATGAAGCGCAGAACGCGACGCCGGCCGAGATCAAAACCTTCCTCACCCGCATTGGCGAAGACTGCACCGTCGTCATCAATGGCGACATCAGCCAGTGCGACCTAGAGCGTCGACTGCGGCCTGCGCGCGGTCATTCAAATGATCGACACCCAGGATCTGCCGGTGCCGGTGGTCGAATTCACCCGTGGCGATATCGTGCGCTCCGGCATCTGCGCGATGTGGGTCAATGCCTTCGAGGAGGCGCGTCTCTAAGTCCCTCATCTAAGCCGGTCATTTAGATCGTTCATGGCTCTGCTCCGGATGCCGCGCCAGCGGCGTCCGGAGCCGACCGCTTGATGAATGCGGTGCAACCACGAGGCGATTCAAATCGCGTTACGCTGTTCGGCAAATAGCTGAAAGCTTTGCGGTTACGAGCGCCTGCCTCGCCTCGCCGCAGCGCAATAATATGTATGCTTGGCGCTGCGCGTCAGCCCGTCCATCGTTTGACGACTGCCCACCTTGCTATGTCATACACAGCCACGACGTGTGCGTGGACTGCATGCAATTCATCTATGGGTAGCAACCTCGAAGTGGTACAGTCATTACCATAGCGCGGCCAACGCGCGAAGAGCAGACCGGGCGAACGGACCGACAAAATCCGACGACCTCACCAAGAACAAGTCTGGGACGGCAAACACCGAGCGAGGGAGGCATTCTTGAAAAAACTTCAAAGAACACTGCCGATCGCGGCAGTGGCGCTGGTTGCGCTGTTGGTGAATACCGGCGCGTCATACGCCGAAGATACACTCACGACGCTTGGCGAATTTCGCCAAAGCGGTTGGAGCGGCGACTGGCCGACGATCCCGCAAACCGGACCGAAGGCCGACCAGGTCAAAAAGAACCTGGCCAAGATCACGCTACCACCGGGTTTCCATATCGGTCTCTACGCTTTGGTGCCGGATGCCCGCCACATGGCGGTCGGGCCGCAGGGCGTCGTCACATTCGTCGGCACCCGCAAGACCAAGGTCTACGCGGTCACCGACCGCGACCGCAATTTCGTCGCCGACGACGTCAAGGAATTCGCGCCATCGTTAGCCAAGAAGATCCCGAATGGCCCGTGCTTCTCGAAGGACGGTTTTTTGTTCATCGTCGAGCAGAACCGCGTGCTGATGTATCCGGCCGCCGAGTTCTTCTATGAGAGCCCAGACGTGGTCGCGGTTCCGATCGTTCCCGAAGGCAAGCTGATCCCGAAAGCGGAAGAGAGCTACAACCACACCGCCCGCGAATGCCGGATCGGGCCCGACAACAAGCTCTATATCCAGCTTGGCCAGCCGTTCAACGTGCCGTCCCATGAAAAGTGGGCTCTCTATAAGACGCTCGGCATGGGCGGCATCATCCGCATGGACCGCGATGGCAAGAATCGCGAGATCTATGCGACCGGCATGCGTAACCCGGAAGGCATGGACTTCAATCCGAAAGACAAAACGCTCTGGAGCAATGACAACCAGGTCGACGGCATGGGCGACAACAAGCCGCCGGGCGAAATGAACCGGGTCACCAAAGCGGGCGAGGATTTCGGCTTCCCCTATTACGGTGGCGGCCATACCCGCACCGACGAATACGCCAAGGACACGCCGCCGAAGGATATCGTGTTCCCCGAAGTCGAACAGGTCGCGCACGCGGCGGACCTCGGGCTGACCTTCTACCGGGGCAAGCAGTTTCCGGCGAAGTATCATGGCGCGATCTTCTCAACCCAGCACGGCTCCTGGAATCGCACCGTGCCGGTCGGCGCCCGGGTCATGGTCACCTTCCTGAAGCCGGATGGGCACGTCGCAGGTCCGTCGATACCGTTTGCCGAGGGCTGGAACGACAACGGCATCTACAATGGCCGTCCAGTCGACGTCATCGAGCTCTATGACGGCTCGCTGTTGGTCTCCGACGACCTGGTGGGTGCGGTCTATCGCATCTGGTACGACGGCAAATAAGCCGTCCAGCAAACGCCACGGCCCCGGCGCGAGCCGGGGCCGCGGCTTTTGGCTTTGACGATGCGACGAAATCGACGCAAAAATCTCGCGAGATGACGTTGACCATGACAATTGCCCGCCGCTGGCGCGCCGCATGGGCCGCCGCCGCCATCACCGCCTGTGCCGCCACCGTCATGCCATCGACGGCGCAAGCCGGCGATATCGCCAGAGGCCGTAAACTGGCCGCAGCCAAATGCCAGATGTGTCACGGCCTCGACGGCCTGTCGAAACTGCCGGTGGCGCCGAATCTGGCCGGCCAGGTCGAGCCCTATCTGGTGGCGCAGATGAAGGCGTTTCACGACGGCGTGCGCAAGAACGAGATGATGTCACTGGTCGCGCCGACTCTGTCGGATCGTGACGAGGAAGATCTTGCCGCCTATTACGCAGCGATTGAGGTCAAAATCGGTAAAATACCGGGCGAATAGACCTAAAACCCTTACCCGATGTTCGCGAATTTGCCTGCCGCGGTGTTGAAGAATGGCGGCCGAAGGGCCATATAAGCCTCGGACTGTCCCCCCTCAGGAGAATCAATTGAGCCACTTTCGAAGCCCCGACGTTTTGGAACGTCGGAATAATGCCGCTGCCGTCAAAAAAGCGATGTTGGAAAAATTCCGCGCCAAGGCGCAAGACCCCGCCCTCGAAGAGGCGCGTCAGAAGCGCGTTGCCATTGAGGAAGCCCGCAAAGTTCGCCAGGCCAAGCGCGACGCCGAACGCAAGGTGCGCGAAGCAGAACTGACCAGGCTGGCCGCCGTCGAGGCCGAAAAGCAGGCCCAGGCCAAGCGTGAGGCCGAGGAACTCGAAGCCCTGATCGCCGCCGAAAAAGAAGCCGCCCAAGAGGCGCTTTTGGCCGAGCAGAAGGCGGCGCGCGATGCCCGCTATGCCGCCCGCAAGGCCGCCAAGAAAGAACGGCGCCGGGGTTCTACTAAACCCGCTCGCCTTCCGTATTCGCAGTTATGTCGCCGGCCTTCTGGCCGGCGATCTCGTCTGTACATTCCGCTATAATCGATCGCGAATCCATCCGCCGGACATTTGACCGGGATGACGCGATGTATGCTGCGACCGTTGGCGCCGGCTGGCGTGTTGGCCTTTGGCCATCGCGCTGCATCGGCGCGGCGCCATCGGCAATCACATCGCTAATGTGTTGCAGGCCGATTGCGTGGCGGTGCTGATTGGCGGATGCCCGGGCTTAAGCGCGCCCGAGGGCATGGGCGCCTATCTCACCCGGCAGCCGGACACGGCGAAATCCGACGCCGAGAGGAACGATATCTCCAATATCCGTCCCGATGGCATTGGCTATGCCGACGCTGTTCATAAACTGCGCATCTGACGCGCGCCATACGCGCGCGCCGCCTGTCCGACGTCCGGCTCAAGGACACGTCCGAAAGTTTGTCGGCTGCCGGCCCGTTACACGAGCCGGCCGGCAACGACAAAGCGATCAGCCGTGATTAAGCGCAGCTTCGTTGGCCGCCGGCGCTTGCCTGGCGCCATCGTCGACCGAAGCCGACCTGCGTTCCATGGCCTGGCTGCGGGCATTATCGAGCACAAACAGCCGAATGGCCGACGACAGGTTGCCGTGCTGCCGTTGCGTGTCGATATCGCCGACCATGGTCGACAGCGTCGTATGTTGGCGTTCCGCGATATCCTTCAACCCGGACCAGAACGGATCTTCAAGACTTACGCTGGTCTTGTGGCCGGCGATAACGATGGAACGTTTGATGACTGGCGATTTCATGTTCGTCTCCCTGTACGCGACAAAACGTTTGAAAGGGTGCTCACATTATCGAGTGGTCATCCGGCGTTTTCCGGCTCGATGAAAAATCAGCTTAAGCAGGAACGACTCATCGAGTGACACGTTAAATGTTGTCACTAAACTTATGAGTGCGCTGTTCAAAATTGACCAATCAGCTTATTCAACGCGGCTTGGTAAATTTGCTTTTATGGCGTCCAAAAACCGTTATTGGCACGCGGCAATTCGTCGCGTCATCGTTTTAAACGACGAAACCTGAACGATTATTTTTAAGGCGTGTCGTTGTTTATAATTTTGGCTGGTTAATTTCTGGCCGCTTCGGCCAGCATTCCGAAAACCGAAAACACCAGAGGCTTGCGTTCGAGATTATAGGTCTCGACGTCGCGGGCGGCACGATTGACCTTGTCCCAGGCCTGTGCCGTTTTGACCATCTGCTCGGCGCTGCGTTGCTCGGGGTCGAGCCGCGCTGCCAGCCAGGCATTGACCATGTCCATGAAGGTCGCCAGCGTTTGCGGCTCGTTGCCGGATATCGCGTCACCGAGGCCATGCAGCGCGCGCGGATCGGGATTGGGTAACTGCGCGAACAAGTCGAGCACTTTCTGGCGCAGTGCCAAAGCCGGGCCGTCGAGAAAGCGCAACGCACGTCCGACGCTGCCTTCGGCGGCGAGCGCGGCTTGCTTGACGTCGTCGCCAGCCTCGCGCCCGGTTGCCGCCAGCACGGCGCGCGTCACGTTGTCGGCATCGAGCGGACGCAGCAGCAGACGTCGGCAACGCGAGCGGATGGTCGGCAATTCGCGTCCAGGCGCATGACTGATCAGCAGCAGCAGCGTGCGGGCCGGCGGCTCCTCCAGAACCTTCAGCAAGGCATTGGCGCCTTCGCGTTGCATGTCGTCGACCGCGTCGACAATGGCAATGCGCCAGCCGCCCTCGCCGGCGGTCGAGCCGAAGAAACCGACCGAACGGCGCACGTCATCGACTCGAATTACGGTGTAGAGCTTGCCGGTCTGCTCGTTGACGGTGCGTTCCAGCACCAGCAGATCGGCTTGCGCTTGCGCGGCGATGCGGCGCGCCACCGGATCGTCGGCATCGACCGCAAGAGACGTGGCGTTTTGAACGGCCGGCGCGGCGGGATCGGGATGCGCCAAGACAAAACGCGCCAACCGATAAGCCAAAGTCGCCTTGCCGATGCCGGGCGGTCCGCCGATCAGCCAGGCATGTGGCATACGCGTGCTTTGATAGGCTTCCAGCAACGCGCGTTCGGCATCGTCATGGCCAAACAGCTGTGTGGCTTCACGCGGCAGTAGCGCATCTCGATCGTCGTCTTTGGCACTCACGGCGCGGCGGCCTCCGCGGGTTCTGCTTGATCGCTCAATAGGCGTTGTTCGACCGTCTGCCAAATCCGGTCGGCGACCACGTCGCGCGGCGCGCGGCCGTCAATGACGACAATGCGTTTAGGCTCGCGCTCGGCCAGCACCAAAAACGCCTTGCGCAGGTCTTCGTGAAACTCGACCGACTCCGCCTCGAAGCGATCGGCGCTGCCGGTGCCGCGCCGTGTCTTGGCGCGCGCCAGTCCGACATTGGCCGGCACATCGAGCAGGATCGTCAGATCGGGCATGGCCGCGCCGACCGTCACCCGCTCAAGCCCGCGGATCAGCTTCATGTCGACCTTGCCGAGTGCACCTTGATAGACGCGGGTGGAATCGATGAAGCGGTCGCAGATCACCCATTGACCTGCGGCGAGCGCCGGCTCGATGGTGGTGCGAACATGATC
This sequence comes from uncultured Alphaproteobacteria bacterium, assembly GCA_963830125.1. GTDB lineage: Bacteria > Pseudomonadota > Alphaproteobacteria > Rhizobiales > Xanthobacteraceae > Pseudolabrys. The sequence continues at coordinate 562,713 of CAWHKU010000005.1, read as the reverse complement.
GTCCCGCGCGGCGGCAAACAAGATGGTCTCGGTTTCCGCACCGAGCGGTTTGGCGATGCCCGACAGGATGATGTGGCGAATGATCTCAGCACCGGGCGAGCCGCCCGGCTCGCGGGTGCGTACCGAATCGAAGCCGTGCGCCTTCAATCGTTCCGCGAGCGCTTCCGAATGGGTCGATTTCCCCGAGCCCTCGCCGCCTTCAAATGTGATGAATTTTCCGCGCATTTAAACTCCGGTCATTCCGGCGCACGGCGTCAGGCCGAAGTCCCAGAGCGACTGCTTCGCCATCATAACCGCTGCGCGCCGGCGCGGAACAGGCCAATCACCAGTTCGGCAACCGCGTCCAAAGCGCGTTGCGACAGCGTGCCTTTGGCGACCGGTTCCGCCGCCCTGAGCGGCATCTGCAAGATCACGTTCTCGTTGCGCCAGACCTTGAGCACGCCGATCGGCGTGCCTTTCGCGACCGGCGCCGGTACCGGCCCGGTATAGACGATGCGCGCGATCAGCCGGTCGCCGCCGGCTTTCGGCACCATCACCCGCACCTCGCTGTCTGTAACCAGCGGCACATGGCCCACGGCGCCGCCATAGACCTTGGCGCTGCCGATGACCTGGCCTTTCGTGAACAGAACGCGGCGCTCGAAAGTCTTGAAACCCCAATCCAGCAACTTCTTGCCTTCGGCGGCGCGATCCTTAGCCGACTTGAGACCGTTGATCGCGATGATCAACCGCAGACCGTTCTGAACGGCCGAGCCAACCAGACCATAGCCTGCTTCCTTGGTGAAGCCGGTCTTGAGGCCGTCGGCACCGATATCCATCGCCAACAACGGATTGCGGTTATACTGGCGGATCTTGTTCCAGGTGAATTCGCGCTGACCGAACAACTGATAGAAATTCGGGTAAGTCAGGATGATATGGCGCGCCAGCATGGCCAGTTCGCGCGTCGTCACCTGGGTGCCTGGATTGGGCAGGCCGTTTGAATTGGCGAAGGTCGACTTGGTCAGGCCGATCTCACGGGCGCGTTTGGTAATTTTTTCGCCGAACGCGGCTTCGTTGCCGGCCAGCGCTTCGGCCAGCACGATGCAGGCATCGTTGGCCGACTGGATGATCATGCCGTGCAGCAGATCGTCGACACTAACCTTGCTGTGCAGAATAGCAAACATGGTCGAAGTGCGCGACGGCGCGCCGCCTTTGCGCCAGGCATTTTCACTGACCGGATATTCGTCGGTTAGTTTGATGCGCCCCTCTTTAAGTTCATGGAAAACGTATTCCGCCGTCATCAGCTTGGCGAGACTGGCGGGATAAATCAGTTGATCGGGGTCGCGTTCGAACAGCACGCCGCCATTCTCGGCATCGATCAGGATCGCGTGCGGCGCGCTGATCGGCGCCTCATCCTTGCGGCCTGCGTCCTTTTTGTTGCTCAGGCCGGAAGCGGGCTTATGCGCCAGACCGGAGGCCGGCCGGTGCGCCCGAGTTGCCGCCTGGGCGGCGTCGCCCCACCCCGCCACGGGCAAAAGCCCGGCAAGCAGCAGCGCAACGCTCAGCAGACGTCCCAAGCGGGCCAAGTGGAAATTACGACGCGCCATCATCAAGGATTATCCCGGCCAACAGCCAACCCGGCAGCCTGCGCCGCCACGGACCGCACATGCACCACACCTAAGAGCGGTACCATCATAAAGGGCGCAGTGACGGAAAATCGCGGCTCAGTAAAGGCCGCGGCCGCTCATGAACCCCGCTTGGCCATCATAGCGGGTCGGCGCATAGGCCGAAACTGGCGATGTGGATGGCTGGGGAGCGGAAAAGGATGTTTTGGCAAAGCGTTGGTCGAAGGACTTAGGCGCGCGGGCCGACGCGGCCAATTCGGTGGTCGGCGCCCGCTCAACGGCCGGTTCCGGGGCCTCAATATTGCCCGCGCTGGCCACCTGGAACGGCCGCGACGGTGGCCGCGGCACCTCGGTCATCGGGCGGGCATCGAAATAGGTCGAAGCGGCGGTTTTGCCGGACGGCCCTGACTGATGCATCGCAGGTGCGAAAGTTCCGTTCGACGCCACCATCACCGGCTTCTCAGTCGCCGGCCGGTTGCCATCACGCAAAGTCGCCATCAGCATGCGGTCGTCGGAGCCAGCAATCGGCGCCCGCCCGACATAGTCGACCTTCACTTTGGTCAGTCCCTGACCGTAAAAACCCAGGAGCTTGGCGGTCTTCACCGACAGGTCGATCACGCGATTGGCGGCATAGGGACCACGGTCATTGACCCGCACTACGATCGAACGGTGATTGCGCAAATTGGTGACGCGCGCATAAGACGGCAGCGGCATGGTCGGATGCGCCGCCGAAATCGAATTCATGTCGAAGATTTCGCCGTTGGCGGTGTAACGGCCATGAAAATCGTCGCCGTACCAGGAGGCCATGCCCACGGCACTGTAATTCGGGTCGACATGCGGGACGTAAGTGCGGCCGGCGACGGTATAGGGCTTGCCGACGCGGTAGCGTCCGCCGCCCTTCGGCACCGGTTCGCCCGGCTCGACCACTCGGGCACTGGCGGCGACGCCATATTTCGGATCGAGCCTGCCGGACAGACCGCCAGAGCAATTGGCGAGCACCAGCGCGCCCGCCGCCAGCGCCGCGAGGCGCGCGTACAGACCCAGCCGGCCCAATTGGCCCCTCGCCGTCAAATCACCCATCCCAAAAGCTTATCCCGAAGTAACAGCTTTAACGATAACCCGTCCCTGGCAATCCGTGAACCTGTCCTGCTTGGTCGTGGTAAACAATTGGTACCAAATGCGGTTTCGCCGCGCGACGTCCGAAGGCCATTGCGAGTAACCGGAGGCCTGCCCCATTGCAAGTGCGGCGGGCTTCGAGCTTTGAATTGGCGGTGGGAATCCCGTAAACCGCCTACGGTTTCGAGCCATATCGTACTGAAAATACTATCTTTTTTGCCAATTCGGCTGTTTTTCGTAATGTTCCAATGGGCCGGCACAATGCCTGAGCCGCCTTGGCCGGTGATCCGCCAGTCCGTCCGGTCCGTACAAGAAGAAAATTGGACCGGGAACAGAGATGCTTTACGCCGTTGCCTATCTCGCCATTTTGCTGCCGTTCGGCCTACTCGATGCGGTTTGGCTCAGCCTCATGGGCCCCCGGCTCTACCGGCCCACGCTCGGCGATATTCTGTTGACGAACGTCAACGTCGCACCGGCCGTAATCTTCTACCTGATCTACCCGCTCGGCCTTCTGATCTTTGCCGTTTTGCCCGCGCTTAAATCCGATTTGGCTGCATCGGCGCTGATCTACGGCGCGCTGTTCGGCGGGCTGGCCTATGCCACATACGATCTGACTAATCACGCCACACTGCGCAATTGGACGCTGCAATTGACCTTGACGGATATGGCGTGGGGCGCCTTCGCATCAGGCGTAGCGGCCGCCACCGCATTTTATCTCAGCCGGATGACCAGCAGTTGGTTTGGCGCCGCCTGAAAAGCCAAATTCAGGTTCTCGGCGGCCCTAAAAAGAAAGCATTGGTGCGGCGCTGATAGGTGCGAAACGCCTCGCCGCGCGAGCGCAACATGTGTTGTTCGAGCGGCGGGATGCCCGACACGTGGACTAGCAGCCAATACATCGTGGCCGGCGCCGCCAACGCTAGCCAGCCCCACGCATATGCTCCAGACAATTCAATCGCGACGATCGGATAGGCCAACCAGCCGACCGTCTCGAAAAAGTAATTCGGATGGCGCGACCAGCGCCATAGGCCAGTGTCGAGCACGTCACCTTTGCCTGTGGCGCCAGCTTTAAAGCGCTGCAACTGCCAATCGGCAACGCCTTCGCCGACAATGCCAATGGCCATCACCACAACCGCCAAACCGTCCGCCAGGGTTAGGCCAACGCCCGGCCGATGCGCCGCCAGAAACATCGCCAAGATCAGCGGAATGCTGACCAACGCTTGGATCTGCAAAAACCAGAACATGCGGCGCGCCGCGTCGGCACCCCAATCCTTTGATCAGCTCGGCATAACGCGGGTCGTTCGCGACACGCGTGCTGCGGCTGGCGATATGGAGTCCCAGCCGCAAGGCCCAAAGGCCGGCAAAGCAGGCAACCAGAATTTGCCGGAGTTGCAGGTCTTCATTCGGCAATGTGATCAATGCGGCCGCCGCCCCGCACAGTCCGACGCCGAAGCTCCAGATCGTATCGACCCAGCCGGAATTGCCAGTACTTTGCTGAGCGATCCAAGCAAGAGTCATGATAATCGACATCGTGACGCCGATGGCAAAAACGGCGGTCAAAACCTCAAGGGCGGTCATGGTTCCGCCATGGCACGCGCATGCAACTGTCGCGAACGGGCCTGAACAAACTTGTCGACATCATTGACGACCGGGGCAAGCGGGCGCAGCAGCGGCGAGAACGCGCCGACAATCGCCATGTGTCCGACGGACGGATACTCGACTTCAGTCACGTCATCGCCATAGGCGCGCAAACGCGCAGCCAGCCGCGCGGTGTTACCAGGATCGACCGTCTCGTCCTTGCGTCCGGTCACCAGGAGCGCGGGCGGTTCGCCGCCCTTGACGAAGGTAATCGGCTGCGTGCGCGCAATGTCGCCGCCCGAGAATATCACCTTGAGGGCCTCGTCGTGCAAAGGCAGAAAATCATAAGGACCGGCCACGCCGATCAAGCCGGCGATGTCGTGGCGCGGATCGAGCCCTACTTTGCCGAGCCAGCGCGAATCGAGCGTCAACATCGCGGCGATATGGGCCCCCGCAGAATGGCCCATCAGGAATATCCGGTTCGGATCGCCGCTAAAGCGCTTAATGTTCTTTTTGGTCCAAGCGACAGCCAGTGCGCTATCCTGCATGAAACCTGCAAAACGCACTTCCGGGTAAACGCGATAATCGGGAACAACAGTGACATAGCCGCGCGACGCCAGGCTGGCGGCGACGAAGCGATACATCCCTTTGTCTCCGCTCTGCCAATTGCCGCCATAAAAGAATACGATGACCGGCGCGCGGCTGGCGCGGGCCGGCGTATAGACATCGATGCCATTACGCATCCGATGGCCATATTTATCGCTGCTGACGGCCCAATCTCCGCCGCGCGCCAGAAAATTCAGGGGCGTCGCCGGCGAGCATGATGTCAGAAGACCAAGCATAAGCACTCCAATCGACGCTTGGATGCGCGAGAATATTTCCATGCGTTAGATACGAACGAAGGGCTGTATCAGCCGGCCCAGCACGCCGGAGAGCTTGAGTTGGCCTTCCATGGCGACCAGGCAAATGCATTCCTCATCGCCGTCGATCACCGGCCGATGGCCGTCGTCCTGATCGGCATCATCACAATCGCCGGCCGCAAAGCGTCCGCCCTCGTGGATGAAAGCGCCGGACAGAACGCAGGTCAGTTCGGTGCCGGTGTGGCTGTGATCGGGAATTTTCAAACCCGGCGCCGCCTTGAGCATGAATACACGGGTGTCGCCGGCAGGCACTTTGACGACGCGATGATGCAGGCCGGGCGCAACCCAGCGCCAGGGACCGAGTTCATAACCAAGGAGCGTTTTTTGCTCCGGTTGCCAGACCGGCATCACCGCCGGTTTGCGGGCCGCAGGCTGCGTCATGGCCGGCTCATCCGCCAGCAGACTCAAAGCGCGCGCCGCCGCGCCCTCCGCCATCGCTACCGGTTCAATAGCTGCCAGCATCTGCCCGCCGGCCTCTTCAAGCGACGACACGAATTCGCGGCATTCGCCGCACATCGCGAGATGGCTGGCGACGACCAGGCTGCGGCCTTCGTCGAGCGTTCCGGCGGCGAAGTCCGCCAGCGTGGTATTTTTCGGATGATGTCGGCTCATGTCAGGTCACCAAGCAAGTCTCTCAGACGGTTCATCGCAAGGCGGATTCGCGATTTGACCGTTCCGAGCGGGAGTTCAAGTTCAAGCGCGATGTCGCCATGCGCTTTGCCTTCAAAAAATGACAGCCGCACGACCCGCATCTGGTCGTCCGACAAATGGGATAGCGCCACGCGCACGCGCTGCTCTCGCTCGCTGGCGTCAAACTCGGCATCGGGCTGTGCCGGCGGCTCGAGCAATTCACTCGATTCCAGACTCGAGCACCTTGCCGCGTTGTTCGCGGCGGGCGACATCGATACGCAGGTTGCGGGCGATCGTGAATATCCAGGCCGAAGCCCCTGCCCGCGTGCGATCGAATTGCGCGGCCTTGCGCCAGACCGTCAGCATCGCCTCCTGCGCCAGTTCTTCGGCTAGTGCCGCCGGGGTATTCGACCGCATCAGGAAGGCTTTGATGCGGGGCGCGAAATAGTCGAACAAGGCCGTGAATGCCTCACGGTCTCGCTCGGCAGCCACCGCCTCGATCAGCCGCGCCAGATCGGCAGCACTCATTGTCTGTGTCTCTTTGGCGCCGGTCGGCGTTGGCATGGTTGGCAATGGCCCCGTCTCTAGATACCGCCCGATTGGGCTGGCCTGTTCATCCGTAGAGTTCCTTTGAGCAATCGCCTGCATGGCCCTTATACGGCAACCGGACCGGTTTGGATCATAGTGATCCATAGGGCTTTCCGACCCGTACTAAGCATCAAAACCAGCAGCCCTGACAGGCAGACAGAGGAACGATGCAAAAGGGTTCGACTACCCCCCTTAAAATCGCGGTGATTGGAACCGGCATTTCCGGCATGGCGGCGGCCTGGCTCCTGTCCTCCGGTCATGAAGTGACCGTCTACGAGCGCGCCGACCGTATTGGCGGCCACAGCAACACGGTCGACGCCCGCACCCCGAACGGCCCGGTGCCGGTCGATACCGGTTTCATCGTCTATAACGAGCAGACCTACCCCAACCTGACCGCCTTGTTCGACCACCTGAATGTGCCTTCGGAAGCGACCGAAATGTCCTTGGGCGTTTCGCTCCGGGACGGCGAACTGGAATATGCCGGCGAAAACCTCGCCACGGTCTTTGCCCAGAAGCGCAACATCGTCAGCCCCCGCTTCTGGTCGATGCTGAGCGACCTGCGGCGCTTTTACCGCGACGCGCCGACCGACATGCGCCGGCTCGGCAGTCAGGCCACGCTCGGCGATTATCTCAAACTCGGCGGTTACGGCGACGCCTTTCGCGACGATCACCTGCTGCCGATGGCGGCCGCGATCTGGTCGGCGCCGGCGCAGGCCATGCTCGACTACCCGGCCGCCGCCTTCATCCGCTTTCAGGACAACCACGGCCTGTTGAAACTGAAAGACCGTCCGGTCTGGCGCACCGTCAAGGGCGGCAGCCGCTCTTATGTCAGCCAGCTCACCAAGCCTTATGCCGACCGGATCAGGCTCAATGAAACCATCCTGTCGATCAAGCGGCATGAAAACGGCGTCGATGTCACCAGCACCAGCTCAGGCACCCAACGGTACGATCATATTGTGCTGGCGACCCATGCCGACCAGGCGCTGGCTCTGCTGACAGACGCGAGCCGGCAGGAGCGCGCCTTGTTGACGCCGTTCCGCTACAGCCGCAATCTTGCGGTGCTGCATTGCGACCAGCGGCTGATGCCGAAGCGGCGCAAGGTCTGGTCGAGCTGGAACTATATCGGGACGAGGCAAGCCAACAACGCTGACGCATTGACCGTGAGCTACTGGATGAACCGGTTGCAAAACCTCGGCACCGACACGCCGCTGTTCGTGACGCTCAACCCGGCGCAGCCGCCGCATGCCGGCACGATCTTTCATTCCGAAATCTACGAACATCCCCTGCTCGACACCGCCGCGATGACGGCGCAGACAAAATTATGGTCGCTGCAAGGCCGCAACCGGACCTGGTTTTGCGGCGCATATTTTGGCGCCGGCTTCCACGAAGACGGCCTGCAATCCGGCCTGGCCGTCGCCGAGGCGCTTGGCGGCGTGCGCCGGCCCTTGGAACGTCGAAAACGAATCCGGCCGCATCCATCTCGATGCCGACCTGCGTAACGACGGCATCGGAGATGGTGCCATGACGGCCAAGGGACACAGTTCCTGCCTCTATACCGGCACGGTGATGCACCGGCGCTTCAAGCCGCGCGCTCACCGCCTGAACTATCGCGTGTTCTGGACTCTGCTCGATCTTGACGAACTGCCACGCCTGTCGGCCCGCCTTCGGTTGTTCTCGATTGAAGGCTTCAATCTGTTCGGCTTGCACAACGCCGACCACGGCGACGGCTCCAGCCGCCCCTTGCGTCAACAGGTCGAGACGCATCTGGCCGCCGCCGGCATTGCGCTCGACGGCGGCGCCATCCGGCTTTTGTGCATGCCGCGCCTGCTCGGCTTCGTGTTCAACCCGATCAGCGTTTACTACTGCTACCATCGCGACGGCGCGCTGAAAGCGCTGCTTTACGAAGTGCACAATACCTTCGGCCAGCGCCATAGCTACCTGATCCCGGTCGATGACGACGCCGGCGAACCGCTGGAGCAGCGCTGCCTCAAGGCCTTCTACGTCTCGCCCTTCATGGACATGGACATCGCCTATCGCTTCCGCGTCCAGCCGCCTTCCGAGCGCGTCACGCTCGTCATCGAAAGCGCCGACGCGCAAGGCCCGGTGCTGACCGCGTCGCTGGCCGGATCGCGCCAGGCACTGACCGACGCCGCGCTGCTGCGCGCCTTCGTCGTCGTTCCCGCTGATGACGCTTAAAGTCGTCGCCGGCATTCATTGGGAAGCCGCCAAGCTTTGGCTCAAAGGCATGAGGCTGCGGCCGCGCCCGCCCGCGCCGGCACCGCTGACCATCGTCGCGCAGCCACTTTTGCAGGCCACCAGCGCCTACGGAACCAGCCATGACTGATATCCGAGCGATTGCACCGCGCTCGGCGCCGTGGCGCGCGCAAGGCTCGCGCGACGCCTTTTCTGATCCGGCAATTGCAGCGCCTGCTGTCGCAGGTCGTCTGCGGCGACATCACCATCGTGCTGCCGAACGGCGAAACGCTGCGCCAGCAGGCCGCCAACCCGGGCCCGAGCGCCAAACTGGTGATCCGGCGCTGGCGCACCGTCTGGCGCCTGATGACCGGCGGCGAACTGGCTTTCGCCGATGCCTACATCGCCGGCGACTGGTGGACCCCCAATCTGCTCGCCTTCCTGGAATTCGGCGCCTGCAACGACACCACGATGCAGCACGCGATCTCCGGCACCGCTGCGCAGCGTCTGCTGCGCCGACTGCGGCATTGGCGCAACCGCAATACCCGCAAAGGCAGCCGGCGCAACATCGCGGCGCATTACGATCTCGGCAATTCGTTCTACGAGCTCTGGCTCGACCGCGGCATGCAATACTCGTCGGCTTTGTTCACCGCCCCCGATCAGCCGCTCGAAGCCGCGCAAGAGGAAAAGCTCAACCGCGTTCGCCAACTGCTCGACATTGCCGGCGGTGAGCGCGTCCTCGAAATCGGCTGCGGCTGGGGCGCGTTGATGGAAAAGCTGATGCCGCAATGCGACATCACCGGCGTCACGCTGTCGGCCGAGCAACTTGAGTACGCCCAACAGCGCCTGGGCAGCAGGACGTTCACCGGCCACGCCGAATTGCGGCTGCAGGATTATCGCGACATCCAGGAGCGCTATGACCGTATCGTATCGATCGAGATGATCGAAGCGGTCGGCGAACGCTATTGGCCGGTCTATTTCGACAAGCTGCGCAGCGCCCTGACGCCGGACGGCACGGTGCTATTGCAGGCGATCACCATCGCCGAAGACCGCTTCGACAAATACCGGCAACAGCCGGACTTCATTCAAAGCTACATCTTTCCCGGCGGCGTGCTGCCGACCGTCGACATCATCCGCCAGCAAGCCGCGCGCGCGGGTCTCGAACTGACCGCGCATGAACCCTTCGGCTTAAGCTATGCCCGCACGCTGGCCGTCTGGCGCGAACGATTTCTGGCGGCCTGGCCGGCAGATCGAGCGGCTCGGCTTCGACGCTTCGTTCAAACGGATGTGGGACTATTACCTGTGCTATTGCGAAGCTGGCTTCCGCAACGGCGCTATCGATGTGGGATTTTTTAAATTTAAACCTCGTCCGGCCGAATTCTGATCCTACGGTTCGGGATTTTTATGATGCCGGTGGCGACCTAGCCTCGTGCGGCTTCCATTTTTAGCCACTTCGGTGCATGTATCCTGGCGCGACAAATGGTTCGGTAGCGAAATGGCAGCAAATGGCCCTTTTTGGGTTTTGCGCCGCCTAAGAATTAGCTGCAAAATCAACTAGTTGGAAGGGTGGCCGAGTGGTTTAAGGCACCGGTCTTGAAAACCGGCGTACCTGCAAGGGTACCGTGGGTTCGAATCCCACCCCTTCCGCCAAAAGACCGCACTATCCAATTGTAATCATTGCACAATACCTCCGCTCTGCGACCCGATTTCGATTTTCAGCGAACAGAATCTGGTGTGCCGAACGCCAGCCAGCGGCATCCTTTGATAGCGACGCGATATTTCTGATGTCGCCCTATCGGCCGTCACACTGCGGACAATTTCCGCCAAACGCCTCAATGGCATGGCGGCGGACGCCGCTGGTTGGCGTGATGGGCTGGCGAACCCGTTCGTCGATGCTGACCAGCCCATCGCGCTCGGCGGCCGTGGCGATGGTCGGGCCGAGATCGCGCAACAAGCCATCGTCGACGCCGTAAATCCAGCCATGCAGTTGAAGTTTCTGCCCGCGGATCCAGGCATTTTCCACGGTCGGAATCGAAGCGATACGGCGAACCTGCATCTCGACGTTCAGTTCGCACATCAGGTTGACGCGCGCGTCGAAATCGCCAATCGCGTCGAAGATCGGTCGATGCTTGCGGTACAGCATCACAATCGGCTGCAGCCAGTGGTCGACCAAGGCGGAGCGTTTGTCACCCAGCGCACGATGAATACCGCCGCAACCATAATGACCGCAAACGATGACATGTTCGATCTTGAGAAATTCGACCGCGAATTCGAGCACCGCTAGCAAGTTCATATCGCTGGTGTGGACGACATTGGCGATGTTGCGCTGAACGAAGACCTCGCCGGGATCGAGCCCGAGCACGTCATTGGCGGTGACGCGGCTATCCGAGCAGCCGATCCAGAGAAACCTGGGCGCCTGCAGCCCGGCCATGCGCGAGAAAAAATTGGGATCATCCCGGGTCTTATTCTGGGCCCAGGCAACGTTGCGATCGAATAGGTGGTCCAGACTCACGGCGGTCCGCCCGCGTTAATGAGCCGACGTGTTGCGGTCTGAGACTGCGTCAACCGGCCGCTGTTGGCCCGACATAAGGTCACGCGCCTCAAGCCAGCGCCGAATGCATGACGGATCGACCTGGCATTCCTCGGCCATATCACCGACGAAGATCGCGCCACTGGTCGATATTGCGGAACGGAACACCGACGACGATCGGCACATCGAGCTCAACCGCCTTGGCCAGCACGTCGCGCAAGCCACCTCCTTCGGCCTCGACCTTGCCGAATTTGTTCAAGACCAGGACATCCGGCTTTTCATCCAGCGCCTTGTCCAGCAAGGCCGCCGCTTCAGCAAGGATGCTGTGATCAAGCCGGCAGCCGCGCGCTTGCTGGCCGCGATCTTCGGACAATTGCAGAACGGTTCCGGAGAATAGCTCTTCGACATCCATATCGCATTTGCCTGGACTACGTTCGAAGGTGTTGAGCTGGACGAGACCGGCGACACTCAGGCCGGAGGAACGGAGCGCGTAGCCCCATTCGGCGAGAAATTTGTCGGCGGCAAGCCCGTCCGAATAGACAACTGCCAGAATATTCGACGGCATTTTGTGTCTTCATTTTAAGCCCCGCTTTAGGCGCCACACTGGCACGGCGCGCCGCTTGCCAATCAACAATGGTCCGAACGATACGGCAAAGCCGAAAAACGCGGCGCACCACGCCAGCACCGTGAGATGCAACAACGGCTCGCTCCAGGCCGGCCATAAAGCGGCGCCGATGCGCGCCAGCGCGGCGGTCACAACCGCCGCATAGATCGCCTGCGTCATCGCCGACGCATTAAGCGCCTTGCCGGTGTGGCCCAAGCTGGCGCGCGTCATGACCGCCAAGGTCATCGTTCCGGCAGCGCCGACCGTCCAGGCATGGATGCCGGCGCTCGACCGCGACGAGATCGAGCGCGGCCGCGCTCGACAGCAAAAAGCCGAGCGGGATGAAGGCGTAACCAACATGAAGAATAAGAACCAGACGGTCGCGCCAAGTGCGGTCACCGGCCCAACGCGCCAAGCGCACGATATTCGCAAGGCCGGCTACGGCCAGCAAAGCGGCGGTGTTCGGTCCTTCCGGCATCGCCACCCACAACACGAGCGCTGCGGCGCTGAAGGCAATGACACTGACGTCAACTTGGCCGATGGACGCCGGCAGCCGGCCGGGATTTTGCCGCACCAGCCAGTTGCGGGTGAAGCTCGGCACGATCCGGCCGCCGATCACCGTAATCAGCAGCACCATGGCGGCGATGCCGATGCGGACGCCATAAACGGCGCTGCCGTTGAAATGGGCTTCAAGGTGAAAGGCGATATTGCCGGCGAGCAGCAATGACACCAAGGCGACGACCCGCAGATTGTGCCAGTTCTTGCCGGCGATAATCTCACGCGCAATCGCCGCGATCAGCACAGCCAGAAAGGCAACGTCGACTAGCGCGGCTGTCAACCAGCCGATCTCGGCCGAGAATGTGACGGCGATGCGCCCCGCCAGCCACAAGGCGACCAGAACCAGCAAGGGCGTTCCTTGAATTGGCAGCCGCCCAGTCCAATTCGGAATCGCGGTGAGCAGAAATCCCGTCACCACCGCCGGCAAGTAACCGTAGAGCATTTCATGGACATGCCAATCGATCGGGCCGAAAGCTGTCCACAACTCCAATTCACCATGGAAGATCGGAAGCCAAGCGAGCACAGCTAAGCCCGCGTAGACCGCGCCCAACAGAAAGAACGGGCGAAACCCGTAAGACAGCAGGACTGGACCGGAATAGCTTTTCAGGCGCGGGACAGCGTTCATGGTCGGACCACGTTCAACATCAGGCCCGCAACGCGTGTTCGAAGGCGCGCTTGAGACAGGTCGCGCCCGGATCCGGCGACCGGTTGAGCAGACCCATCAGCGTGATCCATTCCTCGTCGGAAGCCTCGGCGGCGTAACGCCGCACGGTGCCGGCGACATAGGCCGGCAGATCGAGTCCGTCGGTCTGCGCCTGCTGCCGCATCGCCGCCAGCATCGGCAAGTCATCGACGCTTGAGAATGGCTTCGGTGGCGGAGGTCTCGTCGCTCAACTCGGTCAGCAAATCACCTAACATCATGTGACGTCATTCCCTCAGTGAACACGCATCGCATCGGCGCCGGCAAGATCGATGCCTTCTACCTTCGCCGCTGAAATCAACCGCGCGATATATTGTGCGTCGGCGCGCCGCCTCACGCTCTCGTTCAGATAGTCGGCAATCCGTCCGGCGACGATGTCGTAAGGCAGCAACTGGCCTTCATGTTTACGATCGAGCCGAATGATGTGGAAGCCGTAGCGGGTCGCCACCGGCGCGTCGCACATTTGTCCCGGCTCAAGCGCGACCAGCGCCTGTTCGAACTCCGGCGTGGTCTGCCCCGTCGTGATCTGACCGAGATTGCCGCCATGCGCTGCGGACGAACAGCCTGAATAGGCCTCGGCCATCGTGGCAAAGGATTCAGGGCGCTCGATCAAAGCCGCCAGCACGCCTTCGGCATCGGCGCGCGCCGCCGCATAGCCCGCCTTGTCGGCGGGCAAGGCGGCGAACAGGATATGCGCGGCCTCGTAGATGTCGGGCGAGCGAAATTGCGCCTGATGGCGCTCGTAATAGCGCCGGCAGGTTTCGTCGTCGGCCTGCGGCACCACGACCTCATGGTCGATCAGGCCGCGCATGATCGCTTCTTCGTCGGTTTCGCGGCGGCCGTCCTCGCTTAAGGGCTGCGGCACGATCTCGAGCCGGCGCGCCTCCTGCATCAACAGTTCGCGAATGACCAGCGCGCGCGCCGCCTGTTGCCAGGCCGCGATCGGCTTACCAGCCGGATGATGCTGCATTTCGCGCACGATCTCGTCACGCGCGATCGTCACACCGTTGACGCTGACGGCAACCGGCCGCCCACCGGGGAGTTGGGCATGGACTGAACAGCTCATCGCGGCACCCCCGCCGGCATTGTACGCGCCGGGCTGCCATTGCGGCGGCGCACCACCTGATAGCCGCGGCGGCCGAGATACCAGACCGGCGCGCTCCAGATGTGCACCAGGCGGGTGAACGGAAAGACCAGGAAGATCGTCATGCCGAGGAAGAGGTGCGCCTTGAAGATCGGGTTAACGTCGGCAATCAGCGCCGAGACACCCGGCTGCAATGTCAGAATGCCCTGCGCCCAGGTCATGAACTTCACCATCTCATGACCGTCAAGATGATGCAGCGACACAAAGATGGTGCCGAGCCCGAGCGTGAGCTGCGCCCAAAGCATCAGCAGGATAGCGATGTCGCCGAACGACGAATTGGTGCGAATGCGGGCGTCGAACAGCCGGCGATGCGCCAGCAGCGTAATGCCAATAAAGCACAGAGTTCCGGCGCTGCCGCCGGCGATAATCGCCAGCCATTGCTTGAAGGTATGCGAGATGCCGAGCGTGTCGAAGATCCAGATCGGCGTCAGCAGGCCGACAAAATGGCCCATGAAAATGACCAGAATGCCGACATGGAACAGGTTCGAGCCCCAGGTCAGTTGCCGGCGGCGCAGGAGCTGGCTCGATCCGCTGCGCCACGTGTATTGCTCGCGGTCGAAGCGAACCAGACTGCCGAGCAGGAACACGGTGAGGCACAGATAAGGGTACCAACCGAAGACGATATAGATGAGCGTTTCGCGCATGATGTTGTCCTCACTGGCGCGGCGGAATGGGGCGGGATTTCGGCATGTCGGGCGCCGGGCGCAAGGCGCCACGGACGCTCGCCATAAGGCCGTCCTTGCAGCTGTCGCTGGCGCCGGGGCCGAAGGTCACCGCCTCCTCTTCCCAGGCTTCATCGAGCGCCGCGAGATCGAGCGGATCGGTGTCCGGTAGCGCCAGCAGCGCCGAGACTTCCTCACCCTTCGGCTTGACCGTGGACAACGCCGTCAGCGCACGGAACACCGCCTCGTAAGGCGAACCACGCTTGCGCAAGCGTTCGGCCAAAGCGGCCAGAATATGCGCCGGCTGACCGAGCATGTCGCAGGCTTCCGCCTGCGGCAGCGTTGCCAGGAACTCCAGGAACAGCGGCAGGAAATCCGGCAACTCGTTCTTGACCGCGGCGAGACCGCGCTCCTCATACATGGCCAGAAGATCGACCATGGCCTGCCCGCGATCGCGGCTTTCGCCGTGAACGTGCTCGAACAGATGCAGCGACAGCGAGCGCGTGCGGTCGAACAGCAACACGTAGCGCTCCTGCAGGTCGTAGATGTCGCCGGTCTCGATGTCGGTCAGCAGGACATCGAGCTGACGGCGGACCGCCTCCGGCACCAGCGCTTCGGTTTCGAACACGCCGCGCAGTTCAGCCGTGGCGCGCTGCAGGTCGACGCTCGGATAGCCGAGCAGCGCCGACAGAGCTTTGAAGGTCTTGGCCATTACATGACCTCCATCGGGTTCTTGGTGCGTTTGGGCGTACCGAACAGGTTGGGTGTCGTGTCGCCGTCCGCGCAGCCGTTGCCGAACGAGAAGCCGCAGGAGCCGCGCAGATCGAAGGCATCTTCGTTGGTTTCGCGATGCGCGGTCGGGATGACAAAGCGATCTTCGTAATTGGCGATCGCCATGTATTTGTACATCTCCTCGATCGCCGCGCCGGTCAGGCCGACGCGCTCGGCGATCTTCTCGTCGATCAAGCCGTCGACGGTCTTGGCCCGCATGTAGGCGCGCATCGCCAACATCCGCTCCAGACCGAGCGCCACCGGCTCTTCCTTGCCGGCGGTCAACAGGTTGGCGAGGTATTTGAGCGGAATGCGGAGCGAACGAACGTCCGGCATCTCGCCGTCATGGCCGATCTTGCCGGCAGCGGCGGCCGATTGAATTGGCGACAGCGGCGGCACGTACCAGACCATCGGCATCGTGCGATATTCCGGATGCAGCGGGAACGCGACCTTCCACTCCATCGCCATCTTGTAGACCGGCGAGCGGCGCGCGCCTTCCAGCCAATTCTCGGCGATGCCGTCGGCCCTCGCTTGTTCGATCACCTTGGGATCGTTCGGATCGAGGAAGACCGAAAGCTGGGCCTCGTAGAGATCCTGCTCGTCCGGCACGCTCGCCGCTTCCTCGATGCGATCGGCGTCATAAAGCACGACGCCGAGATAGCGGATGCGGCCGACGCAGGTTTCCGAACACACCGTCGGCTGACCGGCTTCGATGCGCGGATAGCAGAAAATGCACTTCTCGGATTTTCCGCTCGACCAGTTGTAATAGATCTTCTTGTAGGGGCAGCCGGACACGCACATCCGCCAGCCGCGGCACTTGTCCTGGTCGATCAGGACGATGCCGTCTTCCTCGCGCTTGTAGATGGCGCCCGACGGACAGGCGGCGACGCAGGCCGGGTTGAGGCAATGCTCGCACAGCCGCGGCAGATACATCATGAAGGTGTTTTCGAATTCGCCGTACATTTCCTTCTGTACGCCCTCGAAATTATAGTCCTTCGAGCGCTTGGCGAATTCACCGCCGAGGATTTCCTCCCAGTTCGGGCCCCACTCGACCTTTTCCATGCGCTCGCCGGAAATCAGCGAACGCGGGCGCGCGGTCGGCATCGCCTTCATTTCCGGCGCGTTTTGCAGATGCTCGTAGTCGAAGGTGAAGGGCTCGTAATAGTCGTCGATTTCCGGCAGGTCGGGATTGGCGAAAATATTCGCCAGCACCCGCCATTTCGAACCGATCTTCGGTTCGATCTTGCCGTTCTTCTTGCGAACCCAGCCGCCGTTCCAGCGCTTCTGGTTTTCCCAATCCTTCGGATAACCGATGCCGGGCTTGGTTTCGACGTTGTTGAACCATGCGTATTCCATGCCTTCGCGGTTGGTCCAGACGTTCTTGCAGGTGACGGAACAGGTGTGGCACCCGATGCATTTATCGAGGTTCAGCACCATGGCAATTTGCGCACGGACTTTCATTCTGCGGGCTCCATTTTGGGCGCAACGGCCAAGGCTTCGGGCTGATCGGTTGCCGGCGTATCGAGCCAGTCGACTTTCGACATCTTTCGAACGATGACGAACTCGTCGCGGTTCGATCCGACCGTTCCGTAGTAGTTGAAGCCGTAGGATTGCTGGGCGTAGCCACCAATCATGTGGGTCGGCTTGAGGACGGTGCGGGTGACCGAGTTGTGAATGCCGCCGCGCAGTCCCGGTCTGCTCGGAGCCCGGCACGTTCACGATCTTTTCCTGCGCATGATACATCATGCACATGCCTTGCTTGACGCGTTGCGACACGACCGCGCGGGCAACCAAAGCGCCATTGGTGTTGAACGCCTCGATCCAGTCGTTGTCGACGATGCCGGCCTTCTTGGCGTCGGTCTCGCTGATCCAGACGCAAGGACCGCCGCGCGATAGCGTCAGCATCAATAGGTTGTCGGTATAGGTCGAGTGGATGCCCCACTTCTGATGCGGCGTGATGAAGTTGAGCACCACCGCGTCATTGCCGTTCGGCTTGCGATCGATCACCGGATTAACCGACTTGGTGTCGATCGGCGGCCGGTAGACGCAGAAGCCTTCGCCGAAGGCCCGCATCCACAGATGATCCTGATAGAGCTGCTGACGGCCGGTCAGCGTACGCCACGGGATCAGTTCGTGAACGTTGGTATAGCCGGCGTTGTAGCAGACCTTGTCCGACTCCAAGCCGGACCAGATCGGCGACGAGATGATCTTGCGCGGTTGCGCGACAATATCGCGGAACCGAATTTTCTCGTCCTCCTTCGGGATCGCGAGATGCGTGTGCTCGCGGCCGGTGAAGCCGCCAAGCGAGGCCCAGGCCTTGATCGCGACTTCGCCATTGGTCTCGGGCGCCAGGCTGAGAATGACCTCGCAGGCATCGATGTCGGAGTTGATGCGGGCCAAGCCCTTGGTTGCGCCCTCCTCCGTCACCTCGCCATTGAGCTTTTTGAGGAAGTCGACCTCATGCTCGGTGTTCCAGGCCATGCCCTTGCCGCCATTGCCGATCTTGGCCATCAGCGGTCCGAGCGAGGTGAAGCGCTTGTAGAGGTTGGGATAGTCGCGCTCGACCACCGTCACCGCCGGCATGGTCTTGCCGGGGATCGGATCGATCTCGCCCTTCTTCCAGTCCTTGACATCGAAGGGCTGCGCGATCTCGCCCGGCGTGTCGTGCAGGATCGGGGTCAGCACCACGTCCTTCTCGACGCCGAGCACTTCCGGCGCGACCTTCGAGAAAGCTTCGGCGATACCCTTGTAGATCTCCCAGTCGCTGCGCGCTTCCCAGACCGGATCGACCGCCGCGGTCAGCGGATGGATGAAGGGATGCATGTCCGAGGTATTGAGATCGTTCTTTTCGTACCAGCTCGCGGTCGGCAGAACGATGTCGGAATACATGCAGGTGGTCGACATGCGGAAGTCGAGCGTGACCAGGAGGTCGAGTTTTCCTTCCGGCGCCTTGTCGTGCCAGACGACATCGGATGGCTTCTTCTTGCCATCCTGCCCAAGGTCCTTGCCCATCACGCCATGCTTGGTGCCGAGCAGATGCTTGAGGAAATATTCATGGCCCTTGCCCGACGCGCCGAGCAGGTTGGATCGCCAGATGAACATATTGCGCGGCCAGTTGGCCGGATTGTCAGGGTCGTCGCAGGACAGTTTCAGGTCGCCGGATTTGAGCGACTTGGCGACGTAGTCCTTGGCGTCCATGCCGGCGGCGGCGGCCTGCTTCGCCACCTCAATGGGGTTTGTCTGCAACTGCGGCGCGGACGGCAGCCAGCCCATGCGTTCGGCCCGCACGTTATAATCGATCAACGCGCCGTCCCAAGGGCCGGCCGGCGCCGTCGGCGACAGCACTTCCGACACATCCAGCGTTTCGTAGCGCCATTGGTCGGTGTGGGCGTAGAAGGCCGAGGTCGAGTTCATCTGGCGCGGCGGGCGGCCCCAATCGAGGCCGAAGGCGAGCGGCAGCCAGCCGGTTTGCGGCCGCAGCTTTTCCTGGCCGACATAATGCGACCAGCCGCCGCCGGACTGACCGACGCAACCGCACATCACCAGCATGTTGATGATGCCGCGGTAGTTCATGTCCATGTGGTACCAGTGGTTCAAACCGGCGCCGACGATCACCATCGACCGTCCATTGGTCTTTTCGGCATTGAGCGCGAATTCGCGCGCCGTGGTGATGATCTGGTCGCGCGGCACGCCGGTGATCTTTTCCGCCCAGGCCGGCGTATAGGGCTCCATGTCGTCGTAGCTCTTGGCGAGGTTGTCGCCGCCGAGCCCGCAATCGACACCATAATTGGCGACGAACAGGTCGTAGACCGACGCAACGACAGTATCGCCCTCGACCAGTTGCAAGGTCTTTGTCGGCACGTTGCGCAGCAGCACGCCCGGATGATCGGTACCGAGGAAGTGGTCGTGCTCGCGATTGCCGAAATACGGGAAGCCGACCGAGGCGATGCCGTCTTTCACGTCGTTCAAGGACAGCCGCAGCTTGGTGTCCTGATCGTTCGACGCCTTTTCCTCGAGGTTCCACTTGCCCTTTTCGCCCCAGCGGAAGCCGACCGAGCCTTTCGGCACGACGATGCCGCCGGTCGCGTCGTCATAGGCGACCGTCTTCCATTCCGGATTATTGGTCTCGTCGCAGCCTTTGACGAAGTCCGACGCACGCAGGAAGCGCTCCGGCACGTAGTGATCGCCCTGCTTCACCAGCCGCACCAGCATCGGCATGTCGGTATATTGCCGGGCATAGTCCTGGAAATATTTGGCCTGCCGGTCGACATGGAATTCGCGCAGGATGACGTGGCCCATGGCCATGCCGAGCGCGGCGTCGGTGCCCTGCTTCGGCGACATCCACAGATCGGCGAATTTCGAGGCCTCGGAATAATCCGGGCAGATCACGACGCTCTTGGCGCCCTTGTAGCGGGCCTCGGTGTAGAAGTGAGCGTCGGGCGTGCGCGTTTGCGGCACGTTCGAGCCCCACAAAATCAGGAAGCTGGAATTGTACCAGTCGGCCGATTCCGGCACGTCGGTCTGCTCGCCCCAGGTCTGCGGGCGAAGCCGGCGGCAAGTCGCAGTACCAGTCGTAGAACGACATGCAGACGCCGCCGAGCAGCGACAGATAGCGCGAGCCGGCGGCGTAACTCACCATCGACATCGCCGGGATCGGCGAGAAGCCGAACACGCGATCCGGGTCCATAGGACTTGACCGTATAGGCATTGGCCGCCGCGATCAGTTCGTTGACCTCGGCCCAGGTCGAACGCACGAAGCCGCCGAGACCGCGCTTCTCGACATAGGCGGCGCGCTTCTCCGGATTTTCGACGATCGATTTCCAGGCCGCCACCGGCGTCATCAGCACCCGCGCCTCGCGCCAGAGCTTGAGCAGCCGTGATCGCACCAGCGGATATTTCACCCGGTTGCCGGAATAGAGATACCAGCTGTAGCTGGCGCCGCGCGCGCAGCCGCGCGGCTCGTGGTTCGGCAGATCCGGCCGCGTGCGCGGATAATCGGTCTGCTGGGTTTCCCAGGTGACGATCCCGCCTTTGACGTAGATCTTCCACGAACACGACCCGGTGCAGTTTACCCCATGCGTCGACCGCACGATTTTGTCGTGCTGCCAACGTTTGCGGTAGCCGTCCTCCCAGCGGCGGTCCTCGTTGGTGGTGACGCCGTGGCCATCCGAGAACGTTTCGCCGGCGCGGCTGAAGAATGTCAGACGATCGAGAAAGTGACTCATCGTGTAGTTCCTTATTCAGCCGGTTGCGGGGCAGCCGGCGGCAGCGAGCCGCCATGCTCGATGTCGCGCAGCAAGCCGCCGCGGCGGGTGTAGTAAGCCCAGGTGAGAAACACGCAGCTCAGGTAGAAGGCCATGAAGCCCCACAGCGCCATCTCGGGCCCGCCGGTCAGCGAGATCGAGGTGCCGTAGCTCTTCGGGATGAAGAAGGCGCCGTAAGCCGCGATCGCCGACGTAAAGCCGATGATCGCCGCCGATTCCATCTCGCCCTGCTTCTGCCGCGCGGCCGCCGTCATGCCGGGCTCGAGCCGAGCAATTTCCACCCGCATGATCGCCGGGATCATCTGGAAGGTCGACGCATTGCCCACGCCTGTTGCGAAGAACAGGATCATGAACATCGCGAAGAAGCCCCAGAACGCGCCGGCCTGATCGCGGATGCCGAGGAAGTAGAGAACGCCGCCGACCGCCGCCATCATGACGATGAAGGTCCAGAAGGTGACGCGTCCGCCGCCGTAGCGGTCCGACAACCAGCCGGTCGCCGAGCGCGACAGCGCGCCGACCAACGGCCCGAGGAAGATGAACTTCAGCGAGTCGACCTGCGGGAACATGGTCTTGGCCAGCAGCGGGAAGCCCGCCGAATAGCCGATGAAGGACCCGAAGGTGCCGGTATAGAGCCAGCACATGATCCAGTTATGCTTGCGCTTGAAGATCACCGCCTGGTCGGCGAACGAAGCCCGCATGTCGGCGATGTCGTTCATGCCGAACCAGGCCGCGGTCGCCGCGATTGCGATGAACGGCACCCAGATGAAGCCGGCGTTCTGCAGCCACAGCTTGGTGGTGCCGGACGCGACTTGCGCATCGCCGCCGACCCAGCCGAACACGCCGGTGGTGATCACCAGCGGGATGACGAACTGCACGACGCTGACGCCAAGATTGCCGAGACCGGCATTCAAGGCGAGCGCATTGCCCTTCTCGGCCTTCGGATAGAAGAAGCTGATATTGGCCATCGACGAGGCGAAGTTGCCGCCGCCGAAACCGCACAGCAGCGCCAGCGCCAGGAAGAAGATGTACGGCGTATCCGGGCTCTGCACCGCCAGGCCGATACCGACCGCCGGGATCATCAGCGACCAGGTCGAGACCGAGGTCCACAGCCTTCCGCCAAAGACCGGCGGCATGAAGGAATAGAAGATCCGCAAGGTCGCGCCCGACAGACCCGGCATGGCCGCCAGCCAGAACAACTGATCGGTCGAGAATTTGAAGCCGACCGCCGGCAGCTTGGCGACAACCACCGACCACACCATCCAGATCGCGAAGGCCAGCAACAGCGCCGGGATCGAGATCCAGAGATTGCGCCGCGCAATGGCACGGCCCTTGTCGGCCCAGAACGTGGCGTCTTCCGGCTTCCACTCCTGCAACACATGCGCCGACAGCGCGCCTTCGTGCTTTTCTTCGTGGATCGGCGCCATTTCCGGGAATTCCGGCAGCTTGCGCAGGGCCGGTTCGGTCGCGTCGCGTTCCATGCGCCGGACTGCGAGATGCATCCATAGCAAGGAACCGCTGGCGATCAGGAACAGCAGCATGAAGCAACTGGTCCACAGACCGGTGAGATCGTTGAGCACGCCGAAGGCGATCGGCAGAACAAAGCCGCCGAGACCGCCGATCATGCCGACCAGGCCACCGACCGAGCCGACGTTTTCGGGGTAATAGACCGGGATGTGTTTATAGACCGCCGCTTTACCCAGGCTCATGAGAAAGCCGAGGACAAAGATCAGGCACGTAAAGGTGACCACGCCGGTCGCCAGGTGAAATTGGATCGGCCCCTTCATCCCGGCGACGACATATTCGGTCGGCGGATAAGCCAGAATGAAGGTGATCAAGGCCGAACCGCCGAACATCCAATACATGATGCGGCGCGCGCCATAACGATCGGCAAGGTGGCCACCGTAAGCGCGGAACAGACTTGCCGGAATCGAATAGGCAGCGGCCAGCATGCCGGCGGATTTCGATATCGAGCTTGTAGGCGCCGATGAAATAACGCGGCAGCCACAAGGCCAGCGCGACGAAGGCGCCGAAAGAGAAGAAGTAATACAGAGAGAAGCGCCAGACCTGGAGGTTCTTCAACGGCTCGAGTTCGAGCCAGGCGCTGCGCGGGCGGTTGCCCTTGGCCCGACGCTCTTTCTCGACCGGGTCTTCTTCACTGACGAACCAGAACACGACCGCCATGACGGCAATCGCGGTCGCCCAAACCTGCGCCGTCGTCTGCCAGCCATAGGCGACCAACACGAAGGGCGCGCAGAACTTGGTCACCGCCGCGCCGACATTGCCGGCGCCAAATATGCCGAGCGCGGTACCCTGCTTTGCTGCGGAATAAAACCGCGACACATAGGCGATACCGACCGCAAAGGAGCCGCCGGCGACGCCGACGCCGAGCGCGGCGAACAAAAACTGCCAATAAGTGTGGGCGTAAACCAACCCGAAGGTCGCGGCCGCCGCTGCCAACATCACCACCGTAAAGACACGGCGGCCGCCAACCTGGTCGGTCCAGATGCCGAGGAAGATGCGGACCAAGGAGCCGGTGAGAATCGGCGTGCCGACCAGAAGGCCGAACTCGGTCTCATTCAGCCCGAGCTGCTGCTTAATCTGAATGCCGATGATGGCGAAGATGGTCCAAACCGCGAAACAGACGGTAAAGGCGATGGTCGAAATCCAAAGCGCGCGGGTGCTTCCGGCAGCCCCGGCAGCTGTTTTCGCTTGCATAATCAATGCCCCAATTCGGTGAAGACTGGTATTCCCAGACCTTACAGAACCTCGAAATCACACCCGATTCTTTGCGATTGATCAAATTGTTGCTGTCTGTACTATTTTTATCGCGGAAAAATATTTCGAATATTATGTTTGACTATTATTCAACGAAGTATTTGATGTTTTCTATACTGTAGCTTGATAATTATCAATTCATGGCTCTGACGGACATTTATGGTGCAAGCTGGATGCTTGGAGCGAGGCACCGATGATCCGTCAGACCGAAAGCAACCTGATCAAGTCACTGCCGCTGTTCAAAGACGTGAGCGATGCCCACTTCGACGAATTGGTCAGCTCCGCGTTCTTGCAGCGTTTTCCGCAGGGCATTGTCTTGATTCAGGAGGGCGACCTGCCCGACTTCCTGCATATCGTGGTCGAAGGCTCGGTCGAGTTGTTCGCGCAGCACAACGGCCACGAAACCGCGCTCGACATCATGCAGCCGGTGACGACATTTATTCTGGCGGCGGTGATCCGAGATGGCGTCTATCTCAAATCCGCCCGCACTTTGACGCCCACGCAAATCCTGATGATCCCGGCGCAAGCCGTACGCGACGTTTTCGACCATGACGCCGCCTTCGCTCGCGCCATCGTCAACGAGTTGGCGGTACGCTATCGCTGCGTCGTGCGCTCGCTCAAAAATGAAAAATTACGGACCAGCGCTGAACGGCTGGCAAATTGGATATTGCAGGAAGAATCAAATCAGGGAAACCAAAGGCAGATCGCGCTCAGCATCGACAAGCGGACCCTCGCCTCACGCTTGGGCATGACGCCGGAAAACTTGTCGCGAAATCTTGCCCAGCTTCAAAAATACGGCGTTACCAATACGGGCGCCAATTTCGTCATCAACGACATGACGGCGCTTCGGCAATTCGCCAAGCCGAACGAGCTGATCGACCAATAAGCTTCTATTCGCCTGTTTGGGTAGCGATCAGGCTATCTGCCGCGGGCTGGCCCGCATTTTGGCCTCGTCGGCCGACATCCCCGCCAATCGTCTATCGTCCGGCCTGCGCGCGCGTCTGCAGTTGCGCCAGCGCCAGATTGGCTTCCCGCTGCAAAGCGATCATTGCGCTGTCGACGTTCGCCGATGGGTCGGCGGTGATCGGCACCGCGTTGTAAGACGGCGCGGCGCTTTCGATCCGGTCCAGGCGGTGCGCCGGTGACGGCCACAGCAATGCAATGGCGCATCCGGCAGTGCCGATCAGCAGGATCATGGGGTTGCGAAATAGGCCGCGTAACATCATGGCGGAGTCCTAGTCGTGGGCCAGCATCCAAGTGTCCCACAAATAGAGTTCCATCCGATTGCAAAAACCGGACGATGTCTCTCGGCTCGATTTACCGGGCGTTAGTGATGCAGCGCGCTCACGTTGACAAAGTCGCCTAAAAATCGAGTGGCAATAACGGCCCGCCCGAGGTGCGGCAGTCGCGCTGGCAATAGCGATCGCAGCTATCGGTCAGCTTCAAACATTGGCCCTGCGCGTCACGTTTCAGACAGCCCGCCAGCCCCCAAGCGCAATATGAACCGCATTCGCTTCTGACAGGCACCGGAAGCCCAGACCGACTGCGCCCGCTCGCTGCGCGGGAATGGCAAAGCCAAAGTCTGGGCTGTCCGCGGCCGGACGCTGAGTTCGGCGGCTGCCGCCGGCTGTAGCGGCACCAGCAGGCCGGCCAGCATCAAAACGGCGGTCAAGAAGGCGGCGATCGATCGGGTCATCGTGGGCCTCGTCGGGTGGCTTGTGCCGACACGATAGCGCGCGCGCCGGCTACGGCCAATCGGACAAGCTGCCCGATGGACAATATCAGCCCGATCATCGGATTATGAACAGTCCCGCAGCTCATGGAACTATCGGGCGCGGTAGCCGGTTGCTATTGTGGCAAGGGGGAATCGTGAGGGGGCGTTTCCGATGGGTGAGCGGACGTCGCGTTGACGTGCGCGCCCCGACGATGGAGTAGCCCGTGAGCAGCCTCGCCGAGCCACAATCGAAAAGCCAACCCGCCGAAAGCCCCACCCAGCAGTTCGGCACCGCTGGCATTGCTGCGATGGCAAGGCCAAGTCTGACCACCCGCATTTTTATGGCGGTCGTAGCCTTCGTGGAGCGCCTCAACCTCAGCCACAGCAAGGTCGGCAACCCGCCGATCTACGACAAGGCCGTATTTCCTTGGACCAAGGCGATCGAGGCCGAATGGCCGGCCATTCGCGCCGAACTGGACCGGGTTCTGACCCGCCAGGACGACCTGCCCGGCTTCCATGAATTGTCATCCGACGTCGCCACCATCAGCCAGGACCGCGGCTGGAAAACCTTCGTGTTGTGCGGCTACGGGTTCCGGTCGCAGGCCAATATCGACCAGTGCCCCGAAACCTGGCGTATCTGCCAGAACATCCCGGGCCTGACCACGGCGATGTTCTCGATCCTGGAGCCCGGCAAGCATTTGCCGCCACATCGCGGGCCTTACAACGGCGTGCTGCGGCTCCATGTCGGCCTGATCGTGCCGGAGCCACGCGAGCAGCTTGGTATCCGGGTCGAAAACGAGGTCTACCGCTGGCGCGAGGGCGAAGCGGTCGTGTTCGACGACGCCTATGAGCACGAGGCCTGGAACCGGACCGACAAAACCCGGGTGGTGCTGTTCGTCGATTTCAGAAAACCGCTGCGTTTTCCGGCCAACTGGATTAACCGGCTGCTGCTGTCGCTGGCGGTGTTCACGCCCTTCATCCGGGAAGGCGCCGACAACCAGAAGGCCTGGGAAAAGCGGTTTTACGCCGAAGCCGAGGCGCTGCGGAACCGGTAGGCGTAGCCGCCACTCCGAGGCCTTAGGCCGACGGGCGGGCAGGCCTTGCTAAAGCCGCGGATCGCGTCTAGCTCGTGGCGCATGTCCGATACGATCCAAAATACCGACGAAAAGGCCGCGCCCGAAGATCAGCTTCGTTTCGCTCGGCTGCCCCAAGGCGCTGGTCGATTCCGAGCGCATCATTACCAGCCTGCGCGCCGAAGGCTATGAGCTGACCCGCGAGCATGTCGGCTCGGATCTCGTCATCGTCAACACCTGCGGCTTTCTCGACAGCGCCAAGGCGGAATCGCTGGAAGCCATCGGGCTGGCGCTGAAGGAAAACGGCAAGGTTATCGTCACCGGCTGCATGGGCGCCGAGCCGGAAAACATCACCGCCGCCCATCCGGGCGTGCTGGCGATCACCGGCCCGCAGCAATACGAAAGCGTGCTCGACGCCGTGCATCGTGCCGCACCGCCGCAGCACGATCCCTTCATCGATCTGGTGCCGCCGGAAGGCATCAAGCTGACGCCGCGGCACTACGCATATCTAAAGATTTCAGAAGGCTGCAACAATCGCTGCACCTTCTGCATTATCCCAAAGCTGCGCGGCGATCTGGTGTCGCGACCGGCCGGCGACGTGTTGCGCGAGGCCGAGCGGCTGGCCAAAGCCGGCGTCAAGGAACTCCTGGTGATCTCGCAGGACACCTCGGCCTACGGTCTCGATATCAAATATGCCGCCAGCAAGTGGGGCGACCGTGAGGTGCGCGCCAAGTTCGTCGACCTCGCCGACGCGCTCGGCGACCTCGGCATCTGGATCCGCCTGCACTACGTCTACCCCTACCCCCATGTCGACGACATCATCCCGCTGATGGCCGAGAAAAAGGTGCTGCCTTATCTCGACATGCCGTTGCAGCACGCCGCGCCCGATTTGCTCAAGCGCATGAAGCGGCCGGCCTCGCAGGAAAAGACCTTGGAGCGGATCGCGCGCTGGCGCGAAATCTGCCCGGACCTGACCTTGCGTTCGACTTTCATTGTCGGCTTCCCCGGCGAGACCGATGCCGAATTCGAGACTTTGCTGGAATGGCTCGAGGAAGCTTCGCTCGACCGCGTCGGTTGCTTCAAATACGAGCCGGTGCGCGGTGCAATATCCAACGAACTCCCCGACCACGTGCCCGACGAGGTGAAGGACGAGCGTTGGCATCGTTTTATGCAGACGCAGCAGAAAATTTCCGCGCGCCGTCTCAAGCGCAAGGTCGGTACTCGGCAGCAGGTTATTATCGACGAAGCCGGCGCGACGGTCGCCAAAGGCCGTTCGATGGCCGATGCGCCGGAAATCGACGGCGCGGTTTATGTCGCCAGCCGTAGGCCTTTGCGGGTTGGCGAGATCGCCACCGTCAAGATCGAACGCGCCGACGCCTACGATCTGCACGGCACCGCGGTCGGATATTAGCCGCTCCGCCTGTTCCTGAGGAGCACCCCACTGTCATCACCGGGCTTGTCCCGGTGATCCCGCTTAGGTGGGCACTGTGCGTCCCCAATCGGGATGGCCGGGACAAGCCCGGCCATGACACGCTTAAATTTTACAGCCGATAAAACTTCACCGCGTTGTCGTGAAACACCGCGCGCTGGTCGGCTTGCGGATATTCCGCCATCACCTGGCGATAAATGCCGAAAAATTCCTCATAGCTGGTGTGCAGCTTTTCCAGCGGGAAATTGCTGCCATAAATCGTGCGCTCAACGCCGAAGATCTGAATGACGTCGCGGATCACCTGACGGGCTTGCCGATACGTCACGCCGCCGGAATACATGCCGAGACCCGACAACTTCACATGTAAGTTTGGAAACGCCGCCATCGCGGTCAGCGCCGCGCGCCACTCGTCGATCGACACCGGAGTCCGGTCGGTCAACATGCCGGCGTGGACCAGGATCATGCGGCACATTGGGAAACGCCTTGATCAGGTCGGCGGCGTATTGCGCCTGGCCGGCGTAGACCTGCAATTCGAAATGCAGGTCGTATTTTTCCAGCAGCGCGAAGCCGCGCCGGAACGCCGGATCGATGCAGAAGTCCGGCCGGCTGGCGCCTTGCCGCACCGGCTCTTTGTCCCAATAAAGCATGTGACGGACACCGCGCACATTCGGCGAATTGCTTCTGTGCCTTCAGCGCGCTTTCGACATCGGGATCGGCGAGATCGACATTGCAGACGATGCCGTGCGGATAGCCATGCTTGTCGGCTTGCGCCTGCAGCCATTGGGTTTCTTCAAGCGCCTTGCCAGGACCCCACATCGCGGTGACATGCACTGACTTGACCGCGCCCTCCGGCACGATATCGGCCATCCACTCTTCGACGCCGTAGTCGCGGCGAATGCCGAAATAGTCGCCGAACATGCGCGGGATCGGCGGATCGGCCAGCCACGCGACATCCTTGCGGTCCCAGATGTGATGATGGGTGTCGATCATCGGTCCGTCGTACAGCGGCTTCGGCATTCCTTGGGTCTCTCCCATTTGCGTTTATTCCGCTCAGAGCGCGCGCACCACTTTGACGATGGCGTTGGTCAATTGCTTGAGCTCGGTCGGTGAGATCGTAAAGGCAGGCGTGAGATAGATAACATTGCCGAACGGCCGGATGAAGACTCCCTCCGCGACAAAGCGCGCGCGCAACACGCTGGCGTCGGCGATGCGGTCCATTTCAACCACGCCGATCGCGCCTTTGACGCGGATGTCTTTGACGCCTTTCACATCGCGGCAAGGTTCAAGCCCCTCGCGCAATGCGGCCTCGATCGCGGCAACCTGTCGCAGTCGCGGTTCCCGTTCGAACAAATCGAGCGAAGCATTGGCGGCGGCGCAAGCCAGTGCATTGGCCATATAGCTCGGCCCGTGCATCAATGCCTTGGCGGGATCGTCCGACCAGAACGCGTCGAACACCTTGGTCGTCGCAACCGTCGCCGCCAGCCCCATGGTGCCGCCGGTCAGGGCTTTCGACAGCGTGATGATGTCGGGACAACACCGGCCTGCTCGCAAGCGAACATGGTGCCGGTGCGGCCGAAGCCGGTGAAAATTTCGTCGAAGATCAGCAATACATCGTGTTTATCGGCCAGTGCGCGCAGGCGTTCCAGCACAGCCGCGTCATGGAAAATCATGCCGCCGGCGCCCTGCACCAAAGGTTCGACGATAATGCCGGCGATGTCGCTGGCGCGTTGCGTCAACAGCGCGTCGAGAGCGGCGAGGCGTTCGTCGGTGTCCGGCAGATCGACCAGAATATGCTGCGGCAACAAGCCGGCAAACAGCGCATGCATGCCGTCTTCGGAATCGCTCACCGCCATCGCGCCGGTGGTGTCGCCGTGATAGCCGCCTTTGAACGCAACAAATTGGTGCCGGCCTTTGATGCCGCGATTGATCCAGTATTGCAGCGCCATCTTGAGCGCGACTTCGACCGCGACCGATCCGGAGTCGGAAAAAAATACGCGGCTGAGATCGCCCGGCAGCAGCGCCGCCAGCCGCCGCGCCAGGGTCATAGCAGGCTCATGCACCAGCCCGCCGAACATCACATGCGGCATTTCGGCCAATTGCCGCTCGACCGCCTGCCGAATGTGCGGGTGGTTATAGCCGTGACATGCCGTCCACCAACTGGCGATCCCATCGATCAGTTCGCGGCCATCGGCCAGCACGATACGGGAACCTTCGGTGCGCGCCACCGCATGCGGCGGCTTGGCGGTCTTCATCTGGGCATAAGGCAGCCAGATGTGGTCGAGTCCCTCCGCATACCAGCCGGGCGCCGCATTGTTTTTGCTGGTATCCTCCGCCATAAGGCGCTTCCTTACCTTCAATTCCGGCCGCCACGCGGCAGGCCGGTGAGACCCAAGGCCCCTTGATGCACTCGCTCGACCGATTTGCGCAAGCCAAGCTCGACGATCTCAAGAGCCGTCACTTGTACCGGCAATTGAGCGGCACCTTGCGCGAGGATGGCATTTGGGTCGAGCGCAATGGCCGCCGGCTGCTGTCGTTTTCCTGCAACGACTATCTCAATTTGACCCAGCACCCGGCCATCAAAAAGGCCGCCATTGCCGCCATCGAGACCTATGGCTCAGGCTCTGGCTCGTCGCGGCTGGTTACCGGCAATCACCCGCTCTACGCCGAGTTGGAAGCCCGCCTCGCCGCGCTTAAACAGACCGAGGCCGCCGTCGTCTTCGGTTCGGGCTACCTCGCCAATTCGGGCATCATTCCGGTGCTGATCGGGTCCGACGGCGTGGTCGTGATCGACGAACTGGCCCATGCCTGCCTGTTTTCAGGTTCGCAATTGTCGCGCGGCAAGGTCATGACCTTCCGTCATAACGACCTCGACCATGCCCGCGAGATCCTGGCCGAACACCGCGCCGGCCACGACCATGCTCTGCTGGTCACCGACGGCGTGTTCTCGATGGACGGCGATCTCGCTCCGCTCGCCGAACTGAACGCGCTGGCCGAGGAACACGACGCCTGGCTGATGACCGACGACGCCCATGGTATTGGTGTCGTCGGCGGCGGCCGCGGCTCCAGCTTCATCGGCAACAGCCATGTGCCGGTGCCGTTGCAGATGGGCACGCTGTCGAAAGCGATTGGCGCCTATGGCGGCTATCTGTGCGCGTCCGAAGCGGTGATCGATCTGATGCGCAACCGCGCCCGCACGCTGATCTATTCGACCGGCCTGCCGCCGGCGATTGTCGCCGCCAGCATCGCCGCGCTCGACCTGATCGAACGCGACCCGGGCTACGCCGCGTTGCCGGTGCAAAAAGCCAAAGCCTTCACCCAAGCGCTCGGCCTGCCCGAGGCGCAAAGCCCGATTGTGCCGATCATCGTTGGCGCCGCCGATGCGACATTGGCGGCGTCGCAGATGCTGGCCGACGAAGGCTTCCTGGCCGCCGCCATCCGGCCGCCGACCGTGGCCGAAGGCACCTCGCGCCTGCGCTTGACCTTCACGGCGCAACATCCCGACGACGAGATCGCGCGGCTTGCCGGCATCGTGCGCGAGCGGGTCCTAAACGCATGAGCGCTTATTTCGTCACCGCCACCGGCACCGACATCGGCAAGACTTTCGTCACCGCCGGACTGATCCGCTATCTGCGAGGCGCAGGACAGCCGGTGAATGCGCTTAAACCCATTGTCAGCGGTTACGATTTATCCGTGGTCGAAACCAGCGATCCGGCCGTGCTGCTCAAGGCGCTCGGCCGTCAGGTGACCGCCGACGAAGTCGCCACCATCGCGCCCTGGCGGTTTCGCGCGCCGCTGTCGCCCGACACCGCCGCCGCACGCGAGGGCCGCAGCATCGACTTTGATGAGCTGATCGGCTTCAGCCGTTCGGCCATTGAAGCCGCGACCGGCATGCTGTTCATCGAAGGCGTCGGCGGCATCATGGTCCCGCTCGACAACAAGCGCACGGTGCTGGACTGGATGGCGGCACTCGGCCTGCCGTTGATCCTGGTGGTCGGCGGCTATCTCGGCACCATCAGCCATACCTTGACCGCGCTCGACGTACTGGCACAGCGCAAACAAAAAATCGCCGCCATCGTCGTCAGCGAAAGCGAACGCGGCACCGTCGAACTCGACGACACCGTCGACAGCATCGCGCGTTTTTCAAACGACGTGCCGGTGATCGGCCTGCCGCGCCTGCCGGGCGGCCTCACCGAACATCCGGCCTTCGCACAGATCGCGGCGCGGCTATAGTTTCACGGTCTCGATAAAGCGGATCAGCGCCGCCACCGCCAGCCCCATGTCGGCGGCGCTGGCATATTCCGCCGGGTTGTGGCTGATGCCGCCGCGGCAACGCACGAACATCATCGCAATCGGACAGAGCTTGGCCATCGCGGTGCCGTCGTGGCCGGCGCCGGAGGCGAGCTTGATCGGTTCACCGCCGGTCGCAACGATCGCGGCAGCCATTGCGTCCTGTAAGGCCGGATCACAGGGCGTGGTCGCGACATTGCGCGTCTCGGTGATCAGCAGGCCGAGATGGCGGCGGTCGGCCAGCGCCCGGATTTCCGCCTTGAAGGTCTCGACGAATTGGTGCCGCGCCTGATCCGAACCCGAGCGGATGTCGACGATCAGCGCGACACTGCCAGCAATGACATTGGCGGCCGCCGCCGGAATGCGGAGGTGGCCGACGGTCGCCACGACCTCGCCATTGGTCTCACGCGCCAGCCGTTCGGCCAACAGGATCACTTCCGCCGAACCGGCGAGCGCATCACGCCGCATCATCATCGGCACGGTGCCGGCGTGGCCGGCCTCACCCAACAGTTCGATGTTCAAGTAGGTCTGGCCGGCAATCGCGGTAACGACACCAAGCGGCTGGTTGCGCACTTCCAGCACCGGGCCCTGCTCGATATGCACCTCGACGTAAGCGGCCGCCTCATCGCGCCGATAAGCTGCCGCTGGAATGTCCGCGACCTTGTGGCCGAATTTCGTGATCGCCTCGCGCAAGGTCGTGCCCTCACGGTCGACCATCTGCAAGCGTTCGACGTCGAACTGTCCGGCGCAAGCCATCGACGAGGCCAGCGTCGCCGGAAAGCGCACGCCCTCCTCGTCGCCGAAAGCCAGCACGTCGATGCCGAACGGCAAGTTGCGGCCTGCTAAGGCGAAATGCTCGGCGGCCAGAATACCGGCGATAACGCCGAGCGGTCCGTCGAACATCCCGGACTCGACCACGGTGTCGATATGCGAGCCGATCAACAGACGTTTTTTGCCCGCGCCGGCCCAGTGGCCGCGCACGGTGCCGAGCGCATCCTCGGAAACCTCAAGGCCGGCCGCCCGCATCCATTTCGCGATCAAGTCGGCGGCGGCGCGATGCTCCAGCGACAGATAGGTGCGGATCAGCCGGTTCGGCTCGGCCGAGATCGAGGCCAAGGTTCGGATCATGGTGTCGGCGCGTTCGCCGAGCGCGGAGGCGTCTATGTCAGCCATGATGTGCCAAGAGAGATTCCAGCATCGCTTCGAAATTGATCACACCGTGTAGCAGAATGGTCAGCAACGTCGAGCCGGTCGCCCAGCGCAGCCAGCCGAGAAGAACGCCCGAAACGAATACCCAGAATATGATGTACAGGTCGTACTGGACATGCATGAGCGCCCAGATCAGAGCCGCGACCACGATTACAGGCCAGGTGTCATGCGGCGCCCGCAGCCAGCCGCGAAACAAAAAGCCGCGGAACAATATTTCCTCGCCGACCGGCGCCCCCACCACCACAGCGAGCCACAACAGCGGCAACCAACCGGCCGCGCTCGCCGTCCGGTAGATCTCGGACTGGAAGGGTGTGACGATATCCTGGCCAAGCAGCCAGCTCAACAGATCGCCGGTCACGATCAGCGCGCCACCGCAACCAGACCGAACACCAGTTCGCTGCGCGTCGGCAACGTCAATCCCAAATAGTCTGTGGCGCTCGGGCTGCGCCGCCAGGCGAACAAAAACAGCAACATGACTTGAATAGGAGTCGATGCGGCAATGATCAACGTGACCGCGACGCCATTGCCGTTAAGATCCGGTAGTAGACTGAGGCCGCCGCCGTAATACATGACCAGCGCCATGATCGCGATGATCTGGCCGGCCAGCAAAGCGAAAATTCCCAGCCCAAGCGTGGCGAACCGGCCCCAAGGTTGCGGGTTAGACGGCTGAGATGGCGGCGAAGCTGCGGTCACGCAAATCCTTTCGGCACGTCAGCTGCCGCGATAGGTCGAATAGCCGAAAGGCGAAATCAGCAACGGCACATGGTAATCGCGGTCGGCGCAGAGGCCAAAGCGCACCGGCACCGTATCGAGAAAAGCCGGTTCCGGCAGGGCCTGGCCGCGCGCCCGGTAATAGTCGCCGACGTGGAAGGTGATTTCGTAGACACCCGGCTTGCAGGCCTCGCCGTTCAGCAGCGGTTTGTCGAGCCGGCCGTCGGCATTGGTGAGCGCATCGGCCAGCACGTCCGCGCCATCGGTCCGCCGCAACACAACGCGCAAGCCGGCCGCCGGCTTGCCGGAGGCGGTATCGAGCACATGGGTGGTCAGGCGGGGCATGGGACCAGTTTAGTTGTCATCGCCGGGCTTGTCCCGGCGATCCCGAACAGGGAAGCACCGCCCGTGCCTACCTAAGCGAGATGGCCGGGACAAGCCCGGCCATGACAGTTCTTTAGGATCACTCTGCCGCTTACGGCACCAGAATAATCGAACCGGTGGTTCCACGGCCTTCCAGGTCCTCATGCGACTTGCGAGCGTCCTTGAGGGCGTATTGCTGGTTGACCGGGATCTTCACCGCACCCGAGCCGACCACCTTGAACAGGTCGTTGGCGGTCGTCGACCAGATCGGAGCGCGACGCGGCGTAATGGTTGAGCGTCGGGCGGGTTGCAAACAGCGAACCCTTGAACTGCAGCAGGTTGATGTCGAACGCCTTGATCGGCCCGGAAGCCGAACCGAAGCTGACGAAATAGCCCAGCGGCCGCAGACAATCGAGCGACTTCGGAAACGTGTCGTTGCCGATGCCGTCATAGACCACGTCGCACATTTTGCCGCCGGTGATCTCCTTCACCTTCTCGGCGAAGTCCTCGTCGCGATAGAGAATGGTGTGGTGGCAGCCATTGGCCTTGGCGATTTCCGCCTTTTCCTTCGAGCCGACGGTGCCGATGACGTTGGCGCCGAGATGATTGGCCCATTGGCACAGGATCTGACCGACACCGCCGGCGGCGGCATGCATCAGCACCGTGGTCCCCTTGCCGACCTTGAAGGTGCGATTGAGCAGATATTGCGCGGTCATGCCCTTGAGCATCATGCCGGCGGCCTGCTCGTAGGTGATATTGTCGGGCAACTTGACTGCGCGCGCGGCCGGCAACAGTCGTTCGGCGGCATAGCCGCCGAGCGGCACCACATAGGCGACGCGGTCGCCGACCTTCAGGTCGGTCACGCCGGGGCCCACTTCAGTGACCTGGCCGGCGCCTTCATTGCCCGCCACGAACGGAAAACCGACCGGCGACGGATAAAGGCCAGTGCGGAAATAAGTGTCGATGAAGTTCACGCCGCAGGCGAACTGCTTGATCTTGACCTGGCCCTCGCCCGGCGCGGCGATTTCGATATCTTCGAATGTCAGAACTTCCGGACCACCGGCTTTGTGAACGCGCACTGCTGCGACCATGTTTCACCCCTTGAATAATCTTGGTTTGTTGAATGTGTGCTGAGTTTCGGCGGCGATCATAGGCAGGTCGCGGCCAAGTGCAAGGACCGGTAAGGGCTTTGACGAAAACGTATATTTCGCTCAGCGCGCGCCCGCGACGTTGAGAACGCTGCCGCTGATATAGGATGCGGCGTCCGACAGCAGGAACAGTACCGCCTGCGCGATTTCCTCCGGCTGGCCGGGACGGCCCATCGGCAGACCGGGCAGGACGCGGGCCAGTCGCCCCGGTTCATGGATCTCGGTGTCGGTGGTGCCGGGCCGCACGCAATTGACCCGGACGCCCTCCTTGGCGACCTCGCGCGCCAGACCGACCGTGAGCGCATCGACGCCGCCTTTGGCCGCGGCATAAAATACATATTCGTTGGCCGCGCCGACGACCGATGCAATCGACGACAACAGCACGATCGAACCGCCTTGGCCGCCATGTTGGGTCGACATGCGACGCACCGCCGTACGCGCGCACAACAGCGCGCCGAACAGATTGACATCCAGCACCGCCCGGATGGTTTCGGCGCTGGCCTGATCGAGTCGGGAATTCTTGCCGGTGATGCCGGCGCTGTGCACGAAATGCGTCACCGGTCCGAGTTCGCGTGCGGCGGCCTCGAACATATGTTCGACGTCGCGTTCGCGCGCAACGTCGCCCCGGGTCGCGACGGCCTTGCCGCCGGCGGCGTGCACGGCTTCAGCCACAGTTTGCGCGGCTTCGGCGTTGCTCTTGTAATTGATCGCGACATCATAGCCGCGCGCGGCGGCCAACTTCGCGGTGGCGGCGCCAATCCCGCGCCCGCCGCCCGCGATTAAAAGGACCGGACGCGCCTTGCTGGTCTGCGGCATTCGGGTTCTCCCGGCAAAGAGACACCCTAAAGCCAACACCTACGTTAAGCCGGGCGCAATGGCCCGGCTTCAAATCGCAACAACATGAATTAGCCGGCGCTCGGCGCGGCAATAAACAATCAGCGGGCGCCGGACACCCGCAAGTTTGCGCCATTGACGTAGGACGCCGCATCCGACAGCAGGAACATGATGGCTTCCGCCACCTCCTCCGGCGAACCGGCGCGGCCCGCCGGAATGGCCGACATCAAACGCTCAAGGCGGCCGGGCGGCTGAATATCGGTATCGATCATGCCCGGGCTGATGGCATTGACGCGAACGCCTTCCTTGGCGACTTCGCGCGCCACGCCGACCACCATGGAATCGACGGCGCCTTTGGCGGCCGCGTACCAGACGCATTCATTGGCGCCGCCGAGCGTCGCTGACATCGACGACAACATCACGACCGAACCGCCTTTGCCGCCATGTTTGGTCGACATCGACCGAACGCAGGCGCGCAGGCAGATCAAGGCGCCAAAGGTATCGACGTCGAGTACCTCGCGGATGGTCGCCGTCTCGGCTTCGTCGAGCCGCGAGAACGTGCCAATGATGCCGGCGGAGTGTACGAAATGAGTGATGGTCCCCAGCTCCTTGGCGGTTTGCGCGAACACCCTTTCGATGTCGGCTTCCTTGCCCATGTCACCTTGCAACGCGACCGCTTTGCCGCCGGACGCCTTGACCGCTTCGACCACCGCGGCGGCGGCGTTTGAATTGCTGTTGTAGTTGACCGCGACATCATAACCGGCAGCGCCGGCCAATTTGGCGGTGGCGGCACCAATACCACGGCTGCCGCCGGCGATCAGGAGAACGGGACGTGACATGCATAACTCCCTATTTTATTAATCTTATAACCGATCGGCTCTTATAGCCGATTAGATTGGGCGCCGTAACAAGCCGGCCGCTAGAAAGTAAAGCGCAATCATAGCGAGCGCGGCGCGGATATAGAGACCGGGCTCGAGGTTGGCGATCACGGTAAAGGTGGCCAGCACAGCCCACAGCGCCAACAGCGCAATGTTCAAAGGCCGCCACTGCTTGACGCGCAAGGGATGCACGAAGCGCACCGGCACGAACGTCAAGACCGCGAGCGCCATCACGCCGGCTGCGGCCAGCCACGGCGGCGGCGTCATCACATAGAGATAAAACGCCACCAGATTCCACACCGCCGGAAAGCCGCGAAAATAATTATCGACGGTCTTCATCTGGCGGTCGGCGAAATAGAGCGCGCCCGTCACTACAACGAACAACGCTATGGGGATCACCAGCGCGCCCGGCAGATAGCCACTGGCGGCGATGGCGTAAGCCGGCACGAACACATAAGTGATGAAATCGACGACGAGATCGAGGCCCTCGCCGTTCCAGCGCGGCAACACCTTGGCCACCTTGAAGGCGCGCGCCATCGGGCCGTCGATACCGTCGACCACCAACGCCAGCCCAAGGCACATAAACATCGCCGCCCAATGACCGCCGGTGGCGAAGATCAAGGCCAACAGGCCGAGCGCCGCGCCGCTGGCGGTAACGATATGAACGAAAAAGGCGCGCAGCACTGTGAAGTTCATCGGCCCGGACCGCTCACCATCGGGAGTGCGATCATGCTCACGATTTTGCGTTACTGGTTGCCCCAGTTGAGCTTGACCAGTTCGGCCGAGCGTCCGCCCAGATTCCAGTTACGGCCGAAGCCGCGAAACCGCGACTTACCGGACTTGGCCACGATGATATCGGGGCCGATCCAATAGGCGCTGTTGCGAATGACAACGTTTTCGCCTTTCTCCTGGCCCGGCACCGGCGTGATGTCGCCTTCGACATATTTCTCGATTCGGATGCGGCGGGTTTCGCCGTCGGTCTCGTAAGAGATCGGCGTCTGATGGACGCCGAGGAACTGCCCGACCAGAATCGACAGCAGATGCGTGGTGCCGCCGACGCGGCCGGTGAAGATGCGCGTCAAACCCTTGACCGCCTGGATCGGCGCCTTGTCGTCGATGAACAAGGCCGCGGTCCAGTTGCCGCGCGACATGATGCCGGGCAGGTCCATCATCAAGCCGACATTGATGCCGGACAGATCGACGTTGTCGATGTGGCCTTCGTCGATGCGCACGCCGGCCCAAGTCTGACAGCGGCCTTCGGTCGGCGGATGATCGCCGAGCGACAGCACGCAGGGGCAGAACACCGTGCAATTGCACGACAACGCCATTTCGCCTTTGAGGGTCCAAGCTTCGGTCACTGTTTCACTCCCAAGATTTTTTTGATTGTTAGCCTAAATCGCGTGTCCCGGCCAATGCGCCCAGACCGCTGAGCCGACGAAGGCGAGCCCCGCGGCAATCGACACGACGCCGATCGCGTAAGTCAGCTTCTTGCCGGTCCCCATCTTTTCCAGCGTCATGACGATGCCGAAGCGCCGCCATCCAGACCACGTTCATGATGCCGACCGCGAACATCACCGCCATCATCGCCCAGCAGCAGCCCAGACAAAACATCCCTTGCTTCAAGCCCAACCGAAACACGCCCTTCGGCGTCGTCGCCCAGTTGGCGAAGAAAAACGGAAACGGCGTCTGGCATTGCGTCAGGCAGGCGTGCTTGAGCGCGGAGAATTGATAGAGGCCGGCGGCGATGAAAATCGCGCCCGAGAACAGACCGCTGACCGAGGCCATACCGGTGTCGAGCAGGCTCGCTTGGGTCAGCGCGAATTGCGCGATCGTTGCGGCAAAAGCAAAGCCAAGCCAGACGACGGTGTAACCCAAAGCCAGCATGAACGGCGACACCACCGGCTCACCCTTGCGCCCGGCGGTGTCGGCGATTTCGGCGTAAGTCAGGATCATCGGCGCCGCGCTCGGCAACATCATTGCCAGCGTCATCGCCGCCCACATCAGACCGACCAGCACAAAGCCAGTCGTGCCCCAGACGCCTTCCGGCATCAGCGCGATGCCGAAGGTCGGGCTGCACAGCACGTTGAGCGTGCGCGGCAACAGATCAAGCGCGCCCATACCGGGGCCGAGCGCGGACAGGCTGCCGCCCATGCCCACGGTCAACATCCCGAGATAAAGCCAGCCGAGCCCGGTGAGCGCGAAAATGCAGATGATCGCCAGGATCCTGGGCCGCGCGAAGACCGCGCCCAGCCAGCTGGCAGCCCGCGACAGGTGGTTCAGGCTGTGATCGGCGGCCTCGGTCATTTCCAATTCTATGCCTTTTCCTTGCCGCATCCTTGCAGCTTATTGTCGATAGCGCACCGGGCAGCCTGCGTGCTAGTCAACAATAATGCCAGCAGGATCAGAGAGCTTTGATGCCGGACAAATCCGGCGCCGATGGCCAATACCAGGCAATTGTGGTCGGCGGCGGCCCGGCCGGCCTGACGGCGGCGATTGCGCTGGCCCAAGGCGGGATTTCCACCGTACTGGCCGGAAAACGCCCCGCCAAGCCGGACAACCGCACCACCGCCCTGCTCGGCGGCTCGGTGACGGCGCTGGAGGCGCTCGGCGTCTGGGAACTCTGCGCCGCGCAGTCGGCGCCGCTCAAGATCATGCGCATTGTCGACGATACCGGCCGGCTGTGGCGCGCGCCCGAGGTCAAATTCGAATCCGACCGAAATCGACCTGGAAGCCTTCGGCTACAATATCGGCAACCAGGATCTGGTGGCGGCGCTGGAACAGCGCGCGAAAGGCCTCACCAATTTACGGCTGATCGACGCCGAAGTGACGGCGGTCGAACCGGACGACGACAGCGTGACGGTCACGCTCAAGAGCGGCGAGACCTTGCAAGCGCCGCTGGTCGTCGGCGCCGACGGCCGCCAATCGCTCTGCCGCAAGGCCGCCGGCATCGGCACCGCAGCAGCACGACTACAAACAAGTCGCGCTCACGGTGTGCCTGACGCATTCGCGGCCGCACCGCGACACCTCGACCGAATTCCACACCCCGAGCGGGCCGTTCACTCTGGTGCCGCTGCCGGGCCTGCGCTCGAGTCTGGTCTGGGTGCTCGACGCCGCACAAAGCCGACGAGCTTGCCAGCGCTCGACGACGTCGAGCTTGGCCTGCGAGATCGAACGCGCGGCGCATTCGATCCTCGGCAAGATCACGGTCGAAGCGGGACGCGGCCTGTTTCCGCTCTCAACCGTGACCGCGCACCGCTTCGGGCAGAACCGCATCGCGCTGGTCGGCGAGGCCGCCCATGTCATTCCACCGATCGGCGCGCAAGGCCTGAACCTTGGCTTGCGCGATGCTGCGACCATCGGCGAACTGGCCGGTGAAGCGCAACAGGATGGCCGCGATATCGGCGGCGACGATGTGCTGACCGCTTACGACAAAGCGCGCCGCGGCGACGTCACCAGCCGCGGCATGGCCATCGACGTCTTGAACCGCACGCTGCTGACCGATTTCCTGCCGGTGCAGGGCCTGCGCGGGCTGGGCCTGTACATGCTCGACCGCATCGGGCCATTGCGCCGCGCCGTCATGCGCGAAGGCATCGCGCCACGCTCTGCCGAGCCGCGCCTGATGCGTGGCGAAGTGCTCTAGCGCTTTGAGCGGCGGCGCTTTTTTCGCGCCCGGCTTTTCGCGAAACTGCGGCGCGATCGGCACCGGCAAAGCCGGCATGATCTCGCCCGACGCCGTTTCGATTTCAGGCGCGAACAACCCGCGCTCGACGAAATGCGGATCGCGCATCGCCTGCTCCAGCGGCACGACGATCGTGACGCAGCAATCGGCCTTGGCAAAGATCGGCCGCCATTCATCCGACGTGCGCGCCGCAATCAAATGCGCGACCGCGTCGCGCGTCGCCTTCGGGTCGCGTGTGTCGTCGACGAATTGCCGGCGCCAATCCAATCGCCGCGCAGAACGCGTCCCAGAATTTCTGCTCCAACGCGCCGCAAGCGACGATCTTGCCGTCCTTGGCCGGATAAAGCTGATAGCGCGGCGAACCGCCGACCAGTGACATTTCGCCCGGTTTGGGAAATTTGCCGCCGACGCTGCCGAGCGCCAGCGCGTACCAGGCGAAGGTGAACATCGCGTCGGTCATGGCGATGTCGATCTGACAACCCTGCCCGCTTTGGTCGCGCGCCCGCAGCGCCAGCAGAATATTGATCACCGCCGGAAAACTGCCGCCGGCAATATCGGCGATCAAAGCCGGCGGCAGCACCGGCGCATCGATCGGGCCGGGCTGCAAATCCAGCAGGCCGGTATTGCCGATATAATTGACGTCGTGGCCGGCCTCGTCGGCGCGCGGTCCGCTCTGGCCGTAGCCGGAAATCGAGCAATAGATCAGCTTCGGATTGATCGCCTTCAAGTCGTCATAGCCAAGCCCGAACCGCGCCATCACGCCGGGCCGAAATTGTTCGATCACAATATCGGCGCGTTCAATCAGCGGTTTGAGTTTGTCGCGATCGGCCGCGTCCTTGAGATCGAGCGTCAGCACCTGCTTGCCGCGATTGAGCAGCGCGAAGGCCGCGCTTTCGCCGCCGATGCAGCGGCGGAAAGCGCCGCATGTCCTCGCCGCCCGGCCGCTCGATCTTGATCACTTCGGCGCCAGCTTCGGCCAGCATCAGCGCCGCCAGCGGCCCCGGCAGCAGCGTCGTGAAATCGAGGACAAGCAAACCTTTAAGGGGCTGCATTGAGGTTCTACCTGAACAATAAGGGCGGCAGCGTACCGGTCTTCACCATCCACATCACGCTGGTCAGCGTCAGCACCGACACCACCGTGCCGATCAGCACCGCGCTCGACGCCTCCTCGACCCAGGTGTCGTATTGCCGCGCGAACACGAAGACGTTGAGCGCCGGCGGCAGCGCCGCCATCAGCACGGCGGTGTAGACCCAGGTCTGATCGAACGGCCCGAACAGCGACAGCAGCAGGAACATGATGATCGGGTGCAGCACCAGCTTGACCGCCGGTCAGGAACGGCACCTCCCACGGCATCTTCTTCAACGGCCGCAACGCCACCGTGACGCCGAGCGTGAACAGCGCGCAGGGCGCGGCCGCGTTCTGCAGGAACTGCATCAGCCGCTCGAGCGCCAGCGGCGGCTGGAAATGGATCGCCGCCGACAAAATGCCGACCGCGGTTGCGATCACCAGCGGATTGGTGCCGATGCGCCAGGCCACTTCCTTGGCCACCGAGGCGATGCTTTTTTTATTCGGACTGGCGATCGCCATCATGAACGGCACCAGCGAAAACAACAGCAGCGTGTCGAAGCAGAAGATCAGCGCCACCGGCACCGCCGCCTTCGGCCCCAGCGTCGCCAGCGCCAGGCCGGGGCCCATGTAGCCGATATTGCCGTAGCCGCCAGCGAGCCCGGCGATGGTCGACTCGTCGATCCGCCCGCCGCGGATCAACATGCCGACGGCAAAGGCAATCGCGAACGCCCAGAACGTCGACAGCGTTGTGGCGAAGACGAAATCGATCTGCGCCAGTTGCTCAAGCGGCGTCTGCGCCAGGATGCGGTAGAACAGCGCCGGCAGCGACACATAGACGATGAAGAAATTCATCCAGGCGAGCGCGGTGTCGGGGATCTGCTTGATCTTACCGCAGGCGAAACCGATGAAAATCAGCCCGAAAAACGGCAATGCCAGATTGAGAACGTCGATCATTCCGGGCTCCGGCCGCCGCCGATTCGTGTCCAACTTCACGGCCATATTGGCAACCCACTTGGCGCGGCCTTTGCATTCCTCTAAACGGCAGAAATCGCTTTTGGAAGGGATGAAAACCGTGAAGCTGCCCCGCCAATTCTTTCAGCCTCTGGCCATCGGCGCGCCGGCCCCCATGCGCGAACTGCCGGTGCGGCTGGAGCGCATGATCCACTTCGTGCCGCCGCATCTGGAAAAAATGCGCGCCAAGGTGCCGGATCTGGCCAAAACCGGTCGACGTGGTGCTGGGCAACCTGGAAGACGCGATTCCGATCGAGGCCAAGGAAGCCGCCCGCAAAGGCTTCATCGAGATGGCGCAAATCGGTCGATTTCGGCCCGACCGGGCTGTGGACCCGCATCAACGCGCTCAATTCGCCCTGGGCGCTCGACGACATCATCGAGATCGTCGGCGCGATCGGCGACAAGCTCGACGTCATCATGCTGCCCAAGGTCGATGGCCCCTGGGATATCCACTACCTCGACCAGCTGCTGGCGCAGCTCGAGGCCCGTCACAAAATCGCCAAGCCGATCCTGATCCACGCCATTCTGGAAACCGCGCAGGGCGTCAACAATGTCGAGGCGATTGCGTCGGCCTCGCCGCGCATGCACGGCATGAGCCTGGGGCCGGCCGATCTGGCGGCCTCGCGCGCCATGAAGACCACCCGGGTCGGCGGCGGTCACCCGGAATACAAGGTGCTGGCGGACGCCGCCGGCGATGCGCCGCGCGCGGCCTACCAGCAGGACCTGTGGCACTACACCGTCGGCCGCATGGTCGATGCCTGCGCCGCCGCCGGCATCAAGCCGTTCTACGGCCCGTTCGGCGACTTTTCCGACGCTGCCGCCTGCGAGGCCCAGTTCCGCAACGCCTTCCTGATGGGCTGCCTCGGCGCCTGGTCGCTGCACCCGTCGCAGATCGCGCATCGCCAAGACGGTCTATTCGCCCGATCCGGCCGAAGTCGCCTTCGCCAAGAAAATCGTCGAGTTCGATGCCGGACGGCGCCGGCGCCGTCATGATCGACGGCAAAATGCAGGACGACGCCACCTGGAAACAGGCCAAGGTACTGATCGACCTGGCGAAACTGGTCGCGGCCAAGGACCCGGACATGGGCGCGCGCTACGGGTTTTGAGCCCCCGAGTACGGCCATTCCGACCGCTTTTGGGACTAGCCAATGGCGCGACGAAACCACTAACTGGTCGTCTCATGAATAAGATCCACACCGCGAAATTCACGATCGGCCAGGTG
Source organism: uncultured Alphaproteobacteria bacterium (assembly GCA_963830125.1). Classification (GTDB taxonomy): domain Bacteria; phylum Pseudomonadota; class Alphaproteobacteria; order Rhizobiales; family Xanthobacteraceae; genus Pseudolabrys. Next base: position 518,455 of record CAWHKU010000005.1, on the reverse strand, counting down.
GTCAAGCACCGGCTGTTCGAGTTCCGTGGCGTGATTTTCGATATCGATCCGGTGTTCAACAACACCGAGGAATGGTGGGAGGCGATCCCGGCCGACTGTGCGGCCGAAAAAGGATCAGCCGTTCTATCATCTGTTCGCCGAAAATTCGGAAACCGAATACATCGCCTATGTCTCGGAGCAGAATCTGCTGCCCGACACTTCCGGCGCACCGATCCGTCATCCGCAGGTCGACGAAGTGTTCGAGTGGGACGACAGCCGGCAATTATCAGGCCGCTCAACAGCCAATTGAACTGAGCCTTGAATTGAGCGGTGCGCATCGCCGTTCGGGCTGCGCGCCACTCGCGGCAAGACAAGATCACAAACAAAATCGCACAACAAAAAGGCGCGGCCGAAGCCGCGCCTTTTGCATTGTCTTGCGGCAAACGTCTCGGCAATGAGCGTCGAGACTATTTCTTCGCCGGGGCGTGCCGGCTGCTGGGCTTCAAGTTTCTTGCGCGCCTCTTCCGCCTTCTTCTGCAGTTCTTCCTGCAATTTGCGCTGCTGGTCTTCGAACACCTTCGGATCGGTCGCCGGGCCGTCATAGGCCTTGGCGAAATCGGTCAGCGGCAACGGCAGGCTGATCGGCGTGCCCTGCATGTTGATCGCCTGGACCGTCAGCATCTGGCCCTTTTTCATCTTGGTGACCATGTCGTCGGTCACCGGATAATCCGACATGCAGCCGACCGGGAAACAGATCTTGTAGGGCTCCTGCAGCGGCTGTTCCTTGTCGATGATCATGCGCGTGCCGTGCGCCAACTGCATGCCGAGCGGCACGGTGACGCGCAGAATTTTCTGCCGCCTTCCGGCTCGAACAACTGGACGATTGCGACCGGCATGCCGTTCTCAAGCCGGCCGTCCTTGGTGATGACGCAGACCTGCTTGCCGCCGGTGTCGGGGCCCTTGCCGCAGATCTTCATCCAGGGCGAATACATCAGTTGCGGCCTGGCTGCGGCGGGCGGCCTGCGCGGCGGGAGCTGCCGGTGCCGGTGCGGGCCGCCGGCGGCTTCTTCGGCGCGGGCTTGGGCTGTCTGCGCGAACGCGGTCGGCGCCACCAATGCCACGGCCAAAACGCCAGCCGCCGCCATCGTGGCGGTCAGCGCGCGGCCCAGCAGGCCGGGCCGATGCAATCCGATGATCCATATAAATCGTCCTTCGTTTTAAGCTGTTAGCGGTCCAATACCGCGTCAGCCGGTGGCGGCTCAAACAAAGCCGCCAAAATGGCGGTGCGGCTCTCTCCGCGCAAAATAGGGCGGGAGCGTGACCTGTGACCGCTGCCTGATAGCCGATATCGCCCCTGCAATAAAGCCACGAATGTGCCGAAAATGCGGGTTCAGCGCCACGTATCCGCTGGCTGTGATAACTTGCTCGAAAACAAGGACGAATCGCCATCCGACCCCTCATCTCACGACGCTTATTCTCGCCTCGCCGCCGCGGCGCGTTGAAACGCCTCGCGCCGTGACGGTCGCTGCTTGGCGCGCTGTTTGCCGGCCAGCGGCCTCGGGCGGCGAGCCCGGCGCAGAGCGGCGCCCGAGGCCGAGGCAACGCCCGAGCGCACCACGCCATCGCCATGCACGGCGAGCCGGCCTGGCCGGCCGGTTTCGATCACCCGACTTACGCCAATGCCAGCCGCGCCCAAAGGCGGACAATTGACGCAAGGCGTGCTCGGCACCTTCGACAGCCTCAACCCGTTCATCGTCAAGGGCCTGCCGGCCGTCAACATCCGCGGCTACGTCATCGAAAGCCTGCTGGCGCGCGGCTATGACGAACCCTTCACGCTCTATGGCCTGCTCGCCGACAGCGTGGCCACCGATGCCGCACGCAGCTTTGTCACCTTCACGATCAATCCGGCCGCGCGCTTTGCCGACGGCAAGCCGGTCACGGCCGATGACGTGATCTTTTCCCTCGAACTGCTGCGCGATCACGGCCAGCCGCTGTTCGGCATCTACTACAGCAAGGTGACCAAAGCCCGGGCGCTCGATGCGCGCACCGTGCGCTTCGATCTTGCCGCCACCGACGACCGCGAACTGCCGCTGATCCTCGGCCTGATGCCGATGCTGCCGAAGCACGCCATCGACACCGCAAAACTTCGAGGACACGACCTTCGAACCGCTGATCCTCGGCAGCGGGCCCTATCGCGTCAGCGCGGTACGGCCGGGCGACAGCGTCACCTTCACGCGCGATCCGAATTACTGGGGCCGCGATCTGCCGATCAATCGCGGCCTGTGGAATTTCGACACCATCAAGTTCGATTACTACCGCGACGGCAACACGCATTTCGAGGCCTTCAAGAAAGGCCTCTACGATGTGCGCGCCGAAACCGATCCGGGCCGCTGGCAGACGGCCTATGACTTTCCCGGCATTGCGCGATGGCAGCGTGGTGAAAGAGACCTTCCCCTACGGACTGCCGAAAGGCATGCACGGGCTGGTGTTCAACACGCGGCGCGACGATCTTTTCCGACGTGCGGGTGCGCGAAGCGATCCTGCAATTGTTCGACTTCGAATGGATCAACCACAATTACTTCTTCGATCTCTACAAGCGCACCGCCAGCTATTTCGACGGCTGCGATCTGTCGGCGCATGGCGTTGCCGCCAACGCGCGCGAACTCGAACTGCTGAAACCTTTTCCCGGCGTCGTGCGCGACGACATCATGGCCGGCACATGGGCGCCGCCGGTCACCGACGGCTCCGGCCGCGACCGCAAAGGTTTACAGCCGCGCCTTCGATCTGTTCGCGCAAGCCGGCTACGTGCTGCAAGGCACAGCGTCTGGTCCATCGCGCCACCGGCCGGCCGTTCGGTTTTGAAATCCTGACCACCACCCGCGATCAGGAACGGCTGGCGCTGGCTTTCACGCGCAATCTCAAGCGCGCCGGCATCGACGCGCGCGTGCGCAATATCGACGCCACCCAGTTCGAGCGCCGCCGCATCACCTTCGATTTCGACATGATGGACTACCGCTGGGAGCAATCGCTGTCGCCCGGCAACGAGCAGCTGTTTTACTGGGGCTCGGAAGCCGCCGACCAGCAAGGCAGCCGCAATTACATGGGCGTCAAATCGAAAGCGATCGACGCCATGATCGCGGCCATGCTGCAGCGCCACCGAACGGCCGAGATTTCGTCGCCGCCACCCGCGCGCTCGACCGCGTGCTGCTGTCCGGCTTCTATGTGGTACCGCTTTATTTCCCGCCGCGACAATGGGTGGCGCGCTGGACGCGAATCGAGCATCCCTTGAACCACATCGCTGTTCGGCTATTTGCCGGAAACGTGGTGGCACAGAGGTGGCTGATGATTTTGCGCGGCGACAACGATAAGGCCGGCCCAGTCGACCGTCGGCAACCGCGCCACGCTCGACGAATTGTTTCGCCGCGCCGGCGTGCGCGTCGTCGCAGACGCTGGCGCTGACCGATCCGCCCAACCGCGAAAGCTTCACCGTCGGCGCGCCGCGCCAACTGACTTTCGCGCAGGCCGACCGCGCCATTTCGGCGCTTGCGGCGCAAGGCTGTGCCGGCTGGGCTTGCAGACCGATACCGTGGTCGCGATCCAGCTCGCCAACACGGTTGAAAACATCGTCACCTTGCTCGCCGTGCTGCGCGCCGGCATGATCGCGGCGCCGTTGCCGCTGATGTGGCGGCGGCATGATATCGTATCGGCGGCTACGCAACATCGGCGCCAGAGCGATCATCACGTCGACTCGCGCATCGGCGGCGGTGCCGCATGCCGAGATCGCCATGGAGGTGGCGGCCGAACTGTTTCCGATCCGCTTCATTTGCGCTTTCGGCGACAATCTGCCCGGACGGCGTCATAGTCGCTCGACGATATTTTCACGCAGGACCAGTCGGCGGTCGTGCCGCGCACCAATCGCGCCGGCCGAAGCCCGGCGACCACGCCGGCGACCATGTCGCCGTCGTCACCTTCGATGTCACGCCCGCCGGCCTCGTTCCGGTCGCGCGCAGCCATATGCAATTGCTGGCCGGCGGCGCCGCCACCTACCTCGAAGCCGGCGCGCCGCAGAACGCGCCGATCCTGTCGGCGATCCCGCCGGCCTCCTTCGCCGGCATCGCGCTGACCTTGCTGCCCTGGCTAACCGGCGGCGGCACCCTGTCGCTGCATCACGGCTTCGACCGCGACACCTTCGCGGCGCAGGCCCAAGACCAGGACACGGTCGATCGTGCTGCCGGGCCCGGCTTGGCGGCGCTTTCGCAGGCCGGCATGCTCGGCGGCGCCATCCAGATTCTGTTGTCGCGCTGTGGCGCTCGCCCGAGCAATTGGTATCGACCCCGATCTGGCGCGGCGCGCCGCGCTTTGGTCGATGTCGCGAGCTTCGGCGAAATCGCCATGCTGGCCGCCCGCCGCGGCAATTACGGCCTGCCGGCCGATATTCCCTATGGCAAAGTCAGCGCGCCACGCGCCGGCGGCACTGCGTGCCATTGCCGAGACCGCGCGCAGCAAGAACGGCACGCTGTTGGTGCGCGGACGCATGGTGCCGCTGCACGCCTTTCCGCCCGGCGCGGATCGCGGCGGTACCCGCATTTCGCGGCCGACGACACGGGTTTTGTCGATACCGGCTTTACCTGCCGGCTCGAGGCCGCCGCCAAAACCCTCACCGTCACCGGCCCGCCCGGCGGCATTGCAACGATCGGCGGCTATCGTTTCCAGGCCAGCGACGTCGAGGCGCAGGTCGCCGACGCCGACCCGACCGCGACCGTGGTGGCGCTGCCCGGCGGCCTGCTCGCCCAGAAACTCGCCGGCAGCGCGCTCGACAACGGCGCGGTCGCCGCGCAGCTTCTCGAAAATGGCGCCAATCCGCTCGATCTGCCGGGGCGTTTCGGCCGCGCGGCACAACGCAAGCCGCCTGATCGCGTCGCGCGCATTCGTTGACGCGGTATTAAGGCTATATCGGTAGGGTCGCGGAAGTTTTTGTAACCCGCGTGCGTATCCCCATGTCGCTTCAAGGCCCATTGATCGTGGTCTCCGAGAAATCCGGCGACCGCTCTGGTTGAAGCGCTCGCCGCCGCCGGCGCATTCCCGATCGTCGAAGCCAAATGGGCCGATGCGCCGACCGCCTTCGTGTCGGTCAAACCATCGGCCGTGGTGATCGCCGAGCCGGGTCCGCCGGTAAGCGAATCCTCCTCGCGCATGCTTTGCCTGCAGATCGCCACCGTGAACCGGCCCGATCGTGCCGACCATTGCGATTGGCCAACGACGAAACAGACGCCGCCATTCCGGTCGCTCTTACCGCGGACGCCACCCTGCCGGTCGAGCGGCTGATCGGCCGTCTGACTTCGGCGATGCGCGTGCGCGCGCTGCATGCGACCGTTCTGCGCCGGATCGAATTAGTTCGCCTCGCATGGCGGCAATCTGCCGACCGCTGCCGGTCGGCGACGCGCTTGACGATGCCACCGTGTTGATTGCCGGCCGCGGCCCGCTTTATCCCGCGCTCAGCGTGGCGATGGGCGAACAGGCCAAAATGATCGGCGCGCTTCAGCGTCGAGGCCGCCGCCAAACAACTCAACGAACGCGACATCGACGGCATCGTGATCGGCGACGGTTTCTCGCCGCGCATGGTCGAAGCCTTTCTGACCGTGCTGGCGCAAGACAGCCGCTTCCACGAGATTCCGATCGCCGTCATCGGCGATGCGCCGCCCGATTTTGCCGAGAGCCTGCCGAACATCGATTACGTCGCCGGCGACCCGGCACGCCTTGTCGCGCGTATGGTGCCGCTGGTGCGGATGCGCGCCTTCGAGTCGCGGCTCAAGCGCATGCTCAAAACGCTCGACACCGAGGGCATGTTCGATCCCGAGACCGGCTTGCTGACGCGCGAGTCATTCTGGCGCGACCTGACCAAAGCGGTGGCGGAAGCGTCCGACCGCAGCCAGGCGCTGTCGATCGCCCGCTATTCCTTTGACGGCGCAATCGACGAGCGCACCCGCCTCGACGGCGCCCGTCTGGTGACCGTCTCATCCGCAATATCGATTTTGCCTGCCGCGACGATGACGGCGCGATCCTGATTGCCTTCACCCAGACCGATCTGCGCAGCGCCCATGTGGTTGCGCGCCGCATCGCCGGTACGCTCAAAAACTCCATGCAGACGCCGCATCGCGGCAACGACCCGATTACCGCCAATGTCACGCTGGCGTCAGCTACAAAAACGGCGACAGCCTCGACAGCCTGATGCAGCGGGTGATGGGCAGCCGCATGGTTGCGGCGGAATAGCCGAGATATTACGTTAGTTCCGAGCCACAGGAGCCAGCCCCATGTCCAATAGCCCCGCGCCGAACCACCCGTCCGCATTGACGTCGTTTCCGACGTGGTCTGCCCGTGGTGCTTTATCGGCAAAAGCCGGCTGGAAAAGGCGCTGACGCTGACCCCCGACATTCCAGGTCGAAGTCCATTACCGCCCCTATTTCCTCAATGACTGGATCCCGCGTGAAGGCATTTCGCGCGAACAATATCTCATCACCAAATTCGGCTCGGTCGAGCGCTATGGCGACATCGCCAAGCGGGTCAGCGCCGCCGCCGCCGAAGAAGGCCTGGTCTACGACGCCAGCAAAATGAAGAGCCAGCCCAATACGCTCGACTGCCATCGGCTGATCCGCTGGGCCGACGGCATCGGCAAATCGGCCGAGATGAAGCAGAAGCCTGATGGATCTCTATTTCACCGAGGGCGCGGATCTCACCGACCACGCGAGACCTTGGTGCAGGCCGCCGCCGAAGTCGGCCTCGACGCCGGAAGACATCGCCGCCGCGCTCGACAGCGATCAAGGACGTCGAAGCAGATCGAACAGGAAGCGCAATCGGCCAAGACCGCGGGGATTGAAGGCGTGCCCTGCTTCATTTTCGACGGCAAGTTCGCGGTCTCGGGCGCCCAGGCGCCGGAATATCTCGCCGCCGCGATCGAGCGTATCGCCAGCGGCGAAGTCGACGCGGCGGAGTAAGCGTTACGCCGCTTTCGCCCGCTCGGCGATGGTCTCGCCAACTGCCGGACAATACCGGTCGCGCCTTTAAGCCGTTCCTCCGGCTTTTCCCAGTCGTCGAGGAACACCAGCTTCTGGCCGCTCTTCTCGTTGCGCATCTTGCACGTCGGCGCCCTGTTCGCGAATGAAGGCAAACAGCCCGTCCGGGTTGGCAAAGGTATTGTCGCGGAACGACAGCACCACGCCCTTCGGTCCGGCTTCCAGCTTCTCGACATTGGCGCGGCGGCACAGCGACTTGATCGCGACGATCTGCAACAGATGCTCGACCTCGACCGGCAGCGGACCGAAGCGGTCGACCATCTCGGCGGCGAAGCCCTCGATCTCGCGTTCGTCTTCCATGTCGGCGAGCCGGCGATAGAGCGCCAACCGCACCGACAGGTCGGCGACGTATTCCTCCGGGATCAAAATCGGCGTGCCGATGGTGATCTGCGGCGACCAGCGGTCGGCGACCGGTTCGCTCAAACCGGCCTTGGCGCTGACCACGGCCTCTTCCAGCATCTGCTGATAGAGCTCGAAACCAACTTCCTTGATATGGCCGGACTGTTCATCGCCGAGCAGATTGCCGGCGCCGCGAATGTCGAGATCGTGCGAGGCCAATTGGAAGCCCGCGCCTAATGTGTCGAGCGATTGCAGCACCTTCAGCCGCCGTTCGGCCTGCGGCGTGATCTTCTGCTGAGCCGGCAGCGTCAACAGCGCGTAGGCGCGCAACTTGGAACGCCCGACCCGGCCGCGCAATTGATAAAGCTGCGCCAGCCCGAACATGTCGGCACGATGCACGATCAGCGTATTAGCTGACGGAATATCGAGGCCGGATTCGACGATGGTGGTCGACAGCAACACATCGTACTTGCCGTCGTAGAACGCCGTCATGATGTCGTCGAGCACCGCCGGCGGCATCTGGCCATGAGCGACGATGACCCGGACTTCCGGCACATGCTTGTCCAAGAAGTCCTTGGCTTCGGCCAAATTCTCGATGCGCGGGCAAACATAGAAGGCTTGGCCGCCGCGGTATTTCTCGCGCAGCAGCGCCTCACGCACCACCAGCGGATCGAACGGCGAAATGAAAGTGCGCACCGCCAAGCGGTCGACCGGCGGCGAAGCGATGATCGACAGGTCCCGCACGCCGGTCAGCGCCAGTTGCAAGGTGCGCGGGATCGGCGTCGCGGTCAGCGTCAAGACGTGCACTTCAGCGCGCAACGTTTTCAGCCGTTCTTTATGCGAGACGCCGAAATGCTGTTCCTCGTCGACGACAACGAGGCCGAGGTCCTTGAACTTGATCGCTTTGCCTAATACCGCGTGCGTGCCGACGACGATGTCGACCGTGCCGTCGGCGAGCCCGGCTTTGGTGGCGGTCGCCTGCGCTGCCGGCACCAGCCGCGACAATTGCCCGACGTTGATCGGAAAGCCCTTGAAACGCTCGGTGAAGTTTTTGGTGTGCTGGCGCGCCAACAGCGTCGTCGGCACCACAATGGCGACCTGTTTGCCGTTGATGGCGGCATCGAAAGCGGCGCGCATCGCCACTTCGGTCTTGCCGAAGCCGACATCGCCGCAGACCAGCCGATCCATCGGACGGCCCGACGCCAGATCCTTGAGCGTGGCGTCGATAGCGCTGAGTTGGTCCTCGGTCTCCTCATAAGGAAAGCCGGCGGCGAATTCGTCATAGGCGCCCGGCCCGACCGACAGCTTGGGCGCTTCGCGCAACTGCCGCTCGGCCGCGATCTTGATCAGCTCGCCCGCGATCTCGCGGATGCGGCTTTTCATGCGCGCCTTGCGCGCCTGCCAGTTGCCTGAGCCGAGCCGGTCGAGGTCGACATTGGCCCCTTCGTTGCCGTAGCGCGACAACAGATCGACGTTTTCGACCGGCAGAAACAGCTTGGCGGCGTCGGCGTAATGGATTTCGAGGCAGTCATGCGGCGCGCCGGCCGCGGTGATCGCCTGCAGGCCGACAAAGCGCCCGATGCCGTGATCGACGTGCACCACCAGGTCACCGGCGGCGAGCGAGGTGGCTTCCTTGATGAAATTGTCGGCGCGGCGCGCGGCCCGGCGCGGCCGCACCAGACGGTCGCCGAGAATATCCTGCTCGCTGATGATCGCCGCGTCGTCGGTGACAAAGCCGGATTCGATGCCGAGCACGGCCAGCGCGACGGCGTGTTTCGGCACCGCGACCGCGTCCGGCCAGGACGCGACATTCTTGAGGTTATGCAGCTTGTGGTCGGCCAGCACATGGCTCATGCGCTCGCGCGCGCCGTCACTCCACAGCGCGATCGAGACCCGCTTGCCGGCGGCTTGCAGCGCCATCACATGCTTGCCGAGCGCCTCGAACACGTTGGCGCCGGGCTCGGCCCGCTCGGCAACGAAATTATGGCCGGGGGTGCGCGCCGATATCGATGACGTCGGCGGCGCCCGGCACGTCGAACGGCGTCAGCCGCGCCACGGCAGAATCGTCGAGGCGCTTTTTCCATTCGACTTCGGTCAGATAAAGCCGCGCCGGCGGCATCGGCTTGTAGGCCGGCACCACGCCGTCTTTCAGCGCTTCCTGACGGGCATCGTAATAATCGGTGATGGTCGTGAAGCGCTCGTGGACGGCGTCGTCGGCCAAGGCTTCCAGCACCAAAGGCGTGCCCGGCAGATAATCGAACAATGTTTCCAGCTTGTCGTGAAACAGCGGCAGCCAATGCTCCATGCCGGGATAGCGCCGGCCCTCGCTGACCGCTTCGTACAAAAGATCGTCCGGCGTGGCGGCGCCGAACTGCGCGACGTAGCCGGTGCGGAATTTCCGGATGGTTTCGGTGATCAGCTGGAATTCGGCGACCGGCACCAGATCGAGTTGACGCAGCGGCGTCTCGCTACGCTGGGTCTGCGGATCGAAGGTCTTGATGGTCTCGAGCGCGTCGCCGAAAAAATCGAACCGCACCGGCATGTCCATGCCGGGCGGAAACAGGTCGAGGATGCCGCCGCGCACCGCGTATTCGCCGGGCTCGCGCACGGTCGAGGCGCGCATGAAGCCGTTGAGCTCCAGCCAGTTCACCACGCCGCTCATGCCGAGCACATTGCCGGGCGCGACCGACAGCGCATGGGTGGCGGTGAAGGTGCGCGCCGGCACGCGCTGCGAGGCGGCGTTGACGGTGGTCAGCAGCACCGATGGCTTGTCGCGGCCTTCGACCCGCGCCAGCCGCGACAACGCGGTCATCCGTTGCGCGACCACGCCGGCATTCGGCGACACCCGGTCGTAAGGCTGACAATCCCAGGCCGGGAATTCCATGATCTGGATGTCGGGGCCAAAGAACGACAAAGCCCGCGCCAAAGCCGCCATGCGCTGGCCGTCGCGGCAAATCACCGTGAGCGAAACCGCCGGCGCTTTCGGCCGCGCCGCGATCGCGCGCGCCAGATCGGCCAGCACCAGCCCTTCGGCGCCGTCGGCGACCTGCGCCAAAGTCAGCGCCTTGCCGGGCAACAGTTTGTCAGCAGGAGATGTCGCGGTACGGCTCATCGAAAACTTGCGCTCACTTAAACGTTGGAACCGGGGCTATGAAAGCCCCGCAGGCGGCGGAACAAAGGCGTGTCGACCTCGGCCGGGGCAGGCTCTGAGCCATTGACCCAAGCGAACATCTGCTGGTCCGGGATATCGAGCCAGGTCTCGACTTCACCGAGTTCGGCGTCGTTCAGGCCTGGCAGTTCGGCGTCGGCGAAGCCGCCGAGCACCAAATCCATCTCGCGGATGCCGCGATGCCACAGGCGGAATTTCAGCCGCCGCCGGCGCGGGTCGAGCCCCTCGCTTGAAATTGTTGTGCCGCTCAACCGTTTGCTCCAACGCCAAAAACCCGGACGGGGCCGGGAGCGGTCTATATAGAGGGCTGCCCCTCGTTTGTCATGGCTGGGCAGCCACGCTCCACCGTCATGGCCGGGACAAGCCCGGTGATGACAGGTCTATGGATGGGGCTGGCCGAGGGAATCCCGTACACTGCAACCATGCGCGCGCTCGTCCTCAATCCGCTATTTGCCTCGCTGACCAGCCTGCCCGGCGTCGGGCCGAAGCTGGAGCAGCACTATGCCCGGCTGTTGGGGCGCGAACAGCCGCGCGTCATCGACCTGTTGCTGCATATGCCGTCCGGCATCATCGATCGCCGGGCGCGGCCGAAATTGCGCGACGTGCAGGACGGCCAGTTGGTCACGGTCTCGGTCAAGGTCGAGGAGCATCGGCCGCCACCGCCGAACCGGCCGCGCGCGCCCTATCGCATTGTCACCAGCGACGACACCAACACGCTGACGCTGACCTTTTTTCACGCCCGCAAGGACTATCTGGAAAAGCTCTTGCCGGTCGGCGAGACCCGTTACGTTTCCGGCGTTGCCGAGTTCTATGACGGCAGCTTGCAGATGGTGCATCCCGACCGCGTCGTCGATGAAAAGGGCTTCGCCGATCTGCCGCTGGTCGAGCCGGTCTATCCGCTGACCGAAGGCTTAAGCCTCGGTGTCGTCCGGCGCGCGATGGACGGCGCGCTGTCCCGCCTGCCCGATTTGCCGGAATGGCAGGACGAGGCTTGGGCTTCGCGCGAGCAGTTTCCACCCTTCACCGACGCGCTGCGCCACGTCCACCGGCCCACCGAGCCGCATGACGTCGCGCCCGAAAGCCATGCCTGGACCCGGCTCGCCTTCGACGAATTGCTCGCCGGCCAGCTCGCGCTCGCACTGTTGCGCGCGCACATGCGCCGGCAGTCGGGCCGCGGTTCGGTGGGCGATGGCCATCGCCGCGCCAAGGTGATGAAGGCGCTGCCTTATGCGCTGACCCATTCGCAGCAACAGGCGGTCAACGCCATCGTCAACGATCTGGCGCAGCCGCAGCGCATGTTGCGGCTGCTGCAGGGCGATGTCGGCTCCGGCAAGACCGTGGTGGCGCTGATCGCGGCCGCCGCCGTGATCGAGGCCGGACGCCAGGCTGCCATCATGGCGCCGACCGAAATCCTGGCGCGCCAGCATCTCGCCACCATCGCGCCGCTCGCCAAGGCCGCCGGCATCAACGTCGCGCTGCTGACCGGCCGAGATCGCGGCGGCGAGCGCGAGGCCCTGCTCGACCGGCTGGCGCTCGGCGAGATCGATCTGGTGATCGGCACCCATGCGCTGTTTCAGGAGGACGTCGCCTTTCACGACCTCGCGCTCGCCATCGTCGACGAGCAGCACCGCTTCGGCGTCCATCAGCGTCTGGCGCTGACGCAAAAGGGCGACGCCGTCGACGTGCTGGTGCTGACCGCGACGCCGATCCCGCGCACTTTGGTGCTGACCTATTTCGGCGACATGGACATTTCCGAACTGCGCGAAAAGCCGGCCGGCCGCCAGCCGATCGACACCCGCACCATTCCGCTCGACCGTGTCGCTGAGGTCGAAGACGCCATCGGCCGCGCGCTTGCCGAGGGCAAGCGGGCTTACTGGGTCTGCCCGCTGGTCGAGGAGTCGGAAAAAATCGATCTGGCCGCCGCCGAGGCCCGTTACAAGGATTTGCGCAAACGCTTTGGCGCCAAGGTCGACCTGATCCACGGCAAGATGAAAGCCGCCGACAAGGATGCCGCGATGGCGCGCTTTGCCGCCGGCGACAGCCAGTTGCTGGTCGCCACCACCGTGATTGAGGTCGGCGTCGACGTCCCGGAAGCCACCATCATGGTGATCGAACACGCCGAACGCTTCGGGCTCGCGCAACTCCACCAACTCCGCGGCCGCGTCGGCCGCGGCGCCGGCAAGTCGACTTGCCTCTTGTTGTACAAGCCGCCGCTCGGCGAAACCGCCAAGGCCCGGCTGGCGATTTTGCGCGAGACCGAAGACGGCTTCCGCATCGCCGAAGAAGACTTGAAGCTACGCGGCGAAGGCGACCTGCTCGGCACCAGGCAAAGCGGCCTACCCGGCTTCCACGTTGCGCGTCCCGAAGTGCACGGCAAATATCTGGGGGCTGCGCGCGACGACGCCGCGCTGGTGCTGACGCGCGATCCAAACTTGCAATCGGAGCGCGGCCAGGCGCTGCGGCATCTGCTTTATCTGTTCGGCAAGGACGAGGCGATCAAGCTGATCCGGGCGGGGTGACCCCGCCCGGATGCCATTCGTTTGTCAGTTCATGACAAGCTAGGCCAGCGGATCGGCACCGAAACGGTTCGGCCCGGTCGTGCCCTTCATGCAATCCCAGACAATCAACAGAATGATGCCGATACAGGTGAGGCTGATCAGCAGCCACCAGCCGGTGCGGTCGAGGTCGTGCAGGCGGCGTGCCGAAACCGCAAGCCCGGGCAACAGCAACGCCAGCGAAACCACCAGCCCGACAAGGCCAATGCCAAGCACCATGTCGACGATCCCGGCGGCAAGATTGGCCAGAATAGAAAACAGCGTCCAGAACCAAAACTCGGAACGGGCTGCCCGGCCCGAGAACGTCACATAGTTATTAAAGCCGGATTTAATCGCATCTGCGAAATTCATCGCGCCGCCTCCCATGAGATTTAAACGCGGGCGCGACGGTAGCGAGAGAGCAAACGGCGGAATAGCCGCTTTAATCCGAAATCGGGGGATACCAGCGTAAAATTATCTGGCGTTGACGGGCGCTTTCGCCGCCTGCAAAGCCTTGGCGCTCGCGGCCATCCCGGCCAGCTTCTTCTGCGCGTCGCCGTCCGGCTGCACCATGCCGGCCGAGATCAGCAGCGTCATGGCGTTTTCGACCGAGATATCGAGTTCGATCAATTCCGCGCGCTTTACATAAAAGAAAAAGCCGGTGGTCGGGTTCGGCGTACAGGGCAAGAAGCATGAAACATGCTCACCCTCCGGCAGCTTTGACGCCAGTTCAGTGTTCGGCGGCTGCGAGATAAACACCAGCGACCACATGCCGGGCGCCGGAAACTCGGCCAGCGCGACTTTGCGAAAGCTCGATCCCTCTTTCGAGAACAGCGTCTCGAAAATCTGCTTCATGGTCTTGTAGACCGGCCGCACGATCGGCATCCGATTGAGCAAGCCCTCGCCCAGTTCGACCAGCGAACGTCCGACCAGATTGGCGGTCAGGAAGCCGAGCAGCGTCAGCGCGACAACGCGATCACCAGACCGGTGCCGGGGATCTGGCCAGGGCAGATAGGTTTCCGGCCGGTAGGCCGCCGGAATGACCGGCCGCACCAGATCATCCACCCAGGTGATGAACGACCACGTCAAGTAAGCCGTGATCAGGACAGGCCCTGCCACCACCAGGCCGGTGAGAAAATAATTCCGGATGCGGGCGGCAAAGCCGCTATGCGACGTCGTTGCCTTCGCGATATCGGCGCTGAGCCCTTCGCCCGGCTTCTGGTCCATATCAGCCATTGGATAATCTTACTCTACAGTGACCGATTTTGCGAGATTGCGCGGCTGGTCAACGTCGGTGCCGATCGCCGCCGCCGTATGATAGGCGATCAGCTGCACCGGAATGGCATAGACTAAAGGTGTGACGGTCGATGCCATATCCGGCAGCATCAGGGTCTCGAGCGACTCGATGGTGGCTTCCTTCGCGCCCTGCGGATCGGTCACCAGAATGATCTTGCCGCCGCGGGCGGCGACTTCCTGCATGTTCGACACGGTTTTTTCGAACACACGGTCGTGCGGCGCAATCACGATCACCGGCATGGTCTCGTCGATCAGCGCAATCGGCCCGTGCTTGAGTTCGCCGGCGGCATAGCCCTCGGCGTGAATGTAGGAAATTTCCTTGAGCTTTAGCGCGCCTTCAAGCGCGATCGGATAGCTGGTGCCACGGCCGAGATACAGGACGTCCTTCACCTTGGCGAGGTCATGGGCCAACTTCTCGATCTGCGGTTCCAGCGTCAGCGCTTCCGCCATCAGGCGCGGCACCGCGACCAGCGCCTGGACCAGTCTGTGCTCATCCTCGGCCGTCAACTCGCCACGCGCGCGGCCGGCGGCCAGCGCCAGGCAAGCCAGCACCGACAACTGACAGGTAAACGCCTTGGTCGAGGCAACGCCGATCTCGGGGCCCGCCAAAGTCGGCATCACGACGTCGCTTTCGCGCGCGATGGTCGACGAGGTGACGTTGACCACCGACATGATGTGCTGCTTCATCTCGCGCGCGTAGCGCAAAGTCGCCAGCGTGTCGGCGGTCTCGCCCGACTGCGAAATGAAGATCGCCAGATCGCCTTCGACCAGCGGCGCGCCGCGATAGCGGAACTCCGAGGCGATATCGATTTCGACCGGCAGCTTGGCGAAACGCTCGAACCAGTATTTCGCCACCAGCCCGGCATAGTAGGCGGTGCCGCAGGCCGAGATCGACAGGCGTTTGATCTGGCGCCAGTCGAACGGCAATTTTTCAGGCAACTCAACTGTTTCGCTGACCATATTGATGTAATGCGCCAGCGTATGGCCAACCACTTCCGGCTGTTCATGGATTTCCTTGGCCATGAAATGCTTGTGGTTGCCCTTGTCGACCAGTTGCGCCGCGATGTTGGTTTTCACAATCGCGCGCTCGACCGGCTTGTCCTGCTCGTCGTAGATCTTGACGTCCTGGTGGGTCAGCACCGCCCAGTCGCCGTCTTCGAGATAGCTGATGGTGTCGGTGAAGGGCGACAGCGCGATCGCGTCGGAGCCGAGGAACATCTCGCCTTTGCCGTAACCGATCGCCAACGGCGACCCCTTGCGCGCGCCGATCAACAGATCGTCCTCGCCGGCAAACAAAAAGGCGAGCGCGAACGCGCCGCGCAACTGCTTTAAGCGTCGCCGCCACCGCATCGACCGGCGACTTGCCGGATTTCATTTCCTCCGTGACCAGATGCGCGACCACTTCGGTATCGGTCTCGCTGGCGAATTTCGCACCCTTGGCGATCAGCGCTTCGCGCAGTTCGCGGAAGTTCTCGATGATGCCGTTATGCACGACCGCGACCTTATCGGTCGCGTGCGGATGGGCATTGCTTTCGGTCGGCTTGCCGTGGGTCGCCCATCGGGTATGGCCGATGCCGGTGTTGCCGCCGAGCGGCTCTTTGACGAGCAGGGTCTCGAGCGCGTGCAATTTGCCCATGGCGCGCCGGCGCGCCAGCACGCCATGATCGAGCGTGGCGATGCCGGCTGAATCATAGCCGCGATATTCGAGACGCCGCAGCGCATCGACCAAGGGGCCGGCGACCGGCTTAACCCCGAGAATTCCTACAATTCCACACATCCGCCTGGCTGGCCCCTGTCGTGAACTTAAGCTTTAACGGTCAACGCTAGGCTTTTGGAAATCAAAACCTATTTCGCTATATGTCAGCGCAATGGCGCGCCACAAAGGCCGCCGTTCCGGCTATTACGGCTTCTTATTCTTCTTGCGCAACTCTTTGACCTCGCGCAAGCGAACCGCCCAGCCTTCCTTAATCACTTGTTCGGCGCGTTCGAGCGCCAAAGCGCCGGCCGGCACGTCCTTGGTCACCACAGAACCGGACCCGATATAGGCACCGTCGCCGATCGTGACCGGCGCCACCAGCGAGGAATTGGTGCCGATGAAGGCATCCTTGCCGATATCGGTGCGATGCTTGTCGGTGCCGTCGTAATTGCAGGTGATCACGCCGGCGCCGACATTGGCGCGCTCGCCAACTCGCGCATCGCCGATATAGGCAAGATGATTGGCCTTGGCGCCGTCCTCGATCGTCGCCTGCTTCACCTCGACAAAATTGCCGATATGGACATCGGTTCCGAGCTTGGCGCCCGGCCGCAGCCGCGCGAACGGACCGACGCGCGCGCCCTTGCCGACATGGGCGCCTTCGAGATGCGAGAACGAGCGAATGACCGCGCCATCCTCGACCGTCACGCCCGGCCCGAACACCACGTTCGGCTCGATGGTGACGTCGCGGCCGAGTTTGGTGTCGGACGACAGAAACACCGTCTCCGGCGCGACCAGCGTGACGCCGGCTTCCATCGCGGCGGCGCGCAGGCGGCCCTGCAGCACGGCTTCGGTTTCGGCGAGTTGCGCCTTGGTGTTGATGCCGCGCACGTCGTCCTCCTCGGTCTCAATCGCAACCGCCTTCAAACCCATGTCACGGGCGATGGCAACCGCGTCGGTGAGATAGTATTCGCCCTTGGCGTTGGCATTGCCGATGCTGTCGAGAATCTGGAGCGCCGACGCGCCGGCCAGCGCCATCAGCCCGCCATTGCAGAAGCCGATGGTGCGCTCGGCAGCCGAGGCGTCCTTTTCCTCGCGAATGGCGACCAGCTCGTCGCCTTGCATCACCAGGCGGCCATAGCCGCCGGGGTCTTTCGGCGTGAAGCCGAGCACCGCGACGCTGGCGCCCTTGGCGAGCGCATCGCGCAACAGCCGCAGCGTCTCCGGCCGCACCAACGGCGTATCGGCAAACATCACCAGAATATCGTCGGCGCCCTGTTCGATCGCGGCCCGCGCCGCCAGTACTGCGTGCGCGGTGCCGAGCCGGTCGCGCTGTTCGAACACGTTAGCCTGCGGCGCCAACTTGCGCGCCTCGGCCGCGACATCGCCGCGCCCCGGCCCGACCACGACGGCGATGCCGGCGCCACCGGCTTCGGTCGCCGCCGTCAGCACATGCGCGATCAGCGGCCGACCGCCGACGGCGTGCAGCACTTTCGGCAGCGACGAGCGCATCCGGGTGCCTTCGCCCGCCGCCAACACGATCGCAAGACAGGTACGTTGTTGCATTCGGTTTTCAGCTCACGAGCCAAGCCCGGATGTGGCGGACGGCCGCCGCGCGGGCTCTTAAGGGACAATAGGAATAACGGTGCCTGGCGCATTAACCGCCGAAAAGCGGCACCCAGCCTAAACGACAGGATCGCGCGCCCTCCATAGCGGCTAAAGCCACGCAATGAAAGCCAGCAATGGCGGATTCTGCTAGTGTTTTCAATGACCTGATTCGCCGATTCCGAGGATGCCCGATGGCGCGACAAAACCAGGGCGTGAACACCACAGGGTTCGAGAAAAAGTTGTCGGAATTCATGGGCCTGCGGGACAGCAACACATTGTGGCGCATCACCAGTTGGGGTGTGGCGGCCGCGCTCGCTTTGACCGCGGCGGTGCTGCTGACGACGACCGACAGCGGCTCGCAGCGCCTGCAGGTTGCCTTGGCGCCCAACGCCGCCACACCTGCTGGCGTTGCCGCGCAGGTGCCGAAAACCGCTTCGCCGGCCAAGGTTGCCGAATTGCCACCGGCGCCGGCCGGCAAAAACCCGGACACCGAACGGCTCGAGGCCCAGATCCGGGAACTCGCCGACGACCGCGACCGGCTCAAGGCGCGGGTGGCCAGCCTTGAGCAAAACCTCAACGACATGACCGGCTCGATCAAGCGCGAACTGGCGCTGGTCGCCGCCACCGCGCCCGCCCCCGAGCCCAAACCGGAACCCAAACTGGCGCCCAAGCTCGAACCCAAGCCGGTGCCGACGACACGGATCGTGCCGCCGCCGGCCTTGACCGCGCCGCAGACCGAACCGCCCGAACAAGCCGAAGCCGCCAAAGAAACCGAAAAAGACGCCACACCGACGGCTCGCGCCGGAGCGCCCTTGATGGCCGAGGGCGCTAAGGTCGAGAGCAAGGCCGACGCCAAGTCACGACCGTCATTCGAAGTGAGGATTGGCGCCAAGGAAGCGGGCAAACCAAAAACCGGCTCCGGCGCGCCTCTCACCGAAGCGAAAGCCGACGTTCTCAAGACCTTGCCCGGTATGGCGAAGATCACCGCGGTGCCATTGCCGCCGTTGCGGGTCGCCACAGCGACCGAACCCGCGGCACCGGCCGCGGTGACAGACACCGCCGCATCGCCATCCCATAATCCCGAATTGGGCATTGAGCTTGGCGGTGCGCGGTCGATGGAAATTCTCAAAAAACGCTGGGCGGCGGTAAAGACCAATTTCGGCCCCTTAGTCAAAGGCCTGCATCCGCTGATGACCTATGATCGCCGTAATCCCCGGATTCCCTACCGGCTGCTGGTCGGCCCGTTGCCGAACGGCGCCACCGTCGCGCAAACCTGCAAACGCTTCGCGGCATCGCGGGTGAGTTGCCGGGCTGTGCCGTTCATCGGCGAGCTGTTCGCGGAAAAGTAAAACTGACGCTGGCGCGAATTGCGGCCGGTCCAGCGCGGCGGCATAGTGGCCTCGGCGGGCGGCCGCGCCCGAACAAAAGTCGGAACCGATGAAGCTGTTTCTGCCGAGCGCCCGCGAGACCAACGTCCTGCTGATCGTGGGCTTTGGTTCGCTCGGCTATGCGCTCTACATGCGCTATCTCGGCATCGAAGGCGCGGGCGTCGGGCTGGCCTGTGCCGCCGGGCTCGATAGCTGGTTGTGCTACACTCGCCACATTGTGGCGGTGCTGTTCGGCCATTCGGTGTTTGGGATCGCCGCGCTGGCGCTGGCCGCGCTCAATCTGTTGCGGCCGACGCTGGTGATATTCGCAGCCGCGCTGGCCGCTGCCTGTCTCGGCATTGTGCTCTACAATATCGCGTTGTCGGCGCTGGCCGTCGGCCTGCTGGTGCTCAGCTTGGCGCGTCGCGCACCCGGGCAAGACTGATCGCCAGCAACACCAAGCGCGGCGCAGAGCCAGAGCGACTGCCAGTTCAGCCATGCCCTCGTTGGGCACAATGTAGACCACCGAGCCCGCCAGCACGGCGGCCCCGACAATCTCGGTAGCGCCGCGCTGTCCCGCCGGCCGCGGCCCGAACAGGCTGTGGCTGACAAAAGCGACCGCCACCGCCGTCAGCGGCGCGAATGGGAAGTCGCGATAGCGCGGATCGAACACCAGGCCGAGCGCGGTCAAGATCGCCAGCAGCAGTGTGGCGATGGCAATGACGCCGACCAGAATCGCGAGCGGGTCGCGCGTGCGCGCTTGGACCGGCCCGAGCAGCCGCGACAGCCGAGGCGTCGGCGTGCCGCGCATGGTCGCCGCGCTTAACGCCACCGGCGCCAGGGCCGCGATCGCCGCCAAGGCAAGCGAGCGGGCCCAGCCGCCCCAGCCGATGCTTTCGATCGGCACATTGGCAAACGTCCAGCCGATCAACACGCCGCCGGACAAAGCATTGGCGCTGACCGCCAGCCATTTGAGAAACCGAGTTTGGTTATCGTTGCGCCTTGCCCAATAAGCCGCGCCGAACACGAGCAGCGCGAAGGCCATGCCGCCGGTCGCCTGCCACTTCCACTGCGGATGATTGGAAACCGGCTCGCCCCACTGAAATTTCGGCTGGCGGGTGGCATCGTCGAGCAGCCCCCAATGGCCGCCGACCACGCCCTCCTGCGCCCGCTTCCACGGGGCATCAAAGGCTTCGATCACATTGACCCGGAACTTGTCGCGCGCGGCAATGGCCAGCACCTGCTGAATCACCCGTGCCTGATTGGCCGGCGACGGCAACGCGCCTTCGCGCATCCGGCCTTGGCTCGGCCAGCCGACCTCGCCGATGATGACTTCCTTGGGCGCGAATTCCCGCGCCATCCGCGCGCGGATCGCCTCGACATGGGCGGCCGCTTGATCCGCCGGGATCGGAACGTCTTCCCAATACGGCAGAATGTGGATGGTGATGAAATCGACGGCGGCGGCGACGTCGCGGTTGCGCAGCCAGAACTCCCAGACATCGGCATAGGTGACCGGCACCTTCACCTGGGCCTTGACCGACCGGATGGTGGCGGCGAGATCGGTCGCCGACATCTCGCCGCGCAACAGCACTTCGTTGCCAACCACGACGCCTATGATCGTACCGGGATAGGTATTGGCGAGCCGGACCGCGTCGGCGATCTGCTCCTGGTTCGAGGCGGCATTGGTCGACAGCCACAGGCCCTGCAGGACTTTAAGGCCAAGGCGGGCGGCGATTGCCGGCACTTGGCCGATGCCGAAATCGGTCGAATAGGTCCGCACGCAGTCGGTGATCTTGGCGAGCTGGGTCAGGTCGGCCTCGATCTGGGCGGCCGAGATCATAGTGGCGGGGTCGAGCGGCGTCTGGCTGCCGTGGAACGGCGCGTAGGACAGGCAGTAAAGCTTGTCGCCGGGCGCCAGCGGCGATTGCGGCATCGGCACCGGCTGCCCCAGCCACGCCCAACTGGCGGCGATGCCGGCCAGGACGACCGCAAGGCATGAAAGACCTAAGCGCATGAATGACCTATTTCGGGGGCTTAACGCTCAAACAATCGCTTAGAACGGCTTATAGCGCCCGACCCGCCCCTGCCAAGCACGCAAACACCCGGCTCAGCCAGCGGCCAAAGGCCACGGCCGTCAAGCCGGTCCGTTGAGCCCGCCTTGCCGCCTGCCACAACGACCTTGGCCAGTTTTAAGGTTAGAGCGCTGGGAGGCTGGACAAAGGTCTCCCGTTAAGGCCAAGTTTTGCGGCGGAGGGTTGCGCGACGGCGGAACCCAACGCGACTTCAAGTCAGGGCTTAGGGGAACCTAAAGGTCATCAGCGCCGAACTGTTCGGGATGCCGCATTGGCGTCCCAATCGAGTCTCACACGGAGACCTGACAAAACGGACGGATGGCCTTCATCAACATCGGCGGGAACGATCTTTTATGACTTCGCTGCGTCACTACGCTGCCATGCTTTGCGTGGCCGCCTTAAGCCTCACCGCCACCGCCGCCTTCGGCCAGAGTGGCGGCAAGCCTGCCCTGCCGTCAAAGCCGACGGCTGAGGCCGTTCTCAAGGACGGTCAGAAAAAGGCTAACGAGATCGCCGAGGCGACACGGGTCTTGGCCGGGGCGGCCGGCAATCCGGAATGCGTCTGGCTCGGCCGACGTATCGTCAACCTGATATGGCGGGACGATCTCGACACCGCCTTCCGACATCTCACGCTGTATGACCGCTTCAGCTGCCCCAGCGCCCATATCCAGGCGGCGTTCCGCTGTCTCGTGCGGCAAGGCGATATCGACCCGAAGGCGCCGGAAACCCTTAACGGGCGCGTTCATGCCTGCTGGCTCAACCCCGGCCTGACGCCCGCCGCGGCCGAAGCCGCGGTCCCGGCCAAGCCGGCAGCGGGTGGAACCGCCAAGCCCTAAACGCGTTAGTTTTCCTGAAGAATGAAATGGCACCAAAAACCATTCAGGCGCCATTCATCTGCCATGCGTATGTCTTGGATTTGCCATGTCTAGGATCTACTTGAATAGCCGTCGCACGCGAGCCTATCTTGACGACCAGCAGATTGAATTTTGCTTGAGCCCAGGGGACGGGTTCAAGGGTCTGCCATCCAGCCCCATTTGGTTTTAAAAGCTATGCGCACCGTCGCTGCCGTCGTCGCCCTCGTGGTGTGCGTGCACGCTGGTTTATGGGCTCTATTTCGCGAACAGGTGAACGCCCCTGACTTCACCGGTCAGTTGGCAAGCGTTTCCTACGCACCGTTTGAAGGTTCAGCCAACCCGGACGCCGGCGGCCAGGCCAAGGCCGAGCGCATCCGCGCCGACCTCAAGCTGCTTGCCCCCCTGACCAAGGCGGTCCGAACCTATTCGTCGACCGCCGGCGTCGAACTCGTGCCCGGCATCGCCGCCGAGTTCGGCCTGCGCGCCACCATCGGCGCCTGGATCGACAAGGACAAAAACCGCAACGAGCGCGAAATCCGCTCGGTCATCGACCTGGCCAAGCGCCATAGCAACGTCAACGGTATCTTCGTCGGCAACGAAACCATCTACCGCGCCGACCAGACGGTCCCTGAGCTGATCGCCAAGATCCAACGCGTCAAGCGCTCGGTTAGCGTCCCGGTCACCACCGGCGAAATCTGGAACGTCTGGATTGAGCATCCTGAACTGGTGTCGGCGGTCGATTTTATCGCAGCGCATATCCTGCCCTACTGGGAAGGCTTTTCGCCCAGCCAGGCGGTCGACCAGGCCATGATCATTTACGACAAGCTGCGCCGCGCTTATCCCGGCAAGCGGGTCGTGATCGCTGAGTTCGGCTGGCCGAGCGCCGGTTATAACTTCAAGGATGCTCAGCCCGGCCGCATCGAACAGGCCGAGCTGTTGCGCGACTTCGTGACCCGCGCCAACGCCTACGGCATCGACTATAATATCGTCGAAGCCATCGACCAGCCATGGAAGATCTTCGAAGGCGGCGTCGGTCCGTATTGGGGCATCTATGACGCCAACCGCCAGCCCAAGTTCAACTGGACCGGCCCGATCGAAAATCCCGACCACTGGAAGCTGGCCGCTATTGCCTTGCTGGTCAGCGTACTGCTGTCACTGCCGATCCTGGCAGCCAACGCCGTCACGGTCTGGCAGACCGCATTGCTTGCCGGCGCCGCTAACGCGGTCGGCGCATGGTCGGCGGCTTTGTTCGGCTATTGGAACGGCCATTACTTCGTGCCGGGCTCGGCCTTTGCGCTCGGCCTGGGCACGCTGTTGCTCATCCCGCTAATCTTGATCGCGCTTTCCCGTATCGAGGAAATCGCGGCGATTGCCTTCGGCCGCAAACCGTCGCGTCTAATCCCTCATTTGCCGTTGGCGCCAGCTTTGGCGCCGCATGCCGGCATACCGAAAGTCTCGATCCATATTCCGGCCTATCGCGAACCGCCGGAAATGCTCAAGCAGACGCTCGACGCCGTGGCGCGGCTCGACTACCCGAATCTGGAATGCATCGTCGTCGTCAATAACACGCCCGATCCGGGCATGTGGGTGCCGGTCGACGACCATTGCAAAATGCTCGGCGAGCGCTTCAAATTCGTGCTGGCCAACAAGCTCGAAGGCTTCAAGGCCGGCGCGTTGCGGCTGGCGATGACGCACACCGCCGACGACGCCGAGATCATCGGCGTCATCGACGCCGACTATGTCGTGACCCCCGACTGGCTGCGCGACCTCGTGCCTTTGTTCGACGACGACCGCGTCGGCCTGGTGCAGGCGCCGCAGGATCACCGCGACGGCGACCGCAGCGTCATGCATCACGCCATGAACGGCGAGTATGCCGGCTTCTTCGACATCGGCATGGTGCAGCGGAACGAACACAACGCCATCGTCGTCCACGGCACCATGTTCCTGGTGCGCCGCGCCGCACTGGCGCAGGCCGGCGGCTGGTCGAGCGACACGATTTGCGAAGACACCGATCTCGGCCTGACGCTGCTCGAGCAAGGCTGGCTGTCGCACTACACCAACAAGCGTTACGGCTTCGGCCTGTTGCCCGACACCTATGACGCATTCAAGAAACAGCGCGACCGCTGGGCTTATGGCGGCTTGCAGATCCTGAAAAAGCACTGGCGCCGCTTCCTGCCCGGCGCCAGCCGCCTGACCCGCGATCAGAAGCGCGAATTCTCGCTCGGCTGGCTCAACTGGTTGGGCGCGGAAAGCGTCGGCGTCGTGGTCGCGATCCTTAACATCCTCTGGGTGCCGGTGATCGCCTTCCTCGACATCGCCGTTCCGGACCGCATTCTCACGGTGCCGATCATGGCGAGCTTCATCGTCTCGATGGCGCATTTCGTCACGCTGTACCGCCTGCGCGTCAAGACCGGCAAAGGCCAGATGGCGATTGCCGCCGTGGCCGCGATGTCGGTGCAATGGACGGTGGCGCGCGCGGTCGCCGTCGGCATGGTCAAGGACCACCTGCCCTTCGTGCGTACCGCCAAGGGCGGCGCCGGCGGCCGGCGCAGCGATTTCCACGCGTTCTGGGAAGCGATCCTGGGCGGTCTGTTGATCCTCGGTGCCATCGTTCTGGTCGAGACCAACGTCAAGGAGGTCTACGAGATCAATATTTTCGCTGCCGTGCTGTTGATCCAGAGCCTGCCCTTCGTGGCCGCGGTGGCCATCGCCCTGCTCGAGCGCTCGCGCTTTAACGACTACGCGACCTGGCACGCGCTGCACGGTTCGCTCGCCGGCGTCATTAACCGCCGACCGCGCATCGCCGAGGCGGTCGTCGCCCCGCAATCAGTGCTGCAAAAGCAGACGGACATGGTGCAATAGTAGTCGATTTGTCATTCCGGACGCCGCGAAAGTGGCGATCCGGAATCCGCACCGGGATCGCGTCGTTTGCGCTGTTGCCCACCCAGACGAAAATGTCGGGCCGCGCATCAAACGACAACGAGCAAATCCTCTATGCCCACCATCGTGGGCAATGCCGTGCCCATTATAGCCGGTAGCCTGTTATTGACGTGGGCGCCGAACGCATCGTCGTTTGCAGTTGTTTATTGACGAACGCGACTGCACCTCGATGCTCGCATCGTTGCATTCTTCCGTGATATATTTTTAAAAATTATGCGGAGGAATGCGATGCCAGCTGAAAGACCATTTCCACTGAACGCATGGTACGCGGCGGCCTGGAGCCATGAGATCAAGCATGAGCTTGCCGCCCGCACCATTTGCGAGAAGGACGTGGTGCTGTACCGCCGCAGCGACGGTCAAGTTGCGGCACTTGAGGATGCCTGCTGGCACCGGCTGTTGCCGCTCTCGATGGGGCACCTCAAAGGCGATGAGGTGATGTGCGGCTATCATGGCCTCGTTTTCAACTCTGCCGGCCGCTGCACCTACATGCCGGCGCAGAAAACCATCAATCCATCTGCCTGCGTGCGCACCTATCCGGTGGCGGAGCGTCACCGTCTCGTCTGGCTCTGGCCGGGCGATCCGGCGTTGGCGGACCCTTCTAAAATTCCCGATTTCCACTGGAATGACGGCACCGAATGGGTCGGCGAAGGCGGTACGTTTTATTCGCTTAAATGCGACTACCGCCTCGTTATCGACAACCTCATGGACCTGACGCACGAGACTTATGTCCACGCCAACAGCATCGGTCATGACGCGATCACCGATACGCCATTCGACGTCACGCACACCGACCGCACCGCGACCGTGACGCGTTGGATGATCGATATCGAGGCGCCGCCATTCTGGGCGAAGCAACTCGGCAAGGCGGCCCATACCGACCGATGGCAGGTTATCTATTTCCAGGCGCCATCCACTGTCGTCGGCGATGTCGGCGTGGCGCCGACCGGCACCGGCGCGCCGCAAGGCGACCGTTCACAGGGCGTGAACGGCGCCTTCCTGGCCGCGATCACGCCTGAAACCGCCACGTCCTGCCATTACTTCTGGAACTTCGTGCGCACGTTCAAGACCGACGATGAACAGCTCACGCGCGACCTTCAACGCGCGCACGTCAATGAGGGTAAGGGCGTCTACGACCAGGATCATGTCGTGCTGGAGGCGCAGCAACGCGCGATCGACAAGAACCCGCGCCAGCCGTTCTACAACCTCAACATCGACGCCGGGGCGTTGTGGGCCCGCCGCATGATCGACCGTTTGCTGGCAAGCGAGCAGCCGCGGACCGTGCCGGGCGAAGCCGCCGAATAATCATGGCCGAGAGAATTGAATGGCGCAGCGGCAGGCTACGCAACACCCGCGATCTGACCCCCGACATCCGCCTGTTCGAGATCGAGCCGTCAGGCACGTTCGTTGCCCCGAATGCCGGCAGTCATATCAATGTCGCGGTGCAGATCGGCGAACGGCCGGATGTTCGTTCTTATTCGATCGTCGGTCCCTGCACCGACGGCGTCTATCGCATCGCCGTCAAGCTGTTGAAGGATACGCGCGGCGGCTCGGCGTATATGTGGAGCCTGGCGCCCGGGGCTCTTTTGAGCATCTCGGGTCCGGCCAATCACTTCGATTTAAGTCGCGGCCGCGGCGAATATCTTCTACTGGCCGGTGGCATCGGCATCACGCCGATCTTCACGATGGCCCTGGCCCTGGCGCAGGCGGGCGCCAACTTCAAACTGCTCTACGCCTGCCGCCGTCACCAGGACTTAGCTTTGGCCGACGAGCTGCGCGAGCGGATCGGCGAGCGCCTGCACGTCTTCGTCGGCGAGGACGACAACAGGATCGACCTTGCAGCCGAGATCGCCCGGCTTGCGCCGGATGGAGAATTTTATGTCTGCGGGCCGATCGGCATGCTGGAGAATGCCAAACGCCAGTGGCAGCAAAGCGGCCGGCCGGCCGAGCAGTTGCGTTTCGAGACCTTCGGTAATAGCGGGCGCTACGCTTCCGAACCTTTCACCGTGAAGATTCCCCGGCTCGGCATGCAGGTCGACGTGCCGCAAAACGTCACGATGCTCGATGCGCTGGAGGCTGCGGGCATCGAGATGATCTCCGATTGCCGGCGGGGCGAATGCGGGCTGTGCGCGCTGACGATTATCGAGGCGGACGGCATTGTCGACCACCGCGATGTCTTCTTCAGCGATGCCGAGAAGGCCACAAACAACAAGCTCTGCACCTGCGTCTCACGGGTGGTCCGTGGCAGCATCACGGTGGACACGCCGGACCGCGTAGGCTGACACTGGCGATGCGGGACCGTCAGATTGACCTCATGCCGGCAGCGCGGTTTCCGCCAGCTTGACCCAATAGGACGTGCCGACCGGGATCGCATCGTCGTTGAAATTATACGACGGGTGATGCAGGCCGGCGCTGTCGCCATTGCCAACCCAAATGAAGGCGCCCGGCCGGGTGTTGAGCATGAAGGAGAAATCCTCCGCGCCCATCATCGGCGGCAGATCAGTATCGACCCGCTCATCGCCGACAATCTGGCTCGCTACGGAAGCCGCGAATGCGGTTTCCTTGTCGTGGTTGACGAGTACCGGATAATTGCGCCGATAGGTCAGCGTGGCTTTGGCGCCGAACGCGGCCGCGGTATTTTCCACGATCGTGCGCAGGCGCTGTTCGACCATCACCCGCACGCCTTCGTCGAGCGTGCGCGCGGTACCGCGCAGGCGCACCGTCTGCGGAATGACGTTGTCCGCGGTGCCGGCCTGTACCACGGTGATCGAGACCACCGCTGATTTTAGCGGGTCGACATTGCGCGACACCACCGACTGAATGGCGTTGATGATCTGCGCCCCGACCAGCACGGGATCGATGCCGAGATGCGGCCGCGCCGCGTGCGCGCCGACGCCTTCGATGTCGATAGTAATGTAGTCGGCCGCCGCCATGATCGGGCCGGAGCGAATGCCGAACTGGCCCACCGGCATGCCGGGATAATTGTGCATGCCGTAGACCTCGTCGATGGCGAAGCGGTCGGCCAGGCCGTCCTCGAGCATGGCCTTGGCGCCGGCGCCGCCTTCTTCGGCCGGCTGGAAAATCACCACCACGGTGCCGTCGAAATTGCGGGTCTCGGCCAGATAGCGCGCTGCCCCGAGCAGCATGGCGGTGTGGCCGTCATGGCCGCAGGCGTGCATCTTGCCGGGCACGGTCGACTTGTACGGCAGGTCGTTGGCCTCCTCGATCGGCAGGGCGTCCATGTCGGCGCGCAGGCCGATGGTCTTGCCGGAACCGGACTTGCGGCCCTTGATGACGCCGACCACGCCGGTACGGCCAATCCCGGTCACGACCTCGTCGCAGCCGAAGCTTTTCAGCTTGTCGGCGACCGTCGCTGCCGTCCGGTGGACGTCATAAAGCAGCTCCGGGTGGGCATGCAGATCGCGCCGCCAGGCGGTGATGTCGGCATGAAAATCGGCGACGCGGTTGACGATGGGCATTTCGCACTCCTGGCAGGCTTCTTGGGCTTGGATTTCGAGGCGGCCGAGGCCGATCGGCGCGCGGCGCAGTTCGGCGCACCTGGGCAGTGTAGCAAACCGTGCCCGGGGTGCGAGTATAAGATATGGGCACGGAATCGGCCGGTCTTGACGCAAATTAGGCCACGATTCGGCTATCAACAGGTCGGTTTCGGCGGCCAAGATTGCCCCCAGCCGCCTATTGACCGGCAAGCCTCGCCCCCCTACACAGCCCGCAACGCGTGCGATCCTATGCCAAGGGCGCTCCTTTTCTTTTTTGGGGAGTGCCGATCGTGTGTGTGCCTTTAGTCCGGCCGTCCCGGCCGAACCGCTTTCGGCTAAAGAGCGCGTAGCTCAGTTGGTAGAGCAATTGACTTTTAATCAATAGGTCCTGGGTTCGAGTCCCAGCGCGCTCACCAAGATTTAGAGACATCCAAATCTCGACAAGCGACTGCCTGGCCAAACGCCCGACTGGGCGATCTCGCTTTCCATTTTATTAACCATTTCCGTCCAGACAGAAAAGCTATTCTCCTCGGGGCTGGAGTATGGCGATGCAACTGAACGAAGAGACCTGTCCTGTACCGGAAAGCGTACTCGGGCAATTGTATCGCGTCAGTCCGCATGGACTGGCCGCGTTGATCGAAACGGTGCCGGCCAAGACCCGCGCCATGCTGGCGGTCTATTGCTATCGCCGGGCGCATCTGGCCTCGATCGGGCTGGCGATTGCCGCCAGTTGCGACGAAGACGATCTCGCCGAATTCGGCGGCAATCTTGGCGCCGATCTGTTCGTGAAATCTCGCCAGCCCGACGGCGGCTCGGAAAGCTACCAGTCACAGCGCCGCAAAATCAGTCTGTCCACAGGACCGATTCGCGACCTGCCGCCGCTCGAAGACGACTGAGCCCAAACTCAGCAGCAACCGACCCGACGCATTGCCCGTCGTGGCGTTGGCCAAGATCGTAATTGGCCCGCCGCATTGTCTTTCGACACCGCCGTTCGGCGCCCCAGCCCATCCAGACAATTTTAAACGCGGTGTGCGCTGCGGCATCTCGCTGCGCGCTTTAACAAAATCGGCAAAACGATGGTCGCCGGCGGTAAAAGCCGAGGCGCGCGCCGGCGGGCAGTCCGTCACAAAACGTTATCGCAATCGCCACCGGAGTTTCACCAAAGCGTCTCTTCCTCGCCACCATTGGCCCCTAACCATACGCTCACGGACAACGGTTCACCTGAACCGTTCACTTTGGTCGATGCATTTGGAGGCCCAGATCATGCAGCTTCATTGCAATCCGGCGACGCCCTCCACATTCGGCGCCTTCGGCTCGCCGCCCCGCTGCGCCAATTGCGGAGAATGGGTCATTGCCCCGCTGCTCACGGAATTCGTGGAAGGCAGTGAGATCCGCCACCATTGGGTTTGCGACGGCTGCGGCGAGACCTCCTGCACCGTAATCTCGCTCGCGGACGATTGACGTATCAGCCACTCTTCCCGGAATATGCGCGAGCCGGCGGTGTTGGTCTTATTGGCTGCACGCCAGCCAACCAAAGAGGAGCAAACCGATGACGTCGACATTCCTGCGGTCCACCCTGGCCGCCCTCACCTTCACCGCTGTGATCGCGCTCACCGGCCCCTCGATGGCGGCGACGGTCAATTTCAAGGCCGATTTGAAAACCTCAAATGAAGTGCCGCCGGGCTCGGGCGCCGGCAAGGGCGAAGTCACCGCCACCTACGACAGCGCGACCAAAAAACTGACCTGGAAGGGCACCTATTCAGGCTTGAGCGGCCCGCCCACCATGGCGCATTTCCACATCGGCGCGCCCGGCAAGAACGGCGGCGTTGCCATCTGGATTTTCAAAGGTGATGCGGCCAAAACCCCGTTCGCCGGCTCGGCCACGCTGACCGATGCCCAGGCAGCCGACCTGATGGCCGGCAAGATGTACGTCAACATCCATACCGCGGCCCATAAAGGCGGCGAGATCCGCGGTCAGGTGATGAAATAAGCGCGATCTAAGCCCCGCGCCCATCGGAGTCCAACGCCCGTCGGCATCGCGCCGGCGGGCTTTGTTTTTGGCCGATATTTCCTAGGCTTGACCACACGCGGGACGCGCTTTGCGTCGCGCCCTGCAGGGCATTATCGTGCCGGCCAACCGACCCCAAAAAAACGTCAACGAGGATCAAGACATGGCCGCCAGCAAAGCGAAATCCGCCCCCTTCCTGATTTCCGGCGGCGGCATTGGCGGCCTGATCACGGCCTACGCCCTGGCGAAAAAGGGCTACCCCGTCCGCCTGTTCGAGCAGGCGACCGAATTCGGCGAGGTCGGCGCCGGCATCCAGCTCGGGCCGAACATTTTCCGTGCGCTCGAAAAAGTCGGCCTCAAGGACGCCATTCTGGCCGACGCCCACGTTCCGCCGGCGCAGGAAATGCGCAACGCGCTGACCGGCGCGCTGGTCACCAATATGCCGCTCGGCAAGGACTTCATCGACCGCTTCGGCGGCCAGCCTTATGCCGTCACCCATCGCGCCGACATTCACGGCACTTTCCTCAAAGCCTGCCAGGGCAACGACCTGATCACGCTGGAGACCAACCGCCGGGTCGAAAGCTATGACGACACCGGCGACGGCGTCACCATCACGCTCAACAACGGTGAAACCGTCAAAGGCCGTGCGCTGATCGCCGCCGACGGCATGTGGTCGAAAATCCGCGAACGCATTGTCGGCGACGGCAAGCCGCGCGTCTCCGGCCATATCGCTTATCGCGCCGTGCTCAAACACGACGAGGTACCGAAAGACCTGTGGCGGCCCGACGTCGTGCTGTGGGCCGGTCCGCGCACCCATTTCGTGCATTACCCGCTGCGCCGTGGCGAGCTCTATAACCTCGTCGCCGTGTTCCATTCCGACCACTACGAGGAAGGCTGGGACGCCGAAGGCAGCAAGGAGTTGTTGTGGAAGCACTTCCAGGGCCAGGTGCCGGAAGTGCTGCGTATGCTCGAGCTGATCAACACCTGGCGGATGTGGGTGTTGTGCGACCGCGAGCCGGTCAAGAACTGGTCGCAAGGCAACGTCACGCTGCTCGGCGACGCCGCCCATCCCGATGCTGCAATATCTGGCGCAAGGCGCCTGCATGGCGACCGAAGACGCCATCATCCTGGCCGACAAGATTGCCGAACAGCCCGACGACATCCCGGCCGCCTTCAAGGCCTATGAGCAGGCGCGCTATTTGCGTACCGCCCGGGTGCAGATCATGGCGCGGGTCTACGGCGAATTTTACCACGCCCGCGGCGTCACCGCCGAGCTGCGCGACATCGCCGTCGGCGGCCGAACGCCTGAGCAGGCCCGCGAGGGCATCGCCTGGCTCTACGGGGGCCCGTGAGCATGGCTGAGACCGCCGGAGACGACCTTGCCCGGCGGATCGGTGCCTTCCTGGCCGCCCACCACGTCATGTCGCTGGCCAGCCTCGGCGCCGACGGGCCGCACGCCGCCAATCTGTTCTACGCCTGCGACGGCCTAGCCCTGCTCTGGGTCTCGGACGCCGACACCCGGCATTCGCACCAGATCGGGGCCGACCCGCGGGTTGCCGCTACAGTGGCGCCGGATTATGCCGATTTCGCCTCTATTCGGGGCCTGCAGATCGCCGGCACGGCACGCCGGCTCGTGGCCGACGATGAGCGGACCAAGGGTCTGGCGCTGATGGAGGCCCGCTACCCCTTTCTCAAGCAACTCGCCGAGGGACCGGCCAAATTGCGCGACGCCTATGCCCGAACCGCCGTCTATCGCCTGGAACCCGCCCGTATGGTTTTAATCGACAACAGCAAGGGCTTTGGCCACAAAGAGATCCTCGACTTCCCGGCCTGATCCGCCCCTGTCCGCCCGGCCCTCCGGCACGCCTCAAGAGCCCTGACATGCATATTGTTCTTCCGATCGAACGCAATTCCGCAAGCCGGCCCCTGGCCGAGGGAGGCCGCTGATGCGCCGCCGTCTGGTCGTTGCCATGACCGGCGCCACCGGCGCCATTTTCGGCGTCCGCATGTTGCAGGCACTCAAGGAATGCGACGTCGAATCCCACCTGATCGTCAGCAAATGGGCGCAGCGCATCATCGAACACGAGACGCCCTACAGCGTCGATGAGGTGTGCGCGCTGGCCGACGTCAACTACACCCAGACCAATATGGGCGCGGCGATCTCGTCGGGCTCCTTCATCACCGAGGGCATGGTGGTCATTCCCTGTTCGATGCGCACGCTCAGCGCCATCGCGCAAGGTTATGGCGACCATCTGGTGCACCGGGCATCCGACGTCATTCTCAAAGAACGCCGACGCATGGTGCTGGTAACGCGTGAATCGCCGTTGTCGGAAATTCACCTTGAGAACATGCTCAAGCTGGCGCGCATGGGCGTGACGATCTTCCCGCCGATGCCGGGCTTCTATAACCACCCGCAAAGCGTCGACGATGTCGTCGATCACATCGTCGCACGCGTGCTCGACCAATTCGGCATCGCAGCGCCGTTTGCCAAGCGCTGGGACGGCAACATGATCAACCCGAACAAGATCACGTCCGACACGGCGGCGGCGAAACCAGGGCTGGCGAAAAAATAGCCCCCAGCGCCGGAACCCGCCGGTTTCTACACCGCCTTCAGTTGCCGGACCTCGGCCAGCGTCAACAGCTTGGCGGCATGGCCGTCATAGTAGACGAAGCGCAGCTTGCGCCGCCGTGTCACCATCTGCGCCGGCAGCGGGTCATAGCGCAAAGTGCCGCCGCCGAGATGCGGCATCAGGCTGCCGACGTCGGTGACCGCCTCGCTCTCGACCCGCAGCAGCACCAGCTTCTTGCAGTCGGCGTCGAGCGCTTCGCTCGGAATATGCGCCAGCCGCAAGAAACTGGCAGGATCGCTGGTCGAGGTAAAGCTTTCGGCAAAGGCCGCCTCGACGAGATCGAGGTCTAGCTCGCCGTGTTCGTGTTCGTCGTGTTCGCTGTGCTCCTTATGCGGCGTCTGCCATTGCACCGCGCGCAGCGGCGTGACGTGGTTATGGCCAACGCCGCCGTTGGCGCCATTGCCGTGGTGGTGATGATCGTGATCGTGCCCTTGATGCATGATGTCTGCCCTCAGAATGAAACCGGTTTATCGATCATGTGCTTGTGGCTGCCGAGCTTGCCGTGCGCGACCATCGAGCCGAGCGCCTCGACCACCACCCGCACGCCGACCAGCGCGGTGATGTCGGAGGTGTCGTAAGGCGGCGAGACCTCGACCACCTCAAGCCCGCACAGACCTTCGGCCGCGACCAGGCCCAAGATCTTGAGCGCCTCGCGCGGCAGAAAGCCGCCCGGTTCCGGCCAGCCTGTGCCGGGCACAAAACCGCAATCCAGCGAGTCGACATCGAACGAGATGTAGACCGCGTCGGCGTCTTTCCACGCCAGTTCCAGCGCGATTTCGGCGGTCTTTTCCAGGCCGATCCTTTCGATGTCGGCGATCGTCAGGACGTTGGTGTTGCGCTCGCGCCCGACCTGCACGCCGGCGCGCGGCACCTGCCAACCGCCAATGCCGAGCTGCACCAGATTGGTCGCCGAGACATTGGGCATATTGGTCGCCCAGTACCACGGCGTGGTGTGCATTCGCTCATCGAGATCCTTTTCCTGGATGTCGATGTGGCGGTCGAAATGGATGATGCCGATGCGTTTGCTGGTGCATTCCGCGATTCCGCGCACGCACGGGAAGCCGATCGAGTGATCGCCGCCCAGCATGACCGGCAACGCACCGGACGAGAACACATGGCTGACGCCGCGGGTGATCTGGTCGAAGCTCTTTTCCAGATTGCCGGGAATCGTGAACACGTCGCCTGCGTCGCACAAGGTCATCTGCTCGCGCAGGTCGACGCCCATTTCGTAGTTGTACGGCGTGTACAGCGCCGAGATGCGGCGGATACCCTGCGGCCCAAAGCGCGTGCCCGGCCGGTAGGTGGTGCCGGAATCGAACGGAATGCCGAGCACGGCGGCGTCATATTTGGCGACATCGCGGACGTTCTCGACATAAGGCGCTTTCAGGAAGGTGTTGATGCCGGCGAAATGCGGCAGCTCGCCGCGCGAAAACGTCGGGATCGACTTGTCGGTCAGCGAGTCGGCGCCGGGCAGCCCCATGTCGAGCGCCCATTTTTGCTCCTTGCGCCAGCCGTCTTCCGACAGCTTGCCCTCGGCGTCGAGCGCCTGCCAGCCTTGGCTATTGAGCTTGTCGAAATCGGGGTGATGGCGGCGGCGCCTTTCCCGGACCGGAAACAATCCGGCGTGGCGAGTGAGTTTGGTTCTATGGTTCATCAGTGCGCTCCCTGGCTTTGCGCTGGTGGTAAAGGCTTGAACCCCAAAACCGGCACGACGCTGTCGCGCGTGAGGTCCAGGTCATAGGTGATGATGGCGCCGAAGCGTTCCGGCGCCTGCGGGTCGCGCCGCTTCTTGTCGAGGGCGATCAGGCGGGTGCCGAGCGCGAAGGCTTCCTTGATGTCGTGGGTAACCATGACGATGGTCATGCCGCGCTCGCGCCACAGCGGCTTGATCAATTCATGCATCTGCACCCGCGTGCCGGGATCGAGCGCGCCGAACGGCTCGTCGAGCAGCAACACCTTCGGTTCCTTGGCCAAGGCTTGGGCGATCGCCAGACGCTGCTGCATGCCACCCGATAATTGATGGGGATTCTTGTCGCGGTGTTCGGCGAGCCCCACAGCCTCGATCAGGGCATCGCATTTTTCGATGGCCGCCTTACGCGCCGTGCCGAACAGCCGCGCCGTCAGCGGACTGGCGGCGAATTCGAAGCCGAGCAGGACGTTGCCGAGCACAGTCAAATGCGGAAACACCGAATAACGCTGGAACACCACGCCGCGATCCGGCCCCGGCTCCGGCGACATCGGCACGCCGTCGAGCCGAATTTGCCCGCGCGTCGGCTGTTCCTGACCGAGGATCATCCGCAGCATCGTGCTCTTACCGGCGCCCGACGGTCCGACCAGCGACACGAACGAGCCGGGCGCGATCTGTAAATTCAGCCGTTCGAGTACGATCTGATCGCCGTACTCGACCCAGACGTCGCTGAAGGCGATGGTGCTGCTCATCAGCGACGCTCCGTCACGTAAGCAAACGCAAATGCGCGCCGCGCCAAGGTTGCCAACGCCCAGTCGAGCAACCAGGCCAAGAGTGTGATCCAGGCGACGTAAGGCAGGATGGTGTCCATCGCCAGATAGCGCCGCAGCAGGAAGATGCGGTAGCCGAGGCCGTTTTCGGCGGCGATCGCTTCGGCGGCGATCAGGAACAGAAAAGCCGGCCCGATCGACAGCCGCACCGCCTCGATCAAACGCGGCATGATCTGCGGCAGCACCACCCGGATCGCGACCTGCCAGGTCGAAGCGCCGAGCGTCTGCGCTTTCACCAGTTGTTCGAGCGGCATGTTGTTGATCGCCAAGCGCGAGATCGCGCACCAGAAACGGCGCGATGCCGAACACGATCAGCACCACCTTGGATAACTCGCCCAAGCCGAACACGATGAACAAAATCGGCAACACCGCCATCGGCGGGATCATCGACAACACCCCAATCAACGGCGCCAGGGTCGCGCCGACCAACGGCAACACGCCAATCGCCAGCCCAAAAGCCAGCCCGCTGGCGGTGGCGATGCCCAGGCCGATGCCGAGCCGCTGCAAGCTCGCCGCCGTGTCCTCCCACAGCACATAGGTCCCGGTGCGCCGGTCAGGCTCGAAGGCGGCGCGTTTGACGGCGGCCGCCATTTCGCTGACCGGCGGCAACAGCTTGTCGTTTGGATTAACCGCACGACGCTCCGCCGAGCCGGCGACGTAGAGCAACGCGACCAGCACGAAAGGCAGCAACCCAAGCAGCAAACGACTGCTGCCGTTTGGCGCGATGTTCATCATCCGGCGCATGGCAGGCTCCCGGCTCCTTGCCCGTCATTCCGGGCCGCGCAAGCGCGCGCACCCGGAACCCGGAGGCAAAGTGCTGTCAAACTAAAGCTTCTTGTCCGCCGCCATTTTCATATAAGTGGCGTCGAAGCGCAGTTTCACATTGGCCTTGTTGCCGAGAATTTTCCCGCCCGGAAACTCGATGCCGACGGCGTCCTTCGACTTCACATTGTCGCCGAGCAGGTTGTGTTCGAAGCAGAAGGTGCGCACCAGATCCATGATCTTGGGCAGTTCCGGGCTGGTGGTGAATTTCACCGCCGCCGCCGGGTTGTAGAACATGTAGGTGGTCTTGAGCTGCGAGTCGAAGCCGGCCAGATCGGTGCCGGAGGCTTTGGCCATCGCCTCGCGCGCCGCCTTGCCCTTGGCGCCCTTGTCCTTGAGCAGCGCGATGGTTTCGTACCAGGCGCCGGCCAAAGCCTTGCCGAGCTCCGGATTGTCCTTGAGCGTTGCGGTGTTGACCACCATCAGGTCTTCGATTTCGCCGGGAATTTTCGACGAGTCAAAAACCTCTTTCGCCTTGGGCTCTTTTTTCACTTCCTGAAGCTGCGGATTCCAGGTCACGACCGCGGTCGAGTCCGGAGACTTGAAAGCCGCGACGATATCGGCGTCCGAGGTGTTGACGGTCTTGAGGTCCTTCTCGGTCAGGCCGACTTTCGACAGACCGCGCGCCAGCAGGTAATGCGACACCGACAGTTCGACGATATTGACCTTACGGCCCTTGATGTCCTTCAGGCTCTTAGCGTTTTTGAGAACCACGCCGTCATTGCCGTTGGAATAGTCGCCCATGATGATGGCCGATGAATCGACGCCGCCGGCCGAGGGAATGGTCAACGTATCCATGTTGGTGACGGTGACGCCGTCGAACTTGCCGGCGGTGTATTGATTGATCGATTCGACGTAGTCGTTGATCTGCTTGACGTTGATGGTGATGCCGTATTTATCGGCCCACTTTTTCACGATGCCCTGGTCGGCGGCGTACTGCCACGGCATCCAACCGACATAGATCGTCCAGGCGATATTGAATTCTTTTTTCTTGGCGGCGTGAGCCGTCGAGAGCGGAGCCGCGGCCAGCACGGCCGCGGCGCAGAGCATAGTAATGAAGGAAGCAAACTTGGAGTTTGGGCGTTTCATATTCAGTCCTCACGGGTTTGATGACCGCGGACTGGCAAAAAGAACCTCGTTGCCAATCACGGCCACTGAGGTCTCCCGGGCTTTTATCCCGCCGTGCACCCGGACTGACATGTTCCGGGCGGCAGCTCTCGGACCTGCACCCCCGCGTATCGCGGGAACCGGAACCCTAGCCACCAACTCGTTGATCTAATCAGCAAGGTTTATGCCAGCGCGAAAACGCAGGCTTCAGCGCCCTCGCTCGGCGATCGGCCTTCCCACGCCTAATCGACAGGCAGCGCTGACGGATTTGCGGGCATTGCGGCCGGTAACGCGCTATTTGGTGGGTTCGTCCGGCCGGAATTTGGTCTCCGGCTTGATGCCCTTGCGGACCTGGGTCGCGCTGATCTTGCCGTTCTCGAGATAGAGCCCATCGGCTGCCCGCTTGGCGGCGGCATCCCATTGCGGCAGCCAATCACCGAGCGAATAACCGAACCACGGCGCCTGCGGCCGCAGCGGCGCCGAAGCCAAGCTCCTGCCAGATCGCCTTGGCCCGCTCCATGTACTCCTGCTTCGGCAGCGCCAGCGGCGGCATGTCACTTTTCATGGTGGCGTCCATCAGCATGGTCGAGTCTTCGTCGTTCTCGGCCTCGCGCTTGGGCCCATGACCCTGCCCACGATGCGGCAGCAATTGCACGTCCTCGACCGGGTTCATGCGATAGGCCATCGCCCACAACAGCGAGTCGGCATTGTCGACGTCGATGTCATCATTGACCGCGATGCAGATCTTGCCGCAATCGCCCTTGAAGAAGGCCGCGCCGTTGAGCGCGCGCCAAATCTCGGTGCGCGGCACGCCTTTTTCCATCGTGATGACGGTGACCCGCAGCAGCCCGGTCAAAGGCTCGTGCAGCGACACCTTCTTGACGCCCTTGATGCTGAGCGTGGAGCGCAAATGCGCCAGGAACAACGGCTCATAGGCGACGCGCTTGATGACGCTCGATTCCGACGGCGCCACCTGGCTGATGTAGGACGGAATGATCGGCTTGTTGCGGTGCGTGATCGCGGTGACCCGCATCGGCATGTTGAACTCTTCGAGCGCGACATGGCCGTGCGATTCACCGAACGGCGCTTCCGGTTCGAGCCATTCGGTGTCGATCAAACCCTCGATGACGATTTCGGATTCGGCCGGCACCGTCAGGTCGACGCTGTGGGCCTGCGCGATGTTGATCGGGCCGCCGGCCAGCCCGCCGGCAACCGTCAACTCATCGACGCCGACTGGCAGTTTCTGCGGCCCCATGAAAGCGACATAAGGCGGACAGCCGAGCACGATGGCGCAGGGCATCGGCTTTCCGAGCTTCTGGTATTTGAGGTAATGCTGATAACCGCCGGCGCCGCCGACGCGGGTCGCCATGCGCACCACCAGCCGGTCCGGCGCTTTCAACTGGGCACGATAGGTACCCATGTTCTGCACGCCGGTTTCGGGGTCGCGCGTCACCACATTGGTCGCGGTCAATGTCGGCGCGGAATCGAAGCCGGGCGTCGAAATCGGGATCGACAGCATGTCGAGACCGTTGCCCTCGCCTTTGAGCGCCTCGCCCTCGTGCACGACTTCCTGGCAGACCGGATTTTCGACCAGCCGCGGCGCGACCGGATTGGCGATCGCGTGGTCCCACTTCGCCTGGATCTCGGAGAGCGGCGCACGCATGCCAACGCTGTAAATTTCCGGGTTGGCGGCGATGGCGCCGACCACGACCGGGATATCGTATTTGCGGCCACGGCCGTCGACGATATTGGTGAACAGAAACGCCTTGCGGTCGGCCTCGGCAATGCCGCCGACAAATTGCCAGCGCACCAGCGGGTGCATTTCCAAGTCTTTGTCGATCTGTTTATCGATGCGCCGCAACAGTCCGCGTTTTTCCAGTTCCGCTAGATGTTCATGCAAATCCGGATAGTTACGCGGTGCGCTCATCTTCTTATTGTTCCTTCGGTTTCGACACCGTGACGAAAAGCCGGGGCGCAACTGGCGCCGCGCCCCGGACCCGTCAGCGATTTATTTCTTCGGAATGCCGGCCTTCTCGATAACCACGGCCCACTTCTTGATGTCGTCTTTCAACGTATCCATCAATTCAGCCGGCGTCGTCGGATTAGCCGTCACGCCGAGCTTGGCGTACTGCTCGATCACATCCGGCTCGGCCAGCACTTCGTGCATCGCCTTGCTCATGGTGTCGATGACTTCCTTCGGCGTGCCCTTTGGCGCAAAAACGCCGTTCCACGACTTCACGACAAAGCCTTTGACGCCGGCTTGTTCGGCTGTCGGCACGCCCTTCAAAGAGTCCTCGGGCTTGACGCCGGTCGACGCCAGAACGCGCAGCTTACCGGCCGCCACCTGACCTTTGATCGCCGGCGGGAACTCGACCAGCATCTGCACGTCGTTGCGCAAGAGACCGACCACGACGTCGGGCGATCGCTTGAACGGAACGATGACAACGTTGATACCGGCAAGCGACTTGAATAGTTCGGCGCCAAGATTCTGAGTGCCACCGACGGCAATGGTGCCGATGTTCAGTTTGCCGGGGCTGGCCTTGGCCGCCTTGATGAAATCGCCGAGCGTCTTGTAGGGCGACCTGGCATCGACCGCGAGCAGCAGATTGAATTGGCCGAGCCCTGAGACCATCGAGAATTGCTTGACCGGATCGAACGGTAGATGTTTGAAAGCCGAGACGCTGATCGCGGTGCCATTGGTGACGAAGCCCATGGTGTAGCCATCGGGCGGCGCGGTCACCACCGAGCGCGCGGCGTTGATACCGCCCGGGCCCGGCTGATTTTCGATCACGACGCGTTCGCCGAATTTCTTGCTGAGTTTGTCGGCCATGATACGGGCGGTGACGTCGGCAACGCCGCCGGCGCCGAACGGCAGAATGATCTTGACCGGCTTTTCCGGCCACTTCGCCTGCGCCTGCGTCACCGGCGCGAGCGCCAGTAGCAATGCCGCCGGCAGCGCCAGCAAGG
The DNA here is from genome assembly GCA_963830125.1 of uncultured Alphaproteobacteria bacterium. Taxonomy (GTDB): domain Bacteria; phylum Pseudomonadota; class Alphaproteobacteria; order Rhizobiales; family Xanthobacteraceae; genus Pseudolabrys. The sequence goes on along the minus strand of CAWHKU010000005.1, from coordinate 477,989 downwards.
CGCCACGTCGCGCCACGTCAAAAGATCGTTTCGTCATTGTCTGCAACCTCCCTGTTTTCCGTCTGTTATTTTCGCACCCGTTGATCGTGCGACTTTTAACAACGTCATAGTGGATCGAAGTCGTAAAGCTTGGCCGGATTGTCTACCAGGAGCCGACGCTGCGCCACCGCGTCAGACGTGAACTGCGGCACCAAATCTACCAGGTCGGCCTCATCGGCCTCGTGCGTCGCGTTCGGATGCGGAAAATCGGTGCCCCACAACACGCGCTCCGGCGCCACCGCCATGATCGCCTGCGCGATCGGCACCGCCTCGGCATAAGGCGGGAACGAAATGCGTTCGGAACCGCAGACCTTGACCCAGCCGTTCGGCAGCTTGGCCAGTTCGAGCAAGGCTTTGAGCGGCGGCTGATCGACGCCGTCCTTGGCCGGCACCCGGCCCATATGATCGATCACAAAGGGCAGCGGCAGTTTTCGGATCATATCGGCGAGCGACGCGATATCCGGTGCATCGATATGCAGCACAACGTGCCAGCCGCGGCCTTTGATGCGATCGATCACGCGGTTGAACACCGCGATGTCGGGCGCGCCGCCGAGATGCTTGACGAAATTAAAGCGCGCGCCGCGCACGCCGCCGGCATGCAGCGTGTCGAAATCGGCGTCGGTGAAGCTGTCGTCGACAATCGCGACGCCGCGGTAGCGCTTCGGGTCCGAGGCCAGGCAATCCATCATCGCGGCGTTGTCGGTGCCATGGCAGCTCGCCTGCACGATCACCGCGCGCGAAATGCCGAGATAGTCGTGCAGCGCGCGCAGCATTTCCTTCGGCGCGTCTTCCGGCGTGTAGCGCCGGTTCGGCGCATAAGGAAACCGCGCGCCCGGCCCGAAGACGTGGCAATGCGCGTCGGTCGCGCCCGGCGGCAGTTTGAACTTGGGCTTGCGGCGCTTGGCCAGAAACGCTGTAAAATCGGCGGATTGTACTAGTTCATTCATGACGGGGCTTTCGATCGTTTGCGGCGTCTGGGATATCCAACCCAACCCGCTTAGACAAGCCCGCTCCCGCCGCAGATCAGACCGGTGCGATATCCCCGCCTTGCCAGCCCGCCAAGGTGGCGGCGCGGAAATCGGCAAAACGCCCGGCTTCGATCGCCTCGCGCATGCCGGCCATCAGCGCCTGGTAATAGGCGATGTTGATGGTCGACAGCAGCACCTGACCGAGGATCTCATTGGCCTTGGTCAGGTGATGTAAATAAGCGCGCGAATAAGTGCGCGCGGCCGGATGCAGGCTTTGCTCGTCGAGCGGGCGCGGATCGTTGGCGTGGCGCGCGTTCGACAGGTTGATGGTGCCGAAGCGCGTGAAGGCCATGCCGTGGCGGCCGTTGCGGGTCGGCATCACGCAGTCGAACATATCGACGCCGCGTGCCACCGCTTCCAGCATGTCATGCGGCGTGCCGACGCCCATCAGATAGCGCGGATGATCGGCCGGCAGCACCGGCGTGGTTTCCTCGACCACTTTGAGCATCACCTCCTGCGGCTCGCCGACCGCCAGACCGCCGATGGCGTAGCCGTGAAAGCCGATGTCGGCGAGCGCCTGCGCACTCTTCTGCCGCAAGGCGATATCGTCGCCGCCCTGCACGATGCCGAACAGCGCATAGCCTTCGCGCGCGCGGCTCTCGAAAGCGCGCTTGGAGCGCTCGGCCCAGCGCAGCGACAATTCCATCGCGCGTTTGATCTCTTCGATCGTGCGCCGGCAGCTTCGAGACATTCGTCGAGTTGCATGGTGATGTCGGTGCCGAGCAGCGCCTGGATTTCGATCGAGCGCTCCGGCGTCAGCTCATACATCGTGCCGTCGAGATGCGAGCGGAAGGTGACGCCCTGCTCGGTCAGCTTGCGCAACGACGAAAGCGACATCACCTGGAAGCCGCCGCTATCGGTGAGGATCGGCAACGGCCAGTTCATGAATTTATGCAGGCCGCCGAGCGCGGCGATGCGCTCGGCGCCCGGCCGCAGCATCAGGTGATAGGTATTGCCGAGCAGGATTTCCGCGCCGGTATCGCGCACCGCTTCCGGGTACAGGCCCTTGACGGTCGCCTGCGTGCCGACCGGCATGAAGGCCGGCGTCTGCACAGCGCCATGCGGCGTCACGACTTCGCCGCGCCGGGCCATGCCGTCGGTTTTGATCAGCTGTAAGAGAAAGGTTCGGACATCAGGCCTCTGGGTAAAGCAGACAGGCATCGCCATAGGAATAGAAGCGATAGCCGGTGTCGATGGCATGCGTATAGGCGCGCTGCATGGCATCCAAGCCGCTGAAGGCCGACACCAGCATGAACAAGGTCGAGCGCGGCAGATGGAAATTGGTCAGCATCAGGTCGACCGCCTTGAAGCGGTAGCCGGGGGTGATGAAAATCGCGGTGTCGCCGGCAAATTCCCGGATCTGCCCGTCGTCGCCGGCGGCACGTCTCCAGCAGTCCGCAGCGCGGTCGAGCCGACCGCCACGATCCGGCCGCCCTTGGCGCGCGCGGCGTTGAGCGCGTGCCGCGGTCTCGGCCGACACCACGCCGAATTCGGCGTGCATCTGATGGCCGGCGGTGTCGTCCGGTCTTGACCGGCAGAAAGGTGCCGGCGCCGACATGGAGCGTGACCTTGTGGACGGCGACGCCGCGCTCGTGCAGCCGCGCCAGCAGATCCGGGGTAAAGTGCAGCCCCGCCGTGGGCGCCGCCACCGAGCCGTCCTCGCGGGCAAAGACGGTCTGGTAGTCGGTCTTGTCCTGCGTCGTCGGTCGGCCGCTTGGAGGCGATATAAGGCGGCAAAGGCATCTCGCCGCGCTCGGCAATGGCCTGGTCCAGCACCGGGCCATGGAAGGAAAATGAAAGGGTTACCTCGCCGCCTTCATCTTTATGTGAAACTTGAGCATCGAGCTGGCCGAGGAAGCAGACCTTGCCCTCGTCGCCGAACCGCAGCGTATCGCCGACCTGCACCTTCTTGGCGCCGAGGATAAAGGCGCGCCAGTGCGAACCGTCGATGCGCTTGATGCAGCGTCGCCTCGATCGAAGGCTCGCAACTCGCCGCGCCCGATCCGCCGGCCCTTCAGCCTGGCAGCAATAACTTTCGAATCGTTGACCACCAGGCAATCGCCCGGCTGCAGCAGGTCCGGCAGATCGCCGACCGTGCGGTCCTCAAGTTCGGCCGCCCCGCCCGGCCGCACCACCAACAGCCGCGCCGCCTCGCGCGGGCTCACCGGCCGCAAGGCAATGCGGTCGGCCGGCAGATCGAAATCGAACAGGTCGGTTTTCATTCTCGTTTTCCGTCATGCCCGGGCTAGTCAAGGGCATCTACGTCTTGCTTTCCAGCCAGCATTAAAGACGACAATGGCCGGGACAAGCCCGGCCATGACGCAGAAATTGCGGATCGCCTCGGGCCTGGAAAGAGCCTTACGCCCCCATCGTCGCCTTGATGATCTTGTCCGGGTTCTGCACCGGTTCACCCTTCTTGATCTTGTCGACGTTTTCCATGCCTTCGATCACGTTGCCCCAGGCGGTGTACTGGTTGTCGAGGAAGGTGGCGTCGTCGAAGCAGATAAAGAACTGGCTGTCGCCGGAATCCGGATTGGACGCGCGCGCCATCGACACGGTGCCGCGCACATGCGGCTCCTTGTTGAACTCGGCCTTGAGCTTCTTGCCCGAGCCGCCCATGCCGGTGCCGTCCGGGCAGCCGGTCTGCGCCATGAAGCCGTCGATCACGCGGTGGAACACGATGCCGTCGTAGAAGCCCTGCTTCACCAGTTCCTTGATGCGCGCGACATGGCCGGGCGCGAGGTCGGGACGCATGGCGATCACGACGTTGCCTTGAGTGGTTTCCAGCGTGAGCGTGTCTTCAGGTTTTGCCATAGTTTTTCTCTCTATATTTCGACGAAAGTTTTGGTTCTGAATTTGTCGTTGCCGGATTTGCGCCCGGCGTAGACGGACGGGTCGTTACTTCATATCGGCGGCGACTTGCACCTTCACCATTTTGTCGGGGTTGGTGACCGCGCCGGACTGCGAGCCGGGCGGCGCTTTCTTGAGCTTGTCGACCACATCCATGCCCGAGATCACGTTGCCGATCACGGTATATTGGCCGTTCAAAAACTGCGCGTCGGCAAAGCAGATAAAGAACTGCGAATTGGCCGAATTCGGATCGGACGCGCGCGCCATGCCGACGACGCCGCGGGTGAACGGCGTGCGGGTGAATTCAGCTTTCAGGTTGGGATATTTCGAATGGCCGGTACCGTCGAAATTCTGGCCGTCGCCGGTCTGGGCCATGAAGCCGGCCATCACGCGGTGGAACGGCACATTGTTGTAATAGCCGTCGCGCGCCAGTCGCTTGAGACGCTCGGCATGATGCGGCGCCAGATCGGTGCGCAGCTTGATGATGACGCGGCCCTTGGTGGTGTCGATCACCAGCGTATTGGCCGGGTCGGCGCCGGCGGGCAGTTTCGGCGGTTGCGCCAAAGCGGGCACGGCGCAGACCAAGGCAAGCACGACGGCGAAAATACGGATCATGAAAGCTCCCAGACTTTTTGATGCGCCTAGCGGGCGAATTTGGTTTTGAGCCGCGCCGCCACGCTCGCCGGCACAAAGGCCGAGACGTCGCCGCCCATGCCGGCGATCTGGCGGACCAATGTGGCGGTGATCGGGCGCGTCATCGGCGACGCCGGCAGGAACACGGTCTGCACCGCAGGCGCCATGGTCTCGTTCATGCCGGCCATCTGCATTTCATAATCGAGGTCGGTGCCGTCGCGCAGGCCCCGGATCAGCAGGCTGGCGCCGGCCTTTTGGGCGGCGACCGTGACCAGGTTGTCGAAGGTGATGCAGGCCAGCTCACATTTGGCCTCGGCCGCCAGCGGCGCGCAGGTCTCCTGCAGCATGGCCAGCCGCTCGTCGGCGGAAAACAGCGGCGCCTTGCCGGGATGCACGCCGATCGCCAGCACAAGCCGGTCGGCCAGCCGGACGGCATGGCGGACGACGTCAATATGACCGTTGGTGACGGGGTCAAAAGATCCCGCGTAAAGGGCGATCCTTGGCATGAGGGCGGGTCTAACCCGCCCGTTTGCGGGCCGCAAGAGCGGCCAAAGCCGCCTATCCCGGCGGTCTTGACCGTTAATGAACCTTTTGCCCGTTCAGTCGTTATTGAAGCGAACTTTCGGCGGCGATTTGAACCTTTTGCCACCCGGCACGACTAATAATCGTGATCGTGAGGGGAAGCCTTTGTCATGCTCAAAATTGTCTCAGCCGTCCTGATCGCCGCGACGACCGCGGCCGTTATGACCATCTTTTTGACGCCTAGCGGACCCGTCGACGCCGGCCCGCTCGCCAAGCGCGACGAAGCCACCTTGAAATCCTGCGTGGCGCGGCCCTGGCCCTATCTCAATTGCGTCGGGACCAGCGTCGGCAATCCGAAAATCCGCCTGGTGACGACCGACCGGCTACCGGCCGGCCAGTAAGTCGGCCCCCCTATTTATTCACGTCAGCCGGGGTCCTGTCCCTCATCTGCGGCCATCGGCGTTCTGCCTGCCGGATATAGCGGGCCGGATCGGCGTTGAAGGTCCGGCCGATACTCTTGTCGATGTTCAAGTAGAGCCTGCCGTCGACGATTTTCCAGACCGCCGGATCGCCGTCGACCTTGTAGCCGCTGGCGACACCGTAGGCGCAGAACCCGCCATAGGCCGGCAGGTATTTATCCGGCGCCCGGACGAAGGCGTCGCGGTTGGCGGCGCTGGCGAAGTGCAGCATTGCGCCCTTGTGGGTGACAGTCCATTGCGGGGCGCCTTTGACCGGCGCGCCGGTCGTGAAATAGGCGACCGGGTCGTAACCGCGCAGCAACAAACCCTTCTTGTCGATATTGAACTGAACCGCTTGCGGAGCCGATTGCGCGACCGCCGGCAAAGCCACGCCGCAGCCGACCGCCGCCGCGACAACAACAAATACCAACGATCTTATTTTGCGTGCAGCAGTCATGGCCGATGCTCCGCTGTTGCTGTGCACTCGCAGGTAGCCGACTGACGACCGGTCAGATTTATCAGCCCGGCCGGCGCGCCAGTGACAGCCAGATGCCGCCGCCGATCAGCACCGCGCCCGATACCCGGGCCAGCAGCTTGTTATGCTTCGGCTTGAGAAACCAGGCCCGGCCGAAGCCGGCGGCTACCGCCCAACCGCAATCGAGTAACCGCGCCGAGCGTCACCGAACACACGCACATGATCAGCAATTGCCGGCCGACCGGCAATGTCGGATCGAGGAACTGCGGTAAAAAGGCCGTGAAAAAGGCGATCGTCTTCGGGTTGGTAATGGCGACGATAAAGCCGCGCCAGGCATGAACGTGAGCCGCCGGCGCCAGCGTCTCGGCCGTCGCGCCGGCGCGCCGCCAGGCCTGGATGCCGAGCCAGATCAGATAGGCCGCGCCGACCCAGCGCAGCACGTCGAACACTTCGGCCGAAGCGCGCAGAATCCAGGTCAGGCCGAAGGCGATACAGGCCAGCAGCGCGCCGTTGCCGACGGCGGAACCTACCACCGTCATCAGCGCGGCGCGGGTGCCCTGCCGCGCACCGGTCGCCAGGATCAAGGTCACGATCGGTCCCGGCGTCAGGAACAAGACGACGGTGATCAGCAGGAAGGCCGAGAAGAGTTGCTGGTTCATTTACTGACGCCCTACTCGCCCTCGTCCTCACTCAGCCGCTCGACCGACACAACGCGCTCGTCGTCGGCGGTATCGAGTACGATCACGCCTTGCGTCGAGCGCCCGGCGATACGGATGCCGGCCGCCGTGGTGCGGATCAGCTTGCCGGCGTTGGTGACCAGCATCACCTGGTCGTCTTCCTCGATCGGGAACGAGGCCGTCAGCCGGCCGATCTTCGGCTTCAGCTCGAACCGCCGCCTTTATCTTTTCCCAGATATCCATGGCGACGATGCCTTTGCCGCCGCGGCCGGTGATCCGATACTCGTAAGAACGAGGTGCGCTTGCCGTAGCCGCGCTCCGACAGCGTCAGCACGAACTGCTCGGCCTCCGACAATTCGACATAGCGCTGTTCGCCGAGTTCGATATTGCCGGCGTCGCCGTTCTCCTGGCCGTTCTCGTCTTCACGCCTCCATCCTCCGCCATCGCGCTTCCGCCACGTCGACTTCGGCGCCGGTGCCGCGCCGGATCGCGCTCGCGCGCTTCAGATAGGCCGCGCGCTCGTCCGAGGTCGCGTCGATATGGCGCAGGATCGACATCGAAATCAGCCGGTCGTCGCGAGTCGAGCGCGATGCCGCGCACGCCCATCGAGGTGCGGCCGGTGAACACGCGCACGTCGGTCACCGGGAAGCGGATGCACTGCCCGCCGGACGAGGTCAGCAGCACGTCGTCCTTCTCGGTGCAGATCTGCACGCCGACAATGCCCTCGCCGTCGGTCAGCTTCATGGCGATGATGCCGGAGCGGCGCACGTCGACGAAATCGGACAGCTTGTTGCGCCGCACCGTGCCCTTGGTCGAGGCGAACATCACGTCGAGATTCGCCCCAGGTCTTCTCGTCCTCCGGCAGCGGCATGATCGAGGTGATGGTCTCGCCGGCACCGAGCGGCAGAATGTTGATCATCGCCTTGCCGCGCGCCTGCGGCGCCGCCAGCGGCAGCCGCCAGACCTTTTCCTTGTAGACCTTGCCGGCCGAGGAGAAGTACAGCACCGGCGTATGGGTCGAGGCCACGAACAGCCGCGCCACGAAATCCTCGTCGCGCACCTGCATGCTGCCGCGGCCCTTGCCGCCGCGCTTTTGCGCGCGATAGGTCGAGAGCGGCACGCGCTTGACGTAACCCAGATGCGACACGGTCACGACCATGTCCTCGCGCTGGATCAGATCCTCGTCGTCCATCTCGCCGATCGCTTCGGCGATTTCGGTGCGGCGCGGCGTCGCGAACTGCGCTTTCATCGAGGCCAGGTCGTCCTTGATGATGGTCTGGATGCGCGACGCGCGAGCGCAGGATGTCGAGATAGTCGGCGATCTCGGCGGCGAGCTTGTCGAGTTCTTCGCTGATTTCCTCGCGGCCAAGCGCGGTCAGGCGCTGCAGACGCAGATCGAGAATGGCCTGCGCCTGTTCGAGCGACAGCCGCGTATTGCCTTCCGGCGACACGGTGTGGCGCGGATCGTCGATCAGCAGCACCATGTTGATCATGTCTTTCGCCGGCCAGTCGCGGCCCATCAAGGCTTCGCGCGCTTCCTTGGCGTCGCGCGAGGCGCGGATCAGCTTGATCACCTCGTCGATATTGGCGACCGCGATGGCCAGGCCGACCAGCACATGGGCGCGGTCGCGCGCCTTGTTGAGCAGGAACTTGGTGCGGCGCGACACGACCTCTTCGCGGAACGCGACGAAGGCGACCAGCATGTCCTTGAGCTTCATCACCAGCGGGCGGCCGCCGTCGAGCGCCACGGTGTTGACGCCGAAACTCGTCTGCAGCGGCGTGAAGCGATAAAGCTGATTCAGCACCACGTCGCGTTCGGCGTCGCGCTTCAATTCGATCACGACGCGATAGCCGTCGCGGTCGGACTCGTCGCGCAGATCGGAAATGCCGTCGATCTTCTTGTCGCGCACCAGTTCGGCGATGCGCTCGACCATGGTGGCCTTGTTCACCTGATAGGGAATTTCGCGAGATGATGATCGCTTCGCGCTCCTTGCGCAAGCGTCTCGAAGGCGACCTTGCCGCGCATCAGCACCGAGCCGCGCCCGGTGTGATAGGCGCGAGCGGATGCCGGCGCGGCCGAGAATGATGCCGCCGGTCGGGAAATCCGGCCCCGGCACGATCTCGATCAGATCGTCGGTCGAAATCGCCGGATCGTCGATCACCGCGATGCAGGCGTCGATCACCTCGCCGAGATTATGCGGCGGAATATTGGTCGCCATGCCGACGGCGATGCCGCCGGCGCCATTGACCAGCAAATTCGGATAGCGCGCCGGCAGCACCACCGGCTCGTGTTCGTTGCCGTCATAGTTGGCCTGGAAGTCGACGGTGTTCTTGTCGATGTCGTCGAGCAGCGCCATCGCCGGCTTGGCCAGACGGCACTCGGTGTAACGCATGGCGGCGGCCGGATCGCCGTCGACCGAGCCGAAATTGCCCTGCCCGTCGATCAGTTGCAGGCGCATGGAGAAGTCCTGCGCCATGCGCACCAGCGCGTCGTAAATCGCGCTGTCGCCGTGCGGGTGATATTTACCCATCACGTCGCCGACCACGCGCGCCGATTTGACGTATTTCTTGTCGGGCGTGTGGCCCTGCTCGTGCATCGAATAAAGAATGCGCCGGTGCACCGGCTTCAAGCCGTCGCGCACGTCGGGCAACGCGCGCGACACGATCACGCTCATGGCGTAATCGAGATAGCGACGCTTCATCTCTTCGGTGATGGAGACAGGGCGCACGTCGGTGGGACCCGGGTCCCCCGATTTCGGATTTTCGGTGTCGGACAAAGAGGCTTCCTTACGGAAAGAGCGGCTTCCCAACGGCTCGCGGCACACAAGAGAATCTGGTGTTTTTCTAGCCGATTTACAAGCCCAAAGCCAATCCAAAACGCGCCCGATACAGGCTATTTTATGCTGATTTTTCAATATGTTACAAGCGCTCCGGAGTACCGCGCGGCGGCTCACGGCGGACCTCGAAAAAGCGCGCGACAACGGCCGCGATTTGTCTTGCGGCCTTTTGCAAGCCAGCCGCGACCTGAACCGGCTACCATTGCCGCCATGTCGCTCTGCAAGCCTTGCCGCTCGAATTCCTCGTCTCCGCGTTGGTCACCATCCTGGTCGTGGTCGATCCGATCGGCCTGGTGCCGGCCTTCATCGCGGTCACCCACGGCCTGCCGCAGAAATCGCGCCGCAGCGTCGCGCTGCGCGCCTGCCTGATCGCCATGGCCATCCTGGCGGGCGCGGCGCTTGCCGGCGACTGGCTCTTGCGCATGCTTGTCGATCACGCTGCCCGCGTTCAGAATCGCCGGCGGATTGCTGTTGTTTTCGATCGCGTCGGAAATGGTGTTCGGCGTGCGCGTCACGCGTCAGACCGAAGCAGGCCGAACAGGCCATCGAGGAGCGCGTGCGCAACATCGCCGCCTTCCCGCTCGCCATTCCGCTGATGGCGGGCCCCGGCGCCATTACCGCCAGGTGCTGTTGTCCGGCCGCAGCGGCGGCGATCCGGTCCGGCTCGCCATGCTGCTCGGCGTCATCGCCGTCGTGATGTTGTTGTGCTTTATCGTCTTTCGAACTGCCAGCCGCATCGCCAAGCTGCTCGGCACCACCGCCAGCGCGGTGCTGTCGCGCATTCTCGGCGTGCTGCTGGCCGCGCTCGCCGTGCAGTATGTCATCGACGGCGTGAAAGTGGCGATGGCGGGCTGACGGCGCACAGACCGCTTGGATCACCGCATCATGGCGAACATCGCGCCAATGCAATCAGTAGTAGCCTAGGCTTAAACGCAATACCCCATTCGTGAAAATTAACGAGTCGATGTGACAATGAAAAAAACGCATCGACGAACAAACACTTCAACCTTCGCGCCGGCATCTAAGGCAAGAGATATCGAGGCAAGACATCTTGAAACAAGATATAACCGCCCCTGTTCTACCCGACGAAATGATGCGCACGGCGCTCAAAGAACTTGAGCAGGCCGTCTACAATCACGATCAGTGGGCGGAAAATCTTTACGGCACTTTGATCTGCCGATCGACGCCCGACGATCGCGGCATCGGTCCCGAGGCCCATCATAATTGTCGGTTCGGCCAATGGTATCAGAAGGCCGGCGCCACAATCCTGAAACATCACCCGGGCTATGCCGAGATCGGTCTCGAGCATGAACGGATGCATCAATACGCGACCAGCCTTCTGCGCTCGTCAATGTCCGATGTGCCGATTTCCTTCAAAGACTATGAGCGCTTCGTGACCGCACTCAAGCGCCTGAAATTGGAAATCGCGACCGTCCAGAACGAGCTCCAAAACACGCTGTTCAATCTCGACCCGCTGACCGGAACGCCGAGCCGAACCAGCATGCTCAGCACCCTGCGTGAACAACTTGAACTCGTCCGACGCAAACATGCCTGCGCCGTTATGATGGTGGATCTGGATAAATTCAAATCGATCAACGACAGGTATGGCCATCTCGTCGGCGATAACGCCTTGATCGGAATTGCCCATTATCTGATGGCCCATCTACGCCCCTACGATAAGGTGTTTCGATACGGCGGCGACGAATTTCTGGTCTGCCTGCCGGATACCGACGAAAAAACGGCGTACGATATTGCAAGCCGGCTCGTCAACGAGCTTGCCTCATTGTCATTCGAGGCCGAGGGCAAGGGTAAATTTCACATCACCGTGACGTTCGGTCTCGCGACTTTGGCCCTTGATGTCCCCGTCGAACAATCGATCGACCGCGCCGACAAAGCGCTCTATGTCGCCAAGGAACAGGGACGAAACCGTGTCGTCGTATGGGATCCGTCGATGAACGAGTTGGCCGATCCGACAGGCGAAGATTGACGGCATCGTTTCAGCGGACCACGCCGCAACCGGAATAACGTCGCAATCGCAATCGCAATCGTTCTTTAGGCTGCGGACCGTTCAATCGAAGCGCGGCTCTTGCCAATTCTATCTTGCCAATTCTTTTACGGCATGATCCCGAAAACCGTTTCCGGTTTTTCGGGATCATGTCGTCGTTCGCCTAGCAATCGGCGTTTAGTGAACGCGTCGATTGCTCAGAACGGAATCTCATCGTCCATATCGTCGCGCTTGCCGCCGGCGCCAGCCATGGCCGGCTGCCGCCGCGGCGCGCCGCCCGACGGACCCGCGGCGCCGAAATCGTCGCCGCTGTCGGACGAACCCGCGCCCCCGCCGCCGCCTTTGCCGTCGAGCATGGTCAGCGACGAGTTGAAGCCCTGCAGCACGACCTCGGTCGAATATCTGTCCTGGCCGTCTTTGTCCGCCATTTGCGGGTCTGCAACGCGCCTTCGATGTAAACCTTCGAGCCCTTCTTGAGGTACTGCTCGACGATCTTGCACAGGCCTTCGTTGAAGATCACGACGCGGTGCCACTCGGTCTTTTCCTTGCGCTCGCCGGTGTTCTTGTCGCGCCAGCTTTCGCGAGTTCGCGACCCGCAGATTGGCGATCGGCCGGCCGTCCTGCGTGCGGCGAATTTCCGGATCGGCGCCGAGATTGCCGATCAAAATCACTTTGTTGACGCTACCCGCCATGATGCTCTCCGCCTGTTGCTGGCTGGCGACCGCTCGCGCCGTACTCCCCTTAGCCGCCGCCGCTCGCCATATGAGGGCCGCCGCCGCGTGGCGCCCGCCTGAATGACCCAGCACCCTAGTCCGCGTGGCCGGAGCGATATAGGGCGCGGCAGGCCCGTTTCACTTTAATCCACAGGGCTTCTGCATTTCAGCCGCCCTTCGGCCGCAGCCCGGCGCCTGATCATGGCCAATTATTGTTCCTGTTATGTTCTATACCATGTACGGCCGTCTTTCAACAAATCGGTTCTCAGAACTTGAATTTTTTATTGACGAATACAACTGATCGAATCATCCACAACATTATGTAGCATCGAGCCATTATGGAAATCGCGTGCCCCTTTGTCCTGCGTTTTGGCCAAAAACCACCAGGAGGTACCAATGAGGCGTTTTTTGCTTTGGCCGGCATTGCGGCGATCCTCGCGCTGGCGCAGCCGTCGCTCGCCGCCGATCTGGCGCGCCCGATCTACAAGGCGCCACCGAAGCGCCCTACTATGTCGCGCCCTTTAGCTGGACCGGCGTCTATGTCGGCATCAACGGCGGCTACGGCTTCGGCAAATCCGATTGTGAGTTCGGCGGCACCGACAGTTCAATGTCAAAGGCGCCCTGGTCGGCGGCACCACCGGCTATAATCTCCAGACCGGCACCTGGGTCTGGGGCCTCGAAGGCGACCTTGATGCCAGCTGGATGAAGGGCATCGATGCCGCGGCTTGCATTGCACCGGGCTGCGAAACGAAAAACACTCTGGCTCGGAACCGCGCCGCGGCCGCATCGGCTTCGCCGTGGATCGCGTTTGATCTACGTCACCGGCGGCGCGGCTTTCGGCAGCTTGAAGTTTACGCCCGCCACCAACGCGTCCGAGACCAAGACCAGGATCGGCTGGACCGCAGGCGCCGGCGTCGAATACGCCTTCCTCGGCTCCTGGTCGGCCAAGGTCGAATATCTCTACGTCGATCTCGGCAAAACGACCTGCGAAGCGCGACCTGCGGCATCGACACCGACGTCAAATTCAAGGCCAATATCGTCCGCGCTCGGCCTGAACTATCACTTCTAGGCGGCAGCAACGACAACATCGCGTTCAAGGGCCGGCCTTCGCGCCGGCCCTTCTTCGTTTCAGTGCGCGCGCCACGCGCTCAAGGTTTGGCGGTTTTGCTTTTCAGCTTCAGCCGCTCGTCATGGACCTGCTGGTCGGTCAGCTTGCTTTCGCGCAACGCTTTGACCGTTGCCGCATCGAGCGGCACAAGCGATTTCGGCTGCAAGCTCGCATTGCCGAAAGATTGCCGCACATAGCCCAGCACCGCCGCGATCTGCTCATCGCTGAGCACATCGAGCGGCGGCATCACGCTGTCGAATGTCTTGCCTTTGACCTCGATCTTGCCGGTCAGCCCAAACAACACCACACGCGCCGGAAAGTCGCGGCTGAGAAACAGATCGGTGTTGCCGGCCAGCGGCGGAAACTGCTCGGGCACGCCCTGCCCGTTCGGTTGATGACAGCCGGAGCACTGATCCTGAAACACGGCCGCGCCGTCCACTTTGGCGGCAGTCGGCGTCGAGGTTTCACCGACCGCTTTGGCCGGCATCGCCGGCGGCGGGTTCGGTCCGAGATAGGTGCCGAGATAGTCAAGAATGCGCGCGCGCTGCTCGGGCGGAATACGCAGACCGTATTGCTTCATGCTGTCGAGGAGATCGTTCCAGGTGTCGCGCGGAACGCCGGCCGACTCGATCAGATATTGCAGATCGTGGCAGGTCCGGCATTGGCCATAGACCAGCGCGCGGTTCGGACCAGGCGGCAGTTCCAGGTCATCGGCGCGCACCGGCGCAGGCGTCAGCACGGCGGCGGCGCAAAGCAGGCCGCCGACGGCCCCGGCGATGAGGGACGTCCTTCGCATCAAATCAACTCCCGAATTGAAAAAGGCTTGGGAAGCGCCGCAAGGCGCTTCCCGGTACTGCTGTCGTCAGATGCGGCTTAATCGTCCGCTGACGCTAGACCGTCACCTCGACGTGGTCGGCGCCGTTCCACTCGTAACCGCGCGGATTCCAGCGGGTCAGGCCGTCGATCGGCTGGGTTTCGCCTTTGGCATCGGTGGCGCGCGACACCAGCATGTTCTTGCCGCTGCCGAGCTTGGCCTTGACCGACCAGTGATGCCAGGCCCACGGACTTTCCGCCGGCTTGATGGTCGCCTGCTTCCAGGTCTTGCCGCCATCGGTCGAGACTTCGACCTTGGTGATTTTCGACATGCCGTCATTGAACGCGACGCCGGTGATTTCGACCTCGCCGGCCTTCGGCTTGTCTTCCGGCAGCGGCGAGAAGATCACGCTCTTGATCTTGTGGCCGTAGGTCGGAACGCTGTTGTCGAGCGTGTAGTCATTGGCTTTGAACTTGGCCGGATCGGCCGGCAACTGCTTCGGCATGCGATAGCCGACCGACTGGAAACCGCTCGGGTTTTGCGCCGCCGCGAACAAAAGATAGGTGACCATCTTCACGTTCATGTTGCCGTAGTAGCCGGGAATGATCAGCCGCACCGGGCCGCCATTGGTGGCCGGGATCGCCTCCCCATTCATCTTCAAAGCCAGGATGGCGTGATCGAGCGCCGGATCGTCAATGTGATAGCTCTTGGCGAAGTCGGTGCCTTCCGGCGTCGCCGGCTGGTCCCAGCCTTCGGCGGTGAGCCAAGTCGCCGACTTGGCGACGCCCATCTTCAGACTGTCGAGGAACGGACGCAGCGGCACGCCTTCCCATTCGACATTGCCCATGCCGCCATTGTGCCACTGGCCGCCACCGACTTTCTGTTTGGCCGCGTAGAAGGCGCGGCCATTACCGGCGCATTGCAGCACCGACACGCGTTTTTCCTGCGGCATCTTCTGAAGATCGGCGATCTTCACATCGCGCGGCCGCTGCACCAGGCCATCAACGCGCAGGTTCCAGTTGGCGACCATTTCCGCCGACGGCGCCGCCGTGGTGCCGTACCAGGCCGCGTTGCCTTCATGCGGATAATGGAAACGGTTGAACAGAATGTCTTTCGGCGTAATCGCGTATTTACGCAGCTCGGTGAGCGGCGTTTCCATGACGCCGAGCTTGGCGTTGTGAACGATCAGGCCGGACTTCTTGCCGTGAATGGCGGCGGCGGAATCGGCCGCGGCCATGGCGATATTCGGCATCGCAAGCGATACACCGGCAGCGCCGGCTAAAGCATTGAACTGGCGGCGGGTCAGACGGCTTTTGCTGCGGTTTGATTTGGAGCGGTCGAGCATTTCTCTTATCTCCTGCGTTTCCCCATCCCCCGCGATCCTTTTTGGATCGCCCGTTATCGACACGTATGAGCCGGCCTTCACCGAGGCCAAAACCACGCAGGGGGACATTTTTCTCTTCTGTGCCGTCTCTGGAGGACGGCTGCGTTGAATTGTCACGCCTCACAGCATGAAATTCAACATATTAATTTTGTTGCATGTGTTTCTAATGCGCACAGTCCGGCCGCGCCGCAATAAACAGCTTATTCTCAGCTGTGCGCCGTTGGTCGAAAGGTGTCGGGCAAGTTGTTAGATGCAGCTGTTAAGCGTCAGCCGGCGCCGAGTGCAACCGCGACGTTGTAGGTCAGCAGCGAGCCGAGATAAGCCAGCGCCAACATGTAGCCGAAGGTGATCGCCATCCATTTCCAGCTGCCGGTTTCGCGTTTGATCACCGCCAGCGTGGACGCACATTGCGGTGCGAAAATATACCAGACCAGCAAGGACAACGCAGTCGCCAGAACTCCATTGGCCAGCGAGCACATGGCCAATCTGCTGGGCGGCTTCCTTCCCGCCCTGGATCGCATAAACGGTGCCGAGCGCCGCGACCGCGACTTCGCGTGCCGCCATACCCGGGATCAACGCCACACTGATCTGCCAATTGAACCCGACCGGCGCCAGCAGCGGTTCGATCCAATGACCGAGCGTCGCGGCCAGACTGTAACTAATCGCCGGACCGGTCGCGCCTTGCGGCGGACGCGGAAACGACGCCAGGAACCAGATCAGCACCATCATCGAGAAGATCGTGGTGCCGGCGCGCTTCAGGAACATCTTGGCGCGCATCAAGACACCGATGACGATGCTACGTGGCCGCGGCAATTTATAATCCGGCAGTTCCAGCATGAACGGCGGCGTCGGGTTGTCGCGCCAGAAGAAATATTTGGCGAGGAACGACACGCCGAGCGCGCTGACAATGCCAGCGGCATAAAGGCCGAACATCACGACGCCCTGCAGGCTGGCGAAGCCCCAGATTTGTTTGGCCGGAATAAAGGCGGAAATGATCAGCGTATAAACCGGAATGCGCGCCGAGCAGGTCATCAGCGGCGCGACCAGGATTGTGGTCAACCGGTCGCGCGGATTGTCGATCACCCGCGTCGCCATGATGCCGGGAATGGCGCAGGCGAAACTCGACAGCAGCGGAATGAAAGCGCGGCCGTGCAGTCCGGCGCCGCCCATGATGCGGTCCATCAGGAAGGCGGCGCGCGCCATGTAGCCGAGATCTTCCAGCAGCAGGATGAACAGGAACAGGATCAAGATTTGCGGCAGGAACACCAGCACGCTGCCGACGCCCGAGATCACGCCGTCCTGCAGGAAACTTTGCAGAATGCCGTCCGGCAGCCAGTCATGGACCAACCCGCCCAACAGCGTGAAGCCGGCCGAGATCATGTCCATCACCGGCTGCGCCCAGGTGAACACCGCCTGGAACATCACAAACAGAAGCAACAGCAGCACGATTAGGCCGAGCGATCGGATGCAGCAGCACGGCATCGAGCCGGGTCGTCGACGAGTCCGGTTTGGCGGGCATGTGAACCGCCAGCTTGATGATCCGGTCGGCCTCGCGCTGCGCGGCGCGTAAGTCACTGATCGCCGGGGTCTGCCAGTCGCCTGCCCCGGTCGCCGTCAGGTCGTCGGCAGCCAGTTCGTCGAGCCGCGCCAGCAGGTCATCGATGCCGCCGCGCCGCACCGCCGCCGCCGTGATGACCGGGACACCGAGTTCGGCCGACATCGCGTCGAGATCAATCTCGACGCCGCGCCGGCGCGCGATGTCGATCATGTTCAACACCAGCAACATTGGCCGGCCGATGTTTTTGAGTTCGATCGCCAGCCGCAAGGCGAGCCGCAGATTGGTGGCGTCGGCGACGCAGACCAGCAAATCGGGCTGCGGCTCGCCGGCGAACCGCCCGAGCACGACGTCGCGCGTGACTTCCTCGTCCGGGCTGCGCGCCCGCAGCGAATAAGTGCCGGGCAGATCGACCAGGTTGACGCTGCGGCCGGACGGCATCCGCAACACGCCGCTTTTGCGCTCGACGGTGACGCCGGGATAATTCGCGACCTTCTGCCGGCTGCCGGTCAGCGCGTTGAAAAGAGCGGTCTTGCCGCAGTTCGGCGTTCCGATCAGAGCGAAACGCCGGACGCCGACCTCCGCGACAATGTTCATGCGGAAATCCGATCAGACGACGAGGATCGACATCGCCTCGCGCCGGCGCAGCGCCACGGTGGCATGATTGATACGCACCGCGATCGGATCGCGGCCGAAGGCGCCTTCGTGCAGGATTTCGACGCTCGCGCCCTCGGTAAAGCCGAGTTCGATCAAGCGACGCTCCAACTCGCCCTCGACGAGATCGGAGGCGCCGTCCGCGACCAGAATGGCGTCAATCCGGCCGCGGAAACCGCGCGGCGCATGGCCCAAGCTCGACGGCAATTCACTCATGTTCCAGACCCTGCTTCGTACGAATGGATCATCCAACGACGATGCGAATGACTAGCATCTTCATGTGGGGCGCGTTTTGTTTTGGGTCAAGTTAAAAACACTTTAGTTTCAATACCTTATAATTGTTCTAAGGTACGGGGCCAGCGCCGGCGGCACTTTAACAATCGGCGGCCGCGGCTTATGTGTCCGGCTGGGACCGGTAAGCCCTTCATTATTTGTCCCCAAGGCCGTGGTGCGGGAGTCAATTTCGCACTAGCGAAAGAGCCGTGTTCTCACTACGTTCTTTTTGATCTGCGGGCCCCGCTGGGGCGCCCGGCGGGACTTTGCCAACGCAGTTAGCCAAGCAATTTAGCCAAGGCATTCAGCCAAACCATTTAGCCAAGTCATACGGACCTCATGACCGACACGCCCCGCCGAAAGCCCGCCGACACCCGCAGCATCACCATCCGCGGCGCCCGCGAGCACAATCTCAAGAACGTCGACGTCACCATCCCGCGCGACCAGCTGGTGGTGTTCACCGGCCTGTCCGGCTCGGGCAAGTCGTCGCTCGCCTTCGACACCATCTATGCCGAGGGCCAGCGCCGCTACGTCGAGAGCCTGTCGGCTTACGCCCGCCAGTTCCTCGAGATGATGCAGAAGCCGGACGTCGACCAGATCGACGGCCTGTCGCCGGCGATTTCGATCGAGCAGAAGACCACCTCGAAGAACCCGCGCTCGACCGTCGGCACCGTCACCGAGATCTACGACTACATGCGCCTGCTGTGGGCGCGCGTCGGCGTGCCCTATTCGCCGGCCACCGGCCTGCCGATCGAAAGCCAGACCGTCGTCGCAAATGGTCGACCGCGTGCTGGCGCTGCCGGACGGCACCCGCATCTATGTGCTGGCGCCGGTCGTGCGCGGCCGCAAGGGCGAATACAAAAAGGAACTCGCCGACTTCATGCGCAAGGGCTACCAGCGCGTGAAGATCGACGGCGAATTCCACGAGATCGACGGCGTCAAGCCGCTCGACAAGAAGTTCACCCATGACATTGACGTCGTGGTCGATCGCCTTGTTGTCAAAAGCGATATCGGCACCCGGCTGGCCGACTCGCTGGAGCAATGCCTCAAGCTCGCCGACGGCCTGGCCATCGTCGAACTGGCCGACACCAAGGCGACCGGCGCTGCCGCCAACCGCGGCCGCAACGCCACTCACGAGCGGCTGATCTTTTCGGAGAAGTTCGCCTGCCCGGTGTCCGGCTTCACCATTCCGGAAGTCGAGCCGCGGCTGTTCTCGTTCAACAATCCGTTCGGCGCCTGCCCGGCCTGCGGCGGCCTCGGCCTTGAGCAGCACATCGACGCCGATCTGGTGATCCCGGACCGCGAGGCCACGCTCAAGAAAGGCGCGATCGCGCCCTGGGCCAAATCGTCGTCGCCTTATTACATCCAGACGCTGGAAGCGCTCGGCAAGCATTACAAGTTCGCGCTCGACACCAAATGGAAGGACGCTGCCGAAAAAGACGCAGGACGCCATCCTCTACGGCTCCGGCGAGGACGACATCAAATTCGTCTATGACGACGGCATTCGCGGCTACCAGACCAAGAAGCCGTTCGAAGGCGTCATCACCAATCTCGAACGCCGCTTCAAGGAAACCGAGTCCGAGTGGGCGCGCGAGGACCTGCAGAAATATTTCACCGACGTGCCGTGCGCCGACTGCCACGGCGCGCGCCTCAAGCCCGAGGCGCTGTGCGTCAAGATCGCCGGCAAGACCATCAGCGACATCGCCGAGCTGTCGATCCGCGCCGCCGGTGACTGGGTCACCGAGCTGCCGAAGGACCTGACGCGAAGCAGAACGAAATCGCGCCGCGCATCCTCAAGGAAATCCGCGACCGGCTGCGCTTCCTGGTCGATGTCGGCCTCGATTATCTCACGCTGTCGCGCGGCTCCGGCACGCTGTCCGGCGGCGAGAGCCAGCGCATTCGCCTCGCCTCGCAGATCGGCTCCGGCCTGACCGGCGTGCTCTACGTGCTCGACGAGCCCTCGCATCGGCCTGCACCAGCGCGACAATGCGCGGCTTCTCGAAACCCTCAAGCGCCTGCGCGATCTCGGCAACACCGTGATCGTGGTCGAGCATGACGAGGACGCCATCCGCACCGCCGATTACGTGCTCGACATCGGCCCCGGCGCCGGCATTCACGGCGGCCACATCATCGCCGAAGGCACGGTCGACGACATCATCGCCGCGCCGGCGTCATGGACCGGCAAATACCTCTCCGGCGAACTCAACGTGCCGATCCCGGAGCGCACGCGCGCCGCAACAAGCGCCGCACCATCGAAGGTCGTCAACGCGCGCGGCAACAACCTGAAAAACGTCACCGCCGAAATCCCGCTCGGCCTGTTCACCGGCATCACCGGCGTCTCCGGCGGCGGCAAGTCGACGCTGCTGATCGACACGCTCTACAATGCGGTGGCGCGCAAGCTGAACAACGCCTCGCTGGCGCCGGCCCCGCACGACCGCATCGAGGGCCTCGAGCACATCGACAAGATCATCGACATCGACCAGTCGCCGATCGGCCGCACGCCGCGCTCCAACCCCGCGACCTATACCGGCGCCTTCACGCCGATCCGCGAATGGTTCGCCGCCCTGCCCGAGAGCAAGGCGCGCGGCTACGAGCCCGGCCGCTTCTCGTTCAACGTCAAGGGCGGCCGCTGCGAGGCCTGCCAGGGCGACGGCGTCATCAAGATCGAGATGCACTTTCTGCCCGACGTCTACGTCACCTGCGACGTCTGCAAGGGCAAGCGCTACAACCGCGAGACGCTCGAGGTGCTGTTCAAGGGCAAGTCGATCGCCGACGTGCTCGACATGACGGTGGAAGAAGCGCTCGAATTCTTCAAGGCGGTGCCGCGCGTGCGCGACGTGCTGGCGCTGCTGCACCGCGTCGGCCTCGACTACATCCATGTCGGCCAGCAGGCCACGACGCTGTCGGGCGGCGAGGCCCAGCGCGTCAAGCTCGCCAAGGAGCTGTCGAAACGCGCCACCGGCCGCACGCTCTATATTCTCGACGAGCCGACCACCGGCCTGCATTTCCACGACGTCGCCAAGCTGCTGGAGGTGCTGCACGAGCTGGTCGAGACCGGCAACACCGTGGTGGTGATCGAGCACAATCTCGAAGTCATCAAGACCGCCGACTGGGTGATCGACCTGGGCCCCGAAGGCGGCGACGGCGGCGGCGAGATCGTGGCGCAAGGCACGCCGGAGGATATCGTCGAAGGCGAAGAGGAGTTATACCGGGCAGTTTTTGAAGCCGGTGTTGGCGAGGAAGGCGGCGGGGCCGAAGAAGAAGGGCCAGAAGGCGGCGGAGTGAGCATGCCGGTCCGCGGTAATCCGCCGGCCGACCTGCCCGCACCAAAGCTCGCAAAACAATCGACGACGGGATAAGAAGGTCAGACGGCGGCGGAGCGGCCTATGATTGACGAAGAAGACTTCGCGGTGATCGAAGGGGTGGATCCCCCGCTTGCATTTGTCCGGTTAGTGCGCCGCTTTCGCGTCGCGTTAGATCACAATCTTGAAAGCACCGACAGTTCGGACGCCGCAGCGATCTATCGCCAGGAATATATGAACCATGTATGTGCGGCGGCGGACGCGTTAGGTATTGCAGAATTTAGAAACTGGACAATGCCCATCGGTCAAACAGAGACATGGAAAGCACACCAGAAACTGACCGCCGAATTAGATCGTTACATCGTGAATGTACAAATTAGAAGCATTCGGCAGCCATCGCGGGACGCGGTGGGCCTAGAGGCCTCGGAAAAACGAGAGATCCGTCATTACGTTGAGCAAATCAAAACTGTAATTGAAGAAAGCAGGAATGTTGAACTTCCGAAAAAGGAACGGCTGTTTGATCGGATAAACGACTTTCTTGCGGAGCTTGATAAAGAGCGAACGCCTCTCAAAGTGTTGTCAGATATAGTTATCGAGCTTTCTCGCACGGGCGGCAAAGCGGCAGAAGAACTAGAACCCGCGTGGAAGTGGGTCAAATTAATTGCGGGTGTATTTGGCGCAAGGCAGGAAAACGAGACCGCTGGATTGCCCAAGCCTGTAACCCAAAAGAAGCTTGCACCACCGAGCAAGAAGCTTCCGAATCCCTTAGACGACGAGATTCCCTTTTAGCGGCGGCAAAATCCGCTGCGCTTTGCGCCTTATGCGCCGCCACCAGCCACGCGATCCATGTAGGCCTCAAACGCGCGCCAAGAGGACGCCGTGTGCTCTACCTCAAAGAAACGAGCCACTCTTTCATCGGTAACTTGCGCCGAACCTCTGGTTAGGTCGCAATTAAAAGCAACGATGGCTTTGCTGGGAGGGACGAGTTTGTCAGCATTAGAAATGAGATTCGCCAATACGCAGGCCTCTCGAATGTTTTCGTAGGCCTGATGCAATTTGTTCTCATCCGTATGGGAGCCGATTATATCGTCAAGATAGACCGATAACATCACTCCCATTTCCCGGGCTCGCTCCATGGCGTCAAAAACAAGGGATTTCATAAGAACAAGGCTAGCGACGTGCGGCGATTGCCAGAATCCGATCGGAAGCACGTACCGTGGGCCGTCTTCATAAGGGGAACGCACCGTGGACCATTTTGCGTAAGTCGGAGCGCCATTCAGCCCACATGAGGCCAAAGCGCGCTGCACTCGGTTGCGAGCTATCGAGTAAAAGAAGTTCTTGATATCAATCTTGAAAAAGAATTCGTTCTTTAAATGATCATGTAACGCCGCGACGTGCCCACCGGCTTTATAATGGTAGAAATAATCCGGAAACTCAATGTTACGGCGAAAATATTTCAAGATATGCGTTGCGCGCCGTTCGCAATGAACGCTCGGAACGTAAATCCATTTACCGCGAGACTGATACTTAAACTTGTAGTTCTCGATAATAGGAGGCATTGCAGTTGGCGCCCTTGTTCAGAAGGTCGACGATGACTTCGATAACTTTAAGTACAGCTAGCAAAGCCCCCGCAACGATCCGAACAAGGCGCGCCCAACGTGCAATTTGATTGCGCATTGGACATCTCCATCGTTCCCCACTGGCGACCTGCGATCCAATAAAATGGAAGTCGCCAACCGAAACGCAGTCCCGTGGCATTTTACAGCAACGGTATACGTCCAAAGGGTACGCCATGCAGCCTAAAGCTACGTGCCGACCCGATCGCCAGGTCACTGCCAATGGTTATTGCTAAGATCGGGGTTCCAAGATCGAGAAGCAAGAAAATTCCGAAAAATATTTTCTTACAAAACTTCTGCAAATTCAAATATTTGCCCCTACTCCCTTATCTTCTCCACTTCCTCCGCCGTCCGTCCTTCCCGCGCCCGGTACACCGGCAGCGACCAGTGGAAGCGCAGCGCCAGCGCGCGCACGGCAAGGCAGGTGGCAAAGCCCGCCGCAGCCGACGCGAGCCACGGCGCGCCGAACTGCACGCCCGACACGAACACCAAAGCGCCGGCGAGCGCCGCCGTGACGTAGATCTCCTTGCGCAGGATCAGCGGGCTCTCGCCGCCCAAGAGGTCGCGAATGATGCCGCCGAAGCACGCGGTCGCGATCCCCATCGCCACCGCGATGAAGCCGTTCGTGCCGGCGACCAATGCCTTGTCGGCGCCGACCACGCAGAACAGCGACAGGCCGGCGGCGTCGAGCCAGAGCAGCGCGCGATAGCGTGACTCCGGAATATGCGCGAGGAAGAAGGTCGCCACCGACACCGCGACGCAGATCGCCAGCGCCGCCGGCTCCTTGACCCAGAACACCGGCAGTTGCCCGAGCAGCATGTCGCGCAGGCTGCCGCCGCCGATGCCGGTGGCCGAGCCGAGCAGGATGAAGCCGAACACGTCCATCTGCTTGCGCGAGGCCGTGAGCGCGCCGGTCACCGCGAAGATCGCAGTGCCGATCCAGTCGAGCGCCATCAGCCAGGGGAAAGACATGGCCGTGTTTGTAGCGTGCCGGCCGCGCGCCGGAAAGGCGGCAGCTCTTTCCACCGTCATGCCCGGCACATAGGCGCGCGAAGCGACGCCGTCCCTTGGACGGCTATGTCCGGGCATGACGCCGCTGTCAGCGCCGCGACGGCGCGCCGGCAGCGGGCGCGTTGGCCCCTCAGGGCAGATTACCGAAACGTAATTCGCCGGCGGTACCGGTGCGGTAACATGCGCCTTCTGCGAATCCGCACGGCCCTGCGCGATCGCGCGCCGCTTGATCCCCTTCCAGCGCGGGGCGCGCATTCGCTTAAGTACAAGGACGCGCCCCATGCCTTTCCTTTCCGCCATCGCCGACAACTGGCAGAAGGCCCTGCCGCCGCTCATCGTCGTCGGCCTTGTCGCCTGGGTGGCCGCGTTCCGGCAGGCGCCGACCGGCGAGCGCGCGCTGTTCGCGGCGCTGCTCATCATCTACATGGTGCACCAGATCGAAGAGCACCTGTGGCCGGGCGGCTTCCGCCAATTCACCAACGCCTATGCGTTCAAGAGCGGCGACAGCAACTGGCCGGTCGGCATCGGCGGCGTCGCGCTGGTGAATGTCGGCTTCGTGTGGCTGCCGGTCGCGCTCGCGGTAGCGTGGCCGCACGCGCTGCGCTGGGTGGGCCTCGCCTGGGTCGGGCTGACCCTGATCAACGCGCTGACGCATATCGGCGCGTTGGCGCGCTTCCGGCGCTACAATCCGGGGCTCGTCACCTCGATCGTGCTGTTCCTGCCGTTCACGATCTGGATGCTGGCGCACGAGGCGGCCGCCGGCATGCTGTCGGGTGGCGAGATCGGCCTGCTGCTGGTCGCCGGCGTGCTGCTGCATGTGCCGGTCGCGGCCGTGTTCCTGGTGCCGTACCGGCGCGGGCGCCGCGTCCCTGCGTGAGCGCGCAGCCTGGCGCTTGGAACATGCTACGGTGGACTATGGCGCGTTGCGCCTAACCCACCCTACAAGGCACACTAAACCCCATGCCCTTCAAATGCACCTCACCCGCGATCCCGACCGTCCAGCAGGACGACGCCACCGTCCGCATCACGCGCTGGGATTTCGCGCCCGGCGCCGCAACCGGCTTTCACACCCATGGCTGGCCCTATTTCGTCGTGTTTCTCACCGACGCGGTCATGCGATACGAAATAGCCGGCGAGGTCTCCGAGGTGCGGCTGAAAGCCGGGCAATCCTATCAGCGCCCGGCCGGCATCGAGCACGACGTCATGAACGGTTCGGACCAGCCGATGGCCTTCGTCGAGATCGAGATCAAAAAGCCGGACGCGTTGGTGCAGGCGAAGCCGTAACCCGGCCATGACTCGACCGGGTCGAAAAAATCTATCGCCCCTTCCGCCTCTCCGCCGCCTTCAGCAATTTCGCCACCGTGCCGTCGTCGACCGCGGCCTTGAGGTCCGCGGCAAATCCGGGCCGCAACGCGCCGCATTTTGATTTCTTCGAGAACGCGACATACATGTCGGCCGAGACCAGCGCCTTGGGCAGGAACGCGAGCCTGCCGGCAATGCCGAGGCGTTTGGCTTCGGTGCGGCCCGGATAAAGCCCGATGATCATGTAGTCGGCCTGTTTCGCCAGCAGCGCAGCGAACGCCTTGTCGACGCCGCCGGCGCGCATCACGTTCAGGTCTTTGGCCATATAGGCGTCGAACGTGTCACCAAAGCTCTCGCCCGCGTTGGTCACGCCGTTGCGGCCCTTGAGGTCGCTCCATTCGGCAAAGGCAAAGCTCTCGCCCTTGCGGACCACGATCGCCACCGGGTCGGTCATGAAGGGCGGCTCGATATAGTCGAGATATTTCGCGCGCTCATCGTTCTTGTAGATGCCGAAGATGACGTCGGCTTGCCCTTGGCGCACCGCCTCCTGCGCGCCCTCCCATGACGCGAAGTCTTTCGACACCACGTCCTTGACGCCAAGCTTGGCCGCGATCGCGCTCACCAGTTCGGGCGCGGCGCCTACGATTTTGCTCTGCGCGGCCCAGGCCACCGGCGGATAGGACGGATGGCCGGTGATGACCAGCGTCGCGCAAGCGCTTTGCGCCTGCGCCACCGCGCCAAACGACGTGGAGGCGCTGACATGGCGCGGCGAGCAGCGTGAAAACCAGTGCAGGCACCGTGAGCCACGGCATCGCATGCTTGTTCATCGAGGAGATCTCCCGTGCAGACGAGACGGTCAAACCGCACCTGTCGCCGGCACGGCGTCCCGTCGAGGCCGTGACCCTATCGGGTGGCGGCGCGCGCATGGGGGTAGAGCGATACTTATAAGAGGCATCGCTGATGTTTGATGGTGTCGGCCCACACGAGACGGCAAGACGAGATGGTAAGCCGAGATCGGTAACCGTCGCTCGCGATCGCGCGGCGTCGCACCGCCAACCTGCTCGGCCTGTCGAGCCCCGCGCCAACAGCACCTGCCGCCACGCGGCAAAGCTGATGAACGCGACAGCGGCCACACCCGGCAGACGCGTCGCAAGCCACGCGATGCGGCACGGCCGTTACCGGCCGCGCCGCCAGTCATGCGTTCAGCTTCGCGCCTTGCGGGCGACGCCGTGGTCGGGGCGAACGGTCGGCCTAACAGCTGCAGCCGAAGTTCTTTTTGACGACGACGTGGCCGGCGACCGAGACCGTGACCTCAACACCGCAGGGGATGCCCCATTTTGTGCAGATGTCGAGACAGGCTTGGGCCGCCGTGCCGTTGGGAAATATCGCCGGAATGGGGAGACAGACGCTCCCAATGCCAAACGGCAGATTGAGGCACACCTGGCCGTTCTGCACCGTCACGCTGATGCATTGCGCGGACAGCTTCAGGGCGCCGTCCTCGAGCAGGGTCTCGTGATTGACGAGCGACGGCCTGCGCGCCGCGCTGTGCCTCTGCGCCGCCTCGAGGGCCTGGTTGATCGCATCGACGCTGAAGCTCGGATAATTGGAATTTGCCATAGGAACCTCCCGTGTTGCGTGTGGCAAATGAAAAATACACCTTTCTAGGGATAGCGCCACCTTAAATTTATTTATATTAAAATACAATCTATGAGTGTATTCCAGACGAGAGCCGAAATCCGGGGCGGCCGCGGAGCCCCTCCCGCACGCGCTTCGTTTCAAGCGAATGACGCGGTGATGAAGATCAAAGCCGCCGGCGAAGTCTCCGAGGTGCGGCTCAAGGCCGAGCCACCCGATCAGCCGTGGCATGCCAGGCCCATGAGGCGGCGGCGGCGGCGAGATCGTTATGCGGAAGCCCGCCATACGCGCCGCAACACATGGTTAACAACTTATTTACGCCTGTCGCCGAGACTTCCCCGCGCCGACGAACCATCCCGCCGCAAGCCAGGGCTGGTGCTTTGGGACCGATATCGCCGCGGCAGAAAGAGACCTTCGAATGCGCCTTGGAAGTCAGAGGCTTGCCAGCGCGGCGCCAGCCTATCGAAAGAGTGACGACGTCAAGGCCTTGTTCGAGCGGGCGTCGGCGTACCACCAATTCGGTCAGATTGCCGAAGCCCAGCTTGGCTACAAAAAGTCCTGAAAAAGCTCCCAAACCATTTTCAGGCTCTGCACAGGCTCGGCCTGTGCGAGCACCAGGCTCGGCAATTCCCTGTCGGCGGTCCGTTGCCTCAAGCGGGCTCTCCTGGCCGATCCGAAATCTGCGATCGCGCTTTACGATCTGGGCATCGTGCTGGCCGCGTCGCAACAACACGATGAGGCTCTGGCCTGCTTCGACAAACTAATCGCCATTCAGGCGGATTTCGCCGACGCGCATTTTGCCCGCGGCAACGCGTTGTCGAAGCTCGGGCGTGTTGGCGAAGCAATCGAAAGCTTCGACAAGGCGATCGCGATCGATCCGGATCATGTGAACGCATTGAACAACAAAGGCAACGCGCTGCACCAGCTCGGGAGAATTGCCGATGCAATTACGTGCTATGATAGGATTTTGACGTTAAAGCCCGCTTATGTGCCGGCCATCGCTAATCGCGGCGCCGCGTTCAAGGATTTAAGGGAAGCAGACAAGGCAATTGCCGATTTCGATCGCGCGCTCGCCATCAATCCAGACTTCGCCGAGGCCTGGGTCAATCGCGGCGAAGCGCTGCTCAATTTGAGACGGCTCGACGATGCACTCGCAAGCTATGACAGGGCGCTGTCGATCGCCCCGGAGGAAATTCTGGCTTGGCTCGGGCGCGCCAACATCCTGATGTTGACCCAAAAATTAGCCGACGCGACAGCGGCCTGCCAGCACGCCCTCGCGATTGATCCCAACTCCGTCAAGGCGCTTACTCAGCTTGCTCAATGCCACGCCAGTCAAGGCGACGCGGAAACCGCCGTTTCCTACTTTGATCTCGCGCTCGCGATCAAACCGGATGA
Organism: uncultured Alphaproteobacteria bacterium; assembly: GCA_963830125.1. GTDB lineage: Bacteria > Pseudomonadota > Alphaproteobacteria > Rhizobiales > Xanthobacteraceae > Pseudolabrys. The sequence goes on along the minus strand of CAWHKU010000005.1, from coordinate 449,703 downwards.
CGAGGTGGCGCTCTCGAGCAAGATATTTAGCCTGGATTTCAGCGCCGATGGCGACTTCGCGCGTCATCAGGCGGCACGATCCGAATGGTGGCGCCAGGTCGGGTCGAAAATTTCGACGCAGCGCCCATCGCAATACGAAAACAATCGCAATCCGGCCAGGCGGATCGTCGTGGGCTACGTGTCCGCCGACTTCAAAACGCACTCTGCCGCGTTCGCCTTGCTGCCCGTTCTAGAGAACCACGACAAGACCCAATTCGAAGTCATTTGTTATTCCGGATCGGCAACCGAGGATGACATGACCAAATCCTTTCGGCAGGTCGCCGACCAGTGGCGAGACGTTTTACAGTGGTCCGACGATCGGCTGGTGGATTGCATCCGGGCCGATAAGGTCGATATCCTGATTGACCTGTCAGGGCATTCCTACGGCAACCGGCTTCGCGCGTTTGCGCGCAAACCAGCGCCGATCCAGGTGAGCGCCTGGGGGCATGCGACCGGCACCGGCATGCCGACAATCGATTATCTGTTGTCCGATCCCGTCATTATCCCCTCGGAAGTTCGCCATCTCTTCGCGGAGCAGATTTACGACCTTCCGTCCGTGATGATCATCGAACCGCCGCCAGCCGCGTTACGGTGCTCAGAGCCGCCCGTCGCATTCAAATGGGTATTTGACCTACGGTTTTCTCAACAGGGTGAGCAAGTTATCCAGCGCTGCGATTGGCGTCTGGGCGCGGATTCTGCAGTCCGATGTCACATCGCGATTGCTGATCAAGGACTACGCGCTCGACGATGCCCCCGTTCAAAACATGCTCCTGGAAAAATTTGCTCGCCACGGAATAGCGCGGGATCGGATATGTCTCTATCGGATCAACCTCCCGCGAGGAACATCTGGCGACTTTCCGACAAGTCGACATTTGCCTCGATCCCTTTCCGCATGGCGGGGGCATCTCCACTTGGGAGTCGTTACACATGGGCGTGCCGGTCGTGGCGAAGCTCGGCAATGGAATGACCAGCAGAGTGGGCGGCGCTATTCTGTCGGCGGTCGGGATGGGCGACTGGGTCGCCGCCGACGATGATCAATACGTGGAAATCGCGTTGCGATCGACCGCCGACCACCTCAGGTCGATCCGTCAAGAGCTGCCCAATCTGATCGACAAGCGCTTTAGCCCGGCGGCATATACGAGAGCTGTCGAGCAGGCCTATCGGACGATGTGGAACAAACACTGCGGAGAACGCCAGGCCAATCCGGACAGTGCAACATAGCTTTTGGTGCCGATTTGTCAGCCTACCTCGATCAATCCCATGCCCTTCAAACGCACCTCGCCCGGCGTGCCCACGGTCCAACAAGACGACGCCACCGTGCGCATCACGCGCTGGGATTTCGCGCCCGGCGCCACTACCGGCTTTCACACGCACGGCTGGCCCTATTTCGTCGTGCTGCTGACCGACGCGGTGATGAAAATCGAAGCTGGCGGCGAGGTCTCCGAGGTGCGGCTGAAAGCCGGGCAATCCTATCAGCGCCCGGCCGGCATCGAGCACGACGTCATGAACGGCGCGGACCAACCGATGGCCTTCGTCGAAATCGAGATCAAGCGGCCGGACGCGTTGGCGCCATTGAAGCCGTAGCTGGTACGGCGCAAGCGTAGCCCGGATGAGCGCAGCGAAATCCGGGAATGGCGTCGCCACCGCGCCGCGTGCCGCATCCACCGGACGCGACCTGAAACAGGTCAGAAGCCCTGTCTGATGTGGATCAATGGCGCCGGCCTCCATTTGGCCTTCGCTGTTCGCGGCATTGGGAATGCTCGCGGCTGAGGAGCTTCGGAGTCATCCCGAGTGTCAATCGTGGCGAGGATGCTCACGGGCGCGTGCATGCGGCCGGGAGCATCCTCTCACGTCACACCGCGCGACCACTCACGCCGGCGCCGGCCACGTGACCAAAGAACCGACCGCCTGTTTCGCCGCCGCGGCGGACACGATGAAACATGCAGGTCAGGATATGGGAGGCTATCATGACGGCCGTTGCAGACCTGCGTGGTTCCGCTGATGCCTCGGTTTGCCCGCGCTGCGGCGAGCAGTTGGTCGCGCCGGAATGGTCGGAATATTTCAGCGAGGAAGAGGCGATCATCAATTTGTGGACCTGCACGCGTTGCAGCCACCGCTTTGAAACCGAAGCATTTCAGCCGATCGACCCGCGGCCTAAATTTGACGAGCGGCTGGTCGATGAATTTCTGCCCGCGCTGCTGATCGCTTAGCGCGGCGACGCAAGGCCTGAAGCGGCGATAGCACGCTAGGGGACCGTCATTTCCGACGCGACCGGAGACGGTTGCGTGCGCAACTACGACGCGTTGCAGCACATTTGGTGCGCTAGTCGCGCGTGAAACTTATTGCCTCACCGATGGCTTATGCTCATCATATGCAAATCAGACGATGCGACGGGCTCCGTCTTACGATGGACAGCTCTGATCAAGCGCGGAGGCCAACTCCGCCCCACGAGGAAACGAAAGGCCAGTGAATGACGACCGGAATCCGGAAACAGATCGCCCTGCTGTTCTACACGACCTTCAATCTGATTGTGTTCACCATCGCGGTTTACGTCACCAGCCTGTTTCCGCCGCTGAAGCAGAATGCCGATTTCTGGGTCGCCATCATCATGGCGGTCAGCTTGGTGCTGAGCGCACCGGTCGCTTGGTGCCTCGGCGCCTGCCTGCCGCGCGAATGGCACGACAAGCTACTGGCCAAGCAGTCGCCGATGAGCCACCTGCCGACCCGCGAAGTCTAAGCCGCTTCCCCTTTTCCAAAGCCGGGCGCCGTCTTTTTAAAGACCGCGTCCGGCTTTTCGAATTCGCGAGCGTGCGGCGGCGTGCCCGGGACCCGCTGATTGCTATCGGGCCCCGCTTTGGCCAGGTATTGCGACAATTTTCACCGCCCGCGAGGTCCTCTTTGCACTGCGGCGACAAATTTTTACACTGAACCTGAGTTTTTTTGCCAAAATCGACAAATTTTGTTTGCCGACGGCCCGGTATTTTGTAACCGTCCCACAGGTCTCGTGGGAGAACCGCCAGCCATGTTTGCCCTGTTCCAAGGCAAGGACGCCGCGAACGACACCATCCGGTTCGCCGAGGAAAAGGTCGGCTATGGCCTCTGGCAGGTCGACCTCGCGTCCGGGCTGATGGACTGCTCGCCCAACACCTATCGCCTGCTCGGCCTGAATGCGTCGTCGTGGAATCCCGACAACGTGGCGCCACCGCTGACCTTCGCGACGTTCGAAACCGTCGCCCATCCGGACGATTTGCCGGCGCTGGCCGAAATCCATCATCTGCTCAATCAGGGCCTGCCGTTCGACCGGCAATTCCGCGTCATCCACCGCAACGGCCACGTCCGCTCGCTGGCGCTTCACGGCGAAGTCCTGGTCGACAGCTCTGGCAAACGCACGCGGGTGATTGGCGTCGTGATGGACATCACCCAGCACGTCGAGAAGCTGCATGCTTCGCAGATCGATTTCGACCGCATCCGCGCGTTGATGGAAGGCGTTGGCGGCTCGATCTGGACCGCGCGCTCCGACGGCAACATTACCGACTTCATCATGGGCAACGAAAAGACGGCGGCCGACCCGGCCAAGTACCTCGGCACCAACTGGCAGAAAATGCTGCACCCCGACGATGTCGAAAAGCGCAATCAGGTGTTGCGCCAAGCGGTAGCGAAACGGACGGCCTATACCAACGAGTATCGCACGCGCGACGCCGAGGGCAATTACCAGTGGCGGCGCAGCTACGTCGCCCCGATGCTCAATGACGACGGCACGGTCCGGGAATGGATCGGGCTGTCGCTGTATATCCATTCGCAGGCAGCGACCGACGGCGCCAGTGCCTCGCTTTTGACCGGTGCTCAAATCAGGGCAGCGCGCGGCATTCTGAACTGGTCGGTACGCGACTTGGCCGATCGCACCGGCCTGTCGGCCGGCGTCGTGCGCCGGCTGGAGGCCAACGATGGCGCCAACAAGAACGCCACCGACGCCCTGGTGCTGGTGAAAGACTCGCTTTCGGCCGGCGGCGTCGAGTTTTTCGTGTTGCCGGACGGCGAAGCCGGGGTCTATCCGACCCGCAAGGAGAACCGCCTCAAGCTTGTCAAAAAAACCAGTGAGCCCGCCAAAAAAATTTCGGCGTAAGGCTTATGATACCGATAGAAATCGTCGCCCCGAAGACGGTATGCGGCTCCTGATTTCGAATTTTGTCCGCCGCTGGCGCCCCACCGGCAAATATTGTGACATTGCTGCGAAATCCGCAGCCCGGCACCGGCAAATCGACAATTTCTGTGCAACCGTCGAATTTCTGCCGGCTATCGGCTGCCAGAATTTTACCTCATGGTCCGGCCAATTCGGCTGCAACGAAGCAGCCTCAACTGCGTCGCAGCAGTCCCCCCATTCGAACCTACTGGAGCGACCATGAAATCATCGGTCATCAAGCGTTCTATTGTCATCAAAGGTCACAAGACCAGCGTCAGCCTCGAAGATCCGTTCTGGCAGGCACTCAAGGACCTGTCGGCGGAAAAGAACGTCACGGTGTCGGCCCTGATCAACAGCATCGATCAGATCCGCGATACCTCCAACCTCTCCTCGGCGGTGCGTCAGTTCGTGATGCGCCACTACTACGATCTGGCGATGCACAAGCAGGCCAGCGCGCGTCCGACGCTCGTCGAGACGCAGTCCCGCGTTGCTTAATGAACGCGACTGACGCTTGACCATTCGAACGGCACAAATCGAACACTCGATTTGGCCGTTCGGCTTGGCTTATTGATTTTATTTGCCGGTCGAGGCGCCCCGCCCCGCCCGGCAAAGCATTTTTGCCCTGACGGCTTTCGCGCTACTGTAACGGTCCAAAGAGCAGCCGAAGGGATTCTCTATGCCGGCCCTGGAGGCGACGTTACGTCGCCTGTACGAATCGAACAGCAAGCTCGGCTATCGTTTCCGCTATGCATTGCTGGCCTTCGACATCGTCACCATCCTGTTCATCGTCGGCACCACCTTTATTCCCCGCAACGACCTGATCGAAGCCTGCGATGTCATTTTCGGACTCGCAATCCTGGCCGATTTCGGCGCCCGCATGATGATCAGTCAAACGCGGCTGCGCGACCTGCTGCACCCGGCGACCTGGGCCGACGTCGCGGCTATCGCCTCGTTCCTGGCGCCGGTGGTTGGCGAGGGCGTCGGCTTCCTGCGCATCCTGCGCACCGCGCGGCTGCTGCGCACCTATCATCTGCTGACTCAGTTACGCGCCGACAGCCATTTCTTCCGGCGCAATGAGGACGTGATCTTCGCGGTCACCAATCTGGCGATCTTCATCTTCCTGATGACCGGCATCGTCTACGAGACCCAGCACTACAGCAACAAGCAGATCACCAATTACGCCGACGCGCTTTACTTCACCGTCACCGCGCTCACCACCACCGGCTTTGGCGACATCACGCTCGAGGGAACGGTCGGCCGGCTGGTCTCGGTGGCGATCATGATTTTCGGCGTCACCTTGTTCTTCAATCTGGCGAAGGCGCTGATCAGCCCGAGCAAGGTCAGATACCGCTGTCCTGACTGCGGCCTGCTGCGCCACGACGTCGACGCCGTGCATTGCAAGGCCTGCGGCCGGCTTCTCAACATCCCCGACGAAGGCCGCGACTGAACGCCGGCCTCAAGCCGCGCCCAACTCTTTGTCCTTGGCTTCAGCGCGCTGCGCCGCCGGACGCGCCGCGATGCGCGCGGCATAGTCGATAAATTCTTTTCGCTCCGGGATCATCTTGAAAATCATGCCCCAACGGATGTTGGCGCCGATGACCACGTCGGCGGCGGTGAATTGTTCGCCCATCAGCCAGGGGCCCTTCTCCACCGCCTTGGCGACAACATTCATGCAGGTGTCGAAGTCGCCATAGCCGAGCATGGCGCGGCGCGCTTCTTCCTTGCGCGGGGCGGCGCGATCGATCACCGCCGGCTCCAGGCAACCGGGACCAAAAAACAACCACTTGAGGTAGACGCCGCGCTTCGGCGTACCAATCGGCACGCTCAAATTCTTGTCGGGGAAAGCATCGGCGAGATAAGTACAGATCGCGGCCACTTCGGTAATAATCGTGTCGCCGTGTTTAAGCGCCGGCACTTTGCCCATCGGATTGATGGCGAGGTAGTCCGGCTTCAAGTTGTCGCCATCGGACAGCTTCAATAGTTTGATGTCGTAAGGCTGACCGATCTCCTCCAGCATCCACAAAATGACGGACGACCGCGACGGCGAAGCATGGTAGAGGGTCAAGCTCGGCATGAAAACACCTTGCAAATACGAGGATGGGAATCGATGGAATGGCTAGGTCATAATTGTGCAAGAATGGTGACGCATGTCTAATCCCGTTCATGACAACACCGAGCGCCATCGCTTCGAGCTTGATGTCCTGGGCCACACCGCCATTTCCGAATACAAGCGCGCGGATGGGGTGCTCACCATCCTGCATACCGAAGTGCCGGCGGCCCTCAACGGCAAAGGCATCGGCTCAAAACTGGCGGCCGGGCTGCTCGACCTTGCCCGGGCCGAAGGTGCCAAAGTCAAGCCGCTCTGCCCTTTCATGAAGGCGTATATCGCCAAACACACGGAATATGCCGATTTGCTCGCTTAGCCTCTAACGCAATCTTTACCCTTCGGTAAGACATTGGCCTCTGGGTTTCATCCCCGGAGTTTGCGTTGGATTTCACCGCCAGCATATCGTTTCTGTTCGACCAGATCGGCAACCTGCTGTTCTCGGTCGGATCGCAATTGTCGCTGACGTCGCTGGCGTCGGCGCTGACGATCGCCGTGCTGTTCATCGTCTGGCAACGTCGCAAGCGCGGCCGCCGCGTTCGCTGGCGCACCGTCCTGCGCGCGCTGTTTCCCGGCCGCATCGTCAACAGCAAATCGAGCCAGGCCGACATCGGCTACATGTTCTTCAACGTGTTTACCTTCGGCATCGTGTTCGGCTGGGCCGTCTTGTCCTATCAGACGATCTCAAACGGCATCATCGCGGGCCTGGTCGCGCTGTTCGGCCCGATGACGCCGACCACTTTGCCGGCTTATGTGCCGCGCGCGGTCATCACCGTGATGCTGTTTCTGGCCTATGAGCTTGGCTATTGGGTCAATCATTGGCTCAGCCACAAAGTGCCGATGCTGTGGGAGCTCCATAAATCCCATCACAGCGCCGACGTGCTGACGCCGCTGACCAATTTCCGGATTCATCCGCTCGACTCCTGGCTGTTCGCCAACATGCTGGCGCTCTCGACCGGGGTCGCCAGCGCGCTCGGCCACTACACGTTCGGCGAGACCGCCTATCAATACGCGCTGTCGGACACCAACATTATTCTCGTGCTGTTCATCCACGCTTACGTTCATCTACAGCACACCCATATCTGGATCTCGTTTCGCGGCGCGCTCGGACGCATCTTCGTGTCGCCGGCGCACCATCAGGTGCATCATTCCGACAATCCCAAGCACTTCAACAAGAACTTCGGCAGCTGCCTGGCGCTGTGGGACTGGCTGTTTGGCACGCTGTACCTTCCGTCGAAGGAGCGCGAGCCGTTGCATTTCGGCGTCGCCGACCATCCGGACCCACACACCTTCAAAGGCGAATGGGTCAACCCGCTGGTCAAGGCCGCCGGCCACCTCAGGCCGTTGTGGCAACGCCGGCCCGACGCCTTGTCGCCCGATGTTTTGACGCCGGTTGCGGAACGCGAACAGGCGTCGATCTAGCGGGCACCGTGTCCAACGCCCCGCGCGTTCTTCCACCTGTCGATAACACAGCGCGCCAAGTCGGTTCCGCTTTGACTTGCCGCGTTTTTTCATCCCATGCTCGGCGACATGAAGCGGCAAAAGCGCACCGTCACCGTCAATGACAAGATGCAAAAGGGCTACCGCTACGTGCTGACAGCGCCGGTCGGGCGCAGCTTCGATCCAGAGTTCAAGCCGCAACTGACGCCGGCCGAAATGCTCAAGCTCGGCATCTTCGGCGGTAAATACATGACCGATTGCAAGCGTGAGTTCCCCGCCAGTTGGTTTGCCAAGGCCAAGCTTGCTTCGGCCAAGCGCGACAAGGCACTGAACTTTTTCAATGTCGAAGCCAGCCAGCCCTTGTCGGAATGGCGGCGCAAAGGCTGGATCCATCCGGATGACCCGCGCGGCTGGTTTCAGTGGTACTGCCGCTATTACATGGGCCGCCGCATGCCGGCCGAAGATGCCCGCCAGATCGGCCGCTGGAAGGCGATCCGCCGTCACATCCGGCAGATCGAGATCAATTGCGAACCGGGCAATCTGCTGTGCCGGCCACGCCAGCGCCAAGCGCTGCTGCACTGGGCCTATGACAGCCGCAAGATTTAAACCGCGGCGCGATCCAACAGCCCCATCAGAACCTCAGGGCAGGTAATGTGCGGGTTATGGCTGGCGTCGATTTCATCGTTGCCCCAGCCTTCACGCCGGGCGCGTTCGAGAAAGCGGCGGAAGCGGTCGCCGGGCGTGATCCGCGTGCAATAGATGTAATGCCGCGGCAACGTCAGCGGGCCATTCTGCAAGGTCAATTTCTGCTCGAAGGTCTTGGCCGGCTGCGGCATACGACGCGGCTGGCACCATGCGACGTCTTCCGGCGCGGTGTCGAGCAGGCATCGGCGTCGGCGGAATGCGCCAGCCGTCCGGGCGTGCGGGCCTGGCGCTGCGCGCGGGCTTCGTGCGGCACCAGATCCATGACGCTGTCGCCGTCCTCGCGGCGCGAAAGCGTCGAGATAAATCAGCTTGGCGATACGGCCCGCGCGCCCGGTCGGCAACGCCGGTCGCAACCATGCCGCCATAGGAATGGCCGATCAGATTGACGCCGATGGAGGTCTTCGCACTCCAGCACGCCCAGGATGTCGGCGATGTGGGTGTCGAGATCGATATCGGGATGGGCGAGATGGGCGCGCTCGCCGATGCCGGTATAGGTCGGCGTGAACAGCTCGTGGCCGCGACCGCGCATCAAGGGCCGCATTTTCTTCCAGGCCCAGCCGGCCGACCAGGCGCCGTGACAGACGACAAATGTGCTCATCGCTTTCCGCTACTCCGCCGCGACCGGACGTTGCCGCGCCGGCCGACTATTCCAGCGCGAGCGCACCAGGTCCAGCACCACGACCACCAGCCCCGCCGCCAGCACTTGCCAGCCCGGCCGAATACCGGCGTTAAAATCAAATGCCGCGTCGAGAACGCGCAGCGGCGAGACATGAAACTCGATGCCGATCCCGATCGCCTCGCCGGCAAACACCAGCGCCGACACCGCCACCGCGAGACCGGCCAGGCTCAAGCTCGACAACTCGCTTTTGTCCTGCCACCAGGCCAGCACCCGATAGCCGATCAGCCAGGTGAACAAACCGGCGGCGAAAGTCGGCACCGTGACGTCGGCCTTGGTCTGCTGGAAATAGTGGATCAGCGCCAGCAGCGCGATGGCGTAAATCGCCTGATGCAAGCGACGCCAGCGCACGCCGCCAAGCCGCCGCACCATGCTGTCGGTCGAGGTGATCGCCAAGGCCGCCAGCCCGAGCCAGGCGACGCCGCCGACGATCAGATAAACCCGATGGCTGATTTCGTGCACGACCTTGGCCAAGTCGTAGCCTTGATCGGCAACATAGAGCGTCAGATGCGCGGCGATGTAGCAAAAGGTGCCGACACCGAGCATGCGCCGCACGTCGATCAAGGCGCCGTAGCGTGCGATCCGGCGCAACGGCGTGATCGCGAGCGTCACGCCAAGAAACACCAGCGCCCAGAAACCGGCGCGATGAATGAGATCGTTGAGCGGTCGCGCGCCATGCACGATGGCGCCGGCATCGAACAGCGCCTTGGCCAGGGGAAACAGCAGCAGCGCCAAGGCGGCGATCCGCAAGGGCGACAGACGCCCGCGCCGGTCGCGCCAGATTTGCCAACTGCCCTGCATCAAGAGCTCTGCATCTTGGGTTCTACGTCCGTCTTGCTCGCGCCTAACACGGGGCCGGCAAAGTCCATAAGGGCCCTCGCCGCCGCATATTTCAGACAATCACAGCGGCGCCTCAACTCCGATACAACCTATTGTGATACCGTCTGAATGGACGACAAAGCCCCAGCGTGATTTTTCCGGTTAAACCCGCGGCAGCGGACGGCCGCCTTGCTCCTTCGACGGCACCTTCACCCAGGCTTCGCCGTCGAGCACGACATCGTCGCCGACCGCGCAGGTGCAGGTCAGTCTGGCACGGCATTTCTCCGGCATCAGTTCGGCAACCGTGACGCTGACGTCGACGGTGTCGCCGATCTTGACCGGCGCGCGAAAGTTCAAGGTTTGCGAAATGTAGATCGCGCCCGGTCCCGGCAACCGGGTGCCAAGCACCGCCGAAATCAGGCTGGCGGTGTAAAGCCCGTGAGCAATGCGGGTACCGAATGGTGTCTGCGCCGCGAAATGCTCCGACAGATGGATCGGGTTGCGGTCGCCGGTGACTTCGGCAAAGCCGACGACATCGGATGACGACACGTGCTTGGCCAGCCGTCTCGGTCTGGCCGACGGAAAGATCCTCAAAATAAAGCGTTTGCAGCGTCAGCATCGTCACGTGTCCGATCTCGTTTGGCGGCGGCACAACAGCCACAACAGGCCGATCAGCACCACATTGATCAAGGCCAGTCCGGTCAATACGCCGATGGTCGCATCCGGTCCACCGGCCTCGATCAGCCAGGCGCCGGCCGATGGCGACAGCGCCAGCACGATCAGGCTCGGAAAGGCGATTTTGCCCATCAGGCGCGGAAAGCGCACCGGCCCGAATATCGCCAGCGGCAAGGTACCGCGCCCGATCCAGGAAATGCCGAAGCCGGCGCCGTAGAGCAAGAATGATCAGCACCAGCATCGGGACATTGCCGAGCAGCATGAGCAGGCTGACCGCCATCAGCACGCAGGACACGATCATGGTCCAGATCGGGTGGTAGTGGGCGCCGAACAGCCGTTCGACGACGCGGGCGCCGACCTGCGCCGGGCCGAACAAGGTGCCGAGGCTGACGGCGACCGCGTAGTCGACGCCCCTCGCCTGCAGGAAGATCATGAAGTTCACGATCACGATCGAGCCAATGCCGGCGCTGAACGACAGCACCAGCGCGACCAGCGCGAAGATCAGCTTTTCATTGGCGATGGGCTTAAGCGCTTGCGGCGCGGCATCGTCGGCCGCGGTACCGGCCGTTGCCGCTTCGGCCGGCGCCTTCGCACCACCGCCATTTGCAGCGGCAGCACGATCACGAGATGCATCGCGGCGTAGATCAGGCAGGCGACGCGCCAGCCGGTATGCTCGATCATGAAGGCGCTGAGCGGCCAGCACACCGTGCTGGCGAAGCCGCCGAACAGCGTGAGGTTGGTGATCGGCCCACGGGCGTCGTTGCCATAGAGCCGGCCGAGCGTCGCGAACACCGCGTCGTAGGTTCCCGTCCCCATGCCGAGGCCGATGACCACCCAGAACGCCATGAACACCGGCAACACCGGCGCCACGCCGATACCAACCAGCCCGGCGGCAAAAAACAGCGAACTCGCCAACAAGACCGGCCGGCCGCCGTGGTGGGCAATCAGGCCGCCGACTTTTGGCGAGATCAGCCCGGCAACCAGCAGCCCGATCGAAGTGCCGCTGACGACCAGCCCGAACGACCAGCCGGTATCGGCGACAATCGCGGTGGCAAAGACCGCCGGAAAATAAAACGACGTCCCCCACGCCAGAATTTGCCCGATACCGAGCGCTGGCACGACAAGACGGCGATCGACGGTAATGGGCCACGCTCGTCCTCTCCCCCGGGCCGGGCAATTTACACAGCCACGCCCTTTTGAGGAACTTTCGGCCGGCGCAAGCCGAACATTCAAAACGGCCCGGTCGCCGCGGCCAAGTCCACGTTAGCAATGCATTAACGCATGGATAATCTGGCCCAAGATCGGACGCCAGATAAAATAGAGCCTAGTATAGGCCTCGGTATTATTATTCCTGTTTTGTGAAAACCAGTCAAAATGTGGCAAAAATGCACGACTTTTGGCAGATTTGCGGCACGCCTGGGTATGATGCAAAAATAGGCACCGTCCAAAACAGCGCCACAGGGCGAATTCTTGTATTTTATATTAAGTATCAGATACTTAAGCTATGCGTTTTAGGATTAGCTGCAGCGCAACATTGTTTCTTTTCAAATTGCCAAACAAGACTATGTCTGTTGCACAAATAACCGGCGTCGGGCCGGAGCTAATGGAAAGAGAAAGCTATGTTTGCTCGCCATCGTCCGCTTCATCACCGAATGGAAGCGCTATAACCACAGCGTGAGAGAACTGTCCCGCCTCGGCGACCGTGAACTCAACGACATCGGTATCAGCCGCTCGACATCGAGCGTGTCGCCTGGAATGCCGCCCACTCAGGCTAAGCCATCGCCTTGATCGCGTCTGACCGGATAAACGCCCGCGCCTTCGCGGGCGTTTTCATGTCTGAGGCCTCTCGCCGCTAATCGAGCGTTTTCCAACGCGACAACGGCATGATTTCCGGCGCCTGGCCATAGGCGCGGGTCCAGGAGTCGACCGACCATTCCTTGCCGGTAGCCGTTCGCGCAGCACGGCGGTGACATGGGGCGGGCGCATGAAAATATAGCCGCGCGCCACCGGCTCCACCACATCGTGGTAGCGCAGCAAATTGAGCTACGAACATCAATAACAGGCTGGTGGTATTGCGGCTGGAATCGACGCAATCGAGTTGCCGCTTGTCGAACATATAGACCCGGTTGGCGTGGGCGACGTGACCTTTGGTCCCAGCGGCGGGGCCGACACGCCGGTCGAACCAGGCACCGGCAGTCCCGATCGCGCGGCGCTCGCCGCCGCCGAACCTTTGCCCGCCGCCAGTATTGCGCCAAACGGCGCGGTCGTGGCCGCTAGAACGGCCTCGTTGCGAAATTTGCAGCCAAAGCCGTGGCAAATCGTCACCAATGATGGCGTCGGCGCCGAGAGTGAAAAATCGCGATAGGTCGCGGCAGCCACCGACGCAATGTCGGTGCCGGCCAAAGCCGGAGAACCGGTTTGAAGCAGGACAGTGCGACCAAAAAGCCGGACCAATTAATCGCCCGCATTGGAACCTCACCATTGCCGCCCGGAACCCGACAGCTTAATGAACTCAGCATGACGATCAAAACCTCAACCTATTCATATTATCGGCGGCGGCCTCGCCGGCTCCGAAGCCGCCTGGCAGCTCGCCCGCGCCGGCATTCCGGTACGCTGCATGAAATGCGGCCCCAGCGCGAAACCGCCGCGCATAAGACCGACGGCTATGCCGAACTGGTCTGCTCCAACTCGTTCCGCTCCGACGACAAGGACCACAACGCGGTCGGCCTGCTGCATGAGGAAATGCGCCGGCTCGGCTCGCTGATCATGCAATCGGCAGACGCCAATCAGGTGCCGGCCGGCGGCGCGCTCGCGGTCGACCGCGACGGATTTTCCGCAGCCGTGACGGCAGCGCTCCAAGGCGAGCCGCTGATCACGCTCGAACGCGGCGAAATCACCGTGCCGCCCGATGATTGGGACAGCGTCATCATCGCGACCGGCCCGCTCACCTCGCCGGATCTCGCCGCAGCAATCGCGCAGCGCACCGGCGAAAAAGCGCTGGCCTTCTTCGACGCTATTGCGCCGATCGTGCACAAAGACTCGATCGACATGGAGCAAGCCTGGTTCCAGTCGCGCTACGACAAAGTTGGCCCCGGCGGCACCGGCGCCGACTACATCAATTGCCCGATGTCGCGCGAACAATATGACGCCTTTGTCGACGCGCTGATCGCCGGCGACAAGACCGCGTTTAACGAATGGGAAGCCTAGACGCCCTATTTCGACGGCTGCCTGCCGATCGAAGTCATGGCCGAACGCGGACGCGAGACCCTGCGGCATGGGCCGATGAAGCCGTTCGGCCTGACCAATCCGCGCGCTCCGGATGTGAAGCCCTACGCGGTCGTGCAACTGCGCCAGGACAACAAGCTCGGCACGCTCTACAACATGGTCGGCTTCCAGACCAAGCTGAAGCATGGCGAGCAGGCGCGCGTGTTCCGCGCCATTCCGGGCTTGCAGAACGCCGAGTTCGCCCGGCTCGGCGGACTGCATCGCAACACGTTTCTCAATTCGCCCAAACTGCTCGATGCGACCTTGCGGCTGAAGGCCAATCCGGCCTGGCGCTTTGCCGGCCAGATCACCGGCTGCGAAGGCTATGTCGAGTCCGCCGCCATCGGTCTGCTGGCGGCACGCTTTGCCGCTGCCGAACAACGCGACGAGACCTTGGTCCCGCCACCGCCGACGACCGCGCATGGCGCGCTATTGGCGCATATCACCGGCGGCCATCTCGAAAGCATCGATGCCGGTCCTTCGTCGTTCCAGCCGATGAATGTCAATTTCGGACTTTTCCCACCTTTGGCGCAGCCGGCCTCTTACGATCAAGAGGACGCGCGCAAATATGGCCGCGGCTCGGCCAAGAACCGCGCCAACAAGAGCGCGCTCTCCGCCCGCGCGCTCTCCGATCTGGCGCAGTGGATGAACGGCAGCCGCGCCGATGCGGCGGAATAGTTTCTGAATAATCCACGCGGCGTTCAAATCTTAGTTTGGACGCTGTCCTGCGGAACGTATGGTGGGAGCGGGTTTTCTTGGCGAGTTCCGGCCGCCCGCCATTTCCACGGAGAAAACGCGGTGATACCCGTCGAATTCATTCTGCCGCTCAGCGTCACGCTCGGGCTCCTCGCATCAGCCCTTATCGGCCTATGGTATGTTTGGCCACTGGTGCGCAAGGCCTCGCCGCGCGATGCGCTGATCCCGCTGATTCTTCCCCATTGCTTCCGCTATCTGGGGCTGTCCTTTCTGATCCATGGCGTGACAACGGCACCTTTGGATGCCCGCTTCGCCAATCCGACCGCCTACGGCGACCTGCTCACCGCCGTCCTGGCTCTCGCATCGGTCATCGCCCTGCGCGCAAATGCGCGCTTCGCGATCCCTCTCGTATGGATATTCAGTTTCGTCGGCATCGCCGATTTCATCAATGCTTTTGCACGCGGCCTAACTTTTGCCGCTCCGGGCGATTTCGGCGCCACCTATTACATCCCGATGGTGATTGTGCCGCCGCTGATGGTGGGCCACTTCCTGATCCTAGCCCGCCTGTGGATCGGGACGAAAGCACAGTCTCGCCCCTGAAATTGATCCGAAGGCCCGTCGAGGCGCATCAGCTCTCGAAAATCCGCGCCGGATTGCGCGCTGCCCGCCAGATCAGCCATTGCCGCTTCAATGACGACAATGGCGGCACGTCGAATGGCTCGTAACCGCGCCGTTCCATCGGCCGCAATGTTGGTCCGACCAGCGCCAACGGCAGCAGCGCCGGCAGGATCGGCGCGATCACGGCCTGCGGCGCGTTGTCCATTTCGGACTTCGCCGCCATCAACTGCCGCCGCGCATGGCGGCGAAATTCGCCCAAGGCGCTTTTAAGCCGATCGGTGACTTTGCCGCCGAACAGATCTTCGCGGTCGGCGCCGTGCCGGTCCAGCACTTCAAGCGGCACGAACAACTGCCGCCGCGCGGCATGACGCGCCAAGCCGGTCAGAACGCCGGTGACGGTCGTGGCGATGCCGGCCTGACGGATCAGCATCATGACGTCGAAACCGCCGCCGCCAAGGATAGCGGCCGCAATATCAAGCAACGCCGATTGCGTCATTACGGCGTAGTTGTCGAGATCGTCCAAGGTCGGCATCGGATCGTCGTAAAGATCGAAGGTGTGGGCGTCGACGATCGCCGACAGCTGGTCGGGCGCGATCGCGTATTGCTTGAGGCTCGCCATCAGAGCCGCGGCCACAGGATGCGAGGCCGCCTCGCCGTCGCGCTCGCCCGACAACACCTCGCGCCACCATTGCAGACGGATTTCGCCGGGCATGGGTTCGCGGGCCACATCACGTACGCGGGAAATCTCAACGTTGAAGGCAAAAAGCGCCATCAGCGCGTCGCGCTTATCGGCGGGCGCAAACAAAGTCGCGAGATAACGATCCCGGTCGGCTTCGCGCACCAGCGCGGCGCAATGGTCGAAATGAGCTTGCATGTGATGGCCCAAAACGCGGATCAGTCGACCGCGATCAATCCGACGCCGGCGCGGCGATTTTCGCCCAGCAGGATATTATAGGTCCGAACTGCCGAGCCTGTCGTCATGGCATCGACGGAAATCGAACGCGCCTGAAACAGCGCCCGCAATTGCGGCGGCAACGCCCAGGGGTCGCGCCCCGCCCCGATCAGAAAGACATCGAGCGCCTCGCCGCGGGCAAAAACCGGCGCCAGCATGGCTTCGGTCAGGTCGGCCGGCGACGTCACCGGCCAGGCCCAGATGCCGTCGGGAAAACACAACAACGAGCCACGGTGCGACATGCCGCCGAAGCGAAAGCCACCATTGCCATAGGCCTCGATCGGCGCAGGGACAGGCAGATGCGGGGCGTCGTTGCCGAGCCCGTCCGCCATAACTAGCGGCGGCCTTTAGGCTTGCGCGCCTTGGCCGGCTTCGCCGCCGGTTTTTTCGCCGGCGTTTCCTTCCGGCGTCTCGTCGATGAATTTCGCCGGGATCGCATCCGGATCGCTGTCGGCTGCGCTTCGCTGAATGGGACAAGGCATCGCGCCCGGTGCCGACGCCGAGATAGATCAGGATCGGCGCGGCGATGAAGATCGAGGTATAGGTGCCGACCAGCACCACGCCGAACATCATCGTCGCGGTGAAGCGAATGGATCGCCTGCCCGCCGAACAACAGCAGCGCCAGCAAGCGCCAAGCGTCACGGTGACGTGGGTGATGACCGAGCGCGACAGCGTCGAATTGACCGAGGCATTGAGCATATCGGCCATCGGCATCTTCTTGTAGCGACGCAGCATCTCGCGAATACGGTCGTAGATGACGACGGTATCGTTGAGCGAATAGCCGAGGATGGTCAAGAGCGCCGCGATGCTGGTGAGATCGAAATCGATCTGCGTCACGACATGAAGCCGATGGTCAGCACCATATCGTGCACGTTGGCGATCATGGCGCCGAGCGCGAACTGCCATTCGAACCGGAACCACAGATAGATCAAGATGCCCAAGATCGCGAGCATCGAGGCCGATCACGCCGTTGGACAGGAGCTCGCCGGACACGCGCGGTCCGACCACCTCGACGCGGCGGTAATCGACTGTCGTTGCCGAGCGCCGCCTTGACCTTGGTGACCGCGACCTGCTGCGCGGCGTCGCCGCCCGGCTGTTCGGCAATCCGGATCAGCACTTCGTTCGGGCCGCCGAACTGCTGCAACTGCGCTTCGCCGAGGCCGAGCCCGCGATGGTCGCGCGCATTTTCGCGATATCGGCGGCACCGGCGGTGGTCGCGCACCTCCATCAACGTGCCGCCCTTGAAGTCGATGCCGAAGTTCAGGCCATGGAAGAAATATAGCGAGATCGCCAGGATCGACAGCAAGGCCGACAGCGGAAAGCTGATGCGCCGAAAGCGCATGAAATCGAACTTGGTGTCGTCGGGAACGATGCGAAGCAGGCTTCATAGCGATCGCCTCCATTCGCGCTTAGATCGGCACGCTGCGGCCGCCGCCAGCGCACCCAGGTGGCGACGATCAGCCGGGTCAAGGTGAAGGCGGTGAACACCGTCGTGATAATGCCGATGCCGAGCGTCACGGCAAAGCCGCGCACCGGGCCGGTGCCGATGTAAGAACAGCACCGCGGCGGCGATGAAAGTGGTGATGTTGGAATCGAGAATGGTCGCCAGCGCGCGGCTGAAGCCGGCGTCGATCGCGGTAATCGCCGAGCGGCCGCCGCGCACTTCCTCGCGGATGCGCTCGTAGATCAGCACGTTGGAGTCCACCGCGATGCCGACCGTCAGCACGATGCCGGCGATGCCCGGCAGCGTCAGCGTGGCGCCGAGCAGCGACAGCACGCCGAAGATCATCGCGACGTTGATGGTCACCGCGATATTGGCGAACAGGCCGAACAGACCGTAGGTCACCAGCATGAAGACGATGACCAGCGCCGAGCCGACATAGGCCGCGATCTTGCCCTTGGCGATCGAGTCCGCGCCGAGTCCCGGGCCGACGGTGCGCTCCTCGATGATGGTCAGCGGCGCCGGCAGCGCGCCGGCGCGCAGCAGGATCGCCAGATCGTTGGCGCTCTGGACCGTGAAGTTGCCGGAAATCTGGCCCGAACCGCCGAGGATCGGCTCGCGGATCACCGGCGCCGAGATCACCTCGTTATCGAGCACGATGGCAAAGGGCTGGCCGACATTCTCCTGGGTCACCTGCGCAAATTTGCGCGAGCCCGAGGTATTGAAGCGGAAAGAGACGATCGGCTCGCTGGTGCGCTGGTCGAAGCCGGGCTGCGCATCGGTCAGGTCCTCGCCCGAGACCATCACCCGCTTCTCGACCACATAGGGCGTCTTGGGCGCGCTGGCGCTGTACAGCACTTCGTCGTCGGGCGGCACGCGGCCCTGCGCGGCCTGCTCGGCACCGAGTTGCCGGTATCGACCATGCGGAAGTCGAGCTTGGCGGTCTTGCCGAGCAGTTCCTTGAGCCGGGTCGGGTCCTGCAGCCCCGGCACCTGCACCAGAATGCGGTCGGTGCCCTGACGCTGGATCAACGGCTCGACGGTGCCGAGTTCGTTGACGCGGCGCTCGATGATCTCGATCGACTGCTGGACCGCCTGGCGCACGCGCTCCAGGAGCGCCGCGTCGGGAGCGTCAGCCGGATCAGACGCCGCCGTCCGAGGTGACGTCGAGGCTGCGCTGGCCGTTGGCGCCGAGAATGCCGCCCAGCGGCTGCGACAACGCGCGCAGCTTGGCAAGTGCCGGCTGCGGTTCGGTCGGCTTCGCGGATATGCGACTTCGACGCTGTCGCCGCGCACCACCAGGCCGGTATAGCCGATCCGGGCTTCGCGCAGGACGCGGCGCACGTCGTCGCGGGTTGTCGAGCTTGTCCTTGCGCACGGCATTGGAATCGACCTCGAGCAGGATATGCGAGCCGCCCTGCAGATCGAGGCCGAGCACGACGTGGCGCTGCGCCCATGCCGGCCAGCTCTCGACCATCTTCTGGGAAGGAATTCGGAACGGCAAACAGACAGACGACGAGTGCCGTGAGGAGGATCGCCGCCGCCTTCCACCGCGTGAAATAGAGCATGAGCCGACTTGAATTCGATCTAGGACGAATGCGGCGCCGGCGACGCTGGACGCGATACGCCGGCATCAGCGGGCGCGCTCGTCCTTCACCGGCTCGCCCTTGGCGCGCACATCGGTGATCATCTGCCGCATCTGCCGCACCCGCACCCTGTCGGAGATTTCGACTTCGATCTGGTCGTCGTCGACCACTTTTGTCACCTTGCCGACCAGGCCGCCAGAGGTGATGACGGTGTCGCCGCGCCGGATGTTCTTGACCATTTCCTCGTGGTCTTCACCCGCTTCTGCTGCGGCCGCAGGATCAGGAAATACATGATCACGAAGATCAGAACGAACGGCAGCAGCGACATCAACATGCTGCCGTCGCCGCCGGCGCCGCCAAGCAGACCCCCGAGCGACCCTTGCGCAAATGCAGGCGTGATGAACATCGGAAGCTTTCCTTTGCGGTTTTGAAGACGCCAGGCACATCGGCCCGGCGTACGCTGGCCTCGAGCCGGCTATCGGCCTGTAAATTCGCGCGGACTATAGCGGCCGCCGCCCAATTGCAACGCCGCCAGACCCCTCAATCATGGCCGTTTTGCGCCATTTTGGGCCCTTTGCCGGCCAGGCCCGCTATGCAGGCGCGCAGGCCGGCCCGCTAAGAGCAGTACGAATCTGACGAAAGCACCCATGGCCAACGACCACCGTCCAAGCCAAGTCGAAATCCCATGCCAAACGGCGCCGAAGCCGCCAACGGCCAAGCCGGACAGCCGCCGCCGCCTGACGGCGACGCGGACGTGCTGGCGCGTATCGCCGACGCGCTGGAGCGGCTCGCGCCGCCGAACCACGGCCGCGCCCGATCTGACGCGGCCGACGCCTTCGTCTGGCACCCGGACGGACGCCTGGCGCCGGTGCCGCACGTCAACCGGGTCGACATGGCGCTGCTCAAGGGCATCGACCGGGTGCGCGACATCGCTGATCGAGAATACCGAGCGCTTCGCCCGTGGCCTGCCGGCCAACAACGCGCTGTTGTGGGGCGCGCGCGGCATGGGCAAGTCATCGCTGGTGAAGGCCGCCCACGCGGCCTTCAATGCCGGCCGCGCGCGGCAGCAGAGCCGGTCGCGCTCAAGCTGATCGAAATCCATCGCGAGGATATCGAGAGCCTGCCGGCGCTGATGGCGCTTACGCGCGCAGCGCCATTCCGTTTCATCGTGTTCTGCGACGATCTTTCCTTCGACAATGACGACACCGCTACAAGTCGCTGAAGGCGGTGCTGGAAGGCGGCATCGAGGGCCGGCCGGACAATGTGATCCTCTATGCCACCTCGAACCGCCGCCACCTGTTGGCGCGCGACATGATCGAGAACGAGCGCTCGACCGCCATCAACCCCGGCGAAGCGGTCGAGGAGAAAGTGTCGCTGTCCGACCGCTTCGGGCTGTGGCTCGGCTTCCATCGCTGCAGCCAGGACGAATACCTGGCGATGGTCGACGGCTATGTCGCCCATTACGGCATCAAGACCGACGCCGACGCATCTGCGACGCGAGGCGCTGGAATGGGCGACCACGCGCGGCTCGCGCTCCGGCCGCGTCGCCTGGCAGTTCATTCAGGAACTGGCCGGACGGCTGGGCGTCGTCCTGAAAGACTGAGGCGTTCACCGTTTCACGCAACGTTGAACGCCTCTAAGTTTGACGTCGCGTCCCGGACGGCGACCGGTTCCCACTTCGCCTGGCAACGCTCAACTCAGGCCCCGCTCAGATACTTGGTCGGGTCGACCGGGGTCGAGCCTTTGCGGATCTCAAAGTGCAATTGCGGCGAGGACACGTTGCCGGTCTGGCCGGCATGGGCGATCACCTGGCCGCGCCATCCTGTCGCCGCGTTTGACCAGCAACTGGCTGGCATTGGCATAGGCCGAAACATAGCCATTGGCGTGGCGGATCAGCACCAGATTGCCGTAGCCCTTCAGCTCATTGCCGGCGTAAGCGACGACACCGTCATCGGCGGCCTTGATCGGCGTGCCTTCCGGCACCGCCAGATTGATGCCGTCGTTCTGTACGCCATTCGGATGCGCGCCGAAGGCGGCAATGACGCGGCCATGCACCGGCCAACGGAATGACGGCAGCCGCCGGCCCGGCGTTTTCGGTTGGTGCGACGCGGCGGTTTCTCGTGTCGTGTGGGGTTCCTGCGTCGCCATGCGCACATTCTGCGACGGCGCGGCGGTGACTTTGCTGGCGACGATCACGCGCGGCTGGGCGATGCGCGGCGGCGCGGCATAACGCGGCTGCGCAGCGGCCACGCGCTTTGGCGCGGGCGCATCGGGGCGGACGCGCGGCGGCACTGACGGCCGCCCGGAATGACGACGCGGTCACCGATATTGAGCTTGGTGAACGGCGAGATTCTTGTTGGCGCGCGCCAAAGCCGACAACGACATATGATGGCGGCGGGCAATGCCAATCAGGCTTTCGCCGGGCGCGACGGTGTGGACGTTGCCGGTGTTAACAGCTTTGGCGACAGGAGCCGGCGCGGCGACACGCGGCGTGGCCGCTGTCGTCGTCGTCGTTGCCGTCACATAACGCGGAATGACCAGACGCTGGCCGGGGCGAACCTGCGAAGCGCTGGTAATGCCATTGGTTTTCAGGATCGCATGGGCCGGCACGCCGTATTTGCGCGCAATCAACTCGACGCTGTCGCCATAGCCGACCGTGACCGGCGAACCGCCGTCCCAAGTCCAGTGACCGGCGGGCTCGGCCGGCGTCGACACCGAACCGGTGATGTCTGAGCCGCGCGACGCCGGGCGATAAGCCCCCAGCCCGTGCGCGCCGATGCCATAACCGCCGCTGGTATAATTTGTATTGGCCGCGACCGTGGCCGGACGGCTCGGCATCGGCAAAGGCTCCGACACCACGGCGCGGCGCGTGGATGCGCGCCGCGTCACCGAACCGGTATATTCCGGCGCGCGCGCTGGGCGCGGTAAGCGACACGGTTTGTGTTCTGGCGCTGATAGCCGGCGTAAGGGGTATCGAAACGGCCTGAGTTGGAGCAACCCGCGACCGCCACGCCGATCAGCGCAAGGGCGGCAACGCGCGGCCAGACAAGCGAAGCAAACGACACGGACAGGCGTGGCATAGGGTTACTCACTCTTACGCACAAAAATAGAGTTTGAAATAAAGCAGTCACCAGTAAATAAGCTTTTAATAATTACCGAACCGTTTCCGACGGGCTCATGGAACTCGGCAAAAATGTCACAGCCTGACGCGCGAACGGGCAAAAGTCGCGCGTTCGTTCGACGCTTCGGCGTCAAACCGGCATCGCGGCTAAACGCCGCTATAATTCCTTGGCCTGGCCCGGCAATAGCGGCACGAAGCGCACCGGGATCAGCGTTTCACGCTCAAGTCCCCGTTTGCGATTTGGTAAGCTTGATTATGTTTTGCGGTCCGTTTTGCGGTCCGAGCGGGATCACCATGATGCCGTCGTCGGCCAGTTGATCGAGCAAAGCCTGCGGCGCCCGTTCGGCGGCAGCGGTGACGATAATGCGGTCGAACGGCGCCCGGTCCGGCGCGCCGGCAAAGCCGTCGCCGGCGATCACCTCGACATTGTCGTAGCCGAGCGATTTCAGCCGGCTGCGCGCCTGGTCGGCAAGCGTGCGATAGCGCTCGATCGACACCACCTCGCGCACCAGCCGCGACAGCACGGCGGCCTGATAACCCGAGCCGGTGCCGATTTCGAGCACCTTGTGATGCGGACGCAGCGCCAAGCTGCTCCGTCATATAGGCAACGACATAAGGCTGGCTGATGGTCTGGCCGCAGGAAATCGGCAGCGCCTGGTCGGCATAGGCGCTGTCGGCAAAACCGGCCTCGACGAAATGCGCCCGTGGCACCTCGTCCATCGCCCGCAAAACCGCCTGGTCGCCGATGCCGCGCCGTTTCAGCGTCAGCAGAAACTCCATCCTGCCATTGTCGCCCATGTTCCGGCCACCATGCACACTTTGAGTTCCATTATTCACGATCTAGCCCCCGTTCGCCCGCAATTTTAGCACGATTGGCAGCAATTTTTACCGGCAGACTGAGACGGCATAGACCGGCACGTCGCCGGGACTGCGCTTATGTGCCGCGCTCGTCTCACAGGGGGAGACTATCCATGACCGATGCCACGGTCTCACCGGCCCGCGTTCTGGTGGTCGAGGATCAATACCTGATCCGCATGATGCTGGAAGATATGCTGGCCGATCTCGGCCATGACGTCGCGGCCGCTGTCGGCACCATGCCCGAGGCCAGCGAGCAGGCCAGGAACGGCGATTTCCATGTCGCCATTCTTGACGTCAATGTCGACGGTGAGCAGATCTTCCCGGTCGCCGATATCATCGCCGAACGCGGCCTGCCCTTTGTCTTTGCCACCGGCTATGGCGAACACAGCCTGCCCGATGCCTATCGCGGCTGCCCGACTTTGCTCAAGCCGTTCCAAGCCAGCCAGCTTGCGGACATGCTCACCAAATTGCTGGCGACCGCATAAATTCAGAAGCCGCTAGTCGAACAGGTCCGCCAGCCGGGTCATGAACGGCTCGTCGGTCAGATCGAGCCGTAGCGGCGTCACCGAAATCTTCTTGTCGTTGAGCGCGGCCAGATCGCTGCCGGGACCGGCGCCGAGATGGCCGCCGCGTTCGAAGGCGATCCAGTAATACGGATTGCCGCGGCCGTCATGGCGCGGATCGATACGCAGCAATTCCTGATCGCGCTTGCCCTGCACCGCCGCCGCGACGCCGGCGACTTCCTCTGGCAAGCAATCGGGGAAATTGATGTTGACCAGCACGTCCTTCGGAATGCCCTCGCTCAGGACTTTGCGAATGAGATCGGGCGCGTGCGCGACCGCGGTCTGCCAATTCGGCGACCGCCGGGTGCTGAAGGCATAAGCCTGCGACAGCGCGAATGACGGCACGCCGAGTACTGTGCCTTCCATCGCGGCGGCGACCGTGCCGGAATAGATCACGTCCTCGGCGGCATTGCGGCCGCGATTGACGCCGGAGATGATCAGGTCTGGCGGCTCCTTCAGGATGTGGCGCACGCCCATGATGACGCAATCGGTCGGCGTGCCCTTGACCGCGAAACGGCGGTCGTCGACTTCACGCAGGCGCAACGGATCGTTGAGCGACAGCGAATGCGACACACCGGACTGATCGGTCTCCGGCGCGACGATCCAGACATCGTCGGACAAGGCGCGCGCGATCTGCTCGCAGGCTTCCAGGCCTGGCGCGTGAATGCCGTCGTCGTTGGTGATGAGAACACGCATTACGCTTTTTCAATTCTGGTGATGCCGCCCATGTAAGGCTTGAGCACCTCCGGCACGAGGATCGAGCCGTCATGCTCCTGATAGGTTTCCATCACCGCGATCAGCGCGCGGCCGACGGCAACGCCGGAGCCGTTGAGCGTATGGACGAAGTCTTTGACCTTGCCGTCCTTGCCCTTGTAGCGCGCATTCATGCGCCGCGCCTGGAAGTCGCCGCAGACCGAGCAGCTTGAGATTTCGCGAAACATGTTCTGGCCCGGCAGCCAGACTTCGATGTCGTAGGTTTTCTTAGAGGCAAAACCCATGTCGCCGGTGCACAAGGTGATAACGCGGTAATGCAGGTCGAGCTTTTTCAAGACCTCTTCGGCGCAAGCCAACATGCGCTCGTGCTCTTCCGCCGATTTTTCCGGCGTGGTGATCGAGACCAGTTCGACCTTGGTGAACTGATGCTGCCGGATCATGCCGCGAGTATCGCGGCCAGCGGCGCCGGCTTCGGCGCGAAAGCACGGCGTGCAGGCGGTGTAGCGGCGCGGCAGCGTGTCTTCGTCGATGATCTGCTCGCGCACCAAGATTAGTCAGCGGCACTTCGGCGGTCGGGATCAAGCCCCAACGATTGCCTTTCATGTCAGCCGCCGCCGCATTGTTGGCAAACACTTCGCCGCTGACCGCCCAGAACTGATCGTCTTCAAATTTCGGCAATTGCGCGGTGCCGAACATCACGTCGTCGCGCACCAACAGCGGCGGATTGACTTCGGTGTAGCCGCCCAATTCGCTGGTATGGGTGTCGAGAAAAAACTGACCGAGCGCGCGTTCGAGCCGCGCCAGACCCTTTTGCAGCACGACAAAGCGCGCGCCGGAGAGTTTCGCGGCCAGTTCGAAATCCATCATGCCGAGATCGGCGCCGAGATCGAAATGCTCTTTCGGAGCGAAGGCATAATGGCGCGGCGTGCCGTGGACATGACGCTCGACGTTGTCGTGCTCATCCTTGCCGTCCGGCACCTCGTCGTTCGGCAGGTTCGGGATCTGCGCCAGCTCTTTCTCCAGCGCCTCGGAGGCCGCCTTCTCCTGCTCCTGCATCGCCGGGATCGAGGTCTTGAGTTCGGTGACCTCGGCCATCAGCTTCTGCGCGGTGGCTTCGTCCTTCTTGGCCTTGGCCTGGCCGATGTCCTTCGAGGCGGCGTTGCGGCGCGCCTGCGCCTGCTCAAGCTGGGCGATCAGCGTGCGGCGCGTCTCGTCGAGCGCCAGCAGCTTTTGTGACAGGGGCTCCAACCCGCGCCGTTTCAGGCCGGTGTCGAAAATATTGGCGTGTTCGCGAATCCATTTGATGTCGTACATGAGCGGTTTCTAGTCGGATTTTCGGCGGGGGGAAAGTGAGGGGTTTCCCTCACCTTGCTACACGAGGCGGCCGAAAAAGCCACGCGCCATCGCCCCTGTTGTTGGCGGCGCGGGGGACGCCGGTGTTCCTATCCGTGCCCTCAGAATATGCCGAGGGGATGGAGCGCCGCGAGGCGCCTCATCTTAAGTCGCACCTTGCGGTGCGTGCGCCCTTTTGCGTGAAGGACGCTGCGCCCCGCGGCGCTCCACCGGCGGTGTCTTACGGCGTCCGGGCCGCGCTTCTAGCCAGGGGTTGCCCCCACGCTATCAGCAAGCTCCTTGCGGCCGGTCCTAGTGCCGGCGGGCGGAGCCCCGGCGCCGCCCGAGCGCTTGAGGTGCGTTTCCTCAAGCCCGCAGGCACCGCACCTTGCTCCATCGTCGTGACGCCTCGCGAAGACGCCCTCAGCCGAACAAGGCAAGCGGAATATAGTCCATTAGGATTTAAGTCAATGCACAAAATGCCCGTTCGTCCCCGCAAAAACAGGGACCGAGAGGCCAAGTGCACAACAGCCGCTTCGGTGCGATGGGCCAAAAAACTGGATTCCCGCTTGCGCGGCAACGAACGGAGTCTGTCGCTCCGCCCTGCCCGTTAGGCCTTAGGCCTTGCCGCCGTTGTCGTCGGGATCGCTGTCATCCGGCGGCGAGCCGGCCGCCTTGGCGTCGGCCTCGTCCTTGGCGTCGGCTTCGGCCTTGGCCCGCTTCTGCACGATGCCGACCGAAATAATCGAGCCTTCGTACAAGCAGCAGCAACGGCACCGCCAGTGACATCTGGCTGATGACGTCAGGCGGCGTCAGCACGGCGGCGAGAACGAACGCGCCGACGATGAAGTAACGGCGCTTATCCTTGAGCTGTTGGGCGGTGATAATGCCGATGCGGCCGAGCAACGTCAGAACCACCGGCAACTGGAAGGCGACGCCGAAAGCCAGCACCAAGGTCATCATCAGCGACAGATATTCGCCGACCTTGGGCAACAGCGCGATCGAGGCTTCGTTCGAGGTTCCCGGCTGCTGCATGTGCAGCGAGAACCGGATCAGCATCGGCAGCACCAGGAAGTAAACCACCGTCGCGCCGAGCGCGAAGAAGAACGGCGTCGCGATCAGATAAGGCAGGAAGGCGCGGCGCTCGTGCTTGTAGAGGCCGGGCGCGACGAACATGTAGATCTGTCCGGCGACGATCGGAAACGACAGGAAGGCGGCGCCGAACATGGCGAGCTTCAACTGCGTGATGAAATATTCGAGCAG
Source organism: uncultured Alphaproteobacteria bacterium (assembly GCA_963830125.1). Classification (GTDB taxonomy): domain Bacteria; phylum Pseudomonadota; class Alphaproteobacteria; order Rhizobiales; family Xanthobacteraceae; genus Pseudolabrys. Next base: position 422,658 of record CAWHKU010000005.1, on the reverse strand, counting down.
CGCGGTGTAAATGAATTTCGAATTTTCCGCGCCGGCGACCCAGACGAAGGGCCAGACCAGCACGTTGTAGATGTCTTTCGCGAACACGAAGCAGATCGCGAACATGATCGAGAACGCCAGCACCGCCTTGATCAGCCGCGAGCGCAGCTCGATCAGATGCTCCATCAAGGGCGCCTTGGTGGATTCGATGTCCTCGTGGCTCACGCGTCGCCCCCGGCCTTTTTGGTCCGTTTTCTTTTGACCGGAGCAGGCTTATCCGGGGCGGGCTCGGCGGCAGCGAAATCCTTTTCGGTGACGGCGGCGGGCGCGTCCGGCAGCGGCACCTCGATCTCAGGCAGCGGCGCGGCGGCTTCCGCCGGCGCTTCCAGTTGCGCGGGCGCCGGCTCGGCGGTCACGCTATCAGCGTTGTGGTCAGTGCTGTCGGCCGGCGTGTCGAAATCCAGGTCCTTCTCCAGTTGCTTCTGGGTGTCGGCCATCGGATCGAAATCGGAAATGTCGGTGACCGAATCCTTGAACGAACTGGTCAGATCGTCGGCATGCTTTTTCAGATCGGCGATGTCGGCTTCGCGCAAAGCTTCCTGGAACTGGCCCTGGAATTCATTGGCCATGCGGCGCACTTTGCCAAGCATCTGGCCAACGGTACGCAATACGGTTGGCAGCTCCTTCGGTCCGATCGCAATCAGCGCGACGATGCCGATGAGGACAAGCTCGCCCCAACCAAAGTTAAACATGGACCAAGTAACTCCATAGCGCCGTCAGGCCCGCAACACCGCGCTCGGCGGCCCTGCCCCCACCCGCTGAGCGCTCGCGCCTTTTAGGAGTGCGCGCTTTCGGCGCGCTGCTCGGTTTTCGCCTGCGACGTACCGGCCGCGTTGCTGTCGATCGTCTTGACCGGCTCGGCCTTGGCTTCCGCGGGCTTGTCGTCGTCTTCCGCCATGCCCTTCTTGAAGGCCTTGATGCCTTGCGCGAAGTCGCCCATCAGGCCGGAAATCTTGCCGCGGCCGCCGAACATGAGCATCACCACGACGATGACGATCATCCAATGCCAGATACTAAGGGAACCCATATCATTATCCTCCGCGGCGACCGGATCACCCCCATCCGTCCCGCCCTGATTTGGCTTAGAAACTAGGCCGGGGAAGCGGCAAAAACAAGGACTTAAGGGGAGTTGGTTAAGGGCGCGATTTGGCGCCGGGGAACCGACTGAAACGGCTGCCCCGCAACGACAAATCACGCCAGACGGACGGTTAAGCCGAATATGACGCAGGCGTCATGCCCGCGCGCCGACGGCCTCCAGGACCGCCCTTAGGCTACTTGTCGCCCTCGTCCGGCTCCTGGCCCGACGCGGCGTCGGGCGAAGCCTCGGCCTGCGGGCCCGTGTCGGCCTCGGCTTCCGGCGCCGGCGCCAGACCGAGGTCGAGATCGCCGGGCTCGAGCGGGTCCTCGTCGTCGCGCAACGCCATGTCGTCCGACGGCATCGGCACCGCAAAGCCGGTCGGCATATTGCCTTCCAGCAGTCCCGCGCCCTTCAGCTCGTCGAGGCCGGGCAGATCGCTGACGTCCTCGAGCCCGAAATGCGACAGGAAGGCTTCGTTGGTGCCGTAGGTGATCGGCCGGCCCGGCGCCTTGCGGCGGCCACGCGGGCGGATCCAGCCGGTCTTCAGCAGCACGTCGAGCGTGCCGGCGGCGGTGGCAACGCCGCGCACTTCCTCGATCTCGGCGCGCGTCACCGGCTGGTGATAGGCGACGATCGCCAACGTCTCGATCGCGGCGCGTGACAGCTTGCGGGTCTCGACCGTCTGCTTGGTCAGAAGCCAGGACAGATCGTCGGCGGTGCGGAAGGTCCACTTGCGGCCGATCTTGACCAGGTTGACGCCGCGGGTGGCGTATTCGGCCTTGAGCAAAGCCAGCGCCTGTTTGATTTCGACGCCATCCGGCAGCGAGCGCGACAAGGTCGCCTCATCGAGCGGCTCGGCGGCGGCAAACAGCAGCGCTTCGAGCAGCCGCAATTCTTCCGGCCGCGCCTCCGGCTCACTGATCTCAACCATCTCGATCACTTCAACCGTCTCCTGAACCGTCACTTCGACAGTGTCTTCGCCCGCTTCCGCAACATCTTGTTCGACAGCGTCCTGGACGGATTCTTGGGCGGTTTCTTGGACGGTTTCTTGGATCTCGCCGGGCGTCACGGATTCGGTCTCGGCCGTGTCGGAGGTCTCAACCACCGCAAGCGTCTGCTCCGGAGCGGATGCCGGCTCGTCGCTATGAACAATCACGAGCTTCTTGGCCGCGCTTGACATGGACCTGGTCTCCTTATGCGTTTTCTTGTGCGTCATGCGACGGGGCGCGGGTGACCGCGCCGATACGCTTGCGCAAATAAATCGGCGAGAACGACGATTTCTGATGAATTTCGGCTTGGCCTTCGCGCACCATTTCGAGCGCGGACGCAAACGACGAGGCGAACACGGTGGCGGCCAATGCCGGCTCGACGACGTATTGGATGAGGAAACTGTCGATGCGCGACCAGTCCGACGATTGGCCGATCAGGCGCTCCAGCGTGGCGCGCGCTTCGGCCAAAGACCAGACGGTGCGCTTCTTGAAGCGCACGCGCGACAGCACGTTGCGCTGGCGCTGCACCGCGTAGGCCGACAACAGATCGTATAAGGTCGCCGACCATTCCGGGGTTTTGACCTCGGCGATCGGTTCAGGCAGCCCGCGCGGGAACACATCGCGGCCAAGCTGCGGGCGGTCCATCATCTTGGTGGCGAATTCGCGCACCAGTTCGAGCCGGCGCAAACGGTGGGCCAAAGCCAGCGCCATGTCCTCGGCCGACGGCCCTTCGCCGGGCGCGGCTTCCGGCAACAGCAGGCGCGATTTCAGGTAGGCGAGCCAAGCCGCCATCACCAGATAATCGGCGGCCAGCTCAAGCCGGACTTTGCGCGCGGCTTCGATGAAGACGAGATATTGATCGGCCAGCGCCAGGATCGAGATCTTGTGCAGGTCGACCTTCTGCTGACGCGCCAACGTCAGCAACAGGTCGAGCGGGCCTTCGAAGCCCTCGACGTCGACGATCATCGCCTGCTCGGTGGCGCCGCGGTCGGCGTCCATCGTCGTGGCAAAATTGGCGTCGAATCCTTCAGGCGTCATGAGCCCGCAATCCCTTTATACGGCTGCCGAGGCTGAGCGCCCCGAAGCCACCATCTCGTTGAAAATCCGGCGCGCGGCTGCAACGTCGAACTCTTCGCGCGCGTGCCGCAGCGCCAGCGCCGCGTCCGCGCGTTGCGCGGCGAGCCCTGACAGTTCCGGCGAGGCGCCCGCGACTTGAACCATCTCGGCCAGATCGCCATTGCAATGAAGCACGACATCGCAGCCGGCGGCGAGCGCGGCATGGCTGCGCTCGGCAATTGTCCCCGACAAAGCGCCCATCGAAACGTCATCGCTCATCAGCAGACCCGTAAATCCGATAAATCCGCGAATCACTTGTTGAACCATTGTGACCGATGTGGTGGCCGGTGCACGCGCATCAATGGCGCTAAACACAACATGTGCGGTCATGCCGAGCGGCAGGCCGGAAAGCGGCTTAAACGCCGCAAAATCGGTCTTTTCAAGGATATCCCGTGGCGTATCGACCACCGGCAAGGCCTTATGGCTGTCGGCCCCGGCGCGGCCATGGCCCGGCAGGTGCTTGAGTACCGGAAGGACGCCGCCGGCCAGCAGACCTTGCGCGACTTCCCCGGCGATTGCCGCGACTTTGGCCGGTTCCGTGCCGTAAGCACGATCGCCGATCACCGGATCGCCGCCCGCGACCGGGACATCGGCAAGCGGCAGGCAATCGACGTCGATGCCGAGTTCCATCAGGTCGGCGGCGATCAAATGAGCCCCCAGCCGGGCGGCGGCCAGCCCGGACGTCGGATCGCGGTCGTAAATCGCGCTAAAGACTGCGCCCGGCGGATAGACCGGCCAATGTGGCGGGCCGAGGCGCTGGACCCGGCCACCCTCCTGGTCGATCAGGACGGGCGCTTCCCAGCCGACGATATCCCGAAAATCACGAACGAGTTCAGACACCTGCGTGGGTGTACTGATGTTGCGCTTGAAAAGAATAAGGCCCCACGGCCGGGAGTCGCGCAAAAACGCGCGCTCATTGGCGCTAACCGTCAGACCCGCCAGGCCGGTGATGAATGCACGTGCCGCCATCGGCGCGGATTAACCCGCGCCACCGGCCAGGGCAAGCTAGGTTGTTAATTTCGTTGAACGATACACGCGCCGCCGGCGGCTTTCAGGCTCGAACAGACGCTGCTGGCCTCGCCGGAGCTGCCATAGGGCCCGATCATGGCCCGGTAGTAGATACCCTTGGCGCCGAGATCGACGCGTTTGATCAAAGGCTGGCGGCCGCCGAGCTGGCTCGGATACTTCGCCTGCAGGCTGCGGAACGCGGCCTGGGCGTCGGCCTGGCTACGCCGTGCAGTGACCTGGACAGCATAACCACCGCTCGCGGCAGCAGCCGCCGGTGCCAAACGGGTTGGCGGACTGGCCGCGGCCGTGCGCTGCGTCGGGACGGCGCGTGCCGGCGCTGACGCGTTCGGGTTCAAGGACAAAGGTGCATTGCTCGGTGCCGGCGCCGGGCGGGTCGCCGCCGGACGTGGTGGCGTTGCCCGCGCGACCGCCTCGTTGATGCTGCGCGGCGGCGCTCGCCGGGCGGGCTGCGCGTGGCTGAGGCTGAGGCTCCGGCTCGGCCGCAGGCGGCGGCTGCATCGGCGGCGCCTCCGGCGCGGCAGACGCCGGGTTGGCGCCACTGGCCTGATCGGGATGGATCACGATGGTCCGGATCCGTTTCGGCGCGGTCCCAACGATACCGCTGCCAAGTTGGGCGGCGGCGGCCGGGTTCTGGCCCTGGCTTTGCGGGAATATGACGTTGGGCGGCTTGGTCGGTGTCACCGGGACCGGCTGTTCTTCGCGCGACACCAGCTTTTCGCCCTCGCCGCGGTCGTTGACGCGGTCGGTAATCATCTTGCCAGCCTGGGCATCCTTGCCGGCGGTCGCCGGTACGATCTTGCTCGGCGTCGTGTCGGCCTTGATCACCGGCGGCGGGCCGCTCGAAGCCGACGAGCCGAAAATGGCGCGATAACCAAAGGCGCCGGCAGTGCCGATCACCGCCAGGGCAAACACGCCGGCAATGGCGATGATGCCGATGCGGCGGCGGTTGCTCGGGACGTCGTCGTAATAGTCGTCGTCCTCGGCGCCGTACTGGCCATAGCCGAAGCCCTGATTGGGGTCCTGGCCGGGATAGGCGTTTGGGTCCTGGGTCTGCTGATAGGCGTCATAGCCAAATTCGCCGCCGGCCGGCTGCGGCGGATAGCCCGGCACGTCGTAAGCCGGCGCGTCCGTCTCGGGCTGATATTGATCGCCGACGAACGGCGGTTGTCCGAAACTGCCGGCACCGAATTGCTGCGCGTCGGCCAAAGGCGGCGCGGCCGGTGCTTGTCCGGCGGCGTTACGGTGCTGGGTTTGCGGCGGCCAATCGAGCGCGGCCTCATTCTGACGCGGGGCGCTGGTGGCCGCGGGGTCGGCCTGGCGGCCGCTATCGCGGCCAAATTCAGCAAACGGATCGTTCTGCCCGATCAGTCGCGCGAGTTCTGCCAGCGGATCGCTGCCAGCCGGCGCGGTCGACGCAGCCGGTCCACGCGTCGGCGGAAGAGCCGAACGATAAGGCCGCTGAGGTTGGTCGTCCGCCATGTCGTCCCCGGTGTTCAAAATGACTCTTTGCGCGCGCGATCAGTGAACGCGAGACCTCTGCGCAAAGTGCTTCGCGTCATGCGGGTTCCGGCGAAGGAAGACTACCGCATTTCTTCCGGTGCATCGACCCCCAGCAGCGCCAGCCCGGACGCGAGCACGGTGACGACCCCCTGCACCAACGCGAGGCGCGCCAGTGTCAGTTGTGGATCATCTTGGATAATGAAGCGTAAATGTGACGCATCTTTTCCGCGGCTCCATTGACCGTGAAATTCACTAGCCAATTCATAGAGATAGAACGCAACCCGGTGCGGTTCGTGGGCGCTAGCGGCGGCCTCGATCAAGCGCGGGAACAGCGCCAATTTGCGCATGATCGACAGTTCCCCGCTGTCGGTCAACAGTTCCAGCTTGGCCGCCTGCAGCGCGGCCAACCGGGCCGCCGGCTCATCGGGCAATAGATCGCCGACCTCGGTCTTGGCCATGCGGAAGATCGAAAAGCCGCGGGCGTGGCCATACTGGACGTAAAATACCGGGTTCTCGCGGCTCTGTTCGATCACCTTGGCGAGATCGAAATCGAGCGTCGCGTCATTCTTGCGATACAGCATGTCGAAGCGCACGGCGCTGCGGCCGACCTCCGCCACCACCGAGCGCAATGTGATGTAGTCGCCGGCCCGCTTCGACATTTTGACCGGCTCACCAGCGCGCAACAGCCGCACCAATTGCACCAGCTTGACGTCAAGCGTGGCCTGGCCACCGCTGACCGCCTTGATCGCGGCCTGCATCCGCTTGACGTAACCGCCATGGTCAGCGCCCCAGACATCAATCAGATCTGTGAAGCCGCGGTCGAATTTCGACTTGTGATAGGCAATGTCGGTGGCGAAATAAGTATAGCTGCCGTCCGACTTCAGCAGCGGCCGATCGACGTCGTCGCCGAACGCGGTCGAACGAAACAAAGTCTGTTCGCGGTCTTCCCAGTCTTCGAGATTGCCGCTTTTGGGCGGCGGCAACCGGCCTTCATAGACGTGGCCCATGGCGCGCAGCTCGGCGATGGTCGCGGCCACCACGTCGTCCGGCCGTTCCGGCTTGGGCGCAGCATCCGGCGGCGCAAACGGATCGTCCTCCTCGCCTTCGATCAGCGAGCGCTCGGAAAAGAACACGTCCGGCACGATGCGCAGGCTGGCGAGATCGTTGCGGATTTCGGCCATCATCATGTCGGTGGCGCGCAGCCGCACGATCGGCAGCCACTCCTCCTCCGGCATCTTGGTCAGCTTGTCGTCGTAATCATTGGCCAGTTCATGGCCGCATTCGACCAGATAATCGCCGGGGTAAAGCCCCTCCGGGATCTCGCCGATGTCCTGGCCGATTGCCTCGCGGTAGCGCAGGTAAGCGGAGCGGGCCAGCACGTCGACCTGGGCGCCGGCGTCGTTGATGTAATATTCGCGGGTAACGTCGAAACCGGCGGCCGCCAGCAGGCTGGCCAGGGCATCGCCGAACACCGCGCCGCGGCCGTGCCCAACGTGCAGCGGGCCGGTCGGGTTGGCCGAGACATATTCGACATTGACCTTCTGGCCGGCGCCGATGGCGCTTCGGCCGTAGGCCTTGCCCTGCTCCAGCACCGCCCGCAGCGCGTCGGCCCAGACTTGCGTTTTGAGCGTCAGATTGATGAAGCCGGGCCCGGCGACGTCAACCGTCTCGACCAGGTCGTCAGCGCGCAGCGCCTCGGCGATCTTTTCGGCCAGATCCCGGGGTTTTTGGCCGGCCTCCTTGGCCAGGACCATGGCAGCGTTGGTCGCCATGTCGCCATGGCTTGGGTCGCGCGGCGGCTCAACCACGATCCGGGACAGGTCGGCGTGATGGCCCAACACGGTGCCGGCGGCCCGCTGGACGCGGGCGAGCATGGCGGCAAACAAGTGGGGAGAGGCGGATGCGGCGGTCATGGTGGGCTGCGGGTAAGGGATTTTGGGGGCTTAGTCAAAGGGATGAGCCCAGTGCAGCGCATGGGGGGGATTCGCGCAATGGCTTGCGCCAGATCAATGAAACGGCCGGCGATTTGGCCGCATCCTTCAAATTGCCTTTCATAGGAGCGGATCATGATCAGGGTTGCAGGGATGCTTTGGTCGATTGCGGGCACGGTTTTTGCCGGGATCGCCATCATCATCGTTCTGGCGGTGCCGTCGTTCGCCGGTCATGCCATGCAGTACATTCCCTATGCCGCGCTCGCCGGCTTTATCCTCGCCATTCCGGTGGCTTTCGCCGTGGCGCGCATGATCGACAAGAACGGCAAGCCGGCGACGCACTGACGGCGACGTCTCGCAGCCAATCCGGCGTTTCACTGACATGGCGCCCGCGCTCAAGCTGCGCGGCGCGCGCCTTCCCGTGCCGGCATAATTTTCCACCGCGCTCTTAAATTTTTTCGGGAACATTCCGGCCCAGCCGCCGTTACTCAATCGAAGCAGCGCTACCGTGACCGAATGGCTCACGAATACGCGAAATTCGTCATTCGGGGGCGGCACCGGAGGCGGCATGAGCCGCAGACTTATTTTTGCACTTTCCGTCATGATCGCGACGGCCCCGGCCGCCATCGCACAAGCAGCCCCCAGCGGCGATTACACCCAAAGCCAAGCCAGCACCGGTCAGCAAATTTACGCCCAACATTGTTCGCAATGCCACGGCGGCAATCTGCACGGCAAAGCAGGCCCGCCGCTCGCCGGCAGCCAGTTCGCGGACAATCTGCGCTTCAGCAAGATGTCCGGCAAACAGCTTTATCACTTCATGAAGACGCAGATGCCGGCCAACGCGCCCGGCACCCTGACCGACGCACAATACCGCGCCGTCCTGGCCTATGTGCTGGCGCAAAACGGTTATCCGGCCGGCACTAAGCCTCTGACATCCGACAGCATCGCGAACGTCAAGCTGCTGCCTTATCCAGGAGGCGGCTCGGGCAAGACCACATCAGCCTCGTCGAACTAAGGGAGCGACAAACACGCAAGGAAACGGAGATCGTCATGATCAGCCAAACATCGTCCTCACTAATGCTTCAAGCGCAACAGCCATCCACTTGCCATCGGCCGCCACGCGACAGCATCGCCCGCCATCGCGTTAAACTGGGCCTGGCGGTTATTGCCGGCGCGCTCCTGGCCGGCACCGCCCTCGTCCAGACAACCCAAGTCGCGCAAGCCGCCACCAACAATAAGGAAATCGCCAACAGCAGTGACACCACCAGCACGATGAGCGGCGCCGTGTCGACCGACGTCAATGTCACGGACGACGCCATGAAATCCGCCGCCAGCGACGGCAAGAACTGGGTCCTGCACGGCCGCGATTACAGCAATTCCCGCTATTCGCCGCTCAAACAGATCGACACGCAGAACGTCAAGACCCTGAAGCCGGCGGCGCTCATTCAGACCGGCATGACCGCGAGCTTCGAGACGACCCCCATCGTCGTCAACGGCGTGATGTATGCGACCACACCGGTGGTCGATAACAAGATGAAAATCATCGCCGCCAACGCCGTCACCGGCGAACGCATCTGGCAAACGGTCTTCGACGTCGGCAATCATAAACTCTGCTGCGGACCGGTGAACCGCGGACCTGCCGTCGCCTATGGCAAGGTTTATGTCGCGACCGTCGATGCCAAGCTAGTCGCGCTCGACGCCAAGGACGGCCACAAGATTTGGGAGACCAAACTGGCCGACCCGCGCGCCGGCTTTTCAGAAACGATGACGCCACAAGTCTATGACGGCAAGGTCATTGTCGGCTCGTCCGGCGGTGAATGGGCAATCCGCGGTTTTGTCGCCGCCTATGACGCCAAAACCGGCAAGCAAGACTGGCGCTGGCATGCGACCGACCCGAAAAGCTTCGAGGGCGACTCCTGGAAACAAGGCGGCGGGATGGTCTGGACCACGCCGGCGATCGACGCCAAGCGCGGCCTGGTGATTTTCTCGACCGGCAATCCAAACCCCGACCTCAACGGTGCCAAGCGCAAGGGCGACAACCTGTGGACCGATTCAATCGTCGCGCTCGACGTCAACAGCGGCAAGTTGAAATGGGCCTATCAGGAGGTCAAACACGACGTCTGGGACTATGACGCGGTCAGCAATGTCGTGCTGTTCAACGTCAAGGAAGACGGCAAGACCATTCCGGCGGCCGGCGAAGCCGGCAAGGTCGGCTGGTTCTTCATCGTCAACCGCGACACCGGCAAGCTGATCCGCAAGTCGGAGCCGTTCGTGCCGATGTCAAAAAACATGTTCAGCAAGCCGACCAAAGCCGGCGTCATGATGCTGCCGGGCGCCAACGGCGGCGCGGAATGGTCGCCGCCTGCCTATTCGCCCGATACCGGCATGGTCTACATCCTCGGCCTCAACCAGCTGATGAACTTCACCACGTCGGACGCCACCAACATTCCCGGTCAGATGCGGCTTGGCAGCACCTTCAAGAACGTCAAGGGCGACAAGGCGCAGCAGAGCGGCACCTTCACCGCCATCAAGGTCGATGACGGCAAGGTCGCCTGGCAGGCAAAAACGCCGCAGCCAATGATGGGCGGCGCGCTCGCCACCGCCGGCGGGCTGGTGTTCACCGGCGAAGGCAATGGCTGGTTCGACGCCTTCGACGCCAAGAGCGGCAAGAAGCTGTGGCGCTATAACCTCGGCGCCGGCGTCAATGCGCCGCCGATCACCTATGAGGTCAAGGGCAAGCAATACCTCGCGGTCGCGGCCGGCGGCAATTATCAGCTCGGCTTCCCGCGCGGCGACACCATCGCGATCTTCTCACTGAACGGGCAAGAGCCGCAGCAGGCCAATAGCGGCGGCGCCACCAGCGGCAGCGCCGCGTCCGCGCAATAGCGCACATACCTGTGGTTCGCCGGGCGATTCAACGCCGCCCGGCGAACCTCATCTGTTGAAGGAGCAACGGAGCATCATTGGGGGCGCACACGGAGAAGCCAATATGCCATGCCACGACCGACACCCGACCACGACTGCCGCCAACGACCCGCGACGTTCCGAAACCGCTTTATCCCGCCGTCACTTTTTCCCGCTGGCTGTCGGCAGCGGCGCGGCTGTCGCCCTCGCACTGTTCGGCGGCGCCGATGCCGCTTTGGCTCAGCCGAAAACCAGCAAGAAGACCGCGAAATATCAGGATCATCCGAACAAAGGCCAGCAATGTTCGGCCTGCCAATATTTCCATGCGCCGCATACCTGCCAGCTGGTCGCCGGCACGATCAGCCCGAACGGCTGGTGTTCGTTCTTCGCCAAGAAAGCATGACCCGATGCGTGAGCCGCACCGGCTCGGATTTCAGCGCAACTCCGGCGTATGATTGAAATAACTGGCGCGCTCAACCAGCGCATAGCGGTCGGTCATGCCGACGATGTAATCGGCGATGCGGCGTGTACGTGTCGCATCGTCGATGCGCCTCAATCCATTTCACATAAAATCGTTGAATATTTTTTGAACGATGCTCGCATGAGCCATCAGCGTGGCGCCACACACCGTCAATCGTTTTCATTAGGAACCCAACAGTGTCTGCCGCGTTAAAATTCAGGGGTGACTATTAGGACGCGCGTGTTGTCGCGCGATAAGTGGGAGACTTATGTCTGATTATCATCGCTCACCTAGCCTCGGTCTTTGGCTTCTAGCCACTGCCAGCACATTGGCATTGGCGCTTTCAATTTTCAATTATTTCTGGACCGGCAACGGCATCCACGGCACGCCCGGCGCGCTTCTGGTCATTGTATCGTCAGCCCTGATGCTGATCGCGACGAGCTTCTTGTACGTCGCCCCGCTGATTGCGAGTTGGCTACGCGGCACGCTGCTTGTGCTGATCATCCTCGACATCGCCGGCACCGCGCTGGCGGCCTACATGCTGGAATCCAATTTATTGCTGGCCGTCATGGCCATCGCATTGATCGGCTGGATCCTGCGGCTTGGCGGCAAGCGGCCAGTTCACCGGTTGGCCGGCAATACGGCCGCAGTTTTCCTGCTGTGCGCCGCCGGGGCACCGCTGCTCGCGCCCCGCCCGGCCGCCGCGCAAAACAATCCCGCGCCAGACAATTCACAGCCAGCGGCCACAGTGGCGCCAACACCACCACCCGCGATTCCGGCAAAGCCGGCGCCGTCAGCAGCGGCAACGCCGGCATCTGCGGCGCCGATCGTCGGGACCACTCAGTACGACGGCTGGTACACTTTCAACGGCAATCTTGAAGACCAGAAATATTCTCCGGCCGACCAGATCACGCCCGACAATGTCGGCAAACTCACCGAGGCCTGGGAAGTCCACACCGGCGATGTCTCCGACGGCAGCGGCAAGCTGCCCAAGAGCGACTGGTCGGCAACGCCTTTATTCGTCAACAACACCGTTTATGTTTCAACGCCGTTCTATCGCATTTTCGCGCTGGCGCCCGACACCGGCAAGGTCAAGTGGACCTACGACACCCATGCCGTTCTTAAAGCCGTGACCCAGCCCGATCTGAAGACGCGCGGCGTCGCCTATTGGCAGGCGGCCAAGCCGCAGGCGGGCACGCCGTGCCAGAAGATCGTCTATATCGGCACCATGGACGCCAAGCTGCACGCGGTCGATGCCGACACCGGCAAGAAGTGCGAAGGCTTCGCCGACAAAGGCGTGCTCGATCTCAACCGCTGGAACACGACCAACGACAAATGGCCGCTGTCGATCCTGCAGCCGCCGACGGTCTACAAAGACACGTTGTTCATCGGCTGGGCCGGCAAGGACTGGGCCGACGCCGAGGCGCCTCCCGGCACTGTCTTTGCGGTCAACGCGCAGACCGGCAAGCTGAAATGGACCTTCAACGCGCTGCCCGCCGAAGATCGCCAAACAGACCGGCACCGCCAATGTCTGGGCCAGCATGACGGTCGATCCCGAGCACGGCATTCTCTACATCCCGATCAGTTCGCCGAGCCCGAATTTCTACGGCGGCAACCGCAAAGAAAAGCTGCCGCTGGAAACCTCGGTCACCGCGCTCGACACCGAAACCGGCAAGGTGATCTGGAGCCGCCAGATCGTGCATCACGATATCTGGGATTACGACACCAACTCGCCGCCGACGTTGGTCGATATCAAGAAAGACGGCAAAACCATTCCGGCGCTGGTGCAGTCGAGCAAGATGGGCATCTTCTTCGTCCTCAACCGGCTGACCGGCGAACCGATCTATCCGATCGACGAGCGCAAGGTGCCGCAGTCGGATGTCGCCGGCGAGCAGTCGTCGCCGACGCAGCCTTATGTGGCAAACGCCAAAGCCGACGGTGCCGGACCGTTTTCCGGGCATTTCCACCATCGCCGACATTGCCAGCTTCGGGCAGTGCACCCGCACCTTCAACAGCCTGCGCTATGACGGCCGCTACACGCCGCCAAGTCTCAAAGGCAGCCTGGCTTATCCCTCGACCGCCGGCGGCGTCGAATGGGGTGGCGGCGCGGTCGATCCGACGCAGCGGCATTTATGTCGTCAACTCAGTTCCTATGTCGCGCAAATCTACAAGCTGATCCCGCGCAAGGAATATGACGCGAAGACCAAAGACAAGAACGCCGGACGGCTATTACCCGCAGACCGGTTCACCTTACGGCTTCTACCTGCACAACTTCGTCAACTTCCTCGGCATGCCATGCTGGAAGCCACCTTACGGCACGCTTTCGGCCTACGATCTCAACACCGGCGAACTGCTGTGGAAGAAGCCGTTCGGCGAAGTTCAGAAGTGGGGCTTCTACATGCCGAAGTCATGGGGCTCGGTGACGATCGGCGCGCCGCTCATCACCAAATCTGGCTTGATCTTCATCGGCGGATCGATGGATGCGCGGGTGCGCGCCATCGATCTCAAGACCGGCGACGTTAAGTGGAAGGCCCAGGTCGATGCGCCGGCAGTCGCCAATCCGGCGACCTACACCTACAAAGGCAAGCAATACGTGGTGTTCGTCGCCGGCGGCAACGCCATCCTCAAGCCGCAGGCATCCGACCAGATCGTCGCCTTTGCGTTGCCAAGCGGTTAGCGTAACTCCGGCGTCGTCTTGAAATATCGAGCGTGCTCGACCTGCGCGTAGCGGTCGGTCATGCCGGCGATGTAATCTGCAATGCGTCGCGCCCGCGTCGCCTCGTCGAGGCCGGCAAAGCCGTCGCTCCATTCCGCCGGCAAGTCGCCGGGCGTTTGCGTGAAGTGTGCGACCAGATCGGCGATCACACCCTCGGCGTCGCGCATTACCCGCATCACCCGGGCATGGCGATACATCCGCGGATAGAGAAATCCCTTGATGCCTTTGTCGGCGGCGGCCATCACCGGTGAAAACGCCACGACGGCGTCGCCGGCATGGCGGATATCGACGGCGCTTTGCGGCGCCAGCGCGGCCAGCCGCCTCTCGCTTTCACCAATGACATCCTCGATCATCCGGGTAATCAGGCGGCGGCCGACTTCATGCACCCGCCGCCCCGGCTCCAGGCTCGGATAGCGCACGTGGATCTCACGCACGATGTCGCCGACCAGCGGCACGCCGGTGATATCGCCGAGCGTGAACAGATCGGCGCGCAGGCCGTCGTCGATGTCGTGAGCGTTATAAGCAATGTCGTCGGCGAGCGCCGCGCATTGCGCTTCGGCCGAGGGCTGCGACCACAGTTCGAGATCGTGCGCCGCGCTATAGGCCAGGATCGGCGCCGGCACGCCGTTTTCGGCATGGCGGCCGGTGGCCGCGCCGTCGCGGGTCGTCAGCGGGCCGTTATGCTTGACCAGGCCCTCAAGCGTTTCCCAGGTCAGATTGAGGCCGTCGAACTCGGCATAGCGGCGCTCCAGATCGGTGACAATGCGCAGACTTTGCGCATTGTGGTCGAAGCCGCCGAAGTCCCGCATCGCGGCTTGCAGCGCGCGCTCACCGGCATGACCGAACGGCGAATGGCCGAGATCGTGGGCCAGCGCCAGCACCTCGGCGAGATCCTCATCGAGCCCGAGCGCGCGCGCCAGCGAGCGGGCGATCTGGGCCACTTCCAGCGTGTGGGTCAGCCGGGTCCGGTAGTGGTCGCCCTCGTGGTAGACGAACACTTGCGTTTTGTGGGCGAGCCGGCGGAACGCGGTCGAATGGATGATCCGGTCGCAATCACGGCGGAAGTCGTTGCGGGTCGGGCTAGCCGGCTCGGCATGGAGCCTCCCCCGGCTTGAGCCCGGATCGGCGGCGTAAATCGCGCGTTCCCGGCCGGTTTTGATCGCCATAATGGCCTTTTCCGCCCGTTTCGAGTTGCATTGACGTTGTGGACCGGCGCACTTAACTATCGAAGAGGCCTCCTGCCAAGGGCTGGCCAAGGAACTTAAAGCATGAGCGAGAACGTCACTGTCAGCGAGCGCGCCGCCAAGCGGATCGGCGAAATCCTTAAACAGGAGCCGGCCGGCACCATGCTGCGGGTCAGCGTCGAAGGCGGCGGTTGCTCGGGCTTTCAGTACAAGTTCGACATGGACCGCGAAAAGGCCGACGACGATCTGGTGATCGCGCGCGACGGCGCCGTTGTGCTGATCGACTCGATGTCGGTCGGCTATATGGCCGGCTCCGAGATCGACTTCGTCGACGACCTGATCGGCGCCTCGTTCAAGATCAAGAACCCGAAGGCGGTCGCGGCCTGCGGCTGCGGCACGAGTTTTTCGCTGTAGGATGTAGCGGATGCCTTTCGATGCCGTCCCCGCTTTGACGGGAACGGCACCGACAATTCCAGATTGCTCCGGCGCGGCTAGTTGATCTTCATCCCTGCCGACTTGGCGAAAGCGGCGTAAGTGCCGAATTCACTGGTCACCTGGGCGCCAAATTGCGCCGGCGTCATCGCCGCCGTCTGCACGCCAAGCGCTTCGAGTTTGGCTTTCACCGACGGTGTCTGCACCGACTTAACCAGTGCGGCGTTGAGCTTGTCGACGATCGCCTTCGGCGTCTTGGCCGGCGCGAACATGCCGATCCAGACCGAGTAGTCGCTGTCGGCGAAACCCGCTTCCACCGTGGTCGGCACATTGGGCAGGAGATTGGAGCGGGTGCGGCCGCTTACGGCCAGCGCCAGCACCTTGCCATCGCGAATGAACGGCATCGCCGTCGAAATCGGACAGAAGTAATAATCGACGCGCCCCGCGATCACCTCGGTCAGAGCCTCGGCGCCGCCCTTAAAGGGCACATTGATCGCCTTATAGCCGGCGCTGATGCGGAAACGCTCGGCGCTCATGTGCACCGCCGAGCCGATGCCGAGCGTCGCGAACGTGAATGAATTCGGCTTGGCCTTGGCCGCGGCCACGAACTCCTGCACCGTCTTGATACCTTTCGACGGCGAAATGATCAGCACTGTCCCGAGGTTGCCGATGACGCCGACCGCCGTAAAATCACGCGCGGCGCTATAGCTCAATTTGGAATAGAGCGCCGGCGCGATGGTATGCGCCGACGATGCGGCCAGCAGCGTGTAGCCGTCGGCATCCGCCTTGGCGACCACCGCCTCGCCGATGGTACCCCCGGCACCGCCGCGGTTTTCAACCACGATCTGCTGACCGAGCTCCTTGCTCATTTGATCAAAGGCAATACGGGGAATGACGTCGGTCGCACTGCCGGCACCGAACGGAATAACCACGCGGATCGACTTTGTCGGATAATCCGCGGCATTTGCAGTCACGGACGCCGCCAACAAAGCCGCAACCGCCATATAGCATGCACGACGCATTTATTACTTCTCCGGTTAAAACAATGGATAATTACGAGCAAGCCGCATGCCACTGGCGTGGCCGGCGATCTCATCCTTTAGAGCAAGATACTTTTTTCGAGCAAGGCTACTCGGCCGCCACCGCCGGCGGCGCTTCGTCGACCACTTCCGCGACCTGCGGCTCAAGCCGGCGCTTGATGCGCCGATCGAGACCGTCGAGGTAGAGATAGATCACCGGGGTGATGTAGAGCGTCAAGAGTTGCGACAGACACAGGCCGCCGACGACCGCGACGCCGAGCGGCTGGCGCAATTCGGCGCCGGCGCCGGTGCCGATCGCGATCGGCAAGCGTGCCGAAGATGGCGGCAAACGTCGTCATCATGATCGGCCGAAACCGCAATTCGGCGGCTTCCCGGATCGCGGCTTCCGCCGACAGGCCGACCCGGCGCCGCGAGATCGCGAAATCGATCATCATGATCGCGTTCTTCTTGACGATGCCGACCAGCATGACGATGCCGATCATCGCGATCACCGACAAATTCATGTTGAACAGCATCAACGTCAGGATGGCGCCGATGCCGGCCGACGGCAGGCCCGAAATGATGGTGATCGGGTGGATGAAGCTTTCATACAGAATGCCGAGCACGATATAGGCGGCAAAGATCGCCGCCAGGATCAGGATGCCCTGCCCGCGCAATGAATCCTGGAACACCTGGGCGGTGCCCTGGAAGCCGGTCGTAATCGAAGCCGGCAGGCGCTCATCGCGCTCCAGTTTTTGGATCGCGTCGACCGCCTGGCCGAGCGAGAAGTCCGGTTGCAGGTTGAACGAGATCGTCACCGCCGGCTGCTGGCCCTGATGGTTGACCTGCAACGGCCCGACCGTGCGCACGAAATGCGTGACCGCCGACAACGGCACCGAAACGCCGCTGGCGGTTTTCAGATAGATGCGGTCGAGATCGTTCGGGCCGGCTTGATATTGCGGCATATTCTCCAGGATGACCTGATAATCATTGGCCGGCGTATAGATGGTCGCGACCTGACGCGAGCCGAAGGCGTTGTAGAGCTCCTGGCGCACCTGATCGATGGTCACGCCGTAGACCGCAGCCTTTTCGCGGTCGACCACGACCGTGACCTGCGGGTTCTTGATGTAAAGATCGGTGGTGACGTCCAAAAGGCCCGGGATCTTGGCGATCTTGTCGCGCATTTCCGGCGCCAATCGGTAGAGCGAGTCGGTGTCGTTGGATTGCAGCGTATACTGATACTCGCTCTTGGACGGCCGCCCACCCAGGCTGATGTTCTGGATCGGCTGGAAGAAAATCTGCATGCCCGGCACGACGCCGGCGGTGCGGCGCAGCCGGCCGATGACTTCGCGTAGTTCGCCGTGCGCGCCGCGCTCGCCGCGCGGCTTGAGCGCGACCAGCATGCGGCCGCTATTGCCGAGCGAATTCGGACCGCCCGAGCCAACCGTCGAATTCACGTAATCGACCGCCGGATCCTTGCGCACGATGTCGGCAACCTTGCGCTGGTGCTCGACCATCGCCGGGAACGCGATGTCGGTCTTGGCTTCGGTGATGCCGATCAGGTAGCCGGTGTCCTCGGTCGGAAAGAAGCCCTTCGGCACGATAATGTAGAGCCAGATCGTACCGGCGATGGTCAGAAACGTCAGAGCTAACGTCACCGACTTATAGGTCAGCACGCGCTCGAGCGACCAAGTATAGCCGCGCAGAAATCCGTCGAACATGCGCTCGAAGCCGCGCAGCACGAAATTCTGCTTTTCCTCATGGCCAGGGTCGTGACCTTTCAGCACGCGCGCGCACAACATCGGCGTCAGGGTCAGCGATACGAAGCCGGAAATGACGATCGCAATCGAAACCGTAACCGCGAACTCGCGGAACACGCGCCCGACCATGCCGCCCATCAGCAGCACCGGAATGAACACCGCGATCAATGAGAAGGTGATCGACACGATGGTGAAGCCGATTTCGCGCGAGCCCTTCAGCGCCGCTTCGAACGGCCGCATGCCGCCCTCAATATGGCGCACGATATTTTCCAGCATGACGATGGCGTCGTCGACCACGAAGCCGACCGACAATGTCAGCGCCAACAGCGTCATATTGTTGATCGAGAAACCGAAGGCATACATCGCGGCGCAGGTGCCGACCAGCGATACCGGCACCGCCAGCGCCGGAATGATGGTGGCCGAGACTTTCCGCAGAAACAGGAAAATCACCATAATCACCAGGCAGATGGCGATCGCCAGGGTTTCCTGCACATTGGCGACGGCGTCGCGGATCGAGGTCGAGCGGTCGAATAGCGGCGTCATTTCAATGGCAGCCGGAATCTGCGCCGCGCATCGCCGGCAAGATGTTGCGCACCAGATCGACGACTTCGACGGTGTTGGCGTCGGGCTGGCGCTGGATCGCCAACACGATGGCGCGGGAATCGTTGAACCAGGTCGCGACCTTGTCGTTCTCGACGCTGTCGATGACGCGCGCCACCTCGGTCAGCTTGATCGGCGCGCCATTGACGTATTTGACCACGACGTCGCGATAATCGGCGGCGTGCCGCATCGAGCTGGTGGCAAGCAGCGTTACCGTCTGCTTGTCGCCTTCCAGACTGCCGACCGGCGCCGACGAATTGGCCTTAGCGACCACGGTGCGAATATCGTCGAGCGAGATGTTGCGGGCGGCAGCGGCGGCCGGATCGACCTGAACCCGGACCGCAAATTTCTGCGCGCCATAGACCAGCACCTGGGCAACGCCCGGCAGCTGCGACAGCGTCGGCGCCATGACGGTCTCGGCATAATCGTCAATCGCGGACAACGGCATGGTGTCGGAGCGCATCGACACATAGAGCACCGGGAAATCGCCCGGATTGACCTTGCGGAAGAACGGCGGCGTCGTCATTTCGACCGGCAGCCGGCGCTGCGCCACCGCCAGCGCGGTCTGCACGTCGAGCGAGGCGCCGTCGATATTGCGGGCGAGATCGAACTGCACGGTGATCGCGTGAATTGCCGAGCGACGACGACGAGGTCATCGATGAAATGCCGGAAATGGTCGAGAGCTGCCGTTCGATCGGCGAAGCGACCGAAGCCGCCATGGTTTCGGGACTGGCGCCGGGCAAGCGTCGCGGTAATCCGAATGGTCGGGAAATCGACCGCCGGCAGCGCCGCCACCGGCAACAGCCGGTAAGCGAAGACGCCGAAAACAATCAGCGACGCCATCATCAGCGTCGTCAGGACGGGCCGGCGAATACAGACTTCCGAGATGTTCATCGTCTTGCGAGCCTGATCCAATCAGCCAAAACCGTTACCGCCTCAATCGCTCGCTTACGCACGCGGCACTCGGAAACCGGTCCCCTTTTTCCGGAGACGTGCGTGAGATCCTTAGTTCGTCAGCTACCCGCGGCCTTCGGGGCCTGGCCGGCCGGCTTTTTGCCGCCGCGCGGTGCGACCCGCGTGCCATTCGACAACAACAACTGGCCTTCCGTCACCACGGTCTCGCCGCCCTTCAACCCGGCGGTGATCACCGACTCCTCGCCGAACTGACGTTCGACCTTGACCCGCTGAACCTTGGCCTTGCCGTCCACGACGACGAACACGAAACTGCCGGTCTGGCTGACCGAAACCGCATTCGACGGCACGGTCACGGCATCCTCGATCCGCAGCGTCATCTCGGCGGTCACCAGCGTGCCCGGCCACAGCATTTCGTCTGTGTTCG
This sequence comes from uncultured Alphaproteobacteria bacterium, assembly GCA_963830125.1. GTDB lineage: Bacteria > Pseudomonadota > Alphaproteobacteria > Rhizobiales > Xanthobacteraceae > Pseudolabrys. The sequence continues at coordinate 402,562 of CAWHKU010000005.1, read as the reverse complement.
GCATCGTGGCGCGGATCGTCGCCATGCCGGTGGTCGAGTCGACGGTGTTCTCGATCATCGAGACCTGCCCCTCGGCGCGCTTGGCTCTGACCGGGAATCGACGCCTCGACGGTCGCGGTCTTGGCGGCAATCGCATGCGCGAATGGCGGGCAGGTTTTTCTGCGGCACCGTGAAGCTGACATAGACCGGCGCGATCTGGATGATGGTCGCCATCGGCGTGGTGTCGGCCTGGCGCACGAAATTGCCGACCTTGACGTTGGCCGCGCTGATGCGGCCGGAGATCGGCGCGGTGACGTCGCAGAACGAGCGCTGCACTTTCAGATTATCGAGCAGGCCGGTGTCGGCCTTGATCGCGGCGCGAAAAACATCGGACTGGGTCGTGGCGTTATCGAGATTGATCACCGGCGTCGCGCTCTTGGCGACCAGTTCGGTATAGCGCTTGACGTCGCGCTAGGCGCCGGTCAGTTGCGCCTTGTCGCGCAACAGCGCGCCTTCGGTGGTGGCGATCTGGGCATCCATCACCCGGCAATCGAGCGTGAATAGCTTATCGCCTTTGGTGACCCGGGCGCCGTCCTTAAAATGGACGCCGACGATGGTGGTGTCGACCCGGGCTTTCAGCGCCACGCTGGCGATCGGGGTCACGGTGCCGAGGGCGTCGAGCCGCACCGGCACCTTCTTGCGCACCACCTTGGCGATTTCGACCGGCACCACGCGGCCGCCGCGGGCCGTGGGAGCGACCGGCTTCTCGGCGGCCCAATATCCGCGTCCGAGCACAGCAACGCCAACCAGGGCGAGCGCTGCCACCCCCAAGAGCCACTTTCGTTTCGCCATCGTCGATAATTCGGTCCGGGTTTTGTGGGCCCTGCCCGGACGCTCCCTTTTTGCCGCGGTTTTCGGGTCGATTCAAAAATAGAACGGCCGATCTGGCCGCTTACTTATCATATAAACGCAAGCCGGTGCACTTCCCTGCGGCGCTCTGATAAATACGGCGTCACCGGGTTGCCCTTGTTCGGGCTTTCCGCCCTGTGCCCACCCCTTTCGCCTTCTGCCGGAACCGCACCTGCTCATGCAAATCGCCACCTGGAACGTCAATTCCGTCCGCCAGCGGCTGGACAGCCTGCTGGCCTGGCTCAAGGAACGCCAGCCCGACATCGTCTGCCTGCAGGAAATCAAATGCCAGGACGACGCCTTCCCGCGCGAGCCGATCGAGGCGCTCGGCTACAACGTCGCGGTGCACGGCCAGAAGACCTTCAACGGCGTGGCGCTGTTGTCCAAGCTGCCGTTCGACGAGGTGACATCCGCGGCTCGACCGGCGATGACGGCGACGTCCAGGCCCGCTTCCTGGAGGCGCTGGTCTCGACCGACAAGGGCGTGGTGCGCGTGGTCAGCCTCTATCTGCCCAATGGCAACCCGGCGCCGGGCGAGAAATACGACTACAAGCTGAAATGGATGGACCGACTTATCGCCTTTGCCCGCGAACGGCTGACGCTGGAAGAGCCGCTGGTGCTGGCCGGCGACTATAATGTGATCCCGACCGCCGACGACGCCCGCCACCCGGAAGCCTGGACCAAACGACGCGCTGTTCCTGCCGCAGACCCGCGACAAATTCCGCGCCCTGATCAATCTCGGCCTGACCGACGCGCTTCGCGCCGTCAGCGACGATCCCGGGCCTCTACAGCTTCTGGGACTATCAGGCCGGCGCCTGGCAAAAGAACAACGGCATCCGCATCGACCATCTGCTGCTGTCACCGCAGGCCGCCGACCGGCTGATCGACGCCGGCATCGACAAGCACGTCCGGGCCTGGGACAAACCATCCGACCATGTACCGGTTTATATCGATCTGGATATCGAGAGCCGGTAAGCGCCGCCGACCAGACCGGTTATCGCGAATGCAAACAAAAAAGCCCGGACAGCAAGGTCCGGGCTTTTGTCCTTGTTCCCTGCCGTCCGAGTCAGGCGGCGGCCCGATGCCTAGGCGGGCTGGGCCGCGTATCGGACCGACGATCCACCGCCATCGCCGAGTGCCGGTCGGCCAGTTCGGTATCGCCGATCTGGAAGAACGCCATCTGCTCGTCCATCGCCTTGGCCTGATGTTCGAGCGTCTTGGCGGTCGCGGCGTTTTCCTCGACCAGGGCCGAGTTCTGCTGAGTGACCTCGTCCATCTGGTTCAGCGCGCGGTTGATTTCATCGATGCCGGTCGCCTGCTCGTTGCTGGCATTGGCGATGTCGGCGACGATATCGGCAACGCCCTTGATCGACTCGACGATTTCGCTGAGCGAAGCGCCGGCGCGGTTCACCAGTTCAACGCCGTCCTTGACCTGGCCGTTCGAGCTGGTGATCAGGCCAGTGATGTCCTTGGCGGCTTGCGAGGACCGCTGCGCCAGGCTGCGCACTTCAGAGGCCACCACCGCGAAGCCGCGGCCGGCCTCGCCGGCGCGCGCGGCCTCGACCGCCGCGTTGAGCGCCAGCAAGTTGGTCTGGCGGGCGATCTCGTCGATCACGCCGATGATGTCGGAGATCTTGCGTGACGAGTCTTCGATCTTGGCCATAGCTTCGACCGCCTTGGCCACGACCTCGCCGCCACGACCGGCGACATCGCGGGTCGCACTGGCAGACCGGTTGGCCTGCTGGGCGTTCTCGGCGTTCTTGCGAACGGTGGCCGACAGTTGCTCCATCGCCGCTGACGTCTCTTCAAGACTGGCGGCCTGCTCTTCGGTGCGTTGCGACAGATCGGTGGTGCTGGTCGAAATCTCGGCCGAGGCGTTGGTGACCTCGCGGCCGGACGACCTGATTTCGGCGATGGTCGTGCTGACCTTGCCGGCCATCAGCGCAACCGCGCCGGCGATCTGGCCGACTTCGTCCGTACGGCCCAGGCCTGGAATGCTGACGTTGAAATCGCCATGCGCCAGCTTTTCCAGTTCCGGCACCAGCCCGACAATCGGCCGCGCGATCGCCCGTCCGATGATCCAGGACAGCAGGACGCCAAACAGCAAGCCACCAATCGCCAACACCATGACGAAAGTCGCCGTGCTGGAAACGGACGCCCGGGTATTCCGTTCAACGGTAGCCGCGTTGTTCTGGATGCTTTGCTTGAGCGGGTTCACGTTCGCCGAGATCGCGTCGGCGAGTTTGGCGAGGCCGGCCTGCTGCTGTCCCAGTTCGACGGCCAGCTTGCCGCTCTGGAGGTAACCTTCGCGGTATTTGGCCAGCGTCGCTTTGATGTCATCATAGACCGGCCGGGCATCGCCGTTGACGATGGGGTCGAGCTTGGCGATGAACTTGGTCAACTCACCATAGTATTTTTCAACGGCGTCGCCCGATTCCTTATCGTGCCGGGTATTGTATTTGACCGAGTTGATGCGAACCTGCATCAGCAGGCTGTTGCCTTCATTCGCGCCGCTGACCACATCGCTGTCGCCATTGGCATAGGCGATGCTGTGAAGTTTCTTAAAGTCAGCGAGCAACTTTCCGCCGAGCGGGCCTAAAACCTTCAATGTCAGATTTGTCTGCTCTTCGCGCAGCGCGACGATTTTGTCGAACGGTTTGGCGTAGGCGGCAAATTGCGATGCCAGGACCTCGCCTTGTTTCCGGCGCACCGGGTCCCGGATCTCCGGTGTCAGGCGCTGCATCATCTCGTTGACGGTCGCTATCGCCTGCTTGGCTTGATTGCGCGCCTCTGCCTGGCCGTCTGCTTCATAATCGTGTAGAGCCGCGCGCAGGACGACGAACTCGCGCTCGAGTTCAGTCATGGCCGTCAAGTTCTTGGCCGAATGAGCGACTTTGTCGAGCCCGATATCGGCCTTGTTGAAACCCATTTGGGCCCCGACCGCGATGACGGCCGCAATGGCAAGCACGCAGGTGAAACCGACCGCGATCTTGGTGCCGATTTTACGGTTGTTAAACACCCCGGAAAGCCCCGCCGGACCTGTTTCCGCTGCCCGATAATCTAACGCCATATTTCAGTTTCCAATTTTGGAAGGAAGACGAAGGGGACCTATTCGCGGCGCGCGCCGGATCGACGTGCCGTGTGTTGAGGTTAGTAGCTAGCCTCGGCGCCATTCTGCATCGACAACAGGTTTTCCAGGTCAATCAGCGCGATCATGTCGCCGTCATGGGTCACCAGTCCGGTCAGGAAATCGGTCTGTTCGCCATGGCCGGTGCGCGGCACTTTCTGGATCTCGTTGGTATTGGCCGAGACAATGTCGAGGACCCGGTCGCCAATCAGGCCGATTTGGCGACCTCCGATCTGAACGATGATGACGATATGCAGCGGGCTGGTTTCGGTAAGCCCCTGACCGAAGCGGCAGCGTAGATCGACGATCGGCACGATGGCGCCGCGCAGGTTCTGCACACCGCGCACATATTCGGGTTGCTTCGGAAGATGGGTGATGTCGGTCCATCCCCTGATCTCCCGCACCGCCATGATGTCGACGCCGTATTGGTCGTCGCCGATGGCGAAACTGATGAATTGGATCTGCGATGCCGTAGCGTTGTCGGCGGCAGCGGCGGCGGCCTCATTCCAGTCGTTCGGATGGGGCTGGGCGACAGCACTGTCTAGCGAGGCAACGGCTTGGTTCATTGGCTTATGGACCCGATCATAAGGGGCGTCCTTGGAGCCAATTAATCAGAGCCCCGAAGACGTCGTTGGCGATTGAGCTATCCGGTAGCCCCCGGCATGCGAATCCGAATAAGCGCGGCTGATCCTTTGAGATGTAATCGTGATTCTTAACGAAAGGTTTGAGACCGATCTCAACTCAAAATGGCAAGATAATTTTATAAGATAGATTGCATTATCCCGCGCCCCTGAAGACCCCAGCTATACGGTGGGAAAGCCGCGGTTATCAGGGACTTGGACAAGTCTTACCGATGTCGCGTTCAGATGCCGCGCCCGTGCTTCACGCCGCACGCGCGCTGACCGTCAACCCGGCCATGCATAAACGCCGACAATAGCACATTGCATCAGGCGATCGAGCGGCCGGCGGCTGGCTCATCTTTCAAGTCCAGCCGCCCCGCCCCGAACCGTTAGGCGGCGCTGCTTAGCTTGGTGGCTGCCGGCGGTTCGACTTTCGCATCCTGTTCGTCGGAATCTTGATCGAACTCTTGATCAACCCCATCAGCGGCGAAATCGATGGCGATATCGTCGCCATCGGCCTCGCCGACGTCCTCGGCGAGCTGGAAGAAGGCCACACGTTCGTCCATCGCCTGCGCCTGATGTTCGAGCGTCTTGGCGGTGGCGGCGTTCTCTTCGACCAGTGCCGAGTTCTGCTGGGTCGCTTCGTCCATCTGGTTCAGCGCCCGGTTGATTTCGTCGATGCCGGTTGCCTGCTCGACGCTCGCATTGGCGATATCGGCAACGATATCGGCCACACTCTTGATCGACTCGACGATTTCGCTGAGCGAGGCGCCGGCGCGGTTGACCAGATCGACGCCGTCCTTGACTTGGCCGTTCGAGCTGGTGATCAGGCCGGTGATATCCTTGGCGGCCTGCGACGAGCGTTGTGCCAGACTGCGGACCTCCGACGCCACCACCGCGAAGCCACGGCCGGCTTCGCCGGCGCGCGCAGCCTCGACCGCCGCGTTGAGCGCCAGCAAGTTAGTCTGGCGCGCGATCTCGTCGATCACGCCGATGATGTCGGAAATCTTGCGCGACGACTCTTCGATCTTCGCCATCGCCTCGACCGCCTGAGCGACAACCTCGCCGCCACGACCGGCGACATCGCGGGTGGCGGTCGCGGACTGGCTGGCCTGCTGGGCATTCTCGGCGTTCTTACGAACGGTGGCCGACAGTTGCTCCATCGCCGCCGAGGTTTCTTCGAGACTAGCGGCCTGCTCTTCGGTACGTTGCGACAGATCGGTGGTGCTGGTCGAAATCTCGGCCGAAGCATTGCTGACCTCGCGACCCGAGGCCTTGATCTCGGCTATGGTCGTGTTCACCTTGCCGGCCATTTCGACGACGGCAGCCGCCATCTGGCCGATCTCATCCTTGCGATCGAGGCCGGCCAGCGAAATATTGAAGTTGCCGCCGGCGAGTTTTCGAATCTCGCCCATAATTTTGACGATCGGACCGGCGACGGCACGGCCAATCAAAGCCGCCAGACCAAGCCCCAGGATAACGGCAAACGCGGCGACGATCTGCTGGGTCAGCCTGGTGCCGGCGATGGTGCTGTTGACGTCGGTCACCGAGCTCTTGAAAGCCTGCTGGGCTTTGAATTTCGCCACCGACATCGCGGCCTGCATTTTGCCGACTTGCGGCACGACCTGGTCCAGGTAGCGGTTTTTGCCGTTGATTAGCAGTACGAGGGTCGACGATCCGGTCCTGACATAGTCGGCCAGTTCCTTCTTGAGCGAGACGACGGCCGCCTTGACGTCCGGCGGAATATCGCTCTGCTCGATTTGTGCGATTGTATTGTTGGTCTTGGCCGCAGCTTTTTTCAGCGCCGCCATATCGGTGTCGTCGAGCGTCGCTAACATGCGCCAGTTGGCAAGCCGCACGTCCGTCAACTCGGAGCCGGCCTCTACCGCCATCGACGAAACCGCCAGCAAACCGGCGTGGCGCACCACCTCCGACAGTTTATCGCCGGCGACCTTTAAATGGTAGTCGCTCGTAAACAGCTTGGCCTTTTGCGCATTGGCTCGCTTCAACGTCTCGACCAGAACCGCGGTCTTTTGCTGGGCGACCTTCACATCGTCCCGTATCGTCTTGAAGCGATTGCGTTGCTCTTCCTTGATGGCCGTCTTGACCGATTGATCAAGCGCCGAGGTCGCCCTGCCGGCCGCATTGTTGTAGCTCTGCAAGGCGGCATCATCGGCGTTATAGGCAAAACTCAAAATAGATTGCCCCATTTTCTCGAATTCGCCGGTCACATCTGAAGCTCGGATCCCGTTAGCCGCCTGGGTCTGCATCAGCCCGACGGTCTTCGCGATCATGCCAAATTGAATCGTGCCTAAGACCGCCAGCCCCAGACAGGTGACGACGAGCAAGCCAAAACCGCCATAGAGCTTCGTCTTGATGCTCAGATTATTCAACACGTTGAGTTTCATGGCGTCCCCTCCTCGTCTTTTCTAGCGCGATGACAGGCGGATAATAGCTATGGCCAAATAGGGCCATCGCCGCTGAGGCGTTGAGCGGCATGGATGAAAATGATCGGCATCGACCAATTTACAGACACGGCGCGCGACTAATACGGAAAGAGAATCCGATAGAATACTTCAGCTGGCGAAAAACTAAGCGAAACTGATTAATCAATATTTTTACTTCCACACCCAAAAAAAATGGCATCACAGATTTATAAATTGGATTAACTATTGTCTGAGGCCGCCGGAACAAATGGCTTTGACCGCAGGCTTTCGATCCATTCTGAGCGCGGCCGGCCCGAACGCGCTTTCTTCGTCAATCGCCTGCGAGAATAACAACGCGCATTGGCCATTAAATAAGAACACCCGGACCGCGATGGTCCGGGCGTCTAACCTTGATGACGACTATCCAACCGCCGCGCTCGAACGGTCTGGCCAATATCAGGCGGCGATCCGCCTCTTCGGGCGAGCGGCAGATTCGCGTGACGGTGCGGCCGCTTGGCCGCGCGGCGCATCACCGTCATCTGTGCGCGGATCGTATCGACCGCCAGCGACGGCGCCGATCCGGAAGAACGAAATCTGCTCATCCATCGCCCGAGCCTGATGCTCCAACGTCTTGGCGGTGGCGGCGTTTTCTTCGACCAAAGCCGAATTCTGCTGGGTCGCGGTGTCCATCTGAGTAAGCGCCCGGTTGATCTCGTCGATGCCGGTCGCCTGCTCACTGCTGGCGTTGGCGATTTCTGCCACGATGTCAGCCACTTCCTTGATCGAGCCGACAATCTCGCTGAGCGACTCACCCGCTTTATTAACAAGATCAACGCCGTTCTTAACCTGGCTGTTGGAGTTCGTGATCAAGTCCTTGATATCCTTGGCGGCCTGTGACGAACGCTGCGCCAAGCTGCGCACTTCAGTGGCCACCACGGCAAAGCCGCGGCCGGCTTCGCCGGCGCGCGCGGCTTCGACCGCCGCGTTGAGCGCCAGCAAATTGGTCTGGCGGGCGATTTCATCAATGACGCCGATGATGTCGGAGATCTTGCGTGACGAATCCTCAATCCTGGCCATCGCCTCGACCGCCTTGGCGACCACCTCGCCGCCGCGGCCGGCGACGTCCCGCGTGGCCGCGGCCGACTGGTTGGCATGCTGGGCGTTTTCCGCGTTCTTTTTGACGGTCGCGGACAGCTCTTCCATTGCCGCCGAGGTTTCTTCCAGGCTGGCTGCCTGCTCCTCAGTGCGCTGCGACAGGTCGGTCGTGCTGGTCGAAATCTCCGCCGACGCACTAGCGACCTCCTGCCCCGAGGCCTTGATGTCGGCGAGCGTCTTGCTGATCTGCGCCGCCATGAGTTCGACGGCACTGGCGATCTCGCCGACTTCGTCCTTGCGGCCGGCGCCGGGCACGACGACGTCGAAATTACCGCCCTCGACCTCATGCAAGGGCGCCAGCAGCGCCCGCAGCGGCCTAGCGATCGACACCACGCCGAATACCGCGGCCCCAATCAGAATGAGAATTGCCGCCGCGCCGACAGCGAGCTCGGCGCGCTCCGACGAACTCATGGTCTGGCCAGCGGCGGCAATTCCCTTGTCTGCGTCATGAGTTAGCAGGGCAATCATTTTGGCGATGCTGTCCTCAAGCTTAACGACGACCGGCTGCATCACGTCATTCCGAAGGCGGTCGACCTCCTGGTTGAGCCCTTCGGCTTCCGCCTCAGCTTCGACCGAGCCCTTCATCATCAGCGTCAGGGCATTGGCTTTGGTCTTCGCCATGTTGCGCGTTTCGGTCGCGTACTGGTCGGCCAATTTTTTGATGTTTTCAACGGCCGCCCGGCGCTCCGGCTTGACGAAGATCGGGATCATCGGGTCGATGCGGCTGTGGACCAGGTTCTGCTCGGCTTCCAATCGCTTGAGGGCTTTGTTCATGCCGACATCGGTGGTCGCCAGGCCGATGTCGCGCGCGGCAACCTGCATGCCGCGCTCAAATGCCTTGATCGCCTCAAGATCGCGCGCCTTGATCACCCGCTCGGTCGACTTGCCGACGGCGGCACGGACACCGGCGTTTCCGGAGATCACGCTGGCGATCATGCCGACGACCAATACGACGCCGCAGCCGGACATCACCGCGAGCTTGGTCCCGATACGAATATTCGACAGCTTGAACATTCCGATCTCCGTCAAAGTCTTTGTGTCTTAACCCGTCAGCGCACTGTTAATTAGCGCGGCATGCGAAGCGCCAAGTACGTCGCCCTATCATGACACCGCACTGAAGAATCTCGAATTCCAACTTGGTCGATTTGATTTAAGGCGCGATTAATTTCCTTACCCGCCATGCGGGCAGGCACGGAATCACGAACGGCGCCAAGGCACGTCACACAAATGATGAGTAAATAACAGGCAACAGTCCAACGTCCGCTCGATAGCCGAACGGCGTGGTACGTGACTTAATGAGATAAATGCCTACCCGTCCGGCAGACCGGCCGACGGGCTACTCGCGCCGGTTTTCCATCCAGCGCTTGAGGTAGACCAGCGCGAGCGCGCGTTCATCCTCGGTCGCCTGCTGGAAGGCGCTGTTATACAAACTCGCGACCCAAGTCTGATCGGAGCTGCGGGCCGAATCCTTGGCCAGCGTCAGCCACATCAGGCCGCGCGCCGCCTGACGCGGCACGTGATCGCCGGCAAACAGCATGGCGCCGAGCATGGCTTGCGCCTGGCACTGGCCCTTTTGCGCCGACAGACCGAACCAGCGCGCCGCGGTGCGCGGGTCGTGTGGCGCGCCATTGCCGTTGAGATAAAGCTTGGCCAGATAATATTGCGCATCCGGATCGCGGAAATAGGACGCCGCGTAATTGAACATTTCGCGCGCGCGCGCGGGATCGGCTTTGATCCGCGTGTGCGGGATGCCCTGCAGATAATAATGGCCGAGCGCGACAAAGGCGTTGGCAACGAAGCGCGCCTGCGGCGTGTCCGGATTGTCGTCGGCATGGTTCTCGGCGATACGCCGGAAATAGTCGAACGCCTTGAGATCGTCCTGGGTCACGCCGTCGCCGGAGGCGTACATCCGGCCGAGCTTCCACTGCGCCAGCGGGTGGCCCTTCTCGGCGGCGTATTCGAGCGCGTGCAGCGCCTTGATCTTCTGCCCGCTCTTGAGGAAGTGCGCACCGGTGCGGAACGCCTCCATCGGAGTTGGCGCGGCCAAAGCCACCGCACCCGCACCGTCCGATTTAGTGCCGTCAAATGCCAAAGCCGGCGTGGCCATGAAGGCCCCGCCGATGATGGCGAAAGCCGGCGCGGCCACCCCGAAGGACAGGCCGGCGCCGATCATCACCACCCGCATCAGGGCATCAGCTATCCGCATAGCACTCTTTCTCAGCCGCACCGCCGGGATGAGTGACCGCGCCGTCGACGGCCGGACCCACCTGCTGTGCGTACTTCCACAAATAACCGGAGGTCGCGTCGTTATCGCGCGGCTTCCATTTTTTATGACGCTCGGCCAATTGCGCGTCAGTTAGGTTGACGCTGAGCGTACCGGTCGTGGCGTCGATCGAAATGATGTCGCCGTCCTGGATCAGGCCGATCGGGCCGCCGACGGCGGCTTCCGGACCGACATGGCCGACGCAGAAACCGCGGGTCGCGCCGGAGAAGCGGCCGTCGGTGATCAGCGCGACGGTCTCGCCACGACCCTGGCCGTAGATCGCGGCCGTGGTCGACAGCATTTCGCGCATGCCGGGACCGCCCTTCGGGCCTTCGTAGCGAATGACCAGAACGTCGCCGTCCTTGTAATCCTGTTTCTTGACCGCTTCGAAGCAGGCTTCCTCGCCATCGAAGCAGCGCGCCGGACCGGTGAACTTCAGCGTCTTCATGCCGGCCACTTTGACGATGCCGCCTTCGGGCGCGAGATTGCCCTTGAGGCCAACGACGCCACCGGTCGCGAGCAGCGGCTTGTTGGCCGGCCGCACCACGTCCTGGTCCGGGTTGAACTTCACGCTCGCCAGATTTTCGGCAATCGTCCGCCCGGTGACCGTCATGCAGTCGCCGTGCAGGTAGCCGTGTTCCAGCATGGTTTTCATCAGATTTGGCACGCCGCCAGCTTCGAACATGTCTTTGGCGACATAGCGACCACCCGGTTTCAAATCTGCGATATAAGGTGTCTTTTTGAAGATTTCGGCGACGTCGAACAGCGTGAACTCGATGCCGCATTCATGCGCGATCGCCGGCAGATGCAGCGCGGCATTGGTGGAACCGCCGGTCGCCGACACGACCGCGGCGGCATTTTCCAGCGCCTTGCGGGTCACGATATCGCGCGGACGGATGTTCTTGACGATCAGGTCCTTGATCATCTCGCCGGCCAGCGTGCAGAACCGGTCGCGCATGTCATACGGTGCCGGAGCACCGGCCGAATAAGGCAGCGCCAGGCCGATGGCTTCCGACACGGTCGCCATGGTGTTGGCGGTAAATTGCGCGCCGCAGGCGCCGGCCGACGGACAGGCGTTCTGCTCGAGTTCCAACAGGTCCTCGTCCGACATCTCGCCGACCGAGTGCTTGCCGACCGCCTCATAGACGTCCTGCACGGTGACCTGCTTGCCCTTGAAGTGGCCGGGCATGATCGAGCCGCCGTAGATGTAGATCGACGGCACGTTGAGACGGCACATCGCCATCATCATACCGGGCTGCGACTTGTCGCAGCCGGCGATGCCAATCAGGGCGTCGTAGGCGTGGCCGCGCATGGTCAGCTCGACCGAGTTGGCGATCACTTCGCGCGACGGCAGCGAGGCCTTCATGCCGGCATGGCCCATGGCGATGCCGTCGGTGACGGTAATGGTGCAGAATTCGCGCGGCGTGCAGCCGACCGAGGCGACGCCTTTTTTAGCGGCCTGGGCCTGGCGCATCAGCGCGATGTTGCAGGGGGCGGCTTCATTCCAGCAGGAGGCGACGCCGACGAAGGGCTGGTGGATCTGCTCTTCGGTCAGGCCCATCGCGTAATAGAACGAGCGATGCGGTGCGCGCTCGGCGCCTTCGGTGGCATGCCGGCTCGGCAGTCTCGATTTCAGGGTGTTCTTTGCGTCCATCTTACCTTTGGGCCCCCCGCCCTCTTCCTGCGCCGCCGGTTCGACCCGCACGGCATTTTCAAAAAAGTGCGAAGGCTCCTTAAATTCCGGCCCGAGCTTTCGCCCGAAATATGGCCGGCCTTAAAACCAGAACTCCCGCAACGGCTTAATATACCCGGCGCCGCGTTTGGGCACCTCCGATGTCGGCGAAGGGTATGGCCAAATCGCGGCGTTGCGAGCCATGATGGCTTGGAATGGTTCAATTGTTCCTAAGGTGTTGCGTCTAAGTCACAGGGTTTGATCAGGAATTGGCTCACCCCCGCAAAATTGGCCCCAAAATCCGACGGGCCTTTTTCGACCGATCCGTCCACGACGTCGCGCCCGACCTGATCGGCGCGACGCTGATGGTGAACGGCGCTGGCGGCGTGATCGTCGAGGTCGAGGCCTATCACCACACCGACCCGGCGGCGCACAGTTATGGCGGCCCAACCCCGCGCAACGCCGTGATGTTCGGGCCGCCGGGCTTCGCCTACGTCTACCGGTCCTACGGCATCCACTGGTGCCTGAACTTCGTCTGCGAGGCGGAGGGTTCCGCCAGCGCGGTGCTGGTCCGGGCGGTCGAGCCACTGGCCGGAATTGCTGCAATGCAAAAAAGACGCGGGCTAACGGAGCGCGCGGGCGCTGTGTTCGGGGCCCGGCAAACTCTGCGAGGCCATGGCCGTCACGATCAAGCACAACGGGCTCCCTCTCGACCGCGCGCCGTTCGAACTGCGAGCGCGGGTTGAGACGCCGGAGATCGTCACCGGGCCGCGCATCGGGATCACCAAGGCGGTCGAGAAGCCGTGGCGCTATGGGCTGAAGGGCTCGCGGTTTTTGAGCAAGCCGTTCGCGCCGGCGCGGTAAAATCGGCGTGCAGCCATCAGGGCTCTTTCGTTGTATGCGGCCTGGTCCAATTCAACGAGACCCAGAACATCCAGGCGAACAACGGGATCGCGACGACCGAGCACCACCAGGCGAAATGGAAATAACTGGTCCGCCAATCGACCAACGCCGCAAGCTGGTTTATTTCATCGGTGAAATCGAGGCTGTTGGGCGCATTGCACGCGACGTGGCCGTAAAACGGATACGAAACTTCGGAAACGAACAGACAGGCAACCGCCGCGGCCAGCGACAAGAATATCACCTTGAGCGCCAGCCAGCGCGCCAGACCACGCTTGTTGAAAACGCCGCCCTTTTCGGCGGCGAAAGTGGTGGCCGCAACAATGATGCCGTCAAACGCCAAGAGCGCCAATCCCTTGTCGTCGAGAATGTTCATCATTTCGTAGAACGACTGCGCCACCGCCTGCGCGTTCGGCGGCGTAAATTGTGTGCCGGCCGCGTGCAACAGTTGGACTTTCTGAAGCAAATCGCAAACCATGGCGCCCCCCGGTCTGACTGCGTCCAACAATAAGGCATCGCAACGAGTTGAGAAACCCGGACGTTATGGCGCTGTCACCTCGGATTGACGGTGGCGCGAAACCCCGCTTCGAACCAGAAGTCGCGCTTGGCCTTGTCGCTCGAACAATAACCGTCGTCTTCGGCAATGTTGTAGATGCCGGGCTTGGCCTGGGTCAGTGCCAGGACGCAAGCTTGGGCTGCAGCATCGACATGCACGGCCGGCGGCCTGATCGGCTTGTCCGGCGACCAGGTGCCTGGGCCATAAAGAAAACCGTAGCGCAACACGACGCCTTCCGGCATCGCCAGCGTCGCCTCCTCCAACACCCGCACCGCATCGATCGTACCGGCCTTTTCCGGATCGGCGTCGAGCGGATCGGTTTCAACACGAAGGCCGGACGCCGGCGCATAGATCCAGGCGATGCTCTGCGCGATCAGCCGCTTCACGCCGGCACTTTGCGCAGCGGCCACGAGGTTGCGCGTGCCCTCGACGCGCAGGCGGGCGTTGCGCGCCAAGCCCTCAGCGTAACGCGGCGAGCCGGGCGCAAAAGCCAGGTCCGTGAGTTGGTGAAGGACAATGTCGGGCGCTGCCGCCTTGACGGCACGCAATAGCGCATCGGCGTCGAACACATCGACCACCACTGGCTCAGCGCCAAGCGCGCGCAATGCCTCGGCTTTATTGGCCGACCGTGTGGTGCCGATGACGTGATGACCGGCCGCGCATAACAGCGGCGTAAGCTGCCGTCCGATGGCGCCACCCGCACCTGCGAGAAAAATTCTCATACCGAACCATGTAGGCTGCGACCGAGGCACGACAAGACCGTTACGCCCCCTTCAGCCGCTCCAACGCCTCGGTGAGCTTGGCCAGCCGCTCGGCGGCCTCGGCGCGCTTTTCCTTTTCGCCGTCGATGATCTCCTCCGGCGCGTTGGCGACGAACTTTTCGTTGCTCGAGTTTCTCGTCGACGCGCTTGATGTCGTCTTCGGCCTTTTTCATTTCCTTGGTCAGGCGCGCGCGTTCGGCGGCGATGTCGATGACGCCGATCAAGGGCAAGGCCACGGTCTCATCGCGCACGACCAGTTGCACCGAGCCCTGCGGCGCGGTTGGAGCGGACGACATCTCCGACACCCGCGCCAACCGCTTGATGAATTCGGCCCAGCGCTCGGCGCGCGCTTGCGTCTCGGTCGAGGCACCGGCCAGAACCAACGGGATATTGACGTTGATGTTCATCTCGGCGCGGATCGAGCGCACCGCGGTGATCAGATCGATGACCCAGCCGATTTCGGATTCGGCGGCGTTGTCTTCCAGCCCCGCCAAATCGGACCAGTCCGACAGCGCCAACATGGCGTCGCGCTTGGGGCCCTGCTCCGCCGTCACCGTCCACAATTCCTCGGTGATGAAGGGCATGAACGGATGCAGCAGCTTCAAGATTTCGTCGAGCGCCCAGGCGGCCATCGCGCGGGTTTCGTCCTTGGCCGGCACCATCGGCGCCGGTCAGCACCGGCTTCGACAGTTCGACATACCAGTCGCAATAGACGTTCCAGACGAAGCGATAGGCCGCACCGGCCGCTTCGGCGAACTTGTAGGTCTCAATCGCCGCCGTGATCTCGGCAGCGGCCTTGGCGGTCTCATGCGCGATCCAGCGGTTGAGGGTTTCCTTGGCCGACTTCGGATCGAAACCGGCGACGCGGGCCGCGCCGTTGAACTCGACGAAGCGCGCCGCGTTCCACAGCTTGGTCGCGAAGTTACGGTTGTTCTCGACGTCCTGCGGACCGAGCCGGATGTCATGGCTGGGCGCGACCGCGCGCATCAAGGTGAAGCGCAACGCGTCGGCGCCGAACTCGTCGATGACGCCGAGCGGATCGACGACATTGCCCTTCGACTTCGACATCTTGGCGCCGGAGGCGTCGCGCACCAGGCGGTGGATGTAGATGTCGGCGAACGGGATTTCCGGCGCGCCCTTGTCGTCCTTCATGAAATGAAGGCCCATCATCATCATGCGGGCGACCCAGAAGAAGATGATGTCGAAGCCGGTGACCAGCGCATTGGTCGGATAGAACCGGTCAAGCTCTTTGGTCTTGTCGGGCCAGCCGAGCGTCGAGAACGGCCACAGCGCCGACGAGAACCAGGTGTCGAGCACGTCTTCGTCGCGCGTGAGCGGCGTCGCCTTGCCATAATGCTTGTCGGCTTGCGCCTGCGCCTCGGCTTCTTCGGCGGCGACAAAGGCCTTGCCATCCGGCCCATACCAAGCCGGAATCTGATGCCCCCACCACAGCTGGCGCGAAATGCACCAGGGCTGGATGTTTTCCATCCAGTTGAAATAAGTCGCTTCCCAATTCTGCGGCACGAACTTGGTGCGGCCGTCGCGCACCGCAGCCATCGCGGGCTTCGCAAGTTCCGCGGCGTTGACGTACCACTGGTCGGTCAGAAACGGCTCGATCACGACATTGGAGCGGTCGCCATGCGGCACGCTCAAGGCGTGCGGCTCGATCTTGTCGACCAGACCCATTTCCTCAAGGCGAGCAACGATCTGTTTGCGCGCGGCGAAACGATCGACGCCCTCAAGCGCACCCGTTTCGGCAAAGCCGGACGAAGTGCGCACATCGTTGAAGGCTTCGTCAGCGAAGGTGATCTTGCCTTCGATCGTCAGGACATTGATCTGCGCCAACTTATGCCGCTTGCCGACTTCGAAGTCGTTGAAGTCGTGCGCCGGCGTGATCTTGACCGCGCCCGAGCCTTTTTCCGGGTCGGAGTATTCGTCGGCGACAATCGGAATCTTGCGGCCGACCAGCGGCAGAATGACGTTCTTGCCGACCAGCGCCTTGTAGCGCTCGTCGTCCGGATGCACCGCCACCGCAGAGTCGCCCAGCATCGTCTCGGGCCGCGTCGTCGCAACCACGATATAAGTCGACGGATCCTCGGCGTTGAAGGTCTTGCCTTCGATCGGATAGCGCAGATGCCAGAGGCTGCCCTTGGTCTCGACCGGCACGACCTCAAGATCGGAAATCGCGGTCAAGAGCTTGGGGTCCCAATTGACCAGCCGCTTGTCCTTGTAGATCAGGCCTTCGTTATAGAGCTGCACGAAAACTTTCACGACCGCCTTCGACAGACCCTCGTCCATGGTGAAGCGTTCGCGCGACCAGTCGCAGGACGCGCCCAGGCGCTTCAACTGATTGACGATGGTGCCGCCCGACTCCGCCTTCCACGCCCAGACCTTTTCAAGGAACGCCTCGCGGCCGATGTCGCGCCGGCCCGGTTCCTGGCGTTCGGCCAATTGCCGCTCGACCACCATCTGGGTCGCGATGCCGGCATGATCGGTGCCCGGCTGCCACAACACGTCACGCCCGCGCATGCGTTCGAAGCGGCACAGCACGTCCTGCAACGTATTGTTCAGCGCATGGCCCATATGCAGCGAGCCGGTGACGTTGGGCGGCGGGATCACGATAGAGTAAGGCTTGGCGTCGGCGCGCTCGGGCCGGCCGGCCTTGAAGGCGCCCGCCTGTTCCCACGCCTGATAAATGCGGCCTTCGACTTCGGACGGCTGATAGGTCTTATCGATCATTCGCTTGGCTTTTTCGGTTCGCTTTTTCGTGTAATCGACAGCTTGGGTGTCGTTTTACGGGGATTGGTGAGGTAGAAAGCCTGCCGCCCCACTAGGTGTCAACTTTTGCCCGAAAACCAGATTAAAGCCGCCGACCAAGCCCCCGACGGGCCCGCCGGCAGCGCCACCAGCGCCATTACCCTGCTGGCCATCGCCGCCTTCGCCGCCCAGGCGATGGTGCGCTCGACCGATTCGCTGTTGCCGCAGATCGCCGCCGACCTGTCGGTGACGGTCGGCGCCGCCTCGACGGTCGTGACCTTCTACCTTCTAGCGCACGGCTCGGTGCAGCTGATTATCGGCCCGATCGGCGACCGCTTCGGCAAATACCTCTGCGTCGCCATCGCCGCGACTGTCTCGACGCTGATGGTGATCGCCTGCGGGCTAGCGACCTCGCTGCCGCATCTGGTGGCGGCAAGGCTCGGTTGCGGGCTGGCGACCGGCTGGATCATCCCCTTCGCGCTCGCCTTTGTCGGCGACGTCATCCCCTATGAGCGCCGCCAGCAGGTGATCGGCGCGTTCTTGTCAGGTCAGATCCTCGGCCAGATGTTCGGCCAGGCCGCCGGCGGCGTGCTCGGCGACTATTTCGGCTGGCGCAATGTGTTTTTCATTCTCGCCGCTCTGCTCGCGATCGCCACCATCGGGCTGTGGATCGAACTGTGGCGCAATCCGATCACCCGCCAGCGCAGCGCCGCCGCGCCGCAAGGCCGCGGCTTCGTCGCCGATTACGCGACCGTGCTGCGCAGCCCTTGGGCCCGCACCATCATCGTGATGGCCTTCATCGAATTCGGCGCCATGTTCGGCGCCTTCACCTATGTCGGCGCCGATCTGCATCTGCGCTTCGGTGTCGGCTTCACGCTGGTCGGACTGTTCGTCGGCTTTTTCGCGCTCGGCGGGCTGATCTACAGTCTGTCGGTCAAGAAGCTGGTGGCCCGGCTCGGCCAGGCCGGTCTCAGCCTTGGCGGCGGCGTGCTGCTGGCGGCTGGCTTATGTGACCCTAGCCTTCGAGCCGCATTACTGGATCGCGCCACTGGCGATTTGCGTCAGCGGGCTGGGCTTCTACATGCTGCATAACACCCTGCAGACCAACGCCACCCAGATGTCGCCGGAAGCACGCGGCACCGCGGTCGCGATCTTTTCCTCGGCGCTTTATCTCGGCCAGACCGTTGGCGTCGCCACCGCCGGCCCGCTGTTCGACCGCTTCACCGCGGTGCCGGTGTTTCTGACCGCCGGCGCGGCCTTGCTGATGCTCGGCTGGTGGCTGTCGCGTCAGCTCAAGCGGCGCGCGGCGTTGGGGGTCTAGGTCGTCAAAAACCCGCATGTCGCCGCGCTCACGCGGGCTGCGGGATCGGTCAGCTGCGGCCGCGTGAGACCCGTTCGATCTCGGCACGGACGATGCGCTCGACCATGTTCGGCAAATTGTCGTCGAGCCAGCCCTTGAGCATCGGGCGCAGCATTTCCTTCACCAGATCCTCAAGCGTGCGCGCATTGTTGCCGAGCACGGTATGGGCGAGCGAATTAAAGGCGGTGTCGACCGCCGACATGGTCGCGTTCGAGATCAAACCCTGATCGAACCCCGAACTGGGCGGCAGCTGCCGAGGCGTATCGTCAACCGGACGATAGGCCGGCGCATCCGATTGCGGGTCGGTGAAGACGACGTCGGAGGCGGCGTCGATGGTGCGGAAGCTCGTTTCCGCGCTCGGCGGCGGCGCCGCCATCGCTTCGGTCAAATCGAAGACGTCTGCGGCCGGCGGCTCGGCCGGCATCGGCGGTGGTGGCGGCTCAACCGCCACCGGCTCAGGCTGCACCGCGGCCTCGGCGAGCATCGCGTCGATGTCGCTCTGGCTGTTGACAGCCGCCGGCGGTTCCGGTGGCGCGGGCGGCGGCGGAGGTGGCGGCTCGACCGCAACCGGCGGCGCGGGCTTCGGCGGCGCGGGAGCCGGCTTGACCGCCTTGCCGGTATCTTCATCGGCAATGATCCGCCTGATGGAGGCGAGGATTTCCTCCATCGAAGGCTCTTGCGCCTTGGCCGGTTGGTTCATTGCCTTACCTTAGTTCCCGAACGCGAAGTTCCCGAACGCAGAATTTTGAGTGCGAAATTCCCGGATATCCGATTCCCGAACTTCGAATCGTCACCATTACTTGCCGACGACACTGAACGAGAACCGGATCGACCCTCCTGGCTCGCCGCATGCCAAAGGAATCGAAACGAATCGCCGACGTCCCTCATTTATACGCCAGACGGATGGAGCTATGGCAGTCGGAAAATGCCGATCCGGCAATGACCTGTGGACACAAACCACAGGTTTAATGCGCGTTTCGAGATGCCCGCGGTCAGCGACCGTCGGGGGTGCGCACGCCAGCCCAGCTGTCGCGCACCTGCTTGTAATGGGTCACGGCGTTGTAAACCGGCACATGCAGGCCGAGAACCTGCGGCGTCAGACGACCGACACCGGCCAGCAGCGTATAGGAGGCCACCACCCGGTCACGCTGGGCGCTGACCAGCGACACCCGCGCATTCACCAGCGACTGCTGGGCATTGAGCACGTCGAGCGTGGTGCGCTGACCGACGCGGGCCTCTTCGCGCACGCCGTTAAGCGCGATTTCCGAGGCTTTCACCTGGGCGGTCGTCGCGTCGATGTTGCCTTTGGCGGCGTCAAGCTGGCCCCAGGCCTGCACCACGGTCTGGCGCACGGAATCGCGCGCAGAGTCGAGATCGATACGCTTCTGGCCGAGCGTTTCCTTGGCCTGACGGATCAGCGAATATTCGCCGCCGCCCTGGTAAATCGGCACGCTCACGGTACCGAGCACCGAGCCGGAATAGCTGTCCATCGTATTCAGGCCGCTGGTCGACAGAAAATTCTTGCTGAAGGAGCCCGTGACCGACACCGTCGGATAAAGCGCCGCTTCCTGCACTTTCACATCTTCCAGCGCGACGTCGATATTGTACTGCGCGGCGACGACCGACGGGTGGCTCGAACTGGCAACCGCGATCGCTGTGTTCAAGGTCGACGGCGAAAAGCGGTCGACAGGGGTCCCGGCTGCCAGCTTGCCGGGCGTCACGCCGATCACTTTGCGATAGGTAGCGGCCGAGGATTTGTAGTTGGATTCGGCGGTGAGATATTGCGATTGGCCGGACGCCAGACTGGCTTCCGATTGCGCCACGTCGGTGCGCGTCACCTCGCCGACATTGAAGCGGTCACGGGTCTGGCGCAATTGCTCCTGCAACACCTCGACGTTGCTTTTCTGCAAACCGAGGATCGCGGTGTCGCGCAGCAAATTCATATAGGCGGTAACCGCGTCGAGCAGCACCGACTGCTCGGTCGAGCGCAAGGTCGCGCGCGCGGCCAGCACCTGCGCTTCGGCCTTACGGGTTTTGCTGGCGGTCTTGAAACCGTTGAACAGCGTCTGCGACGCGCTGATGCTGGTGCTGAACGGCGAATTGTATCCGGTCTGGGTCGAATAGGTCGCCGGGTTGGTGCTGGTTACCTTGGTGGTACTGCCGAGCGACGATTCGCCGCCAGTGGCGGTAACCGATAAAGTCGGCCGGTAGCCGGACAAAGCCTGCGGCACGTTTTCGTCGGTCGCGCGGGTCGAGGCGCGCTGCGAATTGAGAGTCGGATTGTTGCGATAGGCCAGCGCCAACGCGGAGTTGATGGTGTCGGCAAACGCCTGCGACGATACGAGCGGCAACGCCACACAAATTGCAGCCGCAGCAACGCTGCCTGCCCATCCACGCCCAAGACGAAGCGACATACGGAGACCCAACCCTTAAGCGACCTAATTTATCTCTATCGGCACGCGAGAATCGTACCGCCACATAGCAAGCATCAGACAATAGGCGCGCCGGCAACGGGTTAAAAGCCCCCGCATCCGATCCACCCCCAAAAAGCCCGTTGCGTGATGATTTTGCGCAACGTTGTGAACAGCCAGCGAAATTAAAATGCGAATGCGGGCGCTTTGGCGAAACCCGGCAACGGGGCCGCGGTCGCGTCGAAGATCGGCCGACCGCTGACGTCGTGGCCGCTGCGCCGGTAGAGCATGGCCGAGGCGCCGGGCGATACGCCTAAAACGCAGACCAGCCGCCCGCCATCCTTGAGTTGGCGCGTGATCGCCGGCGGCAGGGTCTCAATCGCGCCATCGATCAGAATGGCGTCGTAGGACGCTCCGGCCGCCCAGCCGTCGGCCAAAGTTCCCTTGACGGCCAGGCTGACATTCGGCCAGCGGCGCCAGAGCCGACTTGCGCCATCGACGCCAAGGCCTCGTCCTGTTCGAGCGCGGTCACATGCGCGGCGATGTGTGACAATACCGCCGCCGAATAGCCGGTGGCACCGCCGATCACCAGAACCCGGTCGGTCGGTTCCAGTTCGGCGGCCTGAATCAGCTTGGCCAGCACCATCGGCTTGAGCAGGCAGCGCGGCGCGTCCGGCGCACCGCCGACCCGCAACCCGAGGTCGAGATAGGCCAGCCCAGCCGCCTCGCGGCGGCACGAATTGCTCGCGCGGAACCGTCATCATGGCCGAAATGATCCGCAAGTCGGTGACATCGGCGGGGCGGACCTGGCCGTCCACCATATGGCGGCGTTCGGCGGAAAAGTCGGTCATCGCGAAACCTCGACGAAAATGAAGGAAGTGGCGACTTTTGTGCGGCAGCCCCGGCCAAAAGGCAAGGGAGAGCCGGTCGAAAGCCTTGGGAAAGCTCCCCAATCTAACCTGAGCGGCACCGTTGTAAGCGGCACTTTCGTCCTATATAGGCTTGGCCTCTGGGCAAGCGTCCGAACCGAATCCGGGCGCTTTCTCAATTGGCCACGTGGCGGAGTGGTTACGCAGAGGACTGCAAATCCTTGCACCCCGGTTCAATTCCGGGCGTGGCCTCCACTTTTCCAAGCTTTTTTCTCACATTTCCTGTGGGTTAAGGCTTATTTGCCCGCTTCGGCGGGAGCATGGGTCTTGGTGCTTTGCAAAGCGGTTTGGCTTTGTTATAGGCCCGTTGCAGAGACGATACGTCTTGTTCCCTGGTAGCTCAGCGGTAGAGCATTCGACTGTTAATCGAATGGTCGCTGGTTCGATCCCAGCCCAGGGAGCCACTCTCCCCCTCTTAAAGTCTTCTTCGGCCCAGGCCCGCCTTCAGCGGCTTGCCAGCGGCAGCAACAGCAGGGCTTAGCGCCGATGGCCCAGCGTCCGAATGGCGACAGCGCCGCACCCGCCGCCTCCCCTGAGCCCTTGGACGTCAAGATCGACGCCGAGATCGCGGCCGCCGCCGGGCGGCCCCTGCTGCTGGCCCAGGTCGTCGACCGGCTCGCTATCCAACAGGATTTCGCCAGGGCACGGCAATTGTGCGAGCAGGCGCTGAGGCTCGCTCCCGACGAGCCGGAAATCCAGACCATCGCCGCCGAGCTGTTCTCCGACAGCGTGCCGGCCTGGCACGGCACCATCGTCACCGACCGCGCCCGCAACGAGGCCTATGACGCCGCGCTGAAGAACGCCATCGAGCCGGGCATGCGCGTGCTCGAAGTCGGCACCGGCACCGGCATTCTGGCGATGATGGCCGCCCGCGCCGGCGCATCGGAAGTCGTCACCTGCGAGGCCAATCCGGTGATCGCCGAACGCGCCCGCGCGATCATCGCGCACAACGGCTATGCCGACCGCGTCCGCGTGATCGCCAAGCATTCCGACGAACTCAAGCTCGGCGTCGATCTCGCCGGCCCGGCCGACGTGTTCGTGTCCGAGATCATCTCAGGCTCGCTGCTCAACGAAGCGGTGCTGCCGGTGGTGCAGGACGTCGTGCCGCGCCTGCTCAAGCCCGACGGCATCGTCATTCCGTTTCGCGGTGCAATCCGGGTAGCGTTGGCCTATTACGAAGGTGCGCCGTCGATGCGGCTCGGCACCATCGAAGGCTTCGACCTGTCGCCGTTCAATCAATTGCTGGCGCCGCATTATTCGCTGCAGATCGAAGACCCGCGCCTGACCAAAAGCAGCGCCGCCGCCGATTTGTTCGCTTTCACCTTTCAATCGGGCGGGCCTTTTCCCGACAACCGCGCCTCGGTGACCTTGCAAGCCAAAGCGCGCGCCAACGGCGTGGTGCAATGGATCCGGATCCGTACCGACCGCGACACCTATTACGAAAACGAGCCCGGCACCGGCGAAGGCTCGAGCTGGTGCGCCGAATTCCATCCGTTCGCCAATGGCGGCGTGGCCGAGCCCGGCCAGGAGATCGCCGTGCATGGCAGCCACACCCAGACCGCCTTGCGCATCTGGGCCGGCACGCCGTAAGTCTAGGGCCATGACGCCGACCATCAGCCCGCTGCTCACCGACCTTTACGAACTCAACATGGTCCAGGCCTATCTGGACAAGGCTGAGGACGGCCAGGCCGTGTTCGAATTCTTCGTGCGGCGGCTGCCGGCGCGGCGCGGCTTTTTGCTGTCGGCGGGCTTAGAGGACGCGCTGCAATACCTCGAGACCATGCGCTATTCGGACGCCGATATCGCCTGGCTGAAAAGCACCGGGCGTTTTCGCGACAATCTGCTCGATTACCTGCGCGACTTCCGCTTCACCGGCGACGTCCACGCCATTCCCGAAGGCAGCGTCTGTTTTCCGAACGAGCCGCAATTGCGCATCACCGCGCCGCTGCCGCAGGCGCAGCTGGTTGAATCGCGGCTGATCAACATCATGCATTTCCAGACGCTGATCGCCTCGAAGGCGGCGCGCATGGTGCTGGCCGCGCCCGGCAAGATCCTCTCGGACTTCGGCCTGCGCACCGCGCATGGCGCCGAGGCCGGCAATTATTCGGCGCGCGCCAGTTACATCGCGGGCTTTGCCGGCGCCGCTAACGTGTTGGCCGGCGAGATCTATGGCATTCCGATTGTCGGCACCATGGCGCATTCCTTCGTGCAGGTGCATGGCGACGAGATGCTGGCGTTCGAGACCTTCGCGCGCGCGCGGCCGAACGACGTCATTCTTTTGATCGACACCTACGACACCGAAGCCGGCGCGCGCAAAGTCGTCGAACTGGCGCCGCGGCTGAAAGCCGACGGCATCGCCATTCGCGGCGTGCGCATCGACAGCGGCGACCTGACCGCGATGGCGAGAAAGGTCCGTATCATTCTCGATGCCGGGCGGCTTGCAGGACGTCGTCATTCTGGTCAGCGGCGGCATCAACGAAGACGTGCTGCAAGGCATGATGCGCGATCAGGCGCCGATCGACGGCTTCGGCATCGGCGTCAATCTCGCCGCCTCGATCGACGCGCCGTCGCTCGACTGCGCCTACAAGCTGCAGGACTATCGCGGCACGCCGAAACGTAAATTGTCGGAAGGCAAACAGACCTGGCCGGGCCGCAAGCAGGTCTGGCGCACATACAGCGACGGTGGCCGGATGGCCGGCGATATCCTGACCGTCGAAGGCGACAAGCAGCCGGGCGAGCCGCTGATCGTCGAAGTGATGCGCGGTGGCAAGCGGATTGGCCCGGCGCCAACCCTGGCGCAAATCCGCGAACGCGCCGCCGCCGATCTGGCGCGGCTGCCGGAGCCTTTGCGGCATTTGCAGCAAGGCGCGGACTATCCGGTCAAGGTCGCCGACGCGCTTAAGGCGCTGGCCGCAGAAGCGGACGCGAAAACCAAGCGGTAGACTTTGTCGCCGCTACGGCGAGGCGCGTCGCTCCCTGCCCTGTTCCAGCCGCGCAAGCCTTCGGCGTAAATCTCGTGGCCGTCGTCGGTCACCACCACGGTGTCTTCCAGCTTGATGAAGCCGCGCGTCGGATGCAGCAGCGTGGTCTCGACCGACACCACCATGCCGGCTTCCAGCGGCATGTCGGCATAGTCGGCCGGATAAGGCACCGGCCCGTGCTCGGTCAGACGCGGCGCCTCGTGGCTGACCAGTCCCATGCCATGCGCCAGGAAGTCGAGGTGATTGTGATGCTTCGACTTGGCGCGCAGCGGTTCGCCGGCCTCGTAGATCACCCGGCCGAGCGCGCCGGCTTTGATCGGCTTCATGGCGGCGCGCTGAATCATTTCGATTTCGGCCAGCATGTCTTCCAGTTCGGCATCCGGCTCACCCTGGATCGCCATGCGGCAGATGTCGCCGATATAGCCGTGATAATTGCCGCCTGAATCGATCGACATGATGTCGCCCTTCTCCCAGCGCTGCTCGGACGGCGCACGGTTGAGGCTGGTGCCGGCGGTGATCAGGCAATATTCGAACGTCAGGCCGCGATTGGTTTCCTCGCGCCGCAAGGCTTCGACCACTTCGGCCTTGGTCGAGCCCGGCCCGTGACCGTCGATCACCGCTTTCATCGACGCCAGCACGGCTTCCGACGCGATCTTCAGCGTCGCCAATTCGGCCGGCGATTTTTTGGCGCGCTGGCGCTCCAGCACATAAAGCGCATCGACCCAGTCGGCGTCGGGAAAAGCGGCGCGCAGGACATTGGCGGCATCAAACGGCAGAAAGCCGTATTCGACGGCGATCCGCTTCGGCTTGATGCCGGCCTTTGCCATGTAGCCGACCGCCTTCTGCATGGCGTCGACCGAACCGGCCGACACGGTCTGCGTCTCCGGCGTCCACAGCGGCTTGTTCTGGGTCTGGAATCTTTCCAGCCGGTGGCCGACATAAGCGGCCTTTTCCGGCGCGCCCTTCACATAAACCATCACCGGCAAATAGCGCGTGATACCGGTGGCATCCATGTAGTCGAAGAAATTGGCGCGGTGGCCGCCGAGCAGATACTGGACGTTATGCTTGGAGGTCGCGATCACGACGTCGATGCCGGCCGCGTCCATCAGGCGATCGAGGCGATGGTGATCGAAAGGAATCGCGAGGCCGGATGACGGCTGCGCATTGACGTTCATGGCGTGCTCCCGATCTCCGGCGTCATTGACGCGCCGGTTGATCTAAGCCTACCCCAGAAACGCGAAAATGCCAGTCCCGGCGCCGCCGGAACTGGCATTTGAACATCGCGAAAGGACCGCGCTTAAGGCCGAATTACCACAGTTCCTTGCTGGCAATCTTGGCGCCTTCGACCAGCGCCTCGAGCTTGGCCCACATCACCGACGGATGGACGCGGCGATAGAACGGCCCCTGCGCGAAGCCGCAATCGGTGCCGGCGATGACGTTTTCGCGGCCGAGAATTTTCGCCAGCCGCACGATGCGCTCGGCCACCAGTTCGGGATGCTCGACGACATTGGTGGCGTGGCTGATGACGCCGGGGATCAGCATCTGGTCGCCCAGCTTGACGTCCTTCCAAACTTTCCATTCGTGTTCGTGGCGCGGATTAGCGCCCTCGATCACGAAGGCGCCGACCTTGGCCTTCAACACGACATTGACGATATCCTTGAGCGGCACATCGCTGGTGTGCGGCCCCGGCCATGAACCCCAGCAGATGTGATAACGAACGCGGTCGGCCGGGATACCTTCAAGCGCGGCGTTCATGATCTCGATCTGGATCTCGAGCCAGCGCAGGTAGTCGGCAAAGCTCGCCGGCGGCACCATGCGGTCATAGGTCACCGCGCTGCGGGCATCATCGAGCTGCACCAACAGGCCGGCGTCGGTGATCATCTTGTATTCGGTGTGCATGGCGGCGCCGATGGCGGCCTGCAATTCCTCGTCGGTCTTGTAATATTCGTTCTTGCGGTCGGGGATCACGCTCGACGGCGCGGCGACCGGCAGGAAGGCTTCTTCGGTCTTCACACCTTTAAGCGCGGCTTTGAAATTATCGATGTCGCGTTGCAACTCGGCTTGGCCGCTATAGGCAATCGGGCCGGTGCAGATCGCTTCCGAGACGGTGGCCACGCCCTCGTTGGCATCGAGTTCGGCGTAGAAGTCGGCAAAGCGGGTGCGGTCGGCGCCGCGCTTGAACGGGTTGGCCTTGTCGTCCTTGATCGGCCGGCGCTCGAAACCGGACAGCCGGGTCAGCGCATATTGCGCCCAGGAGATCGATTTACCGAATTCGCCGTCGCTCGGCACATCGATGCCGATGTCGGTCTGCTGCTTGACGACCGAGGCCACCGAGTCGGTCAGGCACTTTTGATAGGCCTTCTCGTCGTAAGGCTTGCCGCCCTGCACCGCGCGCAGGAACTCTTGCAACTCCGGCGGACGGATCAGACTGCCGACATGGGTGGTGAGAATGCGATCGGTACTGTGCTTCATTGGCTAAGGCTACCTTCTATTCAAGACGATAGCCTATGCCGATCTTGGCCATGAATTGCAATGGTGGGCGGCAGCCCAAAGTCGCTTAGCGCATGCCGTCGGCCATCGAGACGCACAACCGCCTAGAGCTTCACCCAGCCAGCCGGCGGCACCTTGCCGGGATGAATGGCGCCGCAGTTCGGGCATTTGCGCGCGGCTTCGTTGTTGAAAAAGTTTTCATAGATCGGCGGCAGATCTTTCACGATGTGCTCGATCTTGACCTCAGCGCGATGTACCAGCGCGTTGCACTCGAAGCAGTACCATTCGAAGCCGTCGACATCGTCGCCGGCATGACGCTTGGGCTCGACCACCAGGCCGACCGAGCCTTCCTGCGGCCGCTGCGGCGAGTGGCGCACATGCGCCGGCAGCAGGAACACCTCGCCCTCGCGCACCGGCACGTCATAGAACTGGCCATTGTCGACGACCTTGAGCACCATGTCGCCTTTGAGCTGGTAGAAAAACTCCTCGACCGGATCGTCGTGGTAATCGGTACGCGCGTTCGGGCCGCCGACCACCATCACCGTCATCTCGGCGTTCTCGAAGACGCGCTTGTTGCCGACCGGCGGCTTCAACAGATGCTGGTTCTCGTCGATCCATTTCTGGAAATTGAAAGCGTGCAACCGCGGACGATCCAACATCGGACTTGCTCCAAACTGGCAACAAAGATTGTCAGCCGAGCTTGCCGGAACGGCGGCCCAATTCCAAGCCGAATTCCAGCGGCGTTCTGCCGCGGAATTTCAGCCTTCTCGGATTGGTAGCGCGGGCTAGCTTTTCACAACGCCGATCAGTTGTTCGAGCTTGACCGGATCGTTGCGCAAATCGGCGCTCGGCCCGTCAAATACGATCCGGCCGCGGTCCATCACCACCGCGCGCGGCGCGATATCGAGCGCCAGCCGTGAATTCTGCTCGACCAGGATCATCGCCATTTCGCCGGCCGCCGACAGCTTTTTCACCGCACGCGCCAGTTCCTCGACGATCACCGGCGCCAGACCTTCCGACGGCTCGTCCATCAGCAGCACCGACGGATTGCCGATCAGCGCGCGGGCAATCGCCAGCATCTGCTGCTCGCCGCCTGACAATTGATTGCCGCGATTGCCGGCGCGCTCGGACAGCCGCGGGAACAGCTCGTAGATGGTGGTCAAATTCCACGGCCCCGGCCGGGCCGCGACCTCCATGTTTTCAAGCACCGACAGCGACGGAAAAATCTCGCGTTCCTGCGGCACCAGGCCGAGACCTGCGGTCACCCGGCTATAGGTCGCGGCAGACGATATGTTTTTGCCTTTCAGCGAAATCTTGCCGCCGTGCAGATTGGTGTGGCCCATGACGGTCGCGAGCAAGGTGGTTTTGCCGACGCCGTTGCGGCCGATCACCGAGACGGTCTCGCCGGGCGCCAGCGCGAAATTGACGTCTTCGAGCACCACGGTCTCGCCGTAGCCGGCATAGACCTTTTCGAGAGCGAGAACGGGCTCAACCATGCTGGCCTCCACGCCTGGCCGCATCGTGGCCTTCCTCGCCGAGATAGACCGCGCGCACGTCTTCATTGCGCATGATCTCGTCGGGCGTACCTTCCGTGAACACAGCGCCCTGCACCAGCACGGTGATTTCCTTGGCGAAGCGGAACACCACGTCCATGTCGTGCTCGATGATCAGAACGGCGATGTCGGGGTCGAGCTTGTCGACGACGTCGAGAATAAGATGACTTTCCGACGACGGCACGCCGGCCGCCGGCTCGTCAAGCAACAGCACGCGCGGCCGCTGCGCCAGCGCGATGGCGATTTCGACCAGCCGCTGGCGGCCATAAGGCAGATTACGCACCAGCTTGAGCGCATCGTCGACGATCTGCAGCAACTCGAGGTGATCGAGCGCCTCGTCGATAACCTCGCGCTTGGCACCGGCCGACCGCCACAGATTGTTGTTGTGGCCGTCACGCTCACCGATCGCCATGCAGATGTTCTCCAGCACCGACAGGCCACGGAACAGCTGGTTGATCTGGAAGGTGCGGGCCAGGCCGCGCCGCGCTCGATAGGCCTGCGACGCGTTGGTGATGTCCTCGCCGTTGAGCGACACAGTGCCGGACGACGGCCGGATGACGCCGGTGATGAGATTGATCAAGGTGGTCTTGCCGGCGCCGTTCGGCCCGATCAGCGCGCAGCGCGCGCCGCGCTTAAGCGACAGGTTGACGTCGCGCGTGACGTGCAGCGCACCGAAACTGCGGTTGAGGCTGGTAACTTCGAGAGCGGCCGCGGTCATGAGGTCTGCTCCTCGACCGAGGTCCGGCTGGTGATCAACAAATAGACCGCGTTGATGCCGGCCGCGATCACGGCGCCACCAAGCGTGAACAGCAACGCCCGCGCCGGCGTATTCGACACGAAGGTGCTCATGAACGTGACCTGCTTCATATTGATCGCAAAACCGGCAATGAAGCCGATCACCGCGCCGTCGAGCGCCGACATCGCCAACGTCTTCCAATGCTCGGGTTTCCACACCAGCCGGCGTGGCACCGACGGTGCACCGCTGCCGCCGCTAAACAATCCGCGAATGTCCTCGGTCAGGCCCAGCAAGCCGCGGCGCGCGAACAGCACCGTCAGCACCAGCAAGATACCGATGCCGAGCTGCCAGAAGGTCGGCGACAGCTTGGAGAAATAATCCTCCAGGATCATGTAGACCGCCGCGCCCAAGAATGGCCCGTAGAGCCGCCCGGTGCCGCCGAGGATCAGCATCACCATCACTTTGGCTGAGTTGTCGAAATCGAACACGGTCAAGGTGACGTAGGCGTTGGTCTGGGTGAACAGCGCGCCGGCGACGCCGGCAATGGCGGCGGAAATCGCATAGACCGCGACCAGCCGGCGGTGCACCGGTGACCCGATGGCATGCATACGCCGGACGTTTTCGCGAATGCCGGTCAACGCCTGACCGAAAGGCGAATAGATGATGCGGCGGACGAAATAGAAGACCACCGCCAACACGCCGAAAACATACCAATAATTGGTATGGCCATAGAGGTCGTATTGGAACTTGCCGAACAACGGATCGAACATCAGCCCCGGCAGGCCGTCATAGCCGCCGGTGATGTCGGAGCGCAGATTGCCGGACTCCTGCAGCATCGCGGCGAAGGCGATGGTCAGCATCAACAGCGTCAGACCGCGGTAGCGCAATACGAACCAGCCAATGGCGGCGCCGACCAGACCCGCCATCGCCGCGGCCGCGAACAAGCCGCTGATCGGCTCGCTCCAGCCAAACAACATCGAAGCGAGCGCCACGGTATAGGCGCCGACCCCGAAGAAGGCGGCATGTCCCAAGGTCACGATGCCGGCGTAACCGAGGATCAGGTCGAGCGACAAAGCGAACATGACCATGATCAGCACCTGGCTGCCGAAGGTCATACGGTTCGGGAACACGAAGAACGCCGCGATCATCAACAACCAGGGCAGCGCCTCGGTCAAACGGAAATAGTGCCGGCGCACGAGATAATCCATGGCGCGCACGCGCGCCTCGCTGTGCTCCGGGGTGTAGGTCTTATTGTCACTCACGGCCAAAGAACCCCGTCGGCTTATACAACAGCACAACCGCCGTAATGGCGTAGATGAACAGATTGCCGGCCACCGGAAAGGCGTACTTGCCGCCGGTATCGATGATGCCGATCACCAGCGCCGCCAGCAGCGTACCTTTCAGGCTGCCCAGCCCGCCGACCGCGACCACGATCAGGAACAGCACCAGATAAAGAACGGCAAAGGATGGCGTCAGGCCGAACAGCTGAATGGCCAGGCCGCCGCCGATCGCCGCCAGCGCCGAACCGAGCGCGAAGGTCAGCGTGAACAACAGGTCGACATTGATGCCGACCGATTCCGCCATTCGCCGGTTGTCAACCGCGGCGCGGATCTTGGCGCCGATATTGGTTTTCTCGAAGCCGTACCACAGCACCGAGATCAGCACCGCGCCGACGGCGATCAGGAAGGCGCGATAGGTCGGGAACGACCGGAAGCCGAGATTGACGTCGCCCTCCAGCCAATCCGGCAAGGGCACCGATTTCGGGATCGGCCCGTAGAAATAGGTGAACATCGCGATCGCGATGAAGGCCAGACCGATGGTCAGAAGCACCTGCTCCAGGTCGGTCGCTTTATAGAGCCGCCGGTACAACCGGCGCTCGAAACGGATGCTGATCAGCCCGATCAACAGGCCAGCGATCAACAGCGACGGCACGAAGCCGACGCCGTAAGACCGCGTCAGCGAGACGACGATATAGCCGCCGGCCATCGCGAAAGCGCCGTGCGCCAAATTCACAAAGCCCATCAGCCCCATCGTCACCGACAGGCCGACGGAGGTAATGAACAGGAACATGGCGTAGGCCAAGCCGTCGAACAGAATACTGACAGCGATGATGGCGAAATGCGGCACGAGCCCCTACCCTGTTATTTAAGAAAAACGCCGCCGCGACAATCATGCGCGGCGGCGCCATTTGGTGTCAAATTTGATCCATCAGACCAAGTGAATGACCGACTGGATCACTTGCCGCAACGGCCGATCTTGAGGACTTTGCACTCGTCCTTGACCTGCTTGATGGTACCGATGACCTTCTCGCCCAGCTTGCCGTCGGCCTTGCGATAGATCTCCATGGCATGTTCGTCCTGCACGATGTCGCGCGTGGCCGGGTCGATCATGACGTGGCCGCGCGGACCGTCAGCCGACCAGCCCTTCATCGCGTCGATGAACTTGGCGCCATCGCTCACGTTGCCGTTGAGCTTTTTGATGGTGTCGAAGATCGCGTGCATGGTGTCCCAGCCCTGCGCCGACATGAAGTCCGGATAGGAGTCCTTGCCGTAGGCCTGGTGCCAATCCTTGACGAAAGCCTTGTTGGCGGCGTTGTCGAGATCGACCGCGTAGTGGCTCATCACGATGGTGCCAATGGCGGCGTCACCCATGTCCTGCAGCTTGTTGTCGGGCACGAGATCCATCGGGCCGATCAGCTTGATGCCGGCCTTGCGCATGCCGAGTTCGCCATAGGCCTTCATCACGCCGGTCGCATGCGCGCCCGACGGAATGAACACGTACATGCAGTCCGGCTTGGCATCCTTGATGCGCTGGAAGAACGGCGTGAAGTCCGGCACCTGCACCGGCGAACCCATCGGGATCGACAGCGTCACCTTGCCGCCGGCCTTTTTAAAGCCGGTCTCGAAAGCCGCGACCGAGTCTTTGCCCGGCGGGAAGTCGGTGTAGGCGACCGCCGCAGTCTTGCAGCCGACGTCCTTATAGGCGTAGCCGCCCATCGGGTACGCGGTATGCCACATGCTGAACGACAGACGGGCATAATACGGCGACAGGTTGGTGATCCAGGCGGTGCCGGCATTGGCGATCACCATCGGCACCTTGGCCTGGGTGACGACCGGCGCCAGCGCGATCGCCGACGGCGAGAATACGAAGCCGGTCAGAATCTTGACCTTGTCGTTGGTGATCAATTCAGTCGCCGCGGTCTTGGCGATAGCGCCGGTCGGCGGACCTTCGTCGCGCTTGATGATCTCAAGCTTGGTCGGCGCGATGTCCTTGGCGTGCAACTTGACGTAGAGATCGAACGCCTTGTCGATCTGGTGTCCGAGGTCGGCATTGGCTCCGCTGAACGGAAGCACGACGCCGATCTTGATGGTCTCAGCCTGGGCAGCCGTGCCGCCCACCGTGAGGGCCAGGGCCGCAGCCCCGAGCCAGCGGATCACTCGCATCTCAATCCTCCCTTACATTACATTCTTGAATTAGTTTGGAATCCCACTTTTTCGTATCGAGATCAACGGAGTTTGACCGGAATTCGCGGCTTTTTTCCGCTTTCAGGTGCGGCACTTTTGCCCAAGTTGCCCATCTTATTCAACGGCCAGCCATCTCCCGATTACGACGACCGAAAAAATGCCGATATCCCGCACCCTAAGCAAATGAATAGAATATGTCTATTCATGCATACGGTGCATGTGGGCCTCCCCGGCTTTTCATTTCCTCGATGATATAGCCACGCAGGCTCGCCGCCGGTGGCGACAATGGCATGCCGCGCCGCGTCACCAAACCATAGGTGAACGACAATTGCGGCGCCCGCAGCGGCACCGAGGCCACCCCCCGTCCGCGATGCAGTACAATGTCGATGTGCGGCACGATCGAAAAGCCCAGCCCGACTTCGACAAGGTTGACGGCGGTCTCGACATTTTGAACCTCGTATTGCCAGTTCAGCGTCATGCGCGCGGCCGTCAACGCGTCGTCGATGATCGGGCGGATCGCGGTTCGCGAACCGACGCGGATCATCGGCAAATCGGCAAGCTCCGCCCAGCCGACCGACTTCTTCTTTGCCAACGGATGTTTTGCCGGACAGGTCAGCGCCAAAGACGACGACGAAACCGGTTCGACATCGAGATCCCACTGGTTGGTTTTCACAACGCTCAAACCGAACTCGACCTCGCCCGATTGCACCAGATCGCCAATGGCGGCCGACGGCGCTTCGAACATCCGGACCTGAACGTGGGGCATCGACTTATGGAACTTGCTCAAAATAGGCGGCAGATAGTTGACGGCGAAGGCTGGCAGGCAAGCAATGTCGAGCCGCTCGCGCCGCTTGGCGCCCTGTTGCTTGAGATCGTCGAACGAGTGCTCGAGCTCGGCCAGGGCCTTCTGCGCCTTGGGCAGGAAATCGATCCCGGCCCGCGTCAGCGTCACCTCGCGCGTCGTGCGCGCAAACAGCTTGAGACCGAGTTCGTCCTCGAGCTTGCGCATCCGATGGCTGATCGCTGTTTGCGACAGGTTCAAATGCGCGGCGGCGCGTTGAAAGCTGCCGCGTTCGGCGATGCTGAGAAAGGCTTCCAGCCCGAGAAAATCGATGCGCATTGCGCCGCTCCCGTTACGGTGGCGCCCAGGGCCACATGCATTCAGTTCATGAATACCGCTAAAACTTCCATTTGTCGCGTGTGTCGGTTTTCACCTAGCTAAGCCCCGAGGCCGGGCCATCTGGCCGCGCACTGAAAAAAACGGCCGGCAAGGATGGAACCAGCATGCGCGATGAACCCGTCTACGACATCGCCCACCTTGGCCACGTCGAATTGCTGACCAATAAGCCCGAGGCCAGTCTCGACTTCTTCACCCGCATTTACGGGCTCAGCGAAAGTGGCCGTGACGGCGACAGCGTCTACTTGCGCGCATTCGATGACTACGAATTCCACACGCTCAAACTGACAGCGGCCAAGACGACGGGGGTTCGTCATATTGCCTATCGCGCGACAAGCCCGGAGGCGCTTGAGCGGCGTGTCAAGGCGATCGAAGCGCTCGGCGCCGGCATCGGCTGGACCGATGACGACAATGCGCACGGTCCCGCCTACCGCTTCCACGATCCCGACGGCCATGTGTTCGAAATCTATTACGAAACCCAACGCTACCAGCCACCGGCCGATGAACAGCCGTCGCTCAAGAACCAGGCGCAACGCACACCCAATCGGTCCATCGCGCCGCGGCGCCTGGATCATATCAATCTATTGGCGACCGACGTCGATGCGGTCCGCCGTTTCCTTCCGCAGGCGCTTGGCAGCCGCGTGACGGAAATGATCCAGCTCGATGATGGAACACTCGGCGGTTGCTGGTTCACCACCAACAACAAATCCTATGATGTCGCCTATACGCGCGACCTCACCAACAGCCACGGCCGGTTCCACCATGTGACCTATGCCGTCGACCAGCGCGAACACATCCTGCAGGCCGCCGACGTTTTTCTCGAGAACGGTGTGCACATCGAGGCCGGTCCGCACAAACACGCGGTGCAACAGACGTTTTTTCTCTACGTCTGGGAGCCTGCCGGCAATCGCGTCGAACTCGCAAACGCCGGCGCGCGGCTGATCCTCGATCCCGATTGGCAGCCGGTGGTATGGACCGAAGCGGAACGGAAAAAAGGCCAAGCCTGGGGGCTCAAGACCATCGAAAGCTTTCATACCCACGGTACGCCGCCGATCGCGGGCTGACAAAGTAAGGGCTTTGACGAGAGCTGGTTGGGATGCGGGCGGGCGGCTGCCGTCAGGCCGCGCTTTGCGCGGCCATCGACGCCATCGCAGTCGTCGACACCGCCATCGCCTCGTCTTTTCGCTTGAGCAGCATGTCGAGCGAGGCGACCTCGACCCGGTTGCGGCCGTTTTCCTTGGCGAAATAAAGCGCCTGATCGGCCTGCGCCAACAGCTCCGGCACATCGAGCACCGGCCCGTCGCAATGCACCAAGCCGATGCTGACGGTCGCACCGACCGGCCGGCCAGTCGACTTCCTGGGCCGATCGGGCAAAAACTTCGCGGATCCGCTCAGCCACTGCCACCGCATTGTCGAGCGGCGTGTCGTACAACACCGCCGCGAACTCCTCGCCGCCGATGCGGCCGAGCAGGTCCGACGCGCGGATCGACTCACGCGGCGGCAGCGGTAAAGACTTCCAGCACGCGGTCGCCGAGCGCATGGCCGAAACGGTCGTTGATGGTTTTGAAATGATCGAGATCGACCAGCAGCACCGCCGCCGGGCGCGGTTTGGCGCCATGGCGCGCCGCCAATTGATTGGCGTCCTGCAAGAAAGCACGGCGGTTGGAGATCCCGGTCAGGGAATCGACCATCGCCGCGGTACGGTGGCGCAATTCGGTGCGCTCTTTGGCCATCGCCAGCAAGATGAAGGCAATGGAGATTGTGAACAACAACGCCTCGAAACTCAGCACGGTCAGCCAGACGCTGCCGAACATATTATTGGTGGTCGGCGACCAGGGCAGCATCGCCACCAGCGGCGTGCGCAGCATGAACAGCGCGCCATGCGCAAACAGCATGAAGATCGCCGGCCAGCGCGACACCAACGCTTCGCTGCGGCCGCGCCAGAATTCGTAAGCGGTCAACCACGTATACGCGGTGATGATGGCCGATGCGATCATGGCGCGCGTGCCGATGGCGTCCGCCAGCACAGGCAGTCGGCACACCAGCAGCCAGAGCACGGCGCCGGTCACCATATAGACCGGCTCGACCGGGCGGCCGTCGAATACGCGCGCGCCGGTCCACGTCACCGCGAAAGCGGTGAACAGCAGCGCGTTGGCCAGATCGATGGTAATGAGATCGGGCGCCGAGCCGTACATGCCGAACAGCACGACCGAGGCAGCGCGGATCAAATGCGCAAAGCCCCACCAGGCGACCGCGCGGATCGCCATGTTCTGCGCCCAGGCAAACAGCAGCAATAGTCCGAGAATGGCCTCGACGTAGATCGTCACCATGAAGAGGGTATTGACGTCGAGCTTCATCGGTATCGGCTGCCTTTGACACAGAAGAAGGAAACGGACGACGCAGAAGCCGGTTGGCGTCCCCGCCCCCCAGAAATACCGCCCGGCGGCAAAAAAGGTATGAACGCGCGGTAATACCGTCGGGCAATGCGCCGTTATGGTTTCGGGGACCTTGCCAAGGCCGGCCGCTGTCGAACGATATTCGCCAATCTGCACGGATAACGGGCAAATTCCGGCGCCTGCGCCGCCGACATCTGTCATTCTCGCGCGCTGGCTACCGAATACCTCCGGCCTTGTCGCTCACGGAGGCGTCCACTAGGCTCCGACTCGTCCCCCGCGAACCCCCGGAACCGGAATGCAAATTCGCAACGGCATCGTTGACGCTATCGGCCATACGCCGCTGATCAAGCTTAGGCAGGCCTCGGAACTGACCGGCTGCACGATCCTCGGCAAAGCCGAATTCATGAATCCGGGCGGCTCGGTCAAGGATCGCGCCGGGCGCCAGATCATCCTGGAAGCCGAAGCCCGCGGCGAATTGCGGCCCGGCGGTCTGGTGGTGGAATCGACCGCCGGCAATACCGGCATCGGCCTGGCGCTGGTCGCCAATGCGCTGCGGCTACCGCACGCTGATCCTCATTCCGGAGACGCAGAGCCAGGAAAAGAAAGACATGCTGCGGCTGTGCGGCGCCGAACTGCTCGAAGTGCCGGCACTGCCTTTTTCCAATCCGAACAATTATCAGCATGTCGGCCGCCGGCTGGCCGAAGAACTTGAAGAAGACCGAAAAGAACGGCGTCATTTTCGCCGACCAATGGAACAATCTCGACAACAGCAAGGCGCATTATGTTTCGACCGGTCCCGAAATCTGGGACCAGACCAACGGCAAAGTCGATGGCTTTATTTGTTCGGTCGGCAGCGGCGGCACATTGGCCGGCGTCTCGCGCTATCTAAAAGACACCAACAAGGACATCACGATCGGCGTTGCCGATCCGCGCGGCGCAGCGATGTACAATCTGTTCGTGCACGGCGAGGCCAAAGCGAGCGAAGGCGGCTCGATCACCGAGGGCATCGGGCTCGGCCGCGTCACGCCGATCGTCGAACAGATGAAGGTCGACAACGGCTACCTCATTCCCGACGAGGAAGCGGTGCCGATCGTATTCGACCTGCTCGAACATGAAGGCCTGTGCCTCGGCGGCTCGTCCGGCGTCAATGTCGCCGGCGCCATCCGGCTGGCCAAGGATCTCGGCCCCGGCCACACCATCGTGACCATGCTATGCGACGGCGGCACGCGCTATCAGTCGAAGCTGTTCAATCCGGAATTCCTGCGTTCGAAGAACCTGCCGGTGCCGGAATGGCTGAACGCAAGTCGGATATCAAACCGCCATTTGTCTGATTGGAATCTTGCCATGGCCACCGACTGCCTGTTTCGCGACGATTCCTATCTGAAGGATTGCGAGGCGCGCGTCGTCGCCGTCACCGAGCAAGGCGGCATCGTCTTGGACCGCACGGTGTTCTACGCCAATTCCGGCGGCCAGCCCGGCGACACCGGCGCGCTGGTGCTGGCCGACGGCACGCGCGTTCCGATTGGCAACGCGATTTTCACCGACGCCGCCAAGAGCGAATCGCGCATCTGCCGGCCGATGGCGCGCCGACGGTGACCCCCGGCGATGCCGTGCGCGCCGAAATCGACTGGGACAAACGCTATGCCCGGATGCGCATGCACACAGCGCTGCATCTTCTCACCGCCGCCCTGCCCTATGCCGTGACCGGCGGCTCGGTCGGTGAACAAGACGGCCGTCTCGACTTCGACATTCCCGAAGGCGGCCTCGACAAGGACGCCATCACCGCCAAGCTCGCCGAGATGATCGCGACCGACGCCGGCGTCACCAGCCGCTGGATCTCCGACGCCGAACTCGAGGCCAATCCGGGCCTGGTCAAGACCATGTCGGTCAAGCCGCCGGTCGGCACCGGCCAGGTGCGGCTGATCGAGATCGCCGGCATCGATCTGCAGCCTTGCGGCGGCACCCATGTCCGCCAATTGAGTGAAATCGGCGCGGTGCGGGTGACTCAGATCGAAAAGAAGGGCAAGCAGAACCGCCGGGTGCGCATCGCTTTCGGCTAGTATCGGACTGTCGGAACATTTAAGTGACCTTGTACGTTAACCGAGCAATCGATTGGGGCCCATGACACAAGAACATCTCAACAGCCAATGGCTTAAATCGGCTGAATGGCTCGCTAGCCAGCTAGGCAAGCCAAACGTCGTCGTGGTCGACGGCTCGTTCTATCTGGCGACGCAGAAGCGCGACGCCAAGGCCGAATATCTGGCCGGCCATATTCCTGGCGCGGTGTTTTTCGACATCGACGCCATTGCCGACCAGTCCACCGACCTGCCGCATATGCTGCCGGGACCGAAGGATTTCGGGAAGCGGCTGGCAACCTCGGCATCGCCGAGACCGATACCATTGTGGTCTATGACGGGCTCGGATTGATGGGCGCGGCGCGTGTCTGGTGGACGTTCCGAATTTTCGGCGCCAAGAACGTTTTCATCCTCGACGGCGGTCTGCCGGCCTGGAAAGCCGCCGGCCACCAGACCGAATCCGGCGAGGTCAAACCGGCCGCCCGCACCTTCAATGCCGAGATGGATACCTACGCGGTCGCCTCGGTGCCCGACATCCAGATGGCGCTGACCGAGCAAGCCATCCAGGTGGTCGATGCCCGGCCAGCCGGCCGCTTTGCCGGCCGCGATCCGGAACCGCGCCCGGGCCTGCGCGGCGGCCATATGCCGGGCGCGTTCAACGTGCCGTCCAGCGAACTGGTCGAGAACGGCCGGCTGGTTTCGCCCGAGCGTATCGCCGCGGCGTTCAAAAAAGCCGGCGTCGATACCGACAAGCCGATCATCACCAGTTGCGGCTCCGGCGTATCCGCCGTCATCCTGTCGCTCGGCCTCGACGCCATCGGCAAGAAACTGGCGCCGGTCTATGACGGCTCATGGTCGGAATGGGGCGCCCGGCCCGATCTGCCGGTGGAGAAGGACTAACGGTGCATGATCCCGAAAAGTGGGAACCGGTTTTCGGGATCAGATCATGCACTATTGAACAAGCCGCATTGCCCCGGCCGGCCGAATACATATAGCTTGGCCTATATGAAACATTCGATGGCCGCAGGGACCCCATGATCTTTCGCCAGCTGTTCGACAGCGTGTCCGGCACCTACTCCTATCTGCTGGCCAGCCGCGCCGGCGGCGAGGCGCTGATCATCGATCCGGTGCTGGAGAAGGTCGACCGCTATCTGCAATTGATCGGCGAACTCGATCTCAAGTTGGTCAAAGCGGTCGATACCCATCTGCACGCCGACCACATCACCGGCCTCGGCGCACTGCGCGACCGCACGCATTGCATCACCGTCATGGGCGAGAACACCAAGGCCGATGTCGTGTCGATGCGGCTTTCCGAAGGCGACAGACTGACCATCGAAGGCGTCAGCCTGGACGTGCTCTACACGCCGGGCCACACCGACGACTCCTACTCGTTCCTGATGGCCGACCGCGTCTTTACCGGCGATACGCTGCTGATCCGCGGCACCGGCCGCACCGATTTCCAGAACGGCGATGCCCGCATGCAATACGACTCGCTGTTCGGAAAATTGCTGCGCCTGCCGGACGAGACCTTTGTGTTCCCGGCGCACGATTACAAAGGCGACACCGTCTCCACCATCGGCGAGGAGAAGCGCTACAATCCGCGTCTGCAGGTCAAATCGGCCGACGACTATGTCGCGCTGATGGCGAGCCTGAACCTGCCCAACCCGAAAATGATGGATGTCGCGGTGCCGTCCAACATGAAAGTCGGCCTGGCGCAGCAGGAAATCGCGCGCCGCGGCTGGGCGATACAGGCGCCCGACGCCATCGAGCTGGTCGGCCGGCCCGACATCGCCTTCATCGATTTGCGCGAAACCGGCGAACGCCTCAAGCACGGCAGCATTCCAGGCGCGCTGCATGCGCCCTATGTCGACCTGCAGGAAAACATCGCCAACGGCGGCATGTTGCGCGAACTCGCCCGCGTCACCGACAAGCGCATGGTGTTCTACTGCGCCTTCGGCGAACGCTCGGCGATGGCGGTGCAGGCCGCGCAGGATGCCGGGCTGTTATCGGCCGTGCATATCGAAGGCGGCATCGATGCCTGGAAAAAGGCCGGCGGACCGCTGGCCCGATAGCCAAAGCGCCGCCTGGTCGCGCATTCGGCGCGTCCAGGCTGACCGCCGCTAGTGCAGGATCTGGCTCAGGAACAGCTTGGTCCGCTCGTGCTGCGGATGGGCGAAGAATTCTTCCGGCGCATTGGCCTCGATGATCTGGCCGGCATCCATGAACACCACGCGGTTGGCGACCTGACGGGCAAAGCCCATTTCGTGGGTCACGCACAGCATGGTCATGCCCTCCTCCGCCAGATTGACCATGGTGTCGAGCACCTCCTTGACCATTTCCGGATCGAGCGCCGAGGTCGGCTCGTCGAACAGCATGATCTTCGGGTTCATGCATAGCGCCCGCGCGATCGCCACGCGCTGCTGCTGGCCGCCCGACAACTGGCCGGGATATTTGTTGGCCTGCTCGGGGATCTTGACCCGCGTCAGATAGTGCATGGCGATTTCTTCGGCCTGGCGCTTGGGCATTTTGCGCACCCAGATCGGCGCCAACGTGCAGTTTTCCAAAACCGTCAAATGCGGAAACAGGTTGAAGTGCTGAAACACCATGCCGACTTCGCGGCGCACTTCGTCGATCTTTTTCAGATCGTTGGTCAGTTCGACGCCGTCGACGACGATCTTGCCCTTCTGATGCTCTTCGAGCCGGTTGATGCAGCGGATCATGGTCGACTTGCCGGAGCCCGACGGGCCGCAGATCACGATGCGCTCGCCGCCCGTCACCTTGATATTGATGTCGCGCAGGACGTGGAATTCACCATACCACTTATTCATGCTGGTGATTTCCACCGCCACCTCATTGTTCAGCGGCGTCGGCTTGATATCGAGCGCGGCATTGGACATCGCAGCACCTTTTCTTTCGACGTGAGCGGCTTTAGCGCTTCTCGGCCTTGGCCAGACGGGCTTCGGTCGCGCGCGCATAGCGCGACATGGAGTAACAGAAGAACAGGTAGAACATCGCCGCCACCGCGTAGCCGGTGGTCGAGGTCACCGGCGTCGCCCATTTCGGATCGATGCGCGACACTTCGATGGTGCGCAGCAGATCGAAAATGCCGACGATGAACACCAGCGTGGTGTCCTTGAACAGGCCGATATAGGTGTTGACGATGTTCGGGATGGTGATCTTAAGCGCCTGCGGCAAGATGATCAGCCGCATCATCTGCCAGTAGCCCAGGCCGACCGCCATGCCGCCTTCGAACTGGCCCTTCGGGATCGCCTGCAGACCGGCGCGCACCACCTCGGCCATATAGGCGGCGGCAAACATCGCAATGCCGACCAGCGCGCGCAGCAGCTTATCCGGCGACAGTTCTTCGGGAACGAACAGCGGCAGCATCACGCTGGCCATGAACAGCACCGTAACCAGCGGCACGCCACGCACGAACTCGATGAAAATTACCGAAAACAGCTTGACCGTCGGCATGTCGGACCGCCGCCCGAGCGCGAGAATAATGCCGATCGGCAGCGAGAACACGATGCCGACCGCAGAGACCACGATC
The DNA here is from genome assembly GCA_963830125.1 of uncultured Alphaproteobacteria bacterium. GTDB lineage: Bacteria > Pseudomonadota > Alphaproteobacteria > Rhizobiales > Xanthobacteraceae > Pseudolabrys. The sequence continues at coordinate 360,316 of CAWHKU010000005.1, read as the reverse complement.
GTCACCAGCACACCGCCCCACAGACTGGTGTCGACCACCGGCAAACCGATCAGCGGAAAGCCGTGCAGCAGAAAGAAGGAGCAGACTGGCAGCACGACGAAGAAATAGCCCGCGCCGAGATCCCGACGCGGCGCGCCGAGCCAGAGCAGCCAGACCACGCCGACGGCGAGCATCGCGAAGAATATGTCGACGCGCCAGACTTCCGGCCGTGGATAGGAACCGTAGACGAAATAGGACGCGCGATCCCAGACGAACGGCCAGCAGGCGCCGATCGCACGGTGCTGCACCAACTCGCGGCAGGCGTCGCGGTCGGCGCCGGTCCAGACCGCGTCGACGATCAGGAACTTCACCAGTTCTGGAATGACCCAGGCGAACAACAGCGCGATCAGGATCGTCATGATGATGTTGAACGGCGTCGACAGCAGGTTCTCGCGCAACCAGCCAATGGCGCCAGTCATCGCCAGCGGCGGACGCTGCTGATCCAGCATTTCTTCACGCACGAAGTGGAGTTCGGTGACGGCGAGATCGCCTTCTGACATGGTCATGGCGCGGCCCTCACCTTTCCACCAGCGCGATGCGGCTGTTGTAGAAATTCATCAACAGCGATGTCACCAGACTGATGGCCAGATAGACCGCCATGGTAATGGCGACGACTTCGACCGCTTGGCCGGTCTGGTTGAGCACCGTGCCGGTGAAGACCTGCACCAGATCCGGATAGCCGATCGCCACCGCCAACGACGAGTTCTTCAACAGATTCAAATATTGGCTGGTGAGCGGCGGGATGATGACCCGCATCGCCTGCGGAATTACGATCAGCCGCAAGGTTGGACCAGGCCGCATCCCGAGCGAATAGGACGCCTCGGTCTGTCCGCGCGACACCGAGGTGATGCCGGCGCGCACCACTTCGGCGATGAAGGCGGCGGTATAGATCGACAAGCCGAACAACAGCGCGGCAAACTCCGGCAACACTTCGAGGCCGCCGTCGATGTTGAACCGGCCGGCATGCGGATAGGAAAAGCTGAGCGGCACCCCGGCCAGCGCCAGCACCACCAGCGGCAGGCCGACAATCAACACCAGCGACACGAGAAAGACAGGCGCCTGCTGGCCACTCTTTTCTTGGCGTTTACGCGCCCATATTTGAAAAGCAATCGAAACGGCGATGCCGAGGACAACCGCCAATTCGACATAGCCGAAGCCGCTGGCGGTCAAGGGCTTGGGCAGAAACAAGCCGCGATTGTTGAGGTAAGCGCCGCCCGGAATGACAACACTTTCGCGTAAGGACGGCAGTGCCTTGAGCACGGCGTTGTACCAGAACAGCAATTGCAGCAGCAGCGGGATATTGCGAATGGTCTCGACGTAACCGCTGGCGGCCTTGTTCACCAGCCAGTTCTTCGACAAACGCGCAATGCCGACAATGAACCCGATGATGGTAGCGAAAAAGATACCGAAGCCGGCGACCAGCAAGGTATTGAGCAAGCCGACCCAAAACGCGCGGCCATAGGTCGACAAATTTGAATAGGAAATCAGCGTCTGGCTGATGTCGAAGCCGGCGGTGTGGTTCCAGAAACCGAACCCCGAGGCGATGTGGGCCTTCTCGAGGTTGTCGATGGCATTGATCGCCGCACCATAGACCAGCAGACCGATCACAATGCACAGAGCGACCTGATAGGCGATGCTCCGAACCTTAGGGTCGTTGTAAAATGCGACTCGCGCAGGCTCGTCGCCCGCCGGAAGGTCAATCGACATTTACCCCTCTTCGCGTCCCTGACGCGCCCGCTTTGGCCGCCCCATCGAAGCTACTTACTCTGCCGTTTGTTCATGCACGATCCGTGCCGAAAACCGCTCCTCTTTGCTCAGATCATGCTTTGGCAAAATTTGACGTTGCTGCCGCGGAGCCCCACTCCGCGGCAGCATATTTTACTTCTAAACGAGACTTAGCGGATCGGCGGCGCGTACTGGATGCCACCCTTGTTCCACAATTTGTTCAGACCGCGGTTGATCTTGAGCGGTGAGCCGGAGCCGACATTACGCTCGAACACTTCGCCGTAATTGCCGACCAGCTTGATGATCCGCACCGCCCAATCCTTGGTCAGGCCGAGTTGCTCACCGTAATTGCCTTCGGTGCCGACCAGGCGCTTAACATCCGGATTGGTCGACTTCATCATCGAATCGATGTTTTTCGAGGTCACGCCGGCTTCTTCGGCATTGATCATCGCGAACAGAACCCACTTGACGATATCGAACCACTGGTCGTCGCCATGACGGACGGCCGGCCCGAGCGGCTCTTTCGAGATGATCTCCGGCAGAATGATGTGGTCGTCGGGATTGGCCAGCCGCAACCGCTCGGCGTAGAGACCGGAGGCGTCGGTGGTGTAGGCGTCGCAGCGGCCCGCGTCATAGGCTTTGACCGCTTCGTTGGCGGTGGCGAAGGTCACCGTCTTGAGCTTCATGTTATGAGCGCGGAAGTAATCGGCCAGATTAAGCTCGGTCGTGGTGCCCTGCTGCACGCAGACCGAGGCCTCGCCGAGTTCGAGCGCCGAATTGACCTTGAGCGCCTTGCGCACCAGGAAGCCCTGGCCGTCATAATAATCGACCCCGGTGAAGTTCAGGCCGAGCGAGGTATCGCGCGACGAAGTCCAGGTGGTGTTACGCACCAGCACGTCGACTTCGCCCGACTGCAAGGCCGTAAAGCGGTCCTTAGCCGACAGCGCGACGAATTTCACTTTGTTGGCGTCGTTGAAGATCGCCGCGGCGATGGCGCGACAGACGTCGACGTCGAGGCCGGTCCACTTGCCTTGCGCATCCGGCAGGCCGAAACCGGCCAACGTGCCGTTGGCGCCGCAATTGAGAATACCGCGATCCTTGACCGTCTTGAGGGTCTGGGCGGAAGCGCTCTGCGCGGTAAAAGCAAAAATGACGGCGAGAGCAATCAGGCTAGCAATTCGTTTCATCGTGCGGCCTCATGAGTGCGTGTTGAAATTCGAAGCACGAGTTGGGATCGGCCAAACACCCCCACGTAGAATCCGGCGGCCTACGCAGCCGCCCCTATCCTTAGCCAATTCCAAAGCCCCGTTCTTGACCCGCATCACAGAACGATCGGAGCGCTAGGTCAAGGGGTTACCGCCTACGGCAGAAGTATTAGTCCGCGCACCGGCGCCACCCCGCGGGATCCCACGGCCCGGCAATCGGCACGAGCCGATTGCCCAGAGCGCACGAAATCCACCGATAAATCGCGTTTAAACTGAAAATCGACCGCGCTATCGCGCGGGCAAGTCAGGCCGGCGCGCCCTGCCCTCCGCTGCGCAGCACGAATTGCAGATTGCGCAGATAGACGAAAACGCCGAAGGCCTGACCGATGATAAACACCGGGTCCTTACGATACAGCGCATAACCCAACAGCATGATGCCGCCGCCGATCGAGAACACCCAGAATGCGGTCGGCACAACGCTTCTGCCGGCGCGCTCGGAAGCGATCCACTGCACCACGAAGCGCATGGCGAACAGAAGTTGCGCGACATAACCAACGATGATGCCCCAATCAGCATTGACGACGAAGACGTCATGCAGATAACCGCCGACGGCGTGCGCTATATCGACCAGCATATTCGTTTGTCCCGAGTGAAGTGATTCAAGTGGCTTGTCTCAAGTGATCGCCTCATGGCGCATTACTTGATCGCAGCGCGTTCGTTCTCTGAGATGTCCGGCACGCGTTTCTTGCGGCGGATCAGCCACCACACGCCGGCCAGATCGAGAATGCCAACCCATAGCCGATCCCACAGGCCGTAATTCGACACACCGGCGCCGCGCGGCCGATCGACCACATCGACATAGCCGATCGTAAAGCCGTCGCGTTTGACCAGCGCCGGCAAGAAGCGATGCAGGCCGTCGAAATACGGCAGGGCCAGAAACACCGCGCGGCGAAACGCTTTGAGCCCGCAACCGGTGTCGCGGGTGCCGTCGCGCAACACCGCGCCGCGCACCGCGTTGGCGATACGCGATTGCATCTTCTTGAAGCCGGAGGCCTTGCGCCCGACCCGTTGGCCAGCGACCAGACCCATCTTCGGATCAGCTTCCAGCAGCCGGATCATTGCCGGGATGAAGGCCGGATCGTTCTGGCCGTCGCCGTCGAGCGTCACCACCAACGGCGCCCGCGCCGCCGACACGCCGGTGCGCACCGCCGACGATTGGCCGCAAGACTGCTGGTGACGCAGGCTGCGCAGCCAGGGGTGAATGCCCATCAAGCGCTTGAGTTCCGTCATCGGTGCCGTCGGTCGAACCGTCATTGACGTAGACCACCTCGAATGGCCACTGACCGTCGAGCGCGGCGGCGATTTCCGCCACCAGCCCGCGCAATGTTGCCGGCCTCGTTGCGGACCGGAACGACGACGGACACCGCCGGATCGTTTGTACTCATGTCTCGCTCAATCCCGTCCGGGTCTCAAAAATGGGGCCCGAGTCCTGATCCAAAATGGCCTCATGGCCGGCCCGCAAGCCTGCCCGCTGGCCGGCCAAAGAGCCAGTTTCGTGCTGCTCTTTATTAAGCCAATAGCTCGCGGGCAACCGATTTGATGCGGCGCAGCGACGGGCCCGGGAAATTGCCGCAAATGGCCGTCCGGCCTTGATGGCAAATCCGAGGTTCTGCAGCGCGAACCAGCGCCGCACCAGCATGACCCCGACGATCCCGACCAGGGCGCCGGCCGCGACGTCGGTCGGGTAATGCGCCCGTACCACGACCCGGCTGACTGCGATCAGCAAGGCATAGATCAGCAGCATGGTGCGTGCGCGCGGCCACAGGCAACCGAAGGCCGCCAGCACCGAAAAGGCCGTGGTGGCGTGGCCGGACGGCAGGCTGGCGTAAGCCGCAGTCCATTTGGTCGGGTCGAACACGAAGGGATCGGCGATGCCGGTCACGAACGGCCGCGCCCGCCCGATGAAGCGTTTGACGATGGTGACGAACAGACCGGGCGCGCCGATGGCGACGAACAGGAAACCGGTCCGCACCAGCACCGCCGCGAACACGCGCTTGCGACATTGGCGTCAGACGCTGGTGCGGCAACGCCGCCAGCGCCAGAAACAACAAGCCGAGCGGCCACAGGAACCAGCCCGATTTGCCGAAATCGGTGATCCGATTGAAGAACCAGATAGCCAGCGCGGCAGATGGCCGACCGCGTTCGAGACGGCGGCATCGATGAACGATCATGCCGAACAGTAGGACGCGCGATCACGATCGCTGCGGCGATGGCGAGGCGCTTCGGTTCATGCTGCCAGGGAAAGGCCTCGCGCCAAGGAAAGCCCTGGCCCGCGCCGAGCGGCCGCGTCAGCCGCTTGAGCGACAGCGCCGACCGTCTCGAGGCTACGCCGCAGCGCCGTCAGCAAGACGCCGCTCGTTATCGCCGCTCTTCGCGCCATTCATTGCGTCGTTCATCGCGTCGCCGGACGGAACACGGTCATCGCAAAGCGTTTGCCGTTGCTGATGTTGAAGCCGTCAATGCGCTGGCTCAGCGTATAGCGCAGGCCCAGCGCATTGGCGCGCTGGACGAAGCTGCGTTCGCTGCGCGGATCGACCAGCGCGAAACGGCACGGCCCGCCGTTCATGAATTCGGCGGCGCCGACGCCGTCGGTGAAACGGGTATTGGTGCCGAGCAGGAACACCAGGCTCGGCTCCTGATAAGCGTAAGTCGATGCCAGTTGCGGATTGGCGCAGCCGGCGGCGCGCACCTCGTCCGCCACCAGCGCGCTCGGAAACAGCGCCGGCAACATCGGAAAGGTCACGGCATAGACGGTGATCGCGACAAAGACCGACGCCACCATGCCGCGCAGCAGCGCGCGCTCGGCGCCATCGACGTCATAAAGCCACCAGGCGAACAGCCCGAAGATCACCGCCGCCGCCGCGAACGGCCAGGCGATCAGCCCGAGATCGCGCTCCAGCATGAAAAAGCCGACCGGCACCGCGATGGCGATGACGGCGGGAAACAGGAACCAACCGGCGGTGCCGGGCGTCAGCCAGCGGTTTTTCGACAGGCCGCCGCCTTCGACAATGCCGGCGATCAAAATGGCGATGGCCGGGTAAAGCGGCAGCACATAATGCGGCAGCTTGGTCATCACCGCTTCGAACACGATCCAGGACGGGACCAGCCAGGCCAGCAGGAAACGCGCGCCCGGGCTCGTGCCGCGCCTTCCAGATCGTCGGCGTGGCAAGAGCGGCCAGCACCGAGCCGGGCCAGAACGTCACCCAGAACAGCAACAGATAAAATCCCGGCGGCGCGCCATGCGCCTCCTGCCCGCTGGCGATCTTGTCCAGCATGTCGTGGCCGAGGGCTTTGACGAAAAAGCTGTCGCCGGACTTCATCACGATGGCGATGAACCACGGCGACACCAACACCAGCATCCAGAGAAAGCCGGTCAAAGGCCGCAACTGCTTGATCCAGCGCAGCGAGCGGTCGGCAATCGACAGCGTCAACGGCGGTCAAGCCGACGAACATCAGGATCAGCGGCCCTTTGATCAGAACGCCGCCGGCCATCGCCGTCCACAGCAAAGCCGGCATCGGCCAGTCGATCTTGCGCTCCGGCGTGCGCCGGCAACTGAGATAAATGCGCGCCATCGCGCCCATCGCCGCCACGCAGAACATCAGCAACGTGGCGTCGGTCTTGGCGAGCCGCGCTTCGACGCCGAGCAGCACGGAACTCGCCATCATCAAGCCGGCCAGCAGCGCGGTGCGTCGCCTGACGAAGGCGAGCGCGGCCCAATAGGTCAGAAGCACCGCGCCGGTCGCGCCCAGCAGCGACGGCAGCCGGTAAAGCCAGATGGTGCGGCGCGCTTCCGGCACGCCGAGCGCCTCACCTGCTTTCACCGCCACGGCTTGTAACCAATAGATTCCGATCGGCTTTTTGTAGCGGACCTCGTCCTGGAAGCGGATGTCGACGTATTCGCCGCGCTCAACCATCTGCTTGGTCGCCTGGGCGAAGCGGGCCTCGTCACGGTCGACCGGCGGAATCTGGAAAAAACCCGGCAGAAAGGCGAGCAGGCAGAACGCCAGCAGCAGCAAGGCGGCGCGGCGGTTCGAGACCGCGGCAAAATCGAGCGCGGCGGCTAAGCCGCGCGCCGGTGCCGGGGATTGCTGCACCTCGTCGGTGGTCGTGCTCATGGTCGAAAAGGGCCTATCGGGCCGAAAAGGCATTTTGGGTTACGGATGAACTGATTAGCTTGCGTCGCACAATAAAGACAGGGGCTGGCGGTGTCATTTCCACCGCCCGCGGCTTCGCGGCAACACCTACTGCACCCGCACCATGACGCTATCGGCGGCGCCGCGCGCGTCCATCACCGTCAACCGGACAAAACCGGGGCCTCGGGCTGGAAAAATAGCGTCCGGCGGCTGCCGCGCGCCGGTAACGGGACACCATTGACCATGACGGTGAGCGGCGCGGCCCCGCCGGCGATCTTGAGCGCCAGCGGATCGGGCTGACCTGCCGCCGGACAGCTCCAGCCGGGCGCCGTCGGGCGGAAACATGATGCGCGGCGCGTCGAGGACGACATCAGCCCGTCGCCGGCGTTGAAATGCCGCAGCGGCGGCGGCAACTGGCCGGTGGCGGCAAACAGCGCGCCCTTCGGCGCGGCCGGCAACGGCACCGGCGTCAGCCCGGAGCGGGCAAAGGCGTCGAACAGGATCGGCGCGGCGCTGACGCGTCCGACCAGACCCGGCACCGGCGCGCCATCCGGCCGCCCGACCCAAACGCCGACCGTCATGCGGCCGTCGAAGCCGACCGCCCAGGCATCGCGATAGCCGTATGAAGTGCCGGTCTTGAAGGCCAACCGGCCATGCGGCGCATTCAACGGCGGCGGCGCGCCGATCAGAATGTTGCCGACATACCAAGCGGCAATCGGGTCGAGCAGACGGCGCGGCGACTTTCCGCCTGACCACCCTCACGCCTTTGCCGCTCATTCAACGCGACCGCCATCGCCGCCGCGCGCCAGACCGACATAGAGCATGGTGAGATCGTTGAGGCTGATGCCGACGCCGCCGAGGCCCATCGCCAAGCCGGGCGCCTCGCCTTTCGGCAACACCAGCGTCGGCACCGGCCTGCGTCAATCGCGCGCTCAGACGATTGACGCCGACGCGGTTCAAGACGGCGATGGCCGGCACGTTGAGCGACAATTGCAGCGCGCGCCGCACCGTCACCGTGCCCTGAAATGTCAGATCGAAATTTTCCGGCATGTAGCTGCCGTAGCGCACCGGCCGGTCGTCGATCAGCGTTTCGGGATGAATGAGACCGTCCTCGAAACCGATCCCGTAGATGAATGGCTTCAAGGTCGAACCCGGCGAACGCAACGCTTGCGTCATATCGACCTGGCCGGCGCGGCGCATATCGAAATAATCGGACGACGCGACGCGCGCGCGCACCTCGCCGGTCGCATTGTCGACCGCGAGGATGGCGACCGAGATCCGCGGCCCGAGCGCACGCGCCCGCTCGCGCGCCAGCCGCTCCAGCTTGGCCTGCAACATGCGGTCGATGGTGAGACGATGAATGCGCGTGTCGGGCTCAAGCGCCACGATGTGATCGGCGGAATGCGGCGCAAACGCCGGCATCGCCTTGCGCGCGTGCGGCACCGGCTCAGCTTCGGCGCGCGCGATTTCGTCCTTCGGCAAGACGCCTTGCGCGACGGCACGGGCCAGCACGCGGTCGCGCGCGGCGCGCGCGCGCGCCGGATAACGATCGGGCCGCCGGGTTTCCGGCGATTGCGGCAAGGCCACCAGCAGCGCGGACTCGGCCAGGCTCAGGCGCTTGGGCTCCTTGCCGAAGTAAGCCAGCGAGGCGGCGCGGATGCCCTCGAGATTGCCGCCATAGGGTGCCATGGTCAGATACAGCGCCAGGATCTGCTTCTTGCTCAGCGCGTGTTCAAGTTCGAGCGCGCGCGTCATCTGGCGCAGCTTGGCGCCGAAGCTGCGGTGTTCGCGCGGCTCCAACAGCCGCGCCACCTGCATGGTCAACGTACTGGCGCCCGAGACGATATGGCCTTGCGTGACCAATTGAAACGCGGCGCGGCCCATGGCCAAAGGATCGACGCCGTGATGCTCGTAAAACCGCTTGTCCTCGTAAGAGAACAGCAGCTTGAGAAAGCGCGGATCGACATCCGCCACCGTCGCCGGCAAACGCCAGCGGCCCTCTTTGGTGGCGTAAGCGCGCAACAGCCGCCCGTTACGGTCCAGCACGACATGCGACAGTTCGAGATGCCGGCCGAGCGGCGCGGGGCCAAGCCGATACACCCATCCGGCGGTGACCGCCGCCGTCAGCACGAAGGCACTGCCGACAATGACCGCGGTCGCACGTAGCCGGCGCCGCCATATCCTTTTCTTGTCAGGACCGAGCTTGTCCCCGCCATCGCCATTGTCATCGCACGGCTTTGTCGTCCCAAGCGGGGCCGCCGGGACAGGCCCGGCGACGACAAATCGCTTGATGCCACGCCAGTTCATTTCGCCGCCGCAATGTCGATGGCGCCGGTGCCGGTGCGGCCATAGCGGTCGGGCCGGTACATGTCCTCGACGAACGCCTGCGGCAGCACGTAGTGGCCGGGCGAAACCGCCCGCACGACGTAAGCCACCGTGAACACCGGCGGAGACTCCTTGCGGCGGTCGAAGGCCGCCGTGAAGCGGTCGTCGCGGAATTCCGAATGCACCGGCGTCGCGGCATCGGTAATCCAGCTGAAGCGTGCCGGTGTCACCGGACGACACCAGATGCGGATTGTCGATCTCGAAACCGGCCGGCAAATAATCGGCCAGAATGACGCGGCCATATTGCGGCTGCGGCTCGGTCATCTTCAGCACCACGACGAAGCGCTCGTTCTGTCTGGCCTTGGCCGGATCGGCCTCCTTGCCGTCGAGCGTGTAATAGCTGCGCTCGATCTTGAAGCCGGCTTCCGCCGCCGGCTCCGGCGTCAAAGGCGCGCCCGACACCGACACCACCGCCTGCACCGCGCCATCGCCATTGTTGCTGACCTTCAACGGCGTCGCCAATTGGTCGGCGGTCAGGCGGCGATAATAAGCGCCCTGGCGGGTGTCGCCATTGACGTCAAGCGAGATCGCGTTGAGTTGGCTGGCGAGCGAACGCGCCGCCAGCACCAGCCAGGCCTCCTCTTGCGTCGAGGTATAAGACGTGAGCTTGCGCGCGGCATCGACCCGCGCCACCGCTTGCGTGATGGTCGCCGCCGGTGCGCGGCCTTCCGACGCGAGCGTCACCAGTGCTGCCGCGTCGCGCAAGGCCGAGCCGAAATCGGCGCGGCCAAGATCGAGCTTGGGTTGCGGCGCGAGCGCGTTGAGCGCGGCGAGATAGACGCGGTCGGCGCGCGCCTTGTCGCCGAGCATCGACAGCGCGGCGGCGATCTGCGCCTTGGCAATCGGTGTCGCCAGATCGTTGAGCCTGACATCGGCGATATAGCGCAGGTCACCGACCGGCGCCGCGCCGTTGCGCGCCAGCACATAAAGCGCATAGGCCAGTTCGCGGCCGCCATTCTTGTTCGGCTCCGGCGCGCTCGCGACGTAATTGCGCAAGCGGTCGATGGCGAGCGTGAAGGCTTCTGCGGCACGTCGAATTTCTTTTCGCGCGCGCGCGTCAGGAAATCGGTGACATAGGCGTCCAACCACGGATCGTCGCCGCCGACCGACCACAGCCCGAACGAACCGTTCGAGCCCTGACGCGAGGCCAGGCGCGCGATGGCGTCCTTGATGCGGGTGTCGATTTCGCCGTCGGGCGCCAGCTTCGCCTGCGCCGCCAGGTCGTTGATGTACAGCATCGCCATCGCGCGGCTGACGATCTGCTCGGAGCAGCCGAACGGATAGCGGTCGAGCTGATTGAGCAGGTTAGCGGCATCGAGCGACGTCGAGATCGCGACCGACAGACCGACGCGGCCGGTGCCCGGCACGAAATCGGCGAACATGTCTTTCGATAACGTCAGCGTCTCGCCCTTGGCCAGCGAGCGCACGGTGCGCCGCGTCAGGATCTGGGTCGCCGGGCGCACGTCGAGCGCATAATTGCGCGCCAGCGTAAAGCCGTTCGGACCCGAGACATTGACCGCGACGGTGCTGGCGCCCGCCCCTTCGGCCGAGACTGGCACTGAAATCCGGCCGCGCTTCTTGGCATCGAGTTTGATGACTTGCGGTGTGTCGCCGCTGTCGCGTTTGACCGCGCCGTCGATCACGACGGCCACGCTGTAGTCGCCGGCCGCCCCTTCGACATTGTCGAGTTCAAGCTGCACGGCGCCACGGTCGCCGGTGCGCAGGAAGCGCGGCAGCGTCGCCGTCAGCACCACCGGATCGCGCACGATCACGTCGCCGGTCGCCTGGCCGACCTTGTCCTCGCTCCACGCCACCGCCATCACGCGCACGGTGCCGGCAAAGGCCGGAATATCGAAATGCACATTCGCCGCGCCATCGGCCCCGACCGTGACCAAGCCGGAATAAAGCGACAGCGGCGCCTGCGACGGCGGCGAGCCGGACAATTCGGCGCCGGCCATATCGCCGCCCGAGCGGATCTGCCCGCGCGCGCCCTGCATGCCGTCGATCAATTGGCCGTAGAGATCGCGCACCTCCGCCGTCAGACGGCGCTGGCCGAGATAATAATCGTCCGGCGCCGGCGGCTTGTAGTTGGTGAGATTGAGTATGCCGACATCGACAGCGGCCACGACCAGACGCGCCTGGTCGCCGGCTTTGAGCCCGGCGATCTGGACCGGAATATCGAGCGCGCTGTCGGGCCGCATGACCGCGGGCAAGGTCAAATTGACGGCGAGCGTGCGCGCCGAGCGGTCGATCGAAAACCATTGCACGCCGATGGCGCGGCCCGGCATCCGCTGGGCCGGTGCGTCGAGCGGACGGCGCAAGGTCGCGACCAGATAGGCGCCGGTGCCCCAGTCCTTGCCGACCGGCAAGCTGGCTTTGACTTCACCGGCCGCGGCAACATCGAGCGACTGGCTGGCGACCAGCCGGTCGGTAAAGACATTGAGCGTCAGCCGGCCGGCGCTGCGCGCCGTCACCGCGACATTCATATAATCGCCACTGCTATAGCCGGGCTTGTCGAGCGCGACTTCCAGCAAGTCGGGCGTATCGGCGCTCGAACTCCGCATAGAAGCCGGCGTCGAAGTTCAGCGACGTGATCGCACCATTGGGCGTGCCGTCGGTGACTTCGAGGCGATAGCGGCCCCACTTCACCGGCAGCGACAGCCGCGCCGGCTTGTCGGCAGCCGCATCAAGCGCGCCATTGGCGATGCGGCTGGTGCGCTTGACCGGTTCGAATTGCCACTGGCCGTTCTGGCGATACCATTGATAGCTGGTCTCGACCTTGAGCAGTTCGTATTTCAGTCCCTTGTGCTCGATGGTCTTGCCGTCGGGCAATACAAACGCGACGTCGAAATCGGCATTGGCGCCATCGGCCAGCGACCGGCCTTTGAACAACGGCTTGACGCCGATCATCGGCGCATCCGGCACAATCGGCAGCGTCAGCTTGTGTTCGACCGCGCGGCCACCGGATTCCGCCATGCTGACAGTGACGCGCGCTTCGAGCGGCCGGGTCGTGACCGGCACATCGTCGAGCGACATTGGGAACGTCGCTTTGCCGCTGGCGTCGGTCTGCGGCAGGTCGGCCAGGTCCTGGCGCACCGCATTCACCTCGTCGTCGGCCAGCCCGAAGCTGTAGCCGGCAAAACCGGGCCGTTCCTTGGCGGCGGCAACGGTAACGTCGCCGCTCAAGGTCAGCTTGGAGGCCGGCGCGCCATAGAGGAAATGGCCATCGACGCTCAGCTCGACCGGCGCCTTGCGCGGGACGGTCTTGGCCTGGGTCGTCAGATCGAATTCGATCCGGTCGGGCACGTAGTCCTCGACCATGAAGGTGGTCTCGCCGACCGGCGGCTGCTTCGGATCGGTATAGGCGCGCAAGCGCCAGGTGCCCGTTGACGCGGAAGAAACCAGCGGCACGCTCCAGGCGCGGCCGCCCAGGCCCTGATCGGGCACCACCACGCGGCGGTAGTCGACGCCATCCGGCCGCTCCATCACCAAGGTCAACGGCACATTGGGCGCGGCCACGCCCCGCGCGTCGCGCAACAGCGCGGTCACGTTGACGGTCTCGCCGGAGCGATAGACGCCGCGCTCGGTATAAACGAAGGCATCGAGGCCGACCGGCGTCTGCCGTCCAGCCACGCCGCGATCCGACAGATCGAAGCCCGGCGACTTGAGGCTGAGAAACGCATAATCGGCTTTGTTGCTGACAATGACGGCGGCCGGCGACAGACCGCCCTCGCCGCGCGTCAGGCCGGCTTCGAAATGGGCATGCCCGTTCACGTCGGTGGACTTGCACCGCCAGCACTTCATTGTCGCGCGCGATCAGCCGGACCTCGACCGCGTCGAGCGGCAGAGCGCTGGCCAGCGAATGCACGAAGACCTCGATGCCGTCATGAGTCGAAAAGGCGGTCAGGCCGAAGTCCGAGACGATGAACCATTGTGTCGCCAGCTGGCCGTAATCGTTGGGCGCGACCGCGTCCTTCGGCGTCGCGGTCATGGCATAGACGCCGGGTTTGAGATCCTTCAGAACTTGATCGACCGGAAAGGCCGTGACCACTTCGGCGTTGAGCTTAGGCGTGACGCTCAGGTCGCCGCTCCAGACCTTGCTGCCGCGCTCGCGCGCCAGTTGCTCGGCTTCGTAATGGCTTAAATTGCGCTGGAAATCATAACCGAGCACGGTCTCGATCAGATTGCGGTCGCCGACGCGATAGACCGACAGCGCGACCGCCTTGGTGTTGACGCTCAACACCGGAATGCCGCGCTGGCCGGTGCGCGGCAACACATAGGCCTTGCCGGAGAAGCGCGCGAACGGCTTACGGTCGCGCACGAAAATCGTGAACTCGGTGGTCTTGGCCAAGGTCTCGGCCACCGTCGACGGCAGCCCGGCGCGCAGCGTGATGGCGTAGCGCTCGCCGTGCTTGAGGCCTTCGACGCACAGCTGTTTGTCGTGCGCCGAGATCGCCGGCTTGTCTTGCCCTGCGACCGCGACGAAGGGCGAGAAATCGGTGCGCTTGGTCGGCAGGTTTTCCGAGAACTGGAAGCAGGCGCGCGGCGAGACGGCGTCGGAATCGACCGAGTAATCCAGCATCCGGAAACCGTGCTCGACCCGCAGCCGCTCATAGTCGCCGCGCAAGCTCGCGGCTTCGCGCAATTCAAGCGACAGCCGCAAGGTATCGAGCGCGTTGCGCCATTGCTGGCGGGTCGCGAATGTTTGCCCCAGCACGCCCAGGCTTTCGGCTTCAAGCGCGGGGTGGTCGCGCGGCTGTAGGCGATATAGGCGGCCGTGGTGGCGCGCTGAGCAGCAGCCGCTGTTCGCGCGCATCGCGCGTGCGGATTTGGCAGATGGTGCGCGCCAGCCGCAGCCAGTTCGCCGCGTCCTGCGGCGATGCCGTCACCAACTGGCCGAGCACCACCATGCCGGTGCGATAGTCTTTTTTCCGGAACGCGGCATCGGCCTCGCGCTTGAACACCGCCGGCGTCTTGGTCACCGTGCCGGCGTCGTTTTTGATCTGCGCTTCAAGTTTGATCGCAGCGGAGTCGAGGCCGGCGTTCTGAAATGCCTTGTCGGCGGCCAACACCGGCAACACCGCGAACGCGAACACCACGGCGGCACAAATACCGGCCAATCCGGCACGAGCGAATGCGGGCATGAACAAAAACCTCCGGAGTCGGGCACAACTATCATTGCAGCGGCCAATGGTGTCGAGGGCATGACCGGGAACAAGACAATCTTAATCGCGGCCCGCTATTGTCAGCCACAGGCACCTCGCGCGGCTCAGCGGGCCACGAGCGCAGGCGGCACCTCTCGCCAAAGAGCTCAGCTTAGTGGCATAAAATCAACTTAAACATTAAGTTCATTTGCGTCAGAAAACTTCAATAACTAGCTGTTTTTACTTTATTTTTGTTGAGGCAGCCGCGGCATCGGCATCGCCTGTTCGACCGCCTTCGCCGCCCGCAACACCATCGCGTCCTCGCCCAGCCGGCCGACGATCTGCGCGCCCATCGGCAAACCATTGCGCGCCAGCCCGCACGGCACCGAGGCCGCCGGCTGCTGCGTCAGGTTGAACGGATAGGTGTAAGGCGACCAGTCGGTCCAATCGCCATCATCGTCTTCGCCCTCCGGCATGACACGCCCGACTTTGAGCGCGGTCAGCGGCATGGTCGGTGTCAGCAGAAGATCGTAACGCCTATGAAAATCCAGCATGGCGTTATGCAGGTCGTTGCGCGCCATGAAGGCGTAGGCGTAATCGCCAACGGTCGCGTTCTTTCCGCGTTCGCCGCCGGCGCGCAAGCCGGGATCCATTTCGCCGCGACGCTCGGGCGCCACCGCCGCGACCATCCCCGTCACCACCGGCCACCACATCGTGCGGATCAGTTCGGTCGCGCGACCGAGCGGCGGATCGGCCTCCTCGACAATCGCGCCCTGCGCTTCGAGCGCGCGCGCCACCTTGCGAACGGCGGCTTCGATTTCGGGATCAAGCGTCTCGGCGTAACCGAGCCGCAGCGACAACGCGACACGCAAGCCGCGCACGCCATCATTCAGTCCAACCGTGAAATCCGGCGGCGTTGTGTTCCAGCCCGCCATGTCGCGCGCATCGGGCTGTGCGATCACCGACAGCATCGCCGCGGCATCGTCGACGCACCGCGCAATCGGCCCTTGGTGGGCCAGCACGTTGAGCAGCGACGGCGGATAGGCCGGCACCCGTCCGAAGCTCGGCTTGAAGCCGAACACGCCGGTGAACGACGCCGGAATGCGCAAGGAGCCGGCGCCATCGGTGCCGAGATGCAGAAGACCCAAGCCGAGCGCGGCCGCCACCGCGCCGCCGCCGGTCGAGCCGCCCGGCGTATGTTCGGGATTCCACGGATTGCGGGTAATGCCGGTGAGCGGCGAATGGCAGACGCCGATCCAGCCGTGCTCGGGCAAGCAGGTCTTGCCGAGGAAGACCGCGCCCTGCTCGCGCAAGCGCTCCGGCGCCGGTGAATCCGCTTGCGCCGGCGCGGTGTCGCTGGTCTTCGAGCCACGCCGGGTCGGATAGCCTTTCAGCCAGATATTGTCCTTGATCGTCGCCGGTACGCCGTCGATCGCCCCAAGCGGCTGCCGGCCCGCCAGCGCGCCTCGGAAGCCTTGGCCTCGGCCAGCACGGTGTCTGGCTCGAGCGGCATGAAGGCGTTGAGCGCGCTATGGCGCTCGATGCGCGCCAGGCAATCGCGCGCCACCTCGACCGGCGACAGTTCGCCGCGCCGGTAGGAATGCGTCAACGCGGCGCAGGTAAGATCGGACATGTCGGATCATCGTGGCCCCCTGGCGTGAGGTTAGCGGGCCGAACGTCGGCGCGCACCTTTCAATAGCCGGCGACAGCGGCTAAACGTGGAAAAACACGGCCCCGTAGCTCAGTTGGATAGAGCGCGAGCCTTCTAAGCTTGAGGTCGCTGGTTCGAATCCTGCCGGGGTCGCCATTAACTTTTAAAATCTTAAATACCACGATTTTATAGTGATTTAGCGGGCTTTTTGGCGCGTCGGCCCGCCGCGAAGAAACCCAACTTTAAGAACTTTGGCACACAGATACCGTACCCGGACCGGTTGATGTCCCCAACTCTAGCGCGCTTGACGATTGCATGGCCGAGACGCCCAAAACAGCGGTGAACGAGACCGACGGCCAGGCTGCGCCTGCCGACGCGCCGCCGTTGGCGCCGGCCCAAGCGCCGCTTTGTTATGTCGTCGACGACGAAGCCAGCATCCGCCACTTCCTGTCGCTGGTGCTGCACGGCGCCGGCATCGACACGATGGAATTTCCCGACGGCGACAGCCATGCGCGCGGCCATCGAGCGCCGCCATGCCGGATCTCGTCTTCCTCAACATCTCGATTGAATCCGCCGACGCCATCGAGTCGGTCATCGCGCTTGGCAAAAGCGGCTTTCGCGGCAACGTGCAACTGATGAGCAACCGCGGCGCGGCCGTGCTCGATCACGTCAAAAATATCGGCGTGCAGCAACAGCTGTCGATGCTGCCGGTTCTCAAGAAACCGTTCGAGACCGACGCCATCACCAAAATTCTGAGCGGCCTCAATCTCGGCGCGCCGACCGTGGTCGACTCCCACATCGATCTCGCGGAAGCGATCGACAACGGCTGGATCGAATTCTGGTATCAGCCCAAAATCGACGCTGCGCAAGAAACAACTGGCCGGCGCCGAAGTCTATGCGCGCGCGCGTCATCCGGTACACGGCGTCGCGCTGCCGGGTACCTTCATGCCGGACGCTTCGGAATCAAGTATCGTCAGTCTGTCGGAAATGGCGCTGGTCAGCGCCCTCAAGGCCGGGCTGACGTTTTCAAAACTGGGCGTCAACCTCAAGCTGACGGTCAATATTCCGGTCAATGCGCTGGAGAAGATCGCGGTCGCCGACATCGTGCGCGAATATCAGCCACAAGCCAAGAAATGGGCCGGGCTGATCATCGACGTGCCGGAGGAACAGATCGTCACCGATCTAGCGCTCGCCTCCGACCTCGCCGCCCGTCTGGAACGCTGCAACGTGCGGCTGGCGATCGACGATTTCGGCCGCGGCACCTCCTCGCTCGCGCGTCTCGGCGAAATGCCATTCGCCGAACTGAAGCTCGACCGCACTTTCGTCGCCGACTGCGGCACCGACAAAGTCAACGCGCCGCTATGCAAGACGGTGATCGACCTGGCACATAATTTCGGCAAGGTCGCGGTCGCCATCGGGCATCGAAAAGGCGGCCGACGCGGTGGCCCTGGTCAGCATGGGCTGCGATTTCGGTCAGGGCTTCCTGCTCGGCCAACCGATGCCGGAAGAGCGCTTCATTTCGCTGCTGCGCCAGCGGGCCGGCGCCAAAGGCCGCATGCTTGCCGCCGCAGCCGAGCAATAGCCGCGCTTAACTCGGCCTCAAATCGGCGAAGTCAGTCAGCTGACAAGCGTCGGTCGCGCGCGGCGATCAGTGGGTCCAGGCGTCGCGGCGCTTGAAGGCAAAATTGTCCGAATAGGACATGGTGCGCCGGCTGACCGGCTTGGCCTCGAACACCTGATAGGCGATGCCGTTGCGCTCGCAATAGGCGATCGCCTCGGCCTGGGTCGCAAATCGCAAGCGCAATTGCTGGAGCGTATCGCCGGATGAGGTCCAGCCCATCAGCGGCTCGACCTGACGCGGCTCGGCCAGGTCGAAATCCACCACCCAGGCCTTGGTATTGGCAAAACCGGACTGCATCGCGGTTTTCGACGGCTTGTAGATGCGGGCTGTCATGGGCGGGACCGGGCTCGGCAGGTTCAAATGGCGACGATTCCGTATAAGACGAATGGGCCGCTCTGGCAACGCAATGCCGCCGCAACGCACAAGCCCATCCCAGGCCTGCTGACAAGCCGGAAGTCGTCGCGCTATCGAAAAACGGTGAAAGTTGGAACGCGTTAGGCGCGCTAGGCCGGACTGATGGCCGGGCCAGAAGCCTCATGCTGCATCTCGGCGTCGCCTTGCCGCCGCCCCGAAGCCTTTTGTCCGTCAAGCAATGCAGAGCGAACGCTGACCCGGAAGCCACCGTCGGCCAAATCCTCGAAATCGAGGCCATGGTCGCGCCAATACTGTTCAATGGCGTAGACGGTGGCGCGCCGCGGTTCGGTCTCACCTTGTTCAAGCTTATGGACAGAGCGCTGCGTTAGGCCGACGACAGCCGCCAATTCGCTCTGGCTGCAACCGAGCGCCGCCCGTGCCATCCGCAATTTGGCGGCAAAAGCCAGCCTTTCAAGCCGAATGACTTCGGCCAGATCGCGGAATTCGTAGCGGGCAAGGTGGACGGACATAGCCTCAATCCGTGCGGGCGTTTCCGTTTAGCGAAGAACCCCCGGCAGTTTCCTGCCGGGGGTCTTTAGCGTTAGGCGATAATCAGACGATTACGGCCAGAAGTTACGCTGCGCGCGGAACATGCCCGACACCCAGCTCTTGTCCGCGTATCCAGCGGTGGTGTCGTAAGCGGTGTTGAGGTTGTTGTACATGACCTCAACGCTCAGATCGAGGTTCTTGACCGGCGTCCACACGGTACGCGAACCGATCTGCGTGTACGACCAATCCGAGACCACCGGTCGTACCGACCGGCAATGAGCCGCGCTGGCCGCAGTTGCGTACTTCACTGCGCCGTACGCACCGTAGAGCGAGGTCTTCCACGCCGGGTTCCAGTGATGCTCGTAGCCGCCGGTCACGCTCCAACCGGTCGTCTTCTCGAGCCCAGCGCCGTGTCGTAGACGGCATCATACAGCTGACCGACGTGAGCGGTGTTGCCGCCGTCGCTGGTCAGAGCGAAGCCGGTTCCCGCAGCCCGACGCGACATAGTTCATCGCACCCTTGGCGTAGGTAAACTGGGCAATGATGTTGTCGCCATGGCCAAGCATCGGCAGGTTGAACTTCAGGCCGGCACCGACCGCATAGGCCGAGCTTTGCGCATCGGACGAGGTCGTGACGGTACCGCTCGAAGCGGCATTGACCTCATGGTAGGCACCCATGATCTGGGCCGAACCCCAAGCCTGGTCGACGCGCAAGTTACCGACGATGTCCGGCATGTTCTGGTTCGCATACTGCCAACCCGTCGTCGTGCTGCCGCCGTCTCACGATGGCAGTGCGGCGGCTGTTCGGGTCTTCGATCGAGATCGAAGCCGACAGACCGTTGCCGAGCTGCGCGGTGTAGGCGCAACACGTGGATGCCGCCGCCGCCCAGGGACGAACCCCAGAAGTTGGTCTGGTTCGAATAGCCCATGCCGTCGAAGTCAGAAGAACGACCCCGTCTTACCGAGCCGTGAAGCCGGCCAGCTGGATGAAGGCGCTGATTCGCCCAAATCGGGCCATAGGGGTTGGAACCGGTACCGCCGGTGTTGCCGACGCCAGCGCCGTTGCCCGAGTAGCTGTTGTCGAGGTCGGCGCAATGTCGAAGTACGAGCGCAAGGTGCCGTACTCGGTCTGCGAGCGGGTGTCGACCGTGATGCCCGCGCGGGTACGCCAAGTCTGAGCTTTGTCGCTGTCAACGAGCTGTCGATGTCGCCCGACGTCATCAGCGAGAACGAACCGCCGGCATTGAAGTTCGACTTCGGCGCGCACGAAGCCACCGACCTTGATGCAGGTATCGGTGCCCGGGATGTAATAGAAACCCGCACCGTACAAGCTACAAATCTTCACGTACTGGACCGGCTTGGCCTTAAGCCCCTCCGCAAAGCCAGGAGCAGCGAGCCTCCGGCCGGTGCGACAGGCCCTGGCCGGCTGCGGGCTTGGCCCTGCCCGCTGGGCCTGGCCTAGGTTGCGCCAAAAACCAACCGGTTGATCCGGCATCGGTCTTGCCGCCATATCGCGCGCCGTCCCCGGGGCGCGAAATAGGTATAGCGTAGGTCGAATACAAAAAAGCCGAGTTCGACGCCAGTCGACTCAGCGAGAGACGCTCAGAGTTTGGAGATGTTCCGGTTATTTTTGCGTTAACGCGCACCAACGCGGAACCGGACGCCAGCCGTCAAACGGGTGGCGCAACAACCAACGTCGTGACAGCAGATATGGGAGGACGGAGCCGCGGCAGCGTCGCCAGTAGCGATGGCCGCTATTGCGACAAGCTAGTAGCGACGATTGAAAACGTCCGGCACAGGCCGGCAGACCGACCCAATCACGGCAGGCCGAGGCAACTTAAAATAAGATCGCAAATATGGGCGGTGGTCAGCGCCGATCCGGCACTGCGTCGGAATGCGCGCCGCCATCGAAGCCGCCGCCGGGAAAAACGACGACTTCTTGAATCAGATCGGCCGCCCCGCTCAGGGTCTCTTGCGTCAGATGCGCGTAGCGTTGCGTGGTGCGGGCATGCAGATGACCGAGCAAGCCCTGCACCACGTAAAGCGACACGCCGCGATTGACCAGGAAGCTGGCAAAGGAATGCCGCAGGTCATGCAGCCGAACGTCGTCGAGCCCGGCCCGCTCGCGGATCCGCGCCCAGGGGAAAAACAGCGAGGCCGACGGCTTGCCTGTCACCTCGGACGGAAAGATGTATTCATTGCCTTCACTGCGCGGCGTCGCCGTCAACAGCGCGATCGCTGACTGGTTCAAGGCGATAACGCGCGCCCTGCCCGATTTCGATTTCGGCACCAGCAGAGTCTTGTTCTTCCAGTCGACATAGTCCCACTTGGCGAACGTGATCTCGTTGCGGCGCGCGCCCGTCAGCAACAGCAGCATGATCGACCGCGCGGCGGTCCGGTTCTCATCGACATGGATGGCGCGCACCAGATTTTCGGCTTCCCATTCGGCCAGGAAGCGGTTGCGCTGCACCTCCGGTCCAGCGCTCAGGCCCGAGGCCGGATTTTCCTCACCACCCGGCGTCTTCCACTTACGTGCCAGGTTGTAGATGTAGCGTAATGATGACGATGACGCGGTTCATGGTGCCGGCGGCATAGCCGTCCGCACGCATCGCGTTGATCAGATCGGATATGGCGTCGGTCTTGATCTCATCGAGCGCGAGCGCGCCCAGCTTCGGCAAGATGTGGATGCGCAGCACGGTCTCGTCGGTCTGCCAACTGTTCTTGTAGGTCTGCACAAACGGCAAATAACGTTCGGCCACGAATTCCTTGAGCTTTGGCACCGCGCGCATCTCGCGCCGCTTTTGCTGCGGATCGGCGCCGAGCAACGCCTCGGCCACGACCTGCTTGGCCTTGCGGCGAGCCTGATCGAGCGACAGCACGTCGGCCGACCCGATCTTGTATTGCCGCTCCCGGCCACGGTCGTCGGTATAGCGCTGATAATAGGTCTTGCCGCCTGAGCAGCGCACTTCGAGCATGAATCCGCGCTGACCGACATCGAAATAGTCGGTTTTTTTGCGGCTAGGCACACATTCGGCCTGCTGCACAAAACGGGCGGACAACGCGACGGTTGGCATTACGCTACTACTGTTTGACGCTTCTTCAGAAGCTTATTGACCTCAAACTTCGCGCATTCCGACCGTACTATACACTATTTAGTTGTATATTATGAAGACTTGCGCATAAATTTCACATAAATATTGGCGTATATGAGGGAGACTCGCAAGAAAAAATCATAAAATATGCACTTATATACTTAGAATATACAAAGACGACTTTTCATTATTGTTTTCAAAAAGATAGGCAAATGCCACAGGGCAAATAAGGATCTTTGACGCAAACTGGCCTCAGCCACGCGATCAGCATGCAGGAAAGCCGCTTGGTCGTATTTTTGATAGTGCTGAATGGCGATTTACTAGGTGGCGCGATTTTAAATAAGATAAATACTTATCAATACAGTAGAAGAAAGAATTAATTAAGAATTATCGTCGGTAAATTTGGTCGGAGCGGCAGGATTTGAACCTGCGACCCTCTGGTCCCAAACCAGATGCGCTACCAGACTGCGCTACGCTCCGACTATATGACCCTCGGTCATGACCATGGCCAAGGTCGTGAAATCACTCGCGGCCATGAGTCGTGCCGGGTTGGTACACGCTTCGCCGCGCCCCAGCAAGCAAGCCGCGCGTCAGCGCCGGTGAAGATCGGATGGGCCACCAGGTCGCCGGGCGCGATGCCGATCTTGCGCGCCGTGCCGGCAATCACCTCCAGCACGCGCCCGCACCGGGCCGCCGGACGGGATCTGCCGGGTCGACAGCGGCGTGGTGTTCTCGGCAATCCGTCAGGATCCGGCCATCGCCGCGGATGAAAATCATATCGAGCGAGATGTAGGTATTTTCCATCCAGAACGCGACGTCCTGGTCGCTCTTGAAGTCGAACAGCATGCCCTGCCCCTCGGGCAGCTCCTTGCGGAACATCAGGCCCTTGGCCCGCGCCGCGTCGGTGTCGGCGATCTCGACCGAAAACGCATGGACGCCGGTCTTGCTGGCGATCTCAAGGGTATGCGGATCGGCCGCCGACGCCGGGCCGGCTGACGCGACCAACAGACCGACAAGGATGACGGCAAACAACCGAACGATGCGCATGAACCCGCCTATACGAAAACAGCGGCCGCGCCGGCCATCAAAATCGCCAGCCGCCCGCTGTTGAGGCTATCACGTGAAAAACGGCAAGAACGAGGACAACGTCGGCCAGTTTGACGCCAGCTAGTGCGACGCCAGACCGATCGGGCCGCCATCGGGCCGAACCTCGGCCGCCATCAGGCCCTTCGGCCCGGGCCCGAAACGGACCAGCACGGTCTGCCCCGGCCGCAACTCGGCCAAGCCGTAGCGGCGCAGCGTTTCCATGTGCACGAAGATGTCCGGCGTGCCGTCGCCCCGGGTCAGGAAGCCGAAGCCGCGCAAACGGTTGAACCACTTGACCTGGGCCCGCTCGAGCCCGCTGGTCGGCGTCACCGAGACATGGGTGCGCGGCGGCGGCATCTCGGCTGGGTGCAGTGCGGTCGATTCATCCATCGACACCACGCGGAAGGCCTGCAGGCCCTTCGGCCGCGGCTGCACTTCGACCACGATCCGGGCGCCTTCATAAGCGGTCTGGAAGCCGTCGCGGCGCAGGCAGGTCACATGCAGCAGAATGTCCGGCATGCCGTTGTCGGGAACGATGAAGCCGAATCCCTTCGAGACATCGAACCACTTGATGACGCCGGCCAGTTCGATGAGGTCGGTCGCCGTTTCGTCGGCGATGTCCCTACCTGTACCGGGTCGGAGATTTGTATCTGGCATTTCGATTCAATCCCGTTCGACGCCCTAGCGGTCAACGCCGACCGCTCATTTTGCGCTTTTTGTAAAAATGCGCTCCGGCGAATCTGTACAATTCAAGATAACACCCGGCCTTAAACCGCAAAGTGCAAAATGTGCTTGCACACAACTCTGTACACAACGGAAAGCCTTGCGAATCAGTGCGCGATGAAGGGTCCGAGCGCGTCGCCGATGTCGTTGCGCACGACCAGATCGGCAAACTCATCGAACTCGGTCGGCTCGCGATTGATGATAACGAGTGCGCGCCGTTACGCTTGGCCATCAACGGAAATCCTGCCGCCGGCCATACCACCAGCGACGAACCGACGGCGAGAAACAGATCGCAATCGGTCGCCAGCTCTTGCGCGCGCCGCATGGCATCGGCCGGCATGGCCTGTCCGAATGATACCGTCGCGGTCTTGATGATGCCGCCGCAGCGGCAATCGGGCGCCTCCTCGCCGCTCGCTTCGAATTGCCTGCCGGATCTAGGCCAGTTCGTAGCGTTTGGCGCAGTCGAGGCAGGTCGCATAGGTGGTGTTGCCATGCAATTCGACGACATCTTGCGGTGCAATACCGGAGGCCTGGTGCAGATTGTCGATGTTCTGCGTCACCAGCGCCGGCACCTTGCCGGCCCGGTAGAGACTGGCGAGCGCCAGATGGCCGCGGCCCGGTTTCGCCTTGGCAAAACTTTCCTCCATCACGAAGCGGCGGCGCCAGGCTTCGCGGCGCATCTCGCGGCTGGCCATATAGTCGTCGAACGGGATCGGCCTGTTCTGCGTCCAATAGCCCGCCGGGCGAACGGAAATCCGGGATGCCGCATTCGGTCGAGATGCCGGCGCCGGTGAACGGCACGATTCGTTCGCGCTTGCCGATCAGGTCGCGCAAATCGGTCGATGGCGGTATCAAGATCGGCGGCAATCATGGCTATAGTATCGCCCAAGGTTCATGACCGAAATCAGGGCGATCGCGCCCAAGTCTTCAAGAGGTTCTTCCCATGCGATTTCTGCACACCATGCTGCGTGTTCGCGATCTCGACGCCGCGCTCGATTTTTACGTCAACAAGCTCGGCCTCAAAGAAACCCGCCGCCGGGTCGATGAGAAAAACCGCTACACTCTGGTCTTTCTGGCCGGCGCCGACGACGCAAGCGCGCTTGAAGCCAGCAAGAAAAACGGCCGGCCCGGACCCGAGGTCGAACTGACCTACAACTGGGACAGCGAAGACTATGGCGAGGCGCGCTTATTTCGGCCATCTCGCCTATGAGGTCGACGACATCTACGCCACCTGCGACAAGCTGATGAAAGCCGGCGTCACCATCAACCGGCCGCCGCGCGACGGCATCATGGCCTTCGTGCGCTCGCCCGACCATCACTCGATCGAGCTCCTGCAAAAAGGCGCTGCCTTGCCGCCGCAGGAGCCCTGGAAATCGATGCCGAATACCGGCCACTGGTAACGCAAAGTGGCGGCGTTCCCCGGCGCGGCTCCGCCCGAACCGCGCCGGGGAACGGAAATTCCGGTCTCCGGGGCCGATTTTGATGCCCCGTGAGCGCTGCCGGCGGGACGTCACCACCCTGCAGGCCGGCCGAAAACCCAATTTATCCAAGTGCGGGCAAACACCGCCACGAGACTTGCCGATGGCGGAGAAGCTCTCTATACGTCCCCGAATTGCTCAGGCATCGACTGCGCCCTTCGTCTAGAGGCCTAGGACACCGCCCTTTCACGGCGGCGACACGGGTTCGAATCCCGTAGGGCGCGCCATTTCTGCCGGCACATTTCCACCAGATACCTCGCGGTCATGCGCGCGCACGCGCCGTCGCGTCCGCGCAACCGCTCATGAAGGCCGCCATGCGCAGATGTACCGCCATGTCCCCTGTTATTTTATCTGAAAATATACAGGAAATGCTATCGTGAACCCGTTGAATGAGCTGGTGACCAAATTGTCAGGAACGTCAGGCCATGATAACGAACAGCAAAAACGTAGTAGCGGCTTTGCGGCGCGACGTGTCGTTCGTGTGGAACGCGATGGTCGCCGTTGTGTTCATCGGCTTTGCCGGCCTGGCCGTCGCCGCCACGTCTTGACCTCATATGAACGCTGCTGCCGATCCAGCCACCGTTCGGTACCGGAACCGCCACGCTACGGATAAGCGTGCCGCTTGCCGTTGAAATCCTCGACCACGATCTGCGCGCTGCCGTTCGTTCCGGTGCGCTCGAGATAATTCGGCCCGATCGGCGATTTGCCGTGGCCGCCGGGAATGTCGAGCACATAAGTCGGCTGGCACAGGCCCGACAGCCGCCCGCGCATCTCGCGCATCAGCTTTTGCCCGGTCGTCGATATCGGTGCGCAGATGCGCGGTGCCGGGCGCGAGATCGCCGTGGTGCAGGTAATAAGGCTTGATCCGGCATTCGACGCAGGCGCGCATCAGGTCGCCCATGGCCTCGGGCGTATCGTTGACGCCGGCGAGCAGCACGGTTTGCGCCAGCAGCGGAATGCCGGCATCGGCCATCGCGGCGCAAGCCGCGCGCGCGGCCGGCGTCAGTTCGCGCGCGTGATTGACGTGCACCGCGACGTAGACCGCCTTGCCCTTGATCTTCATCGCCCGCACCAGATCGCGCGTGATGCGCGCCGGATCGGCGATCGGCATGCGGGTGTGAATGCGCACGACCTTGACGTGGTCGATCGCGCCCAGCGCCTTCATCACGTCGCGCAGGCGGCGCGCCGACAGCATGAGCGGATCGCCGCCGGTCAGGATCACTTCCCAGATTTCCTGATGCGCGCGGATGTAATCGAGCGCGGTTTGAAGCGCCTTGCGCGACAGCGCGTTCGGCTTGTCGGGCCCGACCATTTCGCGCCGAAAACAGAAGCGGCAATAGACCGCGCAGACATGGGTGAGCTTCAGCAGCACGCGGTCGGGATAGCGATGCACGATGCCTTCGACCGGCGAATGCGCGTCGTCGCCGATCGGGTCGGCCAGTTCCTGCAGGCGCGATGTCGAGTTCGGCCGCGTCCGGCACGAACTGGCGCGCGATCGGATCGTTCGGGTCGTTGCGGTCGATCAGCGCGGCGAGCGCCGGCGGCAGCGCGACGGCATAGCGGGACGCGACCTCGTCGAGCGCGTCGCGTTGGTCGCGCGGCGCGAAATCCTGCGTCAACGATCTTGCGCCGCGGTGCGCAAGGTTTGTGCTGTTCGATATCATGTCAGCCTCAATAATCCGCCACCGGCGTCCATATCACCTGTTCGATGTGTTGCGCACCCGTCGCCAGCATCACCAGCCGGTCGAAGCCGAGCGCGATGCCGGCAGGCCGGCGGCATCTGCGCCAGCGCCTCGAGAAAGTCCTCGTCGACCGGATAGCGTTCGCCGTGAATGCGTTCTTTCTCGTCCATCGCGGCTTCGAAGCGCGCGCGCTGCTCGGCGACGTCGGTCAATTCGCCGAAGGCATTGCCGAGTTCGACGCCGCAGGCATAAAGCTCGAAGCGTTCGGCGACCTTGTCGCTGCCCGGCTTGGCGCGCGCCAAGGCCGCCTGCGGCAGCGGGTACTCATAAAGAATGGTGGCGCGGCCATTGCCGAGATGCGGCTCGATCTTCTCGGCCAGGATGCGGCTGAAGATGTCGCCCCAGGTGTCGTCGTCGGCGATGCGCACGCCGGCCTGCGCCGCGTCATCGCCAAGCGCGTCGCGGTCGCCTTCGCCGCCGTTGACCGTCGCCAACAGATCGATGCCGGCATCGCGCGCGAAGGCCTCCGCCACCGTGATGCGTTCCGGCGCGGCGAAGGGATCGATGCGTGCGGCCGCGGAACGAGAACTCTGTCGTGCCGGCCGCGCGCGCCGCCTCCGCCAGAATCGCCGCGCAGTCGTCCATCAGCGTCTCGTAGGGCTCGTTCGCCCGGTACCATTCGAGCAGCGTGAATTCGGGATGATGCAGCGCGCCGCGCTCGCGATTACGGAACACGCGGGCGAAATCGACGATGCGGGTCTCGCCCGCCGCCAGCAGCTTCTTGGCAGGCGAATTCCGGCGAGGTGCGCAGATATAGCGGATGCCGCACGGTATCCGGCCCGATCAGTTCGGTGGCGAAAGCGTGCAGATGGGTCTCGTTGCCGGGCGAGACCTGCAAGGTGGCGGTCTCGACCTCCAGAAAGCCCTGCGCCGGCGAACCAGGCCCGCAGAGCCGGCGGCGATCCGGCTCCGCGCCAGAAGATAAGGCCTGCGGGCGGCATGGCGGCCGGGCAGCCAGAAAGAAGGGTTTTTTGCGCACATTTACCTCGCAGCCGCGAACGAGGCCGGAAAGGCTGGCGTTGGCCGAGAAGATCGCTATGGTGCGCCCGAATCCGGCCCCAACCGCGGGGCCCGCCAGAGATTTTGAGGATCGCTATCGTGAAGGTCATCGCCAGCCAAATCCGTAAGGGCAATATCGTCGATCTCGACGGCAAGCTCTGTGTCGTCCTGAATGCCGAAAGCTTCCACCCCGGCAAGGGCACGCCCACCACCCAGATCGATATGCGCCGGATTTCCGACGGCGTGAAGACCCAGATGCGCTACAAGACCACCGATCCGGTCGAGCGCGCCCACGTCGAAGAGGTGGAATATTCCTACCTCTACCACGACGGCGAAGGCTTCCACTTCATGAACGACGAGACCTACGACCAGGTCCAGCTGCAGGCCGACGTCGTCGGCGACGCGGCCGATCTATCTGCAGGAAGGCATGAAGGTGCAGCTCTCGATGCACGAGGGCAACGCGATCTCGATCGAGATCCCGCAGAAGATCACGCTCGAAATCACCGAGACCGAACCGGCGGTGAAGGGCCAGACCGCGTCCGGCTCGTTCAAGCCGGCGATCCTGTCGAACGGCGTGCGCACCATGGTGCCGACCCATATTCGTGCCCGGCACCCGCGTGGTGGTGATGACCGCCGATGGCGCCTACGTCGAGCGCGCCAAGGACTGACGTCGCCAGCGCGTCCCGGCCGCCGACCGTGACGCCGCGCTCTCCGCCCGCCTCCCTTGTCCGCCGCCAACCGAAACCGCTAGTCTGCCGCGCCTAGTCGGCAGCGGCTGGACCGTGTGGTCAGGCCATTCGAGGGGCTTACTGTTGAGATTTCCGGTTCTTGTCAGCGCTGCGCTGCTGCTTGCCAGCACCGCCAACGCCGCCGAAATCGAAGCGCCCCGCGTCACTCTGACGGAAGTCAACTGGGCGCAGCCAGCGCTTCGCTCGCCGACATGACATCACGGGCCCGGCCGAGCAGGAATTCGCGCAGCATCAACGCCGCTGACCGAAAAGCGCTTTGCCGGCATCGACAAGGCCAGCGTGCCGGTGCTGCTGCCGATCGATATCGACGCTTTCTGGCCGATGCCAACGCCGGCAAGCCGGAGGCCAAAACGTCCGACAAATATTTCGGCGCCTTCCACCCATCGAAATTCTTCCTGCCGGGACCGGCCGGCTACACGCGCCGTCGTTCTCGCTCAACCACGGCGATGGCGGCTTCACGGTTCACTACACGAAGAAGCCGATCGAGATCGAGATCACCGGCGCCGGCTTTCACCTACGATCTCGACGGCCCCGACCATCAGGAAGTGTTCCCGCCGAAGGACAAGGAACTCGAAGCCGACTCTTCCCCGGCATCAAGCGCATTTTGCGCGAGGCGCATGTGCGCTACGCGTTCGAACGCTTCGGCGTGCCCTATGTGCTGTCGATCCAGTGCTACGACCGCGGCGTTTCGTCCAAATTCCTGTCGTGCCGGGAAGCCGATCCGATCGCGGTCAAGTTTCTCCGCCAGCTCTCACACCGCCGGCGGCACGCCCACAAAAAATCGCCGAGCCGCATCTCGACCTGACGCGAGCCTGACCGCAAAAGTCGCCGACTTTACCTATTACGCGCCCGGGCGATCTCATCCCCAATACCGGCTGGAAGAAAATGCCGGGCCGCGCCGATTATCACGTCTATGCCGAGATGCGCTTTCCGATCGCCAACGCGCCGGCTTATGTGAAGTCGCAAAGCTTCATGCCGTGGGGCGATTGTTATCGCAGCGGCCACACACGGCCGGCTCGGCCGCAAGGACGCGCACTACAGCTGCAAGGTCAACGGCCTTCCGCTGGTGTTCAATGAAGCGGCGGCGGTGAATTTCACTTATCCCTGGCGCGACAATTTCTGCGAGTTGCGCGACTTCCTGGTCGGACAATGCCCGGGCGGTTACGGCCATCAGGGCGAAGACATCCGGCCCGGCCAATTGCGTTCATGAACAATGAAGGCTCCGACCGCTGCGAGCCCTATCAGCACACCGTCGCCGCCGTGCGCGACGGCCCGATCTGGCGCATGCCCGGCAACCTCGCCGCCTATATCGTCGTCAATACGCCGAACGAATTCGTGCGCTTTCGCTATCTGCACATGAACCCGAAATTCATGGACGCCGATGGGCTGGTCAGCGGGCGCACATGTCAGCCAGGGCGAGATCATCGGCAAGGTCGCGACCTGGGGCGATTTCGAAAACGGCACGTCGTATCATCTGCATTTCAACATGCAGGTGATGACCAAAGTCGGCTGGGTCTGGGTCAACCCTTACATGTCGCTGGTACTGGCCTATGAACGCATGATCGGCGGCCGCGGCACCGAGATCAAACCGGGCGACCCGCCGCCGGTTATTCCCGACAAGCAGCCGATCATTCTGCACCCGCCGGTCGTGCCGGAGGCGAAGCCGGCGACGCCGGTTCCGCAGGCGAAGCCCGAGGTGAAGGCCGAAACCAAGACGCAAGCCGCCAAAGCCAAACCGCGCAAAAAACGCCGCCATCTCCGCAGGAAACGCACGAAACACAAGACCGCGAACGAGTAATGGAACCGCGCCGGCAGTGTTAACACGACCGCCGCGACAGCCTGTCGCGGGGCCCCGCGTGTTTTCGTCGCGCCGTTAGCTATCGTGGCAATCAGGCCAGCCCGGCGATTGTGCGGCCCCGGCGAGCCGCTAGACTGCCGGCCATGGATCGAATCGAACGACCTCCCGGCCATCTCGCTGTTTAACCGCCGCACGCTGCTGACCGGCGCACTGGCGCTGGCCGCCGACGCTGGCCGGCGGCGACTTGAGCTTCGCCTCGCCGGCGTTCAAGCACTGGGTCGCGGCCTTCCGCCCGCGCGCGCTTAATCGCGGCATTTCGGCAGCGACCTATGACCGCGTCATGGACTCGGTCACGCCCGACACCGCGGTCTATGCGCTGCAACGCAAGCAACCCGAATTCACCGAACAGATGTGGCAGTACATCAACCGCCGCTGTTCGGACTGGCGCGTCATTACCGGCAAGGAGCGCGCCAAAGAATATGCCGGACTGCTGGCGCGCATCGAAAAGGATTACGGCGTCGACCGCTACACCATGCTCGGCCTGTGGGGCATGGAATCCTCCTTCGGCGACGTCATCGACAATCCGAAATATATGCGGCCGATCATTCCCGCACTGGCGGCGCTCGCCTATGGCGAGCCGCGCCGCCGCCGCTATTGGGAAGCCGAACTGCTCAACGCGCTCATCATCATCGACCGCGGCTGGGCCAAGCCCGCCGACATGATCGGCTCCTGGGCCGGCGCCATGGGTCACACGCAATGGATGCCGGAAGTCTGGCTGCATATGGGCGTCGACTACGACCGCGACGGCCGCGCCAATCCGTTCGGCAAGCCGGACGACGCGCTGGCCGGCACCGCGCGCTATCTGGTCGAACGCGGCCACTACCGGCGCGGCGAGGCCTGGGGCTGCGAAGTCAAACTGCCGCCGGCGGCCATCGCTATGCCGACAACCGCACCTGGCGCACTTACGACGACCTGGCACA
Source organism: uncultured Alphaproteobacteria bacterium (assembly GCA_963830125.1). GTDB lineage: Bacteria > Pseudomonadota > Alphaproteobacteria > Rhizobiales > Xanthobacteraceae > Pseudolabrys. The sequence continues at coordinate 328,803 of CAWHKU010000005.1, read as the reverse complement.
AGTACGGCCTGCGCCGCGCCGACGGCAAAGCCTTCGCGCGGCCGCACGACAAAGTAAAACTCTGGCTGCCGGTATGCCGGCGGCCCGGCCTTTCTGATCGGGCAGAATTTCCGCGCGGTCTATTCCTACAATCCGTCGACCAGCTACACGCTGGCGCTCTTGCATCTCGGCGATCTGATCGCCGGCCGCGGCGATTTTCGCCAGCAATTTCCCGGCGGCGAACGCATCCCGACGACCGAAGAGGTCAAGGAAATCCAGCGCCGGCTGAACGCGCGCGGCTTTAAGACAGACGGCGTTGACGGGCGCACCGGCTCCGACACCGTCAAGGCGATCGGCGCATTTCAGAAAAGCGTCGGCATGAAGCCGGACGGTTATGCCGGCCTCAAAGTTCTGGCGCGCCTGCGGCAGAGCCCGTGAGTCTCACGTTTTCAGATCGCCGATAAACCTCTAAGCCTTGGACGCGACCGACCAGCGGCGATCAGACGACAGCAGAAAGTCTAGCCGCCCGGCGCGTCGAAGCCGCAGGCGTCCCAGATTTTGCGGCCGTCGGGCGCGATCAAGAATTGGATGAAGGCCTTCGCCTCTCCGGCCACTGAGCTCGCCGCGGTCACCGCCGCGCCATAGGCGATGCTCAGTTGCAGCGGGTCCGGCAGCGATCCGACCAGCGTCACGCCGTCGAAGGCAACGATCTCGCTTTTCGGGAAAATGCCGAGCGTCGCCTCGCCCGACGCGATCGCAGCCACCCCGCCGGCCAGGCCCGCTTTGTGGATGACCCGCAGGCGTGGGTCGCCGGCAAGCCCCAGTTCGCGGATGACCTTATCGCTCTGCGCCCCGCTCGGGGTCGCAGCCGGCGCCGCGTGCACGACCGTCCCGGCGGCCTGGAGCGCCTGGCGCAAGGCCGCCGGCGTAGAGATGTCGGGCAAGGGGCTGCCGGCCTTGATGCCGACGCCAAGCCCGATATTGGCGAGCGCGGCCCGGCCCGCCGCCAGGACCACGCCGGCCTTCTCGTAGTCGTCCAGCATCGCAACCGGCATCAGCAGCACGTCGAGGCTGTCGCCGCGCGCCACGCGCCCTTGAATGCCGCTCATGGTGTCGTAGAGCGCGTTGAGGCGGTTGCCGCTGCGTTGCTCGTAAAGGGGCCCGAGCCGGTCAAACACCGGCTTGGGCGCGCCGCCGGCGATGCTGGTGATGGTGACCATCGGCGCGCGTCCTTGAAGGCTAGATCTTGAACGTCTCATGGGTGCCGGGATGGAACATCTCCTCCGGCGTCACCAGGCGCGACGACAAGCCCTCACGATGGTGCTGGCGCAGGAAGCTCTCCAGGGTCTTGCGGTTCGTCTCGATGCCGTAGGACCAAAAGTCCTCGCCCATCAGGCTGCGCGCTTCCGCCAGCCGCTCCTCGACGAAAGGCAGCGTCACCTTGGTCGCCGAAGTATCGCTCAACAGCTCAAGCGCCTGGGCCTTGGATTGCTCGAACGCCTTGAACACCGCGCCCGGCAGCCAGGGATGCTGCTCGGCGATCGTGCGGCGCACGCCGACGATGTGCATGATCGGGAAAATGCCGGTGCGCTTGTAATAGTCTTGTGCCGCGGCGACCGGATCGGGAAACAGCCAGCCGACATTCGGCGTGTTCTTCGGCAGTGACGGCGGCCGCGGCGCGATGAAGCCGTCGATGGTGCCTTCCGCCAGCATCGCCGAGATGGTCTTGCCGGCCGGCGCGTTCTCCAGCTTGACGTCCTTCGGCAACGTAATCGAAATCTTTTCCGGCCGGTCGGCATCTTCAATGCCGCCGCGCACCCACTGGATGTCAGACGGCTTGACGCCATAGTCGTCTTCCAGAATCGAACGCGCCCAGACGTTCGCCGTCAGTTGATATTCCGGCACGCCGACGCGCTTGCCCTTGAGGTCTTCCGGCTTCTTGATCCGGTCGGTGCGGACATAGATCGAGGTGTGGCGAAACGCCCGCGACACGAAAGCCGGCACGCCGACATAATCGCCGCCGCCTTGCGCGGTCTTGACCGTGAAGCTCGACAGCGACAATTCGCAAATGTCGAATTCGGCATGACGCAGCGCCCGGAAAAAGATTTCCTCAGGTGAAAGCGTCATGCAGGACGGGTTGACGCCGTCGATCTGCACCGAGCCGTCGATCAGGGCGCGCGTGCGGTCATAAGGGCCGACGGCGACGGATAGATTGAGTTTGGTCATGCGAGTCCCGACTTGGAGTGATTTCGGGACAAGGTCATAAGGGAAAGACGGCGCGGGCGCAAAACCTCACGCGACCGCCGCAGGACGCGGCCCAATGGCCGCGTCCCAGGCAATAGCCGCGATTATTCGATACCGCCCTTTTTCGGCACCTTGCCCTTGGTCAAATCCTTGGGCGTGACGTCGAGCACCGCCGCATGCATGGTGATCTTCACCGGCGGCCCGCAATCCTTCATGCAGGGCTTGGCGTTCCAGAACGCCTTTTCGGCGGTCGTACGGTCGTCTTTATAGAAGCCGTTTTCGTTCGGCATCTTGACCTGGCTCCAGGTCTCCTTCGACAGCACGAACTTGTCGTCGACGATGTCGTTGAGGTTGAGGACGAAAGCGACCACCGCGTAGAGCTCGTCATTGGTCAGCGATTGCGCGTCGCCGAACGGCATGGCGCGCCGGACATAGTCAAACACGCTCGACATATAGGGGAAATACGAGCCGACCGTCTTGACCGGATTGGCGCTGGCCAATGTGCCCTGGCCTTGCGCCAGTTCCGGCCAACGTCCGGCGCTTTCGCCGAATTCGCCGTGGCAGACCGCGCAGCGCTCAAGATAGATCTTTTCACCCTGCTTGACCGAGCCGTGGCCGGGAGGCGCGCCCTGCCCGTCCGGGCGAACATCGATGTTCCAGCCGGCGATCTGTTCCGGCGTCGCCGGTTCGCCGATGCCGTAATGTTGCGGCTTGTGCGCCTGCTTGGATTGCGCCAGCGCGGGCGCCGTCAGCGCCAACAGCAGGACAGCGGCGAGCTTAACCGACCTCGACATTCTCAACCTCCCCATTAGCCTTGAGCGACCAGGTCTGGATGCCATTGTTGTGATAGATCGAATTGACGCCGCGAATTTTGCGCAACGCGTTCTTGGTCGGCTGGACATAGCCGGTGTCATCCATGGCGCGCGATTGAAGTAACAGCGGTTCGCCGTTCCACTCGATTTCGGCGTAGAAACGCACGCAGCACTTGTCCAGCACCAGCCCGTCGATCTTGGCGGTGCGCCAGTTGCGGCCGCCGTCGAGCGAAACGTCGACGCGCTTAATCTTACCGCGGCCCGACCAGGCCAGTCCGGTAATCACCGTGAAGCCTTTGCGCTTGAGCGGCGCCTGCGGCGACGGCGAAGTGATGACCGACTTGGCGTCCATCTCGAAGGTGAATTTGCGCGCCTTGCCGTTCGGCATCAGGTCAGTGTATTTCGAGGTCTCCTCGCGCGTGTACCAGGGCTGATCGCCGACCTTGATGCGGCGGATCCATTTGACCCACATGTTACCCTCCCAGCCCGGCACCACCAGACGCGCCGGATAGCCCTGCTCCGGCCGCAGCATCTCGCCGTTCATGCGATAGGCGATCATGCAATCGTCGAGCGCCTTCTCAAGCGGCAGCGAACGGTCGAGACCGGAGGCGTCGCCGCCTTCGACCAGCAGCCACTTTCCGTTCGGTTTGACGCCGGCCTGCTCCAGCAACAGCTTCAGCGGCACGCCGGTATACTCACGCAATGGATCATGCCGTGGGTGTACTGGCAGCCATTGAACTGAGCGCCACGCCATTCCATGCCGGAATTGGCGGCGCATTCCAGGAAGTAGATCCTGTTGACGCGCGGCAGACGCTTGAGATCTTCGAGCGTGAAGATCAGCGGCTTATCGACCAGACCGTGGATCATCAGCCGGTAATCGTTCGGATCAACCTCGGCGATGCCGCCATGATGGCGCTCGAAGCACAGACCGTTCGGCGTGATGATGCCGTCGAGTTCATGGATCGGCGTAAACTGACACCGACGACTCGCGGCTGGCGGTCAGCCATTGCACGTCGCGGCGGATGACATCCTTTTCGAATTTCGACGGATGACCGTAAGGCCGCACCGCGACGCCGTCGCCGAGGCGTTTGCCCCATTCGGGGACATTCGGCGGCAGGTTCTTTTCGTTGGCGCGGGCAGCGCCGGCTGCGCCAGCGGCGGCCAAGCCAGCGGCGCCGGCCAAGAAACCGGCGGCGCGTGGCGCGCTTTTTATCTGTTGGGGGGTGGTCCCGTGCGATTGCGTCATCGGCATCTCCCGCAAATCGGCCTTCCTGGAAGGCTCTTCTATCGGCAGTTTTCTTACATTCTATTTTGTGAATGTAACCAAAAAACTGGGTCTATGTCCCGGAAATTTTCACGCTGGAATTGGGCGGAGCCGCACCGTCTTTTGCGACCGCCACGTATTTCTCGACCACATCCCAAATATTCGGCCCCTGCGTTCCCTCGTTGACCTGGCCCAGCCGGCGACGGCGTATTCGCGCTTGGCCTCGATCGGCTTGCCGGTTTTCAAGTAACGTCATGCTGGAGATGCGGCTGCCCGATCGGCTTCGACACGTCGATCGAATAACCAAGCCCGCCGCAGCGCACCATGTCGCCGCCCTGCTGGTAGTATGGATCGGGGTTGAACAGATTGTCGGCGACGTCCTCCAGCACCTCTTTCAGACGCTCGCCGGTCATCGGCAGCCGATAGACCTGCGGATAGGTGATTGCCGTGGCGTTGTGGATGTCTTCGATCGTGATCGGCGCACCGGGCAGCACGCTGGTGCCCCAGCGGAAGCCGGGCGACAGCGCGATTTCGGCGTCGCGTTCCTTCAGCAGCGCGTCGCAGATCAGATCGTCGAAGGTGCCGTTGAAATTGCCGCGCCGGTACAGCAACGACTCCGAATGTCCGACCACGCGCGCCAGCTCCTTGGCGTAAGGCGCGCGCGCCTTGTCGATCCGCCGCCGTCATCGCCGCATCCGGCTTGATGACATCGGCAAACAGCGGAATCAGTTTGTAGCGGAAGCCCTTCACCGCCCCGCCCTGCACGTCGAGATCGAGCCGCGACACGAACTTGCCGTGGCTGCCGGACGCGATCAGCAAGGTCTTGCCGACCTTGATCGCCTGCCGGCAACGCATCATGGGTGTGGCCGGTCAGAATGACGTCGATGCCCTCGACGCGCGATGCCAGCTTGCGGTCGACGTCGAAGCCGTTATGCGACAGCAGCACGACGAGTTGGGCGCCGGCCTTGCGCGCCTTCTCGACTTGCGCGCGCACGTCGTCCTCGCGAATACCGAACGACCATTTCGGCATCATCCAGCGCGGATTGGCGACCGGCGTGTAAGGGAACGCCTGACCGAGCACGGCGATCTTGACGCCGCCCTTTTCGAACATCTTGTAGGCGTCGAATACCGGCTCGTTCCATTCGGTGTCGCGAACATTGAGCGCCAGGAACGGGAAATCCTAGCTCCTTGACCAGTTCCTTGACCCGCTCTTCGCCGTAGGTGAATTCCCAATGGCCGGTCATGGCGTCGGGCTTCAACAGCTTGACGCAGTCGGCCATGTCCTGGCCCTTGCTGGCATTGGCGCCGAGCGAACCTTGCCAGGTGTCGCCACCGTCGAGCAGCAGCACCTTGCCGTCGCGTTCGGCGCGCACCTGCGCGACCACCGTCGCCAGCCGGTCGAGGCCGCCGATGCGGCCGTAGTGCCGGCGAGCGCGGTGAAATCCTGATCGGTCATCGCATAAGCGGCCGCCGATTTCGGCGGATACCGAAATGGTTGAGAAAGTCGGTGCCGGTAAGATGCGGCGGCAGGCCCTTGTCGGCGCCGACGCCGAGATTGACGCTCGGCTCGCGGAAATAGACCGGCATCAGCTGGCCGTGAATGTCGGTGATATGCAGCAGCGTGACGTTGCCGAGCGCATCGAATTTGGTGAGTTCGTCCTGCGTCAGCTTCTGCTGCGCGAAGGCGCGGGTCAGACCGCCGGCACCGATGGTGAGCGCGGCGGTAGCGGCACTGACCTGAAGCATCTCACGGCGTGTAATCATCGGCAGCCATCATCCCTGTGTAAGAACCGAATTCCCATGCGTGAACCGAAGTGGCATCCCGTTTGGACGCCGACGCGCCGCCCCCGGCGCGCTCGGCCGGGCGCCAATGACCCGGCCTCGAGATTGACTTGACGCCACGCCGGCGGGACCCGTTGCCGCGATCCCGCCGCGCGCATCATGGCGCACGATGTGAGCGATCAGCTCACGGTAATTTTGCGTTCCGCGGTCGTGACCGACCCGTCGTCATCGGTCCAACTGAATTTGAAGGTGCCGTTCTCGTTCACTTTGGCGAAGAACTGCATGTAGGGATTGGCCGCCATCGCCGGCTCCAGCGAAGCCGAGAACACCGGCTTGCCGTTGAACTCGGCGACGAACTTGTTGATGATCTTGCGCGGGATCAGCTTGCCGTCCTTACCCTTGCGCTGACCCGACTCCATGATGTGCGGCATCAGCGTCTTGATTTCGACGACCTCGCCCTTCTTGGCGGTTGGGGAACTCTGACCTTCGGCGTTTCAGCCATGAATAGTCTCCTGAAATTCTTATTGTTGCTTCGTGAGATCAGCCGCCGCAGCCGCCGATGGTGACTTTCACGAGTTTGTTGGCGGAATAGAACTTGCCGGTCGAGGTCTTGGCGACCGCGACGATGTTCTGCGTGGTGGCCAGACGAATGCGGGTCGAGGCTTCGGCCCGGCCCGACATCGGCGTGAAGTGGAAGGTGATGACGCCCGGATTCGGGTTGCCTTCGGCCAGCACCATCACGTCGGTGACGTGATCGGCGTCGGTCATCGGCGACTCGACCGAGATCGACAGCGGCACGGTGTTGCCGTTTTCCGCGATCTCCGGCATTTCGATTGAAATCTTGCCCTGCTCGACCGGCTTGCCGCCGGTGAACTTGGCGATGTCGGCGGCCGACGCCTTCGGGGTCGCATAAGCGCCCTGGCCCCAGCCAACAACAGTGAGCGCCGCGCTTCCGGCGCCGAGCGCCAGCGCTGCGCGACGAGAAAACTGTCGCATCGGTATTTCCTCCGAAAAACATTTTGGAGCGTCATGCAGCTCCATTCGGCACCGACCATAACTATGGTCGCGCACCGGTCAATTCATATTCACGAAAAAGAATATGGAATCGACGCTGCGGTGCAACAAAAACGCTTAGGCCGTCAGCTTGGAAGCGCCTTCACGTAGTCCCGGAAGCTCTTGTGTTCATAAGCTTTTTCGCGGACGTAACGGAACATCGCGAGAAAATCGTCGGGCCGTAGGTAACCTGGGGCGCGGGCCACTTCGCGCTTCTGCGGGGCCAAGGTCTTCAGCGCCGCCGCCCGTTCGGGGAAGAACTGGAAGGTCGGCGTAAACCGCACCCGGTATTTCGCCGCCATCTCCTTTTCCGAAAGCTTGCTGCCATCGAAATCGGTGACGATGCGCGATCCAATAATGTTGAGCTGCAGCACCTCGAAATTCGCCTTGATGTAGCCGCTGATGTCGGGCCGCGCGAAATTGACGAAATGGGTTTCCTTGCAATACGGGCAACCTTTCAGTTCCCACATGATGGCGTAGCGTTTGCCGGCCTTGTGGGCCTCTTCGAGGTCGTCGGCCAAGTCGAGGAAGCTTTCCAGGAACCACGGCTCTTTATACAAACCGTCATCGGTCAGCGTCGGTTCCGCCACCGCCGCGCCGGAAAGCCCCACCAGCCCGGTCGCCGCCGCGCCGAGCAAGAGATGCCGCCGGGTCGTTGTCATGCTATTTGCCATGCTATCCACCTTGATCGTCCGTCCCCACGGGCCGGGCGAGATTGGCCTCGCCGTCTCGACCGCTGCTCCTTATATTCAAAATAGCTTATATCTTCGACTCACAGTTCGGTGAAAAAACATGCTGGTCAGCTTTGCGCGTATCGCATTCCTTGGGTTCGCCCTGCTCGCAGGCGGTCAAACCGCGTGGGCCGGCGACCTGGCCGACTTCAACGCCGCGGTGGAAAAGGCCGCCGACCATAACCGGGTGGCGATCGGCTATCTGCGCACCGGCAACATCGATCTCGCCTCGCTCGAACTCGACCGCTTGAGCGACGCCTGGAAGGCGCTGAACGCCCGCTTTGCCGGCAAGCGCCCGGACGCTTTTGACGGCAACCCGCTGTACGGCACGACGCTGGTCAAAATCAGCGCGAGTCTGGTCGCCGCCGACATGATGCTCAAGTCCGGCCGCGGCGACGCCGCCAGTCAGTCCTTGAAAGCCATCCGCGGCGATCTGTATGAATTGCGCAAGTCGAGCGGCATCGTGGTTTTGGCCGACTGCGTGCGTGACGCCAACACCATCGCCGACCAGATCATGGTCTACAACAAAGGCGAACTCGACTGGACCAAGCCGGCCACGCGCTTCGGCATTGCCAACAAGGCCTCGATCTATGGCTACGTCCTCGATCGCTGCGACGGCATCGCCAGTGCGACCGTGCACAACAGCCCGCAATTCCGCCGGCTGGTCGATGGCGCCCGCGCCGGTCTGGCGCTGATCCCAAAAGCGATCGCGACCCGCGACAGCAACCTGCTGCATCGCATTTTGATCGAGCTGCGGTCGTTCGATAATCTGTTGGCGTTCCGGTTTGGCTGAAGCGCCACCGATGACGCCGGCGGTCAAAGCCGGCTTGGTCTATTTCGTACTGGCCTTTGCCGCCGGCTTCCTGCTCGGCACCTTCCGTGTGACGTTTCTGTTGCCCCGCTTTGGCCCAACCGTTGCGGTGCTGATCGAAATTCCGATGCTGCTGGCTATTTGCTGGAATGCCTGCGGCATCGTTCTGCGTCATCTGCCGGTGCCAAACGCGGCGGCGCAACGCCTTGTCATGGGCGTCGTCGCGTTCGGTTGTTTGATGGTCGCCGAAATCGCGTTCGCCACGCTGGCCTTCGGCCAATCGCTAAGCCAACACTTTACGAATTATGCCACCGCGCCGGGCGCCATTGGGCTGACCGGCCAAGTGTTGTTCGCGCTGATTCCGTTGGTGCGTCAGGCTGCCGAAACCGATGGCGACGGCTAGCCGAGTTTGCCCAAGACCGGAAAGGTCTCGACCAGCCAGAAGGCGATGGTCGACATCTGACCGGTGAAAATCAAAAGTCCGGCCAATACCAGAAAGGCTCCCATGCCTTTTTCGACCAGGCCGAGCTTGGACCGAAAGCGCGCGCTGAAGCGCATGAACGAGCCGGCAAAACCGGCCGCCACCACAAACGGCACGCCGATGCCGAGCGAATAGATCAGCAACAGCCGCGCGCCTTCCGATGCGCTGTCGGACGCGCCGGCCATCAGCAGGATCGCGGTCAGCACCGGGCCGACGCACGGCGACCAGCCGAAGCCGAAGGCCAGCCCGATCACGTAAGCGCCGAGCAAGCCCGCCGGCTTGTTGGCAACGCCGACCCGCGCGGTGCGGTCGAGAAACGGGATCCGGAATACACCGAGAAAATGCAGGCCCATGATGATGATCAGCGCGCCGGCGATGTAGCCGAGCACGCCGAGATAACCGCTGACCGCCTGGCCGATGACCGAGGCGGTGGCGCCGAGCGCGACGAACACGCTTGAGAAGCCCGCGACGAAACTCAACGCCGCCAGCAAGACGCCAAGCCGAACGGCCTTGGTCCCGGTCCCGGCTTCCTCGTCTTGCAATTCGGCGATCGATACCCCACCCATATAAGCCAGGTATGGGGGCACCAGCGGCAGCACACAGGGCGAGAAGAACGACAACAAACCTGCGAGAAAGGCGCCGCCCGCCGACACATCCAAGTTCATCGCAGCCGCCCTCCCTCGTGTAATTGTTACGTCGACATATTCGGAACTAGTGATATATATCAAGGCAAATCAATCGTCTTCGCAACTATCTTCATTGAGCCTCACCAATGGCCAAGACAATGAACCTGCTCCGACACCGACCAGCCGTAAAACTAGTCGCCCGCGCAGCGGCGATCGCCGGGATGTCGCTCGCGTTGATGTTTGTCTTCATGGCGAATCGTGTCAGGGCCGCCGAGTTGGTGATGTTCGAAAAAGCCGGCTGTCCTTGGTGCCAGGCTTTCGATCGCGAAATCGCTCCGATTTATCCCAAGACCGAAGAAGGTGCTCGCGCGCCCTTGCGCCGGGTGAACCTGTACGGCGCGCTGCCGCCGGACTTGAGCTTTATCCAGGTCGAAAGACTGACGCCGGTGTTCGTCTTGGTCGACAAAGGCCGCGAAATCGGCCGTATTCGCGGCTACCCGGGCGAAGACAACTTCTGGGGCCTGCTCGGGGTATTAATGAAAAAGTTGGATGATCCGGGAACGGGAGGGGAACGAGCGCAAATTTCGGGAAAAACGGCGCGCGCCATGGACTAAACGCCTGTAATCTCGCAATAATCCAAATATACAGTATTATCGAACAAGCCTCGTGGGGCGGCCTAAGCGCAACTGTTGGTGAACGCATGGAACTGCAACAGCTCGAACGAACCGACCACTCGCAAGAACTCGAGCGCATGGTCGACAACGCCAAACGGGCCAGCGATTTTCTGAAAGCCCTGGCGCATGAAAGCCGGCTGATTATCCTGTGCATCCTTGCCGAAGGCGAAAAGTCTGTCAGCGAACTGGAAGACATCATGTCGCTGCGGCAGCCGACCGTGTCGCAGCAACTGGCGCGTCTGCGCGCCGATGGACTGGTTTCAACCCGGCGTGACGGCAAAGCCATCTACTACACCCTCGCCAGCGACGAAGCGCGCACCGTCATCGGCGCGATCTACGAGGTATTCTGCAAGAGAACGCGCAAGCGATAGGCTGCGCCCGCGCCCGGCTTATTTGATCGACAGGCCGAGCGCCTTGACCATCTTGCCCCAGGTTCCGACCTCGGAGCGGAAATAGCGATCTGCTTCGCTTTGCGTGTTGTGCATCGGATCGAAGCCGATCGAGGTCAGTCTGCCCACCAGCTTGGGATCTTTCATCGCCTCTTCGACCGCTGCATTCAGCTTGGTGACGATCGCCGGATCGGTTTTGGCCGGCGCGAAAATGCCAACCCAGGATGACGCCTCGAATTTCGGGTAGCCCGCTTCCGCGTAAGTTGGCACGTTCGGCGCGACGCTGACGCGCTTGGCGCTGGCAACGCCGAGACCTTTCAGCTTGCCGGCCGCAATCTGGGCTGCCGCGCCGCCGCCCAAGGTCGTCGCCAACAAATCGATCTGGTTGCCGATGGTGGCATTCATCGCCGGCGCGCCGCCCTGGAACGGAATGTGCTGGGCTTTGATATGGGCGATCTTACTGAAAAAATATTCTGCCGCGATATGCGACCCGCTGCCGACGCCGGCAGTACCGTAATTGAGGGTGTCGGTTTTGGCTGCCGACAGGAATTCGGCCAGGTTATGGGCCGGGTTGCTCGCACTGGTCACCAGCGATTCCGGCGATGATGCGACGATCGCCACTGTCTTAAAGTCGGCGGCGGTGAAACCTTTATTTTGGCGCAACGTCTCGCTGATCGCCAGCGCCGTGGTCGTTACCAGCAAGGTATAGCCATCGGCGTTGGCACGAGCGACCGCAGCCGCCGCGATATTGCCGCCGGCGCCGCCGCGATTTTCAACCACGACGGTGTGGCCGAGCTTGGCACCCAAGCCCTGGCCGACCAACCGCGCCACCGTGTCGGCGACGCCGCCGGGCGAAAACGCAACCACGAAGGTGATATCGCGCGTCGGATAAGTCTGCGCAGAAGCGGCGCTTGTGCCAGCCCCTACTAGACCGACTGTCAGCGCCAAAGCGCCAATGGCTTTTATGGTTTGCCGCTTGGTCTGCATCCCGCCCCCATCAAGCGCCTTATGAGCCGGCCCTGGTGATCCAGTTGTGCCGTGACGCGTTGTTGATAAGTGTTCCATTCCGCCATGGTTTTGTCCAACAGATCTAATTTCACCGGCCGAAACCGAGACCCCACCCGACTGCCGGCACCGGCCATTGCCAGCCTGTGTTCTGGACTATATGGTCCATAATGAGCGAGCAAACACACAATCCGCCTTGCAGCAGTTTTTGAGAATCGAGATGGCCCGTCCCCGCAACTTCGAACCCGACGCCGCGATCGATCGCGCGCTCGATGTATTCTGGAGCAAAGGCTATGAAGCAACCTCGCTCGACGATTTGTGCGCGGCCACCGGCTTAAGCCGTTCTAGCTTCTATGCCGCTTTCGGCAGCAAGAAGAACATGCTGCTGCAGACCGTCACCCGCTATAGCGAGCAGCGCACGCCGAACCTGACGGCGATGTTGACGCAAGACGTACCCGTCCGTGACGCCTTCGCCAGCCTCGCCCAACAATTCATCGATCAGATCGTTGCTGGGTCCGGCCGGCGCGGCTGCTTCCTCGGCAATTGCGCGGCCGAACTGCCCCGCAGCGAGCGCGCCGCACTGACTAAAGTGCGCGACGGTCTGGCCGGCACCGAAGCCGCTTTTCATGACGCGCTGCTGCGCGGCCAAAAGCGTGGCGAGTTGGCGCCCGATGCCGACCTGCGGGCGCTGGCGCGTTACCTGACTGCCGCTTTCCAGGGCCTGCGCCTGGTCGGCAAGGTCAACCCCGACCGCGACGCGCTGAACGATATCGCCAACACCATGCTGCGGGTTCTGGGCACCGCGCCCAGCCCTTCGCAGCGCAAGCCGGCAACCAAACAAGGAAAAGCACCATGACCGTCAAGCCGCGCCAACCTGCCCCGGCTCTGTCCGCCAAACTCTCAGGCGGCGGCACTTGGACACTCGGCGCCGACAAGCCCGAAGGCTACGACATGATCGTGGTCTATCGCGGGCTCCATTGCCCTATCTGCAAGACCTATCTCGGCGAGCTGGAAGCCAAGCTGCCGGAATTTGAAAAGCGCGGCGTCAACGTCGTTGCCATCTCGACCGACAATCAGGATCGCGCTGACAAGGCCAAGGCCGAATGGGGCCTGCCCAATTTGCGTATCGGTTACGATCTGCCGATCGAAACCGCACGCGAATGGGATTTGTACATTTCGAGTTCAATCCGCGAGGGCGAACCGCCGCAATTCAGCGAGCCGGGCCTGTTTCTGGTCAAGCCGGACGGAACGCTGTTTTATGCCTCGCGCTCAAGCGCGCCCTGGGGCCGGCCACCGCTCGACCAGATGCTGCGTGGCATTGATGTCGCGACCGAACGCAAAATGCCGGCGCGCGGCGAACTGTGAATTCATAAAACAAAACAACAGGGAGCGACATCATGGACCAACGAACAAGACCGGCCCCGCGGCTTGCGCCGCTTGCGTTCGGCGAGATTCCGGAAGCAATCCCGGTGCTGGAGAACTCCCGCAAGCGCATGGGTTTCGTGCCCAATAGTCAGCTGACGATGCAACGCGTGCCAAAAATGTTGCAAGGCTTTGCTCAATTAAGCGCGTCGATTTGGGACCCGGCCGGCAAGGTCGACGTCAAGCTGAAGCGGTTGATCTCGCATGTCGCCAGCCGCGCCGCCGGTTGCCAATACTGCATGGCGCACACCGCCGAAGGCGCCGCCAAACTCGGTGTCGAACAGCAGAAGATCGACGCGGTCTGGGATTATCAATCGAGCCCCCTGTTCTCGGTGGCCGAACGTGCCGCGCTCGATGTTGCGGTCGCCGCCGGTTGCGTGCCGAACGCGGTGACAGACGAGATGTTCAGAGAATTGCGTAAGCACTGGAGCGACGACCAGGTGGTCGAGATTGTCGGCGTGATCTCGCTATTCGGCTTTCTCAACCGCTGGAACGACACTTTCGCGACGCCGCTTGAGGACGAGCCGATCGAATACGGAGAAAAGCACCTGACCAGCCAAGGCTGGGACGCCGGCAAACATTTGCGCTGAAGGCCGGCGCACCGGCGCCCTCGCCGTCATAAAAAAAACGCGCGGCTTGTCCTAAAGCCGCGCGTCCCAATTGTTAGCGTCTCGACGCGTTTAACGTCAGATCAGGCGCCGACTTCGCACTTCTTCATGAAGCTGGCCTTCGCCGCGCCGGACAACGGCTTGCCATCTTTGCCGACGGCCTTGGGCGCGCAGGCATCGGCCTTGCACTTTTTGATAAACGCGGACTTGGCGGCGCCGGCCAACGGCTTGCCGGCTTTGCTCACGGCCATGCTTTCGCAGCTTGCCGCCATGGCGGAACCAGCAGCAAACGCCGAGATCAAGGCCACCAACAGAATGCGCTTCATAAACTTCTCCAATGAACGGGACTGGGAGAGAAATTAGATACCCAGCCGCGCGCGCCCGCAAGCAAACTCATGGCAGACGGTAACCGCGCACCATAGATAATCACAGCGCATGACGATCCTCGCGTCTGGCGCGAACAATCGCGACACGCTCGTGCTCGTAATCAATCGGCCGCGATCCGGATCAGCCGCTTGCCGAGATTTTCGCCGCGATACAGTTCGGCGATCGCGCCCGGGCAGTGCTCGATGCCGTCGGCGATGTCTTCGCGATAGCGCAATGTCCCGGCGCGCACCCATGTCGCCAGCCGTGCCACCGCTTCGTCATAGCGATGAGCGTAATCGAACACCAGAAACCCGCTCATGCGCGCACGCTTGACCAGGATGTGGCGCTCGACACGTGGCCCGATCGGTGGCGGGTCCCAACTGGCAATCGACGCCGTGCCGCAGATCACAATGCGCGCGCCGGGTGCGAGCTGGGTCAGCACGGTATCGCTGATCGGTCCGGCGGTGTTGTCGAAATAGACGTCGACGCCGCGCGGGCACGCCTCTGCCAACGCCTTGCCGATATCGCCTTCGGCTTTGTAGTCGATCGCGGCATCGTAGCCGAATTCATCGCGGCACAGCTTTGCCTTGACCGGCCCGCCGGTAATACCGACGGTCCGGCAGCCCATCAGCTTGGCGATCTGGCCGACCGCCGAGCCGACGGCACCGGCGCGCGGTCGAGACCACCACGGTATCGCCCGGACGCGGGCTGGCCATTTTCCAGCAAAGCGAAATACGCGGAAACTCCGTTCAGCCCCAGGACGCCGAGCGACAGCGACAAAGGCAGATCGGTTTCCGTCACTTTGCGCGTGACATTGCTGCCGTCCGACAGCGCGTAATGCTGCCAGCCGAACATGCCCATGACGGCATCGCCCTCGGCATAATCGGGATGACGCGAGGCGATCACGCGGCCGGCGGCGAACGCCCGCATCACCTCGCCGATCGCAACCGGCGTCGAATAATTCGCCACTGCGCTGACCCAGCCGCGCATCGCCGGTTCAACCGACAGATATTCGTTGCGGATCAAAAACTGCCGGTCGCCGATGTCGGGCATGCCGGCATCGACGATCTCGAAATGCGCGGCCTGCGGGATCCCGCTCGGCCGCGCTTTGAGACGAACCTGACGGTTTGCGTTGGGCACCATAGGCTGTGCTCCTGCCGGCGAGGTTATTCCAGCCCCTCGACGATGCGCACGTCGCGCACGGCGCCATCGCCCAGCACCCTCACCGCCTCTTGATAGGCCGGGCAGTCATGGGCGGCTTTGGCCTTTTCCAGGCTTTCGAACTCGGTGATGACGATGCGTTCCTTGATGCCAGCTTCGTGGACAATCGCGGCGGTGCCGCGCGCCAGATAACGGGCGCCGAACGGCGCGGTCGCAGGACCGGCCAGCTTGGCATAGGCCGCCAGCTTCTCAGGGTCGGAAATCGAACGATAACAGGTGACCCAGTAGGCCTTGGGCATCGGCAGTCTCCTTAACGATTTTTGATTCCGGTCAGAAACGAAGCCGAAACTGTCGCATGGCAGACGGCTGCCGCCAAATGGCCGGCGCGGGACCGTTGTATGTCGACGATTCGGGCTCCCGCGCGCAAATGACCGGTACGGCGGCCGCCCGCGAGCTATGTTCAAATGGGCGGCCGGGCCGCATTTCCTGTCACACAATATCCATTGTTGCAGTGCACCATTTGCGCTAGAGTCATTGTCGGACGCGAGTCGAAAAAGAGAAATTTTATGAGCAAAAACAACAAAGAAACGTGGAACACCAAATATGGCGCCCGCCGCGTCCGGCGCGAAGAGCCGGTGCTGGCCGAGGCCATCGCCGCCGCCCAGGGCCTGTCCGACGACATCGACGAACAGGCCGACATCGCCGCCTCGCTGATGGGACTGCCGCGCGACCAAGTCCACGCCGAACTGCTCAAGTCCGCCCCGCGCTCCAAGGATATCGTCCGCACGGTATCGTTCACCGGCCCGGCCTCGGCGCCGCGCACCTTCGTGGTCGAGCGCAAGACCACGCGCCGCGTGATCCCGGCGGCCAACCGCGCGACCCGCAGCGTATCGGCCTGACGATCCGCCTATCCGGCGGCGTGAACGCGCCCCGGACAGCCCCGCTGGCAGTACCCGCAAGCCGTTAGATTTGCTACGGTGCATGTCGTGCGTCGAGCATCAAAACGGGCGGTTACGCGATGACTGCAAAACCGCCACCGGTTGAATACAGCGCCTGGAATCCCGGTCTCGAGTTGGAACTGCCGCGCGCCTATCTGCCGCTCTCAACCATGTTTCGGCCGGAGAACGTCTCGACCAGCGTCGCCAAGGCGTATGAGTTGAGCGACTACTGCGGCCTGCCGGCCTATGACCTGGTCGCCTTCCGTGTCGAACGATTAATCGTGCACGAGGTGCTGATCCGAGTGACCGCCGGCGTCTCGGTTCCCGACGGCAACAAATATGTCGACCTCGGCACCAACTTCCGCCGCATCGCTGCGACCATCCTCAATCGCTACATCGCGCCGCACCGGGCGCAACTGACCGAACTTTTCGAAGCGATGAAGCAGGACGCCACCGCGCTGATCGAACGCGAGCTCGCGGCGGCACTGTCGCCCGCCGGCAACGGCAAAGCTGCGACGGTAACCAACAGCAAGGCCACGAGCCGGTGGTGGCCGTTTCGCTTTGGCAAGTCCAAGGCCGCCGCGCGCAAGCCGGCGGAAAGCATCGAAGCGCGCGAACGGGCGATCGTGGCGCAATGGCGCCAGAAAGCCGAAGACGCCGATAACCGGCTGGCCGAGTCCTGCTATGCCGCCTTGGCCCGGACCGCCACCGCGATCATCGCCAAGCGCGGCCGGCTGCTCGCCGACCCTGCCCTGATTACCGAGATCGCCGTTACCTTGGTCGGCAATGACTACGGCAGCGAAATCATCGGCCTCGCCATCGAACCTTATTTCGAAGAAGCGGTGGCGCACGAAGGCTACAAACGATTGCCGGCGCAGCAAAAGCCGGTGGTCATGAACGTCAAGGGCGCGTCGGCCGCCGGCAAGAGTACGATGCGGCCGTTGCAGCGCATTCTGGCGAAGAAACTGAAATTTCCGTGGAACGAGTTTGCGCTGATCAGCCCCGACATCTGGCGCAAATTTCTATTGGACTATGACTCGCTCGGCGAAGCTTACAAATATGCCGGCACCATGACCGGCCACGAGGTCGAGATCATCGACAAGAAGCTCGACCGCTATATGGCCGCGCTCGGCGCCCGCGGAGAAATGTCGCATCTGTTGATCGACCGCTTTCGGTTCGACAGTTTTGAGCCGGTTACCGAGGGTAAGGGTCCGAGCACGCTGCTGACCCGCTTCGGCGATCTGGTCTATATGTTCTTCGTCATCACGCCGCCGGAACTGACTGTCGAGCGGGCCTGGACCCGCGGCCTGAAAGTCGGCCGCTACAAGGCCGTCGAGGATCTGCTGGCGCATAATGTCGAAGCCTTCACCGGCATGCCGGAATTGTTTTTCACCTGGGCGCTGATTGCCGGCAAGCGCGTCCACTACGAATTTCTCGACAACAGCGTCGCCGAAGGCCAGCCACCGCGCACCGTCGCCTTCGGCTGGAACGGCGAAATGACCGTGCTTGATATCAAGAGCATGATCGATATCGACCGCTTTCGAAAAATCAATATTCACGCCCACAAGCCGGATGAAGTTTATGCCGGTGAGAATTTGGCGCCGGAATCCAACGTCGACTTTCTCAAGCGATGCGCCCGGCTTATTCCGATCGTTAATTTCGCCGATTATGATACCGGTCAAGTCTATGCGCGACTAGAAAACGGCCATTGGGTATGGCGCGACGAAAAGCGCTTTGCCTTGGCGATGGAGAGACCCGCAGGCCAAAGCTGGATTGACGGCGATTTCTTCCAGCAATGAAACGGCATCACCCGCCGCAACCGCTGCGATTGCCGACATCGCCAGCGAAAAAATACACACCTTGGGCACATGGGCCGAACATTAGGACCAAAAGATTCAGTGACGCCTTTTGCGCGCGTCGCGATATCGGCCGACCGCATCGACGATTAACATCGCCGTCGGCACGACGAACGAACAATGATTTGAAATCCGCTATCATTACATTTTGATGACAAGCCGCGCACAAATCGCCTGAACCGATATTGCCGCGCGTTACATGCGTCACAAATTACATCTCTGTATTGGCATACCACAACTGCGAAGCTGCAGGTGGCTTTTGTTGACCCATATCAACTGCCCCTCGGACGGGCACTTTATAAGAAAAGATGGATCATCAGATCACGTCAAAGGAACTAATCATGACAACGTCCGACAGCAAAACGACACGACGACGTTTTCTCACTGGCGCCAGTCAAGCGATGGTGGCCGGCATAGCGATGGGCGAGTTGGGCGGCGCTGCCCAAGCGCAAGGCACCGACGCGGTCAAGACCGCCTGGATCAGCGGGCTGCCGAAGAAATGGGACGAAAGCTACGACGTTGTCATCATCGGCAGTGGGTTTGCCGGTCTGGCCGCCGCCTGGGAAGCCAAGAAGGCCGGCGCGACTGTCGCAATCCTCGAGAAGATGCGCACGCCCGGCGGCAACTCGATCATCAACGGCGGTGGCGTGTCCTGCGCCGGCTCGCCATTGCAGGAAAAGAAGGGCATCAAGGATTTGCCCGACCAGATGCTCAAGGACATGCTCAAGGCCGGTCTCGGGCTTAATCATCCTGACTTGGTCAAGATGGTCGCGGAGCAGTCGTGGCCGACCGTCAAATGGACGATCGACGAACTCGGCGTGAAATATACCGACTTCCTGGTGCCGTTTGGCGGACACGCGGTGCCGCGCGGCTACCAGACCGATAACGGCAGCGGCTCGGCCATCGTCCAAAAGCAACTGGCCAAGCTCAAGGAAATGGGCCAAGGCGTGAAGCTGCAAACTTATGTCGAGAAGATTTTGCGCGACAGCGACGGCCGCGTGAAAGGATTGCAAGTCCGCGAGGGCTACAGGATTGACCGCGCCGCCCGCGGACGCAGCCGCTTTATCCAGGCCAAACGCGCCGTTGTGCTGACGCATGGCGGGTTCTCGGCCGACGTCGCATTCCGCACGCTGCAGGACCCGAAGCTGACCGACAAAATGCAATCAACGAACCAGCCGGGCGCAACCGCCGAGCTACTGCGTGAATTATTGCGCATCGGCGGCGTTCCGATCCATCTGTCCTGGATTCAGGTTGGCCCTTGGGGCAGTGCCGACGAGCAAGGTTTCGGTAACGGCCCGCACTTCGCCGAAGAAGCGTCCGCCGCCTATGGCATCTGGATCAACGCCGCGACCGGCAAGCGGTTCATCAACGAGCTGGCCGATCGCAAGATTCGCGCCGACGCCATTACGGACATCATGAACGGCGGCAAGCAGTGCCTTGCCATCGCCGATGCTGGAAATCTTCACGGTCTTGTCGCCACGCTCATTCCCAAAATGCTCGAGGGCGGCGTCATCAAGAAGTTCGACAATTTCGATGAGATCGCTGCTGCTTATTCGGTCCCGGCGGACGAACTCAAGAAGACAGTGGCCGATTTCAACGCCAATATCGGCCAAAAGAAAGACGACCCCTTCGGTCGCCGCATTGATCCCGAGATCAAGCCGCTGGGCGAGACCAAGCCGATCTATGTGATGCGGCTTCTGCCCAAGGTTCACTACACGATGGGCGGTATCGACATCGATCCGGAAGCGCGCGTCGCCGATATCACCACCGACAAGCCGATCCCCGGACTATATGCAGCCGGCGAGGCCACCGGCGGCATTCACGGTGCGGTCCGGCTCGGCGGGTGTTCGGCGATCGATTGCCTGGTGTTCGGGCGGATCGCCGGCCGCAACGCCGCTGCCGAAAAACCCTGGGCCTCATAAGCCTAGACGGCACGCATAAGTGCCAATTGCGCTGGAGAAGCCACAAGGCTTCTCCAGCGCTGCCTTCAAGCAAGCTGGTACCCATCCATGACGACGGTGGCCGAATGACCCTTCCTCGTGCACTCATCGCCTTGGCGGCGGTCAGCATCGTTTTTGTTGCGGTCGGCTTCGGGCTCGGCTCGCCCGCGCCCGCGCAAGACCACCCGCCGGCAAAGCTGTTTCCGACGGCCAAGGGCACCGATTGCGCTGCCTGCCACGGCAGCGCCAATCCGTTGCCGGCCAATCATCCGGACGTCGTCGGCAAGACATTGACCGACTGCGTGGCCTGTCACACTGCCGGTGGTCCGTCCGATTTGCGCGGACAACTGCCGCTATTTCACGCCCATCTGCTCAGCGGCCTGACCTGCAAGTCCTGCCATAACGATCCGGCAAAGGCCGAAGCGCCCGACGTCAGCACCTGCACAAAATGTCACGACCCGGAAAAGGTGTCGGCCGCAACCGCCAATGTGAAGCCGAGAAATCCGCATAATTCTCCGCACTACGGCACGGGTGCCGATTGCAACCTTTGCCATCATCAGCACGAAAAATCGGAAAATTTCTGCGCGACCTGCCACCAGTTCAAGTTCAAAGTGCCTTAGCGGCGTCCACCGTTTCCGTGAAACGGAGAAGCCGCTAAGCCAAGGCGACGTCGGTCAGCCGCATCTGCACCCGCTCCTGACCCTGCCAGCGGTCGACGGTGAGGTAGCCTGCGGCATGCATGGCGCGACCGCGATTGTCGATCAGAGCTTTGCCGAGCGGCGTGCCGGCGACCCGAAACGCAATAGCGTTGACGAACTGACCATCCCCCGATTTGAACCGGGCGCGAATATGATTTTCGCCGACCGGGTCGGCAAAGGTCAGCGTATGCGCCGGCAGCGCCAGCAACGGCTCCGGATTGCCGGCGCCATAAGGCCCCGCCTTGGCCAGCATTTCGACCAGAGCCGGCGTGACGCCGCCGGCGCTGACCGCACCGTCGATCATCAGCGATTTGTCGCGCCGCGCCACTTCAACCGACTCCGCCAAGGTCTCTTCCATGAAGGCCCGGAAGGCGCCGAGCCCCCCTTTGGCCAGCGTGATGCCGGCCGCCATGGCGTGGCCGCCGCCTTTGACCAGCAGGCCCTCATGGACCGCCTGGCGGACGGCACGGCCAAGATCGACACCGGCAATCGAGCGGCCCGAGCCGGTGCCGACGCCTCCCGGCTCCAGGGCAATGGCAAAGGCCGGCCGACCGTAGCGCTCCTTCAGTCTTGCAGCGACCAGCCCGACCACGCCGGGATGCCAGCCGGCTTGGGCGGTCACGACCACCGCGCCTTTTTCTTCCAAGCCCAGCGCCGCCATCGCTTCGGCCTCGGCCTGCTCGACGGCGGCGGCTTCGATCAGCCGGCGTTCGCTATTGAGGCGATCGAGTTCGGCGGCAATGCGGCCGGCCTCGATCGGGTCGTCCTCCAGCAACAGCCGCGACACCCAGATCGGCGCGGCCGATCCGGCCGCCGGCGTTAATGCGCGGCCCGAGCAGAAAGCCGAGATGAAAGGCTTCCGGCGGCCCATTGAGCCGCGCCGCGTCCATCAAGGCGGTCAGGCCGACCCGGTCGCGCCGCCGCATCGCGATCAACCCCTTGGCGACGAAGGCGCGGTTCAGGCCTTTCAACGGCACGACATCGGCAACGGTGCCGAGCGCCACCAGATCGAGCGACGACAGCAGATCGGGCGCCGGCCGCGAACCATTGAAAAAATCGCGGCCGCGCAGTTCGCGGGTCAACGCCACCAAGGTCATGAAGACGATGCCGGCCGCGCACAGATAGCCAAGCCCCGACAGATCGTCGGCGCGGTTCGGATTGACGATCGCGACCGCCTTCGGCAGTTCCTCGTCGGCCTGATGATGATCGAGCACCACGACGTCGAGGCCGAGCTTGCCGGCCTCGCCCAAGGTCGCGATGCTGGTGGTGCCGCAATCGACCGTTACCAGCAGCGTTACGCCCTTTTGGGCGAAGCTCTGGATCGCATCGACATTCGGCCCATAGCCTTCGAAGATCCGGTCGGGAATGTGCACGATCGGGTCGAGCCCGCATTGCCGCAGGTAACCCGCCAGCAACGCCGACGAGGTCGCGCCGTCGACATCGTAATCGCCGAAGATCGCGACTTTCTCTCCGCGCATGACGGCATCGGCCAGCCGCTTGGCGGCCGCGTCCATGCCGGTCAGCACCGAGGGATCGGGCATCAGGTTCTTGATGGTCGGATCGAGGAAGCTTTCGGCTTCGTCGGCCTCGACGCCCCGGCCCGCCAGCACGCGGGCCAGCAATTCCGGCGTGCCCAGGCGCTGCGCGATGGTGGTCGCGCGCGCCACGCCGCGCGCGTCAAGCCGATCCTTCCACGCCCGCCCGGTCACCGACTTGTCGACGCCGAGGAAATAGCGCTCCGGATCGTTTACTGCCGTTGCCGGCCATACCATCGTCATACCACGCGATTTAATAGCGCGGATGAGTTGCGCCAGATGTCAGATCAGTCGAGATGAAACTTCTCGAGCTGCCGGTGCTCGGCGATCACGCGCCGCACCGTGCCGGTGGCCGAGCGCATCACCACGGTTTCGGTTTCGATCATTTCCTTGCCGAATTTGACGCCGGCCAGCATCGCGCCGGAGGTCACGCCGGTTGCCGAGAACAGGCAATCGCCCTTCACCATGTCCTCGATCTCGTACTTCTTCTTGGCATCCTTGATGCCCATCTTCTTGATGCGTTCCTGCAGGGCTTCGGTGTCGATGATCAACCGGGTCTGCATCTGGCCGCCGATGCAGCGCAACGCCGCCGCCGACAAAACGCCTTCGGGCGCGCCGCCAATGCCGAAATAGATATCGATGCCGGTCTTGGCCTCGGCGCAATGAATGACGCCGGCGACGTCGCCATCGCTGATCAGGCTGACCGCGGCGCCGAGCTTGCGGATCGCGGCGATCGCTTCGGCGTGACGCGGCCGGTCGAGCAGGATTGCGGTGATTTCCGACGGCTTGACGCCTTTGGCTTTGGCCAGGCTGATGATGTTGTCTTCGACCGAAGCGTCGAGATCGACGGTGCCCTTCGGATAGCCGGGCCCGATGGCGATCTTGTCCATGTAACAGTCGGGTGCATGCAGCAGCGTGCCGCCGTCGGCCATGGCGATGGTGGCAATCGCACCCGGCATGTTCTTGGCGCACAGCACGGTGCCTTCGAGCGGATCGACCGCGATGTCGACCTTCGGGCCGTTCTTGTTGCCGACCTTCTCGCCGATGAACAGCATCGGGGCTTCGTCGATTTCGCCCTCGCCGATCACGACGGTGCCGTCGATCGGCAGCTTATTGAGCTCGCGCCGCATCGCATCGACCGCCGCCTGATCGGACGCCTTGTCGAGGCCGCGGCCGCGCAGCCGGGCCGCCGATACCGCCGCGCGCTCGGTGACGCGCACGATTTCGAGGGTGAGAATGCGTTCCAGCAGCAGTTCAGGCTGGACTGTGATCGAAGCCATGGTTGGGCGTTCCTCTTACAAATAACAGAACTAATTCTTTTCAATTCGGATGACCTGCGGACGGCCCGAGATCACCTTATCCTTGGCCACCGCGGCAAGGGCTTTTCGCACGGCATCCTCGTGGGTGGCATAGGTAATGAGGATTACGGGGACCGAGCCGTTTTTCTTGGCGGCATCGGGGGTATTCTTGGCGTGGCGCTGCACGATCGACTCCAGCGAGATGTCCTGCTCGGCCAACCGGGTCGCAATGCTGGCGGCCGTGCCTGGCTTATCGCGCGCCTGAAAACGGATGTAATAACCGCCCTCATGGCGCTGCATCGGCGCCTTTCGGACATCCTTCAATTTCACCGCCGGCCGGCCGAACGGCGTACTTTTGGCGCCACGCGCAATATCGGCGATATCCGACAGCACCGCTGACGCGGTTGCCGCGCCGCCGGCGCCGGGCCCGACCAGCGTGATCGGATCGATCCCTTCGGCGTCGATGGTGACGGCATTGGTGACGCCCATCACCTGCGCGATCGAGGAATCCTTGCGCACCATGGTCGGGTGCACGCGCTGCTCGATACCCTTGGGCGTGCGCACAGCAACGCCGAGCAGCTTGACGCGGTAGCCGAGTTCATCGGCGGCGGCGAGATCGGCCTGCGCAATCGAGGAAATGCCTTCGCGATAGATCGCGCTTTGCTCGACCTTGGTGCCGAACGCCAGACTGGCGAGCAGCGACAATTTTCTGCGCGGTGTCCTGACCTTCGACGTCGAAGGTCGGATCGGCCTCGGCATAGCCGAACGCTTGCGCCTGTTTCAGGCAGTCGGCAAACGACAGGCCCTCCTGCTCCATCCGCGTCAGGATGTAATTGCAGGTGCCGTTCAAGATACCGTAGATCCGATTGATCGAATTGCCGGCGAGCCCCTCGCGCAAAGTCTTGACGATCGGAATGGCGGCGCCGATCGCCGCTTCGTAATTGAGCGCGCCGCCGTGCTTCTCGGCCATCAGCGCCAGCTTGACGCCGTGCTTGGCGAGCAATGCCTTGTTGGCGGTCACCACCGATTTGCCGGAGGCCAGCGCGAACTCGACCGCCGTCTTGGCCGGGTCGCGATCACCGCCCATCAACTCGACGAAGACATCGATATCTCGGGTCACCGGCCAGCTCGACCGGATCGCTGAACCATTTCATTTTTTTCAGATCGACGCCGCGCTTCTTTGCTTTCGAACGCGCACTGACCGCGACAATCTCGATACCGCGTCCGCAACGCGCGGCCAGCTGTTCGCGTTGGCTGACGACCTGGGCAATCAAGGCGGCGCCGACGGTGCCGACGCCGGCAACGCCGACTTTAAGTGGTTTGCTCATCTTAAATTATCGCCGCGTCGCGAGCGGAACGACGTTGTGCAACTGTTCCGGTGCGGTTTCGAGGAAGCGGCGCACGTTGCGCGCAGCCTGACGGATACGTTGTTCGTTCTCGACCATGGCGATGCGGACAAAGCCTTCGCCGTATTCACCGAAGCCGATGCCGGGCGAAACCGCGACGTCAGCCTTTTCGACCAGCAGCTTGGAGAATTCGACGCTGCCCAGTTCCTTGAACGGTTCCGGGATCGGCGACCAGGCAAACATCGAAGCGCGCGGCGCAGGCACTTCCCAGCCGGCGCGGCCAAAGCTTTCCACCAGCACGTCGCGACGCTTCCTATAGGTATCGCGCATATCCTGAATCTGGCCGTCGTATTTTTCCTTCAGCGCTTCGGTCGCCGCCACCTGGATCGGCGTAAAGGCGCCGTAGTCGAGGTAGGATTTGACCCGGCCGAGTGCGGCGATCACCCGCTCATTGCCGACCGCGAAACCCATGCGCCAGCCCGCCATCGAGTAGGTCTTCGACATCGACGTGAACTCGACCGCGATGTCGATGGCGCCGGGCACCTGCAACAGCGATGGCGGCGGATTGCCGTCGAAATAGACTTCCGCATAAGCCAGATCCGACAACACCAACAGGCTATGCTTCTTGGCAAACGCCACGAGGTCTTTGTAAAAGTCGAGCGTGGCGACATACGCCGTCGGGTTGGCCGGATAGCAGACCACCAGCACCTGCGGCCTCGGGATCGAATGGATGATCGCGCGCTCGAGCGTATGGAAGAAGTTCGGCGTCGGCTCCGATGGCACCGAGCGGACAGCGCCGCCCGCCATCAGGAATCCGAAGGCATGAATCGGATAGCTCGGATTGGGCACCAGCACGACATCGCCGGGCGCCGTGATCGCCTGCGCGACATTGGCGAAGCCCTCCTTCGAACCCAAGGTGGCGATGACCTGGGTCTCGGGATTGAGTTTCACGCCAAACCGGCGGTCGTAATAGGCCGCCTGCGCGCGCCGCAAACCGGCAATACCGCGCGAGGCCGAGTAGCGGTCGGTGCGCGCTTTGCCCAGCGTCTCTTTCATCTTCTCGATGACGTGCGCCGGGGCCGGCAAATCGGGATTGCCCATGCCGAGGTCGATGATGTCGGCGCCGCCGTTGCGGGCCTTGGCCTTGGCCTTGTTCACCTCTTCGAACACATAAGGCGGCAGGCGGCGGATCCGGTAATATTCTTCCATCGGTCTAGACCTTTAAGTCGCGTTCAACCTGCCTGACGCCCCAGCCCATTTAGGCTCTAGGAGGCGCGAGCTGCCCGTTCCAGCCGGCAGGCGTTACCCCGGCTGGCTTTTATCACGGCTTCGGCGCGGCACCAGAGGCCGCCCCGCTTTTGATGTTGAGCGGCTGGTTTTTTGGCGCCGGCGCCCGCTTTTTCCGGGCGGCAGCCGGTTTCTTGTTCGACTTCTTGGTCGGCTTTTCGGCCGCGCCAGGGTTGCCCTCGACCCGGTCACGGGTGGCCTGGAGTTCATGTTCCAGCCTGACCTGGTCGGCGTCGCTCATGGTCGGGGTCGCCCGCGGCGGCGGCATGTCGTGCACGGCCGGGTATTTATAGGGTGTCTGGGGTGCCTTGGGTGCGTCGGCCGGCAATCCGCCCATCGATTGCGGCAATTCTTCACCCATGCTGCCAGCCGCGCAGCCGCCCAGCCCGAGCGAAAGCCCGGCCACCAGGCCAAAAGCTGCCAATATTGATCCAGTAAATACGCGCATGGCTCTCGACATAAGCCCAGCCCGGCCGGGAAATCGGTGTAGACTCAATGAATTATAGCATAAATCGACTATCGGGCTAATATGGCCGCAGCAAGGTTACGCGGAAGGACGATGGACCCATGCGACTGCTTTTTGGGCAGGTCTGCGATGAAACGCGCCTTGCGATCCGGCGCGGTTCAGGCCACGTCTGGACCGGGGATCGACACAGATGACGATGGAAACGTCCAAAGCGCAAACCTCCGGCAAAACACCGACCGCCGAAAACGCCGGCCGCGGACCCGGCGCATCTCGGCGCCGTCGATGTCGAGGCTTTGGCGCACAATATCGCGCGCATGATCGAGGAAGGCGGCAAGGCGCTGGCCGCCTATCTGAAGCCGCGCGAAGAAGGCAAACAAAAAGACGAACTGTCGGAAGACATCGTCGATCTGGTCAAGACCATCGGCCAAGTGGCGGAATATTGGCTGTCGGACCCGCAGCGCGCGCTCGAATTGCAGACCGCCCTGGGCCAGGCCTATCTCAACCTCTGGGCGACGACCGCCAAACGCCTAGCCGGCGAAGAGGCCCCGCCTGCGGTCGCCCCCGACCCCAAGGACAAACGCTTCGCCGATCCGGAATGGTCGCAAAACCAGTTTTTCGATTTCCTCAAGCAGGCCTATCTGTTGACCGCGCAATGGGGCGAGAAGCTCGTTAAGGAGGCCGCCGGCGTCGACGAGCACACCCGGCAAAAAGCCGAGTTCTACGTCAAGCAGATCACCAATGCGGTGTCGCCGTCGAACTTCGTTTTGACCAATCCGGAATTGCTGCGCGAGACGCTGTCGTCGAACGCAGAGAACCTGGCGCGCGGCATGCACATGCTGGGCGAGGACATCAAGGCCGGCAAAGGCAACTTGAAAATCCGCCAGTCGGACACCGGCAATTTCGAAGTCGGCCGCAATCTGGCGCTGACCCCTGGCAAGGTCATCTTCCAGAACGACCTGATGCAGCTCATTCAATATGAGGCGACCACCGAGAAGGTGCTCAAGGTCCCGCTGCTGATCGTGCCGCCCTGGATCAACAAGTTCTACATTCTCGACCTGACGCCGGAAAAATCCTTCATCAAGTGGTGCGTCGATCAAGGCATCACGGTGTTTGTAATTTCCTGGGCCAACCCCGACATTCATCTCGCGGCGAAAAGCTTCGAGCAATATATGAACGAAGGGCCGCTCGCCGCGATGGACGTCATCGAGCAGGTCACCGGCGAAAAGAAGGTCCACACCATCGGCTATTGCGTCGGCGGCACCTTGCTGTCGATCACGCTGGCTTATCTCGCCGCCAAGCGAAAGAATCGCGCGCTGTCGGCCACCATGTTCACCGCCCAGGTCGATTTCACCTATTCCGGCGACCTCAAAGTCTTCGTCGATGAAGAGCGCATCAAGCAGCTTGAAGCCCATATGCAGGAACAGGGCTATCTCGAAGCCTCGCGCATGGCCAATACCTTCAACATGCTGCGCTCGAACGATCTGGTCTGGCCCTACGTCGTCAACAATTACCTGCGTGGCAAGAAGCCCTACCCGTTCGACATTCTGTACTGGAACGCCGACGCCACCCGGATGCCGGCGGCCAATCATTCGTTCTATTTGCGCAATTGCTATCTCAACAACCGGCTGACCAAAGGCGAAATGGAAATCGCCGGCGTCATGCTCGACCTGCACAAGGTGAAAGTGCCGATCTACAATCTCGCCACCCGCGAGGATCACATCGCGCCGGCGAAATCGGTGTTGTACGGCTCGCAGTTCTTCGGCGGGCCGGTGAAATATGTGCTGGCTGGATCCGGCCATATTGCCGGCGTCGTCAATCCGCCGACCAAGCCGAAATATCAATACTGGACCGGCGATCCGCCGAGCGGCGACAACGTCGACGAATGGATGAAGACGGCGACCGAGCATCCCGGTTCGTGGTGGCCGAATTGGCTCGACTGGATCAAGAGCCAGAACGACAAGATGGTGCCGGCGCGCGCCATCGGCGGCGGCAAACTTGAACCGATCGAGGACGCGCCCGGCTCGTTCGTCAAGGCGAAGGATTAGACGGCGGCCGTCTCTTCACGTCGTGAGCCATTTCCTCCGCTAACGTTTCGCCGTCCTGGGCCGCCGTTTATCCTGTTTCCGCCGATCACGACCTTTGCTTGCCATGTGCCGGCGCACTTCCTCGCGTAACCGCGCGGATCGATGCGGCATTTTTCATATCGGTATGCACGACCAGCCAGATGCCCTGCGCGACCGATGGCTCCTTCGGCGCCGCGGCAACCAGTCCGTCGACGCCTGCCACCATGAAGTCCGGCAACATTGCGACGCCGCCGCCAATGCGGGCTGCCGCTAACTGGATGTCGCCGGTGCTGGCGCGAAGTGCAAATGGCCGCCCGGCCATGTAGCGCAACAGCGCGGTCTGATGCGGCGCGGCTTCCATATCCTTGTCGTAGCCAATAAACCGCCAATCGGTCGGGTCGGTTGCGGCAAGGTAGGCTGGACTCGCGTACAGCCGAAACACCATCTCGCCGAGCTTGACGACGGTCAGGTCGCCTTCGGTCGGTCTGCTCAGCCGCACGGCAATATCGGCTTCGCGGCGATCGAGCGAAGCGCGGCGCGATTCACCGATAATACGGATGCGCAGGCCGGGATGCCGCGCGCCGAGAGCGACAATCGGTTCCGCCAACATTGACGCTGCCAACACCGGCGGCGCGCTGATGGTGACAACGCCCGCCAGTTCGGCGCGTGCGCCGACAGCGGCGCGGTCGATGGTCTCGGTGTCACGTTGCATGCGCTCGACCAATGGCACGATCTGTTCGCCGGCAACCGTCAGCGCCAGCCGCCGGCCCCGGCGATCGACCAATTTGAGCTTCAGTTCTCGTTCCAAGGCGGCGACGCGGCGGGCCACGGTCGCATGTTCGACCCGCAGCAAACGCGCCGCCGCCGACCAGCTTCCGCACTGCGCCAAGGCCGCGAAGTGCCGCAGATTTTCCCAATCCGTCATTGTGCGAAATCTCCCATCTGATGGGATCATTCTGGGTATTTTCAGACAGAACGCCAGCCGTCATTCTGCGCGTCGGCAAAAGCGGAGAATGACGATGGATTTGATGGTGCAAATGACCGGCCCCGGCGGCGTTGACCGCCTCGTAGTTGCGCCTTGCGCGCCGCAGTCCCCCGGCCCGAGCGAAATACGCATCCGCCACGACGCCATAGGCGTCAATTTCATCGATATCTATTTTCGCCAGGGGCTCTATCCACTGCCGAGCCTGCCGGCCGTCCTCGGCGTTGAAGGCGCCGGCGTTGTTGAAGCCGTCGGCGACGGCGTGACCGATCTTGCTCCCGGCGACCGGGTCGCCTATGCCGGCGCGCCGGTCGGCGCCTATGCCGCGACGCGGCTTTTGCCGCGTCCCCGAGCGGTCCGGCTTCCCGACACGATCCCAACGCACCTGGCGGCCGCCAACATGCTGCGCGGCCTCACCGCCCAGATGCTGCTCAAGCGGGTCCACAGCGTTGGGCCGCAAACGACCCTGCTGGTTCATGCCGCTGCCGGCGGGCTCGGCGGCATTCTTGTGCGTTGGGCCAAGCACCTCGGCGCCACTGTGATCGGTACCGCCGGTTCGCCTTCGAAAGCAGCGATCGCGCGCGGCCATGGCGCCGATCATGTCATTGTCGGCCGCGACGCCGACGTCGCGGGACAGGCGCGGGCCCTGACTGGCGGCCGCGGAGTCGACTACGCCATCGACGGCATCGGCGGCGACATGCTGCTCAAGACGCTTGCTTGCGTCAGGCCCTTCGGCATGGTCGCAAGTGTCGGTCAGGCAGCCGGCCCGATTCCGGCGCTTTCGGTTGAAGCTCTTGGGCCGGTGCGTTCGCTATCGTTATCGCGTCCCAGCATCATGGCCTATTCCGCCGACCCGTCAGTCTATCCGGCTGCCGCCGAGGACTTGTTCGATGCCATGGCCCTCGGCATCGTTGCCGACATTGGTGCCACATATCCGCTTGCCGAAGCGGCACGCGCGCAGGCCGACCTCGAGGCCGGACGCACCACGGGTAGCCTATTGTTGATTCCGTAACGCGCCGACGGCCTTTGGCCGGCAAAGCCAAGACGTTACGACGCCAGCCTGATCGGCACCTTAAGATAATGCACGCCGTCGACTTCGGCTGGCGGAAACTTACCGGCGCGGATATTGACCTGGATCGACGGCAGCAGCAGTAAAGGCGCCGCCAGTGAGGCATCGCGCTTCTGGCGCATGGCGACGAAGTCGTCTTCGCTGACGCCTTCATGGACGTGCACATTGCGCGCACGCTCCTCGCCGACGGTCGTTTCCCAGGCATATTGGTCGCGGCCGGGCGCCTTGTAATCATGGCACATGAACAGCCGTGTCTCGGCCGGCAGCGCCAGGATGCGCATGATCGAACGGTAGAGCTTATGGGCGTCGCCACCGGGGAAGTCGGCGCGCGCCGTGCCGTAGTCCGGCATAAACATGGTATCGCCGACGAACACCGCGTCGCCGATATGATAGGACGACGCAGGCCGGCGTGTGACCGGGCGTGTGCATCACCTCGCCGTCGAGTGTACCGATCTTGAAGTGTTCGCCGTCCTTGAACAAATGATCGAATTCGGAGCCATCGCCCGACACGTCGACGGCATTGAACACCGGACGGAAGATGCGCTGGACGTCGCGGATGTGTTCGCCGATCGAGACCTTGGCACCGGTCTTGAGTTTGATATAGGGCGCGCCCGACAAATGGTCGGCATGGGCGTGGGTTTCCAGCACCTGGCCAATGGTCACGCCGAGCTTCTTGGCCTCGGCCAGAATAGCGTCGGCGGAGGCAAAGCCGGCCTTGCCGCTGCGAAAATCATAGTCGAGCACGGGATCGACCACCGCGCCTTCCATGGTCGTCTTGTCCCAGACCAGGTAGCTGACGGTATTGGTCGGCTCGTCAAAGAAAGCCTTCACTTCCGGCCTATTGGCCGCTTTTTCGGTCGCGCCATAGCGGGCCCCTTTTCATTTTCGTGATCGTTCTTGACTTATATATTAGCATTACCTAATTTAGCAATATCTAATTTATGGAGACACCGGAATGCCCGCCCAAACGGCCCGCAGTGCCAAGCCGGATCTAAAGCCGGACGCCAAGCCGACCTCAGCCCCGGCCGATAAAGGCATTGCCGAACTTGAGCGCAAGGCCGGTGAAGCGGCTGGGCTTATGAAGCTCATGGCCAACGAAAACCGGCTGCTGATCCTGTGCCGGCTGGTCGCGGCCGGCGAATTATCGGTCAGCGGCCTCGCCGCGGCTGTCGACTTAAGCCAGTCGGCGCTGTCGCAACACCTTGCCAAGATGCGCGACGACGGCCTGCTCGCGACCCGGCGCGACGCCCAGACCATCTACTACCGCATTGCCGATCCCAACGCAGAGCGCCTGCTCGAACAACTGAAAGATATCTACTGCCCGTAGCGTCCGCACCCGGACGCCGGCCCACCCCTGACAGGAATCCGTAAGATGAAGACCATTACGCCCGAACGCGCCGTCGAACTCGTCAAGTCCGGTGCCGTGCTGATCGACGTCCGTGAAACCCACGAATACGCCAACGAGAATATTCCGGGCGCGCGTCATCACGCACTGTCGCAGATCGACGCCCAGCATCCGGTGCGCGACGGCGATACCGTGCTGATCTACCACTGCAAATCGGGCGCGCGCACCAATATGAACGCAAAGCGCCTGTCGGCCGCGGCGGGCGACTGCGAGGTCTACTTGTTGGGCGGCGGCATCGAAGCCTGGAAGCGCGCCGGTTTGCCGACGAGCAAGGGCAGCAAGCCGAAAGCCGGCAACAGCGAAGGCGGTTTCCTCAAACGCCTGGCCGCCTTGTTCGGCTAACATCGCACCGAGTTTCCTATTCTCACTTCGACGACGAGGCCGCCATGACGGTTCTGCACGCCCTGCTTTCGATCGGCTCCGGCGGAATTGTCGGCTTCACGCTCGGCCTGGTCGGCGGCGGCGGCTCGATCATGGCGGTGCCTTTGCTGGTCTATGTCGTCGGCGTGCCCTCGCCGCATGTCGCCATTGGCACCAGCGCCATCGCTGTTGCCGCCAGCGCCGCCGCCAATCTCGCCGGCCACGCCCGCGCTCATACCGTGAAGTGGCCGTGCGCGCTGGTGTTCGCGGCCTCCGGCATTGCCGGGGCTGCCGGCGGCGCGCAACTCGGCAAGATGGTCGACGGCACCCGCCTGCTCACCTTGTTCGGCGCGCTGATGATCGTGATCGGCGTGCTGATGTTGCGGCCGCGCAAGTCCGGCAGCAATGCCGACGTCAAGCTGACGCGCGAGACCATGAAAAGGCTGCTGCCGATGCTGGTCGGCACCGGCCTGCTGGTCGGCGCGCTGTCCGGCTTTTTTGGCATCGGCGGCGGATTCCTGATCGTACCGGGATTGATCGGCGCCACCGCCATGCCGCTGATCAATGCCATCGGCTCATCGCTGGTCGCGGTCACGACATTCGGCGCAACGACCGCGGCGAGCTACGCCTGGTCCGGTCTGGTCGACTGGCCGCTCGCCGGCCTGTTCGTCATTGGCGGCGCGCTCGGCGGCCTGTTCGGCACACGGCTAGCCCGTCATCTGTCGCAGTACAAGCACGCACTGACGATCACCTTCTCAGGGATCGTGATCGTTGTCGGGATCTACGTGGTCGTGCGCTCAGTTATGTTCTAGTTCCCAGAAGTCGACCATCGGATCCGCCGGCACCGCCGACTTGTACAACAGCTCGGCATATTTGCCGCCGTGATAAGCCAAAGGCGGGCGGCCGTCATCACGCATGCCGACGATGTGACCAATGAATAGCGTGTGGTCGCCGCAATCGTGGCGTGCCTCGATCTCGGCGGCGACCGCCGCCGCCACGCCCGCCAGCACCGGAATACCGCGCATGTGCTCGAAGCTCAGATCCGGTTCGGTCGCGCCCTGACGGGCAAAATGCTGGCTGACGTCTTCCTGGCCTTTGGCCAGCATGCTGACGCCGAAATGCCCGGCCTTTTCCAGGATCTCGTGCATGCGGGCTTTTTTCGAAATCGAAATAATGCACAAAGGCGGCGTCAGCGAACCGGACATGAAGGCGTTGGCCGTCATGCCGCGCACGCCGCCATCGCCCTCCGCCGTGATCACGGTAACGCCGGTGGCGAAGCAACCCATGACGCGCCGGAACAGCCCGGCATCGATCGGCGGTCTTGTGTCATTCCCAGTCATCAATTCACTCGCTCGTTAGTTCTGTTCACCTGCCGTTTTTGGCAGCGTGAAAACTAAATTCGCCGGGATCGGTCAGGTCCGGCACCCGCCAGCCGTCGAGGTCATATTCTGCCATGCACTGTTCGGCAAATCCCTTGAAGCGGTCGGCATTACCGGAGGCTTGCGCCCCAAACAAGGCATAGCGCCGGATTTCCTCGGTCGAACCGCCATAATTGATTTCATAGAGTTCATGCCGGCCGCCGAATTCGCTGCCGAGACAATCCCACAACAGCTTCATCAGTTTCACCCGCTCCTCGGCCTTGTAGCCATTCGAGCCACGCAGATATTGATCGAGATACGGCCGGATTTCCGGGTTCTTGAAATCGCTGGCGTGCGAATTGAGATAAATAAGCCCGGAGGCCACGGTCTGCTCGATGATGTATTTGATCTTGGTGTAGGCGATGGTGGCGATGATCGAATAGGCATTGCCGGGGTCCATGTTCGGCAAGACATAGTCACCGACCCAGGGTTTGGGATCGCGCACCATCGCATCCGACAAAGCCCAGAACAGATTTCGCCAGGCAATCACCTCGCCGACATTGGCCTGGACGCCGCGATAATCCTTGGTGCCGGACGCTTCCGTCGCCTTCAGCAGCAGCCCGGCGATGAAGTCGAGCTTGACCGCCAGACGGGTGCAGCCATGCACGACGAAACGCGGCAGAAAACCCGTGCGCGGAAAGAAGTTGTTGGCCTTTTCAATGTCGCCATAGACGAAGACATTCTCCCACGGCACCAGCACCTTATCCATGATGAAGACGGCGTCGTTTTCATCGACCCGGCTCGACAACGGATAGTCGAACGGCGAACCCATCACCGTCGCCTGCATTTCATAGGAGGTGCGGCAGATGAACTTCACGCCCGGCGTATTGGTCGGCAGCATGAAGACGGCGGCGAATTTCTTGTCCTGTACCGGGATCAGACCGTGATGCGCGACGAAGGTGTAATTGGTCAGCACTGAGCCGGTCGCCACCACCTTGGCGCCGGAGATGATCAAGCCTTTGTCGGTTTCCTTTTCGACATGACAGCAGACGTCGCCGACTTCGTTCGGCGGCTTGTCGCGGTCGATCGGCGGATGAATGATGGCGTGATTGATGAAGGGCACGCGCTCCTGGCTGAATTTGTACCAGCGCTTGGCGTTGTCCTGATAGGGATCGTAGAAATCGGAATTGGCCCCGAGCGTCGCCAGAAAGGCCGCTTTGTAATCGGGCGCGCGGCCGAGCCAGCCGTAAGTCAGCTTGGCCCATTCGGCAATGGCGTCGCGCCCCGCCAGCAGATCGTCCATCGACTTTGGCGCCTTGAAAAAGGCATGGGTCATGCCGCCATTGCCGGTGTCGGTCGGCACCAGAATTTTGTCTTTGTGCTTGGGGTCGTGCATGGCGTCATAGAGCCGTGCCACCATGCGCGCGGTGTTGCGGAAGGCCGGATGCTCGGTGACCTTCTTGACCTTGTCGCCATAGATGAAGACCTCCCGACCGTCATCAAGCGAGGCAAGATATTCTGCCCCGTTCTGCGGCCGGCTGACTTTCACATTGCCAATGGTCTCAGGCTCGGACGCAAAAGCTTCCGGATTGGCGCGTTTCGACATCGGCCCTCCTCCCTGATTTCACCCCTGTATCGTTTGTCATCCGGCCCTCTCAGGCGCTTCACGTTAGCAAATACGACATCGTGTTTTTTGACAACCACCGATGCGCGGAAACACCCGCGATGATCCGAAGGGGAATAACAGCCTTGTGACCCTCAGAGACCGCGACAGCCACGCCGGCGTTCGCTAGAGTTACTTGGGCGAACTGAGCCGGAGCGATAACCAATGACCAAAGAACTGATGTGGCTGACGCTGACCGTCATCCTGACCGGCGTCTTATGGGTTCCCTATGTCCTCGATCGCTGCATCGTACGAGGCCTGATGGGGGCGATGGCCAACCCCTCGCGCACCGACAAGCCGCAAAGCCCTTGGGCGCAGCGGCTTTATTTCGCGCATTCGAACGCGGTCGAAAACCTGGTGGTGTTCGCCGCGCTGGTCTTGATCCTCAACGCGCAAGGCCATTCGACCAAGAGCACGGCGATTGCCTGCGCGGTCTATTTCTGGGCGCGGCTGGCGCATGTCATCGTCTACGCGCTCGGCGTTCCGGTGCTGCGCACGCTCGCTTTTGCGGTCGGTTTCCTGGCGCAAGTCGCGCTGGTGCTGGCGGTGTTCGGCAAGCTTTAAGCCGCGGCAGGCGCCGCCCGCTCGACAATCGCGCGGGTGTCGCAGCCGCGCGGCAGCGTGCCGAAAGCGCCGCCACCCCCGCCGTTCAGGCGCGACGCACAGAACGCGTCGGCCACCGCGTGCGGCGCATGCTTGATCAGCAACGCCGCCTGCAAGGCCAGCACCAGATCGCGCACCAGCACGCGGGCCTGGCCTTCGTCGTTGCGGTCCGCGCCGGTCATGCGCTGTTCGAGCTTTTCGGCGAAAACATCGAGCCGCTGATCGCCGGAGCCGGCCAGCTCGGCGCGCAGCACATCGCCGGCGTTCGGCGTGCGCCCCAACGCACGCAGCACGTCCAGGCACATGACATTGCCGGAACCTTCCCAGATCGAATTGACCGGCGCTTCGCGGTACAGCCGCGGCATGATGCTGTCTTCGATGTAGCCGGAGCCGCCCAGCACCTCCATCGCTTCCAGCGTGACGGCCGGCGTCCGCTTGCAGATCCAGAACTTCGCCGCCGGCGTCAGCACGCGGCGGAACACCTGGGCTGCCTCGTCGTCCTCGTCATAGGCCCGCGCCAACCGCATGGTCAGCACGGTGGCGGCCTCACATTCCAGCGCCATATCGGCCAGCACGTTCGTCATCAGCGGCTGGTCGATCAGCCTTTTCTGGAACGCCGTGCGATGCTGGGCGTGGTGGGTCGCCTGCGCCACCGCTTGGCGCATCAGCGACGACGAACCGATGCAGCAGTCGAGCCTCGTATAGCCGGCCATTTCGATGATGGTCGGAATGCCGCGGCCCTCTTCGCCGATGAGTTGCGCGTAAGCGCCGTTAAATTCGACTTCGCTCGAGGCGTTCGACTTGTTGCCGAGCTTGTCTTTCAGCCGATTGATCTGCACGGCGTTGCGCTCGCCGTCCGGGGTCCAGCGCGGCATCAGGAAGCAGCTTAAGCCCTTGGCCGTCTGCGCCAGGATCAAAAAGGCGTCGCACATCGGCGCCGACATGAACCATTTATGGCCGTGCAGCCGGAACGAGCCGTCACCGGCGGGTTCCGCGCGCGTCACATTGGTGCGCAGGTCGGAACCTCCCTGGTTCTCGGTCATGCCCATGCCGAGCAGCGCCGTCGATTTCTCGGCGACCGGACGAAAGCGCGGGTCGTAGTCGCGGCCGTAGATTTTCGGCAGCCATGGCGCCGCCACGTCAGGCGCGTTTTGCAGCGTCGGCACCGAGCCATAGGTCATGGCGACCGGGCAATAGGCTCCGCTTTCGATCTGGTTGAACATGATAGGTGCCGGCGGCGCGGGCGACATGCGCGCCACTTTGCGGATGCGCCCAGGGACTGGAATGCAGGCCGGCGCGCAACGCGATCGCCAGCAATTCATGCCAGGCCGGATGGAACTCGACCTCATCAATTCGGTGACCAAACGGTCGAAGCTCTTGAGTTGCGGCGGGTTCTTATTAGCGTCGAAGCCGAGCTTCACCGTCTCCGGCTTGCCGAGCGTCAGCCCAAGCGTATTGAGCCCCTCTTCGGCCCAGCCGGCCTGTTCGCGCTTGACCGCCTCGCGCAGCACACGATCACTGGCGAACAGATTATAGGGCTCAAGCGGCGGCGGCTGGTTGGCGACCTCAAACATCGCGACATGGCCTCCCGGACAATGTCGGCAATCACACAAAGGTGTAAACACCGCGAGCTAATCCAACTCGGCGGGCCGACGTCGCCATGGTACCGCATCGCGATGCGCGTTCTAGCGATCTCTGGCAGCCTGAGGGCGAATTCTTCCAATACGTCGGCCCTCAAAGCGGCGGCACAGCTTGCGCCCGCCGACCTGCAGATTGTCATTTATGACGGCCTTGCCAGCCTTCCTTATTTCAATCCGGACCTCGACACCGAAACACCCCCGCCACCGGTGAAGGCGTTCCGGGACGAGATCGGACGCAACGACGGCTTGCTGATTTGCAGCCCCGAATATGCGCGCGGCGTCTCGGGCGTAATGAAAAACGCGCTCGACTGGCTGGTCGGCAGCTTTGAGTTTCCCGGCAAGCCGGTGGCGCTGATCAACGCTTCGCCGCGGTCGACCCATTCCGACGCCCAGCTGCGGCTGACGCTGACCACCATGGCGGCGCGCCTGGTCGCAGACGCGTCAATCACGCTGCCTTTGCTCGGCCGGAACTTGGATGCTGACGGCATCGTCGCCGATGCCGAACTGGCGGCGCAGCTCCGCACCGCCTTGCGCAACTTCGCCGACGCGATTGCTCACGCGCCGGCAGAGTCCTGAGCCTTAGGGAAACAGCGCGACCTGATCGATGCCCATCGGCTCCGGATAGCCCATGATCAGGTTCATGTTCTGGATCGCCTGGCCGGAGGCGCCCTTCACCAGGTTATCGAGCGCCGAGATGATAATGGCCCGGCCTTCTTTGCGGTCCTTGGCGACCCCGATCATGGTCATATTGGAACCGCGCACGTGCCTTGTCTGCGGCGTCTGACCGAACGGCAGCACATGCACGAACGGTTCCTTCGCGTAGAACTTTAAAAGGATCGCGTGAAGATCTTCCGCGGTCCGGCCGCGTTTGCCCCGCACATAAATGGTCGACAGAATGCCGCGATTCATCGGCACCAGATGCGGCGTGAAGCTCACGGTGACGTCGCGGCCGGCGGCGGCCGAGAACTCCTGATCGAGTTCGGCCATGTGCCGGTGCCCGCCGACGCCATAAGCGTTGAAGCCTTCCGACACTTCGGAAAACAACATGGCTTCCTTGGCCGCCCGGCCCGCCCCGGTCATGCCGGATTTGGCGTCGATCACGATCTCGTCGAGGTCGATGGCTTTCGCCTTGATCAGTGGCGTCAGCGGCAGCTGTGCGCAACTGGTGTAGCAGCCGGGATTGGCGACCAGCCGGGCTTGCTTGATCTCGCGCCGGTGGATTTCAACCAGGCCATAGACCGCTTCCTTTTGCAGCTCGGGCGCATGATGCTCGTGGCCGTACCACTTGGCGTAAGCCGCCGTGTCCGAGAGCCGGAAATCAGCCGACAGATCGACCACCTTGGTCGCCGGCGCTTCGACCAGCAGCTTCTGCAACACCTTTTGCGTGGTCGCGTGCGGCAGCGCGCAGAACACCACGTCGAGCGCTTGGGCTTTCCAGTCGAGCCCGTCGAGCGCCACCAAGGTCGGCAATTCGTAAGGCGCGAATTGCGGGAACACGTCACGCATCTCTTTGCCGGCGCTGCGCTCGGCGGTCAAAAGCACGATCTCGGCGCGCGGGTGGCGCAACAGCATCCGGACCAGCTCCGAGCCGGTATAGCCGGAGGCGCCGAGGACGCCGATTTTTGCTTTTGTAGCCATAGCCTTACATCCCTTAGTTCAAGCGCCAGTCTAACAGCGGGCCATCACAATGACGCCGCTCAGAAGCGGTTCGTTCGATCTGGACTAAAGCAACGGAGAAAACGATCAAGTGCCGCGGCTCAAATCCGGCGGCACGGGGCTTAGTTCACACGCCAAAGCGCGCCCGTGCCGTGTCGATACGGCGGCGGCGGAGCGCTGGTTGTGCAAAAAGCGTCGTCATGGAACGCGATATAGGCCCGGGCGCAATCCCGGTCAAGAACCGGACAGCGGACGAAAAAGGCCGCCCTTCGGCGGCCCTTCCGTCATGCGCTGTCTACAGCCGCCGATCAGCCGGCGTTCGGATCCCAGGCGACCGGCACCAGCCGGTAGCCCTTCCCGTCCTTCTCGACGTGACCGACGCACGGATACGGGAAGTGATAACCGACCACCGGCATCTTCTCCGCCGCCGCCATGTCGTAGATCTTGTGGCGGGTGGCCGCGGCGAGATCTCCATCATTGTCGAACACCGCGTGCCAGTCCGGATGTTGCAGGAACATCGCCGGGATATTGGTGACGTCGATCTGCACCAGGATTTTCTTGGCGCCCGACGCCACCACGAACGACGTATGGCCCGGTGTATGGCCCGGCGTCGCGACCGAGGTAATGCCCGGTGCGATTTCCTTGTTCGGCTCATAAGGCGTCACTTTAAGTCCCGCCATCATCTTCTTGACGTTGGGGAACTGCGCCTTGTTGAAGCCATTGGCCTTGGACGCATTGGCCTCGTCGCTCCAGAACGCGAGCTCCGCCGCTGGCACTTTGATTTCGGCATTCGGAAAGGCAAGGCTGCCATCGGGGTTCTTCAGTCCGCCGATGTGGTCGCCATGAAAATGCGAAATCAGCACGGTGTCGATATCGTTCGGATCGATATGGATGGCTTCCATATTGCCGCGCGCCTGCCCGACCACGCCTTTGCTGGCGGCGAATGCACCGAGACCGTTGCCGGTATCGATCGCGATCAGCTTGGACCCCGTGTTCACGATCATCGGGCTGAACGGAATGGTGACTTTGCCTTCCGGCATGTAGGCCGCGGCGGCCGCCTTGATCGCCTCGTCCTTGCTGACATTGACCACGAACTTGTCCGGCATCGGGAAAGTCCGCGCGCCGTCCATCAATTGAATGATCTCGTAGTCACCCAATTTATAGCGATAGACCCCGGTGCCTTTTCCCGGCGGAGAAATAGCGGCGAGCGACTTGCTGCCGCCAAGCGGCGCCAATGCGGTGGCCGCGCCGGCGGCCGCTACGCTGGCGAATAACTTGCGTCGTGTCATGTGCATGATGGCTACTCCCTGAGTTTCTAAAAACTATCGAAGCGGCATTGATCGGCCCGGCTCGCCGTCCGGTTCGTTATTGTCACGAACCCCGGCCCGTTCATTGTCATCCACAAGCGGCCCGGCTTTTATTTATTCCACGCCTGGCATCATCCCGCGCCGCGTGGGCGGTTACAAGATGGCGGCCGGCCTAACGCCAGAAATAACCCAAGGCTTGCGATATCCCGTCGCCGAGCGTCAGCAGCACCGCCGCCCAGACAAAGGCCGAAGAAAAATTGGCGGCCTGAAACCGCCAGAACGGCATTTCGAAAATCCCGGCGATCAACGGCACCACGGCGCGCAGCGGTCCGAAAAAACGGCCGATGAAAATGCCAGGGACGCCCCAGGTCTTCATGAAGCGCTCGCCGCGCGGGATCAGGTCGGGATGGCGCGACAACGGCCAGATGTGCTGGACGCGGTATTCCAGCTTCAGCCCGATCCAGTACGACAGCCAGTCGCCGCATGCCGCGCCCAAGGCGCCGGCAATCCAGATCGGCCAGAAATTGAGGCCGCTCGAACCGACCAGCGCGCCGAGCGCGACCAGCGCCCCCCAGGCCGGGATCAGCAGCGAAATGAACGCCAGCGACTCCCCGAAAGCGAGCGCAAACACGATCGGCGGTGCCCAGACCGCGTTATCGCGCGCAAAGGCAATGACCGGGTCGATATAAGCCTGCAATGCCATCGGGAACCGCTGTGACCAAAGACGGCTCAGGTCTAACCCGCCGCCATCGCTGCCACCAGAGTGGCCGTCAAATACCGGCAATTCGCGGGCAAATCCCGCAGAAGCCACCGTTTCGGCCCGAACTTGTGCCTATCATGGCATAGTTGCTGGCAAACGATTCGCCGACCGCCTATCTACCGGGCTCGATTCCCTAAGAACTGTAGCGATCCCACCTCATGGCCAAATCCGCGACCAAAAAGAAGACCACCAAGCAGGACGACCTGTTCGAGGCCGCCGCCAAATCCAAACCGGCTGCCCGTCAGGCGCCGAAGCCGTCGGCGCGCAGCAAGGCCGGATCGGCGCGGCGACGAGCGGCTATTCGGCCAAGGACATCGAGGTCCTGGAAGGTCTGGAGCCGGTGCGCCGCCGCCCCGGCATGTATATCGGCGGCACCGACGAGAAGGCGCTGCATCATCTGTTCGCGGAAGTCATCGACAACTCGATGGACGAGGCGCTGGCCGGCCACGCCGACTGGATCGAAGTCGACATGGAAGCCAACGGCTTTATCTCGATCACCGATAATGGCCGCGGCATCCCGGTCGACCCGCATCCGAAGTTCAAGAACAAGTCGGCGCTCGAAGTCATCATGTGCACGCTGCATGCCGGCGGCAAATTCGACTCCAAGGTCTACGAGACCTCGGGCGGTCTGCACGGCGTCGGCGTCTCGGTCGCCAACGCCTTGTCGTCGCGCATGGAAGTCGAAGTCGCGCGTGAACAGCAGCTCTACAAAATGGCGTTCGAACGCGGCAAGCCGAAAGGCAAGCTGGAAAAAGCCGGCCGCGTGCCGAACCGGCGCGGCACCAAGATCCGCTTCAAGCCCGACACCGAGATTTTCGGCGCCAAGGCGGCGTTCGATCCGGCGCGCCTGTTCAAGATGGCGCGCTCGAAAGCCTATCTCTATGGCGGCGTCGAAATCCGCTGGCACTGCGCGCCCGAATTGCTCAAGGGCACCGACATTCCGGAGAACGCCGTCTTCCATTTCGCCAACGGCTTGCGGGATTATCTTGCCGGCAGCCTTGAAGGCGCAACGTTTGTGCATCCGGACATCTTCACCGGTAGCGCCGGCAAGACCGGCAAGCACGGCGCGGTCGAATGGGCGATCGCCTGGACAGCAGATGCTGACGGGTTCCTGAATTCCTACTGCAACACCATCCCAACGCCAGACGGCGGCACCCATGAGTCCGGTTTGCGCACAGCACTGCT
The DNA here is from genome assembly GCA_963830125.1 of uncultured Alphaproteobacteria bacterium. Taxonomy (GTDB): domain Bacteria; phylum Pseudomonadota; class Alphaproteobacteria; order Rhizobiales; family Xanthobacteraceae; genus Pseudolabrys. The sequence goes on along the minus strand of CAWHKU010000005.1, from coordinate 285,980 downwards.
GCGCGGCCTGAAAGATCACGCCGCCCGCGTCAACATGGAAAAGCGCGTCGCGCCGGTGACCAGCGAAGACGTCATGGTCGGCTCCGGCTGCATGTTGTCGGTCTATATCCGCGAGCCGGAATTCCAGGGCCAGACCAAGGACCGCTTGGCGACCGCCGCCGCGCAGAAAATCGTCGAACAGGCGATCAAGGACCCGTTCGATCATTGGCTGTCGGGCAACCCGGCGCAGGCCAACAAGCTTCTCGAATTCGTCATCGAGCGCGCCGAGGATCGGTTGCGCCGACGTCAGGAGAAGGACGTCGCGCGCAAATCGGCGGTACGCAAATTGCGCCTGCCCGGCAAACTCGCCGACTGCTCGAACGCGTCGTCGGAAAATTCCGAAATTTTCATCGTCGAAGGCAACTCGGCCGGCGGCTCGGCCAAGCAGGCGCGCGATCGCCGCACCCAAGCCGTGCTGCCGTTGCGCGGCAAGATCCTGAACGTGGCGTCTGCCGGCAAGGACAAGCTGGCGCAGAACCAGCAACTGGCCGATCTGGTGCAGGCGCTCGGCTGCGGCACCGGCGCGCATTTCTCGCTCAACGATCTGCGCTACGAGAAGGTCATCATCATGACCGACGCCGACGTCGACGGCGCCCATATCGCATCCTTGCTGATTACGTTCTTTTACCGGCAGATGCCGAAGCTGATCGACGACGGTCGGCTTTATCTGGCGGTGCCGCCGCTGTTCCGTCTGCAGCATGGCGGCAAGATCGCCTACGCCCGTGACGAGGGCCACAAGGCGCAATTGCTCAAGTCCAACTTCAACGCCAATGCCAAGGTCGAGGTCTCGCGCTTCAAAGGCCTCGGCGAAATGATGGCGGCGCAATTGAAGGAAACCACCATGGACCCGTCAAAGCGCACGCTGCTCAAGGTCATGCTGGCGGATAATCGACATCAAAGCAACCGCCAGTTCAGTCGAACGGCTGATGGGCAACAAGGCCGAAGCACGCTTCGCGTTTATCCAAGAGAACGCGGAATTTGCGAGCGAGGAATTGCTCGACGTTTAACGCGCCACGGCTCGAGCGGCCGGAACGCCCTAGCCGCACTTCCGCAATACCGGCGTCTTGACGCCGAGCGACAGAACGATGCCGTTCCTGACCCGCACGGCACCGCCCTCGACGCGATTATAAATCGTGCGCCGGGTTCCATTGCGAACGGCGAAGATCAGCATCTGGCGTTCCTCGCCCTCTGCCCCGGGGCGGAAGATCACCGTTACTTCGAGCCGGCTTTTCGACAGGCGGCGGGCCGACAATACGCTATAGCGGTTGGCGGCATAGCCCGGCCCGACGTCATTGTTTTCCAGCACGAGGCCCGCGGCCGGCGTCGTGATGTTGACATAGGGATTGTCCGGCGACGCCGGACGGCCACAATCGGTCGCCCAGGTTCCAAAAAGATCGAAGCTGCGGAACACATCGTCGGCCGGCGCCGCACCGGCGGGAACGCCAACCGCCTCGTCAACCGCCCGCTTCCCCGTGCCTTGGCCTTGGCCGGCACCGGCCGGCAGGTCGGCGGTGGCATCGGCGAGTAACTCTGTCGCAGTTCCGCCGGTCGCGGCAATCGCAGGCCCCACATTCGACAGCCACGACGGGACAGACGTTGCGAGCGCGGCTACCACGAAAAATACCGCCGCAATCCGCATGACTTTAGAGCTCCACCGAGTCGCTTACGCACCGTCACATCAAAGAATAGCAGTACGCGAAGCAGCGGCAAATGGCGCTGGCGCTCATCCCGGATTTCTTTGCTGCTCCGAGCGATGGTGAAAGATCAACTGGCGCTATCGGTCAGCGCGGCCAGCCATAGCGGGGCACCGTTGCCATATAGCGCCGGTACGGCTCGCCAAATTTGGCGGCGAGATAGCGCTCCTCGCGCAACACCACGCCGTAATGCATGACCGGGACGAACAGGATGGTCAGCACCAGCGTCCAGTCCGACGCCAGCAGGATGGCAAGGCTCGTCAGGATCAAGGTCAGCCCGGCATACATCGGATTGCGCAACCGCGTGTAAACGCCGCCGCTCACCAACGCGGTCGATGGCTTCCACGGCTCGACTTCGGTGCCCGCGCGATGGAAGCCGATAATCGCGGTCAGCCCCAAAGCGCCGCCGAACCCCATCAGCACCACGCCAAGAAAGACACGCACCGGCAGTGACAACAGCAGCGACAATACGTAAGCCGGAAAATAGCGATCGAGCAGCAGTCCAAAGACGACAACGCCGAGCGCCAAAAGCGGCGGCGGCGCGATCACGCCGGCAGTGTCGCGGCCCTTGGACATGCCACCTCCAACGTTACGATTCCGGTCACCGCCGCAACATGCCGCCGAGCGTGCCGCGCACGATGGCGCGGCCGATGGTGCTGCCGGTGCGGCCGCCGAGCGACTTGCCGAGATCGGCCGCGATCTGGCCGGCAATGCGGTTGGCGACCGAGCGGGTCACCGCGCGCGCGACATATTGCGCCGTCGTCAGCCGCTTGCCGCGGCCCTGGCCGGTGCCGAACAAGCCGCCGAGCAGCCCGCCGATGCCGCCGAGCCAACCACCGCCCGACGGCGCTTCCTGCGGCTGCCCTGGCGCCTCGCCGGGCGCCGGCGCGGTTACGCTGGTGGTGCCGTCCTTGGCGCGTTGTTGCAACACCTCGTAGGCGGATTCGGAATCGATCGCCTGGTCGTATTTGCCCTTCACCGGGCTCGTCCGAATGATCGCCGCCCGCTCCTCCGGCGTGATGACGCCGAGCCGCGCGGCCGGCGGCCGGATCAAGGTGCGCTCGACCATGCGACGGCGTGCCGTTGCCTTCCAGAAACGACACCAGCGCCTCGCCCTTGCCGAGCTCCATGATGACCTTGGCGGTATCGAGCTTGGGGTTGGGCCGGAACGTCTCGGCCGCCGCCTTGCACCGCCTTCTGATCGCGCGGCGTGAAGGCGCGCAGCGCGTGCTGCACGCGGTTGCCCAGCTGGCCGAGCACCGTGTCCGGCACGTCGAGCGGGTTTTGCGTGACGAAATAAACGCCGACGCCTTTCGAGCGGATCAGGCGCACCACCTGCTCGATCTTGTCGAGCAGGGCCTTCGGCGCGTCGTTAAACAGCAGATGCGCCTCGTCGAAGAAGAACACCAGCTTCGGCTTGTCCGGGTCGCCGACCTCCGGCAGCTGCTCGAACAGTTCCGACAGCAGCCACAGCAGGAAGGTAGCGTAGAGCCGCGGATTTTCCATCAGCTTGTCGGCGGCCAGAATGTTGACGATGCCGCGGCCGTCGCGATCGGTGCGCATGAAGTCTTCGAGCGCTCAGCGCCGGCTCGCTGAAGAACTTCGTGCCACCCTGGTTTTCCAGCACCAGAAGCTGGCGCTGAATCGTGCCGACGGTGGCCTTCGATACGTTGCCGTATTCCTTGGTCAGTTCGGCGGCATGCTCGGCGATCAGCGACAGCACCGCGCGCAGATCCTTGAGATCGAGCAGCAGCAGGCCCTGCTCGTCGGCGACGCGGAACGCGATATTCAGCACGCCTTCCTGCGTGTCGTTCAGATCCATCAGCCGCGACAGCAGCAGCGGGCCCATTTCCGAAATGGTGGCGCGGATCGGATGGCCCTGCTCGCCGAACAGATCCCAGAACACCACCGGAAAACGGTCCGGCTCATAGATCGAAGCCGATGTCCTTGGCGCGCTTGACGAAGGCCTCCTTGGCCTCGCCGGCCGCGGCGATGCCGGACAGATCGCCTTTGATGTCGGCGGCGAACACCGGCACGCCGGCGCGCGAAAAGCCCTCGGCCAGGATCTGCAGCGTCACGGTCTTGCCGGTGCCGGTGGCGCCCGCCACCAGCCCGTGCCGGTTGGCGAGTTTCAGCGTGAGGTATTCCGCCTTGCCGCTTTTGCCGACAAAAATCTTGCCGTCGGTATCGACTTCCGCCATCGCTCAATGCTCCACTTTACCCGCCAACAGCACCGTTTGGGCGAGGCGTCATAATGGCCACCGCGATGGATGACCACATTCGTATATTTGTTTATCAGGTCACGCCGCGCCGAGCCAAGCCGACAGCGCCGCATTGACCACCTCAGGCTGTTCCAGCGTCGACAGATGGCCGCAATCCGGCACGACAGTCAGCGTTGCGCCTTCGATACCGTTGGCAATTTCCTGCGACAATTCCGGCGGCGTCAATTCGTCGCCCTCGCCGACCAGCACCAAGGTCGGACAACGGATCGAGGTGAGCAACAGCCGTGAATCGGCGCGTGACATGATCGCCTTTTGCTGGCGCACGAAGGCCTCGGCGCCGGTCTCTTGCGCCATCGCGCGCACGATGCCTTTGAGCGTTTCGTCTTGCGCGCGATTGCGATGCAGGAATTTCGGCGTCAGCGTCTCGACCACGTCCATCAGTTTGCCGGCCTCGGCCATGGCGATGAACTTCTCGCGGCCGGCTTTCTGCTCCGGCGTATCGGGCCGCGCCGAAGTATCGAGCAAGGCCAGCTTGGCGATCCGGTCGGGCGCCATCCGCGTCATCGCCAGAGCGATGTAACCGCCCATCGACAGCCCGGCGAGCGCGAAGCGGTCCGGCGCGTCGGCCAGAATGCGTTCGGCGATGTCGGCCATGTCGTCGTCGCGCCGGTGATCGGCGATCGTGACCGGCCCGTGCGGCCACAAGCGCCACGACCTGCGGCGCGTACAGCCGCGCGCTGCACAGCAGGCCGGGAACCAGGACAAGCGGTAAAGGCCGCGTCATAAATACCCCTCAAACAGGCCAAAAAGCCCGAAAAATTAAGCCTAAATGGCACCTATGCGGCGCCGGAGCATTGACTTTGCCCCTTTCGGCCCTATGTTCCAAGCAACCGGTGCGAACAAAAGATTCGACCGTCCCCCGCGCATTGCAACTGGTTTCATGTCCGGCGCGGACCCCTTAGACGGTCCTTGCTCGAGGTTTTATGTCCTTTTCTCAACTTGGCCTATCCGACAAAGTGATCGGCGCGATTGACGCTGCCGGCTACAAGACCCCCACGCCCATTCAGGAACAGGCCATTCCGCACGTTTTGGCTCACCGTGACGTTCTCGGCATCGCCCAGACCGGCACCGGCAAGACCGCCGCTTTCGTGCTGCCGATGCTCACCATGCTCGAAAAAGGCCGCGCCCGGGCCCGCATGCCGCGCACGCTCATTCTTGAGCCGACGCGCGAACTGGCCGCCCAGGTCGCCGAGAGCTTCGAAAAATACGGCAAGAACCACAAACTCAACGTCGCCTTGATCATCGGCGGCGTCTCGTTCGGCGACCAGGACGCCAAGCTGTTGCGCGGCGTCGATGTCTTGATCGCCACCCCGGGCCGCCTGCTCGACCATTCCGAGCGCGGCCGCCTGCTGCTGTCGGGCTGCGAATTGCTGATCATCGACGAAGCCGACCGCATGCTCGACATGGGCTTCATTCCCGACATCGAGCGCATCGGCAAGCTGGTGCCGTTCACCCGCCAGACGCTGTTCTTCACCGCGACCATGCCGCCGGAAATCCAGCGCATCGCCGACAACTTCCTGCACAATCCGGTGCGCGTCGAAGTCTCGAAGCCGGCGACCGCCGCCACCACCATCACCCAATTGCAGGTCGCCGTCGGCCGCGAAGGCCATGAAAAGCGCGACACCCTGCGCAAGCTGATCCGCGGCGCCGAGAACTTCAAGAACGCCATCATCTTCTGCAACCGCAAGCGCGAAGTCGCGCAGTTGCACAAATCGCTGGTCAGTCACGGCTTCAACGCCGTCGCCCTGCACGGCGATCTCGACCAGACCTCGCGCACCGCGGCGCTCGACGCCTTCCGCAGCGGCGAAGCCAAGCTGCTGATCGCCTCCGATGTCGCCGCGCGCGGCCTCGACATTCCGGCGGTCAGCCACGTATTCAATTTCGACGTGCCGCACCACGCCGACGATTACGTCCATCGCATCGGCCGCACCGGCCGCGCCGGTCTGACCGGCACCGCGATCTCGCTGGTCGCGCCGATCGATTCAAAATCGGTCGCCGCGATCGAAAAGCTGATGGGTATGCAGATCCCGTGGATGGGCGAACCGGCCAAGGCCGACAGCGCCGAGGCGGGCGAGCCGCGCCAAGAGCGCCAGGATCGCGGCAACCGCCGTCCGCAGGGCGAGCGTAGCCAGGAACGTAGCGAAGGGCGTAGCGCCCGCGGTGGACGCAGCCGGGGCGGCCGCGGACGTAAACCGCATGCAGACCAAGCACCTGCCGACGCGACGCATCAAGACAACTTGACGCAAATTAATGGGCAATCCGATCAGTCGCGTGAGCAACCGCGCGCCCATCAGGACCGCAAGCCGGTACGCGCCGGTTCGATGCCGCCCAAGCGCCAAGCCGCAGCCGCGGAACCGCAAGATTCCGACGGCAGCCACCTGCCCGCCTTCTTGCTGCGGCCGGTGACGATCAAGGCCTGAACCAACGCTTGCATGGTCAAGCTGGTAGATAGCCGTAAGCAGCGCTTTAGCGGTTAATCGTTGTAACCGCGCGTTACAACCAGTTCCAAATTTACCCCTGATTCATATCCCTGGAATACCGTCCACACAGGGGACGCGACGCGGCCATCCTGCCGCGCGCCTGGAGACCTACAGGCAATGGACTGCCTCAAGGAGGTTTTCCGATGAGCGGAAACGGCGACGAACACGACCGCACCATGGCTTACGCCGAGATTGCGCTCGGCCAGCTCAAGGCGCTGCGTCAGCCGGCGACCCCGCGCAACTATGAGATCTGGTACGCCTACGCGACCGGTTATCACCCTTCGCTCAATCAAAAGATCAACGAGACTTTGAATCAAAGCGGCGGCCTGACCGACGCCGACCTCGAACAGATCTACGCGACCTATCTGTCGCCGACGCGGCTGACCGACCGGATCGACAACGTCGGCAGCAAGGTCAAGGGCGAGATCGAACAGGTCATGGCGATGATCGATGCCGCCGCCGGCTCCGCGTCGACCTATACCGAGAGCCTCGCCGGCATGACCGAGAAGCTCGGCGAATCCAAAGACCGCGAAGGCTTGCGCGCCATCGTCGAAAGCCTGGTCCAGACCGCCAAGGAAATGGAAGAGTCCAACCAGAAGCTGGAAGAGCGCCTGAACGCCTCCAAGCAGGAAATCAACGAGCTGCAGGTCAACCTTGAGGCGGTCCGCACCGAGAGCCTGACCGACCCCCTCACCCAGCTCGCCAACCGCAAATATTTCGACATCACGCTGGAAGAAGCCATCGCCGAAGCGCGCGAGAAAGAACGAGCCGCTGTCGCTGATGATGACCGACATCGACCATTTCAAGAATTTCAACGACAGCTTCGGCCATCTCACCGGCGACCAAGTGCTGCGGCTGGTGGCGATGTCGGTGAAGCAGAACGTCAAGGGCCAGGACACCGCCGCGCGTTACGGCGGCGAGGAATTCGCCATCGTGCTGCCGAACACGGTGCTGCGCTCGGCGATCACGGTCGCCGATCACATCCGCCGCGCGGTGATGACCAAGGAACTGATGAAGCGCTCGACCGGCGAGCATCTCGGCCGCGTCACGATCTCGCTCGGCGTCGCCACTTTGCAAAAGAACGACACGCCGCAAATGCTGATCGAGCGCGCCGACACCTGCCTGTATGCCGCCAAGCGGCATGGCCGCAATCGCGTGATGTGCGAAACCGATCCGGAAGTCGCCGCCGCCCCGGCCGCCCAAGTCGCCTAAATAACAAGTCGCCTAAACGACATGACCGTCAGCGACGGGCCTGTGGCCTGGCCGCTTTGGGCCGCTGAGACACCGGCTTGGCTGCCCGCTTGGCTATCTTCTTGACTGCCGGTTTGGCCGCGGTTTTGGGCTTGGCCTTGCTGGGCTTGCGCAACGCGGCTCTCGCCGCCGCCTTGGCCCGCGCCACGCCGAGTGCGAGGCGCGCCCACCGCGCCAATTCCTCCGGCTCGTCATAAAGCCGTTCCGGCAGCCGCCAATAGGACGTCAGCACCCGCCGGCCGTGCTTGGTGTCATAGCCGAACGGCCCGCAGCCCTCGGCCTCGAAGGCGGCGCCGTCTCGTCTCATCGGCTTTGAGATAGATTTCGCCGCCCAGGACCAGGCCGAACATCAGACCGCCGGCATAACAGCCCGGCCCGCCGAACATGCGGCGGATCTGGACGTCGCCGAATTCGGAAAACAGCTCGCGGATAAATTCGGGTATCCACGGCCGAGCCTCCGCTTAATGCGCGTCGCTGGCTTCTTCCTTGAACGGCGTCAGTTGCACGCTCTCGCCGCAGCCGCAGGCCGAGGTCTGGTTCGGGTTGTTGAACACGAACTGGGCCGACAGCTTCTCGGTCTTGTAGTCCATCTCGGTGCCGAGCAGGAACAGCACCGCCTTCGGATCGACCAGGATCTTGACGCCCTTGTCCTCCACCACCTCGTCGGTCGGCTTGATCGGCGTCGGCATATTCCATGGTGTATTCCATGCCGGCGCAGCCGCCGTTCTTGACGCCGACGCGCAAGCCCGCGACCGGCTTGTCGGCGCGTCGCCATCACGTCCTTGATACGCAAGGCCGCGGCTTCGGTCAGCCGCATCACCTGGGGTCGGGGTCGTGCGCGTGGCCATGACAGTCCTCTCGGTCGAACTCTAGATCTAGTGTTCTTTCCGGCGAATTAAAGTCACCACATATTCAATACGAGTCGCGCCTCATCCGACATCCGGCTCGGATCCCATGGCGGGTCCCAGACCACCGTCACCTTGGCTTCCTTGACGCCGGGCACGCGCGGACACCGCGTTTTCCACGCTGATCGGCAGTTCCTGCGCCGCCGGGCAATTTGGCGAGGTCAGCGACATGTCGACCTTGACCGCGCGGTCGTCGCCGATGTCGATCTTGTAGATCAGGCCGAGCTCGTAGATGTCGGCCGGAATTTCCGGGTCGTAGACGGTCTTCAGGCCGGCGATGATCTCGTCGGTCAGCCGGTTGAGCTCGGCCTGCGGCAAGCTCGGACGTCCCGGTCACCGCCGCGTTCGGGTCGATGACTTCCGGCGGCTTTTCGGCCGCGACCGCGTCGCGCGCAGCAGCCATGTCTTTGCTCATTTCATCAGTCATTTCGTCACTCATGCGAAGAATGCTCGATTTCTGCGAAAACTCCTGCGCCTTCACCAACGCGGCGGCCAGCGCGTCGATCTCGCCTTGGTATTATACATGCCGAACGAAGCCCGGCAGGTCGCGGTCACGCCGAAGCGCGCCAGCAGCGGCATGGTGCAATGGGTGCCGGCCCGCACCGCCACGCCCGACCGGTCGATGATGGTCGCGACGTCGTGCGGATGCGCGCCCTTGATCTCGAACGAGACGATCGGACCCTTGTCCTTCGCCGTGCCGATGATGCGCAGCGAATTGATCGCGCCCAGCCGCTCGTGCGCGTATTTGACCAGCGCCGTCTTCGTGCGCGCGGATGCGGCCCTTGCCGACCGACTGGATGTAGTCGAGCGCGGCGCCAAAGCCGATCGCCTGCACGATCGCCGGCGTGCCGGCCTCGAATTTGTGCGGCGGCTCGCCATAGGTGACGCGATCTTCGGAGACTTCGCGGATCATTTCGCCGCCGCCAATAAACGGCCGCATGGCGTCGAGATGCTCGTATTTGCCGTAGAGCGCGCCGATGCCGGTCGGGCCGTAAAGCTTATGGCCGGTCATGACGAAGAAGTCGCAATCGATGTCGCGCACGTCGATATCCATGTGCACCGAGCTTTGCGCGCCGTCGACCAGCACCGGAATGCCGCGCGCATGCGCGATCTTCACGACCTCCTTGACCGGCACCACGGTGCCGAGCGCGTTCGACATCTGCGTGATCGCCACCATCTTGGTGCGCGGCGACGAGCAGCTTTTCGAATTCGTCGAGCAGGAAATTGCCGTCCTCGTCGACCGGCGCCCATTTGATCACCGCGCCGTGGCGCTCGCGGAAGAAATGCCACGGCATGATATTGGAATGGTGCTCCATGATCGAGAGCACGATCTCGTCGCCTGGCCTTGATGCGCTCGGCCCGAAGCTCGACGCCACCAGGTTGATCGCCTCGGTGGCGTTGCGCGTGAAGATGATCTCTTCCTTGCGCTCGGCATTGATGAAGCTCTGCGACCGTCTCGCGCGCGCCCTCGTAGGCCTCGGTCGCCTCATTGGCGAGATAATGCAGGCCGCGATGCACGTTGGCGTATTCCGTCGTATAGGCCTTCTGCAGCCGGTCGAGCACCTGCGTCGGCTTTTGCGCCGAGGCGGCGTTGTCGAGATAGACCAGCGGCTTGCCATAGACCTGCATCGCCAGCGCCGGGAAATCGGCGCGGATCTGGTCGACATCGTAGCTGCCGTTCTTGACCGCCGGATGCGTCATGTCTTCCGCGCGCCTCCAGCCATGCAGCGCGGCCGCCATCAGCGCATCGCGGAAGCCTTCATGCGCGATCTCCTCGACCGTCTCGCCGATGAAGGCCTGGATCAGCAAGGCCTCGGCCTGTTTGTCGTCGATGCCGCGCGACATCAGATAAAACTTCAAGCCCGGATCGAGCGCGCCGGCGGTGGCGCCATGGCCGCAGACCACGTCGTCGGCGAAGATTTCCAGTTCCGGCTTGTTGTCGGCTTCGGCCTCGTCCGACAGCAGCAGCGCCCGCGTCATCATCTTGCTAGTCGGTCTTCTGCGCGTGCGGCTTCACCACGATCTTGCCCTGGAAGACGTTGTGGCCCTGATCGTCGAGCACCGACTTGAACTGCTCGCGGCTGTCGCAATGGCCGGCGGCATGTTCGATCAGCAACGTGGTGTCGACGTGCTCCTTGCCGCGCAGCAGGTTGACGCCGCGAATGGCGCCATGCGTGCCCTCGCCGGCAAAGCGGATGAAAGCTCTGGTTGCGCACCAGCGAAGCGTCGGCAGTTGAGCGCGAAGGTGTTGAAGCGTCGCCTTGGCGCCGGCCGTCAGCAACAGGCTGCCGACATGCAGGCCGCGCGTCTGGGTCACCTTGAAATAATCGACCTGCGCCTCGTCGCCGATCACCAGTTCGAGCGCGCAATTGACCTGGGACACGCCGCCGTCATGGCTTTCGGCGATCATCGCCTTGGCGCCCTTTTCAACGACGATCAGCGAGCGGATGAAGCTCGCGCTCGGCGTGTCGCTGCCGGCGGCAAACACCAGATGGATCGGCCGCTTCAGTTCGGTGCCGGCGGCGACCTGGATCACCGCGCCATCGCCCATCAGCGCGGTATTGAGCGCCACCGCGGCGTCGTCGGTTTCGAAGGTCTTGCCGACATGGCTCGCCACCAGCGCATCGCCTTTGGCCAGCGCTTCGGCCATCGAGCCGATGGTCAGGCCCGGCTCCGGCGTCAGATCCGACAGTTCCGGCACGAAAGCGCCATCGACGAACACCAGCCGGCGGCAATCGAGCGCCGGCGAAAACCTTGCCGGCATCCTTGGCCCGCGCCTTGGCCGCCGCATCGGGCGGCGCGGCCAGCGGAAAGGCATCGCGCATCAGCGCGCGCAGATCGGTGTATTTCCATTCCTCGACCCGGCGATGCGGCAGCCCGGCCGCGTCGAAGCGCTTGAACGCGTCCTCGCGCAAAGCCGCCACCGCGCCCTTGCCCGGCAACGTCGCGCGCGCGCCTTCGAAGGCGGCGGTCAGCGCCTGCTCGGCCGATGTCTTGATGGCGCGGACTTCAGCGTTCATCGCTTACGCCGCCTCGTCGGTGTATTGCGCATAGCCGTTGGCTTCGAGCTCAAGCGCCAGTTCCTTGCCGCCCGACTTCACCACTCTGCCCTTGGCCATCACGTGCACGACGTCGGGCACGATGTAGTTCAAGCAGCCGCTGGTAATGCGTGATGACGATCATCGAGCGCTCCGGCGAGCGCAGCCGGTTGACGCCTTCCGACACGATCTTGAGCGCGTCGATATCGAGGCCGGAATCGGTCTCGTCGAGCACCGCCAGCTGCGGCTGCAAAATCGCCATTTGCAGGATTTCGTTGCGCTTCTTCTCGCCGCCGGAAAAGCCGACATTGACCGCGCGCCGCAAATGCTCCTGGCTGATGCCGAGGTTGCCGGCGGTCTCGCGCACCAGCTTGAGGAAATCCGGCGTCGAAAACTCCGCCTCGCCGCGCAGCTTGCGCTGCGCGTTGAGCGCGGTGCGCAGGAACGTCATGGTGGCGACGCCCGGCACTTCGACCGGATACTGGAACGCCAGGAACATGCCCTTGGCGGCGCGCTCGTCCGGCGCCATCTCCAGAATGCTTTCGCCGTCGAGCAGGATTTCGCCTTCGGTGACCTTGTAGTCGTCTTTGCCGGCGAGCACGTAAGACAAGCGTCGACTTGCCGGAGCCGTTCGGCCCCATGATGGCGGCGACCTGGCCCTTCTCGACCGTCAGCGTCAGGCCGTTGAGGATTTTCTTGTCCTCGACCTCGACATGCAGATTTTTGATTTCAAGCAGATGAGACATTTGAAACTTTAGGCTCCAGCTAAACCGGTGATTTTGTCGAACAGGCCCAAGGCGTCGTGCGGCACGCCACCGCCCATGTCGACTTCGATTGGTCGACGGCGCCGAGACGTAGTCGGACGTCCGGAAATGAGCCGGGCCATCACGGCGCACGATCAGGAAGCGGCCGCCATGCTTGATGATCAGATCGTCGGCCTCGCGGAACACTTCGAGGTTCGGAAAATGACCGGCGATGCAATCCAGCAAAGCCGCAACGCCCACGTCCTTGCTCAGGCAAGCCAAAACTTCGGCATTAAAAGCATTACGATCGGCACTCATCCGACGCTTCCTTCCAGACTGATCGAAATCAGCTTCTGCGCTTCGACCGCGAATTCCATCGGCAGTTGCTGCAGCACGTCCTTGACGAAGCCGTTGACCACCAGCGCGGTCGCCTCTTCCGCCGACATGCCGCGCTGACGGCAGTAGAACAGCATGTCCTCGGAAATCTTCGAGGTCGATGCTTCGTGCTCGAACACGGCCGACGAATTCTTCGCCTCGATATAGGGCACGGTATGGGCGCCGCACTGGTCGCCGATCAAGCAGCGAGTCGCAATTGGTGAAGTTGCGCGCGCTGGTCGCCTTGCGGTGGGCGGTGACCAGGCCGCGATAGGTGTTGTTCGATTTGCCGGCCGAGATGCCCTTCGAGATGATCCGGCTGGTGGTGTTCTTGCCGAGATGGATCATCTTGGTGCCTGAATCGACCTGCTGGCGGCCATTCGAAATCGCGATCGAATAGAATTCGCCGCGCGAATTGTCGCCGCGCAGGATGCAGCTCGGATATTTCCAGGTGATCGCCGAGCCGGTCTCGACCTGGGTCCAGGAGATCTTCGAATTCTTGCCGCGGCAGTCGCCGCGCTTGGTGACGAAGTTGAAGATGCCGCCCTTGCCGTCGGCGTCGCCCGGATACCAGTTCTGCACCGTCGAGTATTTGATCTCGGCGTCGTCGTGCGTGACCAGTTCGACGACGGCGGCGTGCAACTGGTTCTCGTCGCGCATCGGCGCGGTGCAGCCTTCGAGATAGGAGACGTAAGCGCCCTTGTCGGCGATGATCAGCGTGCGCTCGAACTGGCCGGTATTGGCCTCGTTGATGCGGAAATAAGTCGACAGCTCCATCGGGCAGCGCACGCCCGGCGGCACGTAGACGAACGAGCCGTCGGAGAACACCGCCGAATTCAGCGTCGCGAAGAAATTGTCCGAGGTCGGCACCACCGAGCCGAGATATTTCTGCACCAGTTCGGGATGCTCGCGGATCGCCTCCGACATCGGCATGAAGATCACGCCGGCGCGCTTGAGCTCTTCCTTGAAGGTGGTCGCCACCGACACGCAGTCGAACACGGCATCGACCGCGACGCGGCCCGAGCCGCCCATGCCGGTCATGGCGTCGTCGAGCGTCGACGGTTCGCCCTGCTTGCGCACGCCGGCGAGGATTTCCTGCTCTTTGCAGCGGAATGCCGAGCTTCTCGTAGGTCTTGAGAATTTCCGGATCGACCTCGTCGAGCGACGACCGATGCGTCTTTCCGCTTCGGCGCCGAATAGTAATAGGCGTTCTGGTAATCGATCTTGGGATAATCGACGCGCGCCCAGGTCGGCTCCGTCATGGTCAGCCAGCGCCGGAACGCGTCCAGCCGCCACTCGAGCATCCATTCCGGCTCGTTCTTCTTCGCCGAGATGATAACGGACGGTGTCTTCCGACAGCCCGATCGGCGCCTTTTCGGATTCGATATCGGTGACGAACCCGTATTTGTATTGGTCAACGTCGATCTGGCGGACCTGATCGACGGTCTCTTGTACGGCCGGCATTCTTCCCTCCGCTCACGGTTTCAAGGACCGCGGGTTGGATTAGTCGGTTATGGTCGGTTCGCTTCTTTCGTTGCGATCGTTCCTATTCGGGGCGGTTCAAGCGGCATCCGCTTGTCTTTTAAGTAATGACGAAGATCACGCGTTTCCAAGCATTTAGCAGCATTTCGACATCGGCTTCGGTGGTCGTCCAGCCGAGGCTGACGCGCACCGCGCCGCGCGCCAGATCAGGTTCCACCGCCCATCGCGGTCAGCACGTGCGAGGCCTGCACCTTGCCGGACGAACAGGCGGACCCGGACGACACCGCTATCCCATTGAGATCGAAAGAGATTATCGCCGTTTCGGCCTTGACGCCGGGAACCGCGAACAGGCTGGTATTGGGCAGCCGCGCGGCATTGTCGCCGAAAATCACCGCCTGCGGGCTGTCGCCTTCAGTTGCGCCGCCTCGAATTGATCGCGCAGCCGCGCCATGCGGCTCTGCGTCCGCCTGCCTTGCGCCTGCCGCAGCGGCGCAAGCCGCGCCGAAGCCGGCAATCGCCGGCGACATTCTCGGTGCCGGCGCGAAGGCCGCGCTCCTGGCCGCCGCCGCGTCATCAGCGGCGCGGCAATATGGATACCACCCCGGCGGATCAAGGCGCCGACGCCTTGCGGCCCGCCGAGCTTGTGCGACGACACGCTCATGAGGTCGGCGCCGAGCGCCTCGATGTCGCAATCGATCCGGCCGGCGCCCTGCACCGCGTCGACATGCAGCAGGCCATTGGCGGCGTGCACGATCTCGGCAATGTCGGCGATCGGCTGAATCACGCCGGTCTCGTTATTGGCCAGCATCACCGAAACCAGCGGCCGCTCGGCCTTGGCAATCGCGGCTAGCCAAAGCCGCCAGGTCGACCACGCCGTCGGCCGTCACCGGCAGCTTTTCCACCTGCCTCGGGCGCAAACCGCCCGCCGCTCAGCACCGAGGGATGCTCGATGGCGGAGACGAACAGCCGGTCGCGCGGCTGCTTTTCGCCGCCGACCTCCAGGTACGGCGTCAGCGCCAGCATGTTGGCTTCGGTCGCCCCCGACGTGAAGGTGACGTTCTTGGCCTCGACGCCCCGACCAGCGCGGCCACCTGCCTCGCGGGCCTTTTCGACCAGCGCGGCGGGCGGCGCGGCCCTCGGCATGCACCGAGGAGGCATTGCCGACGCGAATCGAGCGCAGCCACCAACGCCGCGCGCGCCTCGGGGCGCAGCGGGGCTGTCGCATTCCAGTCAAAATAAGCCCGCTCGGTCATCGGTTCGCTCAGAAGTCCCGTCAGTATTCAATTACCGTTTTTGCGCTTAGGCCCGCGCAAAAAGCTTGCTTTTTGCCCCAAGGGTCGTGGTAGAAACCGGCGTTCCCTTGAAAGGCCAGCCGCTTGGGCCAACTTATAGCCTGAGTTGCGGCCGTGACCAGCGGAAATCATATAATTAGAATAGTTCTAAACTGAGCTGCCGGTCGTACCAAAAGCCAGGCGCTCAGATCATCCCGACGCCGCCACCTGCCATCGCGGCCGTCTTGGTTCGAGGTCGATTACTCATGCCTGAAGTCATTTTCACCGGTCCCGCCGGCCGCATCGAAGGCCGCTACCACCCGGCCAGGCAGAAAAACGCCCCGATCGCCATCATCCTGCATCCGCACCCGCAGTTCGGCGGCACGATGAACCATCAGATCATCTACCAGATGTACTATGCCTTCGTGCATCGCGGCTTCTCGGCGCTGCGCTTCAATTTCCGCGGCGTCGGCCGCTCGCAGGGTTCGTTCGATCACGGCACCGGCGAATTGTCGGACGCGGCAGCCGCGCTCGACTGGGCGCAGACCATCAACCCGGAAGCCAAGAGCTGCTGGATCGCCGGCTTCTCGTTCGGCGCCTGGATCGGCATGCAGCTGCTGATGCGCCGCCCCGAGATCGAAGGCTTCATCTCGATCTGCCCGCCGGCCAACCTCTATGACTTCTCGTTCCTGGCGCCCTGCCCGTCGTCCGGCCTGATCATTCATGGCGACAAGGACGCGGTGGTGCCGCCGAAGGACGTCAACACGCTGGTCGAGAAGCTCAAGACGCAAAAAGGCATTGTCATCGAACAGAAGGTCGTGCCCGGCGCCAACCACTTCTTCGACGGCAAGGTCGACACTGTTGCTCGGCTCGATCGAGCAGTATCTCGACAAGCGCCTCAAGACCCCCGAGCGCAAGCCGGCGGCGTAAGATAAGCGTCGTCCTGAGGTGCGAGCCGGCAAACGCCGGCGAGCCTCGAAGGACGGCGGCCGTTTATCCTTCGAGGCTCGCCCTACGGGCGAGCACCTCAGGATGACGCCATCAAGGCATCGCCACCACGCCACCGCACATCGGCGCGATCACGCCGGTGGTCATCGGAAACGTTATCGGCATTCCATTCAACGTGCGCACCGCCAAATAGGCAAAAGCCTGCGCCTCGATCGACTGCGACGACCAGCCGACCGCGTCGGCGGTCTCGACCATCGCGGGCGCAAGCCGTTCGGCTAGCATCCTCATCGAGCGTCGGATTGCGCGCGCCGCCACCGGCCACGATCCAGCTCTTCGGCGGCGCCGGCAAGTGCTTGACCACACGCGCCACCGACGCCGCGGTCAGCGCCGACAAGGTCGCCGCGCCGTCAGCAACACTGAAATCCGGCAGTCCGATATTGCCGAAGGCAAAGGCGTTGCGGTCGAGCGACTTTGGACACGGCAGATCGAAAAACGGATGCGCCAACACGCGCGCGACGAAAGCTTCGTCGACCGTGCCGCGCGCCGCCTCGCCGCCGTCGCGGTCGAGCGGGCTGCCGGTGCGCGCGCGCATGAAATCGTCGATCAACGCGTTGCCCGGCCCGGTATCGCAGGCGACCGGATCGCCGCCGTCAACAAAGGTGACGTTGGCGACGCCGCCGATATTGAGCACCGCGATCGGATGCGGGCGGTCAACATCGCGCGCCAAGGCTTGGTGAAAGACCGGCACCAGAGGCGCGCCCTGCCCGCCGGCGGCGACATCGGCCGCGCGGAAGTCATAGGCCACCGGCAGCCCGAGCCGTCGCGCCAGCGCCGCGCCGTCGCCGATCTGCACGGTCAGTCTGGCCTCGGGCCGATGCAGCACGGTCTGGCCATGGAAGCCGACCACCGCGACACCGGCCTTGTCGATGGCCTCGGCCTCCAGAAAGGCCTCAACCGTCTCGGCATGAACCCGGGTGACGAAATCCTCGGCCGGCGCCAGCGCGCCCGGCCGCGCCATCCGGTTGGCCAGCAACGCGCCGTCGGCCAAGGCCCGCCGCAGCAGCGTCCGCTCGTCGTCGGAATAAGGCCGGTATCCGACCGGGCCGAAGCCCGGAATTCGCTCGCCATCGGTCTCGATCAGCGCCACATCGACGCCGTCGAGCGAGGTCCCGCTCATCAGCCCAATTGCCCGCACAACCGCCCCCAATTCGCGCCCTTTTCAGCCGGTCCGGCCGCCGGTTGAATCCGGTCCCGGACCTGATACACCACCCGCCTCACACGAACGAGCCGACCGGCGGCGCGAGATTTAAGCCTATGACCACCTATAAGTCCGATTTTCTTAACATTCTGAGCCAGCGCGGCTTTATCCATCAGGTCTCCGAGCCCGACGTGCTGGACGCGCGCGCCGCCGAGGGCCAACTGACCGCCTATATCGGCTTCGACTGCACCGCCGCCTCGCTGCACATCGGCTCGCTGCTGCCGATCATGATGCTGTACTGGATGCAGCAGACCGGCCACCGGCCGATCGCGCTGATGGGCGGCGGCACCACCCGGGTCGGCGATCCCAGCGGCAAGGACGAAAGCCGCAAGATCCTCACCGAGGACATGATCAACGAGAACCTGGTCGGCATCCGCGCGGTGTTCTCGAAGTTTCTGAAATTCGAAGCCGACGGCGGCAACGCCATCATGGCCAACAATGCCGACTGGCTGAACACACTCAACTACATCGACTTCCTGCGCGACGTCGGCAAGCACTTCTCGGTCAACCGCATGTTGTCGTTCAACTCGGTCAAGATGCGGCTGGAACGTCAGCAGGAACTGTCGTTCCTCGAATTCAACTACATGGTGCTGCAGGCCTACGACTTCGTCGAACTCAACCAGCGTTACGGCTGCACCTTGCAGATGGGCGGCTCCGATCAATGGGGCAACATCGTCTCCGGCATCGATCTCGGCCGCCGTATCAACGGCGCGCAAATGTTCGCGCTGACCGCGCCGCTGATCACCACCTCGTCCGGCGCCAAGATGGGCAAGACCGCCGCCGGCGCCGTCTGGCTCAATGCCGACATGGTCTCGCCCTACGACTACTGGCAATTCTGGCGCAACACCGAGGACGGCGACGTCGTGCGCTTCCTCAAGCTGTTCACGATCCTGCCGCTCGACGAGATCGAAAAGCTCGCCGCCTTGCAAGGCGCCGAGATCAACGAAGCCAAGAAAGTGTTGGCGACCGAGGCGACCGCGCTGTTGCATGGCCGCGAGGCGGCCGACGCAAGCCAGCGATACGTCGCGCAAGACCTTCGAGGAAGGCACTTTCGCGCAGTCGCTGCCGACGGTCGAAGTCGCGCGCGCCACGCTTGACCAAGGCATCGGCGTGCTCAATGCCTTTGCCGAAATCGCCAAGCTGGTGTCGTCGAACGGCGACGCCCGCCGGCAGATCAAGGCCGGCGGCCTCAAGGTCAATGACGTCGCCGTCGGCGACGACAAGATGACGTTGACCGCCAAGGATTTGACTGCCGATGGCGCGATCAAGCTGTCACTCGGCAAGAAGAAACATGTGCTTTTAAAGCCGGTGTGAGATCTAACGGCGCCTTGTCCCCAGGCAAATTTATCTCTCCACAGATCGGCCCAATATAGTTGCCCGCTCATGCTGTGCCGGTTCATAAGCACGGCCCGGTAAATCGCCGCCGGCTTCTCTTGCGAACGGGTACCCTATGTCTGATCCGGCTACGTCGAATTCGAACTTGTCCAATCCGATCTTCCGGCGCATCGCGGATGAATTGTCCGTTCGGGTTGAGCAGGTCGCGGCGACGGTCGAATTGCTCGACGGCGGCGCCACTGTTCCCTTCGTGGCGCGCTACCGCAAGGAAGTCACCGGCGCGCTCGACGATGCCCAATTGCGCACGCTCGACGAACGGCTGAAATATCTGCGCGAACTGGAAGACCGCCGCGAAGCGATCCTGTCTTCGGTGCGCGAACAGGGCAAACTCGATGCCGCCTTGGAAGCGGCGATTCGCGCCGCCGACAACAAGGGCCGGCTTGAGGACATCTACCTGCCGTTCAAGCCGAAGCGCCGCACCAAGGCCGAGATCGCCAAGGAAGCCGGCCTCGAGCCTTTGGCCGAGCTGCTGCTGAGCCAGCCGACGAACGATCCGCAAACCGCCGCGGCCGCTATGTCGACGCGACAAGAGGTGGCGGATGTGGCGGCGGCGCTTGAAGGCGCGCGCGCGATCCTGACCGAGCGCTTTGCCGAAGATGCCGACCTGGTCGGGGCCTTGCGCGAACAACTCTGGACGCAAGGCCGGCTCGTTTCCAAAGTGCGCGAAGGCAAGATGGAGGCCGGTGCCAAATTTTCCGACTATTTCGATTTTGCCGAGCCGCTGGGCAAGCTGCCGTCGCATCGTATTCTCGCGCTGTTCCGCGGCGAGAAGGAAGACATACTGAGCCTGCAGTTCGAAGGCGAAGCCGAGCCGACGCCGCCGGGCGTGCCGGGCCCCTACGAATTGAAAATCATGCATCGCTTCGCGATCGCCGACAGCGGCCGTGCCGCCGACCGCTGGCTGCTCGATACCGTGCGCTGGGCCTGGCGCACCCGGATCCAGTCGCATCTCAACATCGATATGCGGCTGCGGCTGCAGGAATGCCGCCGAGGAAGAAGCGGTGCGCGTGTTCGCGTCCAATCTGCGCGACCTGCTGCTGGCCGCGCCCGCCGGCCCGCGCGCCACCATGGGCCTCGACCCCGGCTTTCGCACCGGCGTCAAGGTCGCGGTGGTCGACGCCACCGGCCAAGTGGTCGCAACCACGGCGATCTATCCGCACGAACCGAAGCGGCAGTGGAACGAAGCGCTCGCCATCCTCGGCAAGCTGGCAGTCGAACACAAGGTCGAACTGATCGCGATCGGCAACGGCACCGCCTCGCGCGAAACCGACAAGCTCGCCACCGAGCTGGTCAAGCTGCTGCCTGAGCTGCAAAATGGCCAAGATCGTGGTGTCGGAAGCCGGCGCTTCGGTCTATTCGGCGTCCGAATTCGCCTCGCGCGGAATTGCCGCGAGCTCGACGTCACCTTGCGCGGCGCGGTGTCGATCGCGCGGCGGCTGCAGGACCCGCTGGCCGAACTGGTCAAGATCGATCCGAAGTCGATCGGCGTCGGCCAATACCAGCACGATCTCAGCGAACACAAGCTGTCGCGCTCGCTCGACGCCGTGGTCGAAGACTGCGTCAACGCGCGTCGGCGTCGACCTCAACACCGCGTCCGAGCCGCTGCTGGCGCGCGTCGCCGGCATCGGCTCGATCCTGGCCGAGAACATCGTGCAGCACCGCAACGCCAACGGTCCGTTCCGCTCGCGTAAAGCGCTGAAGGACGTGCCGCGGCTCGGCGCCAAGGCGTTCGAGCAATGCGCCGGCTTCCTGCGCATCCGCGACGGCGACGATCCGATCGATGCCTCCGGCGTGCATCCGGAAGCCTATCCGGTGGTGCGCCGTATCCTCGCCGCCACCAAGAGCGACATCAAGGTGTTGATCGGCAACGCGGACGAACTGCGCAAACTCAAGCCGCAGGATTTCACCGACGACACCTTCGGCCTGCCGACGGTCACCGACATCCTGCGCGAACTGGAAAAGCCCGGCCGCGATCCCCGCCCCGCTTTCAAGGCGGCGGTGTTCAAGGAAGGCATCGAGGAGATCAAGCATCTCAAGCCCGGCATGATCCTGGAAGGCGCCGTCACCAATGTCGCGGCCTTCGGCGCCTTCGTCGACATCGGCGTCCATCAGGACGGCCTGGTGCACGTCTCGGCGATGTCCAAGACCTTCGTCAAGGACCCGCGCCAGGTGGTCAAGCCGGGCGACATCGTCAAGGTCAAGGTGCTGGAGGTCGATGTCGCGCGCAAGCGCATCGCACTTGACATTGCGGCTCGATGACGAGCCGGGTGAAGCTGGCGCCAAAGCGCCGGCGCAAGACCGACCGGAATGTCCGCTCGAACTACGCGCCGCGCAAGGCCGCCGAGCCGGCCGGCGGCGGCGCGCTCGCCGAGGCGATGCGGCGGGCCGCCGAGAAGAATGCAAATCGACAATAAGTCGGCGATAAAGCCGCCCTACCCCGAAGCGCACCATCGCTGAGTTTTTTA
Organism: uncultured Alphaproteobacteria bacterium; assembly: GCA_963830125.1. Classification (GTDB taxonomy): domain Bacteria; phylum Pseudomonadota; class Alphaproteobacteria; order Rhizobiales; family Xanthobacteraceae; genus Pseudolabrys. The sequence continues at coordinate 264,354 of CAWHKU010000005.1, read as the reverse complement.
CTTTATCGCGTTTCGGGACGGCGAACCGATTCCTACGTCGCCCGGAAACGCTCTAACGCGGCGGCGGCAGGAAATTCGGATCGAACGATCCCGGCGACGGAATAAACTTGCGCAACAGGCCGGGTGCGATCGCCGATACCGGATTGACCGAAATCCGCGGCGCGCTCGGCGGCCCGCGCGCCTCGTAGGTAATGCCGACCAGGCCTTCGTTGCTGCCGCCAAGAAACAACCCGACAATCGGAATTTGGCCGAGCCCGAACATGTTGTTGAGCCCGTAAAACGGCACGAAGGTGCCGCGCAGATGCACGTCGTTTTTGGCGTAGTCGATCTGGCCTTCGACCGTCGCACCGACCATCGGCCCGCGCACGACGCCGTCGCGCACCGCCATCTTGCCGGGGTAACGCGTGAAGCCGGCGCTCATCTCGCTGAAAGCCACACCGCGGGCGGCAGCGCCCGGCGCACCCGACACGATGCGGTCGAGCGCCGGTTCGCCGCGAATGGTGAAATCACGGATCGTGATGGTGCCGACCTGCGGCGTCTGCTCCTGGGTCGGCGGGTCCATCGCCACCCACATTTTGCCGCCGAACATGCGCGGATAGGTATCGGTGAAACGGAACAAGGCACCGGCGTCATCGGTCTCGAAGAACATCACCTGGTGATTGTCACGCGCCCGCAGCCGCATATCACCGTTGAACGGCGTATCACGGCCGATTTTCGACGTCATTGAAAAGGTCCGGATATGCCCGCTGCGCCGCGACAGCCGCAACACCAGGCCGCGCAGCGTCTCGCCATTCAGGCCGGCGACCGTGCCGAGTTTGATATCGAGGTCGAGATCGGTCTGCTTTTCCTTGACCTTGTCACGTTCACCCGCGAGCGACGCCTTGACGAAGTTGCGCCCGTCATAAACATCGCCGCGCATAACCACGCGCAGCACGCCGTCGCTGCGCGGTCGGCCTTGAGCGAAACTTTATCGCCGTCCGACAGGCTAAAGGTCGGAAAATGCGCCGATTGCAGTGAGCCCTTGCCATCGACCTCGACCGAGCCTTTGACGGTGGCGCCCGAACCCTCGATGTCCAGATCGTCGAAGTGCGTGATCTTGCCGACTTTCAGCATCGTATAGGTCGCGTGCGCCGGTTTGCCCGCCGGCTTCTCCCAGCCCGGCAGAAGATCGTCGATCTTGACCGGCGTCAGGTCGGCCTCGACATGCATCCGCTCATCTTGGACACCTTCGCCAATCTGGCCGGTGACCTTGACCGGGATCGCGCCGGTCACAGCGTCGCCGAAGTCGATGCCGAGCCGGCGCCGCGCCGCACCGTTGAGGCTCGCCTGCAATTTGAGACTGGCGCTGGCGTCGCCCTTCTTTTTGCGCACGTCGATATTGGCGGGCGTGCCATTGATCTTGACGTCGCCTTTGATCTGATAGCCGTCGCTTGAGGCTTCGACCTTGAGCAAGGAGGCTTCGACTTTTTGCCCGAGCAACAATTTGTCGGCGCCGAAATTCGTCAGGTTGGCGTTGACCGCGTAGGTGGTGCCGCCGTCGTCCATGTCTTTCGATAGCGCCAGCTTGACCGTGACCTCGGCCGACAGTCGTACCGCGGGTACTCGCCGGATCGAGCGCCAGCCCGACCTGATCGTGCAAGGCGTCGCTCGACAGCAGCGCCGCCACCGCCGGCACCGTGCCGTCGATGCGAAACCGCGCCTGCGCCGGCGCCGGCTTGGGGTGCGTATCGGGCACTTCGAAGACGCCGTCGGTCACGCTGAGTTTGCGGCCAGGCGCCACTTCGACGGTGCCGCGCCCAAGATTGATGGTGGCGCTGCCGCCGGTGATATGAACATTGAGATCGGCATCGCGGATTGCCGGCAAAATATCGACCGGTCGCAACGTCGTCCCGCTGGTCTCGATGTCGATCGACAGCCCGTCTTCCGGAGTCGGCGGCCCGCCCTGCTTGAAATCCTCGAGGTTGGCATTGCCGGCGATGACAGTGCGCTCGATCATGCCGCCACTGATATGGCCGAACACCCATTCGCGCACATCGGCGGCGGCAAACACCGGCCACAGCCGCTTCATCACCGCCGTCGGCATTCGCGTTCCGGCGACGCCAAAGGCGAGATGCGGCTTGCCGGAATAATCCAGGCTGCCGGTCACCGCCATGCCGATATTGTGCGACGGCCTGGTATCGACGCGGCTGAAATCACCCTGATCAAGGTCGATCCGCTTGTGCGCGAAATCGAGACGAGCGCGCACCGCCATCCGGTTCATGGCAAAACCTTCACGACCGCGTCCTGACGCCATGATGACCGGATCGATCACGGGGTCACCGCGCGTCATGCTCAACAGCCACGGCCCGTCTTTTGTCGCCGGCGGCTCGACAATCGCGCGCATCGTAAATTGATTGCCGCTTGAATGAATCTGGAACGGCACCAGCAGATTGCCGCGCCGCGCATCCCAATTGAACCGGAAATCGGCGCGATCAAGCTCGATACGGGAGTTTTCGTTATCGCGGTCGATGATCGTGCCGGGGTCGGTATAGAGCTCGCCCTGCACGACTTGCGGCGTGCCGTCGGGCAGAATATCGGCGCGAATGCTGGCCGAGACCGGCATGTTGACGTCGATGCTGCCGTCGTTGAGCCGCAGTGCCAACAGGATGTCGCGGGTTGACACCTTGCGCGCTTCGATCCCGATCGCGCGAACACCGTCGGCCAGCGGACGCATCGCTGCGCTCAAGACCCATGGCCGATCCGGATTGACGGATTCGATTTTGAAGATGACGCCGCCCTGCGCCGGCCGCGTCAAACTCGCGTTGATCCGGTCAAAAGTCCAACGCTTGCCATTGCGGCGGTCGTCGACGACGAGATTGCCATTCTTGAGGCCGAACTCGCGCAAATCGTGGCCGTCGAGGCCGCTGGCGCTGATGCCGTCGAGCCAGGTCATCATGCCGGCAATATCCTTGATGCCGGTCGCCGGGCTCGCCGCCGGCGTCTCTTGCTGCGCTTGCGGATCTTGCGACAGGCTTTTTGGCGATGCTTGCGGCGGCTCGATCGCCGGCGGCGCCGTTGCGATTGGCCGCTTGTTTGCGCCGGCAAAGACTGTGACGCGGCCGTCGGTTTCGATTTGCACCGACATCTCGGCGCCGACCAAGATTGAGGCTCTGCGCCCGAATTGTTCCGGTAAGCAGGCTCATACCGGCCAGACCGACTTCGGCCTTCGGCGCGCTAGCGACCACCGTGCCGTCGGCGTCGCGCACGACAATGTCGCGCAAGCGCAGCGACGTGCGGCCGTTCTCGTCGCGCTCGAGCTGGGTGCCGCCGACAGTGACCTTGTCGGTGGCACCGAAATTCTCCTCAATCGCCGCCTTCAGATAAGGCGTGGCGATATCGAGTTCGATCGGCCCGCGTCGACAGACGCCACCACAGCCCAAGCACGGCGACGGTGGCCAGCGCGAAGGTGATGGTGAAGCCCCAGAACAGCCGGCGCAGCAACGGACGGCGCAAAAACTTGACCACGCCGCGGCGCATGCCGGACCAGCGCCGGCGGCGCGCACCGGGCTCGGCGTGTTGGGCATGGTGCGGATGTTTCGCGCGATGGTCAGGATGCGTGTGCTCGGAATGCTGCGGATGCGGCGCGTGGCTCGCGGCCGGTTTGCCGGCATCTTTGGCACGATGCCGTCCGTGCTGCGGGACCTCGTGCGCGGCGTCATGCGTCGCATCATGTTTGGGCACATGCTTCACCGCCTGCCGCTCAGCAGCATCTTCAACAGGCTTATCAACCGACTCGTGAGCCGACTTGTCAGCCGGCTTGGCCGGATGCCGGTGATGGTGGTCTTTACCTGTCATGCCCTCACGTGGTGCCTGCGCGTGGTCGTCATCCCCGTAGCGTGACCGGCTTTCGCGATCATGCGCTTTTCGGCCAGCCGCCAGCTTTTTTTCATCGCGCTGGCCCCCTTTTACCAGTCAATTTGCACGCGGCTTGACGATTCGCCACGCGCGCCAGCGAAAACATGAGGACGGTGCCGGTTGCATCCACCCGGAGCAAATGGCATTGCCGACATTGACCGGCCGAAAGCGACGAAAGGAAGGCGTATGTCCGTGAAAAAAGCGCAGGGAAACGGGACAGCAAAAGGCAAAGGCACAGCAAAAGATACCGTGCCAAACAGCGCGCCGGAACTCGCGGTCGGCGCCAAAGCCCCGGCCTTCCGCCTGCCCCAGGATGACGGAACCACGGTCTCGCTCAAGGACTTCAAAAACCGCAACTTGGTCCTGTATTTTTATCCGAAAGCCAATACCCCTGGCTGCACCCAGGAGGCCATCGCCTTCTCCGCCTTGCGCGCCGCCTTCGCCAAGACCGGCACCGATATCCTCGGCGTATCCGCCGATCCGGTCGCCGCGCAGGCTAAATTCAAGACCAAGCACAAACTGTCGATCGCGCTGGGCTCCGACGAGTTCAAGGCCATGCTGGAAGCCTACGGCGCCTGGGCGGAAAAATCGCTGTACGGCCGCAAGTTCATGGGCGTGGTACGCAAGACCTTCCTGATCGACGGCACAGGCCGGATCGCCAAGGTCTGGCCCAAGGTCAAGGTCGCGGGTCATGCCGAGGATGTGCTCGAAGCCGCACGCGGCTTGTAATCCCCTGCACTAGCTGCGGAAAAACGCCGCGGCCGGCCCGGATTTACCGGTTTCTTAACCATATGCGTTTGATATCGGGGCTCTAGTGTTAGCTAAGGTCTCGACCCGTCTCCGCGGTCGAACTGGCGCGGAGCGTTCATGTCGCATTCTGCTTATTCCCACTATGACCACGCCGGCGCCCCGCCCCGCCCGCAATCCACCGAAACCGTATCGCGCCACCTCCACCGCGGCCACGCTGCCAAAAAAGCGCATGGCGGCAAAGGCGCCGGCTACACCCTGACTCATGCCGGCCACCAGATCCGCATCGGCCCGGTCGCGTTCTGGATCGTGGTCGGCACGCTGGTGATCATGGGCGTCTGGTCGATTGCCACCGGCACCTATTTCGCCTTCCGCGAAGACGTGCTGACGCGCCTGATCGGCCGCCAGGCCAACATGCAGTTCGCCTACGAAGACCGCATCGCCGAATTGCGCGCCCAGGTCGACCGCATCACCAGCCGGCAATTACTCGACCAGGAGCAGTTCGAGAAAAAATTGCAGGGCCTGCTGCGGCGCCAGTCGGCGCTCGAACAGCGCAGCTCGGCCTTAAGCGCCGACGGCATCATCACCGGCTCGATCAAGCCGTCGCGGATCTCGGCCCCGCTGCCGGCAGAGCGCCGCCCGCTTAAACCGACGCCGATCAACGATACCGTTCTGTTTGTCGCCCCGCCCGATCGTGAAGCCCGGCTGCAATCGCGCGAACTGGCGTCGAGCCAAAACCGCTACGCCAGCAACGTCACCGCCGGCGGACTTAGCGGTCTTCTGACCCGCGTGTCATTGTCGCTCGACAAAGTCGAACGCCGCCAGACCGCCGCGCTCTCTGACATGGAAGAACAGGCAGACACCAAAGTTCGCCGCATCGGCGGCGTGCTCGCCGATCTCGGCGTCAAGGTCGGCAAAGGCGCTCACGGCATCGGCGGTCCGTTCGTGGCGTTGAAACCGCCTAAGCCCGGCGCCAGCGCTTTCGCGCGGCAGCTCTACCGGGTCAATGTCGCGCGCGCCCAGGTCAACCGCTACAGCCAAACGCTGGTCAGCGTGCCGGTTCGCAAACCGATCACCGGCCCGGTCGATATGAGTTCACCGTTCGGCATGCGCATGGACCCGTTTCTCGGAACGCCGGCTATCCATACCGGCATCGACCTGCGCGGCGAAACTGGCGAGCCGGTGCACGTCACCGCCAACGGCACCGTTACCGCCGCCGGCTGGCACGGCGGCTACGGCAACATGGTCGAGGTCGACCACGGCAACGGGCTGTCGACCCGCTACGGTCATATGTCCAAGATCGAAGTCAAGATCGGTCAGCACGTGAGGCTCGGCCAGGAGATCGGCCGCATCGGTTCGACCGGCCGATCCACCGGCCCGCATCTGCACTACGAAACCCGCATCAACGGCAAGCCGGTCAATCCGCAGAAATTCCTGCGCGCGGGCTTAAGGCTCGGCCGCGGCGTGCTTGGCACGAATATCTAACCGTCGCGCCGACACCCCAACTCTCTCACTTGATCTCGATCAGCCGAATGCGCGGATCGCCATAAGGCGTGCCGACGCAATTCTGATAAGGCCAGGGTTGCTGGCTGCAGGCCTTGATCGCCGATTGAATTGGCTCCGGCATCGGACTGGCGTCCAGACGGCCGCTCGAACCGGTCAATAAGGTCACAAGCGCAGCGACAGCGGCGGCGGCCAATATGGCGTTGGTGACTTTGACCATGACACGCTCCTGTTTCTGATCCGGGACCTCGCATGAACTCTTTGCAGGGCCTCTTTGATTGTCAGAATAGGAGCGCGCGCACCGGTCGACTGTGCTCGCCATCACGAAACGGCGGAATTCGGAAATCCGCCTAATGGTTTGAAATTACGTGAGAAAACCCGCTTTGAGCCGGCGGGCCATCGTTGGCAGCACCTTGCGGCAGCCTAAAACGGCTGACCGCTACTCCACGTCCTCGACGCTCTCCGGCCCGCCGCCGAACGCCTTTTGCGCCAGCGCCGCCTGCATGAACAAGTCGAGATCGCCGTTGAGCACGCCATCGGCGTCCGAACTCGAAACGCCGGTGCGCAGGTCCTTGACCATCTGATAGGGCTGCAACACGTAAGAGCGGATCTGGTGACCCCAGCCGATGTCGGTCTTGGCGTCCTGCAACGCCACCGCCTTGTCCTCGCGCCGCTTGATCTCGGCCTCGAACAATTTCGCGCGCAGCATGTCCCAGGCCATCGCGCGATTGCGATGCTGCGAACGATCCTGCTGACACTTCACCACCGTGTTGGTCGGAATGTGCGTGAGGCGCACCGCCGACTTCGGTCTTGTTGACGTGCTGGCCGCCGGCGCCGCCCGAACGCATCACGTCGGTGCGCACATCCTTCTCGTCGATCTCGATCTTGATGCGGTCGTCGATCACCGGGAACACCACGACGCTGGCAAATGACGTATGCCGCCGCGCATTGGCGTCGAACGGCGAAATCCGCACCAGCCGGTGCACGCCGTTCTCGCTCTTGAGCCAGCCATAGGCGTTGTGGCCCTTGATCTGCACGGTCGCCGATTTGATGCCGGCGCCCTCGCCTTCGCTCTCTTCGAGCCACTCGACTTTGTAGCCTGCGCTTCTCGGCCCAGCGCACATACATGCGCAGCAGCATGCTCGGCCCAGTCCTGGCTCTCGGTGCCGCCGGCGCCGGCATGAACTTCGAGATAGCAGTCATTGGCGTCGGCTTCGCCCGACAGCAGCGCTTCCAGTTCGCGCCGCGCCACTTCTGTCTTTAAGATTCTTCAGCGCGCCTTCGGCCTCGCCGACGGTGGCGGTGTCCTTCTCGGATTCGCCGAGCTCGATCAGCGTCAACTGATCGTCGAGGTCCTGCTCGATGCGGCCGATCGCCTTGAGCTGGTCCTCCAACGCGTCACGCTCGCGCATGGTGCGCTGGGCCTTGGCCTGGTCGCTCCAGAAATTCGGGTCTTCGGCCGCCTTGTTCAGTTCGGCGAGGCGGCGCGTCGCGGTATCGACGTCAAAGATGCCTCCTCAGCAGCCCGACCGACTGCTTGATTTCTTCGACGAGATTCTGTGTTTCCGCGCGCATATCCGTTCCAGTAGCCACTGCGGTGGCGCCTCTTCGAGAATTGTGATCGGGGGATTTAACGGTCGCCGGCGGCGCCGGCGCAACCTTCTGCAGCCGTTAACGCCCAAGCCGGGAGCCGCTCAGTACAACCCGCCGGTGCCTGAGCGCACCGCGCGGCCGGATTCGGGCGAGACGCCCTGCTGGCTCGGCGGAAGAAGCCCGCCGGCGCCGAGCCCTGGCCGCCGATCTCTGGCCGTCGCCATAGCCGATCACCGAATAGCTGTCAGGCGGCGCGGTGCCGGGCTTGAAGGCTTCCAGGATCGCCTTCTTGCGTGTCGGGGCCGGCGCGCATGCCGGTCTTGAGATCGACGCGGATCAGCTTGATGCCGGGCGGCACGCGGAACGGCACGGCCGGCTTGTCGGCGAGCGCGACCTTCATGAAGTCCTTCACCATCGGCGCCGCCAGTCCGCCGCCGGTGGCCGCGCGACCGAGCTGCGCGGCTTGTCGTAGCCGATATAGACGCCGACCACGACGTCGGGCGTGAAGCCGATGAACCAGGCGTCCTTGTAGTCGTTGGTGGTGCCGGTCTTGCCGGCGACCGGCTTGCCGACTTCCTTCTGGAAGCCGACGTTGGCGGCGGTGCCACGCTGCACCACGCCCTCCATCATCGAGGTGATCTGATAGGCGGTCATCGGATCGATCACCTGCTCGCGCCGGTCGATCAGCGACGGCTCGGGCTGGTTGTCCCATTTCTTGGCGTCGCAGCCGATGCATTCGCGTTCGTCGTGGCGATAGACGGTGTGGCCGTAGCGATCCTGAATGCGGTCGATCAGCGTCGGCTTGACCCGCTTGCCGCCGTTGTCGAGCATGGCGTAGGCCGTCACCATGCGCAGCAGCGTGGTCTCGCCGGCGCCGAGCGCAAACGACAGATAAGGCGGCAGGCTGTCATAGACGCCGAAGCGCTTGGCGTATTCCGCGATCAGCGGCATGCCGATGTCCTGCGCCAGCCGCACCGTCATGACGTTGCGCGAATGCTCGATGCCGAAGCGCAAGGTCGACGGCCCGAAGAAATTGCCTTCGTAGTTTTCCGGCTTCCAGACCGCCTGGCCCGGCCCCTTGATCGAGTTCGATCGGCGCGTCGAGCACCAAGGTCGACGGCGTGTAGCCGTTGTCGAGGGCGGCGGCATAGACGATCGGCTTGAACGAGGAGCCGGGCTGGCGCAACGCCTGCGTGGCGCGGTTGAACTGGCTCTGGTCGTAGGAGAAGCCACCGACCATCGCGAGCACGCGGCCGGTCTAGGGATCTTCCACCACCATCGCGCCGGATACTTCCGGCACCTGCCGCAGCGTATACTGGCCGTCTTTCTTATCCTTCGGCTCGACATAAACGACGTCGCCGGGCTCGACCACGTCGCTCGGCCTTCTTGACCGGCTTGCCGCTTGGTCTTGGCCCATTTCATGCCGTCGAGCGGAATGATGCCGATGTCGCGTTCCTTGTTGATATCGCCGCCCGGATCGCGGCCCGGCTGCAAGCCGATGCGCGCGGAATGATCGCCGACCTCGAGCACGACCGCGGCGCGCCACGGCGCAACGTCGTTGAGCGCCTTGACCTCGGCCAGCTTGACGCCCCAGTCGCCGGAAATATCGATCTTCTTGATCGGCCCGCGCCAGCCGCGCGCCTCGTCGTATTTCACCAGGCCGTCGGTCAGCGCTTTGCGCGCGAGCACCTGATATTTGGTGTCGAGCGTGGTGCGCACCGACAGCCCGCCTTCGTACAGCTTCTTTTCGCCGTAGCGGTCATAGAGTTCGCGCCGCACTTCCTCGGCGAAATATTCGGCCGAGAAGGTATGCGCGGTCGCCGCCTTGGTGGTCACGCCGAGGCCGGTGCGCTTGGCCTTCTCGCCATCGGCGGCTTTGATGAAGCCGGCTTCGACCATGCGGTCGATCACCCAGTTGCGGCGCTCAAGCGCGCGCTCGCGGCTGGCGAAACGGATTGTAGTTGTTCGGCGCCTTCGGCAGCGTCGCGAGATAGGCGGCTTCCGGAATGGTCAGTTCGTTGACCGCCTTGTCGAAATAGACGAGCGAGGCGGCGGCGATGCCGTAGGCGCCAAGGCCGAGATAGATTTCGTTCAAGTACAGTTCGAGGATCTTGTCCTTCGAATAAGTGCGCTCGATCTTGAGCGCCAGCAGCGCTTCCTTGATCTTGCGGGTGAGCGAGACTTCGTTTGTCAGCAAGAAGTTCTTGGCGACCTGTTGCGTGATGGTCGAAGCGCCCTGCGGCCGTCGGCCGGAGCCGTAGTTCTGGAGATAGGTGAACGCCGCGCGCGCGATGCCGGTGAAATCCAGCCCGCCATGTTCGTAGAAATTCTTGTCCTCGGCGGCGAGGAACGCGTGATCACCAGCTTCGGCACCGCCTGGATCGGAATGTAGAGCCGACGCTCGCGCGCATATTCGGCCACCAACGAACCGTCGGCCGCATGCACCCGCGTCATCACCGGCGGCTCGTAATCCTGCAGCTGGGAATAGTCCGGCAGGTCCTTGGAATAGTGCCACAGCAGGCGCCGCTACCGCGGCCACGCCGACGACGAACACAATGGTGCCCGCCGCGAACAGGAAGCCGAGGAAGCGCAGAATGAATTTCATCAGCGCAAGGTCCCGCGTCGATCCGAATCGGGATCGCGGTCTTGGCCGCGGCCGATCCTATAGCAGCAAGGACTATACCGGCAAGCCTCTCTGGTCGCTTGGTTTTATGTTGAAACTGAGGCCAGTTTTTCATCAATTGCGCGTCAATTTGCCTTTCCGGCATTGCTGCCGCGGGCCAGCCGCGGCGCGAAAAAGCGTATCGACCGCCTGCGCCAAGGCATTGGCGGTCTTGGCCTGCCAGGCCGTCCGAGGTCAACAGCTTCAAATCGTCCTTGGTCGACATGTAGCCGAGTTCGACCAGCACCGAGGGCACGTCCGGCGCCGTCAGAACCTTGAAGCCGGCCGACTTCAGCGGATGCTTGTGCAGGCGCGCCGTGCCCTTGAACTCGCCCACCACGTTGCGGGCAAACAGCGTCGAATAGGTCTTGGTCTCGCGCTGCGCCAGATCGACCAGGATATTGGCGACGTCGTCGGGCTCGGCGGTCAGATCGACGCCGGCGATGACGTCGGCTTTGTTCTCGGCCTCGGCCAGCCGCGCGGCTTCCGCGTCCGAGGCATTCTCCGACAGCGTATAGACGGTAGCGCCCTCGGCCTGGCCCTCGCTGCTTGCGGGATCGCGTCGGCATGGATCGAGATGAACAGCGCGGCATTATGCGCGCGGCCGAAGCGCACGCGTTCGCTCAGCGGAATGAACGTGTCGTCGGAGCGCGTCATCGCCACCCGGTATTTGCCGGTACCGCTCAAGCCGTTGCCGCAGTTTCTTCGCGAATTGCAGCACGATGTCCTTTTCCATCTCGCCGCTCGGCGGCCCGCGCGCCGGTGTCGATGCCGCCATGGCCGGGATCGAGCACGATCAGCGGGCGGGTGTCGCCGTCGGCCTTCGGCACCACCTCGCTGTTGCTGATGGCGGCGCTGCGCACCGGCGGCTTGCCGAGCGAATCGTGCGCAGGAAGCTGGCGCGGTCGGTCGCGCGACAGATCGAGCACCAGCCGCGCCGGCTGGCCGGCATCGGCCGGCAGCACGAAGGCCTTGTCGATGTTCACCGGCCCTTTGGTGTCGAGCACGATGCGCGAGCCGCCCTGCATGATCAGGCCGAAGCGGAAAGCCTTGACCAGCCCGCGGCCATGCTCGCCGGCCTTGTCGGGCAGCTTGAAGGCCACCTGCGGCAGGTCGACCACCACCCGGTAGGGATTGGCGAGCGCGAAGGCGGTGACTTCGAATTTCTCGCGTCAGGTCCATGATGAAGCGGGTCTTGCTTGTCGTCGCCGCCGACGCGCACGTCGGTCGCCGCCGGCAGGTTGGCGACGGCCGCCGCCAGCGCCTTTGGCGCGCCACCGGCCGCGCTCGGCGGCGAAACGCCCGCCGAAACGGCGATCGCACATCGTGGCAAGACAGCACCGAGCGCGGCCGTGGAACTGGCAAATTCGGCTAAATGTTCACGAATCCGGACCCTTTCGGCGTTCGTTTTACTAGCGCATTAGGCGCTGCTTTGGTTAACGGAAGTTAAGCGAGCGGGACAGTTTCGGCGACCGGTGTGGCCGCGAAAGCCGCGGCGAATTGCGCGGTCTGAGGCCAGACGACCTTCGGCCCGCACGTTTCGGGGCAATTCAGCGGCCGATATGCCGGCTGTGCGAACCGACCCGGTCATCCGCCAACCCATTGCTTGCTATTGAGAGATTCCAGCCGTACATAGAGTCTGCTGACGGTTAAAGTTCCGGTTGTGCCGCGTTCGGGCCCCCGGCCCGCCAGTCCAGGATCGGCCCCTCGAGGAGGCAGGCCGAACGGACGGCGAAGCGAGCCGAAACCCTTGTGAAGGACACCCGGAAATCAGCGTTTGGCCACATTGGCTTATCGCATTTGAGGTCGTCAGCGATGATAAACCTCGGCGGCGCCCTGCTCTGGCGCGGCCGCAGCGCTACGGGTCGCAGAATTCATGCTGCCAAAGTCGCAGCAAAGGCAATTGAAGGTCCCACGCTTTCGCGAAGCTCTCGTGACTGCGCGTTTTGCTATGGGCCAGACCCTTCGCCTCTTCGCGTGAAAACGCGCCCCTTCCCCCTAAACCCCATCAGGCTGACCTCCCCATTCGCGTCGCTTTGCGCCGTTATCGATCGCGCGAGCTCGCCGGGCGGGTGCGCCTCAGTGAGAATTTCCTATGCCCGACAAAATGCTGATCGACGCGACCCACCCGGAAGAAACACGGGTGGTTGTGCTGCGTGGCAACCGCGTCGAAGAATTCGACTTCGAGTGCGCTAACCGCAAACAGCTTCGCGGTAATATCTACCTCGCCAAAGTCACCCGCGTTGAGCCGTCGCTACAGGCGGCCTTCGTCGACTACGGCGGCAACCGCCACGGCTTCCTGGCCTTCTCGGAAATCCATCCCGACTACTATCAGATCCCGGTCGCCGACCGGCAGGCGCTGATCGCGCAGGAAGAGCGCGACGCCAAAGCCGCCGACGCCGACGCCGACAACCGCGCCAAGCGCGGTGGTGGCGGCGGCCGTGGCGGCCGCAACCGTCATCGCCGCTCCGGCTCCGACCGCCAGCGCGATCCGACCCGCGACTCGGAAGCGGTCGCGGCCGATGCAGCCGACCACGCCGCAGCCGATATCGCCGCCGGCGAAGCGGCGTTTGAGGCGGCATCTGACGCCGGTCGAGCCGGACACTGACTCGAATTGCCCGGTTCGGCGCCGGCAGCCGCGATGGCGACGCTGATTCGCAATGCCACGAAGGACGGCCGAGCGCAAACCGGAATGGATCAGCCGAGTGACACCGGCGAGATCGCCGCCACCGCCGCCGACATGCCGGCCTATGAGCCGAAGCCACAGGTCGCAAGAAACCGTCGATACCGCCGCGGACGACCGCAGCCGAAGACGGCCGCGCAGACGGCCGCCGACGCCGTCGCGCCCGCCACCTACCCGGAAGGCGGCGACGACCACGCCGAGACCGGCGACGAAATGCTGCTGCCCGATGCCCAGTCGGCGACCGCCGACGACCGGGCCGAAGGCGACAACGACGAGCACGCCGCCGAAAATGGTCCGACCATGCCGACGATCACGGCGACGACCATGGCGATCATAATGGCGACGACGACCATCACGACGATGACGGTCACGAAGAAGAACACGTCGAATCCGTCGGCGGCGCCGACGCGCTCGAAGAAGCGCAGGAGCGCGCACCGCGTTTCCGCCGCAACTACAAGATCCAAGAAGTCATCAAGCGCCGCCAGGTCATGCTGGTGCAGGTGGTCAAGGAAGAGCGCGGCTCCAAGGGCGCGGCGCTCACCACCTATCTGTCGCTCGCCGGCCGCTATTCGGTGCTGATGCCGAACACCGCGCGTGGCGGCGGCATTTCGCGCAAGATCACCTCGGGCGAAGACCGCTCGCGCCTGAAGGAAATCGCGCAGGAACTGGAAGTGCCGGAAGGCATGGGCGTCATCCTGCGCACCGCCGGCGCCAGCCCGCACCAAGATGGAAGTCAAACGCGACTTCGAATATCTGCTGCGGCTGTGGGAAACCGTGCGCGACCTGACCTTGAAGTCGATGGCGCCGAAGCTGGTCTACGAGGAAGGCTCGCTGACCAAGCGCTCGATCCGCGATCTCTATTCCAAGGACATCGACGAGATCATCGTCTCCGGCGACGAAGGCTACAAGGAAGCGCGCGACTTCATGCGCATGCTGATGCCGAGCCACGCCAAGAACGTGAAGCTCTACAAGGACGGCACGCCGCTGTTCACGCGCTACGGCATCGAAAGCCAGCTCGACGCCATGTTCCAGCCGACCGTGCAATTGCGCTCGGGCGGCTACATCGTCATCAACCAGACCGAAGCGCTGGTCGCCATCGACGTCAACTCGGGCCGCGCCACGCGCGAGCACCACATCGAAGACACCGCGCTCAAAACCAATTGCGAAGCGGCCGACGAAGTCGCCCGGCAATTGCGCCTGCGCGATCTCGCCGGGCTTATCGTCATCGACTTCATCGACATGGACGAAGGCCGCAACAACCGCTACGGTCGAGCGGCGCATGAAAGACGCGCTCAAGCACGACCGCGCCCGCATCCAGGTCGGCCGCATCTCGCATTTCGGCCTGCTCGAAATGTCGCGCCAGCGCATCCGCACCTCGGTGCTGGAATCGCTCGACCGAGAACATGCCCGATCTGCGGCGGCCTCGGCCATGTCCGCTCGGTCTCCTCGGTCGCGCTTGCAGTTGCTGCGCGCGATCGAAGACACGCTCAACAAGGGCGCGACGCATAATCTGATCGTGCGCACGCGCTCGGAAGTCGCGCTTTATGTGCTCAACCACAAGCGCGCCCATCTGCGCGCGCTGGAAGAGCGCTTCCGCATTACCATTACCAGTCACCGCCGACCCGACGGTGAACGCGCAGGTCTCCTACATCGTCGATCGCGGCGAACAGATGCATACGCCGGACGCCGCCAAGGCGATCGCGGCCGCCGCGCCGCCGATGACCATTCCGCTCGAGGAAGACGATTACGTCGAGCCGGACGAGGATGTCGCCGAGGAAGACGATAGCGAACCGATGATCGCCGCCGCCTCCTCGATCGAGACGGTGGAAAACGACGAAGACGGTGACGACGAACGCCGCAGGCGCAAGACGCCGAGGCGGGATGGCGAACGCGATAGCGCGGCCCGCGCAAGCGGCGCCGGCGTGGCCGCGGCCGTGGCCGCAATGGCGAAGGTCGTGGCGAAGGCCGCGGATCGCGCGCCGCCGCGCCGCAAGACGATGAGCCCTTGCGAGCACGCGATCGCGCACGAAGATCAGGATGGCGCAGCCGGAAGAAGCCGGCATCGAGCGGCAGCACAGCCGCGCGCCGAAGGCGCGCCGAGTTCGGCGAAAACGACGACGTCCGCCGCCGGCGCCGGCGCGGCCGCCGTGGTGGACGCCGCAATCGCCATCGCGATGGCGAAGCGCCCGATGCAGGCTGGCGACGACAACGGCAGCGACTCCGGCGACGACGCCGGAATGGTAGCCGCCATTGCAACGTCGAACCCGAACTGGTGAGCGCGGTCGAGGATCTCGATCGTCCGCACGGCTTCTGCGCCGGCCAATGGCTTTGAACGCGCGCCGGCCGAGGAGCAGCCCGTGCCGGTCGCCGCGCCGACGATGAGCGAAACGCCGCCGACGACGCCGGCCCGAAGGAGCCGCCGCGCCGGCGTTCGACCATCCGCGAACCGGCGCCGATCTCCACCAGCGATGCGGCGCCGACACCGGCCACGACCTTGCCGCCGCCAACGCCGGTGATCGTCTCGACCGCCAGCGAAAACGCCGCGCCCAAACGCGGCTGGTGGGGCAAACGCCTGTTCGGCGACAAGGGCTAACGCCCACAGCATATTGATATGACAGAATTAAAACGCTCCCGGACTTTTCGTCCGGGGGCGTTTTGCGTCTTGCGGCGCAAGGCACCGCGGCAGGCACAATGAAATAGTGCAACCAACGCAGTCATCAATATTGAGCCGGTACGAATACGCAGTCAGCGTGGAACGAACGCGACGCTAAAGACGCGGTCGACCGCTACGGCAAAGCCGGCATCGCCGCCGATCTGGCGCTTGCGCGTCTACACCACGCAATTGCTCGGCCGCGATCCCAGGCTGGTGCTGCATGGCGGCGGCAATACCTCGCTGAAAACGCGCACGCGCGATCTGCGTCGGCGACGAGGTCGAGGTGCTTGTGCGTCAAAGGCTCGGGCTGGGACATGGCCACCATCGAGCCGGCCGGCATGCCGGCGGTGCGGCTAGAGGCCTTGCGCAAACTGCGCGTTCGCGACGCCATGCCCGACGACGAGATGGTGCGCGTGCAACGCGCCAACCTGATCGATCCGATGGCGCCCAATCCATCGGTCGAGACGCTGCTGCACGCCTTCGTGCCGCACAAATATGTCGACCACACGCATTCCTCCGCCGTGCTCGGACTGATCGACCAGCCGAACGGCCCGGAACGCGCGCGCGAAGTCTATGGCACGCGCATGGGCGTGGTGCCCTACATCCTGCCCGGCTTTGGTCTGGCCAAGAAATCGGCGGAAGTGTTCGACGCCGATCCAAAGGTCGACGGCCTGATCCTGGAAAAGCACGGCATCTTCACCTTCGGCGCCGATGCGCGCGAAGCCTACGAGCGCATGATCGAACTGGTCACGCTGGCCGAAGACCGGCTGACGAAAAATCGCAAAGTCGGTATTCGTCAGTGCGCAATTGCCGCAACAAGTCGCGATCGTCGCCGATATCGCGCCGATTGTGCGCGGCGCCTGCGCCATCAAGGACGACAAAAACGAAGGCGCGTGGACGCGGCTCATTCTCGATTTCCGCACGAGCGACGCGATCCTGAATTTCGTCAACGGCAAGGACGTCGCCGATTATGCCAGCGCGGCGTCATCACGCCCGACCACACCATCCGCACCAAGAACTGGCCGCTGGTGCGTGCCGGCGCCGAAAGACGGCGACGACGGCGGACTTCGCGAGCCGGCACGCGCCAGGCGGTCGCCGCTTTCGTCGACGCATTACCGCGACTATTTCGAACGCAACAATGCCCGCGTCGGCAACAGCCCGCATCATGCTCGACCCCGCCCCGCGCGTCGCTTTGGTGCCGGGCCTCGGCCTGTTCGGCATGGGCACGCAACGCCAAGGCAGCCGGCATCGCCGCCGATCTAGCGCGAAGCCGCGGTCGAAACCATTACAAATGCCGAAGCCATCGGCCACTTCGAGTCGATCTCCGAAGCCGACATGTTCGACTGCGAATATTGGCCGCTCGAACAGGCCAAGCTCGGCTCGGCCAAGCCCTTGCCGCTGGCCGGTCAGATCGCCGTCATCACCGGCGGCGCTGGCGCGATCGGCGCGGCCACCGCGATGGCCTTTGCGAAAGCCGGCGCGGAAGTCGCCCTGCTCGACCGCGATCTTGCCGCCGCCCAGGCGCAAGCCAAAACCATCGGCGGCGCCGCGCTGGCGCTCGAATGCGACGTCACCGACGCGGCGTCGGTGCGGGCCGCCTTCGACCAGGTGGTGGCGCGGTTCGGCGGCGTCGACATTCTGGTCTCGAACGCCGGCGCCGCCTGGCAAGGCAAGATCGGCGAAGTCGACGAGAACGGTGTTGCGCGAAAGTTTCGAACTGAATTTCTTCGCCCACCAGAAGGTCGCGCAGGCCGCCGTCCGGATCATGCTCAAGCAGCGCTCCGGCGGCTGCCTGTTGTTCAATGTCTCGAAACAGGCGGTCAATCCGGGCGCCAATTTCGGGCCCTATGGCCTGCCCAAGGCCGCGACCTTGTTCCTGGTCCGGCAATACGCTCTCGATTATGGCGCCGACGGCATCCGCGCCAACGCGGTCAATGCCGACCGCATCCGCTCCGGGCTATTGACCGGCGATTTCATCAAGCAACGCGCCTCGGCCCGCGGGGTCAGCGAAAAAGACTATATGAGCGGCAATCTGCTCGGTCGCGAGGTCACCGCCCAGGACGTCGCCCAGGCCTTTCTGGCCCAGGCGCTGGCGCTCAAAACCACCGCCGACGTCACCACCGTCGACGGCGGCAACATCGCCGCCGCGTTAAGGTAGTATGAACACACTTTCGCCAAAGCATGCTAGGATGACAGCCAAATCACGATCCTCAAAGGGAGCGACGCCGATGCGACCGACCAAGGCCATCCTGCCCGTGGCCATCCTGAGCCTGCTGGCTTTGCCGCTGCTGGCGGCGCCGGCCGCCGCCGCGACCAAGGCGCAGAAAATGGAAACCTGCAAATTCGGCGCCGACAATGAGAAGCTGACCGGCAAGAAGCGCAACGACTTCATCAAGAAGTGCATGGCCAACCGAAATTACGAGCCGGCGGCCCGCAAGGATGCGATGAAGAAAATGCCGCCGAAGAAAAAGCCCGCGATGGCGCCCGCGGCCGCGAAGAAATAGCGACCGCATCGTTAACAAAACCTGACCGACCCGGCCTATCGCCCGGCGCCGCACATGCGCGCCGGGCGTTTTGTTTATTGCGCTTAATATCGATTCAAATTGATCGATTATCTTCAGAACATCCCAAACGATGACGCGTATATTTACGGAATGAGGGCGTTAATTCAGGTTAAAAAATAGGCTCCGTGATGAAAAAGAAGCGCTCAAGACGGCACTATTCCACGATGTGGCTTCACCCCGACGACGCGGTGCGCCTCGTCGTGGCGACGGCAACCGTGGCCGCGATTTTGCTGAGCCTGTTCATCCTGATTCCCGATTTTCAGCCCTCAAGCCTCCTCGGCGGCGGTAAAGCGACGTCCGTCCGACACCACGCAACGACCGCGACAACCGCGATGGCCACGGCTGACAAATTGAGGCGGGCGGAAGAACAGACCCTTCGCACCAGCTCGATCATTTTCGTCTCGCCGAATTCGCAGTGCGAGGAACGCCGGTTCGACAACGCCACAGGGCGGATGTTGTCGATCAAGGACGTCGACTGCGACGCGCGCTTGAACCGCCTGACGCCGGCCGAAGAAAAAAAAGAGCGAACCGCCAATATCCGTAGCGTTCTGACCAGCTTCCGAAAATAGCGCCCCCTCGCCGCCCGGTTGCCACCCATCCGTTAAATGACTGGTCCAATATCATTACAATTTGACCGACATTCTTGAACGCCCGTCAAACCCGCCGCGCGTATGATAGTAATATGGCCGTAACCTTTAACCCCGCTCGACTGAAGCCGGCGCCGCAGCTTTCCACTGCGAACGCGGCTCGTTTGCAGCGTGTCATCGCGGCAACGGGCAAGCGCCCGAAAAAGCGCATCCGCGCCTCGATGCGCGCGGTGCTGTGGCTGCGGCAAGGCGACGGCCGGCGTTTCGTGATCGCGGCAGCGGGATTGGCCGGCCTGCTACTGGGGCTATTTTTTATCACCTCGGCATTGCAGCCCGGCGGATCCCGCGAAGCGGCCGTCAACGATAATAAGATGACAGCGGAAGCGCAGGCGGCGGCCAAAGCCCATGCCGCGGACGAGTTGCGCCGTAGCATCAACGCGCAAAGCATCGGCTCGATCGTTTTCGCCACGCGCGAGCGGCTGTGCGAAGAGATCAAGTTCGACAATCGCACCGGCGGCTTGGTGTCGGTCAAAAACGTCGACTGCGAAGCCCGGCTGACGGAGACCTCGGAGGGCGACGAACAGGCGGAAAAAACCGCCCGTATGCGCGGCGTGCTCGAGAGCTTCAAACGCTAGACTTGCCGCCGCAGCCCTGCCACCAGGTCTAACGTATCAGCCGGTCGGCCAGCGCTTGAAACAGCCGCGACGCGATCGCTACATAAACGACTATCAGAAACACATTAGCGACGCCGTTGAAGGCCAGCCCCGCAATGGCCCCAGGCCCACTGCCGGTGCGTGGGTCGATGCCGACAATCGGCATAAAAGCAATGATAACAACCAGCGCCGGCAACGAGGTCAGCACGATAATCAGGAACATACGCCAAGCGTGGCCCTTGCTGTCGGCCCAGGCATTCGCCGCCGTGGCGCCGGGCGCATCGACGGCGACCGCCGGGAACAGGATCATCAGCCGCAACATAACGACGACCAGCGCGACCCCCGCGACGAACTCAAAACCGACAAGTATGCCGAACGGCAGGCCGACGAATGTCGTGATCGCCAAACTCAGCAGCGAGATCACGGTCGTGAGTGCCAGCAGCCATCCGAAAAACAACTGAAACCGGCGCTGGTGCGGCGCAAGAACATAGCGCTGCGTCACATCGCCCAACACGATGAAGCGATGCACGGCGATCATCACCGGCGCGATCAAGAAATCCCGGGCAATGCTAAACAAAAAGGTGAGAAGCGCGCCGAGACTGGTCAGGACCAAAGCTCGCAATGGCAGGGCATATTCCAGAACGCTGATGGCCAGGGTTATGACCAGCGCGGCGGCGGCCAGCGCCGGCATCGCGGATATCGCATTCCACCCGTCGCGGTAGGCCGTCGTGACCGAACGCAAGATCGGCAGCTTGGTTGTCGCCATGGTCGTCGCCCCAAGCCGGCGCGAATCTGCACACAGGCCGCAACCACTCTAACGGCCGACAAAGTCGACGGTAAGACGATGCCGAATTTGAGCGGGCTACGGCGCCGACCAGGCAACGTAGCGGTCGCGGCGGTGGTTTATCCAGATCGCCAAATTCATCGCAACCGCGCCGGTGACCGAGGCCGCCAGCGCGGTCAGGTCGACGACGAAAAACGACGCCGCCAGGATGGTGAGATCGACCGCCATTTGCAGCTTGCCGGCGCGGATGCCGTAATGATCCTGCAGATAAAGCGCCAGGATATTGACGCCGCCGAGGCTCGCCTGATGGCGGAACAGCACCAGAAAGCCGACGCCCATCACCAGCCCGCCGACCAGACCGGTGTAGAACGGGTCGGCCGGGCCGAATTGAATAAACCGGCCATGCGCCTCCGACATCACCGACACCGCGGCCACGGCGCAGAACGTTTTGACGGTGAAGCGCCAGCCCATGCGCTTGAACGCCAGCCAATAAAACGGAATGTTGATCAGGAAAAACGCGGCGCCGAACGGCAGGCCGGTGAGATAATAAATCAGAAACGCCAGCCCGGCGGTGCCGCCGGTCAGCAGGCCGGCATGCTTGAACATGACGACGCCGAACGACACCAGCAGTGTGCCGACAAAGATCGCGAAAATATCTTCGGCCAGGCTGTGGCGCGGCGCTGGCGCTTCGGCGCCGGTTTCGGTGGTGGTCTCGATGCCGGTCATGGACTTCCTTAAGCCGCCCTGCCGTTAGCCGGCAAGCCGCCACGACCTTGCTCAATCGCTCTGCAGGATGACGTTCTTGACCATCGGATAGATCTGGTTCTGCCAGGTCCGACCCGAGAACACGCCGTAATGGCCGACGCCGGCCTGCATATGGTGCTTCTTGCGATAGGGCCGAAGCGACGTGCACAGATCGTGCGCCGCCAAAGTCTGGCCGACCGCGCAGATGTCGTCTTTCTCGCCTTCGACCGTGAACAGCATGGTGCGCTTGATCGCCGCCGGCTCGACCTTACCGCCCTCATAAGTCAGTTCGCCGAGCGGCAGCACGTGGTCCTGGAACACCAGCTTGACGGTCTCGAGATAAAATTCGGCGGCGAGATCGAGCACCGCAAAATATTCGTCGTAGAACGCCTTGGTCTGCTCGGCCTTCTCGACATTGCCGTTGGCGAGATTCTCGAACAGCTCACGGTGCGCCTTGACGTGGCGGTCCATGTTCATGGCCATGAAGGCCGACAGCTGGACGAACCCGGGATAGACCTTGCGGCCGCCGCCGGGATAACGCGCCGGCACCGTGCCGATCATCTTCTCCTCGAACCAGGACATCGGCTTGCTCTTGGCCAGCTCGTTGACCTTGGTCGGCGAAACGCGGGTGTCGATCGGCCCGGCCATCAGCGTCATCGAGCGCGGCTGCGCCGGGTGGTCGCCCTGCGCCATCACGCTCGCCGCCACCAGCGCGCTGACGCAAGGCTGGCAGACCGCCACCATGTGCGCGCCTGGCCCGATCGTTTCGAGGAACTGGATCAGATGGCTGGTGTAGCCGTCGAAGCCGAACGGACCGGCAGCCAAGGGAACGTCACGCGCGTTATGCCAATCGGTAATGTAGACGTCATGTTCCGGCAGCATGGTGCGCACGGTGGCGCGCAGCAGCGTCGCAAAATGGCCGGACAGCGGCGCGATAATCAGAACGCGCGGCTGGTCCTGGTCGATGTCTTTCTTGAAATGCAGCAGGGTCGCAAACGGCGTCACCAGCGCGGCCTCTTCGGTGACCGCCACTTCCTGGCTGCCGACCTTGACGCTGTCGATGCCGAAATCCGGCCGGGTATGGGTGAGCCCCGCCCGCGCGATCATCTCATAGGCGGCGTTGAGGTTGCTCAACGGCGACGGCCGGGCTCCGCCATTGAGGCGCGCGCCGACGGTCTCCATCGCCATCTGAGCGAAAGTGCGCACCGGCGTCATGATGTCGGAATGCGCCTGATAGGCCTGATAAAGCATCCATTCCCCGGGTGGTCGCTACGGACCGATTGATAACGCTAAACCTTTTTATGCTGCACTGCGAGATAATAATCTGGGCAGGGCTGCCTGGGGACAAGGCTTCCGCCATGCTTTTTTGCACTACGGGAAACTATTGATTAGTCTGAACTTTCGTCTAACCTGCCGGATGCCGGGCCGTACTTAAAGAAGGGACATGGTTGCCCAATGTCCAAAGCCGCGCCGAAAACCTCGTCCAAAACCGCGTCGCAGGCCTCCTCCAAAGCCGGGGCGAGCACGCCGACCCTGACCATTGCCAGCAAGAATTATGGCTCCTGGTCGATGCGCGGCTGGTTGCTGTGCAAATTCGCCGGCCTCGACTTCGAGGAGCAGAGCGTGGCCAGCGACGACCCGTCGACCCGCGCCGAACTGTTGCTGCTGTCGCCCTCCTTCCTGGTGCCGTGCCTGACCATCGACGGTATCAAGGTTTGGGACACGCTGGCGATCGCGCAATTCCTCAACGAGACCATGCCGGACGCCGGGCTGCTGCCAACCGATAAGGTGGCGCGGGCTTATTGCCGCTCGATCTGTGGCGAGATGCATTCCGGTTTCACCAATCTGCGTTCGGCGCTGCCGATGAACCTGAAGGCGCATCACCCCGGCTTCAAGGTCTGGGCCGGCGCGCAAGCCGACATCGACCGCGTCGTGTCGATCTGGCGCGAGTGCCTGGCCAACAGCAAAGGCCCGTTCCTGTTCGGCAAGAAGCCCGGCATGGCCGACGCCATGTTCGCGCCGGTCGTCACCCGCTTCATCACCTATGACGTCAAGCTCGACTCGGATTGCGCCGCCTATTGCAAGGCGATCATGGCGTTGCCGGCGATGAAGGAATGGATCAAGGGCGCCGAGGCCGAGCCGGACGAAGTGGTCGAGCTCGACGTGGAGTTCTAGCGCGCACGTCACCGTTCGCCGAACAGCCAATAGCCGAGTACCAGCGCGGTCAGGATTGCCAGCCAAATCGCGGCGTTGCGCAAGGCATGCGATCCCCGCCTGCGCGATTGCCCCAGGACGCGTACGCCGAAGGCGGCGGCCAAAACGCAGAGACCGCCGATCGTGCCAACCGACTGGCTGTCAAACAACGTACCGCTGAAGCCGGCCTCGTTCACGACGATCAGAACGATCAAGGCGATAAGCACGCCGAAGGTCACCGGAAAGATCATCGCCCTAGGCCTCCCGTTGCATTGACGCGCCCGACGCCGTCGTCAGCCCTTAAGCCACGCCCCGATGCGCTTAACGGCCTCGTGCATCTCGTCGGCCGAGCCGGCGTAGCAAAACCGCAAATAATGCTTGCCGTCGATCGGATCGAAATCGAGACCGGGCGTCGCCGCGACGCCCGCTTCGTTCAGCATCCGCTTGGCGAAGTCGAGGCTGTCGTCGGAAAACTTGGCGATGTTGGCGTAGAGATAAAACGCGCCATCGACCGGCAGGAATTGATCGAGCCCGGCTTTCGGCAGGCCCTCGGTCAAGAATCCGGCGGTTTTCGAGATAGCCTTGCTTGACGCCGTCCATCTCGTCGCGGCCGTCGAAGGCGGCTTCCGCCGCGACCTGCGACAAAGTCGGCACCGAGATCGCAAAGTTCTGTTGCAGCCGTTCGACGGTGCGCACCAGTTCGACCGGCACCACCATCCAGCCGACGCGCCAGCCGGTCATGCAGAAATATTTCGAGAACGAATTGATGATCAGCGTGCGCTCGGAAAACTTGGCGGCGGTCTCGGCGGCAAAGGCGTAATCGAGGCCGTGATAGATCTCGTCCGAGATCACCTTGATGCCTTCGGCTTCGGCCACCGAAATCAGCCGCGCCAGATGTTGCGCATCCATCATGGTGCCGGTCGGATTGGCCGGGCTCGCCACCAGCAAACCCTGCAGCGGCTTTTGGCGGTGGGCCGCGATCAGCGCTTCGGGCGACAGCGCCCAGCGGGTCGCAGCCGAAGTCTCGATCAGCACCGGCTCGCAGCCGAGCGCGGTCAGGATATGCCGGTACGGCGGATAGCCGGGATTGGCCAGAGCCACCCGGTCGCCCGGCTCGAACATCGCCAGAAACGCCAGGATGAAGCCGCCCGACGAACCGGTCGTCACCACCACCCGGGCCGGATCGAGCGCCAGGCCATAGGTGTCTTTGTAGTGCCGGGCGATTCGCGCCCGCAACGACGGAATGCCGAGCGCCTCGGTGTAGCCGATCCGCTGGCCGAGCGCGGCCCGGGCCGCCGCCAGCGCGGTCGCCGGCGCCGGACGGGCCGGCTGGCCGACTTCCATATGGACGACCGAGCGGCCTTGCGCCTCCAGGGCGGCCGCCGCCGCCATCACGTCCATGACGATAAACGGCGGCACATCGCTGCGTTTCGAGGGTTTGAGCAGACTTTTTGCCGTTTCAAGCATCTTAATTTTCCGTCCGGCACCCTATATGGGTGTTGTCGTTCAAGGTGGATGCGCCTGTCGCCCCGCTGCTGCCGCATTCAAAATGCTTGGTAACGGCGTATTCGGCGGGCGCCCGATGGTCCATGACCGGTTCGTGATTTCAGGCTGCGTTGACCGCCGTGATACCCGTCTCCTAAGTTCGCCGGCAATCGCGTCGATTGTTGCGCGTTGATCGTTGACGAAAGCTGACATGCTCGACCACGGCACACCTATCAGGACCCTGGCTGACAAGCCAGTAAAGGCGTTTGGCGCCTTGGCGCGCAGCCTGTCAGTGATGACGGCGCTGGCGGTCGCGGTCGCCGGCCTTGGCCCGGCGGCGGTCACGCCGGCGCACGCGCAGGGCGCCGCAAAGCGCGGCCTGCCGATCATTCGCGACACCGAGATCGAACAGCTGTTGCGCGATTACGCCCGGCCGATCCTCAAAGCCGCTGGCCTCGCCAAACAGAACGTCAAGGTGGTCATCATCAACGACCGCGCCTTCAACGCCTTCGTCATGGACGGGCGCCACATCTTCATCAATGCCGGCGCGCTGTTCGACGCCAGGACGCCGAATGAAGTGATCGGCGTGCTGGCGCACGAAACCGGCCATCTCGCCGGCGGCCATTTGATCCGGCTGCGCGAACAACTGGCCACGGCGCAGACCGCCTCGATCGTCGCGCTGCTGCTCGGCGTCGGCGCCGCGGTGGCCGGCGCCCGCTCCAGCGGCGGCAATATCGGCGCCGCCGCGATCATGGCGCCGCAGTCGGCGATCCAGCGTTCGCTGTTGGCTTATGTCCGCACCCAGGAAGACCAGGCCGACCATGCCGGCGTGAAGTTCCTCAACGCCACCCATCAATCCGCAAAAGGCATGCTCACTTTGTTCAAGCGGCTCAGCAACGAGTCGCTGTTCAATTCGCGCAATGTCGATCCTTATCTGCAGACCCATCCGATGCCGGCGGCACGCGTCGCCGCGCTCGAGCAGATCGCCAAGGCCAGCCCCTATTACAACGTCACGGACCCGCCGGCGCTGCAACTGCGCCACGACATGATGCGGGCCAAGCTGTCCGGCTTCCTCGACCGGCCGGGCACGGTGGCGCGCCGCTATCCGTTATCCGACCACAGCCTGCCGGCCCGCTATGCCCGCGCGATCTCGACTTATCGCCATTCCGATTTGCGCCAGGCGATCGTCCAGATCGACGGCTTGATCCAGAGCGAACCGAATAACCCTTATTTCTACGAACTGAAGGGCCAGGCGCTGTTGGAAGGCGGCCGGCCGGCCGACGCGGTCGTGCCGCTACGCCGTGCCGTCCATCTGTCGCACAACGCGCCGTTGATCGAGATTTTGCTCGGGCAAGCGCTGATCGCCACCGACAAGACCAAGGTCGCCGAGGAAGCGGTCCACCTGCTGCGCAACGCTTTGATGCGCGAGCCCGGTTCGCCGGAAGCCTATTCCCAGCTGGCGATGGCCTATGGCCGCAAGGGCGACTACGCCCACGCCGACCTCGCCGCCGCCCAGGCCGCCTTCGCCCGTGCCGATTACCCAACCGCGCGCCAGTTGGCGACCCGCGCCAAGACCCGGCTGAAAATCGGTTCGCCCGCCTGGGTGCAAGCCGACGACATCGTCAATGTCCGGCCCAATGCCAATGCCCGAAACTGATCACTCACAAGGACGACATATGATGACATCGAGCCCGCGAACCCTCGCCATGATCGGCGCCGCGTTGCTGGCGTTGTGCCTGCCGCAAAGCCTGCGCGCCGCCGAGTTCTCGACGCCGCAGCGCGGCGAAATCGAAAAGATCGTGCACGACTACCTGATCGCGCATCCGGAAGTGCTGCAGGAAGCCTTGGCCGAACTTGAACGGCGCCAGGCGGTTGCCGAAACCGAAAAGCACAAGACTGCCGTCAAAAAGAACGCGGCCGCTTTGTTCTCGTCGCCAAACCAGGTCAATCTCGGCAACCCGAAGGGCAACGTCACCTTCGTCGAGTTCTTCGATTACAATTGCGGCTACTGCAAGCACGCCATGGGCGACATGCTGACCCTGATGAAGGACGATCCCAAGCTGAAGATCGTGCTCAAGGAATTCCCGGTGCTTGGCCCCGGCTCGGTTGAAGCCGCGCAGGTCGCGGTTGCGGTGCGGATGCAGGACCCGACCGGCAAGAAATATCTCGAGTTCCACCAGAAGCTTCTCGGCGGCCGTGGCCATGCCGACAAGGCGCGCGCGTTGGCGGTGGCCAAGGAGATCGGCATGAACATGACCCAGCTGCAAAAGGACATGGCCAGCCCCGAGGTCAAGACGACCTTGCAGGAGAACTTCAAGCTGGCCCAGGAGCTCGGCATGAACGGCACGCCGAGCTACGTCATCGGCGATGAGCGTCGTGGTCGGCGCGGTCGGGCTCGATGCCCTGCGCGAGACGATCAACACCACGCGCTGCGGCAAGACGAGCTGCTGACAAGGCCGGCTCCTGACGGCCGGGCGCCCGCGCGCCCGCCGCCTCGATTGCCCCATCGACTGCCAAATTCGGCCGCCGGAGCCCACAGGCCCGGCGGCCGTTGCATGGGGGCCGGCAGGTGACCCCGCCTTAAGGCAGTCCCGCCCTGCGGGCTTCCCCTGACCGCCCGACCCACCTATAAAGCGCCACAGTTTCGCGTCCCGAAAACCCGTCCCGAACCTGCCGGAACTCCATGGCCCAGACGATTTTCGTCCTCAACGGACCCAATCTGAACCTGCTCGGCACCCGCGAGCCGGAAAAATACGGCCATGCCACGCTTGCCGATGTGGAAAAGCTGTGCCGGGCCACCGCCGACCGGTTCGGCCTTGCAATCGACTTCCGCCAGTCCAACATCGAAGGCGAACTGGTGACCTGGATCCAGGAGGCGCTGACCAGCAAAGCCGCCGGCCTCATCATCAACCCGGCCGGCTATACCACCACCTCGATCGCCATTCTCGACGCGCTCTTGATGCTGAAGGTGCCGGTGATCGAACTGCCACATCACCAATATTCACCAGCGCGAAATCTTCCGGCACAACTCCTATGTGTCGAAGGCCGCCAAGGCTGTGATGGCCGGTTTCGGCATCGACGGCTATGCGCTGGCGATTGCCGGGCTCGCCGGCATGATTGGCGCCAAGGAAAAGTAAGACCGCGCGATCCCGGCCGTTCGGACCGGGCGCTTGCGCCTAATTAATCGGAAAGTTGTTATGGCCAAATCGCCGAAACCATCGCTGGTCGACCATGAACTGATCCACGAGCTGACCAAGCTCCTGGACGAAACCGGTCTGACCGAAATCGAAATCGAACAGGACGGCAAGCGCGTGCGCGTCGCCCGCGGCGCGCGTTGCCGTCGCCGCGGCGCCGGCGCCGCCGCGCCACGCCGCCGCGCGTCAGCGCAGCCGGCCGAAACCGTGGCGCCGCGCCCGCTCGATCCGGCCAAACATCCCGGCGTGGTCATCTCGCCGATGGTCGGCACCGCCTATGGCGCGCCCGAACCCGGCGCCAAGCCGTTCATCGATGTCGGCCAGAGGTCAAGGCCGGCGATACGCTGCTGATCATCGAAGCGATGAAGACCATGAACCAGATTCCGGCGCCGCGCTCGGGCACCGTGACCCAGATTCTGTTCGAGGACGGCCAGCCGGTCGAATTCGGCGAACCGCTGGTCATTATCGAGTGACGGTTTTCGCGCCGCCGGGAAGACGCCATGTTCGATAAAATCCTCATCGCCAATCGCGGCGAGATCGCGCTGCGGGTGCTGCGCGCCTGCAAGGAGCTCGGCATCAAGACCGTCGCGGTGCATTCGACCGCCGACGCCGACGCCATGCATGTGCGCTTTGCCGACGAGAGCGTCTGCATCGGCCCGCCGGCGGCGAAAGACAGTCCTACCTCAACGTCCCGGCCATTCTGTCGGCCTGCGAAATCACCGGCGCCGACGCCGTGCATCCCGGCTACGGCTTCCTGTCCGAGAACGCGCGCTTTGCCGAGATCCTCAACGATCACGGCCTGCACTTCATCGGCCCCAAGGCCGAACACATCCGCATCATGGGCGACAAGATCGAAGCCAAGCGCACCGCCAAGCGCCTCGGCATTCCGGTCGTGCCCGGCTCCGACGGCGGCGTCACCGACGACGGCGAGGCCGCCAAGATTTCCGATAAAATCGGCTATCCGGTGCTGATCAAGGCGGCGGCCGGCGGCGGCGGACGCGGCATGAAGGTCGCGAATTCGCCGCGAAGAACTGTCGACCGCCTTGTCGACCGCGCGCACCGAAGCCAAGGCCGCTTTCGGCGACGACGCCGTCTATATCGAGAAATATCTCGGCCAGCCGCGCCATATCGAAATCCAGGTGCTCGGCGACGGCAAGGGCAACGCCATCCATCTCGGCGAGCGCGACTGTTCGCTGCAGCGCCGGCATCAGAAGGTGCTGGAGGAAAGCCCCTCGCCCGCGCTCAATGTCGAAGCGCGCAACAAGATCGGCGAAACCGTCGCCAAGGCGATGCGCGAGATCAACTATCTCGGCGTCGGCACCGTCGAATTCCTGTACGAGGACGGCGAGTTCTATTTCATCGAAATGAACACGCGCATCCAGGTCGAACATCCGGTGACCGAAATGATCACCGGCATCGATCTGATCTTCGAACAAATTCGCGTTGCCGCCGGCGCCGAATTGTCGCTCCGCCAGGAAGACATCGAATTCCGCGGCCACTCGATCGAGTGCCGCATCAATGCCGAAAACCCGGTGACGTTCCGGCCCTCGCCCGGCAAGATCCTGCACTATCACGCGCCCGGCGGGCTTGGCGTGCGCATCGATTCAGCGGTCTATCAGGGCTACACCATCCCGCCTTATTACGACTCGCTGGTCGGCAAGCTGATCGTGCACGGCAAGACCCGCACCGAAGCCTGATGCGGCTCAACCGCGCGCTCGAAGAAGTCGTGGTCGACGGCATCGACACCACGCTGCCGCTGTTCCGCCAGCTGGTGCGTGAAGCCGACATCATCGACGGCAATTACCATATCCACTGGCTCGAACAGTTCCTCGCCAAAGGCGGCATGGAGACCGTAACGCATAGCGCGGCCTCATCACTGGCCGCGTGCCACCAGCGTCATGCCGCCTCCGTCAAGCGGCCGAGCAACGTGCAAACATCCTCCGGATTGTAGGGCTTGGGCACGAACACCGAGCGCGACACCATCGCCCGATGCCGGCATGCGCTGTAGCGCCCCGAGGCATAGACGATCGGCATCTCCGGCCGCAGCTCGCGCACGCGCATGGCCAGTTCGGCTGCCGTCGATGCCGCCCGGCAGATTGATATCGGTGAACAGCACGTCGACCGCGCGCGCCGGAATCGATATAGCGCAGCGCCTCGGTCCGTCCGCCGCCTCGTGCACCGCGAATCCGTGTTCGCTGCAACACATCGGCTACCAGCGCGCTGATCAAAACCTCGTCCTCGACCAGCAAGACCGAAATTGGCTCTGCGGCATGCGACATGGCGTCTCGATTCCCGGTTTGACGTTTGCGCTCTCTGTCCATTGCCAACGCGCGCGGCGCCAAATCGTTCAAACTTTCGAAATTTTGATGCCGATGGGCGAACCGAAAGGTTAAGATTGCGCAATTGAGCCAGGCCCGGCAGACTTGGCGCGCATGGCCAACCGCGAAAATACCGTCATCGAGATCACGCCGGAGGTGCTGCTGAAGGCCTATGCCTGCGGCATTTTCCCGATGGCCGAAAACGCCGACGACCCGGCGCTCTATTGGATCGAGCCGGAACAGCGCGGCATCATCCCGCTCGACGGGTTCCATGTCCCGTCGCGGCTTGCGCGCACCGTGCGCACCACGCCTTTTACGGTCTGGGTCGACCGCGATTTCGACGCCGTCATCGACGGCTGCGCCGAGCCCAAGGACGACCGCGCCAGCACCTGGATCAACACCCGCATCCGCAAGATCTACCGCGGCCTGTTCGACCTCGGCCATTGCCACACCGTCGAGGTCTATGACGGCGACAATCTGGTCGGCGGACTTTACGGCGTCTCGCTCGGCCGCGCCTATTTCGGCGAGAGCATGTTCCACCGCGCGCGCGACGCCTCCAAGATCGCGCTGGTGCATCTGATCGCGCGGCTGCGCGCCGGCGGCTTCAAGCTGTGCGACACGCAATACGTCACCGATCATCTGAAGACCTT
Organism: uncultured Alphaproteobacteria bacterium; assembly: GCA_963830125.1. Lineage (GTDB taxonomy): Bacteria > Pseudomonadota > Alphaproteobacteria > Rhizobiales > Xanthobacteraceae > Pseudolabrys. The sequence goes on along the minus strand of CAWHKU010000005.1, from coordinate 233,447 downwards.
CGGCGCCGTCGAGGTGCCGAAGAAGCGCTATCACCGGCTGCTGGAAGAGGCGCTCTCCGGCTGACGCCGACTTCGACGCGCTGCCGATCGACCGCCCGATCAGCGGCGAAGAAGCGCTGGCGATTCTCAAGGATTAGATAACAGCGAACGCTACTGCGTGTCGCGCGGCCGTAACGGCGGGCGCGGTAGCGGCGGCGCACCTTCGGCGTCGCACTCGCGCGCTTGGCGGCGTCGTCCGGCAGTGGAGTCGGCGACGTCGTCGGGTCCTTCGCCGCCTTTGCAGTCGGTCAGCCACACGTCGTAAATCGGATGCTCGACCGCGTGCAGGCCGGGGCTGGCCGCGAACATCCAGCCGGAGAAGATCCGCTTGATCTCGCCCTTCAGCGTCACCTCGTCGACCTGGACAAAGGCATCGGTGTTCGGCGTCTCGGTCGGTGGCCGCGAATAGCACACACGCGGCGTCACCTGCAGCGCGCCGAACTGCACGGTCTCGTTGATGGCGACGTCGAACGAGATGATGCGGCCGGTGATCTTGTCGAGGCCGGAAAACACCGCGGTCGGATTGGCGATGCGCTGCGGCGGCGGTTCCACCACCACTTCATCGCCCGGCTGCGGCGAGGTATCGGCCGGCTGCGGCGAGCCGGGCGGCTGGCGAATGCCGGGCGGCAAACCGGCAAGGCGTTGGGTTGAGCGGCACCGCTGGGCGGTGGCGCCCGGCTGCGGCGGATTTTGCATCGGCGGCTGGCGTGGCGGCGCTGCGCGGTCGCCGCCCGGCGGCGGTGCGGCAGAGGCTGCGACTGGATGGTGCCGCCGCCCGGCCGACTCGCCGGCGGCAGGCTCATCGGCGCCGGCAAAGGCCGCGCCGGCGGCTGGTCGGCGCTCAGATTGGTCGGCGGCGGGTGCACCTGGACGCGGCTTTGGACATCCGGCTGCCGCCTTGACCGAGATCGGCCGGCGGCATGGTTGTGGTCGGGCTGGGTATTGCCCGGCACATCGCCGGGCGGACGCGGCGGCTGATCGGAAAAGATCGAGCTGAACTGCGCAAATGCCGGCGCCACGGCAATCAGGCCCCGCCAATAGCCAGCACCAGCAGCCGAAGCGGCAGTCGGCGTCATCTATCAGCTGACTGATTGGGAATCGTGAATCGCGCCATGAAACCGGACTTCTCCGCCTGGGAGAAACGGGCGCGGATTCGCCGTCATCCGAAGCGATGCGTCCGGTTAACATGGCGAATGCGGCGGCGGAAGGGCGGCCCCTGCAGCAAAAGGCCGATCCGCACGAGGCGCGGCGAACGGCGTCTACTCGCTACGGCGTCCAGGCCTTGTAATCGCCGGTCGCTTTCGGCCGCTGGCCGGCAGCCAGCGTCGAGCCGGGCGGACGATAAGCGCGCCGGCGTGCCGGTCATGTTGGGCCGGTGCGGCTTCTGCCACGTCGCGCGGCTGATAATTTTCCTGCGTCGGCGGCGTATCGACGGTGTGGTGCAGCCAGCCATGCCAGGACGGCGGCACGCTCGAGGCTTCGGCATAGCCGTTATAGATCACCCAGCGGCGCTCAAAGAGCAGCGTCGGGTCGATCTTGCCGCCTTTGGTGCGGTAATATTTGTTGCCGAATTCGTCGGTGCCGACCGCTTCGCCGTACTTCCAGGTCCAGAACTGGGTCCCGAAAGTCTGCGAATTCCACCAGGTAAACAGCTTCAGCAGGAAATTTTTCATCGCCGCCGTTCGATTTCGGTTGGGATGGCCGGCGTTTTGCCACCTCCCCGCCGCCCTGTCCAGCGCGCGAGCGGCTATTTTGCCAGCATTTATTCGAGCCCGTCAGGCGCCGGCTTCGATCTGATTGGCGCTCACAATATTACGGCCGGCTGGCAAATCGCCGCGCAGCGAAAAAGCCGGCCAAAGCCTGCCGGCGTTTGCGACCCCAACTCCCGACCGATATTGCGTTTCCGCGCAGTCGGCGGTTATGGTGCCCACGAATTCAGCAGCGCGATGCACGAGTCGGGCAATTCGTCCGCTAGCGCGCTGTATCGCAGAATGACAGTGCCGGGTGTAAAAAGGCGGGCCTCACAAGGGTCCGCCTTTTTCTTGTACGATACGGCGCCGGCTCTATCGATGGTCGCGCTGGCCCGCCAAGCTGCTTTCGCGCCCGAGCGTGCTTTCGATCAGATGTTTCAACTTGGTGGCGGCGCCGGCAACCGCCTTTTCCACGTCGTCTCCTGGCTGGTGACGGCAATCGGCGGGCGGCCCTCGAGCCGGGCCTCCATCATGCAGCGGTTGTCGTCGTCGCCGCCTTTGTCGCCGTTCTCGTCGCTGAGTGGACTTCGACCCGGGTGATCCGCTTGCTGAACCGGCTCAGCGCGCCTTCCACCACCGTTTTGACGTGGGCAATGAGTTTCTCGCGGCCTTCGGTTTGTTGTCGGTGCTGATCTCGATCTGCATTAGCACTCCTTTAATTGATGTTCGGATCGACATGCCGTTCCGGCGGGTCATAGTGGCCATCGGCCAGCGCCTCGGTTGACCTATCTCAACCTGCGCCGGCCAATTGGCGGCCGAGGCCGACCTCGGCGAATGCACAGGCCGGTGTAGATTCCCCACGCTATCTCTGGGCTTTGTCGGCCACCCTAAGGCACTGACACCGTTTTGAGAATCAGCGACTCCGGAAACGCTTTGCGGGATTTATCCCGGCCTTATCCCCGTTCCGCCGGCTGGGAAAATAATCTGTGGGCGGCCGGCAATCCCCATTTTGCGTCATTTTTCCTTCATCCGACTAGGCATCAAAACCTACTTGGCGAGGCCCAAGAAAAACGCTTTCCGGTGGCCGCCGAATGGCTCAATACTGACCGCGTTCTCGCAAGCTGTTGTCCCCGAAATTCACCGCGAGCCACAAGATTTAGGGATTTATTTACACCATACCCACTATCTGTTGTTGACGACGGCGGTGAGTCCACTTAGCTTGTGGGTCGTTCGGTGCGGGTGAGTTTCGAGTTCCCTCCGGATCTTCAAACGACGCCAAGTCGTGTTCATCACCCGCGCCAGAAATGGCGTTTGGGGACGTGCGGTTTGACTGAATTGCGTGCCGGGCGTTCAAAACGCCCGGGAGTAACCGGCGCCACATCAGAGCGCCGGGCTTAAATGAGGCAGGTGGTCGAACAGATCGACGAGCCGATACAGCGGGTCGGACTGCTCAAATGCGTGCGCATCAGGGTCCGTCATGGAATAATCGTCGGCGGTCGACCGCCGCCCGGAAATTTAGGGGCTTTAAGAAATGCGGATTGAACGGCGCTACACCAAGGATGCGGACTCAAGCTTACGCTGGTCTCGAATTCCGGCTGACCACCTCCGAGATCAAGAATCCGGACGGCTCCATTGTCTTCAAGCTCGACAATGTCGAAGTGCCGGAATTCTGGTCGCAGGTCGCTTCCGACGTTTTGGCGCAGAAGTATTTCCGCAAAGCCGGCGTGCCCGTCATGCCTCAAGAAGGTCGAAGAGAACACCGTTCCCTCGTTCCTGTGGCGCTCGGTCGCCGACGAGGAGGCGCTTGCGGCCCTGCCCGAAAAAGAACGCTATATCGGCGAGCATTCCGTCCAAGCAGGTGTTCGACCGTCTGGCCGGCACCTGGACCTATTGGGGCTGGAAGGGCGGCTATTTCGACTCGGAAGAAGACGCGCAGGCTTTCTTCGACGAACTGCGCTTCATGCTGGCCAACCAGATGTGCGCGCCGAATTCGCCGCAATGGTTCAACACCGGCCTGCATTGGGCCTACGGCATCGACGGCCCGAGCCAGGGCCACTATCTATGTCGATTTCCAGACCGGCAAGCTGACCAAGTCGAAATCCTCCTACGAGCACCCGCAGCCGCACGCCTGCTTCATCCAGTCGATCTGCGACGACCTGGTGAACGAAGGCGGCATCATGGACCTGTGGGTGCGCGAGGCGCGCCTGTTCAAATACGGCTCCGGCACCGGCACCAACTTCTCCAATCTGCGCGGCGAAGGCGAACGCCTGTCGGGCGGCGGCAAGTCGTCCGGCCTGATGTCGTTCCTCAAGATCGGCGACCGCGCCGCCGGCGCGATCAAGTCGGGCGGCACCACGCGGCGCGCCGCCAAGATGGTGATCGTCGACGTCGATCATCCCGATATCGAGAAATACATCGACTGGAAGGTGCAGGAAGAACAGAAGGTCGCGGCGCTGGTCACCGGCTCCAAGATCAACCAGAAGCACCTCAAGGCCGTGATGAAGGCCTGCGTCAACTGCGAAGGCTCGGGCGACGATTGCTTCATGCCGGAGAAGAACCCGGCGCTGAAGCGCGAGATCAAGCTCGCGCGCAAGTCCTACGTGCCGGACAACCTGATCAAGCGCGTCATCCAGTTCGCCAAGCAGGGCTACAAGGACATCGACTTCCCGATCTACGACACCGATTGGGACTCGGACGCCTATCTCACCGTCTCCGGCCAGAACTCGAACAATTCGGTGCGCGTCACCGACGAATTCCTCAAATCGGTCGAGGCCGACGGCAACTGGGACCTGACGTTCCGCAAGAACGGCAAGATCGCCAAGACCGTCGAAGCGCGCGAATTGTGGGAAAAGATCGGCAACGCCGCCTGGGCCTGCGCCGATCCCGGCCTGCAATATCACACCACCGTCAATGACTGGCACACCTGCCCGGCTTCCGGCCCGATCCGCGGCTCCAACCCGTGCTCGGAATACATGTTCCTCGACGACACCGCCTGTAACCTGGCGTCGCTGAACCTGTTGACCTTCCGCAACAAGGAGACCGGCGCGTTCGAGGTCGAATCCTACGAGCACGCCGTCCGGCTGTGGACCGTGGTTCTGGAAATCTCGGTGCTGATGGCGCAGTTCCCGTCCAAGGAAATCGCCCAGCAGTCCTACGAATTCCGCACGCTCGGCCTGGGCTACGCCAATATCGGCGGCCTGTTGATGACCTCCGGCATTCCCTACGACTCGGACGAAGGCCGCGCCTATGGCGGCGCGCTGACCGCGATCATGACCGGCGTCGTCTTACGCCACCTCGGCCGAAATGGCCGAAAAGCTCGGGCCCTTCCCCGGCTACAAGAAGAACCGCGAGCACATGCTGCGCGTGATGCGCAACCACCGCCGCGCCGCTTACAACGAGCGCACTGGCTACGAGAAGGTGGCGACGCCGCCGGTGCCGCTCGACCACGCCGCCGTGCAAGGACCAGACGCTGGTCGCGCACGCCAAGGCCGCCTGGGACCGCGCCATCGAACTCGGCGAGAAGCACGGCTACCGCAACGCGCAGGCGACCGTGATCGCGCCGACCGGCACCATCGGCCTGGTGATGGATTGCGACACCACCGGCATCGAGCCCGACTTCGCGCTGGTGAAGTTCAAGAAGCTCGCCGGCGGCGGCTACTGGAAGATCATCAACCGCGCCGTGCCCGAGGCGCTGCGCACGCTCGGCTATTCGGAAGCCCAGATCGCCGAGATCGAGGTCTATGCCGTCGGCCACGGCATCGCTGGCGCAGGCGCCCGGCATCAACCACACCACCTTGAAGGCCAAGGGCTTCACCGACGAGGTCATCGCCAAGGTCGAAAAGGCCTTGCCGACCGCCTTCGACATCAAGTTCGTGTTCAACAAGTGGACGCTGGGCGAAGAGTTCTGCCGCGACACGCTCGGCCTTTCGCGCCGAGCAACTGGCCTCGCCGACCTTCGACCTCCTGGCCGCCATCGGCTTTACCAAGCGCGAGATCGAGGCCTGCAACATCCATGTCTGCGGCGCCATGACCGTGGAAGGCGCGCCGCACCTGAAAGCCGAACACTACGCGGTGTTCGATTGCGCCAACCCGTGCGGCAAGATCGGCAAGCGCTATCTGTCGGTCGAAAGCCACATCAAGATGATGGCGGCGGCGCAGCCCTTCATCTCGGGCGCGATCTCCAAGACCATCAACATGCCGAACGAGGCCACCGTCGACGACTGCAAGCAGGCTTACATGCAGTCCTGGCGTCTGGCGCTCAAAGCCAACGCGCTCTATCGCGACGGCTCCAAGCTGTCGCAGCCGTTGAACTCGCAGCTGATCGCCGACGATGACGACGAGGATGACGCCGTCGAGGCCTTCGTCGCCCAGCCGAACGCGGCGCGCGCCGCGGCAGATGTCGGAACGGGTGGTCGAGAAAATCGTCGAGCGCATCACCGTGCTGCGCGAGCGCGAGAAGCTGCCGGCCCGCCGCAAGGGCTACACCCAGAAAGCCGTCGTCGGCGGCCACAAGATCTATCTCCGCACCGGCGAATATGACGACGGCCGCATCGGCGAGATCTTCGTCGACATGCACAAGGAAGGCGCGGCGCTGCGCTCGCTTCTGAACAACTTCGCGATCGCGATCTCGCTCGGCCTGCAATATGGCGTGCCGCTCGAGGAATATGTCGACGCCTTCACCTTCACGCGCTTCGAGCCGCAAGGCCCGGTGCAGGGCAACGACTCGATCAAATACGCCACCTCGATCCTGGATTACGTGTTCCGCGAGCTGGCGGTGTCGCTACCTCGAGCGGTTCGACCTCGCCCATGTCGACCCGAGCGAAGGCGGCTTCGACGCCCTCGGCAAGGGCGAAGCCGAAGGCAAGCCGGCGCGCGAGCATGATCTCCAAGGGCCTGACCCGCTCGCGCGCCGACAAGCTGTCGGTGGTGAGCGGCCTCGCCCGCCCCGGCCCAACCCTCGGCCAGGCGGAAGGCAAAGCCAGCCCGGCAACGTGACGGCCTTCCATGGCTCAAGTGCCGCGACCGCGCTTAAAAGGCCGAGCCGGAAGCCAAGCTGTCGCCGGCGCAAGCGCTCGAACTTACGCCAACGAGATCGACGAGAAGCGCCAGAGATCACGCCAAGGCCGCCGCCACCGAACGCCGCGCCGAAGCCCGCGCCAAGGGCTACGAAGGCGAAGCCTGCGGCGAATGCGGCAACTTCACTCTGGTGCGGAACGGCACCTGCATGAAGTGCGATACGTGCGGTGGGACGAGCGGGTGTTCGTGAGGCTGGATCGAAAACATGTGGGCCAACTTCGTGACTACCATGTCACCTTTTCGAAGAGAAGAATACATAGAAAGCTATGCGACTGAGTGGCTACAAGTTGATGGCCGCGCCAGACGGCCTGATTTCAACGTAGTAAATTTTGTTGAAGAGACACTCACAGCTAAGCTAAATCGTAAAAGAGGAAAACTACAGATTGAATTTTTCGATCTCAGCGAACGAGACGGATCCTCCGGCCTATGTCACGATAGATCCCCTCACTTTTCACATAGATCGAGAGACATGGGAACTGGCCAAGATTGGTCATCCCGTTTGGCCAACTCGTTATTGCACATGAAATTGGTCATGTTGTGTTGCATGGTCACTACGAAAAAGCAGCATTTTCGAATGAAGCGAAGCACCGGTTAAGGGCATTCGTAAAGGAGAACTCTGCCGAGTGGCAAGCGGACACATTTGCTGGGTATTTTTTATTACCAACAAGCATCGTTGCTGCATTTCGCAGCCCCTCTGAATTAGCCTCCGTCTGTAGTGTGCCGCGAGAGTTAGCGCAGAGGCGATTTATGGAAGTCCGAGAGCTGTTGCTTAGAAAGAAAAACGTTGATGATTTTTGTCCGATTTGCGGCGAAATTCATTGTAAAGAAGCGCACTAATCTAAGAGAGGGCTAAACGAACATGCCCCTTAGCCCTTGACACGAATTAGCAAGCGCAGCCCGGATAAAGCGCAGCGCAATCCGGGGCCCAGCGCATGTCACGGGCCGCCCCGCTACGGACTACGAGAAAGCCGCACGTCGACCGGCGCGACCTTTTCGATATTGAGCGTCGCCGCCGCGATACCGACCTGACCGTCCGTCTTGTCGATCTCCTCCAGCAGGCGTGTAAACAGCCTGTCCTTGGTCGAGCGGCGAGCCTTGTAGTCGACAACATAGCGCAGCGTGAACTCGATCCAGTTCTGGTTGGCGATCATCGTCGTCGTGGGGCGAACGGTCGCCGGCTCGATCATGAAGCGCTGGTGATCGGCACCCAGGCCCGCTCGGCCGCCCGCACGTAATCGCCGACAACCTCCTCGGCAACGCGCCCGATAATCTCGCGCGCCAGTGCGCAATCGCCGCCATACTTGATCGGCACCATGATCTCGTCCCACAGAAAAGGAAAGTCGGCCGAGTAGTTGAACACCGGCTCCTTGAAGACGAAGCTGTTGGCCACGCGCACGATACGGCCATTGTACTGATCGCCGTTCACCCACTCGCCGATCTGCATGATGGTGGTGCGCAGGATTCCGATGTCGATCACGTCGCCCTTGATGCCGCCAAGCTGGACGCGGTCGCCGACCTTGTAAAAGCCGCCGAACGACACCGCCATCCATCCGGCGGCGCTGGCGATCACTTCCTGAAGCGCGAACGCCACGCCCGCGCCGGCCACGCCGAAGGCCACCGTGAAGCCGCCCAGCTTGTCGCTGAACACCAGCACGGCAAAAATGACGGTCGCCAGATAGCCGAAGAACGTGACGAATTTTCGCGTCTTGTAGCGCGTCGCGCTGTCGTGCACGTAGCGCGCCGCCGTTCCGCGCAGCAGCCACGTCACCACGATAATCAGCGCGAACCCGACCAGGAGCAGCACAACCTTGCCCGTCAGCGGGTCAAACAGCCACTGTTCCAGAGTCTGCAAAAGATCGCGGTACACCGTCTCTCCGATTCCGCCAGAATAGCGATAACGATACGTATTGAATGGGTTATTGGTTCCAACGTCAACGAGCCGCGTCGACATCGCGCCGGGAACAAGCGTAGCCCGGAATGACGCATGGTATGATCTCTCAATTCGACCACGAACGATGGCTACACAGGCCTTCGCGCTGTCCCGACCCCAAGGCCGCCCCCAAGGCTCCCATGTTCCGCTTATTGCCCCGCCTCGCCACCCTCGCCGCCTTGATCCTCGCCGTCGCCATCGGCGCATCGGCGTCCGCATCGGCCTCCGCTTGGGCCGACGCACCACCGCCGAAGCACAAGCCCGCCGTGACACAAAAGGTCACGCACAAAAAGCCCCGGCACGTCAAACGCTGGACCACCCCGCCCGGCTATCGCTCGCCGAAGCAGATCGAGCGCGAGGCGCTACAAATCCTGGCGGCGCGAGCGCGCCTTCGCCTATCGCCACAACGTGCCGCGCGTTTATTACTACTATTGGGGCGGTCCCTATTATACCGGCCGCTTCGGCGCTAACCGCTATGACAGCCTGCGCGTCGGCCCGTGCTGGACGCAGACGCCGATCGGGCCGATGTGGAATTGCGGGCGCTAGCGCGTCTCCACGCCGTCATCGCCGGCCTTTGCGCTATCCCACCTCCCCCAAATCGTGTCTAAGACCGAAATCGCGGCTCCCATCGCCGTTGAATCGAATTGGAGCTGACAGCATTGAGTGAAGGCACGGCCGCGCGGCAGGCTGCGAACGGCCCCTATTATTGCGGCATCGATTTCGGAACCTCGAATTCAACCGTATCTCTGGCGACCGAGCACGACCATTTTCTGGTGGCCGTCGAGGCCGCGCACGACTCGATCCCGAGCGCGATCTTCTTTGACTTCGCCACCGGCCGCCCGGTGTTCGGCCGCGAGGCCATCAAGGATTATCGGGACGGCGAAAGCGGTCGCCTGATGCGCGCGCTCAAGAGCGTCATCGGCCGGCCGATCTTTCATGACAAGACCTATATCGGCAAACGGCATGTCACGCTGGCCGACATCCTCAGTCTGTTCCTGCGCCACCTGAAAGGCACCGCCGAACGCCAGATCGACCGCGAGCTGGATAGCGTCGTGCTCGGCCGGCCGGTTGCGTTCATCGACAACGAACCCGATCTCGACACAAAAGGCGCAAAACGATCTGGAAGGCGCGGCGCGCAAGATCGGCTTCAAGCATATCGAGTTTCAATTCGAGCCGATTGCCGCGGCGCTTGAATACGAAGCGTCCGTCACAAGCGAACAGGTCATTTTGATTGTCGACATCGGCGGCGGCACGTCGGATTTTTCAATCGTCCGGGTTTCCCCCGAGCGCATGAAAAGAGCCGACCGCGCCGACGATATTCTGGCCAATCGCGGCATTCGGGTCGGCGGCACCGACTTCGACCGGCAACTGTCGGTGCAGCAATTCATGCCGCATTTCGGGCGCGGAACGACCTATGGCGACAAAGATCTCGACATGCCGAACGGCCTCTATGTCGATCTGTCGACCTGGTCGAACATCAACTCGATCTATGAGCGAAAAGTTCACGCCGGCGTCCGGTCGCTGCGGCGGCAAGCGCGTTCGCCTGAACTTCTGGATCGGCTCCTGGCGGTGATCGAGGGCCATGCCGGCCACCGGCTGATCGGCGATATCGAGCAGGCGAAAATCACCTTGAGCGCCGACACGCAAACCAATGTCGCTCTGGATTACATCGAGCGCGATTTTGCCGTGCCGGTCAGCCGGGACAATCTGGTCAGCGCCATTTCCGCCCTCATGGCCAAGATCGAAAATTGCGTCGCCATGACCGTCAAGGATGCCGGCCTGGCGCCCGAGCGTATCGACACCGTGTTCCTGACCGGCGGCAGCTCGATGGCGCGCCCGGTCCAGTCGCTGATCCGCGGCCTGTTTCCGGCGGCCGAGATCGTCAGCGGCGATGTGTTTGGCGCTGTCGGCAAGGGGCTTGGCTTGGACGCCAAGCGGAAATTCGGCGCTTAGAAGGGGTTGAGTAACGCGAAACCCACCCTACACCCACGGCCTTCTCGCCGTGTGCCGCACGTGAATGATTTCGACAAACTCATCGCGCTCGATGGCGTAGAAAATCTTGTATCGAAAGCGACCGATGGTTTTCGCCCGGATGTCCGGCTCCGACGTGACCTGCCACGAACGCGGATTGGCGCCAATCTCGTCGATGGCATCCGCGATCGCGGCAAGCACCCGTCGCGCGCCCGCCGGGCTTTTCTCGTTCAAATATCCGAAAATTTCGTCGATATCTGCCAGCGCCCGTGGCCGATAGCGGACCTTCACCGGACGCCGTGCCGCCGCCAGAAAACAGCTGCCTCGTCATCGGAAACAAAGCCCTCGCGGCGCGCTTCGGCGATGACGGCTTTCTCGTCCTCGCTCAGCACGTAAACCCCGGTGCGCCGCGCCTCGATCTCGCGGGCGAGCGCGGCCAGTTCGTTCTGGTCCTCTTCGGGCCAGGTTTCAACTTTGCGCAGCAGGTCCTTTGTGGCGGCGTTCATGGCACGTCCATAGCACAAATCGCCCCTCACACCCACTTCTTGATCGGCCCGAGCTGCTAGGTCGTCATTGCAGGTCTCGGTCGCTTTTGCGGCATTCGGCCGCGGCAGGCCCAGTTTGGGCCACCTTAACGTCCCGTCAACGACCGCCGCCTTAACATTCCTCCGCATTCTCAACGGGACGTTCCATGCTGACACGCCTGATCTATCATTCGGAAAACCATCTCGGCGCCGACGGCGGCGGCATGATCGCCGGTCTCAATGACATCCTCGCGGCCTCCCAGCGCAACAACGAGAAAGCCGGCATCACCGGCGCGCTGTTGTTCGACACCTTGTGGTTCATCCAAATTCTCGAAGGCGAACGCGAGGCCGTCTCGGCGGCGCTGATGCGGATCGCGAAAGACGAACGCCATGACGCCCTCACCATCATGGACTGCCGTCCGGCGGAGAAGCGGCTGTTCGGCGACTGGTCGATGGGCTTTGCCATGCTGCGTGGCGACGACGGCGCCCTCTATGCCCGGCACGGCATCGGCAAGCGGCTCAACCCGCGCATCATCAGCGGCGAACAGGCGCTATCGCTTGCGGTCGAACTGGCCACCGTCCGTCTCGACCGCAAGGCCGTGGCCTGACGCTGACCGCCGCGTCCCTTACACCCACTTCTTGATCGGCCCGACCTGCGGCGTCGTGTTCGGCAGCTTGACGAACGTCTCGTCGACATAGCACCAGCCCCAACCTTCCGGCGGGTCGTAGCCCTCGATAATCGGGTGTGACGTTGCGTGGAAATGCTTGGTGGCGTGCTTGTTCGGGCTGTCGTCGCAACAGCCGACATGGCCGCAGGTGCGGCACAGCCGCAAATGCACCCACCAGTCGCCGGTCTTGAGGCACTCCTCGCAGCCCTTCGCCGACGGCGTCACGATTTTGACCTGATCCACATGCGCGCATTTACCGACCATCGCTGACGCCTCCTTGCTGGTTGCCAATCCAACCGCAGCCGCCGCCTATCCTATGCGTAAGCCTCTCCATCGTCATGCCCGGCTTTATGCCGGGCATCCACGACTTAACTGCATAGCAACAAGCAAGACGTGGATGGCCGGGACAAGCCCGGCCATGACGGCCTTTTCTCTGCCCATTCTTGCCGGCCCTCAAATTCCTCAAAACGACCTATTGACTTTAATCCTACTATGGATTATATTCCCTTCACCTCGCTCGATTGAGGGGCGTCTTCCGGAGACGATCCCGTTAGGCGGAGCGACTTAAGTGGCCGATACCGGGCAAGCCCGGCATCGGTGGTGCGGCGCCTGCGGGCGGGGTTCGTCACCCCGCACTCGGGAGGCCCCGGGACCCGACCGGGCGGTACTAAGGCCGCCCCGCAGGGAGCCTGCTGGACTGGGACTGGCAAAATGCCTCGTCCCAGGAAGCGCGGACCCGGGCCCAGAAATCGCCGCAGCGGTGCGCCGAGAGGCGACGCGTCTCAGCGCATGAGACGCGCCCGTCGAAAGACGGGACGGCTACCAAGTGGCGCCTCTCGGCGCCCCGCCCCCTCAATGCGGGGGCGGCCGGAAGAACGCATAACTCGGGCGCAAGTGCGCCGCGAGAACGATGGAGGCTGCCCGCATGTCCGAACCCATGTCCGAAACCATGTCCGAACCCGACGACCCTTTTGCCGACTACCGCTTCCTGTTGAACAGCATCGGCCTGTGGCGGATCTGCCCCGGCAAGCGCTGCCTGCGCGCCCGCGCCTGCCGCGGCGACGTCCTGCAATGCCTGCGCGATCGCTGGCACGGCGTCATGCCGGACGAGATCAAGGGGTTGGCCCAGCAGACCGCCCTCTTGATGGACGACGGCGTGCCGGTGCACGAGGCGATCTGGCAGACGCAAGAACAGATCGACGCGATCGAACGCTATGTGGCGCGGGTCAAGACGCGTCGGCGGCCGCGCGTCGCGATCTCGGCCGCTTGACCTTGATCAAGGCCTCGGGCGCGCTTTGGGGCTTTGATGGCGGTCAAACATCGTCAGGGAGAGCATCATGGCCATCACGCACGCGCATTCGCGGCTCAGCATCAACGGCCTCGGCTGGGGCTTTTCCGCCGCCTTCGTCGTCCTGTTCGTACTGTCGATGCTGGCGGCCTGGTTCATGCCGATGCGCGCCGCCCACGGCTACGTGGCGCTGTTGTCGGACGCACCGGCGGGCTCGGCCCGGATCTGGATCGAAGGTCTGCTTTGGAGCCTGGTGGCCGGCTGGCTGATCGCCCTGGTGTTCGGCACGGTCTATAATTGGACCGTCGCCCGCCGCGCCGTCAGCGAAAGCCACGGCTGACCGGCAACGGGTCTCGCGCGCCCTAGGCGCTCAGCCGTTCCGGCTCCGCGTCAGCGGGCACGTCGGCTTCCGCGCCCAAGATGCGGTCGAGGTCGATCAGCCCGACCGCGACATCGTCGATATTGGCCAGGCCGGACAGGAACCCGGCCCCGCCCGTACTACCGACCTTCGGCACCGGCTTGATGTTGGCCGGCTCGACCGAAACGATGTCCGACACGCGGTCGACCAACAGGCCGATATGTTGCCGGCCGATCTGAACGATGATCGAGACGTGATGCGGCGTCGGTTCGGTCAGGCCCTGGCCGAAGCGGCAGCGCAGATCGATGATCGGGATATAGGCGCCGCGCAGCGCGCAGATGCCGCGGACATAATCCGGCTGGTGCGGCAGCGGCCGCACCCCGCTCCAATTCTTGATCTCGCGCACCGCCATGATCGCGACGCCATAGTGATCGTCGCCGATCGCAAAGGTGATGAACTGAACGGCATCGGCGCTGGCGGCCGGCTCACCGTCCGGTCCGGAAAAGCCTTGCACGGCCTGAGCGAGCTTTTCGTCCTGCGCCACAGATTGCTCGCTCATTGTCCAACACTCCTTTTACAGCGGCCCCAGATGAAGACCGCAGCTAACAAATTAAGTTGCGGGAGCCCGTCAGCGGTACCGGCTAGGCCCGCTCTTTGGCGTCGTAGACCTTGACCTTGGCCTTGGCGTCACGGCTTTTCAGTTCGAGCCCGGCGCGCAAGGCCGCCGTCAGCGAGCCGTATTCCGAAACGAACTGACCGCCGACCTCGACGACATAACCCTCGTGCGACGGAACTTGATGAGCGGCAGCGTTTGGCATGAGACGCCTCATGGAACTTTGCGGAACGTGGCGCGACAGCAATGTCGATGCTCAATTTTTACGCCGCAGGTATTTCCGTCGGTTTAAGCGAGGCAGTTAATAAACGCTAAATCGACAAACGCGAATGATCGCGAAAGGCAAGGCAAAGGCGGGCTTCGCGCCCTACTCTTCCTTCTCGGTGGTAAAATACAGCGGAAAGCCGTTGGCTTTGCCGAGGTCGGTGGCTTCCTTGGCCTTGGTCTCGGCGACGTCCTTGGTATAGACCGCAATCACGCAGGCGCCCTTTTGATGCGCCGTCATCATCACGCGATAGGACTGGCTTTCGTTCAGGCGAAACACCGCCTTCAACACCTCGACCACGAATTCGCGCGGCGTGAAGTCGTCATTGAGCAGGATCACCTTCCACAGCGGCGGACGCTGCGTTTTCGGCTTGGTCCTGGTTTTCGGTTTGGCGGCGGTCGGGCTCATCACCGGTATAATGGCAAATCGCCGCTTACCGCTTCAAGTCCGCTATGGCAAAGTTGATCAATTGCCGGAGTGCCCAATGCCGACCGTATTGCTGACCCACACCCCCGCCATGCTGGACAATTATTACGGCGCCCGTGCACTGGCCGCGTTGCGCAAGGTTTGCGACGTCCGGCTCAACGACACCGGCCGGGTGCTCGATACCGCAGCCTTGGCTCAAGCGGCGCGTGGCTGCGCCCTGGTGATTGCCGACCGCCAGACGCCCGGCCCGGCCGAATTTTTTGCCAACGCGCCCGCCGAACTCGCCGGCTTTCTGCGCGTCGCCGTCGACATCCGCAATATCGATGTCGACGCCGCCAGCCAGGCCGGCATCCTGGTCACCCAGGCAACGCCCGGCTTCACCGCCGCGGTCGCCGAGATGGCGATCGGATTCATGATCGACTGCGGCCGCCATACGCTCGACTACGCACTCGATTATCGCCAAGGCCGGGAACCGCCGGCGCGCATGGGCCGTCAGTTGAACGGTGCGACCTTGGGCATCATCGGCTATGGCGTGATCGGCGAATATCTGGCGCAGCTTGCCGTGGCGTTCGGTATGAAAGTGCTGGTGAGCGACCCGTTCAAGCAGGTCAAATCACCCGGCGTCGCACAGGTGTCATTCGAAGAGCTACTGGCGCAATCTGACTTCGCGGTTTGTTTGGCGATAGCCAATACCGAGACCGCAAATCTGATGAACGCGGCAGCCTTCGCCGCGATGAAGCCCTCGGCATTTTTTATCAATTTGTCGCGCGGTGAACTGGTCGACGAGGCCGCGCTGGCCGCCGCCCTCGACGCCAAACAGATTTCCGGCGCGGCAATCGATGTCGGTCGCGCCGCCGATCAAAAACCGATGCTAACTTTGGCGCGGCGCGCCGATGTCATTGCCACACCGCATATCGCCGGCTTGACGCCCGATGCCGCCGAACATCAGGCCTTTGACACGGTGGAACAAGTCAAGACAATCCTGGCCGGCCGTGTGCCGCCCGGCGCCGTCAATGCCGCAGCGGCGTACCGTCTGGCAGCGTTGAAAGACAAATAGCGCGAGTCATTTCAATCGAGAAAGAGAAACGCGCGCCACCGCACCGCAACATTAAATCACACCCGTCGCGAATTAAACGAGCTCACGAAACGTTGGCGCGCATGATGCTGCAATTACGTCAGCACTGCTGCTTCATTGTTGCTCCCGCATCGTTATCGTGAGTTTGGGACCGGAGGCATGGGGCTCGATTGATGGAGCAGTTATGCAACTTGACGCTCGCCGAAAATCTGATTGGGAATTCATCGTGCCGCGGACAGTTGCGCAGATGCGTCAGGCGCATTCTTGCCCGCAATGCGGCGACCCTCTTGTTCTGCCCGAATGGTCGGAATGGTTCGACGCCGGATGCGTCCGCCATATGTGGCAATGCGATGCTTGCGGTTACGCGTTCGAGACCACGGTTGCGTTTGCAGCAGCGTAGTGCGCGATCCCGAAAAGGCCCGGTCGGATTAGGATGCCGGCGCGGTGAGAAACCTTCGGCAACATCGCGCACACGCAAGAAAGGAGCCGGCTTAGGCGCGCGCGCCCACGCCCCAACGCTAACAGGCGGCGCAGCAGCGTAGAGAGCCGGCTCCTTTCGCTGCGCTTTGCAGTGATCCAATCAAGCGACGGCAACAAAGCGGCCACGACCGGCCGCCGACGGTTTAGCGCGCGCCGTCATAAAACCAATAAATTCGCGATTGACGAATCAAGAGGCACATGTCCCCTTATGGTTGAAATTTAGTCACGCGGGCCGGCGGCGTTGCATGGCCTGCCCGCTTGGAAGTTCCTCCCGCGTGGCGTTACAACTGGGCGGCCGCAAGGCCGCCCTTTTTCCGTTCGACGCGACGCCTCGGCGTCGCGATCAGCCGCAATGCCGCCGGGATACGCGGTAGTAGCTGCCGTCGCGACGTTTCAGCCAGCAGCGGCCTTTGTACCAATAATAACCGCGGTGCCGCGGCTCCATCTGGGAGCCCAGCATCGCGCCGGCCGCCGCGCCGATGATGCCGCCCGCGACCGCGCCGCCGGCCTTGCCGGTCGCAGCCCCGCCGATAATGGCACCGACGCCACCGCCGATAATAGCGCCGCCCAAGGTGTTGTTCTGCGCCTGAGCCTGCCGCATCGGCACCACTGCCACCAGCGTCAGCATCGTCAGCGCCGCCATTGTCCGAATCATAAACATATCCTCCGTCTGCCCCGTCCTGGGCCGATGCTAGGCGAAGCGTCGGAACATATCAATTTGCCTGTCAAAGGATACCGCACCGCCGGCACCAGCCGCCGGCGCATCGATCAGGCGGCGGCGGTCCTGGTGCTGGCGGCAGGTGCCGGCTGCTCGCCGGCGTCGGCTGTCAGGGTATCCATCGCCTCGACCAATTGCAGGAAGGCCGAGCCCGGCAGCGGCGGCGCGAAAACATAACCTTGCGCCGAGCGAATGCCGAGTTCGCGCAAATGCATCACCTGCTCGAAATTCTCGACGCCCTCGGCCACCACGTCCATGCGCATATTGTGCGCAAGATCGACCAGCGTTTCGACGATGGTCGTCGAATTGCGGTCGGTGCCGATGGCGTCGACGAACATCTTGTCGATCTTGATGATGTCGACGCCGAGCTTGAGCATATAGGACAAGCCGCTATGGCCGGTGCCGACGTCATCGATCGCGATGCGCACGCCGAGGCCCTGCAACGCGGCGATGACCTGGCGAGTCAGCGTGAAATTTTCGATCGGATCGCGCTCGGTCACTTCCAGCACCACCTGCGACAACTTGATCGGCGAGACCGCGAAAGTGTTGCGCACGTCTTTCACGATGGTCTCGTCGCTGAACAACGCGCCGGCGAAATTGAACGAGATCTTCAAGGCCGGGCGTTGGCCGATAGCCTCGCCGGCTTCGACACAGACCCGCCGCATCAAGTCGAATGTCATCGCCCGGATCAGTCCGCTGTTTTCCGCCAGCGGAATGAACGAGCCCGGCAACACCAGCGTGCCGTCGGCCTTGCGCCAGCGCACCAGCACTTCGGCGCCGCGCAATTGGCCGGAACGGATATCGACGATCGGCTGGTAGTAAGGCACGAACTCGCCGGCCGCGAGCGCGCGCTCCATTTCGGCGACCGGGTTGTTGGGCGTGCGCCGCGGCATCAGCATGCCGAAGCCGGCCAGCACCAAAATAATCGAGCCGGTGACGAACAGACCGAACCATTTCAGGTCGGCATTGCCCGGCCAATGACACGGCCGCGCGGCGTCATGACCTCGACCTTGAAATCCGAACCGGTCGGAATGTCTGCTCTGTGACGAAAAGCTCGCCGTCGCCGCCGACAGGCCGCTTGCCGACTTCGCCGATCAGCGGCCCCTTCGCGCGTTCGAACCAGGATGATAGCGCCGTACTGGCTCGCCCTGGAGCGAGATTTGCGGCAGAAACAGCGTGGCCGGCACCAGCGCCGCGACAAAATTCTCGGCCGGTCCGGTGGCCCGGCGCAGCTGCACCATATGCTGGCCGTCCGCGACCTGCACGATATCGAGCGAATAATGCGCGGTGCCGGTGAGCGATTCGGACGATAGAATTCGGCGCGGCCCGAGCCGCCAGATTGCGGTTGCTGCACAACATCTGCCCGTCCGGCTCGACGATCGCGATTTCCTTGATCGGCGGCGTGACAAAGGCGGCCCGCTGCATGGCCTCGATGTGGTCCGGCCCGCAGGAGTCGACACCGTGTTCGGCCAGCCCGTCGAGGACGTTCACCACCTGGGCGACGCGCGCGTCCGCGAGCGCGACGGCGCGCTTGGCGGAGCTGTCCGTCTCCTCCTGGCCTTGCCGATCGATCACGCCGCTGAGCCAGAAATTGAATGCGACCAGCGGCGCGCCGGCGACCAGAACGCCGACGGCGATCGCAGCAATATTCTGGCGCGTGAATGCGCGCGCAAACAAACCCATTCTGGCCCCGGTTAGCCTACCCGCCTTTGTGCTCGAGTAGTGAGCCATGTCGCCGTAAAGACCGGCTTAAGCTTAAGCGTCCGCAGATCCTGCAAAACCACGAAAACGCCGCCCTGGGAGTGCCATGGTTAGCGTGGCGTTAAGTTTCACAACATGCTGAAATAGTATCGGTAAATCCGCCTATACTAACGTCTAACGACAGTGCATCGGCAGGCACTTCGCCCCCTTCGTCTGGCCGCCCTGAATTGAACGCCCCAAAGGAGAATCGAGATGAGTTTCTTCCCCGGCAAAGATCCCGAGGCTGGCGATCAATATAGCTGCGACGCGATCGCGAATGTCGTGGTGCCGCGCACGGTCGATCTCGGCGACGGCTTCTCGGTGCGGCGTGCGCTGCCGTCGGCGCGCTCGCGCATGGTCGGACCCTTCATCTTTTTCGATCATTTCGGCCCGGCCGAATTCCGCGCCGGCACCGGTCTCGACGTGCGCCCGCATCCGCATATTGGGTTGCCACCGTCACCTATCTGTTCGACGGCGAGATCATGCATCGCGACAGCCTCGGCACCGAACTGGCGATCAAGCCGGGCGAAGTGAACTGGATGACCGCTGGCCGCGGCATCGTCCATTCGGAACGCACCGACAGCGCGCTGCGCACCAACGGCAGCCCGATTCACGGCCTGCAGATGTGGGTGGCCCTGCCGCAGGCGAAAGAGGAAATGGACGCCGGCTTTGCCCATCACGAAACGTCAGAATTTCCGATGGTGCAGGAAAACGGCAAGAGCGTTCGCGTCGTCGTCGGCAACCTCTATGGCGCGTCGTCGCCGGTGCCGGTGGTGCACGAGACCATCTTCGGCGATGTCTTTCTGAGGGCCGGTCCGACGCTGCCGATCGACGCCGATCATGAGGAGCGCGCGCTCTATGTCATCGAAGGCACGGTCGATATCGCCGGCGACAAATTCGAGCCCGGCCGGCTGCTGGTGTTCAAGCCGGGCGACAAGATCACCGTCACCGCCGCGACCGACACGCATTTCGTCATCGTCGGCGGCGCACCGATGGACGGCCCGCGCCACATCTGGTGGAACTTCGTCTCGTCGCGCAAAGAACGGATCGAACAGGCGAAAGCCGACTGGAAAGCCGGCCACTTCCAGAAAGTGCCGGGCGACGAAATCGAGTTCATTCCGCTACCGGATAAGTAACGGCTTCCGCGACGTCCCGATCAGGCCGGCTATACTGATGCGGGCCATGAAATCTCGCGCCGGAGCCTCGCGATGATACCTCGCTTACTGACGATCTGGGACAGTATCCGCTCCAGCCTGTGGGCCCTGCCCTTCGCCATGGTGGCCGCCGCCGCCGCGTTGGCCTATGCCGCGCTTCACATCAATCTCGAAACTGCCGGCGACTGGGCCTGGTTCTTGTTCAGCGGCGGCTCAAGTCAGGCGCCGCAATTCCTGTCGAGCCTGGTCGGCGCCATGATCACGATGGCGACGCTCGCGGTCTCGATCACCATGGTGGTGCTGACTCTTGGCAGCGCAGCAATTGGGGCCGCGGCTGATCCGCAGTTTCATGAGCGACCACCGCACGCAAATGACGCTCGGGCTGTTTATCGGAACCGTGGTCTATCTGCTACTCGTGCTGCACAGCGCCTACAACCAGAGCAACCAGGTATCCAACCTCGCCGTGACCGGCGGGACCGTTCTGGTGCTGGTCTGCGTCGTGACCTTGTTGCTGTTTGTGCATCATCTCGCCCATTCGATTATCGCCGACAATGTCATCGACCGGGTCGGAGCGCAGCTCGATGAAGATGTTCTACGGCTCCTGCCCGAGCGAGCCGGAGAGCAGCCCCAGCAGCCGGAACTCAAACGGCATGGCAAGCCGGTGCTGCTCGCGCGCGGCGGTTATGCGCAGGTGATCGATTACGACAGCATCGTCTCCGCCGCAACTGAGGCGAACGCCGTCGTCGAGCTCGACATTCGTGCCGGACACCATGCCGTACCGGGCCGCATTTTGGGTTACGTCTCGCCCGCGCCGGCAGCCGATGACGCACTCTGCCGCGTCGTCCGCAATGCCATCGTGGTCGGCCGCGAACGCACCGCTGTGCAGGACCTGGAATTTTCCATCCGCCAACTGGTCGAGATCGCGTTACGCGCCCTATCACCGGGCATCAACGATCCTTACACCGCCAATGCAGCACTGGACCGCCTCACCTTGTCGATCGCGCTGATCATGACGCGGGACGCCGCCAAGAGCGTGTGGAAGGATGACGACGGCACGATACGGTTGGTGGCGCCGGTTTCAACTTTCGAAGGCATTACCGACGCCGCCTTCAATCAAATTCGGCAACAGGGACTACCGGCGGTTTTGATCCGCATGGCGCAGAACATCGGCCAACTGCTGCAGCAGGCCGACGACGCCCATCGCCCGGCATTGGAAAAACACCTTAAATTCGTAGTCGCCGCCGGGCGCCGCACGATCGCGGCCGAAACCGACCTGGAAGATCTCGAGACCAGCGCCCAGGAGGCCAGTGACGAGGCGCGAGAAGGCGAAAACCAGCCCGCGTCATGACAACGGCCTCACCTCTTCGGCCCATCAAACCTGATGTGCCGTAGAGCCCGTCAAGTCGACGAAATGCCGGGCAACAAGATCGACTTCATTCCGCTGCCCGGGAAATAGCGCCGGCAGTTTCAGCGATTCCGATTTTGGCGACATCGAACGGCGTCGTCTGATAAATCTGGTTGACCCAATTTCCGAACAACAGATGTGCGTGGCTGCGCCAGTGGTTGAGCGGCGGCACGTCCGGATTGTCGCCGGGAAAATAGTTTCTCGGCACGGCCACCGATACGTTCGCGGCGCGGTCACGGAAATATTCGTCGGCGAGCGAGCCGCTGTCATATTCGATGTGGTTGAACATGTGCAGCGCACGGTGCGCCGGGTCGTCGATCAGGCACAGACCCGCCTCGTCCAACTCCATCAGCACCTTGATGCCGCTCTTGGGCGGAATATCCGCGCGCCGCACTTCGGTCCAGCGCGATACCGGAATGGCAAAATCGTCGGAAAAACCGCGCAGATAAGGTGATGCGCGATCGAGGATCCGGTGGCGGTAAACGCCGAACAACTTTCTGATCGAGTGGGTATTTAGGCATGCCATGGAAATGATGCACGGCCGCCTGCGCGCCCCAGCAAATCGTCATCAAGCTGTGCACATTAGTCTGCGTCCAATCGAAGATGCGGCTCAGTTCATCCCAGTAGGTCACCTCTTCGAACGGCTTGGTCTCGACCGGCGCGCCGGTGACGATGAAGCCGTCGAATTTTTCGTGCCGGATGTCCTCCCAGTTTCGATAGAACGACACGATATGATCCGCCGACGTGTTACGCGGCACGTGGTCGGTGATCTTAACGAGCGTCATCTCGATCTGCAGCGGCGACGCGCCGAGCAGGCGCGCGAACTGCGTTTCGGTCTTGATCTTGTTGGGCATCAGATTGAGCAGGCCGATGCGCATCGGCCGGATGTCCTGCCGCACCGCGTCCTTCTCGAGCATGACCATGACCCCTTCCGCTTCGAGCACGGAACGGGCGGGCAGATTGTCGGGGATCTTGATCGGCATGGGCGTCTTCAGTCCTGCAATTTGCGGGGCAAGACCGAGTGTGACAGAGCCCGTTTGGTTGCCGGTTCGGCCACATCCTCCCTTTCAGGGAGCGCCACCTTGCTCGGGAAGCAGGTTGGCGTCGGGCTAGGCCCAACTCTTGATGCTGGATATTATTTAGATCGCCACGCGCGGTTTGACAAGCCGGCGGCGGCCAACCCGGCCGGGACGAGCCCGGCCCCGCGAAATTTACTTCTTCGGCAAATCCAGCTTCAGGCTCAATTCCTTAAGCTGCTTGGGCATCACTTCGGCCGGCGCGCCCATCATCAGGTCTTCGGCCTTCTGGTTCATCGGGAACAGCACGACCTCGCGCAGGTTCTCCTCGCCGGCCAGCAGCATGACGATGCGGTCGATGCCGGGCGCGATGCCGCCATGCGGCGGCGCGCCGAGCTCGAACGCATGCAACATGCCGCCGAACTTTTCCTTGAGCACCTCTTCCGGATAACCGGCAATCGCGAAGGCCTTCTTCATCACGTCGGGGCGATGGTTACGGATCGCGCCGGACGACAATTCGGTGCCGTTGCAGACGATGTCGTATTGGATCGCCTTCATCGCCAACAGCTTGTCGTGATCGTTGGGATCGAGCGCCAGGAATTCGTCGACATCCATGTTCGGCATCGAGAACGGGTTGTGCGAGAAGTCGATCTTCTTGTCTTCCTCGTTCCATTCGAACATCGGGAAGTCGACGATCCAGCAAATATCGAAACGGTCCTGCGCGATCAGGTTCAGCTCTTCGCCGACCTTGGTGCGCGCCGCAGCCCGCGAACTTGTACGAAATCCTTCGGCTTGCCGGCGACGAAGAAGCAGGCATCGCCGACCTTGAGGCCGAGTTGATCGGCGATCTGCTTGGTGCGTTCCGGCCCGATGTTCTTGGCCAGCGGTCCCGCGCCGCCCTCTTCGCCCTCGCGCCAGAAGATATAACCGAGGCCCGGCTGACCTTCGCCTTGCGCCCAGGAATTCATGCGGTCGGCGAACGCGCGATTGCCGCCGGTCGGCGCCGGAATGGCCCAGACCGCGTTGCCTTCGGTTTCCAGAATGCGCGCGAAAATCTTAAAGCCGGAGCCGCGGAACGCCTCGCTGACGTCCTGCATCTCGATCGGATTGCGCAGGTCCGGCTTGTCGGTGCCGTATTTGCGGATGGCGTCGGCGTAAGGGATCAGCGGGAACTTCGGCGTCACCGCTTTGCCTTTGCCGAACTCCTCGAACACGCCGCGAATGACCGGCTCGACCGCGTCGAACACGTCCTGCTGCGTGACGAAGCTCATCTCGAGATCGAGCTGATAGAATTCGCCGGGCGATCGGTCGGCGCGCGCATCCTCGTCGCGGAAGCACGGCGCGATCTGGAAATAGCGGTCGAAGCCCGCCACCATGATCAGCTGCTTGAACTGCTGCGGCGCCTGCGGCAGCGCGTAAAACTTGCCGGGATGAATGCGCGACGGCACCAGATAGTCGCGCGCGCCTTCCGGCGACGAGGCGGTCAGGATCGGCGTCTGGAATTCGAAGAAGCCGCCCGCCTTCATGCGCGCGCGGATCGAGTTCGATGACCGCGCCGCGCAGCATGATGTTGTTGTGCAGCTTCTCGCGGCGCAGATCGAGGAAGCGATATTTGAGCCGGATGTCTTCCGGATATTCCTGCTCGCCGAACACCGGCATCGGCAGTTCGGCGGCCGCGCCCAGGACTTCGATCTCGTCGATATAGACCTCGACCTGGCCGGTCGGCAGGTCCGGGTTCTCGGTGCCGGCCGGGCGCTTGCGCAGCTTGCCGTCGATGCGGATCACCCATTCCGAGCGCAGCGTCTCGGCCAGCTTGAAGGCCGGGCTGTCGGGATCGGCCACCACCTGCGTCAGGCCGTAATGGTCGCGCAGGTCGATGAACAGCACGCCGCCATGGTCGCGAATGCGGTGGCACCAGCCCGACAGACCGCACGTCTCTTGCCGATGTCGCTCTCGCGCAGCGCGCCGCAGGTGTGGGATCGATAGCGATGCATGAGTCAATTCGGGGCCGATTTCTGAGACGGTTCTGATGAATGACGTGAGGCGCGGCGGAAAAGCGCATGGGGGGTCTCGACGTTTGTTAAGCGAACCCCCTCGCGGACTTTCTCGGCACCGCGGCGCAAGGCGCGCGAAAAACGCATGGGGGGTGCCCTTTGTCACAGGCAAGCCCTCTGGCCGTGCGCCCCCCTTCCTGGGCTATAGTACCGCCGATGGCCGCGAGCGCCGGGGCCACGGCCCATTCCGGCAAAACCTGAAGAGAGCCAAGGATATGCGACGACTGGTCCTGCTCGCCGCCCTCCTGGTCTGCGCTGCGCAGGCCGCCGTCCGCCGGCACCATCGAACGCGTCAAAGAAACCGGCGTGTTCCGCATCGGCTACCGCGCCGACGCCAAGCCCTATTCCTACCAGGACAACCACGGCCGGCCGGCCGGCTATATCGTCGATCTGTGCCGGGAAGTCGCCACAGCGCTCGGCCCCGGGGTGACGGATCGACTATGTGCTGGTGCATGCCGGCGAGCGCTTCCAATCGGTGCACGACGGCAAGGTCGACATCCTGTGCGACCCCAGCACCGTCACCCTCTCGCGCCGGGAGATCGTGGATTTCTCGCTGCCGACCTTCCTCGACGGCGCCGGCGTCCTGTCGCGGCACAGCGCCATCCGGTGCAGCGCTTCGAGGACCTGGCCGGCAAGCGCGTCGGCGTGCTGGTCGGCACCACGACCGAGCGGCTGCTGCGCGATTCGCTCAAAAAGCTCGGCGTGACTGCCGAGGTCGTCGCGGTCCGCGATCATCGCAACGGCATGGAACTGGTGCAGGACGGCAAGCTCGACGCCTATATGGCCGACCGCGGCATCCTCGCCGCCATGCTGCGCGCCGGCGGCCGGCCCGGCTTCGAGCTCAGCAAGCACTATTTCAGCTATGAGACCTACGCATTGGCGCTGCCGCGCGACGACAGCGCCTTCCGCCTGCTGGTGGACAAGACGCTGGCGCGGCTTTATCGAACCGGCAGGATCGATGCGCATCCTGGCCAAGACCTTCGGCGATGCGCCGCACGACGAGATGCTCAGCACCATGTTCCTCATCAACGCCTGCCGGAATAGCCATTGTGAAATCGACCAAAAGACGAAAAAGACGAAAAAAGCCGTCAGCGCCCGCCGCCGAAACGAAAACAATGACGCACGGCGGAAGCGACGGTCGAAACCCTGCTCGCGCATGGCATCGACACCGTCTACGCGCTGCCCGGCGTCCATAACGACCACTCTGTTCGATGCTTTCCAGCGCGCCGGCGACGCCCTGCGGGTCGTCCACGCCCGGCATGAGCAAGGCGCGGCCTATATGGCGCTGGGAGCGGCGCTGGCGACCGGCAAACCGCAAACCTATTCGGTGGTGCCCGGCCCCGGCCTGCTGAACTCCGGCGCGGCGCTGCTCACCGCCTACGGCATGAACGCGCCGGTGCTGGCGCTGATCGGGCAAATCCCGGAGCAGCGCCATCGGTCAGGCGCAAGGCCATCTGCACGAAATCAGCGACCAGGCCGGCATCATCAAACGGCTGGTCGATCATTCGGCCCGGATCGCGGAACTCGCCAGCCGAAGCCTCGGCCAAGACCGCCAAGGCGATCCGTTCGATGCACCGGGCCGGCCCGGCCCGGCGGCGCTCGAATGCGCCATCGACGTCTGGGGCAAGCGCGGCCGGTCGCGCCGATCGTCGGGCCCGACGCCGCCGCGCGCGCCGGCGCATCGACGACGACGCCGTGCGCAAGCCGCCGCCAAGCTGCTCGGCAAAGCCAAGCGCGTGCTGATTTTCGCCGGCGGCGGCGCGCAGGATGCCTCGCTCGAAGTCACCCTGCTGTCGCAGATGCTGCAGGCGCCGGTGATGTGCTACCGGCGCGGCCGCGGCGTGCTCGACGACCGCAATCCGTTCAGCGTCAACCTGCCGCTCGGGCGCGAACTCTGGGGCGAAGCCGACGTGGTGCTCGGGATCGGCACCCACATGCTCTATTCGTTCCAGCATTGGGGCTTCGACCGCAACCTCAAGGTCGTGCGGGTCGATGCCGACCCGGACGAGCCGGCGCGCGTGCACAAGCCGAATGTCGCGCTGATCGGCGACGCCGCGCCGATCCTGCGGCGGCTGATCGACGAACTCGCGCGCATCAACGCGCGCCGCGCCTCGCGCGACGACGAAATGCGGGTGCGTCAGGCCAAGATGCGCGGGCGCCTGAGCAAGCTTGGGCCGCAGCTCGCCTTTCTCGACGCCATGCGCGCGGAACTGCCGGAAGACGGCATTTTTGTCGACGAGGTCACGCAGCTCGGCTTTGCCGCCCGCCTGGCGTTGCCGGTCTACAAGCCGCGCACGTTTCTCTCGCCCGGCTTCCAGGACAATCTCGGCTGGGGTTACGCCACCGCGCTCGGCGCGCAGCACGCGCGGCCGGACGTGCCGGTGCTGTCGATCAACGGCGACGGCGGCTTCATGTACACCGCCAACGAACTCGCCACCGCCATGCGCCACCGCATTCCGCTGGTGGCGGTCGTGTTCGTCGACGGCGCCTTCGGCAATGTGAGGCGCATCCAGGAAGAGCAATTCGGCAACCGGCTGATCGCCTGCGATCTGGCCAATCCCGACTTCGTCAAATTCGCCGAGAGCTTCGGCGCCACCGGCCGCCGCGCGCGCACGCCGGATGAACTCGAGCCAGCGTTGCGCGAAATCCTTTGCCGCGCGCGAGCCGACGCTGATCGAGGTGCCGGTCGGGCCGATGCCGCGCCCCTGGGAATTCATCCTGATGCCGCCGGTGCGCGGCAAGGCGAAACCCGAAAGAACAATTTTTCCAAGACCGGTCAGTGACCGGGTTAGGTTTATCAACCTACGATGTCATTGATCACCACCACCGACGATCTCGCCGCCGTCTGCGCCCGCATGGCGCAGCATGCCTTCGTCACCGTCGATACCGAATTCCTGCGCGAGACCACCTATTACCCGCTGCTGTGCGTCGCGCAGATGGCGACCGACGACGAAGCGGTGGTGATCGACGCGCTGGCGACCGGCATCGACCTGACGCCGTTTTTCGAGCTGATGGCGAACGAGAAAGTCATCAAGGTGTTCCACGCCGCGCGCCAGGACATCGAAATCCTCTGGAACATGGCCAAGACCATCCCGCATCCGATCGTCGACACCCAGGTCGCGGCGATGGTGCTCGGCTATGGCGACTCGATTTCCTACGACCAACTGGTGCAGCGCATCACCGGCGACGTGCTCGACAAGTCGAACCGCTTCACCGACTGGACCCGCCGCCCGCTGACCGACGCGCAACTGACCTACGCGCTGTCCGACGTCACCCATCTGCGCAAGGTCTATGAAAAGCTCGCCGCCGATCTCGACAAGCGCGGCCGCACCAATTGGGTCGAAGCCGAGATGAACATGCTGACCTCGCCCGAGACCTATCGCATGGACCCGGCGCGCGCCTGGGAACGGCTGAAGACCCGCGTGCGCAAGCCGAAGGAACTGGCGGTGTTGATGGAAATCGCCGCCTGGCGCGAGCGCGAAGCCCAGACCCGCGACGTGCCGCGCTCGCGCGTGCTTGAAGGACGACGTGCTCGGCGACATCGCCACGCAAGCGCCGACCACGCTCGAGAAGCTCGGCCATCTGCGCTCGCTGCCGAAGGGCTTCGAACGCTCGCGCTGGGGCGACGCCATCATCGAGGCGGTGCAGCGCGGCCTCGAACGCGATCCCAAGACGCTGCCGCGTTTCGAGCGTCATCGCCCGGCGCCAATGGCGCCGCCACCGTCGAACTGTTGAAGGTGCTGTTGCGCATGACGGCGGAAAGCCACGCGGTCGCCGCCAAGGTGATCGCCACCGTCGACGAACTCGACCGCATCGCCGCCGACGACGAGGCCGATGTGCCGGCGCTCAAAGGCTGGCGGCGCGAACTGTTCGGCGAAAATGCGCTCGCGCTCAAGCACGGCAAGCTGGCGCTCGCGATGGAAAAAGGCCGCGTGGTGGCGGTCGAGAAAAGCTGACTGCCGTAATCTGGAGTGGGCATGAATTTCGCGAGCGACAATACCGCGCCGGTCGCGCCGGAAATCATGGCGGCCATCACGCGCGCCAACGAAGGCTTTGCACTCGGCTACGGCAACGACGCCTGGACCAAACGCGTCGAACAGCGCTTCGCCGAGATCTTCAATCACGAGGTCGCCGTGTTCCTGGTGCTCGACCGGAACGGCGGCCAATGCCCTGGCGCTCGCGCATGTGACGCCGCCTTGGGGCGCCGTTTTATGCCACGCGGAATCGCACATCGCGACCGACGAATGCGGCGCGCCGGAATTCTTCGGCGGCGGCATCAAACTCGTCGGCCTGCCCGGCGATGCCGGCAAGATCACCGCCGATACGCTCGCCAGCGCGCTCGACAAGCCGCAATGGGGCCCGCCGCATCACGTCACGCCGTCGGCGCTGTCTCTGTCGCAGGCGACCGAGGCCGGCACGATCTATCAGCCGCATCAAATCCGCGAACTCGCCGACCTCGCCCACGCCCGCGGGCTTGCCGTGCATGTCGACGGCGCGCGGCTCGCCAACGCGCTCGCGCGCATGAACGTGTCGCCGGACGAAGCGACGTGGAAAGCGGGCGTCGACGTTTTATCGTTCGGCGCGACCAAGGGTGGCGCGCTGGCCGCGGAGGCGATTGTCTTCTTCGATCCTGCGCGCGGCGCCGACATGGCGGCGCGGCGCAAGCGCGGCGGCCATCTTCAGTCGAAGCACCGTTTCATCGCCGCGCAGATCGAAGCCTATTTGGCCGACGACCTTTGGCTCAACCTGGCGCGCCACGCCAACGCCATGGCCGACCGTTTGAGCGACGGGCTGACCGCGGCCGGCTATGCGCCGATATGGCCGGTCGAGGCCAATGAAGTTTTCGCGATCCTGCCGAAGACCATTTGTGCGCGGCTAAAGGCTGACGGCGCGGCCTTTTACGAATGGGCGACGGACAATCCGCCGCAGGGCCCGGTGGCCGGGCCCGACGCAACGCTGGTGCGCCTGGTGACGTCGTTTGCCACGAGCGCCGAGCGAAGTCGACCAGTTCATCGCGACGGTCAAGGCGGGTTGATCGCAATGCTTGCGAACGCATCCGTGCCCGTAACGCGTCGAGCGCCCTCACGACGACACAAAACCGCGCCGTCGCGGTCGAGAAATAACGCGCCGTGCCGGCACCAACTGACGACGCATTAGCGCGTTTGCTACGGGACAGTTGGGGCGACCTGGGCCAAGCCCATATCGAACCGGTCGTTGGCGGCATGAGCGACGCCAACGTGTACCGCGTCCGCCAAGACCACCAACCGCCGCGCTATTTGAAAATCGCCAGCGAACGACGCCGCAGCAGCTTGCGCGACGAAATCGCCCGCACGCGATGGCTCGCCGACCCATGGCGTGCGCGTGCCCGCCATTCAGCGCGTTGAAGACCAGGCCGATCAGGTCGTGTTGTTGTCGGATGCCGCTGCCGGGAGCGCCCGCCGAGACCCTCCGCTGCCCGTGCCCCGAGCTCGTCGATGCACTTGCCGCCGCCTTGACCGCGTTGCACGCGCTGCCGCCGACCGACTGCCCGTTCGATGAAACGCTGGCAAAGCGCCTGGCCCGTGCCACAGCCGCGGTCGCTGCCGGCGAAGTCGATCCCAGCCAGTTCGCTGACCGCAACAGCGCAGTCAAACCCGACGACCTGCTGGCCCGCCTGGCCGCGACACAGCCCGCGGAAGACCTTGTCGTCGTGCATGGCGACGCGACCCTGAGCAACCTGATTGTCGATGACGGCGGCTGCATCGGTTTCGTCGATTGCGGCAATGCCGGGCGTGGCGACCGTTATCTCGATCTCGCGGTTCTTGCCGACGACATTCGCGAGCACTTTGGACCGGAACGCCGCCGCGCGCTTTGCCAAAGCCTATGGCCCGCAACCCTGGGACCGCGCCAAGGCCGCCTATTTCCTGGATCTCTACGAGCTATTCTGAAGCCTCGTCCGCGCGCGCGGACCTCGCCGTAACGTCAACACCGTCTCGATTACGACCGCCGCGGCGTAAAACCCACCGGTCCACCATAGGCTGCTCGGCGCGGTCACGTAATTGTGCGCCATCAGCAGACCAAAGCTGGCCGCGGTCAGCAACGCGCCGGCTGCCGGCCAGATGACGACGAGCCCGATCCGCCGACGCGTGCGCCAAGCCGACACATTGATCGCGAAAAAGATCAGCAAGAAGGTCGCGCTGGCAAAGCTTGAGATGATTTCGAGCGGCGCTGCGAGCGCGAAGGCCAGCGACATCGCCGTCAGTACCAGCAAAGACACCCAGGGCACATCGCGGGTTCGCTCGCGCAATGAGAACAGGCGCGGCAATGCGCGCTCGTTCGCCATCACCATGGCGAGCCGCGCCGCGCCGAACAGCGTCGCGTTGATCGCGGACGCCGTGGAAAGCAACGCCGCGATGCCGATCAGCACGAAGCCGAATTCGCCCATGGTCGGGCGCGCCGCCACCGCCAGTACATATTCCTGATCGTGCTGGATCTGCGCCGCTGACAGATTGCCAAGCGCCACCATCGCCACGACGATGTAGATCGCCGTCGTCGCCACAATGGAAATAACCAGCGCGCGCTTGAGATTGCGGCGCGGATTTTCCATCTCGTCGATGGCGTTCGGGATGAGCTCGAAGCCTTCATAGGCAACGAAAATTAAGGCCGCCGCGGTGAATGGCGACAGCACGCCACGGTCAAACAGCGGTTGAAAATGACCGGCCTGCACGGTACGCAGACCGGCAATGGCGAAGGCCGCAAGAATGGTGAGCTTGATGACAACCACGATCAATTCGGTCAGACCTGAGGTTTTCGCGCCACCGAGATTGACGGCCAAAAAGGCAACCAGCACCAAAGTCGCGAGGCTGCCGCTGACCAATCCGTGGGCTCCGGTGCCGGTGATGAAGTCGCACCATAAGCGCCAAACGCGGTGGCATAGAGCGCGAGCGTGCCGACATAGCCGGCAACCAGCAACCAGCCTGCCACCGCCGCAAGGCCCGGCCGGCCAAAAGCATGCTCGATATAAGTGAAGCTGCCGCCGTCGCCGTGGAAGGCCAAGCCGAGATGGGCATAAGACAAGCCGGTGAGCAGCGCGATGATCCCGCCAATGGCGAGCGTCACCGGCACCGCATGACCAGCCTGCGCGATGGCCAAGCCGAGCACCGCGAAAATGCCGCCACCGATCATCCCACCAATGCCGATGGCGGTGACTTCGGCGAGACTAAGCTTGGCAGCAAGTGCCTTCATACTGCGGGCTCTTCAATGCGCCGTGGAATTTCCGCTCGGGTTAATCAGCGGTCATTCCGCCGTGCCGCAAGCACCCACCTACACCTCGATCGACGGCTCGCGCCCGACCAGCCGCGCCAATTGCCGCAAGCGGCTGAACAGCCGGTCGCTCGCCAGCGGGCTGAAGCGGCCCGGCAGGCGCAGCACCAGTTTTCCGCTTTTGACCTGCATCGGCACCTGACCGAGCACGCCGCTTTGCCCGGCGGTCAGGATATAGGCCACCCGCATCGCCGCGCCGAGCACGCGCGCGCGGTCGAGAATATGCGGTCGTCGCCAGTTCGCGCAGTCGCGTCGGCAATTCATCCTCGCTCAAGCCGGCGTGACGGAAATAGCTCGACAGCGCGAGATAAGCGCGTGCCGGATGGTCGATCGACGACGAAGGCGCCATGCGCGATGATATTCATCGCCTGTTCGCCGCGATAATCCGGATGCGCGCGCCAGCCGATATCGCCGAGCAGACAGGCGGCGTGGCGCAAGCGGCGCTCCTCGGCATTTTCGTCCAATCCGGACGACGCGATGAACCGGTCGGTCCAATCGATCAACTCTTCGCCGTGGCGCGGCGAGCGCGAGCGCAGCACATTGAGATCGGACGCCGCCGACGATCAGCGGGTCCTGCGCGCGCTCGTCGGCATTGAGCAGCGAATAGAGCAGCCCCTCGCGCACGCCGAGCACCGAGATGACGACGTCCTTCGGCTTGATCGTGCGCACCAGATTTTCCAGCACCAGCGCGGCATAAGACAGCAGCGGCCGGCGGGCGGAGTTGACGACTTCGATCTTCGACAGCGTGTCGGTATCGACGCGATGCACCAGCCGCGAGAACTCCAGCGCCTCACGCGCCGAAATCCGGTAATTGTGCATGACGTGGAACGGATAGCCGGTCTGCCACATGTGCAGCCGCGCCAGCGCGCGCCAGGTGCCGCCGACGGCATAGAAGGTGCGGCCCTCGCCTTCGTCCAGGATGTCGAGACCCTTGAAGGCCTTCTCGACCAACTTCTCGGCCTTCTTGAGCGACTTGCCGGTGATGTCCTGCAACGCCAGACCGCCGAGCGGCAGCGTCAGGCCATGGCGCACGCGCGCACCATGAACGTCGACCAGTTCGAGCGAACCGCCGCCGAGATCGCCGACAATGCCGTCCGGCTTGTGGATGCCCGACACGACGCCGAACGCGGTCAGTTGCGCCTCGCGCTTGCCCGACAGAATTTTGATCTTGGCGCCGCAGATGCGTTCGGCTTCCTTGATGAAGGCGCGGCCGTTGCGGGCGTCGCGGCAGGCGGCGGTGGCGATCGCCCAGATCTTGTTGACGTGCTGGATGTCGCACAGCGCGCGGAAGCGCGTCAGCGCCGCCAGCGCGGTATTGATCGCCTCCTGCGCCAACAGACCGGTGGTCTGCACCTGGCGGCCGAGACCGGCCAGCACCTTTTCGTTGAAGATCGGCGTCGGCGAGCGGGTCAGGCCCTCGTAGATGACGAGGCGGACCGAGTTCGAGCCGATATCGATGACCGCGATCGCCGGCCCGTGGTCGAGCCGGCCCTTGACCGACGGCAGGCGCTTGCCCGCGCGTTTACGACGCCTTCGACGAGGCGCCGGAGGAGGCTGCGGGGCGACGATTCTTTGAGCGATTTACCACGGCCCGACAAGCTCGGATTGGTCATGAAATACTTGTGGGCGTTGAAGGGTTCTTCGCCCGGCGCGGCCTTTATGCGCGTCGAACTGCCGTCCGGCAAGACCTTCCAGCTTTGCTCGTTATCCCTGAAGTTTGCGACCATAATCTGGCCGAGAACCTGCTCGTGCACGGTCGGATTGAGAATCGGGCACAGCACCTCGACCCGGCGGTCGAGATTGCGCGGCATCATGTCGGCGGAGGAAAAATACACCGCCGCCTTCGGATGCGGCAGCGGATGGCCGTTGCCGAAGCAATAGATGCGGCGTGCTCCAGGAATCGCCCGACGATCGATTTCGCCCGGATGTTCTCCGACAGGCCCGGCACGCCCGGCCGCAGGCAGCAAATGCCGCGCACCACCAGATCGATCTTCACGCCGGCGCTCGAGGCATCGTATAGCGCGTCGATGATCTCAGGATCGACCAGCGAATTCATCTTCATCCAGATCGCCGCCGGTTTGCCGGCTTTGGCGTTGGCGGTCTCCTGCGCGATATGGTCGAGAATGCGCGGCCGCAAACTGACCGGCGAGATCGCCATGCGTTCGAGTTCGGCCGGTTCGGCGTAACCGGTGATGTAGTTGAAGATGCGCGCCACGTCGCGCGCGATCAGCGGATCGGCGGTGAAGAACGACAGGTCGGTGTAAATGCGCGCGGTCACCGGG
This sequence comes from uncultured Alphaproteobacteria bacterium, assembly GCA_963830125.1. Lineage (GTDB taxonomy): Bacteria > Pseudomonadota > Alphaproteobacteria > Rhizobiales > Xanthobacteraceae > Pseudolabrys. The sequence continues at coordinate 199,372 of CAWHKU010000005.1, read as the reverse complement.
TGATAATTGCCGGTGCCGACATGACAATAAGTCGCCAACGCCCCGCCCTCGCGCCGCACCACCAACGACAGCTTGGCGTGGGTCTTGAGTTCGATGAAACCGTAGACCACCTGCGCGCCGGCGCGTTCGAGATCGCGCGCCCAGCGGATATTGGCTTCCTCATCGAAGCGGGCCTTGAGTTCGACCAGCGCGGTCACCGACTTGCCGGCTTCCGCCGCCTCGACCAAGCGTCTTGACGATCGGGCTTTCGGCCGAGGTGCGGTACAGCGTCTGCTTGATCGCGACCACGTTGGGATCGCGCGCGGCCTGTTGCAGGAACTGCACGACCACGTCGAACGATTCATACGGGTGGTGAACGACCAGATCCTTCTGCCGAATGGCGGCGAAGGCGTCGCCGCCGTGATCGCGGATACGCTCCGGATAGCGCGGATTATAAGGCACGAATTCGAGATCCGGCCGGTCGATCCTGGTGAGCTGCGACAGATCGTTGAGCGCCAGCACGCCGTCGACCAGAAACACTTCGTCGTCGGCGACCGCCAGCGCGCGTTGCACGAAGTCGCGCAGCTCCGCCGGCATGGTGGCGTTGAGTTCGAGCCGGATCACCGAACCGCGGCGGCGCTGCTTGAGCGCGGTCTCGAACAGCCGCACCAGATCTTCGGCTTCTTCTTCGATTTCCAGATCGGAATCGCGGATGGCGCGGAAGGCGCCCTGACCCTTGACGGTATAGCCGGGAAACAGCCGGCCGATATGCAGCGCGGTCGCCTCCTCCAGCGTGATCAGCCGAATGCCATCTTCAGGCGCGCTCGGCAGCTTGATGAAGCGCTCAATCTTCTGCGGCATGCGGATCAGCGCATTCATCGACTTGCCGTCGCGCGCGCGCGACAAATGCAAGCGCCATCGAGAAACCGAGATTGGGAATGAACGGAAACGGATGCGCCGGGTCGATGGCCAGCGGCGTCAACAGCGGAAAGACATGGGTGAGGAAATGCTCTTCGAGCCAGGCCTGCTCGGCTTTCTTGAGATCGGCGCCGTCGACCAGCGTGACGCCGACCGCCGCCAGATCCGGACGCAACTCCAGCCAGCGATGCTGCTGGTCGCGAGCCAGTTGCGTCACCGCCTCGCCGATCTTGGTAAGCTGTTCCGACGGCGTCAGCCCGTCTGGGCTGCGGGTAGTGATGCCCTGGCGCACCTGGCCTTTCAGGCCGGCGACCCGCACCATGAAGAATTCGTCGAGGTTGTTGGCCGAAATCGACAGAAAGCGCACCCGCTCCAGAATCGGGTGGTGTTCGTTGGCGGCCTCTTCCAGCACCCGGCGGTTGAAATGCAGCCAGGACAGTTCGCGGTTGATGAAGCGATCGGGCTTGTCGCGCAGGTCGACATCGACCACAGGCGCGGACGCTGACGCAACGGCCTCCGGGTTCGGCTGCCGGTAATTTTTCTTCAATAATATCAGTATCTTGCTGCGCGGTCTGCCATAATAACTTCAGCCTAATGAAGGCTATGCCTAGCCGACAATGATGGCGGCTGGATGACAGTTCGCACCGCCAGGGGCACGCCGTCAAGACACCTAGCGCATGGACGTTAAAACTTAGGCTAAGACCTTGAAACTTAGGCTAAGACTTGGCGCTAGCGGAACAGCTCGGCGGCCAGCGCCCGCGTCACCGGGCGGTGCCGGCGCAGCGCCTCCTCGTCGAGCAGCGCGACCGCCGCCCGAACGCTCGCGAACGACCGTTCGATCCGGTTGGCGAGATAATTCACCAACGCCTCGTCGACCGCCAACTGCCGGTCGGCGGCGAGCTTGACGATCAGCGAGCGCAACAGCGCATCGTCAGGCGCCGCCAGCGACACCACCGGCAGCACGCGCAGGCGCGACCCGAGATCGCGGATTTTGACCGGAAAGCCGGCGGGCGTCGCGCGCGCGGTGAACAGGACATCGGCCCCCTCCTCGCGTGCCAGATTGATCAGATGAAACAGCGCGCGCTCGTCGAGGCCATCGGCTTCAAGATCCTCGACCACCAGCGCGCCGGTCGCGAAGGCCGATGGCAAATCGGTTTCGCCGAGAAGCTTGGCCGACAGGATGCGCGCGCCCGACATCTTGCGCCCAGATCGCAGCCAGATGACTTTTGCCCGAGCCTTCCGGGCCGACCAGCACGACCAGCCGATCAGGCCAATCCGGCCAGCGGTCGATCAGCGCCAGCGCCTTGGCATTCGACGGCCCGGCCAGAAAATCCTCGCGCGCAAAGCTGATGGCATGATCGAGCGCGAGCGCCAGCTGACGCGGCGCCAAAGGCGTCACGGGCGCCAGCGGCGTATCGCCATTGTGGTCTGTTACAGGACTGGAACCGCTCATTCGAATTCGCCAATGACGCTCACTCGACGGCTCGCCGGTGAACAGCGAGCTTTCCAGATAACGGCTGAGCGCGAACCGGCACAGCACGCCGATGGTGGCAGCCAGCGGCACCGCCACCAGCAGCCCGACAAAGCCGAACAAATAGCCGAAGGCCAACAACGCGAAGATCAGCCAGACCGGATGCAGGCCAACACTTCCGCCGACCAGTTTGGGCGACAGCACATTGCCTTCGAGAAACTGGCCGATCAGGAAAATGCCGAGCACGATCAGGATCGGCGTGTATTGCGGCCAGAACTGCGCCACCGCCACGCCGAGCGACAGGATCAAGCCGGTCATCGAGCCGACATAGGGGATGAAGGTGATCAGGCCGGAAATCAGGCCGATCAGCAGGCCGAAATTGAGCCCGCTCAAAGTCAGCGCGATGGCGTAGAACGAACCGAGGATCAGACAGACCGCGCTCTGCCCGCGCACGAAGCCGGCGATGGCCGTATCGATTTCGCGCGCCAACTGCCGCACGGTATCGCGCTGGTGCAGCGGGACCCAGCTATCGACGGTGTCGATCATCTGGTGCCAATCGTAGATCAGATAAAACGCCACCACCGGCGTCACCACGATCAGCGAGAACAGCGAGACCAGCGCGCGCCCGCCCGACCATAGCGATTTCAGGAAGGTGGTCAGCCAGCCGGCGCCTTGCGTCACCAGATCGCTGATCGTTTTGTCGTTGGTGAAGCCGGCGCCAACCAACTTCTTCACCCAGGGCCAACTCGGATTGCTCAGCAGCGACCGCAGCTTGGTGACGTAACCCGGAATATTGTCGATGAACGACGACAATTGCCCGCCCAGCACCGGCGCCACCAGTAGGATCACCACCACGAAGGCCATCACCATCAGCGTAATGATCACCAGCGCCGCCACCAAGCGGTGTACACCCAGCTTTTCCAGCCGGTCGGTCAGTGGCGTCAGCAGATAGGCGATCGCCAAGCCTGCGACGAAAGGCAACAGGATCGCGCGCAACAGCCACAGCAGCAAAATGACCACGGCCAACGCCGCCAGCCAGAACATGAACTGGCGCTGAATCAAATTGCCGCCGACGGTGCGGCACGCGCTGCGCAGCCGGCAATTCGGGCTTATTGGCGTCTGTGTTCAATGTCCGGCCGCTGTCGAGTTCATGTGACGCACCCATTCGGCGAGATAGGCGGCGATCGACAGCAAGGTCAAGACCGCCACCAGTCCCATCAGAACCAAGTTTCAGCACCGGCACCTCAAAGTGAAAGCCGAGCGAGCCGAGCACCACGCAGGCAAACGCGATCTGGGCGACGGTATTGAGCTTGGAGACCAGCAGCGGCTTGATCTTGAGCGGGTTTCCCATCAGCCAGGACAGCATGATGCCTCCGACGATCAGGATATCGCGCGACACCACCAGGATCACCAGCCAGCGCGGGATTTCCCCGTTGATCCCAAGGGTGAGATAAATCGACACGATCAACGCCTTGTCGGCGAGCGGGTCGAGATAGGCCCCGAGTTCCGTGGTCATGTTGAAGCGCTTGGCCAGAAAGCCGTCGACGCCGTCGCTGACGCCGGCGACCAGGAACAGCACGAAAGCGATCCACATGGCATTGGATGCGATCGCCCAGACCACCACCGGCACCAGAAAAATACGCCCCAGCGTAATGAGGTTTGGAATACTCAAAGACGTTCCCGGCTTCTGAACGAAAGCCCCCGGCACGAGGGCGGAATCCGCCAGTCCATCGGCCAATCCCTAGCGCAGAGTATAACGCCGCGCGAGCCATTGCGCGAATTGCGATTTCGCCGTAGGACCCGGCCAATTGTCATATTTGCGCATGATCTTGTCCGAAAACCGGTGCCCATTCCGGATCACGTCCGGGACAAGCTTTTTGCGGATCATGCGCGGCGGGGAAAAACATGGCAGATAGAAGCCCGGGCTCACCTACGCGCAGGCGGGCGTCGATATCGACGCCGGCAACCGGATGGTGGACCTGATCAAGCCGCTGGTGCGCGCCACCGCGCGACCCGGCGCCGACGGCGAAATCGGCGGTTTCGGCGGCCTGTTCGACCTCAAGCGGGCCGGCTTCAACGACCCGGTGCTGGTCGCCGCCAATGACGGCGTCGGCACCAAGGTCAAGATCGCCATCGAGACCGGCCGCCACGACACCATCGGCATCGATCTGGTCGCCATGAGCGTCAACGACCTGGTGGTGCAAGGCGCCGAGCCGCTGTTCTTTCTCGACTATTACGCCACCGGCAAACTTGAGCCGGAAATCGGCGCGGCGGTCGTCGCCGGCATCGCGTTCGGCTGCCGCCAGGCCGGCTGCGCCCTGATCGGCGGCGAGACCGCCGAAATGCCCGGCCTCTACCAGGGCGACGATTACGATCTGGCCGGTTTCGCGGTTGGCGCGGTCGAACGCGGCGAGATCCTGCCGCGCGCCGACATCGCCGAAGGCGACGTCATCCTCGGGCTCGCCTCCTCCGGCGTGCATTCGAACGGCTATTCGCTGGTGCGCAAGGTGGTCGCCAAGAGCGGCTTGCTGTGGAGCACGCCGGCGCCTTTTGCGGCCGACATGTCGCTCGGCGAAGCGATCCTGACGCCGACCCGCATTTACGTGAAATCGTGCCTGGCCGCGATCCGCGCCACCAAGGCGGTGAAAGGCTTTGCCCATATCACCGGCGGCGGATTTCCCGACAACATCCCGCGCGTGCTGCCCAAGGGCCTGGGCGCGCGTATCGACTTGACCCGCGTCACCGTGCCGCCGGTGTTCAAGTGGCTGGCCGACGTCGGCAACATCGCGCCAGAACGAAATGCTGCGCACCTTCAACTGCGGCGTCGGCATGATCGTCGTCGTGGCGCCGAAAGATGCCGATGCGGTCAGCGCCGCTTTCGACCGAGGCCGGCGAACAGGTCGCCACCATCGGCACGGTCATCGAGACCGACGCTCAAGCGCGCGTCGTCTATGACGGCGCGCTCGATCTCAAGCTGTGAGCCACTGGGCGATGAGCCGCAAACGCGTCGCCGTTCTGATTTCCGGCCGCGGCTCCAACATGGCGGCGCTGATCGAGGCCGCCAAAGATAAAACCTTCCCGGCCGAGATCGTGCTGGTGCTGTCGAACCGGCCCGATGCCGGCGGGCTTGCGACCGCGCGCGATGCCGGCATCGCGACCGAGGCGATCGACCACAGTCAATTCGGCAAAGACCGCGCCGGCTTTCGAAAAAGCGATGCAGAAGGTGCTGGAAGCACACCGCATCGACCTGATTTGTCTCGCCGGTTTCATGCGGCTGCTGTCGCCCGGCTTTGTCGCGCAGTGGCAAGGCCGCATGCTCAACATCCACCCGGCGCTGCTGCCCGCCTTCAAGGGCCTCGACACCCACAAGCGCGCGATCGAAGCAGGCGCCAAGGTGCACGGCGCCACCGTGCATTTCGTGGTGCCGGAAATGGATGCCGGGCCGATCATCATGCAAGGCGCGGTCAAGGTCCGTGCCGACGACACCGAGGCAAGCCTGGCCGCGCGCGTGCTCGCGGTCGAGCACCGGATTTATCCCGAAGCGCTGAAGACTGGTCGCGGAAGGCCGCGTGCGGATCGTCGATGGCCGCTGCCTGATCGACGGCGTGCCGGTGCCCGACGGCACCGCCCTGACGCCGGCCGACTGATTATCCCCACACTTCGACGTGAAGTAGCGCTCCGCCCGACGGTGCTATACTCCGCGCGGGGGCAGCCGCCGTTACAGCGGGCCTAAACAACAGAGGGTAAACGTCATGAATGGGCAGCCGGGGAACGAAACCAAATTAGTCTTTCCGGGACTAGCCGGATTTTACGCAAGCTGGGGCGATATCGGCTTCACGGCGATACGGATCGTCGTCGGCATCATGTTTCTGATGCATGTCAGCTTCAAGATATAATAATCGGCGCCGCGGCGGTGGCCGCCAATATCATGGCCAAGAATGGGCTCGAGCCGGCGCTGTTGTTTGCCTATGTCACGATCGCGCTCGAAACTGTCGCGCGGCGTCTGCCTGATCATCGGGTTGTTCACGCGCTTCTTTGCAGCCGCGACGGCGATCCAGATGCTGATCGCGCTGATCTTCGTCCATCTTCGCCCACGGCTACGGCGCCGGCAGCGGCGGCTACGAATATGTCTTGCTGATTGGCGTCGCGCTGTTCACCATCGCCATGCGCGGCGGCGGCCCCTACTCGCTCGACCGCAAGATCGGCAAAGAGCTCTAGGTCATTTCGAAAGGCGCAAGGCCGTGTTTACGGCGCGGCCTTGCGCAACCACACTTTATTGTCGTGGAACGCCGCGCCGCCGAAAGGCGCAATCGCATCGGCGCCGGTCAGCGTGTTGATGCCGCAGCCATCGGCATAAGCCGAATTCGGCCAGATCGATTCCGCGACCAGCACGCCGCGCCGCAGCCCATCGAACAATTTGGCGTGCAGACGCACCTGCCCGCGCGTATTGCCGAGCACGACATAATCGCCGTCGGCGATGCCCTGCTCGGCTGCATCGTCCGGATGGATCATCACGGTCGGGCGCTTTTCATTGGCCAGCGACGTCGGCGTTTCAGTGAAGGTCGAATTGAGAAAGCCGCGCGCCGGCGACGTCGCCAGCCGGAACGGATGCTCGTCGTCGGCCTGCTCGATCGACGTCCAATGATCCGGCAGCCCCGGCATCTCGGCCACCGGGCCGCTGGTGTAAGGGCTGCGGAACGGCACGTTCGGCCAATCCGGCTTGAAGCGGAACTTGCCGTCCGGCCAGTTGAAGCCGTCGAGATAATGCGCCTGCCGGAACGGCGGCTGGCAATCGAGCCACTTGTTGCCTCAAGCTCGGTCGAGCGTGCCGCGCTTCGACACCTGCAGCATCTGATCGATCAACTCGCGCGGGCTCATGGCAAAGCCCGGATGCGCGGCGCCGACACGCTTCGCCAGCGCCGCGATCACGTCGTGATTGGCCCGGCATTCGCCCGGCGGCTCGACCAGCTTCGGCCCGAGGATGATGTATTGGTGGCCGCCGCCGCGATAGACGTCATCGTGTTCGGTGAACATCGTCGCCGGCAACACGATATCGGCCATCTTGGCGGTTTCGGTCATGAACTGCTCGTGCACGCAGGTGAACAGATCGTCGCGCGCAAAGCCGCGCTTGACCAGAGTCTGGTCGGGCGCGACCGACACCGGATTGGTGTTCTGGATGATCAGCGCATCGACCGGCGGCCCGCCCTGCAACGCTTCGCTCTCGCCGGTCAGGATCGCGCCGATGCGCGACTGGTCGAGCATGCGCACCGACCGGTCCCAGACGTCGAGCCCTTCGATCATCGTCTTATCGAGCTGGTAGATGTCGGCATTGATGTGGAACGCACCGCCGCCTTCATGCTGCCAGGCGCCAGTCACCGCCGGGATGCAACTGGCCGCATGCATATTGGCGGCACCATTGCGCGAGCGCGAAAAACCATAACCGAGCCGGAAGAAGGCGCGCTTGCGTCTCGCCGATCAGCTTGGCGAATTCCTCGATCGTCTCGATCGGCGTGCCGGTGATCGCGGAGGCCCATAGCGGATCGCGGGTCTTGAGATGCGCTTCCAGTTCGCGCGGCGCGTCGGTGTATTTGTCGAGATAATTCCAGTCGGCATGACCATCGCGGAACAGGCAATGCATCACCGCGCAGGCCAGCGCCGCCATCGGTGCCGGGCTTCACCAGCACCGCCAGATCGGCCTGCGCCATGGTGCCGTTCATATAAACGTCGACGGCCGCGATCTTGGCGCCGCGCTCTTTGCGCGCGCTTGACCGCGTGCGTCATGACGTTGACCTGGGTGTTGACCGCATTGGTGCCCCAGATCACCACCAGATCGGATTTCGCCATCTCGCGCGGATCGGCGCCCGCCACCTTGCCGGTGCCGGCGGTGTAACCGGCATAGGCCGGATTGACGCAAATGGTCGAATGAAAGCCGGAATATTTCTTGGCGTGGCGCAGCCGGTTGATGCCGTCGCGCTGCACCAGCCCCATGGTGCCGGCGTAGTAATAAGGCCAGACGCTCGCGGCGCCGTGACGCTGTTCGGCTTTCAGAAAATTCTCGGCAACGATGTCGAGCGCGTCGTCCCAGGAGATCGGCCGGAATTCGCCCGCGCCCTTCTCGCCCACCCGCTGCAACGGATGCAGCAGGCGGTCGGGGTGGTGGCGCGCTCGGCATAGCGCGCGACCTTGGCGCAGATCACGCCGGCGGTGTAGTCGTTGTCCTTGGAGCCGCGCACGCGCCCGATGGTGTGGGCATCGACGATTCGACCTCGAGCGCGCAGGTCGACGGGCAATCGTGCGGACAGGCGGAATAGCCAATGGTTTTGGGCGGCCGGACGGCTTGATTCATGACGCCACTATATCCGCCTTCGAACGCCGCGAAGCGAGCTAGACTTCGCTCGACTTTCACCTGCCGCGAACGCCGCCACAGCCCGCCGACCACCAGCACCAGCACGCGCCCCGATGGCCGCCGCGACGTATACGACCTTGTGCGCAGCCGCCGCCGCGTAATGGGCGTTCAGAGTAGCCGGTCACGACCGGATCGGTCGCGATCACCTCGCCGACGATCCAGCCGAGCAGCGCCGCGCCCGCCCAGACCAGGATCGGCAACCGGTCGAGCAGCGCCATGATCAGCGCCGCGCCCGCCACGATCAGCGGAATGCTGATCGCGAGACCCAGCACCAAAAGCGCCATATTGCCGCCGGCCGCCGCCGCGATTGCAATGACGTTGTCGAGGCTCATGATGATGTCGGCGACCGCGACGATGCGCACCGCGCGCCACAGGTGCTCGACAGGCTGCGTCTCACCGTCGTCCGGATCGTCCGGCACCAGCAATTTGGCAGCGATGTAGAACAACGCGACGCCGCCGACGATCTTGAGCCAGGGCAGCAGCATCAGCGTGGCGACCACGCCGGTGAACACGATGCGCAGGCCAACCGCGACGCCGGCGCCGAGGATCATGCCCCATTTGCGCTGCCGGGCCGGCAAGCCGCGGCAGGCCATGGCGATGACCAGCGCGTTATCGCCGGACAGTAAAATGTTGATCCAGATGATCTTGATGAGCAGCCAGCCAGAAATCGGTCTGACCCATATCGCTCCAGCCGGAGCTGATCATGGCCGACCACGCCGCCGGGTCGAGCATCTGCGCGATAAATTGCACGATCATCACCCCCGAAATCCACGGGCGAACCCGCAGACACTTAAGCCGCTGAACGGCGGCCCATCCCCGGGCCGCCATTTAGCTCATTGGAGGGTTTCTTGCCGCTCGCTGACGTGCGGCTTCTCGTCTCAGCCGACGATTTCGTTGCCGGAGAAGAACTGCGCGATTTCGATCGCCGCATCGTCGGCCGCATCCGAACCATGCACCGAGTTCTCGCCGATCGAGACGGCGTGTTCCTTGCGGATGGTGCCGGCATCGGCCTTGGCCGGATCGGTGGCGCCCATCACTTCGCGATACTTGGCGATGGCGTTCTCGCCTTCCAGGACCTGCACGACCACCGGACCCGAGGTCATGAAATCGACCAGTTCGCCGAAGAACGGGCGCGCCTTGTGGACGCCGTAGAACTGCTCGGCCTGGGCGCGGGTGATCAGGACGCGCTTCTGCGCGATGATGCGCAGGCCGGCGGCCTCGATCATGGCATTGATGGCGCCGGTCCGGTTACGCTTGGTCGCATCGGGTTTGAGGATTGAAAAGGTACGCTCGGCCGCCATCGGATTTGATCCTTCACTGAGATTGATCGGAGAGTTTAAAGACATTCATTGGCAATACCGGCGTCCGAATGTCTAGGTTGCCGGGCTTATACCGGGGGGCATTCTGGCGGGCAAGGTCGGCAGCCGCCAGCTGCCTTCCGGTACCATTTGGGCTCATTTAGCCAGTTTTGGAGGCACAACATGAAATCCCGCTATCACATGTTTGCCGGCTACAACGCCTGGTGCAACGAGCGGCTCTATGACGCAGCCGCCACCGTGCCGGACGCCGATTACCGCGCCAACCGCGGCGCTTTTTTCAAGTCGCTGCACGGCACCCTAAACCACCTGCTGGTCGGCGACCGGATCTGGATGAAGCGCTTCACCGGCGCCGGCGAAGCGCCCGCCGAGCCTCGACGCCATCCTCTACGACGACTTCGAAGCGCTGCGGGCGGCCCGCCGCGTCGCAGGACGTGCTGATCAGCCGCTATATCGACCGGCTCGACAACGAGGCGCTCAACGGCACGCTCCGCTACCGCACCATCGTCAAGCCGCAGACCATCGAGCAACCGCTGGCGCCGGCGCTCGACCATTTCTTCAACCACCAGACCCACCACCGGGGTCAAGCCCACGCCCTGCTCTCGTCGATGATCGGCAACGACAAGACGCCGAGCTTCGACCTGATCATCTACCAGCGCGAAACGGGGCAGGGCTTGAGCAAAATCGGCTAACCGTCACGCCTAAATGGGGATTGCGTTGTGCAGCGCACTCGTCCAAAAGGCGCGCATGCTCATCATCAATGACCTCACGGTCCGAATTGCCGGCCGCACGCTGTTGGAAGACGCCTCCGCCCGCATCACCCCGGGCGCGCGCGTCGGCCTGGTCGGCCGCAACGGCACCGGCAAATCGACGCTGTTTAACGTCATCACCGGCGAGATGGCGGCCGAAGGCCGGCTCGATCGAAATCCCGCCGCGCTGGCGCATCGGGCGGCTGGCCCAGGAAGCGCCGAACGGCCCGGAGAGCCTGCTCGAGGTCGTGCTGAAGGCGCCGAGCGAGCGCACCGAGCTGATGGCATGAGGCCGAGACCGCGACCGACCCGCATCGCATCGCCGAGATCCAGACCCGGCTTGCCGATATCGGCGCGCACGCCGCGCCTGCCCGCGCCGCCGCGATCCTGTCGGGCCTCGGTTTTTCGACCGCCGATCAGGCCCGGCCCTGCACCGAATTTTCCGGCGGCTGGCGCATGCGCGTCGCGCTCGCCGCGACCTTGTTCTCCGAGCCCGATCTGTTGATGCTCGACGAGCCGACCAACTATCTCGATCTCGAAGGCACCCTGTGGCTGCAGGACCATCTGGCGCGCTATCCGCACACCATGATCATCGTCAGCCATGACCGCGATCTCCTCGACAACGCGGTCAACCAGATCCTGTCGCTCGAGGCCAAGAAGCTCACGCTCTACAAAGGCGGCTATTCCGACTTCGAACGGCTGCGCAGCGAGCGGCTGATGCTCGATCAGAAGATGATGAAAAAGCAGGACGCGCAGCGCGCCCATCTGCAAGCCTTCGTCGACCGCTTCCGCGCCAAGGCCTCGAAGGCGACGCAGGCGCAATCGCGCATCAAGATGCTGGCCAAGATGCAGCCGATCTCGTCGATGGTCACCGACGACGTGCGGCCGATCCATATTCCGGCGCCGGACAAGCTGTTGTCGCCGCCGATCATCGCCACCGACAATGTCTCGGTCGGCTACGAACCCGGCCGACCGATCCTGACCGACCTGTCGCTGCGCATCGACAATGACGACCGCATCGCGCTGCTCGGCTCCAACGGCAACGGCAAATCGACCTTGGTCAAGCTCCTGGCCGGCAAGCTCGCGCCCGAACACGGCACCGTCACGCGCGCCGCGACGCTCAAGGTCGGCTATTTCGCCCAGCATCAGGTCGACGAACTCGACATGAACGGCAGTCCCTACGATCACGTCCGCCGGCTGATGCCGGACCAGCCGGAAGCCAAGGTGCGCGGCCGCGTCGGCACCATCGGCTTCTCGCAACAGGCCGCCAACACCAAGGTCGAGAAGCTGTCCGGCGGCGAAAAAGCCCGGCTGCTGTTGGGCCTGGCGACCTTCGTCGCACCGCATCTGATCATTCTCGACGAACCGACCAACCATCTCGACATCGACAGCCGCGGCGCCTTGATCGAAGCGATCAACGACTATCAGGGCGCGGTCATTTTGGTGTCGCATGACCGCTATTTGCTGGAGGCTTGCGTCGACCGGTTGTGGCTGGTGGCCGGTGGCCATGTCCGGCCGTTCGACGGCGACCTCAACGACTATCACCGCTACGTCTTGTCGGACGGCAAGCAGAACACCGCGACCAAAGCGGCGCCGCGCGTCGCGCCGGCGGAAGCGCGCAAGGCGGCCGCCGAAAAGCGCGCCGAGACCGCGCCGCTGCGCAAAGTTATCAGCAAGGCCGAAGCCGACATCGCGCAGTTGAACAAACAGCTCGGCAAGCTCGATGCGACGCTCGCCGACGGCACGCTGTACACCACCGATCCGGCGCGCGCCGCCGAGCTGTCGAAGACGCGCGCCAATGTCGTGGCCGCGATCGCGAAGGCGGAAGAAGACTGGCTGGCCGCATCAAGCCAGCTCGAAACGGCTTAGGCGCGGCGTTAACGCCGCGCCCGCTGCAGATCGTTGCGACGTAACCGACGCGATTACGCCGCGGCTTTCCGGGACGACGTCTGGTTGATCTGCTCCAGACCACGGGCCTGCTCGCTGCTGGCGGCTGCGATGCCCGATACGATGGTCGTCACCTTCTTGATCGAGTTGACGATTTCGACCAGCGACGAACCGGCGCTGTTGACCAGCGTGACGCCTTCCTGAACCTGGTTCGAACTGTTGGTGATCAGGTCGGTGATGTCCTTGGCCGCCTGCGACGAGCGCTGCGCCAGATCGCGAACCTCGGTCGCCACCACCGCGAAGCCGCGACCGGCCTCACCGGCGCGGGCCGCCTCGACGGCAGCGTTAAGCGCCAGCAAGTTGGTCTGGCGCGCGATCTCGTCGATGACCGCGATGATGTCGGAAATCTTGCGCGAGGCGCCTTCGATGCGCGACATCGCTTCGACGGCCTGCGCCGCCACCTTGCCGCCGCGCTCCGCCACCGCGAAGGTCTCGTTGGCGAATTGATCGGCCTGCACCGCGTTCTCGGCGTTGTGCTTCACCGTCGCCGCGATATCGGACAACACCCGGCCTTGTTCGCCTTCGGCCTGCTCGCGTTCGGCCGCCGAAACCTGCTGGTTTTCTTCGTACAGCCGATGCGCTGCTTCGGCTTGCGCCGCCGCCGCCAGGGCTTCCTTGTGGCTTTTCACCGCGGCCTTACGATTGGCCTCGGCGCGCGTCTTCTCGGCCATAATCGCTGCGAACATCTTCTCGACGGTCGCCGCCAGCCAGACCAGCACGCCGGCTTCCAGCACGAGAATGACGGCGTGCAGCGTCAACCGGAACAGATTGGAGCCGCCCGGATAGATCAGCGCCGGCAGCATGAAATTCAACGTCACGTGATGCACGGCGACGGCGGCGGCGGCGGCGGCGATCACCCGCCAGTCGCAGCTGGCGACCAGCAAGGCCAGCGCCGCGAAATAGTACATGTGCAGGTCGACCTGCAGGGGCTGGCCGCTGAACACCGCCACCAGGATCGAGATCAAGGCCATCAACGACACACCGGCGACGATGCGGCCCTGCCCGCCCTCCGGATCGAAATAGGCCGCCACTTGAGCGGCGCCCGCGATCGCCAAGGCCGTTCCGACCGGGATCAAAAGCGGCGCGTTATAGTTCAGGCAAGCCGCCACAATCAGAACGGGCTGCAGCCAGATCGTCCCCAGAATGAGACGAAGCGCGGTGCGACGCAAAGAACCGAGATCGAGCGTGACATCAGACATTTTGGTTTCTCGCTGAAGATTGCAGACAACCGCCCAAGCCGAGCGGATCTAAGAGCAGAAGCGCACCGGCGGCGTGCAGGCGCGCGCCGAGTTCGGGGCTGTTCGATTGCACCAGGACGACGAATGAATAGGTGCCGCTATTGAGGATAGCGCCGGCCTCACTGGCCGCCACGAGCGTGCGTGACGCGCTCCACCAAGGCGGGAAGACGGCAACGAAAGAGTTGTCTGAGCTAGGCTTACCGGCGCCAATGCTGGCGCCAATGCCCGCGAGCGAGACGGCAACGCAAAGCAAAATCGGCAATGAGCGGGAGACGGCAGCCATGGCAAACTTGGTTCCATTGGAACGAAGTGTTCCCACAGAGGGGTACCGTGAAACGCCAAACATCCTGCTAAATAAAACGATAATCTAAACTGTATTCTTACGATAATACCGCCGCCAACGCGGCGCACTGGCGTGCAACGGCGACCGCCGCGTGCGTGTTATCGCCTTTTGGCCGACGCTTTGGAACGCTTGCGCCGCTTGGCTTTGGCCGGCTTCGGCGGCGTCGGCGCTTGGCTGATTTCCTTCAGACGGCCGGCGACGAATGTGTAAATGCCCGGCCAGGTACCGCCGAGATAGGTCAGCACCACGCGCCGCTGATTCTTGTCGCCAAGCCTGATGGTGACGTTGCTGGCCAGACCGGCCCGGCGCACCGCTTGGCACTCGGTCATGCCAAGCGCGATGCCACCGACGACGGCCGGAGCAGCCGGATTAAGCCCGGCAGTCTGCGGCTGAGACGTCGCCGGCATCGGCGCGCCGGCCAAATCGCCAGCCATCGAACCGACCCGGCGGTCGGCGACCGGCGCGACAGCAGCTGCGGCAGGTTCAGGCTGCGCGGCTTGCGGCGCCGAGGCCGGCGCACAGCGCCCGTCCGGACCGACCAATTCCTCCAGGCCCGACCGGACCCGACGGGCCGAGGCTCACGGTCGTACCGTCAGTCGCGGAAGATCCTTCCGGCTTGCTGAAAACGTTGAGCGGCTTGGAAAACAGGCCGCTTTCGCTTGGTTGCGGAACAAATCACCGGCGCCGGAACAACCGGCTAAAGCCGTTGCCACCATGGCAGCGGCAACAAACCCAAACTGGAACAACACGACAACGTGGCAAAACGACTACCCCTGGACTTGATCTATCGTCTTGTCCCTTAAGACGTATTTTGCGTCATCACAATGGCATGGGGCAAGCTTGGACAAAGCCCGGCCGGGCAGAACGGTTACCGATGGCAGCATCGGCCATTGCCCAACTCTTGGCGGCCAATGACTGATCCGCCATAGGCCGACACGAGCTAGCGCGGCGTGACGACGGCGAAGAATGCCGGCGCGTTAAGCCTTCTTGACCCAGCGGCCGTGCTCATCCGGTTGCCAATAGGTCGCCTCGAAGCCTTTGGCCTTGGCCTCGGTCCACTGCGCGCGGGCGGCGGCCACCGCCTCGTCGTCATCGCCGTTAAACACCAGCACGATGCGCTTGTAGGTCTCGGCATCGGCGGGCATGGCCGCGCCCTCGATCAGAAACCGCACTGTCGCGGCGTTGGAATTACCGTCATTGACCGTCAGCAGCACTGGCTGCTCGGCAGCCTCGGCCTCGCGCCAAGTGCCGTGCGGCAGAAAGCCGTCGTCGCGATAGGTCCATAAATGCGCGTCGAGCGCATCAATGCGCTCTTCGCTGGCGCCCTGCACCGCCACCTTCCAGCCGCGCTCGAGCGACTTCTCCAGAAGCGGCGTCAGCACGCCTTCCAGTTTCTGGCCTTGCAGGTGGTAGAAAAGAACTTCGGTCATGCGCTCCGCTTCAGAAATCCGCAGCCCTTACTTCTCGTAATAATCCGCCACCAGCCGGTCGAGCAGCCGCACGCCCCAGCCCGAGCCCCAGCTCTTGTTGATGTCGGTCTGACGCGAGTCCATGCCGGTGCCGGCGATATCGAGATGCGCCCACGGCGTTTTCTCGACGAAGCGCTGAATGAATTGCGCGGCGGTGATTGCCCCGCCCCAGCGGCCAGCGCCGGTGTTTTTCATGTCGGCGAATTTGGAATCGATCTGCTTGTCGTAAGCAGCCCCCAGCGGCATACGCCAGACCATTTCGCCGGTCGCTTCGCCGGCTTGCGTCAGGCGTTCGCTCAGCTTGTCGTCGTTGGAAAACAGGCCGGCATATTCGTGGCCGAGCGCGACGATGATCGCGCCGGTCAGAGTCGCCAGATTGACCATGAATTTCGGCTTGAATCGCTTGTTAGTGTACCAGAGCACATCGGCCAGCACGAGGCGGCCCTCGGCGTCGGTGTTGATGATTTCGATGGTCTGGCCCGACATCGAGGTGACGATATCGCCCGGCCGCTGCGCGTTGCCGTCCGGCATATTCTCGACCACGCCGATGACGCCGACCGCGTTGACTTTCGCTTTGCGCGCCGCCAGCGCCTGCATCAGGCCGGTGACGCAAGCCGCCCCCGCCATGTCGCCCTTCATGTCTTCCATGCCGGCCGCCGGCTTGATCGAAATGCCGCCGGTGTCGAAGCACACGCCCTTGCCGATGAAGGCGACCGGCGCCTCGCCCTTCTTGCCGCCGTTCCAGCGCATCACCACGACGCGGCTGTCGCGCCGCGAACCTTGGCCGACGCCGAGCAGCGCGCCCATGCCGAGCTTGGTCATCGCCTTGATGTCGAGAACCTCGACGACGACGCCGGCTTTTTTCAAGCCTTGCGCGCGGCGGGCGAATTCTTCCGGATACAGCACATTGGCCGGCTCGTTGACCAGGTCGCGCGCCATCAGCACGCCGCCCGAGATCGCGTCACGCGACGCGAACGCCTTGCGCACGGCGGCGGCATCGGCGACCGCGATCGTAACGTGGCGCTTGACCGGCGCCGGCTCGCCTTCCTTGCGTTTGGTCTTGTAGCGGTCGAAGGTGTAACCGCGCAGTTGCGCACCTTGCGCCAGATCGGCGGCCTGCTCGGCTGTCATCGCCTTGCCCGGCAATTCGGCGAACACCGTCAAATCGCTGACGCCCTTCGGCAGCTTGCCGAGCGCCGTGCCGCCGAGCTTGACGATGTCCTTCTGTTTGAGATCGCCGGCTTTGCCGACCCCGATCACCGCCAGGCGGTCGACCTTGAGCCCCTCCGGCAAGATCAGCTCGAGGCTGGAACCGCTTTTGCCGGTGAAGCGTTCGGCCTTGGCCGCCCGCGCCACCAGGCCAGCGGCCGACCCGAGCGCCTTGGCGGTAGCAGAGCCGAACTTCAACCCTTCATCGCAAAAAACGACCAGAACACCCTTGGAGGGAGCGACGAAGGCGCCAAATGCGATCTTGGGAGCGTCGGCCATGATGCGAGGTCCTTAAGTCTGAAAAAAGCAGCGGTGAATGGTCGGGATTTGCCTGCGGGTCCCATATGGCGCCCCGGCGGCCGCTCTGCAAAGCCTCAAATTGGCCTGTGGCGCGGCTTTTCACAGGCACGAGCCGGCCGGCACGCCAACCGGCCGCCTTGAAGTCGGTAAATCATTCTGTCGCCACAGCTATTGCCTATTTTCTTGCCAGAATCGGAGTAGACGGGCTTGCTTGCATTTGACCGGCTCGCGAGCCGCCGCGTTTACTTTTTATTGTGCATGTTCAACGGCTTTGCCTTTGCCCGGCCACTTTGTCGACGGATCAAGCTAATCGTGACGAATGTTAAGCATAAGATCGCCTAGCTTCGTAGAGCTAAAGAGGCGGCGCGAACGGTGGGGACCGGTCGCGAAGCTGGCGCAGTTTTTGAAATGGGGCATCTCGGCTTGACGCCGAAACGGACAAGTCGGCTCAAAGCCGGAACGGGGATCGTCGCCGCGGATGGGGTCCATCAATCGCTATATCTTTCGCACCACCCTGGGTGCGTTCCTGGTCGTGCTGGTCTCGCTGACCGCCGTCATCTGGGTCACCCAGGCGTTGCGCGACATCGACCTGATGACCAGCCAGGGCCAGACCATTCTGGTGTTCGTCGGCATTACCGGCCTGATCGTGCCGCTGCTGATCCTGGTGATCGCGCCGATCGCTTTGCTGATCGCGGTCGCCCACACCCTCAACAAGCTGTCGGCCGACTCGGAAATCATCGTGATGAACGCCGCCGGCATGTCGCCGTGGATCTTGTTCCGCGCCTTCATGTCGGCCGCGATCGTGGTGTCGATCCTGGTGATGGCGATCAGCGCCTATTTCGCGCCCAAGGGCCTGCGCATGCTGCGCGACTGGCTGACCGAAGTGCGCGCCAATGTGGTGAGCACGATCGTGCAGCCCGGCCGTTTCACCTCGATCGAAAACGGCGTCACCATCCATATCCGCGAGCGCCGCCGCAACGGCCAACTGGTCGGCATCTTCCTCGACGACCAGCGCAACCCGAAAGAACGCATGACGGTGCTGGCCGAGACCGGCGAACTGATCGACAACGACAACGGCACCTTCCTGGTGTTGCAGACCGGCGTCGTGCAGCGTCAGGAAGCTGGCCAGCACGATCCGGCCATGGTGGCGTTCGACCGCTACGCCTTCGACCTGTCGCAATTTTCCGCCGGGCCGCAGGCGGTGAAATATTCGATCCGCGAGCGCTATCTCTGGCAGCTGATGTTCCCCGATCCGAAGGACCCGTTTTATATCGAGCAGCCGGGCCAGTTCCGCGCCGAACTGCACGACCGTCTGATCGCGCCGCTTTATCCGCTGGCTTTCGTGGTGATCGCTTTCGCCTATCTGGGCGCGCCGCGCACCAACCGGCAAAGCCGCACGCTATCGATGGTCGGCGCGATCACCGCGGTCGCGCTGCTGCGGCTGATGGGCTTTGCCTCGACCGTGTTCGGCGCCAATGCGCCCTGGATGCTGTCGCTGCAATATATCGGCATGGCGATCGCCTTCGGTGGCGGCTATTACGTCATTCGCACCGGGCTGATCCTGGAGCCGCCGGCCTTCCTGACCCGTTGGATTGCCATCCTCACCGAGCGCTTCTCCCAGCGCTTTGCCACGCCATGAAGGTAACATGACCATCATCGGCGGAAAACTCGCACGCTATTTCGGACTGCGCTTTCTCGGCGCGGTGCTGCTGACATTTCTCGGCGTATTCGCGCTGGTCGCGCTGCTCGACTATATCGAGATGATGCGGCGCGCCGGCGACCTGCCGCATGTCTCGGCGCTGCTGGTTGCCAAGACCTCGCTGTTTCGCGTGCCGCAAGTGACCGAGCGCATTTTGCCGTTCTGCGTGCTGATCGGCGCGATGTCGAGCTACCTCGCTTTGTCGCGCCGGCTGGAATTGGTGGTGGCGCGTTCGGCCGGCATGTCGGCCTGGCAATTCATCTCGCCGGCGCTGGTCATCGCCTTCCTGCTCGGGATTTTCGCCACCGCGGTCTACAACCCGATGTCGGCCATCCTGCGGGAGCAGTCGAAGCGCTATGAAGCCGAATTGTTCGGCCAGGACACCAGCGGCGCGCGCGGCGGCGGCGGGCCGTTCTGGGTCAGCCAACGCAACGCCGAAGGCCAGGCGATCATCAACGCCAAATCGAGCCGCGACCAGGGCGTCTCGCTTTATGGCGTCACGGTTTTCACCTATGACAATGCCGGGCACTTCAAGCGGCGGATCGAGGCGCGGGCCGCTGTGCTGGAGCCCGGCGTCTGGCGGCTGCTGAACGCCCGAATCTACGAGTTGAAGGCCTTGCCGGTCGACCGTGACGAGGTCAGCTTCAAGACCAGCCTCACGCCCGAGCAAGTCCGGGAAAGTTTTGCAACCCCTGAGACTGTGCCATTCTGGGAATTGCCGCTGTATATCAAGATCGCCGACCACGCAGGTCTTGTCGCAGCAGGCTATAGATTCCAATTCCAGAAGCTTCTTGCGCGGCCGTTTTTGCTGGCCGCCATGGTTCTCCTTGCCGCAGCCGTCAGTTTACGTTTCTTTCGCTTCGGCGGGGTGCAAAAGATGGTTTTAAGTGGCGTCGCCGCCGGCTTTCTGCTCTATATTTTCTCGAAGGTGACTGAAGACCTGAGCAAGGCCGAGCTGATGCACCCTGTGGCAGCAGCGTGGCTTCCTGTGCTTGTCGGCGGTCTGACGGGGTTTATTGCGTTATTGTACCAGGAGGACGGGTGATGGCGGTGCTTGCTAGCACTCGTCCACCAGCGACAAGGCCCCAAAGCCGACGCGCCGCCAGAGCGATTGCCGTCCTCAGCCTTCTGGCTTTCGGCGGCGTGCTCGTGTGCGCGCCGCGCGCATGCCCAGCAACTGCCATTCCCGGCCACGCCGCCGCCGCCGGCGCAAATCGAAAAGTCCACCTCGACCGCGACACCAAGTCCGGCCAGAAGCAGATGCTCGTGCAGGCGGACGAGATCAACTACGACTACACCAACCATCGCGTCGCCGCCGTCGGCAACGTGCAGATCTACTATGGCGGCTCGACGCTCGAAGCCGACAAGGTCACCTACAACCAGACCACCAAGCGCCTGCAGGCGGAAGGCAATGTCCGGCTGACCGAAGCCGGACGGCAAAGTCACCTATGGCGCAGGTCATGGATCTCGTCCGACGACTATCGCGACGGTTTCGTCGACTCGCTGCGGCTCGATATGCCCAACCACACCCGCATGGCGGCCGCGCGCGCCGAGCGCACCAAGGGCAACTTCACGGTCTTCCACAACGGCGTCTACACGGCCTGCAAGCCCTGCAAGGACAATCCGAAGAAAGCCGCCGCTGTGGCAGGTGAAGGCCGCCCGCATCATCCACGATCAGAACGAAAAGATGATGTATTTCGAGAACGCGCAGCCTCGAATTCTACGGCATGCCGATTGCCTGGATGCCGTATTTCTCCGCGCCCGATCCGACCGTCAAGCGCAAGACCGGCTTTCTGATGCCGTCGATCGGTCGAGCAACTCGAATTACGGCACCGCCGATCGAAATCCCCTACTACTGGGCGCTGGCGCCCGACTACGACGTCACGCTTGACGCCGATGATCACGACCAAGCAGGGCGTGCTGATGCAAGGCGAATTCCGCCAGCGCCTGATCAACGGCGCCTATCTCGATCCGCGGCGCCGGCATCCATCAGCACGACAAGGAGTACTTCTCAGCGCACCGACGGCACCACGACGCCCGGCTATCGCGATTGGCGCGGCAGCGTCGAAAGCTCCGGCCAGTTCGCGATCAACAACAAATGGGTCTGGGGCTGGGATGCCGTGATGCTGTCCGACAAGACGCTTCCTGCAGGACTACAACCCGCGCCTGTCGGCTATCGCATCAACCGATCCATTGCAGGCCGGCAACAGCGAAGGCGTATTCGCAGCTCTATCTCACCGGCAGGGCAATCGCAGCTATTTCGACGTCCGCTCGATCTACTATCTCGGCTTCTCGACGTCGGACACGCAGAGCCAGATTCCGGTCATCCATCCGGTGATCGATTACAACTACACCTTCGATCATCCGGTCCTCGGCGGCGAACTCGGCTACAAGTTCAACTTCACCAGCCTGACGCGCAACCAAGCCAATTTCGACGCGATCACCCAGACCGCGATCGAACAACGGCACCTGTTGCAGACCGCCGACCCCGCGGTCAAGACGCCGGCCAATTGCTTGCTGCGCGGCGTGCCCGGCACCTACAGCCGCTTCTCGGCCGAAGCGCACTGGCGGCGCACCGTCACCGACCGTTCGGCCAGGTGTTTACGCCCTTTGCCTCGATGCGCGCCGACGTCGCCTCGATGCACATCGACAACGAGCCCGGCGTCTCCAACTATCATCAACACCGGCGACACCAATCTGGTCCGCGCCATGCCGACCGTCGGGCTTGAATACCGCTATCCCTTCATCAACGTGCAATCCTGGGGTACGCAGACGATCGAACCTATCGCGCAGGTGATCGTCCGACCGAACGAGACCCAGTCGGCAAGTGGCCGAACGAAGACGCCCAAAGCCTGATCTTCGACGACAGCAACCTGTTCAGGATCGACAAATTCTCGGGCTAGGACCGGGTCGAAGGCGGCGGCCGCGCCAATTACGGCCTGCAATATACCGCCCAGTTCAACCAAGGCGGCTTTGTCAACGCGCTGTTCGGCCAATCCTACCAGTCTGTTCGGTGCTAATTCGTTTGCGCTGGCGGCACCGACCAATACCGGCCTCGATAGCGGTCTCGATACCCGCAGGTCCGATTATGTGGCGCGGGTCTCGTACCAGCCCAACAGCACCTATAAATTCACGTCGCGCTTCCGCTTCGCTGAGAACTCCTTTGCCGTGCAACGGCTGGAGCTTGAAGCTGCCGCCAATTTTGACCGTTGGAACACGTCGCTGCTCTACGGCCAATACGCCGCCCAACCCGATATCGGCTACCTGACCGAACGCCAGGGCATCCTGGGAACCGGGTCGGTCAAGCTGGACGCCAATTGGCAGCTTCTGGGGGGCGCCCGCTACGACATTAATGCCGGGAAATTCGACCAAACCCGCATCGGCCTCGGCTATATCGACGATTGCCTCATCTTGGCCCTGAATTACATTACAAACTATACGTATAGTGGAAACGTCTCGGCGAACCATCAGATCATGCTGCAATTGAGCCTGCGCACGCTCGGCGGCACCTCCGTCAGCCAGTCGGTTGGCAGCAGCAGCAGCGGGTTCTGACGCTGTCCGGTGGCGCCCTGCCGGAACGTCGGCGCCACCCCAACACCTGATGCCCAAGACACTGATACACACGACGCTTGATATAATGGATGAGTGCGATGCCGGGTTACACGCTGAAACGACAATCGGCTCAGACATGGCTCACCGCCATGATGGTCGCCGTCACCGTGGCCGCCGCCGGCCTGGCGGCGCCGACCACCGCGCGCGCGCAAGTGGTGGTGATTGCCAATGGTTCGCCGATCACCGAACTCGATATCCACCAGCGCAGCAAGCTGATGGCGGCCTCCAACCACAAGACCCCAAGCCGCAAGGAAGTCATCAACGAGTTGATCGACGACCGACTGAAAATCGCCAAGGGCCGGGTCTACGGCCTCGACCTGGACCAAGCGCAGGTCGACGCCGCCTTTGAAAACATGGCCAGGCGCCAGCACATGACCTCCGCCCAGTTCGCCCAGGTGCTGAACCGCGCCGGCATTTCAGCGAACGCGGTCAAGGCGCGGCTCAAAGCCGAACTGACCTGGTCCCAATTGATCCGCGGCAAATTTGGCTCGGCCTTGCAGGTCAATGAAGGCGACCTCAACCAAGCCCTGCGCGCGCAAAACGCCGCTGAGAACGTTGTCGGCTATGTTTACACGCTCTATCCGGTGACCGTCGTGGTGCCGAAAGGATCGAGCCCGGCGGTCGTGGCCGAGAAACGGCGGGAGGCGGAAAACCTGCGCAGCCGCTTCGTCACCTGCAAGTCCGGCCTGGCGCTGGCGCGTGCGCTGCGCGACGTCGCGGTGCGCGAACCGATCAACAAAAGTTCTGCCGATTTACCGGAAGCCACGCGCAACATTTTGGCCAAGCTCGAGGTGGGCCGCTTGAGCACACCCGACGTCACCGATCAGGGTCTGCAGATGTTTGCGCTGTGCGCCAAGAAACAAAGCACGGCGGATTCCCCGCTCAAGCAGGAATTGCGCAATAAGATTTATGCCAGCCGGTATAAAACCGAGGCCGAGAAGTTCTTGGAAGAGATCCGCAAAACCGCGATGATAGAGTACAAATGACCAAGGGTGCCGGTCTCCCGCTGGCCTTGACGCTCGGCGAGCCGGCCGGCATCGGCCCCGATCTGACCCTTGCGGTCTGGCGGCAACGCGCCGAACTCGACCTGCCTCCGTTCTATGTCATCGGCGATCCCGATTTTTACCGCAGCCGTGCGCAAGCGCTCGGCCTCGACGTGCCGGTCGCGGCGATCATGCCGCCGCAGGCCGTTGACACTTTCGCACGCGCCTTGCCGGTCGCCCCGCTCGATCTGACAATCAGCGCCGTGCCCGGCCATCCCGACGCCACCAGCGCGCCGGCGGCGATCACCTCGATCCGCCGCGCGGTCGCCGATGTGCTGGCGGGACGGGCCGCGGCCATCGTCACCAATCCGATCGCCAAGAACGTGCTTTACCGCTCCGGCTTTGCCGAGCCCGGCCATACCGAATTCCTCGCCCGACTGGCCGAAGAAGCGCAAGGGCTCAATGCCGGCCAGTTGCATCCGGTGATGATGCTGTGGTCGCCCGAGCTGGCGGTGGTGCCGGTGACCATCCATTTGCCGCTCAAGGACGTGGTGACGCGCCTGACCAAGGACTTGATCGTCGAAACCGGCCGGATCGTAGCGCGCGACCTGACCGCCCGCTTCGGCATCACCAAGCCGCGCCTAGCAATCGCCGGGCTCAATCCCCATGCCGGCGAAGACGGCGCGCTCGGCACCGAAGACCGCGACGTCGTCGCGCCGGCGATTGCCGCGCTTGCGCGCCGAAGGCATCGACGCGGTCGGGCCGCTGCCGGCCGACACCATGTTCCACGCACGGGCGCGCGCCGGCTACGACGTCGCGCTGTGCATGTATCACGACCAGGCGCTGATCCCGATCAAGACGCTGGCCTTCGACCACGGCGTCAATGTCACGCTCGGCCTGCCGTTCGTGCGCACCTCGCCCGACCACGGCACCGCCTTCGATATTGCCGGCACCGGCAAGGCCAATCCGACAAGCCTCGTGCAGGCGCTCAAGCTGGCGGCGCGGTTGACGGCCGCGGCGCCGGCGCTTGTACCGGCGAAGTAAGCGCGCATGATCCCGAAAAGTGGACACCGGTTTTCGGATCAGATCATGCGCCAAGCACCATGAGCCAGATCGACGATCTGCCGCCGCTGCGCGAGGTCATCCACCGCTACGGGCTGACCCCGAAAAAGTCGCTCGGACAAAATTTCCTGCACGACCTCAATCTGACCGCCCGGATCGCGCGCGCCGCCGAGCCGCTTGAAAACGTCACCATCGTCGAGATCGGCCCCGGCCCCGGCGGCCTGACGCGCGCGCTGCTGGCGCTGGGCGCGCGCCGCGTCATCGCCATCGAGCGCGACGAACGCGCCATCGCGGCGCTTGAAGAAATATCGGCGCGCTACCCGGGCCGGCTCGATATCGTCGCCGGCGATGCTCTGACGGTCGACGTGCGCGAGCATCTCGGCCCCGAACGCGGCCGCATCGTCGCCAACCTGCCCTACAATATCGGCACCGCGCTGCTGATTAATTGGCTGACCGTCGAGCCCTGGCCGCCCTGGTACGACTCGATGCTGCTGATGTTTCAGCGCGAGGTCGCCGAGCGCATCTGCGCCAAGGTCGGCGACAAGGCTTACGGACGGCTGGCGGTGCTGGCCGGCTGGCGCACCGAAGCCAAGATTTTGTTCGACGTCGCGCCGCAGGCCTTCGTGCCGCCGCCGTCGATCACCTCGTCGGTGGTGCGGCTGACGCCGCGGCCGGAACCGTTGCCGTGCGACATCAAGGCCTTGCAGCGCGTCACCGAAGCCGGCTTCGGCCAGCGCCGCAAGATGCTGCGGCAAAGCCTGAAGTCGCTTGGGGTCGACACCACCGCGCTGTTGGAAGCCGCCGGCATTGCGCCGACCGCACGCGCCGAGGAAATCGATGTCGAAGGCTTCGTCACGCTGGCGCGGATATTCGCACGGCAACGATAAGATCAAGGCGCGATTTTTTTCAGATCGGTCAGCAGCCGGTTGGCGAAGCTTTCGATGTCGAGCATCTTGACGCGCTTCAAACGCTCGGCGGTTAGGATGGCGCGCAGCCGCGCAAAGCTGTCGTCGAGATCGCGGTTGACCAGGATGTAATCGTATTCCTGCCAGTGCGAAATCTCTTCCGCCGCATTCTGCAAGCGGTGCGCGATGACGCCGGCGGAGTCCTCGGCGCGCCGTTCCAGCCGCGCCTTCAACTCGTCGGCCGACGGCGGCAGCACGAAGACGGTGACGACGTCATCGCGCATCTTTTCGAGCAACTGACGCGTGCCCTGCCAGTCGATATCGAACAGAACGTCGCGGCCGTCGGCCAAAGCCTTCTCGACCGGCTCGCGCGGCGTGCCGTAATAATTGCCGTGCACCTCCGCCCATTCCAGCAGTTCGCCGGAATCGCGCATCACCTCGAACTGACGCTTAGTGCGAAACAGGTAATGCACGCCGTCGATCTCGCTCGGCCGGCGCGTGCGGGTGGTCGCCGAAATCGACAGCGCGACCTTTTGCTCCTGCTCCAGCAGATTGCGGGTCAGCGTCGTCTTGCCGGCGCCCGACGGCGACGACAGCACCAGCATGATGCCCCGGCGCGAAATGTCCGGCTGTTCGCCGATCGCAGCGCGTTGATCACTCAAGGTTTTGCACCTGTTCGCGGAATTGTTCGACCACGCTTTTCAGCCCCAGGCCGATATTGGTCAACTCAACATCGTTGGCCTTGGCGGTCAGCGTATTCGATTCGCGGTTGAGTTCCTGCGCCAGAAAGTCGAGCCGTCGGCCAACCGGGCCGCCTTCTTCCAGCATTTTGCGGACCTGCGCTCCATGCGAGGCCAGCCGGTCGAGTTCCTCGCGGATGTCGGCCTTGGTGGCGAGCAGGATCGCTTCCTGATGCAGACGGTCGCGAATCGAAGCGCTGCGACGACGCCAGCAGCGTCGCCACCTGCTCTTGCAAGCCGCGCCTTGATCGCCTCGGGCTTGCGGCCGGGCGCGGCTTCGGCGCGCGCGGCAAGCTCTGCGATCTCGTCGAGCCGGGCAGTCAGAAGCTTGCCCAAGGTCGCGCCCTCCTCGCGCCGCATCGCGACCAGATCGGTGAGCAATTGATCGAAGCCGGCGATGATCGCGGCTTCGGCGGCGCGGCGGTCTTCCGGCTTTTCGTCGTCCTCGGTAATTTCGATGACGCCTTTGAGCGCCAGGATGCCGTCCAGCGTCGGCCGTGCCGCACCGACGATTTTGTCGTCGAGCCTGTCGAGCGTCGCCACGATGGCGTTGAGCACCTGCTCGTTGATCTTGACGGTCGGCGCGGTGCCTTTGCGCTCGACGGTAAGATTGGCATAGACGGTGCCGCGCGCGAGCGCTTCGGTGGCGCGCTTGCGCACCGCGACCTCGACCGCGTCCCAACCCGGCGGCAACCGGAACCGGATGTCGAGGCCCTTGGCGTTGACCGATTTGATTTCCCAGCTCCAGGCATAGGCGCCGGCCAATCCCTGGCCGCGGGCAAATCCGGTCATGCTCGACAGCGTCATCGGTTCGGGTCTCTCGTCTTGTTCTAGGATCGCAGAGCGGCGTGACCTTAGCGGCGCGCCTGACCGCTCACAAGCACGCCGGGCGCGCGGCTCGGCGCGATGAGATTACGGCTTGACCGCTCAAGGCTTGGCGCCGTTCAAGGCTTGGCGCCATTGCCATCGCCAGCCGGCGCGGCCCGGCTGCGTCTCGAGCGCGCGCAGCTTGGCAACGTTCTTCTGATGCTCGGCATAGGTATCCGAGAACACATGCCCGCCGGTGCCGTCGGCGACGAAATACAATTCCTTGGTGCGCGCCGGATTGGCCGCCGCTTCCAGCGAGGCCCGGCCCGGATTGGAAATCGGACCCGGCGGCAAGCCCGGAATAACATAAGTATTGTACGGCGTCGGCTGCTCGATTTCGCTTTTCATCAGCGGCCGGCCGAGCCCGCCTTTGCCGCCATTCAGTCCATAGATGATGGTCGGATCGGATTGCAGCCGCATCTTGCTCTTAAGGCGATTGACGAACACCGCCGCCACCCGCGTGCGCTCGTCGGGCTTGCCGGTCTCCTTTTCGACGATCGAAGCCAGCGTGACCAGCTGCTCCGGCGTCTTGATCGGCAAATCGGGCGAACGATGCGCCCAGATCTCGTCCAGCACGTGCTTGTGCTTCTGGACCATGCGCTGCAGGATCTGCTCGCGCGTCATGCCGCGGGTGTATTTATAGGTCTCCGGCAGCAGCGAGCCTTCGCGCGGGATTTCCTTGATCGGACCGGACAGCTCCTTGGTCTCCAGCAGCCGCGCCACGATCTGCTCGGAAGTCAGACCTTCCGGCACGGTGAAGGAGTGCTGCACCACTTTGCCGTCGATGATGGTGTCGACGACATCGGCGAGGCTGGCGTGCTTGGTGAATTTATATTCGCCATGCTTGAGCGCGCTGCGCGCCTTCATCACGATAACGCTGCCGATGAAAATGTACGGCTTGTCGATCACGCCTTCGCGCACCAACAGATCGGAAATATCCTTGGTGCCGAGTCCGCTGCGGAATGTTGACGATCTTGTCCTCGTGTCAGCGGACCGGGCTCATCGAACTTCTGCTTGCCGATGTAAAGCCCGGCGCCGACGGCGACCGCGATCACGATCAGCAGTGTGAAAATCGCATTGCCGACGATCACCACCGGATGGCGTGCGCGCTTCGAACGGCGTTTGGGCAGCGGCACCATTTCCGGCTCAAGCGCGGCGCGCGGGCTGCGCGGCGGCTTGCTGGGCGGCGGCGGCGGAACCTGGCCGGCGGCGCGCGACAGCGGCCCGGAGCCCGGACGCGGCGGAACGCCGCCATTGCCGCCGTTCGGAGGAGGATTGGAATTCAAATGCCAGTTCTCACTGTCAGTACCGGTCCGTTCAAACACCAGTCGGAACCTGGACCGCAGGCCTGGCCGCGACAGGGCGCGCGAGATTTCGAATCCTGAAGAAATCTACAGCACGCTGCGCAGGTTAGCACCAAATATGGCGAAAACTGGAGAAGCTTTCGCCCGGCCGGCCGACTTATCACCGGCCTTGCCGCCCGATGGCCAGCCGATCAGGCTGCATAACGGCGGAAAATCAACGAGGCGTTGGTGCCGCCGAAGCCGAACGAATTCGACAGCGCGATGTCGATCTTGCGTTCGCGTGCCTTGTTCGGCGTCAGATCGATCGCCGTCTCGACCGAAGGATTGTCGAGATTGATGGTCGGCGGCACGATGCCGTCGCGCACTGCCAGGATCGAGAAGATCGCCTCGACCGCGCCGGCAGCGCCGAGCAGATGGCCGATGCAGGATTTGGTCGACGACATCGACACGGTGCCGGCGGCATCGCCGACCAGACGCTGCACCGCGCCGAGTTCGATCTCGTCGCCGAGCGGCGTCGAGGTGCCGTGGGCGTTGATGTAGTCGATATCGCCGGCGGTGATGCCGGCCCGCTTGATCGCCATGCTCATGCAGCGATAAGCGCCGTCGCCATCCGGAGTCGGCGCAGTGATGTGATAAGCATCGCCCGACAGGCCATAGCCGACCAGTTCGGCGTAGATCTTGGCGCCGCGCGCCTTGGCGTGCTCAAGCTCTTCGAGCACGACGCAGCCGGCGCCCTCGCCCATCACGAAGCCGTCGCGCGCTTTATCGTAAGGCCGCGAGGCGCGGGTCGGATCGTCGTTGAAATTGGTCGACAGCGCGCGTAGCGCCGAGAAGCCGGCCATCGCGATGCGGTTGACTGGCGATTCAGTGCCGCCCGCCACCATGACATCGGCATCGCCGAGCGCGACCATACGCGCGGCATCGCCAATCGCATGCGCGCCGGTCGAACACGCCGTGACCACCGCATGATTGGGGCCTTTCAGCCCATGCTCGATCGACACAAAACCGGAGGCGAGATTGATAATGCGGCCAGGAATGAAGAACGGCGAGATCCGGCGCGGGCCCTTCTCATGCAGGATCACCGCGGTATCGGCGATACCCTCGATGCCGCCAATGCCGGAACCGATCATGACACCGGAGGCGCACTTGTCCTCCTCGCTCTGCGGATGCCAGCCGGCATCGTCGAGCGCCTGCTTGGCCGCGCACATCGCATAGACGATGAACTGATCGACCTTGCGCTGCTCTTTCGGCTCCATCCACTGGTCGGGATTGTAGGTGCCGTTGGTGCCGTCGCCGCGCGGAATCACGCAGGCGATCTTGCAGGCGACATCGTCGACATTGAACGTATCGATGCGCTTGGCGCCGCTCTCGCCCTTGAGCAAGCGTTGCCACGTCGCCTCAACACCGCAAGCCAGCGGCGTCAGCATTCCCATTCCGGTGACGACGACACGTCTCATGACCGGCCCCATTCGAATAGACATGCGAATGCAGGCAAGTTTACGCCAACCGCGTCAACTTGCCTGCTCTCATTACATTGCGCCCTGCTCATGGGTCTATCACCCTTGGACCCACTTTCCGGGGCCCAACAACGTGGTGACCGCGAGCCAGCGCTTCAGCGAAGGATCAGCTCTTCGCGTTTTTTTCGAGGAATTTGACGGCATCGCCAACGGTGAGGATGGTCTCGGCGGCATCATCGGGAATTTCGCAGCCGAATTCCTCCTCGAACGCCATCACAAGCTCAACGGTGTCGAGACTGTCGGCGCCAAGGTCATCGATGAAACTCGCTTCCAACTTCACCTTTTCCGGCTCAACGCCAAGGTGCTCCACGACGATCTTGTTCACCCGCTCGGCAATGTCACTCATCGGTCCAACCTCGTGCTTATTAGATTAGGCTGCGACCCGGATCGGATCGCAACCATCGCGGTACGGCCTCGTCGTGGTTGACGGTGGCGAAACGACATAGGACGCGCGCAATTTTCAAGTCGCGACATCCGCCATCGGCCGCCCCAGCCGGGCCGAAATTCGGTTACCATACTTCAAATGCGTTGACTAGCGCGCCCCAAAGTAGCCGGTTGGGGCCCAAAAAGCCAAGCATTTCCATCTCTTAGCGGCGCATAATCATCGCCCGACAGCCCCCGTCAAGGGGTTGGCGGGCTTTTCCAGACCATGCGCTAGAACATCGCCATCCCGCCATTCACATGAATGGTCTGGCCGGTGACGTACTGTGCTTCGTCGGACGCCAGATAGACCGCCGCGGCCGCGACGTCCAGCGGCGTTCCGAGTTTCCCCGCAGGAACTTTCGCCATAATGGTTTCGCGCTGCTTGTCGTTAAGCTTGTCGGTCATGGCCGAAGCGATGATGCCGGGGGCAATGCAGTTGGCAGTCACGTTGCGCTTGGCATATTCGGCGGCCACCGACTTCATCATGCCGACCATGCCGGCCTTCGACGCGGTGTAGTTGCCCTGCCCCGGATTGCCGGTGAAGCCGACCACCGAGGAAATGCCGATCACGCGGCCATAACGGCGGCGCATCATGACTTTGACCGCCGCGCGGGTCAGCCGGAAGGTCGCGGTCAGATTGACCGCGATCACCTTGTCCCAGTCCTCGTCCTTCAACTGCACGAACAGGTTGTCGCGGTTCATGCCGGCATTGGCGACCAGGATGTCGAGCTGGCCCATTTTCTCTTCGGCATCGGGCACCAACTTTTCGACCGTCTCCATGTCGGACAGATCGCACGGCAGCACATGAACTCGCTCGGCCAGCTCGGCGGCAAGCGTATCGAGTTGCTCCTGGCGGGTGCCGGACAACGTGACGGTGGCGCCCTGCGCATGCAGCGAGCGGGCAATCGCGCCACCGATGGCGCCGGTCGCGCCGGTCACCAGGGCATTTTTACCGGTCAGATCGAACATCACTTAATTTCTCCCGGCTTTGAATGTGGCAATATCGTCTGGCGTGCCGATGGCGCTGGCGGTCGAGCCGGCGGCGATCCGCTTGATCAGGCCGCTCAGCACCTTGCCGGCGCCGATTTCATAAAAGGTAGTTACGCCAGCATCCGCCATCGCTGCGACCGATTCACGCCAGCGCACGGTGCCGGTCACCTGTTTGACCAGCGCGGCGACGATATCGGCTGGCGCGCTGATCGGGGCTGCCAGCACATTGGACACCACCGGCACCACCGGCTTGTTGATCGTCACCTTAGCCAAGGCTTCGGCCATCACGTCAGCGGCCGGCTGCATCAGCGCGCAATGGAACGGCGCGGACACCGGCAGCAGCATGGCGCGCTTGGCACCTTTGGCTTTGGCAATCTCGACCGCGCGTTCGACCGCCGCTTTGTCGCCGGAGACGACAACTTGTCCACCGCCATTGTCGTTGGCGGCCTGGCAGACCTGGCCTTGCGCGGCCTCGGCCGCCAAGGCCGTAACCGCGTCGAATTCGAGACCGATCAAAGCCGCCATCGCGCCGACGCCGACCGGCACCGCCTTCTGCATGGCCTGGCCGCGGGTGCGCAACAGCCGCGCGGTATCGGCAACGCTGAAAGCGCCAGCAGCGGCCAGAGCCGAATATTCGCCAAGCGAATGACCGGCGACGAATTGCGCGTCGCGCGCCAGATCGAGCCCGGCTTCGGTCTCCAGCACGCGCATGGTCGCCAGCGACACAGCCATCAAGGCCGGCTGGGCGTTTTCGGTCAGCGTCAGGGTCTCGATCGGGCCATCGAAAATGGTGGCGCTCAGCTTGGCACCGAGTGCGTCATCGACCTCGTCGAACACCGCGCGGGCGACGGCGAATTGATCGCACAGGGCCTTGCCCATACCGACCGTCTGGGAGCCCTGACCCGGAAATACAAAAGCGACCGCCATACTTGTTGCCTTGTCCCTGCTTGTGGGGTTTTTCGCTAATGAAGCGATTGACCATGCATTAAATGCTGAAATCGGGCCGAAAGACACCGCCCCAGGGGGGTCTGTCAACCGCCCGCTTTAGCGGGCGTATGCCCCATACCCTCCGCCAAAGGCATTCATTGCATAAAATTGAGCCGATCGGCGTAACCAAGCTCAAACAATCATCTGGTTAGGATGCCGGGTGGCATTTTAGGCATTCCGCTGCCCCTTACCGGGGTACGCTGGGACGGGCCAGGATAGGCCAGGATAAGCAATGAGCGATCTGGTCACCGAGGACGATATCGCGCGGGCCCGCGTCGATCCGGAATTTCGCCAGCAATTGCTGGCTGGAAACCTCGAGCGGCTGCTCGATATGCTCAATAAGATGCGCAAAAACAGGGTCACAGACCCGGCAAGCGCGCGCCAGATCCGCGAAGGTGTCGACCTGGCGGTCAAACTGGCCAACCGGCTGCAAAAAATCGGCCCGAACGCGGCCTGATAGCTGATACAGCGGCGCTTTGGCGCTGTTCCGGCGCCTGCCGGCCCCGGGCCCGCACTCTGCCCGCGCAGCTTCGTCAGATTGCTTGCCTTTTCGGCGAAACTCCCTATAAACCGCGCATCTTCCGTCGATCCTGGTTGGGGACTGAACGGACGGCCGTTTTCCACAGCGAATACTTCGACAGTAACCGCCGTGGTTGCCGGTAGGGCCTTCTCGCCCGGCGTCCCGTGTTTCCGCCTTCTGAGCAGTTTCGAGCCTTTCCCGAAGGGCTCGAGGGGCTAGGCGCCAGGTCGAGGGTCATGGGTTAAACAGGGAAAGGCATTTCATGCCATTGTACGAGCACGTCTATCTCGCACGCCAGGATCTGAGCGTGCAGCAGGTCGAGGAATTGACCGCCAAGCTGTCCGCCGTCATCACCGAGAACGGCGGCACCATCACCAAGACCGAGTACTGGGGCCTCAAGTCGCTCACGTATCGGATTTCCAAGAACCGCAAATCGCACCTCACGCTGCTCAACGTCGAAGCGCCGTCGGCGGCGCTGTCGGAAGTCGAGCGCCAGGAGCGTTTGAGCGAAGACGTTCTGCGTTACCTGACCATCCGCGTCGACGAGCTGGAGGAAGGCCCGTCCGCGATGATGCGCAAGTCGGACCGCGACGACCGTGGTGATCGCGGCGATCGTGGCGACCGTGGCCGTGGCGAACGCCGCCCGCGTCGCGACGACGATTCGAACAACTCGACCGGCTCGGAGGATTAAGTCATGGCATTCGGATCATCCCAAGGTGCTGGTGGCGGCGGAGCCCGTCGGCCGTTCTTCCGTCGTCGCAAGACCTGCCCGTTCTCCGGCGCCGGTGCGCCCAAGATCGACTACAAGGACGTCAAGCTGTTGCAGCGGTACGTCTCCGAGCGCGGCAAGATCGTGCCCTCCCGCATCACCGCGGTGTCGGCCAAGAAGCAGCGCGAACTGGCGCAAGCCATCAAGCGGTCGCGCTTCCTCGGTCTGCTGCCTTACGTCATTCGCTAATCCGCTGACGCGGATTAGTTGCGTCATCCGCCGGTCGGATCGACGTCCATAGAAACGAGGCTTCCGGGACTGATCCCGGGAGCCGATGGTTGGGGCGGACAATCCATATCGGATTGCTCCGCCTCTAACCGCTCTCGCAGCGGGACAGCTCGTGATGATGCAAATCGGCTTGATCGGAATAAGTGCCGGCGCGGCAGCGGCTTTGCTGTTCGCCTCGGTGACGTCCGGCACCCTGTTTTCCATACCGCTGTTTTATCTGGCGTCCTTGCCGATCATGATCGCAGGGCTCGGCTGGAGCCATTGGTCGGCGCTTGTCGGCGCGGTCGCGGCCGCCGCCGCACTCGGCCTATTCTTCGGCAACACCTTCTTGCTCGCCTTTCTGGCCGGCGCTGGTCTACCGGCCTGGTGGCTGTCCTATCTCACCATGCTGGCGCGGCCGGCCGCGAGCGGCGGCAACGGCGCTGGTCCGGTCGCGCTCGAATGGTATCCGCCTGGCCGCCTGGTGGTCTGGGCCTCGGTGCTGGGCGCCGTGGTCGTGCTGGTCGCCATCCTCAATTTCGGCGCCGATGTCGACAGTTTCCGCGCCGGCCTGCATAGCGCCTTGGCGCGCATGTTGGGCGTCGTCGCCGACACCGACGGCAAGCCGCCCAGCAAAAACGCCGTCGAGCTGGTCGACTTCCTGGTGGTGGCGATCCCACCGGCGGCGGCGGTGCTGGCGACCGTCACCAATGTGATCAATCTCTGGCTCGCCGCTCGGGTGGTGAAATTCTCCGGCCGGCTGACGCGGCCCTGGCCGCAGCTGTCCGAGATGACCTTTCCGCCGATGTTCGGCGCCACGCTGGGCGCCGCCGTGATCCTCAGTTTCGTCGGCGGCATGCCCGGCATTCTCGCCGGCGTCTTGGCCGCCAGCCTCGTCATGGGCTACGGCGTCCTCGGCTTCGCGGTGTTGCATTCGATCACGCAAGGCATTGCCAGCCGCGGCTTCCTGCTGGCCGGCGTCTATGTCTCGGTCGTCGTTTTCGGCTGGCCGGTGCTGGTGCTGTGCCTGCTCGGCATCATCGAAACCATCATCAACCTGCGCGCGCGCGCCGCCCGCAAACGCGGCCCGCCGGCCCGTCTGTAACCTTTCGTCTCTCTCAACCGATCCGAACTCGAACCAACAAACCACATCAAGGAGTAATGACAATGGAAGTGATCCTGCTCGAACGCGTCGGCCGCCTCGGTCAAATGGGTGACGTCGTGCGCGTCAAGGACGGCTATGCCCGTAACTTTCTGCTGCCGCGCGGCAAGGCGCTGCGTGCCAACGCCGACAACAAGGCCAAGTTCGAAGGCATGAAGGAAGAGCTCAAGGCCCAGAGCCTGGAGCGCAAGGGCGAAGCCGGCAAGCTGGCCGCCAAGGTCGACGGCAAGAGCTTCACCGTGATCCGTCAGGCCAGCGAAACCGGCCAGCTGTTCGGCTCGGTCTCGACCCGCGACATCGCCACGCTGATCTCGAGCGAAGGCGCCGTCATCAACCGCACCGCGGTTGAGCTGAACGCGCCGATCAAATTGATCGGCCAACACAAGGTGCCGCTGGCGCTGCATCCGGATGTCGAAGTCTCGGTCAACATCATCGTCGCACGCAGCGAGGCGGAAGCCGAGCGGATCGCCCGCGGTGAAGACGTCAACGTGCGCGCCGAGGACATCGAAGACGCCGAGGCCGATGCCGAAGCCGCTCGCGAGCGGGCCGAAGCCCTGTTTGACGCCGAAGAGGAAGCGGCTGAAGACGCCGCCGCCGAAGAAGCGGCCGAAGAGAAGTAAGCCAAAAGCCGCCGCCTGAATTGACACGCGGCTCTAAAAAATACCCGGACGCCCTGCCCCGAACTCATGTTTCGGGGCAGGACGGTCCGGGTTTTTTTATTGCTAAAAGCTCAGCCGTGCTTAGTCGGATTTGACCGGCTTGTCAGCGGCGGCTGGTTTGACCTCGGACTTTGCTTCCGGTTTGGCTTCCGATTTGGGTGCGCTCTTTGGTTCGGTCTTGGCCTGAGTCTTGGCCTCAGTCTTGGGCTCGACTTTGGCCTCAGCCGGTTTGGCGTCCGTGGACTTAGCCGCCTTGCCGGCCTCTTCGGCCTTGGCGTCCTTTTTCATATCCTTGGATTTGGCATCCGCCGGCTTGGATTCGGTCGATTTCTTATCCGATTTCTTGTCCGACTTCTTGGCCGACCGCCGCTTCTGCTTGACTGGCGGCGGCGGCGCGTCGCCCTGCGCAGCAAGATATTTGGCAATGGCGGCCGCCAATTCACGGCTGGCGGTGTAGTGCTCGCGCAGGAAACTTTCGACGCCGAACAGGCCGGCGTTTTTGGCGAGGCCCTGCGGCGTCTTGTGACAAATCGCGCAATCCGACGCGAACAATTGGGCCGCCGTCTTGCCCTGATCCAGATTCTCCTGCGCCGCAGCCGGCAGCACAAACAGAAGCGCCAGAACGCCGGCCGCGCCGCGAATGCCGTGATCAAACAATCTCATCCCAAACCCCTCTTGACCGGTCGCCCTGCTTAAACCGCTTTGCCGCAAAAAGCCGCATAAGTCGTCTTCTTGATAGCCCATTGCTGCAAGATTGTGACCCGCTGTGGCCTCTTTGCCGATTATCTAATCGGGCGGCCTATCGCCGCTATGGCGACAGCCGACCTCAGCCGCCCCGGCGGCTTGTCCTGCGCGCCGGGCCTACTCAACCGGCCCTTCTCTGCCCACCAATGGGCTTTGAGCTTTGCCAAATTTGCATACGCGGCCCCAAACTGCGGCATTGCCGTACCGTTCGGACTTTGATTGAATAAGGCGTTGGATCGAGGCTGGACCCGCCGCGTTACTTGGAGGTGTCTTTAATTTCGGCCATTGGCAGTCAGCCACTGGCATGCAGCCCCAGGCGCGCGGGTTTTACTGCGGTCACCGATACACGACTTACGACGACGATTGAAGGCCGGATTTTTGATATAAACATGGGGGCGGCCGATGGACCGGTTGCTTCGGTTTCTGCTGAAGACCTTTATCCGGCGCGGGACATTCAGGGTCACCACGTCCCGCGGCACAGTATTGACCTTCGGCGATGGCACCGGCCGGCCGGTCGCGTTCGCTTTGCCTCACGCGCCGCCGAATGGGGCATTCTGCTCGATCCCGAACTGAAATTCGGCGAATCCTACATGGACGGCAGTTTCGTGGTCGAGCAAGGCTCGATCGCCGATGTGCTCGCCGATCTGCCTCGGCCAGAACACCGACGTGCCGCATTGGGCGCGGCTGCAAGGCGTGCTGCGCTATCTGTACCGCCGCCTCGAACAGTTCAATCCGCGCACGCGGTCGCGCCGCAACGTCGCGCATCATTACGATCTCGATGGCCGGCTCTATTCGCTTTTCCTCGATGCCGACCGGCAATATAGCTGCGCCTATTTCGAACACCCCGGACCAATCGCTCGACGACGCCCAACTGGCCAAGAAACGCCATCTCGCCGCCAAGCTGCGGCTGTCGCCCAAACCTCAGGCCGACAAGCCGGGCGCGGCATTTGCGCATTCTCGATATCGGCTGCGGCTGGGGCGGGCTGGGCTTGTATCTCGCCGAAGTCGGCGGCGCCGATGTCACCGGCGTAACGCTTGTCGCAGGAACAGCACGGCATCGCCAATGCGCGCGCAGCGGAAAAAGGCTTGAGCCAGCGCGCCCGCTTCAACTTGCAGGATTACCGCGACATCGACGACAAGTTCGACCGCATTGTCTCGGTCGGCATGTTCGAGCATGTCGGCGTCAATCACTACGACACATTCTTCCGAAAATCGGCGCAACTGCTCAAAGACGACGGCGTCATGGTGCTGCATTCGATCGGCCGCTCGGAAGGCCCGAGCCGGACCAACCCGTGGATTTCGAAATACATCTTCCCCGGCGGCTATATTCCATCGCTGTCGGAAGTGCTGCCGAAAGTCGAGAAATCCGGCCTTCTGGTCACCGATA
The DNA here is from genome assembly GCA_963830125.1 of uncultured Alphaproteobacteria bacterium. Taxonomy (GTDB): domain Bacteria; phylum Pseudomonadota; class Alphaproteobacteria; order Rhizobiales; family Xanthobacteraceae; genus Pseudolabrys. Next base: position 161,490 of record CAWHKU010000005.1, on the reverse strand, counting down.
TCGAGATCTTGCGCCTGCACTACGCTGACACGCTGAAAGCCTGGCGCGAGCGCTTCCTCGCCCACCGTGACGAAGTCGAGCGCATCTACGACCAGCGCTTTGTGCGGATGTGGGAATTCTATCTGGCGTCGTCGGAAATGGCGTTCCGCGAGCAGAACCTGATGGTGTTCCAGATCCAGCTGACCAAGCGGCAGGATGTGGTGCCGATGACGCGCGATTACATCATGCGCGAGGAGCAGCCGCCTGCGCGATGGCCGAGGACAAGCGCCGCGAACCGCTGCGGCTGGCCGGCGAGTAAAGAAAGTAAGCCAGCACCGTCCTTTAGAGACGATTTGGCGGCATTTGCACCAGTGCGAATGCCGTCAAGCGCAATTCTATTCGCCAACTAAAATTTTTATTCGCTGAGGACTGTGGAAAGTGTGCGATCGCGCGATCAAGGCATCGCGGATTTCGCAAACGGGTGTAAGCCAATGATCCCTTAATCGGGCCGATCAAAATTAAGCCAAATTGGCGGAACACAGAACTCTATGGCGCCCGCTCGAATCAGCCCTACGCAAGCCGGTCGAAGAACCGGGCCAGCTTTATCGCACCGCACCGCACAACATCGAGGCGGAACAGGCGCTGTTGGGCGCGATTCTGGTCAATAACGAAGCGTTTTACCGGGTTTCGGACTTTCTCAACCCGGAGCACTTCTTCGAGCCGATCCATCAGAAGATCTACCAGCTCGCCCGCGAACTGGTGCGCGCCGGCAAGATCGCCACGCCGGTCACGCTGAAAACCTTCCTCGACGCCACCATCGACATCGGCGGCATGACGCTGAGCCAATATCTGGCGCGGCTGGCGGCCGAAGCCACCACCATCATCAATGCCGAGGATTACGGCCGCACCGTTTACGACCTGTCGATCCGCCGCGACCTGATCAAGGTCGGCGAGGACATGGTCAATGTCGCCTTCGACGCGCCGGTCGATTTCGCGCCGCGCGAGCAGATCGAGGACGCCGAGCGCAAGCTGTACGAACTGGCCGAGACCGGCCGCTATGACGGCGGCTTCCAGGGCTTCGGCCAGGCGCTGACCACCGCCATCGACATGGCGGCCAACGCCTATCAGCGCGACGGCAAACTGTCCGGCATCGCCACCGGGCTCGACGATCTCGACCGCATGATGGGCGGCTTGCAGAAATCCGACTTGATCGTGCTGGCCGGCCGCCCGGCATGGGCAAAACCGCGCTCGCCACCAACATCGCCTTCAACGTCGCCAACGCCTGGCAAGGCGAGGTCAAGCGCCGACGGCCATACCGAAACCACCAATGGCGGCGTCGTCGGCTTCTTCTCGCTCGAAATGTCGGCCGAGCAGCTCGCCACCCGTATCATCGCCGAGCAGACCGGCATTCCGTCGAACCAGATCCGGCGCGGCGGCATCAGCGAAGACGAGTTCGAGAAGATCAAGGACTATTCGATCCGGCTGCAGAACCTGAAGCTCTTCGTCGACGAGACCGGCGGCATTTCGATCGCGCAATTGACCGCCCGCGCCCGCCGTCTCAAGCGCCAGCGCGGCCTCGACCTGATCGTCGTCGACTATTTGCAACTGCTGACCGGCTCGAGCAAACGCGGCTCGGAAAACCGCGTGCAGGAAATCACCGAGATCACCACACGCCTCAAAGCCCTGGCCAAGGAACTGCAGGTGCCGGTGATCGCGCTGTCGCAATTGTCGCGTCAGGTCGAAAGCCGCGAAGACAAGCATCCGCAACTGTCGGACTTGCGTGAATCGGGCTCGATCGAACAGGACGCCGACGTCGTGATGTTCGTCTATCGCGAAGAATATTATCACGTGATGCGCAAGCCGTCGGAGAGCGACCGCGAGAAGTTCGCCACCTGGATGGCCGACGGCGATAAATATTATCGGCAAGGCCGAAGTCATCATCGGCAAGCAGCGTCACGGCCCGACCGGCACCGTCCAACTCGCCTTCGAAGGCGCCACCACCAAGTTCTCGTCGCTGGCCGAAGCCGACCGGCTGCCGGAACGCATTGGCGACTAAGCCAAGACGGCCACACCTTATCCTGGCCCTTTATCCTTTCCCTGCCCCGCGATACTGTCCGCGCCAACAGAAACTGATAAAAGCCGAGCGCGCGGGCGGGAATGGAATGGACACTTTCGATTACGTCATCATCGGCGCCGGCTCGGCCGGCAGCGTCCTGGCCAACCGGCTGAGCGAAGACCAGAACCTGACCGTCTGCGTGCTCGAAGCCGGCCCCACCGACTGGCATCCTTACATTCATCTGCCGGCCGGCTTCATCAAGACCTTCTACGACACCAGCATCAACTGGTGCTATTCGCAGGAGCCCGGCGAATGCACCGCCGGCCGCCGCATCTTCTCGCCGCGCGGCAAGACGCTCGGCGGCTCCAGTTCGATCAACGGCCATATCTATAATCGCGGCCAGCGCAGCGACTTCGACACCTGGGCGCAATTCGGCAACCGCTCCTGGGGCTATGCCGACGTGCTGCCCTACTTCAAGCGGCTGGAGCGCCGCATCGGCGACGGCGAAGACACCTATCGCGGCCGCGACGGCAACCTGACCGTCACCGATATCGATTGGCGCGATCCGCTTTGCGAGGCCTTCATCGCAGGCGCGATCAGCCTCGGCATTCCGCGCAATCCCGATTACAACGGCAAGACGCAGGAAGGCGTGTCCTACGCCCAACGCACCATTCACAACGGCCGCCGCATCTCGGCGGCGACGGCGTTCCTGCATCCGGCGATGAAGCGCGGCAATGTCACCGTGCGCACCCATGCGCACGCCACCGAAATCCTGTTCGAGGGCAAGCGCGCGGTCGGCGTGCGTTACGCCAAAGGCGGACGCGGCGGCGACATCGTTGACGTGCGCGCGCGCAAGGAAGTGATCCTGTCCGGCGGCACCTATAATTCGCCGCAACTGCTGCAACTGTCCGGCATCGGCCCGGCGGCGCTGTTGCAGTCGCATCGGCATCGAGGTGCGCCATGAGCTTGCCGGCGTCGGCGAAGGCTTGCAGGACCATTACGCGCCGCGCTCGGTCGCGCGCGTCAAGAACATCAAGACCATCAACGAACGCGCGCGCGGCCTCAACCTCGCCTCGAGGCGCTGAAATGGGCAACGACCCGGCGCGGCATTCTCTCGCTGTCGCCGACGTTGGTTTATTGCTTCTGGCATTCCGGCGAGACGGCGGAAAGCTCCGACCTGCAACTGACCTTCACGCCGGCAAGCTACAAGGAAGGCGAGCAAGGCAAGCTCGAAGACGAGCCCGGCATGACGGTCGCGGCCTGGCAGCAGCGGCCCGAGAGCCGCGGCTATGTCCGCGTGCGCTCGGCCGATCCGTTCGCGCCGCCGGAAATCCAGACCAATTATCTGACCGCCGAGCTCGACCGCCGCGTCGTCGTCGCCGGCATGAAGCTGGCGCGCCGCCTGCTCGCGTCCGAGCCGCTGTCGCCTTATTACGCCTATGAGGATTTTCCCGGCTCCGACGTGCAGAGCGACGACGAATTGCTCGCCGCCGCCACGCAACGCGGCCAGACCACTTTCCATCCCGGCTGCACCTGCCGCATGGGCCCGGCGACCGATCCGCTGGCCGTGGTCGACGACCGCTTGCGCGTGCACGGGCTGGAAGGCTTGCGCGTGGTCGACGCCTCGATCATGCCGCGCATGATTTCGGCCAATCTCAACGCCTCGACCTTGATGATCGCCGACAAGGCATCCGATTTCATCCGCGACCGGCCGGCGCCGGAACCGGCGGCGGTCTAAACGGCGTCGCATGGACGCCACCGCTGCTTCCCGCTAAACCTTGTCCATCATGGCCACCCTCGACCTCATCGCCCAGCCGGACCCCGCGCTTACGCCGCAGGCATCCACCACCGTCACCGCCGGTCCGCCGGCGCCGGAGGCCGGCGGCCTGCTGACCGTCGATCTCGGCGCGCTGGTCGATAACTGGCGCTCGCTGGGGCGCCGCGCCATGCCGTCCGAATGCGCCGCCGTGGTCAAGGCCGATGCCTATGGCTGCGGCCTCGAACAGGTCGCGACCGCGCTGGCGCGCGCCGGCTGCAAGACCTTCTTTGTCGCCGACCTGTCCGAAGCCCGCCGGCTGCGCCCGGTCGCACCCGACGCCGCGATCTATGTCCTCAACGGCCTGATGCCCGACACCGCGCCAGCTTTCGCCGAACTGCGGGCCCGCCCGGTGATCGGCAGCATGCTGGAGCTGGCCGAATGGGACGCCTTCACCGCCGGCCAGCAATGGCGCGGCGGCGCGGCGCTGCATGTCGACACCGGCATGAACCGGCTCGGCATCACCGCCAACGAGGCCGCCGCCATGGCCTCGCGCATCCGCTCCGAGAACCACGGCATCACGCTGGTGATGAGCCACCTCGCCTGCGCCGACGAACCCGACCATCCGCTCAATGAACGCCAGATCGCGCTGTTTCGTGAAGTGCGCATGCTCTATCGCGGCATCCCGTCGTCGCTGGCCAATTCGTCCGGCATTTTCCTCGGCGACAAAGCCCATTGCGACGTGGTGCGGCCGGGCGTGGCGCTTTACGGCGTCAATCCGACGCCGGGCCAGCCCAATCCGATGAAGCCGGTGGTCGAACTCAAGGCGCGGATCGCGCAAGTGCGCCCGGTCGCGCGCGGCGAGACCGTCGGCTACAACGCGACCTGGACGACGCGGCGTGCTACCCGGCTGGCGATCGCAACGCTCGGCTATGGCGACGGCTATTTGCGCGCGTCCGGCTCGAGCGACGAAGAGCCGGGCGGCTTCGCGATGGTCGCCGGCAAGCGCTGCCCGATCGCCGGGCGGATCTCGATGGACCTGTTGACCATCGACGTCACCGACGTGCCGGAAGGCACGGTCCGGCGCGGCGACATCGCCACCCTGATCGGCGACGACCTGCCGATCGACGAAGTGGCCCGCACCGCCGGCACCATCGGCTACGAGCTTCTGACCTCGCTCGGGCGGCGTTATCACCGGGATTATTTGTCGGAATAAGCGCGCTTGCGCAAAAATGTATTGGGATAGGCAGCGGCCCTCATTGCCTGCGACCATGGGTTGATCCATGATCCGCGCGGGAATTGGGGGCTGTAATGCGTATTATCATCGTTATCGCGCTCGCCTTATCGGCGGGCGCTTGCGCCAGCATCACGCGCGGAACGACCGAGCAACTGCAAATCCATTCAAATCCGCCGGAAGCGCAGGCCCGCACATCGATGGGCTTTGTCTGCATCACGCCTTGCACGTTGCAGACCAACCGCAAGGATGAGTTCACCGTCACGATCTCGAAGGCCGGCTATCACACCGCCGAGATCCCCGTGATCTCCCATGTCGGCGGCGGCGGAGCCGCCGGCTTTGTCGGCAATGTTATTGTCGGCGGCGTCGTCGGCATGGCGGCGGACGCCGCGACAGGCGCGACGCTGGAGCACTTCCCCAATCCGGTGACGGTCACGCTGGTGCCACTTAAAAAAGGCGAGAAGCCGACCGTCATCAAGGTCGTGCCCAAACCGCCTGAGCCCAAACCGGAAGAAATCAATCCGAGGACCTAAGTTGGTTCCGGCTCCGGCCAGGCTTTAACACCTCCGTAAACAATGTTCTTGTAATGTTCTCATGGCGCGAATAACGTTGTGAGCGGCATTTCCGGCCGATTCTCAGGGTCTTATCGAGGTTCTTCATGTCCCGGCGCAGTCTGACGTTCATCTGCCAGAACTGCGGCGCAACCGCGCCGCGCTGGCAGGGCAAATGCGAGGCCTGCGGCGAGTGGAACACCTTGGCCGAGGAAGGCGCCGAGCGCCCGGCCGGTCCCGGCGGCCGCAAGGCGCCCAAAGGCCGCCTGTTCAAGCTCGAACCGCTCACCGGCGAAGCCAAGGACGCACCGCGCCTGGCCTCCGGCATGGCCGAACTCGATCGCGTGACCGGCGGCGGCTTCGTGCGCGGCTCGGTGCTGCTGATGGCCGGCGACCCCGGCATCGGCAAATCGACTTTACTCATTCAGGCGACCGCCGCGTTGGCGCGCGCCGGCCACCGCGCCGTCTATATCTCCGGCGAGGAAGCCGCCGCCCAGGTGCGCCTGCGCGCCGAACGCCTCGGCCTCTCCGATGCGCCGGTCGAGCTTGCCGCCGAGACCGCGGTCGAGGACATCATCGCCACTCTGTCGGAGGGCAAGGTGCCGCGCCTGATCGTGATCGATTTCAATCCAGACCATGTGGACCGATCTGGTCGACAGCGCCCCCGGCACAGTCAGCCAGGTGCGCGGCGCGGCCCAGGCGCTGATCCGCTTTGCCAAGCGTTCGGGCGCCGCCATCATCCTGGTCGGCCACGTCACCAAGGATGGCCAGATCGCCGGCCCCCGCGTGGTCGAGCATATGGTCGATGCCGTGCTGTCGTTCGAGGGCGAAGGCTCGCACCAGTTCCGCATCCTGCGCGCGGTCAAAAACCGCTTCGGCCCGACCGACGAAATCGGCGTGTTCGAAATGACCGGCTCGGGCTTGCGCGAAGTCAGCAATCCGTCCGAGCTGTTTCTGTCGGAGCGCGATCTCGGCTCGCCCGGCACCGCCGTCTTTGCCGGCATGGAAGGCACCCGGCCGCTGCTGGTCGAGATCCAGGCGCTGGTGGCGCCGACCTCGCTCGGCACGCCCACGGCGCGCCGTGGTCGGCTGGGACCCGAGCCGGCTGTCGATGGTGATCGCGGTGCTGGAGGCCCATTGCGGCGTCAAGCTTGGCGGCTACGACGTCTATCTCAACGTCGCCGGCGGCATGCGCATCAGCGAGCCGGCGGCCGATCTCGCCGCCGCCGCCGCCTTGGTATCGTCGCTGGCCAATTCGCCGCTGCCGGCCGACGCGGTCTATTTCGGCGAGGTCTCGCTGTCGGGCGCGATCCGGCCGGTCTCACATACGCCGAGTCGACTCAAGGAATTGGCCAAGCTCGGCTTTGCCCGCGCCGTCCTGCCCGACGCCGCGCGCAGCGAGGCCGGCGTCGGCAAGAGCCCGCTGACCGCCAACTATGTCGGCGGCCTGACCAGCCTGGTCGCCGATATCGCAGCACTTGGTAAACCACGCCAAAATGCGCCGCAAAATGCCGGCTCTTCGACGAAAACCCGTGGATAAGACGGGTGACGGCACCGTGATGCCCGGCTATACACGGAGCCGTTGAGGGATCTCTACCGGGCTTTCGTCCGACCGATCGGGCGGGCAGAAACGGGCTTTAACATTAAGCACTTAAGGTCGACATTGCCGCCCTGCCCGGAAGCCGCGCAACGGCTCCGGATTCGCGCGAGTTGGCCCTGCATTTCGCGCCGCCGGCGCCCAATCGCGGAGCGCGTGAGCTAAGCATGCCAGGCCATCTCTTTACTGCCCTCGATATCCTCCTCCTGGTGGTCATGCTGATCTCCGGCCTGCTCGCCATGATCCGCGGCTTCATGCGCGAGATCCTGTCGATCGGCGCCTGGCTGGTCGCCGCCATCGTCGCGGTCTACTTCGCCGCACGCTTCCAGCCGACCGTGAAGTCGTTCATCAACGCCGGTGACACCACCACCATGCTGATCTCCGGCGGCGTCATTTTTCTGCTCGTGCTGCTGGTCGTGTCGATCGTTACCATCCGGATCTCCGACATGGTGCTCGACAGTCGGGTCGGCGCGCTCGACCGCACCCTCGGCTTCCTGTTCGGGCTCGGCCGCGGCCTGCTGATCGTCGTCGTCGCCTATGCGTTTTTCGACTGGCTGGTACCCGTTCGTCAGCCGGAGTGGATCAGCGGCGCCAAAAGCGTGGTGGTACTCCGCGGCTCCGGCAATTGGCTAAAGGGGCTATTGCCGGAAGACCTCGATAAGACCATATCCAAGTTCAGAAAGCCCAAGCCCGACGAACAGAATCCGCCCGACGCCGGCACCGGCCAGCGTTCGCGGTTGGAGACGCCGTCGTGGCGGACGGCGCAGGCGACAAACGGCATCAGCGTTACAAGCGACCAAGCGTCCATCAAATTGGCACTCGTTTTGGGAACCCGCTAGCAATGGAAAAAGCCCCGCACGACCTCGCGCCGGCCGGTCATGAATTCGAGGATGAATTCGACCCTCACGCCGACCGGCTCCGCGAGGAATGCGGGGTGTTCGGCATCTTCGGACATCCCGACGCTGCCGCCATTACCGCGCTCGGCCTGCATGCGCTTCAGCATCGCGGCCAGGAAGCCGCCGGCATCGTCTCGTTCGACGGCAAGCGCTTTCATTCCGAACGCCGGCTCGGCCTGGTCGGCGACACCTTCTCCCGCCGCGACGTCATTGACCGCCTGCCCGGCAACTCCGCCGTCGGCCATGTCCGCTATTCGACCACCGGCGAAACCATCCTGCGCAATGTCCAGCCGCTGTTCGCCGAACTGGAAGGCGGCGGCTTCGCCATCGGCCATAACGGCAACCTGACCAACGGCCTGGCGCTGCGCCGCCATCTGATCCACGAAGGCGCGATGATGCAGTCGACCTCGGACACCGAGGTGATCCTGCATCTGGTGGCGCGCGCACGCCGCAGCCGCTTCGTCGATCGTTTCATCGACGGCCTGCGCCAGCTCGAAGGCGCTTACGCTTTTGTCGGCCTGACCAACAAGAAGCTGGTCGGTGCCCGCGACCCGCTCGGCATTCGCCCCTTGGTGATCGGCAAGCTCGACGGCTGCCCGATCCTGGCGTCGGAGACCTGCGCCCTCGACATCATCGGCGCGCAATATGTCCGCGACGTCGAGAACGGCGAAGTCGTGGTGTTCGACGAAGACGGCGCGCAATCGCACAAGCCGTTCCCGCCGATGCCGGCGCGGCCCTGCATCTTCGAATACATCTATTTCGCGCGGCCCGACTCCATCGTCGGCGGCCGTCACGTCTATAACGTCCGCAAGACCATGGGCGCCGAACTGGCGCGCGAACTGCCGACGCCGGCCGATGTGATCGTGCCGGTGCCGGACTCGGGCGTGCCGGCGGCCATCGGTTACGCGCAAGAGTTCGGCATCCCCTACGAGCTCGGCATCATCCGCAATCACTATATCGGCCGCACCTTCATTCAGCCGACCCAGGCGATCCGCGATCAAGGCGTGCGCATGAAGCATTCCGCCAACCGCGCGGTGGTCGCCGGCAAACGCATCATCCTGGTCGACGATTTCAATCGTGCGCGGCACCACCTCGCGCAAGATCGTGCAGATGATGCGCGACGCCGGCGCGGCCGAAGTACACTTCCGGATTTCGTCACCGCCGATTACGCATGCCGACTATTACGGCATCGACACGCCCGACAGCGCAAACCTGCTGGCCGCCACCCACGATCTCGAAGGCATGCGCAAATTCATCGGCGCCGACTCGCTCGCCTTCCTGTCGGTCGACGGCATCTACCGCGCCATGGGCCTGCCCGGCCGCGACAACGCCAAGCCGCAATTCACCGATCACTGCTTCACCGGCGATTATCCGACCCCGCTGACCGACCTCGGCGCCGAAGACGGCAGCCCGCGCCAGCTGTCGTTGCTGGCGGAAGCGATCTAGGCGACACCTCCATAATTTGTCATGGCCGGGCTTGTCCCGGCCATCCACGTCTTTAAAAGGTCGCTACCAACGCAAGGCGTGAATGTCCGGTTGCGCGCCGGCTGTGACGAGCGAGTGAGACAATGGCCGAAAATTCCAAACCCCTCTCCGACAAAATCGCCCTGGTCACCGGCGCGTCGCGCGGCATCGGCGCGGCGCTGGCCCTGCAACTGGCTGAAGCCGGCGCGCATGTCATCGCGGTCGCGCGCACCGTCGGCGGACTGGAAGAACTCGACGACCAGATCGTCAAGGCGCGGCGGCACCGCGACCTTGGTGCCGCTCGACGTCAAGGACATGGACGGCATCGCCCGGCTGGCGCTGGCGCTGCATGAGCGTTACGGCCGCCTCGATGTCATGGTCGGCAATGCCGGCGTGCTCGGCCCGCTGTCGCCGCTCGGCCATGTCGAGCCGAAAAATTTCGACACCAATTTCGCGGTCAACGTCACCGCCAACTGGCAATTGATCCGCACCATGGACCCGCTGCTCAAAGCGGCGCCGGCCGGCCGCGCGGTGTTCATCACGTCCGCTTTAGGTTGGAAGGGGCAGGCTTATACCGGCCCCTATGCCGCTGCCAAGGCAGCCTTGAATGCACTCGTGCAGGTTTACGCCGCCGAGACCGCGATCACGAACGTCAAAGTGAACGCTTTCAATCCCGGTCCGACCCGCACCAAGATGTATACCGCCGGTTGGCCGGGCATCGATCCCGAGACGCTGCCGCCTCCGGAAGACGTCGCCAAGGCGATCGTGCCGCTGTGCTTGGCCGACTGCGCCGAGAGCGGCAAAGTCTATGATTTCCGCGCCGGCAAGTTTCTGGAATTCAAAGCGCCGGAATAGTTACTTCTCCCCGCACGCAGGGAGAAGCAACAATCTCAGTGCTTGAACTTCGCCCGGCCCTTGAAGGGATTATCCTTCTCGCGCAGCGTCAGCCGGATCGGCGTGCCGGGCATTTCGAAGGTCTCGCGCAGCGAATTCACCAGATAGCGCTTGTAAGCGTCCGGCACGGCGTCGGCGCGGGTGCAGAACACCACGAAGCTCGGCGGCCGCGTTTTGGCCTGCGTGATGTAGTTGAGCCGCAGCCGGCGGCCCGACACCGCCGGCGGCGGATGCGATTCAATCGCGTGTTCGAACCAACGATTGAGCGCGCTGGTCGAGATACGTTTGTTCCAGGTCTCGTGGGCATCAACGATACCCTGCATCAAGCGGTCGAGCCCCTCGCCGGTCAAGGCCGACACCGCGATCAACGGCACGCCTTTCATCTGGGTGAGCTTTTCGTCGGCCTGTTCGCGCAGCAGCGAAATCGCGCCGGCGGTGTGCTCTTTCAGATCCCATTTATTGACCGCGATCACCACCGCGCGGCCTTCCTGCTCGCACAAATCGGCGATGCGTTGATCCTGCTCTTCGAAGGCGTTCTCGACGTCGAGCAACACGACCACCACTTCGGCAAAACGAATGGCGTTGAGCGTGTCGCTGACCGACAGCTTTTCCAGCTTCTCGTCGACGCGCGACTTGCGGCGCAAACCGGCGGTATCGTGAACGCGATATTTCTGGCCATGCCATTCGAGATCGACCGAGATCGAGTCACGGGTGGTGCCGGCGTCCGACGAGGTCAACAGCCGCTCCTCGCCGAGCAACCGGTTGATCAAAGTCGACTTGCCGGCATTCGGCCGGCCGACAATGGCGACGCGGATCGGCTGCGGGCCTTCCGGCGCGGCCGCTTGCGCCGAAGCCTCGGCGGTCTCCTTCGGCAGCGCGGCGCGCAGCGCGTCGTACAAATCCGGCAGGCCTTCATTATGCTCAGCCGACAGCGCCACCGGATCGCCCAGCCCCAAGCCGTAGGCGTCGTAACGGCCGGCCTCGCCGGCGGTGCCTTCCATCTTGTTGGCGATCAGCACGGTCGGCTTGCCGGACTTGCGCACCAGCGCGGCGAAGGCGCGATCATCCGGGATCGGCCCGGCGCGGGCGTCGATCATGAAAAAGATCGCGTCGGCCTGGCTAATCGCGGTCTCGGTCTGCGCCCGCATCCGCCCGGACAACGTCTCCGGCGCCGACTCTTCAAGACCGGCGGTATCGATGACGGTGAAGTCGAGATCGCCGAGCCGGGCTTCGCCCTCGCGGCGGTCGCGGGTCACGCCCGGCCGATCGTCGACCAGCGCGACGCGCCGGCCAACCAGCCGGTTAAATAAAGTCGACTTGCCGACATTGGGCCGGCCGACAATGGCAACGGTGAAACTCATCTCGTTCTCAATTCTTTGTCGAATATAACGGTCATTCCGGCGCGCCCCGTCAAAACGAGCCCAGCCGGAACCCAGACAACATCAGTGCATTCGGATTCCAAGGCGGACGCGAGCCCGTGCCGGAATGACGAAAGCTATATCAGCGCGTAAAGGTGCCTGGCGGCGGCGCCGACGGCCAAGGCGCGGTACTGGGAGCGCTACCGGGCGCGGTGTTCGAATTCTGGGCCGGAGCCGGCCAAGGCGCCGTCGATGACGCCGATGCGGCGGCCGGCTTTGCGGCTGGCGCGGCGGCGGTAGCCGCCGGCTTTGGCTTCGGTTTCGGCTTGCGCCTCACCACTCGCTTTTTCGGCTTGGGCTTGGGCTTCGGCTGCGCTCGGCTTTCGGCGGCTCGGCTGCCGCGGCCGCCGCCGCGCTGTCGGCCGGCGGGATCGGGATCGCCGCGCCGGGCTGCTCCTGCTCGTTGCCCTTGAGATATTCCTGCGGAATGCCTTGGGTCACGCCCGGCACCCCTCCCGGGAACACCGGCTCGCGCACACCCGGCAGTTTCTTCTTGTCGTTAAGATGGAAAATGTCGAGCTTGTCGGGGTCGAAATCGGCGCAGCCGGACACTACCGGCGCAAGCGCGATCAGCGTTGCCAGCAGCACGATGCGTTGCACGCGGCGCATATAAGTGACCCTCAGCTCTTACCGCTGCCGGCAATCAGCGCCGACAGAACGTCAATGCGTTGCCGCGTGCCCGGCGGCGTTTCGCCGTCGCCCGCGATCAAATCGATGTAGTGCTTGGCCGCCTTGAGATCGTGCGCGCGCCAGGCCGCCAAGGCCAGTAGCTCGCGCGCGCTGTGGCGATAGACCCGGCCCGGCTCGCTGATCGGATCGAGGCGCTTTTTCAGGTCGGCCAAGGACGCGCTGTCGACCAGCAGCATACCGGCGCGCAAGGCGGCCAGATCCTGCCAGACTGCGCCGAGCGTGCTGTCGGCGGCGAGCGCGTCATAGGCCTTCACCGCCTCGTCCGGCTTGCCGGGATTGGCGGCGGCCATTTCGGCGGCGGCGCGAAAGCGCGCCAGCCCGGCATAGCCCTTCGGCGCCTCGGCAACGACCTTGTCGAAGGCGGCGGTCGCCTCTTTGTGCTTGCCCTGCTCGCTTAAGGTGACGGCAGCCTCGAAGTCGGCGCCGGCAGCGGCCGCCTTTTGCGCCATCCAATATTCATAGCCGCGCCAGCCGCCAATGCCGGCCACAATCAGGACGGCGACGGTGATGATCAGGGGATAGTAGCGTTCCCACAGCTTATGCAGCCGTTCGCGCCGGACTTCCTCATCGACTTCATTGAAAATATCGGACACGAACTGCTCCCGGCCTCGTTAGACCGCCCCAGACACCGCAAATCGAGCCCAAAATGGCCAAATCTGAGTATTTCGGGCGGATTGCGGCGTAACCTAGCCATGTGGCGCGCGCAAGGCAAAGCCTGCGCCGACAAGCGTTAATATTTCAGGGATTTAGCGCAAAGGCCCGGACAGGGGAACCCGTTTTCCGAGCCCCCGCCCGGCAGGCTGTTGCCCGCCGGTTCAGGGCTTTTTGGCCTTCATGGCATAGACATGGTCAGGGCCCGGAAAGGCCCGGCTGCGGACCTCGTTGGCATAGTCGGCCACCGCCTTTTCGATGCCGGGGCCAAGATCGCCAAAGCGCTTGACGAATTTCGGCACCCGGGGCGTGAGACCCAGCATATCCTCCAGCACCAGGATCTGGCCGTCGCAGGCCGCGCTGGCGCCGATGCCGATGGTCGGGATCGGCACCGCCGCGGTCAGTTTGGCACCCAGCGGTTCGGCCACCGCCTCGATCACCACCGAGAACGCGCCGGCTTGCGACACCGCGATGGTGTCCTGCTCGATGCGGTCCCAGTCGGCCTCCTCGCGCCCTTGCGCGCGGAACGAGCCCAACGTGTTGATCGACTGCGGCGTCAGGCCGACATGGGCCATCACCGGCACGCCGCGCTCAGCCAGGAAGCGGATGGTCTCGGCCATACGCACGCCGCCTTCGAGCTTGATGGCGCCGCAGCCGGTTTCTTTCAACACGCGCGCGGCGTTCATGAAGGCCTGTTCCTTCGACGCTTCGTAAGACCCAAACGGCATGTCGACGACGATCAACGCATGCGACGAGCCGCGCATCACCGCGTGGCCTTGCAGGATCATCATCTCGAGCGTGACCGGCACCGTCGACTCCAGGCCATGCATCACCATGCCGAGCGAGTTGCCGACCAGAATGACGTCGCAATATTTGTCGACCAGGCTGGCGGTGTGGGCGTGATACGAGGTCAGCGAGACGATCGGTTCGCCGCCTTTGCGGGCGCGGATATCGGGCGCGGTCAGGCGCTTGACGTCTTTTTGGATCGACATGGAACGTTACCCTAGACAGTTAGCTTCGGCAGTTTATTGCGGCAGTTACTTTCCAAACACCGGCAGGCCGATGACGTAAGGATGGAAGTAAAGCCCAAGCGCGACGAAAACCGCGGCCCCAAACACCACCACCGTGACGTCGTTGCGCCAGCTTTTCGGCGCGACACCGGGGCCGCTATCGCCGCGCCGCTTGGCGGCAATGCGCGCGAACACGCCCCAGGCCAGAAACGAACCGAACAACAGCATCGAGCCGAGATCGCCGCGCACCAACAGATGCGCCAGCGCCCAGGTCTTTACCGCCACCAGCATCGGATGCTTGAGCTTCATCTTGATGTGGCTGGGGATGAAGGCTGCGACCATGGCGATCGACGCCAGCAGCATCAAGGTGATGGTGATGTGGCGCATGAAGGGCGGCGGCGTCCAGACCGCGATCCATTCATGGGCGCGATACTCGCCATAACCCCAAACGATCAATGCCAGCCCGACGATCGACACCACCGAGAACAAGGCGCGATAACCGACCATGCCAAGTTGCGCGATAGCGGCGTCGCGCGCATCGCGGCGGGTGATGAACAGATGCGATCCGAGAAAAACCGCCAGCCCGATAATTAAGACCACAAGGCCCATGCTACACTCGCTGATGCGTTGACGCCGTCATAGGCGGCGCAGTAGAGGCGATGGCGGCGGCCATTGCAAGCCGCCTTGCGCATGGCCCACTTTCGGAAATTCAATAATGGCAGCAAGCCCTTCGCACCTGACCGAACCGCAACGCCAGACCGAAATCGGCGGCGATTATGACGTCGTGGTGCTGGGCGGCGGACCGGCCGGGCTGGCGGCCGCGGCCGCCGCCGGCCAGCACGGCCGCAGCGTCTTGCTGATCGAGCGCTACGGCTTTCTCGGCGGCATGGGCACGGCCGCCGGCGTCACCAATTTCTGCGGCCTGCACGCCAATGTGCATGGCGAGATCAAACAGGTCGTGCACGGCGTCGCCGACGATCTGCTGGCGCGCATCGATAAACTCGGCGGCCTCAATCCGCCGCATCTCGTGCTCGGCAAGATCCTGGCGCAAGCCTACGACACCGCCGCGTATAAATGCGCGGCCGACGATCTGCTGCTGGCGCACAAGGTCGACATTCTGTTTCACGCGCTCGCCACCGGCGTCATCATGGACTAACGAGCGCCGCATCAAGGCGCTGCTGATCGAAACCAAATCCGGCCGCCGCGCCATCCTCGGCAAAGTCTTCATCGACTGCTCCGGCGACGGCGATCTGGCCGCCTTTGCCGGCGCCGGTTACGAAAAAGGCGACGCCAACGGCGACACGCTTTATCCGACCATGATGTTCCGCTTGAATGGCGTCGACGCCGCGCGTCGCGGGCGACGCCTGGCGCACGCATCCCGGCGCTGATGGATGAAGCCGAAAAACGCGGCGTTAAATTCCCGCGCAAAGGCGCGATCGTGCGGCCGCAAAAACATTCCAGCGAATGGCGCGTCAACGTCACGCAAGTAAGAAACGCAGCCGGCCGCGCGGTCGACGGCACCGATGCCGCCGAACTGAGCCGGGGCGAGATCGAAGGCCGCCGTCAGGCGATGGATTTCTTCGAATTCCTGCGCCACGAAGCGCCGGGCTTTGCGTCGTCCTATGTCGTCGATATTCCGCCGCAGCTCGGCGTGCGCGAAACCCGCCGCATCACCGGCCGCTATCAACTGACCGCCGACGACGTCATCAACTGCGCCAGCTTCGACGACACCATTGGCGTCAATGGCTGGCCGCTTGAGATCCACAAAGCCGGTGACGTCGAATGGCGCTGGCCGGACATTCCGGGCTCGCGCGGATTCAATCACCTGCCCTATCGTATGCTGTTACCGCAAACCGCCGCCGGCGAGACCTTCGACAATCTACTGGTCGCCGGCCGCTGCGCCGCGATGACGCATGAGGGCCAGTCGGCCGCGCGCGTCTCCGGCGGCTGTTTCGTCATGGGCCAGGCTGCCGGCACCGCCGCGCATCTTTCGCTTGCAGGCAATAGCGCCAGCGCTGATATTCCGATCCAAACGCTGCAGGACACGCTTGCCGACGACGGCGCCTATCTCGGGCGCGATATCACCTGAGGCCTTGGCCGCTCGGACGCTCCGAACGGCGAGACCTAATTAAAAACGTAGAGGAAACGCCATGTTGAAACGAATTGCCTTGACCGCATTGATGCTGGCCGCCGTATTCCCGGCATCGGCGCAAACGCCAGCGCCAGCGGCGGCGCCCGCCGCGGCACCGGCCGCCGCGCCTGCTCCGGCACCCGAGGTCGCTTGGCCGCCGAAGGCCGTGCGCATCATCGCGCCGTTCGGCCCCGGCTCGACCCCCGACATCATCGCGCGCCTGCTCGCCGACGGCCTCGGCAAGAAATATCCGGCCAGCACCTTCATCGTCGAAAACAAGCCCGGCGCCAGCGGCAATATCGGCACCGATTTCGTCGCCAAATCCAAGGCCGACGGCTCGACCATCGGCATCAGCATCGGCGGCCCGCTCGCCATCAACACGCTGCTGTTTTCGCATCTGCCGTACAACCCAAAGACCGACATCGCGGCGATCACGCAATTGATCACCCAGCCGAGCGTGCTGGCGGTCAGCAACTCGCTCAAGGTCGATTCAGTCAAGGACCTGATCGTGCTGCTCAAGGTCAATCCGGGCAAATACAACTTTGCTTCGATCGGCAACGGCTCGCTGTCGCAGTTGGCGATGGAAGCGATTGCCCAGAAGGCCGGCAGCAAGATCGTGCACATCCCCTACAAGGGATCGCCCGCCGCCGTCACCGCCGTCATCCGTGGCGATGCGCAAATGGGTTGCCTGCCGGCCATTTCGGTGATGGTGCAGGCCAACAAAGGCAGCTTGAAAGCCTTGGCGGTCTCGACCGCCAAGCGTTCGCCGTACCTGCCCAACCTGCCGACCTTGAAAGAAAGCGGCATCGACGTCGATGCCGACGCCTGGATGGGGCTGATCGGCCCGGGCGGCATGTCCAAGGCGATGGTCGAGGCCATCAACAAAGACGTGGTCGCGATCATCCATGCGCCGGCGGTCAAGGATAAGCTGGCCAAAATCCTGATGGAGCCGGTCGGCAATACGCCGGAAGAATTCCGCGCCCGCATCGACGGCGAAATCGCCCGCTGGGAACCGGTCATCAAGGCGGCCGGTTTGAAGAAGGTGAACTAAAAACCATCGCGTCATCGCCCGCACCAGCGGGCGGTGACGCCATTGTCTACCCCGCCTTGTTCTTCACGTCCTTGATGTCATTGAACACGATGCCCGGCGCGCGCTCGGATGTGTAATCGAGAATGAACTGGTTGCGCGCCATGAACACCCGGTCGCCGTCGAGATCCTCGGCGCAGGACGAATAATTCGACTGCACGAAGTCGTTGAGCTTCTTATCGTCATCGCAGGAAATCCAGCGCGCCAGCTGAAACTCCGGCGTCTCGAAGCTGATCTCCAGGCCGTATTCGGCGTCGAGCCGAACCTTCAACACATCAAGCTGCAACGGCCCGACCACGCCGACCATCGCCGGCGCGCCGTCGAGCGGCCGGAACGCCTGCACGACGCCCTCTTCCGCCATCTGCTGCAACGCTTCTTTCAGCTTCTTGGCCTTCATCGGATCGCCGAGCTTCACCCGCCGCAGAATTTCCGGCGCGAACATCGGCACGCCCATGAACTTGATGTCCTCGCCTTCGGTCAGCGTGTCGCCGATGCGCAAGGTGCCGTGGTTGGGAATGCCGACGACGTCGCCGGCATAAGCCTCATCCGCCACCGAACGGTCCTGCGCGAAAAAGAACTGCGGCGCCGACAGCGTCATCGGCTTGCCGGTGCGCACCAGCTTGGCCCGCATGCCGCGGCGCAGCTTGCCGGACACCAGCCGGGCAAAGGCGATGCGGTCGCGATGGTTGGGGTCCATGTTGGCCTGGATCTTGAACACGAAGGCCGACATCGTGCTTTCGGTCGGCTCGACCATGCGGGTCGCGGCCTGTTGCGGGCGCGGCGACGGCGCGAATTCGGCGAGCGCGTCGAGCAAATCCTTGACGCCGAAATTCTTCAGTGCCGAACCGAAATAAACCGGCGTCAGATGGCCTTCACGAAACGCGCTGAAGTCGAACGGCCGGCAGGCTTCCTTGACCAGCGACAGTTCCTCGCCGATCGCGTCGGCGTCGAGCATCGAATTCTTGGCCGCCAGCGCCGGCAGATCGAGGGCTTGCGATTTCGCGTCCTTCGAGTCCTCGGTCATCAGCCGCATGTCGCCGCGCTGGATATCGTAGGTGCCGGCGAAATCGCGGCCCTGCCCGATCGGCCAGGTCATCGGCGTGGTATCGAGCGCCAGGGTCTTTTCGATCTCGTCCAGGATCTCGAACGGGTCGCGGCTCTCGCGGTCCATTTTGTTGATGAAGGTGATGATCGGAATATCGCGCAGCCGGCAGACCTCGAACAGCTTGCGGGTGCGCGCTTCGATGCCCTTGGCGCCGTCGATCACCATCACCGCCGAGTTGACGGCGGTCAGCGTGCGGTAGGTGTCTTCCGAGAAGTCCTCATGGCCCGGCGTGTCGAGCAGGTTGAAGACCCGGTCGTCGTAGTCGAAGGTCATCACCGAGGTGACCACCGAAATGCCGCGCTCTTTTTCGATCGACATCCAGTCGGAGCGGGTCGAGCGCCGGTCGCGCTTGGCCTTGACCTGGCCGGCGAGATTAATGGCGCCGCCGAACAGCAGCAGCTTCTCGGTCAGGGTGGTTTTGCCGGCGTCCGGATGCGAAATGATCGCGAAAGTGCGGCGGCGGTCGACCTCGGCGGCCAACGGCGATGAATTGCGTGAGTTTCGGCCCCGAATCTGCGGGAGCAAGCGTCTGGTCCATGGGGCCGCATGTGGCAGGGAAAACCGGCCGGATCAAGGGGCCTCGCAGGCCGCCGGCCGCTTGATCTCCCTCAAACGCCGGTCCGCCGGTCTTGCTAGATTTACCTCCAACCTAGAGGACACAAGCCAAACCATGCTGGAACTCCGTTCCATCGTCCATCCGACCGATTTCTCCGACGCCAGCGCCGAGGCTTTCGTCCATGCCCTGCGGATTGCGCTGACGGCGAAATCCGGCCTGACGCTGCTGCACGTCACCAACCCACTGGACGAGCGCGACTGGGTGACCTTCCCGCATGTCCGCGCGGTGCTGGCCGACTGGGGCCTGATGAGCGAAAGCGCGCCGGAGGCGGCCGTCGCCGAGAAGCTCGGGATCAAAATCGCCAAGGTCGACCTGTCGCCGCAGTCGGCCGCCGACGGCGTCTTGCGCTATCTCGACGATCACCCAGCCGACCTGATCGTGCTCGGCACCCAAGCCCGCGACGGCGTCGCGCGGCTGCTGCACGGCTCGGTCGCCGAGAAACTCGCCCGTCACGCCAAAGTGCCAACTCTGTTCGTACCAAATGGCGCGCGCGGCTTCGTCGATCCGCTACGCGGCGAGATCCATCTCAAGCGGCTGCTGATCCCGGTCGACCACGACCCAAAGCCGGCCGCCGCCGTCAACGCGATCATTCACTTTGCCCATATGCTGGCCGGCCCCGAGGTCGAGGAGCGGCTGTTCCATGCCGGCCGCGACGCCCCGCAATTGCGCCACCACACCAAGCCGCATCTGGCAGTTCCAGTGGCGCTGGTCAGTGGCGACCCGGTCGACAGCATCATCAACGAGGCGATCGACTGGCAACCCGATTTGATCGCAATGCCGACCGCCGGCCACCGCGGCGTTCTCGATGCGTTGCGCGGCTCAACCACCGAACGCGTGATCCGGCAGTCGCCCTGTCCGGTGCTGGCGGTGCCGGCGTCGGTCTGATCCGGCCCGGCCACTCGCTTTGGAACTTGCGAACACGCAATGTTTACGCGCAATTTCTTTCCCTCTGTCACAATTGCGGCGTAGCGTCCAACGAATCGAAAAGGACGCACTCTGTGCCATCGTATCTGCGAACCACCGCCGGGTTTTCCGGTTGTCTGCTGATCGCCGCCGTCTGTGCCGGCGCGGCACAGGCAGCGACCGGCGATCCGGTCGTCCACGTCAGCACCGACCAAAAAGCCAACGCTGCACATGTCCGCGCCTCGATCGACATCGCCGCGTCGCCGGCCATAGTCTGGAGCGTGATTACCGACTGCGCGCGGATGCCGCGCATCATGCCCAATTTGGAAAGCTGCCGTATCGTCAAGCATGACGCTGGCGGCAAATGGGATGTGCGCGAACACGTTATCAACTGGGCGGCGTTGTTGCCGAAGATTCGAACGCTGGTCCGCAACACATATGATGTCGGACGCCGATTGATGTTCAAGCGCGTCGGCGGCGACATGCGGATATCGGAAGGCGAATGGAAGCTCGAACCGATGGCCAATGCCCGCGCCACGCGACTGTCCTACAACGCGCTGGTCGCGCCGGATTTCCCAGTGCCGCAATTTATGGTCGAACAGGCGGTCAATACCGACATGCCGAATTTGCTGCGCGCGATCCAGAAGGCCAGCGTCGCCGACGCGGCCAAGAAGTAGCCGCGCGCTACCCCAGCGCCGCCTCGTAAGCCTCCGGCTTGAACCCGATCAGCAGCTTGCCGCCGGAAAGCTCCAGCACCGGACGCTTGATCATCGAGGGCTGCGCCAGCATCAGCTTGATCGCTTTCGCCTCGGTCAGGCCGGCTTTGTCCTTGTCCGGCAGCTTTTTGAACGTCAGCCCGGCGCGGTTGATGATGGTTTCCCACCCGGCCTTCTTGGCCCACTTCTCGAGCTTGTCCTTATCAATGCCGGCGCTCTTGTAATCGTGAAACGCGTAATCGACGCCGGCTTTGTCGAGCCAGGCGCGTGCCTTCTTCATGGTGTCGCAGTTCTTGATGCCGTAGATGGTGATCGGTTTTGCCATGCTGTGCCGCCTTTGTTGGCCCGATTCATCGGCCGCCCGGACGGGCCCGGCAAGCCCAGATGACGCGCTTTTCACCGGTTTTTGCCTAACTTATTAGCTTGCCTCTTGCCGCCGCCTTTGTTTCATTGGCGGCGAGTAGAAGCGGCCAGGGCCTGAAAATCCCGGGGCATTGCTCGGCAAGTACGAACTCTTCGTTCTGGGGCCGGCATGACGCGAACTCACTCACGTTCCATCGATCTCAGTTCCATCGACGCAAGCTCCATCCACTTCGGGGGTAGAAGCAGGCAGCGCCATGCGGCGTGGGTCATTGCTCCTCCAACCCGCGGCCTCGGCCGCGCCACCAGGAGACAACCATGACCCAAAGCCAAACCGCGACCAAAGCCGCTTACGGCCTTGCCGAACTCAATCAGGAATTCGACCTTCGGCGGTATCGGCGGCCTGAAAGCCCGCGACGTGCCGCGCATCGATCTCAGCCACTTCGAGGCCCGCAAGGCCGAGATTGCCGACCAGCTCTGGCAGGCCTCGACCGAGATCGGCTTTTTCCAACTGGTCAATCACGGCATTCCGCAGGACCAGGTCGACGAAGCCTTCGACATGACGGCGCGGTTTTTCGATCTGCCGCACGACGCCAAAGCCAAGATGCCGCTGCTCGGCGGCACCAATGCCGGCTGGGAATACAAGGCCCAGGTCCGGCCCTCGACCGGCACCGCCGACAACAAGGAGTCCTACCAGATCACCGTGCCGCGCATGGCCAAGCTGTGGCCGAACGGCGACGCGTTGCCGGGCTTTAAAGCCACCATGCTGGCCTTCGAGCGCGCCAACTGGGCGGTCGGCATGAAGGTGCTGTCGTGCTTCGCGCTCAAGCTCGGCTTTGCGCCGGACTTTTTCACCGAATGCCATGACCCGCTGTCGCCGGAATATCAAAGCACGCTGCGGCTGTTGCATTATCTTCCGATGGAAAATGCCAAGCCGGAAGACTTCACCGGCTGGCGCGCTGGCGCCCACACCGACTTCGACTGCCTGACGCTGTTGCATCAGCGCACCGGCCAAGGCGGCTTGCAGCTTTGCCCGGGCAAGGAAGCCGGCGCCAGCGAACTGGAATGGACCGATGTCGAGCCCCTGCCCGGCGTCATCACCTGCAACATCGGCGACATGTTGCGGCGCTGGAGCGACGACAAGCTGCTGTCGACGCTGCACCGTGTGCGCATGCCGCGCGCCGATGAGTATCTTGGGCCCCGTTATTCGCTGCCGTTCTTCTGCCAGGCCAACAAGGATGCGATCATCCAAGGGCCGGGCAAGAAGTACGACCCGATCACCGCGCACGATTATTTGCAGCAGCGCATCGCGGCCAATTTCGCGGGCTGACGATCATGACGTAAGATGGTGGACGGCGGGTGCCAAAGCGCCCGCCGCCCTTCATTGCCCGGCACCGCCGGCGTCACGCGGAACGGCCGGAGCCGTCAGCAAGACCGATCATGACCATTCGCCCGATTGTCCGCTATCCCGACCCGCGCCTGACAACCACGGCCGAACCGGTCACCGCGTTCGACAACGCACTGCGCGCGCTGGCCGCCGACCTCTTGGAGACGATGCACGCCGCGCCAGGCATCGGCATCACCGCGCCGCATATCGGCGTCTCCCTGCGGCTGGTCGTGCTCGATCTCGGCAACGGCGACTGTCCGAAGAGCTATGTCAATCCGGAGGTCGTCTGGGCGTCGCCCGAAACGATCGTGCATCCCGAAGGCAGCGTCTCGATGCCCGGCGTCACCGACGCCATCCTGCGCCACGCCCGCGTCCGCACCGTCTATCGCGACCTCGATGGCAACGAGCAGACCGAAGAATTGGAAGGTCTGCGCGCGGTCTGCCATCAGCACGAAATCGACCAGCTCAACGGCCTGTTCTGGATCGAGCGGCTGTCGCGCCTCAAGCGCGAGCGGCTGATCAAGCGCTTCGAGAAACTGTCGCGCGGCTGAGATGAAGACCGAACTCCGTCGCCTCCCGCGCGCTTGACAGATTTGGACGGCCGTCCTATTCATTAGGACAGCCGTCCAATTTATGCGCGACCACCGGAGCAGGCCCGTGTCTTCCCCCAACGCCACCCGCGATCATATCGTCGAAGCGGCCGACATGTTGTTCTATCGGCAAGGCTACGAGCACACCTCGTTTGCCGACATCGCGGACGCGGTCCGGATCTCCCGCGGCAACTTCTATTACCATTTCAAGACCAAGGACGAGATCCTGGACGCGGTGATCGAGGCGCGCCTGACCGGTACCCAGCGCACGTTGGACCGCTGGGAACGCGAAGGGACGACGCCCGCCGATCGCATCCGCAACTTCATCAACATCCTGATCGTCAACCGAGCCGACATCAAACGCTTCGGCTGTCCGGTCGGCACGCTGACTACCGAGCTGGCCAAGCTCGACCATGCCTCGCAGGCGCGAGCCAACAAGCTGTTCACGCTGTTCCGGACCTGGCTTCGCCGACAGTTCACCCTGCTCGGCCGCAAGGCTGACGCCGATGCCTTGGCGATGCATCTCCTGGCCCGTAGCCAGGGCGTCGCGACGCTGGCCGCTGCCTTCCACGACGAAAAATTCATCAAGCAGGAAGTCCAGCAGCTGTGCGCGTGGCTCGACACGCAGATGCAAGACAACAAGGCCGCTTCATAGGAGAACCCATCCAATGTTCATCGTGACGCTTAAATTTTCCGACAACAAAGCCCAAGCCGGCCAGTTCATGGACAGCCACAAGGCCTGGATCAAACGCGGCTTCGACGATGGCGTGTTCTTGCTGGTCGGCAGCCTGCAGCCGAATTTGGGCGGCGGCATCGTCGCGCACAACACGACGCTGCCCGCCCTTCAGGCCCGCGTTAACGACGACCCCTTTGTCGCGCAAAAAATTGTCAGCGCCGACATCCTCGAAATCGCGCCGGCCAGAACCGACGAGCGGCTTAAATTTCTGGCCGCTTGAAAACCTTCCCCACGCACCATAGTTGCCATCCGCGATCGCAAGCCGTTAAGGAACGTGGACACCAAACGCCGCCCCCAAGTTATTGTCAGGAAAATACACATGAGCGACACGTCCGAATACACGCCGCCGAAGGTCTGGACCTGGGATAAGGAAAACGGCGGCAAGTTCGCCAGCATCAATCGTCCTATAGCGGGCGCAACGCACGACAAGGAATTGCCAGTCGGACGCCATCCCCTGCAACTTTATTCTCTGGCGACGCCGAACGGGCAAAAAGTCACCATCATGCTGGAGGAGTTGCTGGCAGCCGGACACAAGGGCGCGGAATACGACGCCTGGCTGATCAAGATCGGCGACGGCGAGCAGTTCGGCTCAGGCTTCGTCGGCGTGAACCCGAATTCCAAGATCCCGGCGCTGATGGACCGCAGCGGGCCGAAGCCGATCCGCGTGTTCGAGTCCGGCGCGATCCTGATGCATCTCGCCGAGAAGTTCGGCGCCTTCCTGCCGACCGAGCCGGGGCCACGCGCCGAGTGCCTGTCCTGGCTGTTCTGGCAGATGGGCTCAGCACCCTATCTCGGCGGCGGCTTCGGCCATTTCTATCACTACGCGCCGTTCAAGATGGAATATCCGATCGACCGCTTCTCGATGGAAGTAAAGCGCCAGCTCGACGTGCTCGATCGCCAACTGGCTGACAACGAATACATTGCCGGTGACAGCTACACGATCGCCGACATCGCGATCTTTCCCTGGTATGGCGGCATGGTGAAGGGCTGGCAGTATGGCGACTCGGCCACGTTCCTGAGCACCTCTGAATACAAGAACGTCAATCGCTGGGCCGACATGCTGCTGAAGCGGCCGGCGGTGAAGCGCGGCCGCATGGTCAACCGCATCTCGGGTGAACCGTCGATGCAGTTGCACGAACGCCATGAGGCCAGCGACTTCGACACCAAGACGCAAGATAAGGTAGCGACGCCCGCTTAGCGGGCGCCGCCGATCAGCCTGAACCAAGGCGACAGATGGAACAGGCCCATGAGCGCATACATCGGGACCATGCCGCTCAAGAGTGATCCCCCGTGCGCCATCGAACAAAACGCATCGAGCGAACCTTCGCCGTGAATTGAGTTGAGCAACGCCATCAC
Organism: uncultured Alphaproteobacteria bacterium; assembly: GCA_963830125.1. Lineage (GTDB taxonomy): Bacteria > Pseudomonadota > Alphaproteobacteria > Rhizobiales > Xanthobacteraceae > Pseudolabrys. The sequence goes on along the minus strand of CAWHKU010000005.1, from coordinate 136,307 downwards.
GGCGAAGGTCGGCGTGGCCGCGAGCCCGAGCCACGGCCGTCCGACAGACACGACCGCGTCAGTCACGGCCGTACCGGTCGTGGTGACGCCACCACATGCCGGCCTCCTCGTTGCGGCCCAAGGGCGCGCGGTCAAGCCACTGGTACATGCCCCACAGGCCGTCGAGCCCGCGCGCATAGGTCGAATAGCTGTGGTAGACGACGCCGTCTTCGAGCACGAAAGTACTCACGCCCGGCCGCTCGCGTACATAGGCGACCGGATCGGCGCCAGCCATGGCCGCGTTCTGGATAACGATCTCCGGCATGACCGGCGCTGTTGTATTGGCCGCCATCGATGAGCCGGACGCCACGTCCATCGCGTGACTGCCGCGTGCATAGTTGTATTCGATGTCGCCCTTGCGCTGCTGCTCCTCGGTGAACGAGACGTTGAAGTCGTAGTTGAAATTGCCGTTAAGCGACGACGCCCAGGGAAACGTCCAGCCCATCCGTTGCTTAAACGCTTGCAGCTTTGCGAGCGGCGCCAGCGACACCGCCGTGAAGGCAACGTCGTGATTCTCCAGGTGCACGGCGATGCCGTTGAAGCCATCGGCGATCGCCGAACAAGATGCGCAGCCGGCCTTGTAGTCGGGCCCGAACATGAAGTGATAGACCATGAGCTGCGAACGCCCTTTGAACAGGTCGGCCAGCGCGGCCGGTCCCTCCTCGGTGTCGAACTGGTACGCCTTGTCGACCCGGACCCAGGGCAAACGTTGGCGAAGCTGTGCGACCTCGTCGCTGCGCCGGGTCAGATCCTTCTCGGCGGCGAGCAGATCCAGCCGCGCTTCCAGCCACTTGTCACGTGTCGCGGTCGTAGGTGCCATCTGTGTCGTCATCTTTTCTCTCCTTTCGTCGCCCGGCGCTTGCCGGGCGTTGGTGGTGAGATAGATTTACCGCCGCCCACCGGTGGGCCGGGAGTGACAAGTGTGTCGGGATTTCATGGCTTGAGATTTCAATGGACTCGCTGATCAACGCCGCCGGGCGCGCCCTCGCCATGGGCGATCCGCTCCATGCCTTGAACTTCATCGCTGTGCGCGACGATCCGCCGGCGCTGGCGCTGCGCGGCATCGCGATGGCACAGCTCGGCGACCTCGACCGCGCCAAGACTTTGCTGCGACGCGCGGCCCGCGCCTTCGGTTCGCGCGAACCGGTCGCCCGCGCGCGTTGCGTCGTCGCGGAGGCCGAGATCGCGCTGGTCTCGCGCGATCTCAACTGGCCGATCAAGGCACTTGAGGCCGCGCGGGCGGCGCTTGAAAAACACGGTGACCGCGCCAACGCCGCCCATGCGCGCTATCTGGCGATCCGCCGCCTGCTGCTGCTCGGTCGCCTCGATGCAACGGACCGTTTGCTGAGCGGCTTCGATCCGACGCCGCTGCTGCCGGCCTCACGGACTGGCCATGAACTGGTCGTTGCAGGGATTGCGATGCGGCGGCTACAGATCAAGGCGGCACGCGCCGCTTTGGCACAGGCCGGACATGCCGCACGGCAGGCACACATCCCTTCGCTCACGGCTGAAGTCGACGGCGCGGCGCGCCTCCTCGACGCACCGGCAGCGCGGCTCATTGCGCACCACAAAGAGCGCGTGCTTCGGCTCAACGAAGTCGAATCCTTGCTCGCGTCGAAGGCGCTCGTCATCGATGCCTGCCGGCGCGCGGTCCGCCAAGGCCGGCAAAGTCATTTCGCTTGAGACGCGGCCTGTGCTGTTTGCGCTGGCCCGCGCGCTGGCCGAAGCCTGGCCCGGCGACGTGCCACGCGCCGAATTGCTCGCGCGCGCGTTCCGCGCCCGGCATGCCGATGAATCGCATCGCGCGCGGCTGCGCGTCGAAATCGGCCGCCTGCGCAAGGCGCTCGCAACGATAGCTGGCATCGACGCGACCAAAGACGGCTTTGCGCTTAAGCCGCGCCGCGGCCGCGACGTCGCCGTACTCGCCCCGCCGACCGATGAAACGCACGCGACGGTGCTCGCTTTGCTCGCTGACGGCGAAGCCTGGTCAAGTTCGGCGCTGGCGTTGGCGCTCGGCGCCAGCACGCGCACGGTGCAACGCGCGCTTGACGATCTGAAGGTGGGCAACAAGGTACAGGCGGTCGGCCAAGGCCGGGCGCGGCGCTGGATGGCGCCGCCGGTGCCGGGTTTCCCGACAACCTTGTTACTCCCGGCTGCGCTGTCCGGCGGCTAGGGTGAGCGCACCAACCGAACAGCAGACAGGATCAGGTCATGAAACGAACGGCAGCCAACATCGTCCAGGAATACGGCCCATTTCCGAACGCGACCCAGGTCAATGGCGTCAGCTATGACGGCAGCCATATCTGGATCGCGATCGGCGACTCACTGGATGCCATCGATCCGACGGACGGGAAAACGGTGCGCACGTTGAATGTCCCCGCGCATGCCGGCACCGCCTTTGACGGCCAGCATCTGTTCCAGATTTCCGGCGACCGCATCCAGAAGATCGATCCGAAAACGGGCGACGTTGTCGCCAGCGTGCCAACGCCCGACGGCGGCGCCGCCGGCATGGCCTGGGCGGAAGGCTCGCTCTGGGTCGGCCAGCATCGCAACCGCAAGATTCATCAGGTCGATCCCGAAACCGGCAAGGTGCTGCGCACCATCGAGTTCGAACCGCTTTGTCACCGGCGTGACCTGGCTCGGCGATGAACTCTGGCACGCCACCTGGGAAGCCGAGCAAAGCGAACTGCGCCACATCGACTCAAAGACTGGCGTGGTTCTGGAACAGATCGACATGCCACCGAGTGTGGTTGTGTCGGGACTGGAGTCGAACGGCCGCGACACCTTTTTCTGCGGCGGCGGCACCAGCGGTAAAGTGCGCGCGGTCCGGCGTCCGTCATGAGGCATGCTCAAGGCGCAGCGGCGCCGCGTTCACGCTTCGGCTACTTGCCCTGCTTCGCGGCCAGCCGTTTGGCCAGGGGATTGGGCTGCGGCTCGGCCACTTTCACCAGCCTGTTCTGATCGCGATGGGTGAAGGGGTCGGGCCTGCCGTGCACCGTCAAGACGGTGTCGGTGACATAGCTCCATGAGCCATCGGGATTGAACACGATCTCGATGCGATAGCTGTCGGTCCGGAAGGCGTATTCGAGAAACGCCGTCGAACAGATGCCATACTCGGTCTGGCCGCGCGTCGCGGTCAGCACCAGCCGGTCGGCATCCGGCGTTGCCTGGCCGGACGCAATAGCGACCTGACCGCGCGGAATGGCGAGGGTCTGAAGCACCAGTCCGGTCGCCGGCTCCCACAGCCAATAGCCGACCTGATCGTGGAAGGTGATGTCCTCTTCCTCGGTGTTGATATGGATGTGGTAGCGCAAGCCATAGAACAGCTGCGGGCCGTTGGCCTGCGGATCGATCGGCTCGAGGTCGATGCGTTCGATGTAAACGCGGCGTTCGGGGCCATCGGCCTTCGGGTTGAGATCGACGCCCGTGCGCGCCTCCCAACTGCCGGCCAGCCGCCGCAACGGACCGAGGTTTGCCAGCGTGTCGGGATCGACGTCGGAGGGTTCGGTGAAGATGTCTTCCGGAAAAGCCGGCATTTTCATTGCGCAACCTCATTGCCGTTCAGTAAGTGGCAGCCGTTAGGACAACATGTTTTCGAACGAAAACCCGTAACGCGCAATAGCGAAGCGGATTGCGCCGCGACGGCCGTGGATTGGCGGAATACGCTTGGCTATTCCACCCTATGGGCTGGGCCGACATGCTGCCGGCGCGGCCGGCCGTGAAGCGCGGCCGCAAGCTCAACCGCATCAGCGGCGGACCGCCGAACCAGTCGCGCGAACGCCATGAGGCGAGCGACTTCGACACCAAGACGCGGGATAAGATGACGAAGGCGGGCTAAGCGCGCGGAGCCTGCCGGACTTCCTGGCCAGCGCTATCGCTTTTTGCCTTTGCGTCCGGCAGGCGCCGTGTCCAAGAGTGACCTCATGCGCTCTGCGTCGGCCGGCGTCGCCGGATTGTAGACCACCATGCTGAGGTCCGTGCGCCCGTCGACCGAAAAGGTCGAGAACTCGAACGCGAACGGGCCGAGCAGCGGATGGCGTATGTGCTTTACGGCTTCGCTGTGGATGGTGCGAACGTTGTTCTCGTTCCACATCGCCTTGAACTCGAGGCTGAGCCGGCAGAGCTCATCGACCAGCGGTGCCATCTCTGCCGCGGCGCCGGCGCGCGCGGCGTCCACCCTGAACGCGCCCACCACGAAGCGCGCTACGCTTTCCCAGTCGTACTGAACCGTGCGGGAGCGTGGGTCGAGAAAGACCTGACGCAGGATGTTGCGCTGCTCTGGAGGCAGCGCGGCATAATCAACCAGCATGACGGTCGCCGCCCGGTTCCAGGCGAGCACGTCCCACGTCGCGGTCCTGATCAGCGCCGGGCTCGGCTCCAGCGCATCGAGCACACGTTGCAGCCGCGGCGTGACGCCGTTGTTCTTCTGGTAGCGCGCCTCGGGCGGACGGCCAAGTGCCAGCATGAAGAGATGCTCGCGCTCCGGTTCGGTGAGCATCAACCCGGCGGACAAACGATTCAGAACGTCCGGCGACGGCGCCCCGCCGCGCCCCTGCTCCAACCAGGTGTACCAGGTCGGGCTTATGTTGGAGCGCTGGGCAACCTCCTCACGCCGCAGACCCGGCGTCCGTCGCCGTCCACCCGGAAAGCCAAGCGCGACCGGGTCCAAGCGCATTCGCCGGTCTCTGAGGTAGATGCCAAGCGAGTTGCCAGAGTCATGCGGCATGACGATCCTATTGGTATTTATACCATGATACGGTCACTACTTTTATGGGATGATTTATAGCGCGATGGTGGTCTTCGAACAACAACGGAGACCTTCCATGCGTGTATTCCTGACCGGCGCGACCGGCTTTATCGGTTCCAAGATCCTCGTGGAACTTGTCAACGCCGGGCACCAGGTGCTCGGGCTGACGCGGTCGGATGCGGGTGTGCGCTCGCTCATTTCTGCCGGCGCCGAGCCCTATCGCGGCACGCTTGAAGACCCCGACAGCCTTCGCAACGGCGCCACTCAATCGGACGCTGTGATCCACACCGCCTTTGACCATGACTTTTCGCGCTTCGTGGCGAATTGCGAAAAGGACCGGCGCGTGATCGAGGCATTAGGCGCGGCGCTCAAAGGCTCCGACCGGCCCTTGTTCATCACGTCCGGAACCGGGATGGGCAGCGCGGCGGCAGGTGGGCTCGCCACCGAAGACGTGTTCAACACAAGCCACCCCAATCCGCGTGTGGCGTCCGAATTGGCGGGCGCCGCCATGTCAGCGGCCGGCGTCAACCTATCGGTGGTCCGGCTTCCGCAGGTCCACGATACGGTCAAGCAAGGGCTCATCTCCCCTTTGATCGAACTGGCCCGGGCAAAACACGTGTCGGCCTATGTCGGCGACGGCCTCAATCGCTTTCCGGCCGCGCACGTCCTCGATGTCGCGCGCCTCTACCGCCTGGCACTGGAAAAAGGTCAGCCCGGCGCGCGATACAACGCTGTCGCTGAGGAAGGCATATCGACCCGCGACATAGCGCAGGTTATCGGTGACGGAACTCAACGTCCCGGTGGTCGCCATGTCATCGGAAGAGGCAGCGGCTCATTTCGGATGGCTCGCGCCATTCGTGGGCCTGGATATGGCGGCATCGAGCGCGAAAACCCGCGAGCGGCTCGGCTGGCATCCGACGGGGCCCGGTCTCATCGCCGATCTCAAGGCGATGGACTACGCGGGCACCGGCTGAGCGCCGACGACGCGCATCTCCGCCAGTCAGCCGAGATCACTCCCACTCAATCGTCCCCGGCGGCTTACTCGTCACGTCATAGACCACGCGGTTGACGCCCTTGACCTCGTTGATGATGCGGGTCGCGACCATGCCGAGGAAGCGCATGTCGAAGGGATAGAAATCGGCGGTCATGCCGTCGACCGAGGTCACCGCGCGCAGGCCCACGACATATTCATACGTCCGCCCGTCGCCCATGACGCCGACGGTCTTGACCGGCAGCAGCACCGCGAAGGCCTGCCAGATGTCGTCATAAAGACCGCAGCGGCGGATTTCCTCGATGTAGATCTCGTCGGCCAACTGCAGAATCTTGAGCTTCTCGCGGGTGATGCCGCCCGGGCAGCGAATGGCCAGCCCCGGCCCCGGAAACGGATGACGGCCGACAAAGCTTTCCGGCAGGCCGAGTTCGCGGCCGAGCGCCCTCACCTCGTCCTTGAACAATTCGCGCAACGGCTCCACCAGCTTCATCTTCATGAAGTCCGGCAGCCCGCCGACATTGTGATGCGACTTGATGGTCACCGACGGCCCGCCGGTGAACGACACGCTTTCGATCACGTCGGGATAAAGCGTGCCCTGCGCCAGGAAATTCGGCGCCGCCGATTTTCTTGGCCTCGGCGTCGAACACGTCGATGAACAATTTGCCGATGATCTTGCGCTTGGTCTCGGGATCGTCGACGCCTTCCAGCGCGTTGATGAACGTGTCGGACGCATCCACATGCACCAGCGGGATGTTGTAGCTGTCGCGGAACATGGTGACGACGCGCTCGGCTTCGGCGAGCCGCATCAGGCCGTGATCGACCAGCACGCAGGTCAGTTGATCGCCGATCGCTTCGTGAATGAGAACCGCCGCGACCGCCGAGTCGACGCCGCCGGACAATCCGCAAATCACTTTGCCCTTGCCGACCTGGGCGCGGATCTTCTCGATCGCCTCGTCCTTGAAGGCGCGCATGGTCCAGTCGCCGGTAAAGCCGGCGATGTTGCGCACGAAATTGCGGATCAGCGCCGCGCCGTGCGGCGTGTGCATGACTTCCGGATGGAACTGCATCGCGTAGAACTTGCGGGCGTCGTCGCCGATGATCGAGATCGGCGAGCCTTGCGCCTTGCCGAGCACGCGAAAGCCTGGCGGCAATTCGGTGACGCGGTCGCCGTGGCTCATCCAGACCGGGTATTTCTCGCCCTTGACCCAGACGCCCTCGAAGAACGGGCTGTCGGCGGTGATCTCGACCTCGGCGCGGCCGAACTCGCGGTGATGGCCGGCCTCGACCTTGCCGCCGAGCTGCTGCGCCATCGCCTGTTCGCCGTAGCAGATGCCGAGCACCGGCACGCCGGCCTCGTAGATCGCCGGCGGCGCCAAAGGCGCGTTTTCGTCGAGCACCGAGGCAGGCCCGCCGGACAGGATCACGGCTTTCGGCTTCATGGCGCGGAAGGCCGCTTCGGCCTTCTGGAACGGCACGATCTCGCTATAGACGCCCTCTTCGCGCACCCGGCGCGCGATCAGTTGCGTCACCTGCGAGCCGAAATCGACGATCAGGATCTTGTCGTGGTCGGGCAAATGCCCCGGATCGAGGGCCGTGGCGGAAGCGTCTGGGGATGCGGTCATGCCTTGAATTAAGCGACTGCGCGCCGCACCGCAACAGGCGGAAGCCACGTTTCACCGACATTCGGCAAGCCGCGGTGGCCGGCCTATTTCGCGCTCGGCTCCATCACCCGCCCGACCAACGGAATTTGCGCGATCCAGCTGCCGAGCGTGGAGCGGTCAGCTTCGGAGATCGGCTGTTGGCCCGGCGCCGGCCCGGCCTGCTGTCCGCCCGCAACAGGCGCGATCACCGGGATCGGGGCCGGCGGCACCGGATGGTCGGCGCCACCGATCCGGACGGGCGGCTCAGGCTGTCCAACCGCCTGCGGCTGGCCTTGCGGCGCGCGTGCCTCCGGCGGCACCACCGCCGGGGCTGTCACGTTCCAGGCCGGCTGCAACACGACCCGGGGCGCCGGCGCCGGCCCGCCCGGCTGGATCGCCGCGGTCGTGGTCAGGTGCACCGGCTCAACGCGGGCCGGTTCGATGCGCGCGGCCCGCTCGGCCTCGCTGGTCACCAACGCCTGACGGACCGCCGCCAGCCAGTTGGCATCGGACAGGCCGGCGGCATGTTCGTCCGCCGCCAGCGCGGCCTTCAGCACCGGCTTGGCTTCGGATTTGGTCTCGGACTTGGTCTCGGACCTGGTCTCGGACTTGGCTTCAAGCTTGGTTTCGGACTTGATTTCGGATTTGGCCGCAACCTTCTGTTCCGGCTTGTGCTCCGCTTTGGCCACGGCTCGCGGCTTCGCTAAAGCCACGTCCTTGCTGATGACCTTGGTCACGTCCTTGGCCACATCATTGGCAATGTCGTGGGCCAAAGCCTTTGTCGTGTCCTTGGTCCGCTCTTTGGCCGCGACCTTGGTTTTCACCGGCACCGCCAGCAGCGTCTTGAACGCCGCATGCGCGTCCGGGTCGACCGCGCCGCAGTTCTGTTCGAAAGCCTCGATGTCGCGCCGGACCAGCATCCGCCGGGTGGTGGCGTCGACGTTCTTGTCGAGCATGCCGATGATGTTGGTGCGCAGCGCTTGGCAGGTGGTCTCGGGCGAGAAATTGGCGCGGTAGATCGAATAGCCCGAGGCCAGCCCCAAGGGCACGCCCAGCAAGGTACCGACGATCTGCAAGGTCGACACGAACCGGCCAAAGCCGGTGGCGTGGCCGGTGACATGCGGCAGCGGCGCGCCACTCGGATAAGTGCCGTCGTGGCCCACGCCAAGGCCGCCGTCGTGGCCGCCGCTCTGGGTCCGGTCGCGCGCGCCATCATGGAATGTCGGCTCGCGCCGATTGTGAAAGTTCACGTCAAAAACCCCGCCTGCCGAATCTCGCACCGTTAGACACGAAATCTTCGCGCGGTTTTTTGGCCCGGATTAAGGCGCAATCGAGGAAATTGCGTAATCGCGGCGTTAACTTAGGTCTTATCCCGCCCGTTTGAGCACGCTGACGAAAAAGCCGTCGGTGTCGGTCGTGCGTGGCGTCATCAAAATGCCCTCCGCCGACAGCCTTGCGGCCTTGCCGAAGGCATGCGCCTGGTCGCCGAGCGCCTTGACCACCTCGGCCGGCGGAACCACCGAGAATTCATGACCGCGAGTCATGAATCCGCGCACCTGGGCGCCGTTTTCCTCATCCAGCACCGAACAGGTGATGTAGACGATCCGGCCCGAAGGCTTGAGCAGCGCGACCGCGCGGTCGAGGATATCGGCCTGTTCCTTGACCCGCTGGTCCAGCGCGCCCGGCCGCATCCGCCATTTGGCGTCCGGATTGCGCCGCCACGAGCCGGTGCCGGTGCACGGCGCGTCGATCAGCACCATGTCCATGCGGCCCTTGAGATCGTCGATCTCGTCGTGGATCGATTTCGGCGTGCGGACCTGGACGTTGCGCGCCCCGGAACGTGCCAATCGGTCATGAATCGGCGCCAGCCGGCGCTTGTCGTCGTCGGTGGCGAACACCTGGCCCTTGTTGCCCATCATCGCCGCCAAAGCCAGGGTCTTGCCGCCGGCGCCGGCGCACAGATCGATCACCTGCTCGCCCGGTTGCGCGCCCGACAAAAGCGCCGCCAGTTGCGAGCCCTCGTCCTGCACTTCGACCAGACCTTTAAGAAACGCCGGTTCAGCGTGGATTGCCGGACTCTTGGCGTCGGCTGCTAAAGCAACGCGCAAGCCCCAGGGCGACCAGCGCGTCGGCTTCGGCTTGAGATCGGACAACATGCCGCCGACCCGGTCGCGCTCGGCGTTCAAGACATTGACGCGCAGATCGAGCGGCGCGCGCGACGCCAGCGCCGCGCCCTCCTCGGCCCGGTCGTCACCAAAAGCTTTGGTGAAATGCGGATCGAGCCATTCCGGATAATCGCCGGCGACATGCGCGGGCGCGCCGGCCATGTCGGCGGCATCAAGGCGTTGACGTTCATCATCGGTCAAAGCCGCCGGCGCATATTGCGCGCCGCTGGCGAGCTTGCCGATCGCGTCGCTGTCGAGCCCGCGTTCGCGCTTGAGCATGCCGAGCACAATGGCGCGCGGCGTATCGGCGCCCATCAGATGAGCGCTCGACGCCTTGCGGCGCAGCGCGTCATAAACGAGACCGGCAATGCCGGCGCGGTCGCCGGAACCGGCGAAGCGATGCGCCAGGCCCCAGGCTTTGAGCGCGTCGCCGGCCGGACGGCGGTCGGTCTCCAGCGCCTCGAACACTTCGATGGCGGCGGCAAGTTTAGCGGCGGGAGTCATGACAATCCTAACAAGATATCGACGGCGAAGATGATCCACATCGCCACAAGAATGATCGCGCCGATCAGAAACGCGTTGAAACGGTGCCGGACATAGTTGCTGCCGGTATGGATATAGGCATGCACCAGCCGCGAGATCACGAAGGCCCAGGCCAGCACAATAAAGAGATAGTCGCCGTGATGGGTGATGATCGCCAGCGCGGTCAGCACATAAAACAGCACCGGCAGCTGAAACTGGCTGGCGTAGCTGTTGGAGACCTGCTGCACCTTCGGCGGCCAGTTGAGCTGGCCGAGCGCGACGTCGGCCATCTTGGCCTTGCCGCTCTTGACCGCGCCGACGCGCGCGAAGCCCATCTTGAACATCAAGGCAAAGGTCAGCGCGACCTCGACGAACAGCGGCAGCAGGATCATTTTGATCGACATATCCGAGGCCTGAATGCGATTGCGGGGACGTGTAGCCGGTATTGCTAATGTTATGCCGGGTGCTGCAATTGCGGGCGCCAGCAGGCCCTGCGATAGGCCGAGAACGCCGGCTATGCAAGGCGGGATCGTCTCCGCCACCGGCCTTGCCGAGACGTGCTTATCCAAACTGCTAACCCCTGACCCGCTTCGCGGCGACAATACCGCCTGCTAATCTGGCCCCGGCATTATTCAGGGGGAGATATCGGCCATGCGCGTCCTTGCCCGCTTTTTGCTCGGTTTATGCGCCTTGGCCTGGGCCCTGCCGGCATCGGCCCGGGTCGAAAGCTTCCCGCACGGCTTCCACATCCAGCGGATCAAGACCGATGGCGCCACCCTTTACGTTCGGGTCGGCGGTAAAGGTCCAGCGGTGGTGCTGCTGCACGGCTTCGGCGACACCGGCGACATGTGGGCGCCCGCGGCCCGCGCGCTCTACAAAGACCACACCGTGATCGTGCCCGACCTGCGCGGCATGGGTCTGTCGTCACATCCGGCCGGCGGCTACGACAAGAAAACGGAAGGGCAGGACATCGCCAAGGTGATGGACGCGCTCAAGGTCGAGAAGGCCGAACTGGTGACGCACGACATCGGCAACATGGTCGGCTACGCGCTGGCCGCGCAGTATCCGACCCGCATCACCAAATGGGTCATCATCGACGCGCCGCTGCCCGGCATCGGCCCGTGGGATGAAATCCTCAAGAGCCCCCTGCTCTGGCATTTCAACTTTCCGCGGCCCCGACGTCGACCGCCTCGTGAAGGGCCGCGAGCGCATTTACCTCGACCGCTTCTACAACGAGCTGTCGGCCAATCCGAAAGCGATCGACGAGGCAACCCGCCGGCATTACGCGCGGCTCTATGCCCGGCCCGGCAACATGCACTACGCGTTCGAGCAATTCGCGACCTTCAACACCAAGGATCGCGCCGACAACAAGGCGTTCCAGGCGAAGGGCAAGCTGCCGATGCCGATCCTGGCGCTCGGCGCCGATCACTCGTTCGGCGCGACGCAAGCCGTGGTCATGCGCGAGGTCGGTTCAAATGTCGAAGGCGGCATCATCACCAATTCCGGCCACTGGATCATGGAAGAGCAGCCGGCGCAGACGGTGAGGCTGATCAAGGCGTTTTTGGAATAGAGCGCTATCCCTCGCGCCCGGATAGTTCGGGCTTTCGCGCGTGATGGTCACGTCGTGGACGTGGCTTTCGCGAAGACCGGCGCCCGAGATGCGGACGAATTCCGCTTTCTTGTGGAATTCGTCGAGCGTCTCCGCGCCGACATAGCCCATCGCCGCGCGCAGGCCGCCGCTCAACTGATGCAGCACGTTGGAGACCGGGCCCTTGTAACCGACCTGGCCCTCGACGCCTTCCGGCACCAGCTTGAGGCTGTCCTTGATGTCCTGCTGGAAATAGCGGTCGGCCGAGCCGCGCGCCATCGCGGCGACCGAACCCATGCCGCGATAGCTCTTGTAGGAGCGGCCCTGGTACAGAAACACCTCGCCCGGCGTCTCGTCGGTGCCGGCAAGCAAAGAGCCGACCATCGCGACATCGGCGCCGGCGGCCAGCGCCTTGGCGAGATCGCCGGAATATTTGATGCCGCCATCGGCGACCACCGGAATGCCCTGCTTATGGGCCGCTTCGACGCTGTCCATGATGGCGGTCAGTTGCGGCACGCCGACACCGGCGACGATGCGCGTGGTGCAGATCGAGCCCGGGCCGATGCCGACCTTGATGGCGTCGGCGCCTGAATCGATCAGCGCCTTGGCGCCTTCCGACGTCGCGACGTTACCGGCGACCACCTGCACGGCGTTCGACAGCCGCTTGATGCGCAGCACGGCGTCGAGCACATATTGCGAATGGCCGTGCGCGGTGTCGACCACGACCAGATCGACGCCGGCAGCGATCAACGCCTCGGTGCGGGCAAAGCCCTTGTCGCCAACGGTCGTCGCCGCCGCCACGCGCAGACGGCCCTGCTCGTCCTTGCAGGCATTCGGATTGGCGACCGCCTTTTCCATGTCCTTGACGGTGATCAGGCCGACGCAACGGTATTGATCGTCGACCACCAGCAGCTTTTCGATGCGGTGTTGATGCAGCAGGCGCTTGGCTTCGTCCTGGCCGACGCCTTCGCGGACCGTGATCAGGTCTTCCTTGGTCATCAGCTCGGCGACGCGCTGGCGCGGATCGGTGGCAAAACGCACGTCGCGGTTGGTCAGAATGCCGACCAGCTTGCCGGCTTTGCCATTGCCGCCGCCTTCGACCACCGGCACGCCGGAAATGCGGTTGAGCTTCATCAGGTCGAGCGCTTCCTGCAGGCTCGCCGTCGGTTCGATGGTGAGCGGGTTCACCACCATGCCGGATTCGAATTTCTTGACCTGGTGGACCTGCGCGGCCTGCTCTTCCGGGTCGAGATTGCGGTGGATGACGCCGATGCCGCCGGCCTGGGCCATCGCGATCGCCATGTGGGATTCGGTCACCGTATCCATCGCCGACGCCAGGATCGGCATATTGACCGTGATCGACTTGGTAATGCGCGAACGAATATCGACGTCGGCGGGCATGACGTTCGACAGGCCGGGCCTGATCAGAACGTCGTCGAACGTGAGCGCTTCGCGCGGATTTGCATTATTAATTGCGGCCATTGCCAACTCCGTCACACCCGAAAAGGGATCAAGACCGGCCGCCGCAGGCTTATAAAATGCCTGTCGCGAGGGGATCCTCGCGCGACGACTGGCCCGCTTTTGGGTTGGCGTGGGTCGTTAGCATGGGCGGCGGGCGATTCCTAGAGCCATGTCCAACGATGTGGGGACAGCCGCTCCGGTGTGCAAAAAAGCCCCGGAATCAGGCCCGGTTCCGGCATGGCTGCTATGACGCCACCGGCCAATCGGGGCTTTCCACCGCCGCCGCTTTAGGGTTCAACCATGCGACGGGCCGACTTTCCACCACCCCGCCGGATTCATTAGATCATGCGCCGTGACCGCATCGTTCCGCTGATCGTCGCGGTCGCCTTGTTCATGGAACACATGGACTCGACCGTGATCGCGACCTCGCTGCCGGCGATCGCGCGCGATATCGGCACCAACCCGCTGGCGCTCAAACTGGCGGTCACCTCCTATCTTCTGTCGCTGGCGATTTTCATCCCGGCCTCGGGCTGGACCGCCGACCGCTTCGGCGCCCGCACGGTGTTTCGCGCCGCCATTGCCGTCTTCCTGCTCGGCTCGATCGGCTGCGCGATGTCGTCGTCACTGACCGACTTCGTGATCGCCCGCATCGTGCAGGGCATGGGCGGCGCCATGATGACGCCGGTCGGCCGCATGGTGCTGGTGCGCACCATCAGCAAACGTGACCTGGTCAATGCCATGGCCTGGGTGTCGGTGCCGGCGCTGATCGGCCCGATGATCGGCCCGCCGGTCGGCGGCTTCATTACGACCTATGCCACCTGGCACTGGATCTTTCTCATCAACCTGCCGATCGGCGTCCTCGGCATTCTCCTCGCCACCCGTTTCATCGAGGACGTGCGCGGCGACACACACGAACGCTTCGACATCGTCGGCATGATCTATGCCGGCCTCGGCATTGCCGGGCTGGCTTTCGGACTGTCGGTGCTGGGTCTGAACTTCCTGCCCTGGACCGTGGTCGCCGCGCTGGTCGTCGGCGGCGCGGTCTTCGTCACCGCTTATGTCCGTCACGCCCGCCGCACGCCCAATCCGGTGCTCGATCTGACCTTGTTCCGGATACCGACCTTCCGCGCCAGCATCATTGGCGGCTTCATCTTCCGGCTCGGCATCGGCGCGCTACCGTTTCTGCTGCCTTTGATGTTGCAGATCGGCTTCGGCAAGACGCCGTTCGAGTCCGGCCTGATCACCTTCGGCTCGGCGGCCGGCGCCATCGGCATGAAGGTGGCGGCCTCGACGCTGCTCAAACGCTTCGGCTTTCGCACCATCCTGATGATCAACGCCATCATCAGCGCCTGCTTTCTGGCGGCCTGTGCCACTTTCACGCAAACCACGCCGGCGATGGCGATGTTCTTGCTGCTGGTGGTCGGCGGATTTTTCCGCTCGCTGCAATTCACCAGCGTCAACACGATCGCCTATGCCGACGTCGAACAGTCCCGCGTCAGCCGCGCCACCGCCCTGGCCAGCGTCGGCCAGCAATTGTCGATCTCGTCGGGCGTCGCTCTCGGTGCGCTGGCGGTCGACATTACCGCCCGTCTTCAACGGCCACGAGACGTTGACCGCCAGCGACTTCGGTCCGGCCTTTCTGGCTGTCGCGGCGATTTCGGCGCTGTCGGTGATCGTATTTGCCCGCCTTCCGGCCGATGCCGGCGCCGAAATGTCCGGGCGCGGACGTGTCTGAGCGCGTTCGCGCCACCGTCCATCCGTTCGGACAATTTGATTCAAATTTTATCTATTAACCATGTCGCCAGCTTTGGTTAATGGAACCGGCGCCATCGCATGGACATACCGTTGGATTCGTGAATATTTTCTGGGATTAAGATGGTTAATGCGTAAGGCTTTTTCATGCGAGCGATACGGCCAGCTAAAAAGCCTCCCGGCGCCCTGCTCGCCGCCACGATCCTGGCGGCGACGATGGCGTTGCCGTTGACGGTTTGGCCGACCGCCACGCTCGGCGCAAGCGCGTTATTTTCGCGACCCGAACGCCGGCTATCCCATTGAAACGCGGACGCGCCAGCCGTCCAACAGCGAACCAGTCGAGATCAAGGTCGCGCAACCGACGGTGCCCCGCCCGCCCGGCAGCAATGCCCGGGTCTGCGCCAACCAGACCGAAGATGCCGCCAGCTATCGCATCGACGCCTGCACCGCCATCATCGCGACCGGCCGGCTGCGCGGCAAAGCGCTCGGCGTCGCTTATGCGCTGCGCGGGCTGGCGCATCTCGACCGCAGCGACATCCCGCACGCGATCGGCGATCTCAACCACGCCATCGATCTCGCGCCCGATTTCGCCCCGGCCTATCAGAACCGCGGCAATGCCTGGTTCGCGCGCGGCAATTACGGCCAGGCGCTGGCCGATTACGACAAGACCATCGAGCTCGATCCGAATTCGCCCTCGCCTTATGTCAACCGCGCCGCGCTGCGCCGCGATCTCGGCTTTGCCGAAGGCGCCCTGGCCGACTACGCCAAGGCGATCAGCCTGCGGCCCAATCATGCCGCCGCCTATAGCGGCCGCGGCCAGCTTTATCTGCGGCAGAAGGATTATGTCCGCGCCACCGCCGATTTCGACAACGCGGTCCGGCTTAACCCGACGGCCGACAATTACATGTTGCGGGCGCGCGCGCACGAAGCCGCCGGCGAACTCGACGGCGCGCTGAGCGACTATGGCCGTGCCGCCCGGCTCGAACCTAAGAACGTCGCGCCGCTAAATGCGATGGCCGTGGTCTTCAACAAGAAGCACGACTACGACAAGGAAATCGCCGTTCTCAACCGCGCGGTCAGGCTCGACAGCAACCCGTCGCTGAGCTACCGGCTGCGCGCCGAAGCCTATCGCGACAAAGGCGACCGCAAAAACGCCTATGCCGATATCGGCCGCGCGCTGAAATTTTCCTGGACCGTCAACGGCCTCAAGGTGCGCGGCAACTTGCGGCTCGAAGACGGCGACCTGGCCGGCGCGCTGCACGACGCGCAAGCCATTCTCAAGATCGAAGACGACAACACCGACGCCATCGCGCTGCGCGGCATGACTTACGCGGCCAAGAAAGACGATGCGCGCGCCCTGCCCGATCTCGACAAGGCGATTCAAACCGACGGCGACAACGCGCTTGCCTTGGCCGCGCGCGGCCAGATCTACGCCGCCAGAAAAGATGACGTTCGCGCGCTGGCTGATTTGAACCGCGCCATCGAACTCAACATCGCCAAACCGGCGCCCTATCGCGCGCGGGCGGCGATCGACATCGCCAAGGGCGACAACGACAAAGCCATCGCCGATCTCGGCCAGGCGATCAAACTCGATCCGAAACCGGCCGAGCCCTATTTCCAGCGCGCCGCCTTGTACAAGGCCAAGGGCAAGGCCGAGCTGGCGATGGCCGATCTCAACGACGGCCTCGCGCGCCAGCCCGACAATCTGAAGGCGTTAAACGCGCGCGCCGAAGCGCTGATGCAGGCCAAGGATTACGCCAAGGCGATCGAGGATCTCAGCCGGATCGCCAAACTCGAACCGCGCAATGCCCGGGTCTATTTCCGGCGCGGCCAGGCTTACGAGCAAGCGCAACAGCGCGATCAGGCGATCGCCGACTACAAGACCGCGTTGCAGCGCGACCGCAAGCTGACCGACGCCCGCAAGGCGCTGGCAAGCGCGATGGCGCAGGCCAAGGCCGAGGCGCGCACCAAAGCCAAGTCGGAAGCTGAGGCCAAAGCCCAAGCGCTCAAAAAAGCGCGGCTGGCGTCGCGAAACGTCGACACCGAACCGTCACCACCAACGCCCCGGCGGCTGAGCCGCAACAGCCGGCCGAGGCCGTCGACGCCAACGGCAACAGCCGGACCGTGCCGCTGCCGGCGGCGCGGCCGGAGATCGCCGCGTTGAGCGCACCCGGCCCAACAACGCCGGAGGCCACCGCGTCGATCCCAGCCGACGGCAACAAGGCCGAGACCAAGCCGGCCGAGCCGCAACTCAGCAAGCCGGTCCACCAGCAAGCCCGCAAACAAATCCAGAAGCACGGCGAAACCGCACGCGAGCGCGCCAAACGCGCCAGGCGTGAATATCTGGCGCGCAAATATGCCCGCGAACGGGCGGCCTATCTGGCGCGCGAGCGGCTGCGCCACATGAGCCCGTCGGAAAAGCGTCGGCTTTATTTCGAGAACCTGGACCGTCAGCGCCGCGCCAGAAGCCGCCGCGAAGCCAACTTCACCGATATCTGGCGTTAGGCCGTGCACTCGTTAAACGAGGCTGATAAGCGATCGCTTGTCCGCTATTGGCCAGTAGCGCCTTGGATCTTGCAGCACGGCGAACGCAGCGAAGTGCCAGAAGGCGACATGACAATACAGCTCTACGCGTCAGTTTCAGGCATCGAGCTTGGCGAACTCTGTCTGAATCAGGCGGCATTGTCAGTCTCATTTTTCGCCAGTACAAGGCGATAATCCGACACCCTGTTCTGTAACAAGAATGCGCGGCGAGTATGTATGCTGGTTTTAACTTCTCGTCCTGAGCTTGCCGCAGTGAACTGACGCAAAGTAAAGTGCGTATACGTACACCATTGGGTTCTCGCGGCCCTCACTATCTCGTTTCAGCAATTGCTGATGTCGCTGACCCACATTGCCGCCGTGTTGTGCAATGCATTTGCAACGAGCCCGTTAGCGAATTCCTTCGCCATGTCAACTTCAGGCGGACGCCGCTTGCTAGCGTCACGGCGCGGGTTCGAGATCGATGGCTGAGTTCGGGCCTATAGTGACCGTCGGTTCGACCGTTTGCCGCCCGAGCTTTTGCGGCGTAGCGCAATTCATGCACGCGATGCCAGCAATTCGGCCATGCCGAACGGCTTGACCACATAATCATCAGCGCCAAGCTCTAGTAGGCGAACCTTCTTCTTGTTCGAGTTGAACAGACACCGATAGTGCGATGATCGACCGTTCAGACCGCGGCAATGTCGCTCTACCGTACTTCCAGGTCACGTCCACTATCTTGACAGACCGAGAGCCAACTAAATGATTGACAACTGTATGGCGCTTAGCATCGATGAATCCGAGCACACTTTTACCCCGGTCCCGTTACGTTGCAAAATGCGATCAAACGATTTTCAGCAGCTCCAGGGGACCCACGTAGCCCGCTTCGGCAATTTTAAACTCGACCACTTCGGAAGAGTTGGCGTCCCCGCCGAGGGAACCAGTGACGATTCCGGACGACGATACCGCCCGCAGCCGCTCGACTGCTTTAAGCGGGCAATCGTAAAACCGGGGAAGACGACTAATCGGCAGGTCGTTGCGAACCGGGCCTATTTTAATAGATGTCGGCGGTATTCACCGCAGTGCCGGCCTTGGCGCTCTCGGCGGCGCGCGGAAATTCATAGGCGTTGCGATAATTCTCTTCGATTTCCTTGGTCATATCGAGGTGAGCAAGTTTTAGCGAGCGGCCAGCAAGCGGATGCTGCGCCACGTCGCTCATGGCATCCTTCGTAATCATCGCAAAGACATCACCGACCAGGATGTCTTCCTGCGGCGGGTACACCGGCTCTGATGCCCAATTGCCGGACCGCGTCCTCGACCATTGCTCGCCCACCTGTTTTTGAAGGTTTGGCGCCGACGCTCCCCAGTGCAACACGCCGCCAATTATCAGAGCTGCCGCCACCGCCCCGCCGCCGACTTTGACAACGTCCCATCTGCTGATCGTCATGCGCCCCCCCCGGAGCCGAATGCCGATGGAGATATTAAAACGCCACGGTCTTGAAAATGCAACTGCAAGATGCCGGGCGCAATATGAGTTGCAAGGACGCCAGCGGAATCGGCGCACACCGGCCTGTTGGCCTTAGCCGCGAAAGCCGGTCGCCAGCAGATAAAGCTCGGCGGAGTCGGCGCGGCTCGCCGGCGGCTTGACGTGTTTGACGGTCGCAAAGTCGCGCTTGAGCATGGTCAGCAGCGTGCCTTCGGTGCCGCCTTGAATGACCTTGGCGAGAAAGGTGCCGCCCGGCGCCAGCACTTCGCGGGCAAATTCCGCCGCCGCCTCGACCAAGGCGACGATCTTGATGTGGTCGGTGCGCCGGTGGCCGGTGGCGTTGGCCGCCATGTCCGACAACACCACGTCGGCCGGACCGCCGAGCATCTCTTTCAACTTGTCGGGCGCGACCGGATCGAGAAAATCGAGCTGAATAAAATCGACGCCGGTCAGCGGCTCGATATCGAGCAGGTCGATGCCGATGACGCGGCCCTGGCCGGGCGAATGGACGCGCTTGGCCGCGATCTGCGCCCAGCCGCCGGGCGCCGCGCCGAGATCGATCACGCGCCCGCCTTTTTTCAAGAAATGCGCCTTGTCGTCGATTTCCATCAGCTTGAAGGCGGCGCGCGAGCGCATGCCTTCGCGCTTGGCGCGCGCGACATAAGGATCGTTGAGCTGGCGCTCGAGCCAAAGCTTGGACGACAGCTTGCGGCCCTTGCCGGTCTTGACCCGAACTTTGAGATCGCGCGAACCGCTGGTCTTGCTGCGCACTGTCATGACGCGACCACCTGACTGCCGCCGTCGATGTCCTCACCCCAGGCGCCGTCCTCGCGCATCATCTGCACCAGCATGCCTTCGCGCAAACCGCGGTCGGCGACGCGCAGACGCGGGCACGGAAAGGCGCGCCGGATCGCTTCAAGAATGGCGCAGCCGGCCAGCACCAGATCGGCGCGGTCGGCGCCGATGCAAGGTGACGCGACGCGGTCTTCATAGCTCATGGTCAAAAGCCGTTCGAGCACGGCGTCGATCTCGTCGGCGCCCAGCCAGCAGCCGTCGATGCGGTTGCGGTCGTAGCGCTTGAGGTCGAGATGGACGCCGGCAATGGTGGTGACTGTCCCGGACGTACCGAGCATATGGACGCCGCGCAAGTCGTCCTGACCCGTATTCTTGCGCAAACGGCGCCATCAGCTCCGACACCTCGTTGACCATCGCCTCATAGGTGTCGCGGGTGACGTTCAGGCCGCCGTGACGCTCGGCCAAGGTCACCACGCCGAGCGGCAGCGACACCCAGCCGCTGATCTGACGGCAAAGGCGGCCCGCGCCCGCAGCGCGGCGAACGGTCGAGCCGGACCAGTTCGGACGAGCCGCCGCCGATATCGAACAGCACCACGCCCTCGGCCTGCGGATCGATCAGCGGCGTGCAGCTCGATCGCCGCCAGCCCGGCCTCGGTCTCGCGGTCGATGACTTCCAGCGCCAGCCCGAGGCATTCGGCGACGCGGTCGCGGAATTCGTGGCCGTTTTCCGCCGCCCGGCAGGCTTCGGTCGCGATCAGCCGGGCGCGGGTGACGCCGCGGTTGCGCATTTTGTTGCGGCAGATTTCGAGCGCGGCCAGCGAGCGTTCGATCGCCGCCTCGCTCAGGCGGCCGGAGCCGGACACGCCCTCGCCGAGCCGCACGATCCGGGAAAAGGCGTCAACCACGCGAAATCCGTCGCCGGCCGGGCGTGCGACCAGCAAACGGCAATTATTGGTGCCGAGATCGAGCGCAGCATAGGTCGGCCCACCCCGATCGTTGCCGAACCCTGCCTCGCGCCGTCCAGGCGACCGCCGACCCCACCGGACCCGCTCCACGCGGCGCCCGATCGATAGCGGGGTCGAGGCCTGGGTCATCCCCGGCCTCGCCGCTCATCATGTCAAAACCTCGTTGCCGAAACCGCCTGCCTCTTGCTGTCTTGGCCTGACGTTGCGTCAGTTTCGGACTCTTGGGGGCCTTGCGGTTGCGGTCATGTTCCCTTGATCGATCAAAAGTGTAACAGTGCCCGAGCTCCGCGCAACCCTCGCGCCCGAAAGCTATTGTTGTGATGAGCCGCCACCTGCACTATCTGAAACAGTGCCCTCAAACGACAGCGGAAAAGCCCCCGAAATGGATGATCAGAACCACCGAAACGGCCCTTTCGCAGACCAAATTCGGCATCGGCCAGCCGGTAACCCGCAAAGAAGACCCTACGCTGGTACGCGGCGCAAGGCCATTACACCGACGACATCAACCTGCCGAACCAGGCCTATGCCGCCATGGTGCGCTCGAGCGTGGCCCACGGCATCATTCGCGCCATCGACACCGACGCCGCCAAGGCCATGCCGGGCGTGCTGGCCGTCCTCACCGGCGCCGATCTGGCCGCCTATGGCGGGCTGAAATGCAACCTGCCGATCAAGAGCCGTGACGGCTCGCCGATCCGCTATACCCCGCGCCCGGCGCTGGCGTCCGACAAGGTGCGTTTCGTCGGCGATCCGGTCGCCTGCGTGATCGCGGAAACCATCGCCCAGGCCAAGGACGCCGCCGAAGCCGTCGCGCTCGACATCGAGCCCCTGCCCGCCGTCACCTCGCGCGCGCGAAGCCGCCAAGCCGGGCGCGCCGCAATTATGGGACGACGTCCCCGGCAATATCGCGCTCGACTATCAATATGGCGACAGCGACAAGGTCGCCGAAGCCTTCAAGCCAAGGCCGCGCATGTCGTGCGCATGCCGCTGATCAATCAGCGCCTGGTCGTCAACTCGATCGAGCCGCGCTCGGCGATCGGCGAATTCACGCCGGACGGCGAAAAGTGGACGCTGCATTCCTGCAGCCAGGGCGTGTTCGGCTTGAAGAACATGCTGCGCGACATTCTCGGCACCACGCCCGACAAAGTGCGCGTCCTCACCGGCAATGTCGGCGGCTCGTTCGGCATGAAGGCCACGATCTATCCGGAATATATCTGCGTCCTGCATGCCGCCAAGATGCTCGGCCGGCCGGTGAAGTGGACCGACGAGCGCTCGGGCAGCTTCATGTCCGATCATCACGGCCGCGACTTCGACATGACGGTCGAAACCGCCTTCGACAAAGACGGCCTGATCCAGGCGATGCGCCTCACCGGCTACGGCAATCTCGGCGGCTATTGCGCCGCCTTCGGCCCGCTGCTGCCGACCGTCAACGTCACCAAGAACATCATCAGCATGTACCGCACGCCGCTGTCTGGAAGTGGCGACCCAGTGCGTGTTCTCCAACACCACGCTGGTCTCCGCCTATCGCGGCGCCGGCCGGCCCGGAGGGCGCGCTCATCGATCGAGCGCTCGATGGATCTATGCCGCCGCCGAACTCGGCATCGACCGCTTCGAATTGCGCAAGCGCAATTTCATCAAGGCCAAGGAGATGCCCGCACAAGACGCCGGCCGGCACCACCTATGACTGCGGCGACTTCCCCGGCCTGTTCAAGGACAGCGCTTGGCGCGCGCCGACGTCAAAGGCTTCAAGGCGCGCAAGCGCGAGAGCAAGCGCGACGGCAAGCTGCGCGGCCTGGGCGTCGCCTGTTACGTCGAAACCACCGCGGCGATGACCCAGGAGCATGGCGGCATTCGCTTTAACGACGACGGCACCGTCACCATCGTCACCGGCACGCTCGATTACGGCCAGGGCCACGCCTCGGCCTTCGCGCAGGTGCTGACCGAAAAGCTCGGCGTTCCGTTCGACAAGATCAAGCTGTCTGCAAGGCGACAGCGACCAACTGGTGCACGGCGGCGGCACCGGCGGTTCGCGCTCGGCGATGGCTGAGCGGCACCGCGATCGTCGCAGGCCTCCGACAAGGTGATCGAGATACGGCAAAGCATCTGCCGCCCATGTCCTGGAAGCTTCCGCCGGCGACATCGAGTTCGGCAATGGCCGCTTCGTCATCGCCGGCACCGACCGCGCCATCGGCATCATGGAGCTGGCGGAAAAGCTGCGCGTCCGGCATTCAAGCTGCCGGACGGCATGCCGACGACGCTCGACGTCACCCATGTCACCGAAGCCGATCCCCGGCACCTATCCGAACGGCGTGCATGTGGTCGAGGTCGAGATCGATCCCGACACCGGCCTCACCCGCGTGGTGAAATATCACGCGGTCAACGATTTCGGCACCGTGCTCAACCCGATGCTGGTCGAAGGCCAGGTGCAAGGCGGCATCGTGCAGGGCCTAGGCCAGGCGCTGATGGAAGGCGCGGTCTATGACGCCGAAGGCCAGTTGGTCACCGGCTCGTTCATGGACTACGCGATGCCGCACGCGCACGACGCGCCGATGATCGACGTCGCCAACCGCCCGATGCCGACCAAGACCAATCCGATCGGCGCCAAGGGCTGCGGCGAAGCCGGCACGTCCGGCGGCCTGCCCGCCGTCGTCAACGCGGTGTTCGACGCGCTGTCCGAATACGGCATCCGCGACATGGAAATGCCGATGACGGCGTCGAAGATCTGGGAAGCGATCGAGAAGGCAAAAGCCAAGAAGGCGGCTTAAAACGAAAAGAACAAGGTCACGACAAGCACCTGCCGCGGCAGATGCTTGTCGTGTTTGCGTTTACGCGGCAATAGAAAGGTCTGCGGATACCCTGCGCGCCGGCTTATTGTAAGCATAGCCTGAACGAGCCTCCGTCTCGTCGTCACCCGCCGCATCTTCCGCGCCGAGGGCCTCAGAACGAACCTGGAAAAAGGCACCGCGCTCATCCATCGCCTTGGCTTGGTATTCAAGCGTCTTCGCGGTCGCTGCATTTTCCTCGACCAAAGCCGAATTTTGCTGCGTCGCCTCATCCATCATCATCAAAGCCTTGTTGATCTGCTCGATGCCGACCGACTGTTCGCCGCTGGCGCTGGCGATATCGGCAACCACTTCGTTGACCTTTCTGATCGAGCTCACAATCTCATCGAGCGCAACGCCGGTCCGACCGACCAAGTCAGCGCCATCGTTGACCTGAATGACGCTGCTGGTGATGAGGCCATGGATATCTTTGGCCGCCTGGCCCGACCGCTGCGCCAGGCTACGCACCTCCGACGCAACCACAGCGAAGCCGCGGCCGGCGTCGCCGGCACGCGCCGCCTCCACCGCCGCATTGAGAGCGAGCAAATTCGTCTGGCGGGCAATTTCATCGATGACACTGATGATGTCGGACATCTTTGTCGCTTGACTCCTGTATCTTCGTCATCGCACTGACCGTTTGGGCAACAACCTGGCCGCCACGATCGGCAATCGCGCTTGTTTGAGTTGCAAGCTCGTTCGCATGGACGGCGTTTTCGGCGTTCCGCTTAACCGTCGCACTCATTTGTTCCATCGATGCGGACGTTTGCTCCAGGCCTGCGGCCTGTTCTTCAGTGCGCTGCGACAAATCTGTCGCGCTTGCCGATATGTCCGCGGATGCATTGGCAATCTCGCGCGATGCGATCTTGATGCCGGCAATGGTCGTACCGACCTTCTGAACGACCATCTCGGCCGCCTCAGAAATCTGCCCCATCTCATCATTGCGGTCGAGCCCCGGAAACCGGACTTCGAAATTACCCTTGGCAAGCTCCAACATGGCCAAGCGCAGTGACGACATCCGTTTGACGATATCGCGAATGAAAAAGGCCGAAACGCCACCGGCGACGAGGAGAATGAGGAGGCCCGCGATGCCGCCAGCATACAAGGCGCTGTTTCGATCGGCGGCCAAATCGTCATTGTAGACACCGGTGCCGATGACCCAACCCCACGGCTTGAACAGCTTGACGTAGGACAGCTTCTCGACCGGCTCAGTCGCGCCCGGCTTCGGCCACATGTAATCGACGAAGCCGCCGCCGCTTGCTTTGGCGGTCTTTGCAAACTCGACGAAAATCGCTTTGCCATTCGGATCCTTGACGCCGGTGAGATCTTTGCCATTCAGATCCGCCCTGATTGGATGCATGATCATTTTCGGGAAAAGGTCGTTGATCCAGAAGTAATTATTACCATCATAGCGAAGCTTGGAAATTTGGCTGAGCGCTTGCGCCTTGGCGGCCGTCTCGCTGACTTGTCCTTTTTTCACCAAGGCGTCTTGAGCGGCGATCAAGCTCACGGCCGTCTCGGCAAGCTCCTGCAATTCCTGATGGCGTCGCGTCGAGACGGCGTCGGTCTCGAAATGAACCAGGATCGCCGTCAGGCCGATCAGACCAGCGGCAAACAAACCAACGACACTGTAAAGACGCGCGCGAATATCGAACTTGAACACAGCACCTGCTCCTGTTTTAGCCGAGCCACTCTTCGGTGCTCGTGCAATTTGTAAACGTTGCCGATGCTGTAGAAATGGCGCGCGAAATTTTGATTAAAAAGCGATGTTATGCGGGTTAACGGCCGTTATGAATCAGCTGTAATCAAATACCGAAACGAAGATTCGCCTTTCTTTCCTGCACCAGGCGAAGCATTTGGCCAGCAACGTTCCTGGTATGCGATTTTGCAACCCATGGCCGCAAGAACGCCTGCACCCCAAAAGGGGACGTCGTTTTCAGTGATCGATTGTAATCCCAAGCATTATCGTTCGACGAAGACGGCCAGCGAAATTGCCGGCATCAAACAGCCCGGATTGAGCGCGGCAAAATCCGGGGCCAGACTATCGATCGTAGCCCGGGCTTCGATAGCTGGTTGGCGGTGCGCGCTAATGATAGCGGCTGGAGCCTCTACTCATAAACGCCACGTGTCCGCTGTTGCTCCAATATCGGACGAGCGCGGGACCGGCCGGTTTGTCCGCGATGTGCTATCAACGTCACTCACCGCCGCGCAGAACAGCACTGGGCTTCTTCCTGCCTCCGGCGCACCACCCGATGGAAATTGAATTGGGAGCAGGCGCCGTCTTACGCCGCGTCAACTTGCGCTAAGCGTTCACGGCGTCTTCATATCGTATGTGTGGCACTCGTTGCACTTCGTCACCGACACCTTGTGGACGTGATGACATTCAGCGCAGTCGACCTCACCACGATGCAACTCATGCGGGTTCGGTTGGTCCTTCGCCGTCTGCGCGGCAAGCTTTGCGTAAGTGCCACCGTGGCAGGACAGGCAGGTCGCCATCGCCGGCGGCGTGGCCGTGCTTTCGACATGACATTTGGCACAAGTGACACCGGCCGCGACGTGTTTGTCGATCAGGAAACCGTGGCCGGCGCCAGGCGCCGACGCGGTTTGCGCTGACGCTGCGGTCCCGACGCCAATCCCGCCGATTATCAGAGCCTGCGACAGGCCGACAAGCAGGCAGACAAACATGATCGCAAGCGCGCGCATTCTCTCACCTTTAAAAACGATGACCTGCTAAAAACAATGACCTGCCCCGGCACCGTCTGGGCCTCGGACATCTCGCCGAATTAAGCCGACTCGGCGCGCGCGACGAATCCGCGGGTGATGCTTTTGATGGTCGGCGTTCCGGCAAGCCGCATCACCATACCCAATTCGGTCCTGAGGTGACTGTGCACCGACTGCACGCCCTGCGCGCCGCCGAGTGCGGACCCGTAAAGTGTCGGACGCCCGATAGCGACCGCGGCGGCACCGAGCGCCAGCGCCCGGAACACATCCTGGCCGCGGAAAATGCCGCCATCGATGATGATTGGCACGCGGCCTTTCACAGCTTTCGCGACTTGCGGCAAGGTCGTCATCGCCGACGGCGAATTGTCGAGTTGACGGCCGCCGTGGTTGGACAGCCAGATCGCCGAACAGCCGTGCTTGAGGCCCTGCAGCGCCTGACTCGGCGACAGGATGCTCTTGATGATAACTGGCAGGCCGGATTCCTGACGGCAGAATTCAACGTCGCTCCAGGCCATGTCGCCCTTCATGCTCATGGCGCTGCCTGTGCCGCCGGGCGTCTTGGGAACGTTGCCCATTTTCAGATTGGGAATCGCCGCGCCCTGCAAACGCATCGAGCGCTCGCGGTTGCTGGTGACGTCGACATCGGCGGTGACGATAATGGCCTTGTAGCCGGCCGCCTTGGCGCGCTGCAGCAGTTCCTTGGCAAAGCCGCGATCCTTCGGAATATAGAGCTGGAACCATTTCGGGCCATCGGCCGCCGCCGCGATTTCTTCGAGGCTGAGCTGCGACACCGAGCTGGCGCAGAAAATTGTGCCCGCGGCGTTGGTGCCCTTGACGTTCGGTTCGTCCGCCTTGGCGTGGACGGAACCTTGATTGCCGATCGGCGCGGTAATGATCGGAGATGAAATCTTGCTGCCGAGAAGCGTTGTCGTCGTGTCGGCGGAGCCGGTACCGTTCATAAATTCTGGATTGATGACCCAGCGATTAAAGGCTGCGAGGTTCTCCCGCAGGGTCCATTCGTCGCCGGCCCCGCCAGCAGCGTAAGCAAACCCGAACGGAGCCATGACCTTTTCCGCCTCGGCTTCAAGGTCGCGCAGCGTGACGATATTGACGCGCTTTTCGTTGTTCGGCACGCCGCCGGTGTTGGCGGGCGTTGCGGCGATCCCGGTCCCCGGCTCCGACGGTGGCGCGGCCGACACATTTTGCGCGATACTCGCGGCTGGCAATGCCATGCTCGCCACCGTGCCGGTCACCAGCACCTGTCGACGACTGAATTTGAGGCTCATGGATGCAGTTCCTATAACCTGATATTTTTGGCGCACATAAACGAGTGCAATGCCACCAAATCAGGCCCGAAAACATGCCGCGAGTCTGTTCTGTTTCGCACACTTTTTAGATTCGGACGTGCGCCCTTTTCAAATTAGAGCTCCAGCGCCTTAAATTCCGGCACCCACCCCGATCCTCAGAGGCCGAAATGCGTAAGCGCGGTTGGTCATCACCTAGAGGTGCTGCGTAGGTTTGCGGTTGGCGAATGTCCGCTCTGGGTCATTCTCTACCCGTCCATACCGCGTCAGTGTCGGCCCACGTCCGCTTCGGGCCGATGGCGACCGTTCATGGCACAGGCCAGCGCCGCCGCCGGTGCAAAAAGATACATCGGCCGCTCTTGACAGGATATTTAACCTAGGATATATTTCCTGCTATCCCGCCCCACATGAGGGGTGTCTGATCAGCGTCTCCAGACGCGGGGCGGGGAGCGGTGGCCGGATGGGGGCGTCGGAGATGCGGCGCTAAGTTCCCCCTTCCGGCGGTCCAAGCCGCGCCGGGTCCACACGCACGCTGTGTGCGGGGCCCTGACGGCCGGTAGGCCGGCGGCCCGTGTCAGACGGGCGCGGCCGAGTGCCTGGCCCCATCGGTGGAGAGTCATGCGTTCTGGAAACGGCGCGATGTGACGAACAGTTCGACCACCGGGAACGGCGCGGAGCAAACCTCACAAACACCGCGCGCGGGACGCCGAGGAGATGGCGGACTTGCGGTTTACTTCACTCGACAAGCCTCGATGTCGCGAGGCGTCGAGGCCCGTGGGTCCTCTGGGCCCTTGGCGTTCCGCGCGCCCTCGTCTTTTGAGAGCGCGAAAAGGACGGCCATTTAGACGACGGCCTGCCCGGGGCCTTTAAAGAATACGGGCGATGACGCGTGCCCGCTTGCCCTCACCTGCCCCGTCACCACATAGCCACCCCACGCAATCGGCACTGGATGGCGCCACCCAACCGGGCCATAGTCCGCCGCAAAACCGGGACGAAACGCCACCATGAGCCAAGCCACGCAAGCCCTGACTGCGCCCGCCGCCTCGCCCGCGCGCCTGGTCGGTGTCGTCAGCGCCGCGCATTTCGTGTCGCACTATTACATCATCATCCTGGCGCCGCTGCTGCCGTTCGTGCGCGAAGCCTATGGCGTCAGCTACACCGAGATCGGCCTGGCCTTTGCCGCCTTCAACGTCGTCTCGGCCGCCTTGCAGACGCCGGCCGGCTTTCTGGTCGACTGGCTGGGCGCGCGCATGTTGCTGATTTTGGGCCTCGCGATCGGCGGCGTGGCTTTCATCCTGGTCGGGTTGATCGATTCATTCTGGGTACTGGTGGCGATGTTCGCGCTCGCCGGCGTCGGCAACACGGTCTACCACCCGGCCGACTACGCGCTGCTGTCGCAGCATGTCCCGGCCAAGCGCATCGGCCAGGCGTTTTCGATTCACACCTTCGCCGGCATGCTCGGCTCGGCGGTGGCGCCGGCCAGCCTGCTGATCATGCAGAACCTGTGGGGCTGGCGCGGCGCCTTTCATCGGCGCCGGCGTCGTTGGGCTCGCGGTGGCGGCGATCATCCTGGCGCTGCGCGACCAGGCCCCGCCGCAAGCGCCCGCGCGCAGCACGCAAGACACCGCGGCTGCCGGGACCGGTCGGTTGGCAATTGCTGCTGTCGCCGCCGATTTTGCTCAATCTGTTTTTCTTCATGATGTTCGCGCTGATGAGCGCCGGCATGTTCAACTATTCCGTGGTCGCGCTCGGCGCCCTGCACGGCACGCCGGTGACTTTGGCCAACGGCGCCTTGTCGAGCCTGCTGCTGTTTTCGGCCGGCGGCGTGCTGGTCGGCGGCCTGCTGGTCGCCTGGACCGCGCGCCACGCCGTGGTCGCCGGCCTCGGGATGCTCGGCATGGCGGCGGCCGCCACGCTGCTCGGCCAGTTCGACTTCGGTCCCTGGGCGCTGATCGCGGCCATGACGGCTTTCGGCTTCTGCTTCGGCGTCATCATGCCGTCGCGCGACATGATCCTGCGCGACATCACCCCGCCCGGCTCGTTCGGCAAGGTGTTCGGCTTCGTCACCACCGGCTTCAACATCGGCGGCATCATCGCGCCGATCGTGTTCGGCGCGCTGATGGACGCCGGCCATCCCCGGCTGGTGTTTTTCACCGTGGCGGCCTTCGCCGTGCTCGGCCTGCTGACCGTGACCACTTTGCCGAAACAGCGGATTACGCCTTAAAAGGTGCCCGGTTTGGGCGGTTTTCGGGCCCGACCCGGCGGGTCCGGGTTAGGCCGGCTACCGGACCGGTTTTGCCAAGCTTTTGGGAAGCTTTTGGGAAGCTTTCGGCAAGCTTTTAGCGTCCTTGGACTTGTCAAATCGGTCGAATTGCCCCATGTCATGGCCCTCCGGCTGACCCGGCGGCGGCCTCTCCGGCTTGCCACCCGGCCCGACCCTGCTGGGGGATAGTTCAATGGTAGAACTGCGGACTTCTGACTCCGTCAATCTAGGTTCGAATCCTAGTCCCCCAGCCAATCTCCCCGCTTGATGACCTGACATCGCGGCCCCCGCGCAGCCCGGATCGCCCGCAAAGCAAGCCCCTACGCGCCTAACGGGCGCAGGCGCGCCGGTTTAGCCCAAAATTTTCCGGCAGCGGGGCTTTCCGCGACTTTTTTTCTCCAATTTGCCGCGTCCGGCCGACGAGTGCGCTATGCTTTCCACGCATGATGTGTCCAGCGCCACAGCCAGTTCTTGGCTCGTCCGTCCAGCGGTGGTGAGACCCGGGGCGGCGGCAACGTGGGTTTAAAGACATGAATTTGCGAACGCGTGGCATTGGACTATTCGGACTTTCCATTCTGGCCTTGGTCGTCGGCGCGGTCACCGGCATTGGCGCGGTCGCCTTTCGCGCCCTGATCGCGCTGATCCATAACATCGCCTTCCTCGGCCAATTCACCTTCGAGTTTGACGCCAACCAGTTCACACCGGTCGGCCCCTGGGGACCCTGGATCATTCTGGTGCCGGTGATCGGCGGCCTGATCGTCGTCTTCCTGGTCAATAATTTCGCGCCCGAGGCGCGTGGCCACGGCGTGCCGGAAGTGCTCGACGCCATCTATTACAAAGAGGGCAAGATCCGCCCGGTGGTGGCCGCGATCAAGACCATCGCCTCGGCGTTCTCGATCGGCACCGGCGCCGCGGTCGGCCGCGAGGGCCCGATCATCCAGATCGGCTCGACGCTCGGCTCCTCGCTCGGCCAGATGATCTCGATGGCGCCGTGGCAGCGCATCACTTTGGTCGCCGCCGGCTCCGGCGCCGGCATCGCCGCCACCTTCAACACGCCGATCGGCGGCGTGATGTTCGCCATCGAACTGATGCTGCCGGAACTGAGCGCCCGCACCTTCCTGCCGGTCGCGCTCGCCACCGGCGCCGCCACCTATATCGGCCGGTTGTTCCTCGGCGTCGCGCCGGCCTTCGTGGTGCCGCCGGAGTTCGTGTTGAACAGCGCGCAGCCGACGGTCGCCGGACTTCTTTCTGTTTGGGCTGCTCGGCGCCTTGATCGGGATCGCCGCCACCGCCTTCATCCGCACCTTGGTGCTGGCCGAAGACAGTTTCTCGAAGATCAAGAACTCCTATTTGCGCAACGTCGTCGGCATGTTGATGATCGGCCTGTTGATGTACGCGCTCCTGCGCACGCAAGGGCACTACTACATTCAAGGCGTCGGCTACGCGACCATCCAGTCGATCCTGCAAGTTAACACGATGTCCGTCGTCCTGCTGCTCGGGCTGTTCGTTGGCAAACTGTTTGCGACGACGGTCAGCCTCGGCTCCGGCGCCTCCGGCGGCATCTTCTCGCCGTCGCTGTTCATGGGCGCAACTCTGGGCGCAGCCTTCGGCACGATCGTCACCATGATCCACCCGATCCCCGGCCTCGACCCGGTCACCTGTGCCATCATCGGCATGGCCGCGATGGTCGGCGGCGGCACCGGCGCGGCGATGACCGCCGTCACCATGATTTTCGAGATGACGCGCGACTACGACATCATCATGCCGATCATTATCGCGGTCGCGGTCGCTATCGGCGTCCGCCGGCTGCTGTCGCGCGAGAACATCTACACCGTCAAGTTGGTGGCGCGCGGCCATCTGATCCCGAAGGCGCTGCACGCCAACATGTTCCTGGTGCGCCACGCCGAGGAGGTGATGGACCACGACGTGCTGACGCTGCCGGCCGATACCGACTTTGCCGCTTTCTTACGCGAAACCAAGGCCAGCGGCTTCCGCCACATCGTCGTCACCCGCGACGACCGCATCATCGGCGTGTTGCGCGTCAACACCGAATTGCGGGTCGGCCTCGGCGAAGCCCATTCCGGCGTGTCGGCTCGGCGACATTGCACAAAAGAATTTCACCGTCAGCCGCGCCCAGGATGTCGTGTTCGACGTGGTCGAGCGGATGTGGCGGCGCCAGGCCTCGATGTCGATCGTCACCAAAGGCAGCGGTCGCACCCCGCGCGGCCCGCATGTCGTCGGCATGATCTCAAAAGAGCACATCGCCGATTCGGTCGCCGAAAGCATCCGGCCCTACGGCACCGAGGCCAAGGGCCCGGTGTAACCGGCAGCGACGAACTTGGAAAAAAATGAAAATGGCGCCCGTCGTTGCCGACCGGCGCCATTTTTTATTTGAATGAAAAGACAGCGATGTCTTAGCGACGCCGTCAGCGCGCCGGACGCAGTTCAAGCCCGGTAACACCGACCGCCAGATTGAGGCCAGATTGGCCCTGCACAGAAATCGGCTGCAAGGTCACGGTGCGGTTCGAACCGCCAACCAACACGTTGGCGCCGACGCCGGCGCCGACCGTCGCCTCGGCACTGGCGCCGCCATAATGACCGGCCAGCGCGCCGAATTTCTTATTGCTCGGCGCAAATACGCTCCAGATCATTTCGCCGCCGGAGGTTGCCCCGACATCGAGGCCGAATTTGGTAATCGACCCGGTATAGACCTCACGCGAGCCCGGCTTCGCCGGCGTAAACATGCAGGCGACGCTTTTCTTCGATGCGATGATCATGCCGATCCCGCTGGAGATGTCACAGGTCAGCGTACCGACTTTCGTCCGGTCACGGCCCTGCGCGAAAGACGAAGCTGGAATAACCATGGCGGCGGCAACGGCCAAAGCAGCCAATGCCTTCAAATTGGTCTTCATAATCGGCTCCTCGATTATTGAATCTCAGGGAATAACGCAGCCCCGCCGACCAGGTTCCGAAATTGCGGCATTTAGCCAGCCGCCAGAATTTGCCGCGCGGGTATAACGATGTGGCATTGCAATCCCGCCGCATCGAATTTCATTTCGACTTTGGCATCGAGCCCGCGGGCCAGATTGCCCTCGATCACCATCGACCCGAAACCTTTTTTGCGGCGCGGTTTTACTTTCGGGCCCGCTTGTTCACGCCAGTCAATTTCAAGCGCATCGCCGTCACTGCCGGTGCGCCGCCGCCAGACGATCGAGACGCGGCCATCGGGCGCCGAAAGCGCGCCGAATTTCGCGGCGTTCACCGCCAATTCATGCAGCGCCAGCCCGAGATTTTGCGCCGCTTCCGGCTTGAGCGCGACGTCGTCGCCCTGCAACGTGACCTGTTCGCTGTCGGGCTCGAAATAGCCGGCCAACTGCGAGCGGATCAGCTCCGTCAATGACGCGCCATACCAGCTTTCCCGTACCAGCAGATCATGCGACGCCGCCAGGGCCTGCAGGCGCGCGCCGAACCTCTTGAGGAAAGCCTCGGTCGATCCGGCATGACGGGCGGTCTGGCGCGCCATGCCCTGGATCACGGCCAGCAAGTTTTTCGAGCGATGCGTCAGTTCCCGCAACAGCAGCCGTAGATGCGCCTCGTTTTCCTTGCGCTCGGTGACGTCGACCAAGGCGCCGATCAAGCCGACAATGTCGCCGCCATCGTTGTGCAACGGTTCGATGTGCAGATCGTGCCAGCGCGCGCCGGGCCCCTCGTCGATCGCAACCTCGGATTGCTTAGGCTCACCGGTCGCGAGCACCTCGTGCTTCAGCGCGATGATTTGCGGACTGGCCTCGGGCGGTAAAATGTCGTGGTCGGTGCAGCCGAGAATCTCCTCGACCGAACGACCCAGCATCGGATGGCTGACCGACGTATAGCGCAAGTCCCGGTCCTGGGTGTAGACGAGCACCTTGGAGCCGTGCAGCGCGATCTCGTAGCGGGCCAGCCGCGCCCGCAGCAGATTCAATTCGACCTTCTGTGCCCTGAGCTGGTCCTCGAGCCGGCGGCATTCCGCCTGCGCCTCTAGCAGCCTGACTGGATTGCCTGCGTCCGCCGCCGGCTTGTCCGATACCATTTCAATGACTTTCATCTCCCGGCTGACACCTCGTTGCGTCGCGCCCGATGCCGCACCTGCTGCGCTAACTGGCCTTGCGCTCTTTCGGTCTGGCGTTGCGGGCAAAGAACAGCGCCTGGCTCAAAACCGCCGACACGGTCGACGGCTGAAACGGCTTGGCGATCAGGAACGCCGGTTCCGGCCGTTCGCCGGTCAGGAATCGTTCCGGATAAGCGGTGATAAAAATCACCGGCACCTCGAACTCGCGCAGCATATCGTTGACCGCATCGAGGCCCGAACTGCCGTCGGCCAGTTGAATATCGGCCAGGATGACGCCGGGCTGTTTGACCTTGGCAAGCGCGACCGCTTCGCTGTGGGTTCGCGCCACCCCGAGCACGGTATGGCCAAGCCCCTCGACCAACGCTTCGAGATCGAGTGCAATGAAAGTCTCGTCCTCGATGATCAGAACGTCGGTGGCAATCTCGGCGGCCAGTTCCCGCCCCAACTCGTCGACCAGCGCGCGCAGCGCCGGGACATCGATATCCAGCACCTTGGCGGCCTCGTCTTCGGACAGCCCTTCCAACGCTACCAATAGAAAAGCCTGACGCGGCATCGGCGCAATCTCGGCCAAATGGCGCTCGACGGCCTGGTTGCCAACGGCCAATTCCGTCTTGCCGTTAATGGCGACCGAATTCCACAGCGTCGTGAACAACCGATACAGCGCCACTCGGGTTGAGACCCCCTCTTCCAGAATGGACGGGTCCTCGATCAATGCCTCGAGCGTCGCCGCAACATAGGCATCGCCGGACGCCTGGCTCCCCGCCAGTGCCCGGGCGTAGCGCCGTAAATACGGGACGTGCTGGCCAAGTGATTGAGATATCGTCAATAATCCCTCCCGAACCGAAAACTGCCCTGTCATTGGCGGGCGTGGCCCCAGTAAGTCCGCATCAACCTACGCCTGCCAACGCAGCTTCTGGAAAAAAGTTCCCAATCTTCGGAACCATCTGCCAGTTCATGGGTTTTCAAGGCAGATCGAGGGGGAGCCTGTACCCGCGAGGGCCGCAGGAGATGGGGTTAACCGATGAACGAACGAAGCAAACCCGTGGGACAACCAAAACCGATGGAAGCCGCGGCCACCCGCAACAACAAAAGCGACTCAAAGCCGGCAAAGCTCGGCCGCGAGGTGCAAGCCCGTCTCGGGCAACAATTGCGCGCCATGTATGACGACGTCGTCAATCAAGGCGTGCCGGACCGCTTTGCCGAGCTGATCAAACGTATTGATACCAATGGAAATAAGGACAGGCAGTAGTGCCCATGGACGACTCAGTCCGAAACGCCATCCTCGCCGCGGTGCCCAGTCTGCGCGCCTTCGCGATCTCGCTGTGCGGGAACGTCGATCGCGCCGACGATCTGGTGCAGGAGACGATGTTGCGCGCCATTGCCAACATCGATTCATTCCAACCCGGCACCAACATGCCGGCATGGTTGTTCACCATCCTGCGCAATCACTTCCGCTCGGAATATCGCAAGCGGCGGCGTGAGGTCGAAGATAGTGATGGCCATCACGCTGCCTCGCTGAAACAGCAGCCCGAGCAGCATGGCCACATCGAGTTGAACGAATTTCGCACGGCGCTCGCCCTCTTGCCCTCCGATCAACGAGAGGCGCTCATTCTGGTCGGCGCATCGGGCTTTTCTTATGAGGAAGCCGCCGCGATCTGCGGCTGCGCGGTCGGCACCATCAAATCGCGCGTCAACCGCGCGCGTACCCGGCTGGCCGAAATCCTCAACGTCAACAGCGCAGAAGACTACGGCCCGGACGAACAGACGCGCGCGGTGATGGCCGGCGGCGGCGAATAACGGCAGAGCTGCCGCGTGCCGGCTCTTGCGGATCGCAAACGCCGACTTCTGGAATGCGGACGCCCCCCGGTCC
Source organism: uncultured Alphaproteobacteria bacterium (assembly GCA_963830125.1). Classification (GTDB taxonomy): domain Bacteria; phylum Pseudomonadota; class Alphaproteobacteria; order Rhizobiales; family Xanthobacteraceae; genus Pseudolabrys. The sequence continues at coordinate 100,554 of CAWHKU010000005.1, read as the reverse complement.
CGCTTATTCTCTCCAAATAACGCACCAACCATTCGGGCTGATGACACCTTCAACGCTCCGGCATGAATGCGGCCGGACAAATATTTTGCAATTACTACACTTCTGACCAAGGCTTGGTTTCGGCCTATAGAACACGGCCTTCTGTGCGAACTTGGCGGCCAAGGCGGCGCGAGTGCCGACCGCAAACGTGGTCGCGATGCCAGCGACAGACGCCAGCCCACGCCGCAAAAGAGACCGCCGCGAACATTCGTCCATTATGTGCTTCAAGTGTCGTCATCCATCACAGGTTTATCTTATCTCCGGACCGCACGAGGCCCGTGCATAGGCTTACCGCCATGGCTTTGCCTCGGTGGACCGCTGGCGTCGAAGGCCATGAAGGCCACGAAGTCGCGGCCATGTTCGTTCGCGACCACGTGATGACAGGCCATACAGCTCGAGGATGGTTCCTGTAGATAGGTCTCCATCGTCGTGTTGGCCAGATTCGGCGGCGGCCCCGGATTGTTGGCGGGAAGTTGATAAACATCGACAGGCTGGTTCGGATCGACAAAACCGCCCGGAAACGGCTGGCCGCTATTTGACGGATCGTCTGGCTGGGTCACGGTCGGCCATTGCGTGGTGACCAACATGTAGTTGGCCCAGACCGTATGGCGGATCTCCGGCAACGCCCAATAGGCGCGGTTCATCGCCATGATCTCGGCATTAATGGGATGGCTACGGACCACCTGGGTCGGCTCGGGATCGATTTTTGGCGGATGATTTTCGGTGACCGTCGTCAATTCCGGCGCATCGCGGGACATCAAACGCTGCGGCTTAAACGGATCATTGTAGGAATAAGGCACGTGCGCGTCTTTGGCGTCGGGCTCGCGCGCCGTGCCGGCGCCAACTGGCGGCACGTTATCGATATGCTCGAATGAGCTCCATATCCATTGCGGCCGGTAAGTCGTCTTTACCACGATATGCAGGCCGACCAACGCGATATCGTGCTTGGCGCAGACCGCCGCCCCCGCCCGCCGGCTTTTGGCGACATCGAGGACGTCGGCGCCATTGACGACATAATAGCGGCGCCGCATGGCCGGCGTATCCTTATCCGTCAGAATACGCCATGCCGCCTTTACGCCGATCGACCCCACCTTAAAACGTCCGGGTTTACGCGCCGTCGGCTGATCGCGCCGAACGTACCATTGGTGACCGACGATCGAATCGAACTCGGCCCGGTTCATGCGCACTTCATAGCGGGTATAGGTACGATTCTGCGCCACCAGCGGATTACTGAAGGTGCCGGGCTTGAAGGTCGCCTGGTTAAAATCGGAGAACATCGAAAACGCGCTGAGCGTCTTGACCTTGTTGTCACTGCCCGGCCCGCAGGGATTCTTGCCGGCGTAGCTGTTCCATCCGGACGGCACCAGGGCGTGGCCATCACGATCGTGCTGGAACACTTCGTAGCGCGACTTAAACGTTTCCCAGACCCGCGGTCCCGGATCGCCGAATTTCTTGCCGCGGTCCGGCTGTCCGCGATGCCCGGCATCCGCTCGCGCCGGCCAGTTCAGCGCAACAAACGCCCGCCAACTGAAATTACTAAAGGCGGGAAATGGATCGGGCCTGGTCGCCGGAACATCGTCGATGCGATCCGGCAGCACCTTTGGCGTCACATCATCGGCCCGTGCCAAACCCGGCAAAAGAATAATGACGGCGACAGCAGCAGCCTTCACGAGCGCGCCGATGCGTTTACGAGCGCCACCGGCCTCCCCGTCCGCCTCTAATCGCGCCGATGTCTCAACGATAGGAAGCACTCCAGGTGACCTATTGGACGAGCGGCGTTTGTCAAAGCCGATCAAATGGCAACCAACACTGACCGTTCAAGCGGGCCGTCAAAATCGTGGCCAAGACGCCTGCGGACGGTGGCGGCAAGCAAAGCCGCCACAAATCTCCGTCCGCAAGCGCCACAGCCTACGAGATCAGTTGGCAACGACCAATTGGCCGCGAATCTCGCCGGCCGGATGGGCCGGCGTGTGGATGTTGAAGTACAAGCGCCCGTCCCTGAGATCGCGGGCTTGCGTCGCCGTCATCGTGGCCGAACCCTTGAACGGGCTTGTCAGGCTACCCTTGGTCCCAATCTGGATCGGAGCATTCTGTTCCGAAGTATTGCCGACATAGGAGACCGGCCCATGAAAATGGGCGCCAATCACTTTGCCGCTCAATCCTTTGTAGCTTCCAGTCCAGGTTAGGTGATTGTTCGAGCTATCCAGGATCGCCGTCACCGTGCCGGTGCCGCCGCAATTATTTGGCGGCACCTCGCCAGAGCAAGTGAGATGGGCGACGAATTTAAATTGCGCCGCCATCGCCGTTGTTCCCGCGCCAAGAAGCGACGCGAATGCCAGAGCGACGACTGCCGGTCGCATGATCCTGAAGTCCATGGCCTGCTTCTCCCGATTGTTGGTTTTTGTTTTGCGTCCTCATGACTACATCGCCATCCACGCGTAGAGGAAAAACGTATTGTGGTCTTGCGCGTTCTCCGTCGTTCCCTGGAACTTGTTGTAGTAGGTGTACTTCGCGCCGACCCGAACATTGGCCCACGGATAGACCGGCGACTGGCTGTTGATGAACGGGATGTAGGCGATCTCGGCAACGTAGCCATTCACGTCCGGGCTGAAATTGGCGTTATTCCGGCATATAACGTTTGCGTCCGTACTTCCCGATGTATCGAAGTACTGGCCACTGAACACAAACCTGTTGTCGTTGCCGTAGGCCAGCGACCCATACAACCTGACCGTATTCAGGGTGTTCGACGAATTAGCTCGCAAGACCGTTGACGACACTTGCATCCAACGACTGATTTTCGTGAATGTAGGTGCCGCGCAGCGTGAACCAGTAGTTATCGCCCTGATATTGGTATTGCGTATCGAAGGCGACATCCGTGTAGCGGTCTGTCTCGGCGGTTCGGGACAGATCGTCATTCAATCGATTGACTTTAGCCGACATGCCGAAGGTGCCGAATTCGAGCCAATTGTTGCCCCAATGCGGCGTGATGGCCGCCCGCCAGTAAGGCGCCAAGCCATCGATGTACGGCGAGCCACTGCTTTGCGCGGCACCAAGTCTGCCCAAAGTGTCCGGGTTAATCGACCGATAGCCGGACAATTGCAGATACACCAAGTCATTGAAGTAGCCATAAGCCCCGGCACCGGCCACGGCCTGAGACAGACCGCCGTCGATCTGAGTGCTGACGCCCGGATCCGGCGCCACGTTTGAGCTCATATAGGGGAAGCCCCATGCAGGCACGGTATTCCACGGGTCACCCATCGTCGGGTTATTGTCCGCCGAGAGGCCGTAAGTGACATCTAATTTGCCCAGTGTGGCGGTGTTGGCGTAACGGATATCTTGGTTGTCCCAAGCCCAAGCCGAACGGCCGTCATAGGTCCACTGCGAGAAGGCGCCGACGTGTTCGGTGATGGCGCCACCGTAGAACAGGCTGACCTGCGGAATAGTGATATTGTTGTTGTCATTATAAGGCGCGTTATCTTGCGGCGCTTTTGTATGCGTATAGCCAAAGACGGCCATCATCGCGATGGGCGGCACCCAGGTGCCGCCAGTGCCGCTATCGGCAGCAATGGTCTTTGTCGTGTCGCCCCCCTTGTTCTTGCCGTCCTTTTTGGCGTAATCGGCAAGCGCCTTGGTGGAATCGTCACCGGTCGGGAAGATCGTCGTTCGATAATCGCCGCCGCCCATCGTGTAACCGCCCATTTTGAATTGGCGACCAAATGGCGTCAGGCCCGGAAAATCGGTGTGACAGGCGCCGCAAGGCTGCCCGGTCTGGCGGGCGAAACTCGGCAACGCCGATGCCGGCTCTATCGAAGAAATATTGATGAACGAAACGGCCGCTATGAAAAAGCCAAAGCCGATAAACGGCTTCAGGAACGACGGTTTGCTTTTTTTCTGATGATGCCGGCCGGATCCCGGAAGACAAGGTTTATCGACAGAACGCATGATGCGTCCCCCCACTTAAGCACCTCGTCACCCCCATGTTTATATATATAAATGAAACGGAAGAGCCAATTGACTCAGGTCAATCTTCTTACTGATGCACGATTATTTTAGCTCGCAATCAAACGCGCCAAAAGAAAATAAGCAATTTCTGTTTGCAGACGAACATCTTTGGGCACGGGAATACCATTATCGTGGGACAAACAAAAATGCGCGGGCCTCAACCGCCAACTTACTGGCTGCGCGACTCGTATCAACCTTGCCTGTCTTGATGATTTAGCTTCGAACGAAAGTATAGGACCGATCATCAAACATATGTTTTTAATTGGTAATCACGACATAGGACGAGGTTAAACGACAACGAGCGCCAAAGTGAATGAGGCGCGACTTCAACGTGCATGCAAACATCTTCACACACGCTAATACCATCATTTTCAGACGACGAAAACAAACGGGCCGCAACAGCCAATTCGTTGGCTGCGCGACCCGCTTCAAACCTGCCAGTTCTGACGACTTAAGCTTTCCGGTAAAGCGAGCACCAACCGTTCGGGCTGATATTGCCGGCAACGCTCTTGCAGCTTTTCGGCGCTTCAAAAAGCTTGCAAGTAGAGCATTTCTGGTTGCCCTTCGGTGAGGGCCGATAGTTAACCGCCTTCTGCGGCAACTTGGCGGCCATCGCCTCATTTGTGTCCAGGGCGATCATCGTCACCGCAATCGTCGCGGCGGTCGCACAGGAAACGCCTCGCAGAAGGACGGAACGCCGACTTACATCCCCCGGCATATCTTTCACTTTATCAGTCATAGTCGAATCTCTCTTCGCACGCGCCCCGCAACATCAATATAGCCCCGCTATCTCGTCTCAAGAGTTGAGAATTGTCAATTCGTTTCGAAATCGCCCTTCCTACACGCCGGACGTAAATTCAATTCATTGAGAGTCGAACGTCGGTGGATCAACGCCGAATTCGCGATACGCGTTTTACCATTTCCCAAACACAGCAAGCTGACGCTAACGCACCGTCGGCGAGCGACCACGCACCATGTGAACGACCGCTGCAATAACGAACAGAATGATCGCTACAAAAAAGACCAGCTTGGCGGCCTCAATAGCGACGCCGGCGATCCCGCCAAATCCAAGCACAGCAGCAATCAGCGCAACAATCAGAAACGTTACAGCCCAACCAATCATAAAATCCTCCTCGGATACGGCTTTGAAATTCCGTTACCTCAGAAAACGTCGGCTGCGCACAAAAGTTCCTACTGGCGGTAGCGGCAGAACTTAGCCAGTTACGATGTCTTTTCCGCAAAGCCGGTGCTGTGCTCTGGGAACCAGACATTGCTTTTGACGGTGTAATTCCATCACATCATCGGCGGGCCGGCGGCCTTGAACCATCAGCCGATCCGGCGTTTCTTTGTCAGGCCGAGCGGCTAGGTCCGCGGAGCTTTTGGCGTCGCAGACGAATAATGCGGATTATGAGGAAAAAACGATGGCCGCTGGCAGCGAGAACGGCTCCATGACGCGGGAGAATGTCCGGATCTCGACCGTCGAATTGACCCACCCAAACCGGGTCTATTGGGACGACGCCGGCATCACCAAGCGCGATCTTGCAGAATATTATCGTGACGTCTGGCCTTGGATGGGCCCGCATGTCGCCGACCGGCCGATCTCATTGCTGCGCTGCCCGCAGGGCACGACCGGAAAATGTTTTTTCCAGAAGCACGCCACCGCCGGGATTGCCACCCAGCACCTACATCTGATCCCTGAGAAACGCCGCAAGATCATTTCAATCGATGATCTCGCCGGCTTGATCGCGCTGGTCCAGGCTGGCGTTTTAGAAATCCACACCCGCGGCACAACCTCCGGCGACCGGGAGCACACCGACCGCTTGGTGTTCGATCTCGATCCGGGCCCCGGCACCGGCTGGCCGGATGTCGTTGCCGCCGCGCGCGAGGTGCGGGACCGGCTTGATGCCCTGAAGTTGAAAAGCTTCGTCAAGACCTCCGGCGGCAAAGGGCTGCACGTCGTGCTGCCGACTGCGCCTACGCCGTGGCAGACGGCAAAGAGCTTCACCCATGCGCTCGCGGCCGCCATGACCGCCGACTCGCCGGACCGCTACACCGCCAGCGCCGCCAAGAGCAAACGCAGCAATCGCATCTTCATCGACTATTTGCGCAACAGCCACGACGCGACGACGGTGGCGCCCTACTCAACGCGGGCGCGGCCGGGGGCGCCGGTGTCAACGCCGATCGCGTGGTCCGAACTCAGCAAACTAAAAAGTGCAAACCAATACACCGTATCGAACCTGCACGACCGACTGAATCGCCTTCGCAAAGACCCCTGGGCTGAGATCGGGCGAATTAGGCAACGCATCCCATGCTGAAAGTTGCCGCATTCCGAGCTTCAGTCATGGAACCGCGCTCCATCGTCGTGCGTTAAGTCGAACCTTTGGCGGCATTGCCAACGGTGGAAAGGGGCATCATGGGGAAAATTTCCGCGTCGAAGGAAAGCCACACGCAAGGTAATGGCAAAAACCCGCTGGCGGCAAAATTCACCGTATTCGCCCAAAAGATCTCACAATGGACCGGCCATCCGGTCGCCTTCCTACTGGCGGTCGCGGTCGTAATTGTATGGATCGTGACCGGACCGCTGTTTGGCTACAGCGACACTTGGCAACTCGTCATCAATACCGGCACCACCATCGTCACCTTTCTGATGGTGTTTCTGATTCAGAACACTCAAAATCGTGACATGATGTCGATGCAGCTCAAACTGTCGGAATTGGTGCTGGCGATGAAAGGCGCAGAGAACAAATTCGCCTCTATTGAAGACCTTACCGACGACGAACTTGAAGAGCTACACAAGGAATGTCGTGCACGCGCCGAGATAACCGGCGATCGTCTGGAAAAGCGCCGAAAGCGGCCTAGGCAAAGCGCAGTCGGCAATAGTGCAAACTCTTAGACCGCCAAGACAGAAACTGCCTAAGCATAGCATCACGCCTCCGACTTATTGGCCTTTGAACCAATACAGGCGTCGCCATTTGTAGAGTGCGCGGCATCTCGCAATACCTGTCCGAACGAAATGCCGACAGCTTTCGCTACGACTTGCCACACCATGAAACCGTTGTGCGTCGGCAAAGAGCATTCGTCGCTGTTGCCGCGCTACCGTCGCGGGCCTTCGTCTTTTCGCCACATAACTGCTGTAAGATTCTCGCGATATACGGAACCGGCGATTGGAAAACTGCCCATGCGTGGAACTTGGCTCATGGCCGTTGGCGCCGCTTTGCTATGCGGCGTGGCGAGCGCTCCGTCCTTCGCCCAGGGACCGCGACATTTTTCCGGCATCGCCTCCTATTACGACAAGAACTATACCGGCAAGACCGCAAGCGGGCAGCGCTATGACGGAGCCAAATATACCGCCGCGCACCGCACCTTGCCTTTCGGAACCCGGCTTCGCGTCACCGACCAGCGCAGCCACCGCAGCGTCATGGTGATCGTCAATGACCGGGGTCCATTCATCAAGAGCCGCGTGCTCGACCTGTCCTACGCCGCCGCCAAAGCTCTGGGCATGCAGCATCGTGGCCTGCTACGCGTCACGGCGGCGGTGGAATAGCCGGACGACCATTTTTGGCCTTATGCCCGGACGGCTGCCCGCTAGCTGACCGACGGAGAACAGCGCCGCCAAACCTCCGGTGCACCGGCCGCGGCCGCTTCGCCCCGGCGCAGATAGACCGTATTCTCATCGGCTAGCGACATATCGACGGTCTGGCCCGCGCCCGGTTCCGCAGCCGGGGTCCGGTAAGAAAAGGCATGACGGCTGTAATTCCCCGCCACGCGGACGCCACCGGGCGTGACGATTTCCGGCCCTCGAATGCTGAAGTGACGACCGTCGTCGTGGCACCAGTTGCCATCGATCGCATCAGCCCAAGCGGGCTCGACCAGCACCGCCAGCGCGAACGCCGCCATCAGTGTCTTAATCCGCCTGTCGATCGTCATGTGCGCCTCCGCGCCTCAGTTACCAATCGCAATGGATTGCGCCCCGGCTTATCGCCCAGGGACCGCTTGAATTTTGCGTCATATTAGTCTCATTTCGCAACCGACGTCAGTCACCACGCCGACCGACGTTTGCAAGCCTGCCCTATCCGTCATCCCGCCCGACAAGGAAGTCCCATGCCCGCCAAGCGTCCCGCGCAACGCCTCGCCACCCCCGTCGAATCGGGCATGAATGCCGCCCAGCGCGCGCTCATGAAATCGATCCGCTCCGGCCCGCGCGGCAAGTCGATCAACCCGCGCGGTCCGTTCGCGGTCTGGCTGCACGCGCCGCAGTTCGGCCAGTATGCGCAGGCGCTCGGCGGTCATTGCCGCCTCAAGACCGCAGTGCCGCCCCGGCTGTCGGAATTCGCCATTTTGTGCACGGCCCGGCTGTGGCGCGCGCAATATGAATGGTTCGCCCATGCGCCGATCGCCGAACGCGCCGGCGTCAAGCCGAAGACCATTGCCGACCTACGCTCGGGCCGCGCGCCGAAGACAGCCGCCAAAGACGAACGCGCGATCTATGACTTCGTCCATGAGCTCTACAAGAAAAAGCGCGTCAGCGACCGCAACTACAAGCGCGTCAACGCCCTGCTTGGCGATGCAGCCACGGTCGAACTGGTTGGCATCATCGGCTATTATGCGATGGTGGCGATGACGCTCAATGTCTTCGGCATGTTGCCGCCGGCGACCGAGAAGCTCGCTTTCTCAGAGCCGAAATAGCACCCAGCGCCAAAGCCCACTCCAAATGCAAAATCCCGGCGCCATCGCAACGCCGGGATTTTTTTGATGTCTGACCGTTTCAGCAGCACCAATCAGCTGCCGCGCCACGTTACCGAATACAGATCGAACCGGCGATCCTTGAGGTTCTGCACGGTGCCGCCCTGGCGCGCGCCGCGTAAGCTGTCGAGCGGCAAGTCGGCGATCGCCACCATTTCGACATTCGGCGTGGTATCGGCGGCAATGCCGTCACGCGCGAACGGAAAATCGCACGGCGTCAACACGCAGCTCTGCGAATACTGAATATCCATGTTGTCGACCTTGGGCAGATTGCCGACATTGCCAGCCATCACGACATAGCACTGGTTTTCAACCGCGCGCGCCTGCGAGCAATAACGCACGCGCAGATAGCTCTGGCGCTCATCGGTGCAGAACGGAACAAAGACGATCGCCGCGCCCTGATCGACGACGTGACGGACGATTTCCGGGAATTCGACGTCGTAACAGATCAGCACGCCAATCGGACCGCAATCGGTATCGATGACATTGACTTTGTTGCCGCCCTTGACGTTCCACCAATAGCGCTCATTCGGCGTCGGGTGGATCTTGTGCTGCTCGTGAATACTGCCATCACGCAGAAACACGTAAGAGATATTGTAAACTTCGCCGTCGGCTTCGCGCGTCGGGTGCGAACCGCCGATGATGTTGACATTGTAACTGACCGCCAACCGGCTCATCATCTCTTTGAAACGCGCGGTATATTCAGTCAGCTTGCCGATCGCCTCGGCGGCCGGAATTTGCTCGTTCTCGATCGACAGCAATTGCAGCGTGAACAGTTCCGGGAACACCGCGAAGTCGGCTTTATAGTCGGCGACAACGTCGACGAAATATTCGACCTGGTGGGCGAATTCCTCGAACGAATTGACCGCGCGCAACTGGTATTGGACTGCGGCAACCCGCACGCTCTGCGGCCGCCGCGTCATGCGCGCCGGCGTCGACGTCAGTTCGGCGTCGACCTGCGGATTGCGCCAGATCATGTGGGTGGCATAGCCGCGCGATTCATGGTCAAGCGGCAAGTAATCCGGCAGCAAGCCGATCACTTCGAAGCCGTTACGTAGCTGAAAGCCGATGACCGGATCTTTCTGCTTTCCTTCGAGAACCATTTTTAAGTAGTTGTCGGCTGAGCCGACGCTGTTCCAGCGCCGCGACAGGTTCGGCATACGGCCGGCAAAGACGACACCCTTGAGCCGCAGATGCTGGCACAGTCGTTTGCGCTCATTGTAAAGGCGCTGGCCGATCCGACGCCCACGGAAATCGGGGTCAACACAGACATCCATGCCATAGAGCCAATCGCCCTGCGGGTCGTGGCGCGACGCATAGCCGCGCCCGGTAATGCTCGCCCAGTCATGCTTAGTCAGCGCCAAGCTTTCCGGGATCCGGAAGGTAGCGCAATACCCGATAATGCGGCCTTCATAAGTCGCGACAAATTGTCCTTCCGGAAACTGGTGCATCTGGCCGCGCAATTGCGCTTCGGAGTAAACACCGTGCGCCCCAAAGGACGGATAGGCCTTGGCCATAACGGCACGAATGCCGTCAATGTCGGCGGGTACCGCGTTGCGGATGACGAGCTTCGGTTGGGGTTTTGGATTGGCTGCCATACGTAGCCTTATGACAGCGATTCACGGCATTTGCCAACCGCGCCGACCGACCATTACAACTCTAAAGTTTCGCATTGATCGCATCACCGGTCGCCGGGTGCGCTCGCATTGGCGAACCTGTCGAGTACGGTCTCACGATGACCCGCCGGCCGACGGTCCACCCTCCGCTCGTCCGCACGCAGGCGGACAATGAACGAAAGGTGGATCGCGGCCAACATGACAGACGTCGGGTTATTTCATCTTCATGCCAGGCATGACGTGGCCGCCGGCAGGACCGATGCTTTGGGCGCCGATGCCGCCAACGACGAAATCGACGTCGACCTTGCCAGCCTTTTCGAATTGCAGCGTCACATTGAAGTGCTGGCCCTTCATCAATTGATGCTTCAGGCCCATGAACATGACGTGATAGCTGCCCGGCTTGAAGGTCACCGTCTGTCCCGGCTTGATCTCCAGACCGTTCACCAGCTGCCGCATTTTCATGATGCCCTTGTCCATGCTCATCTCATGGACTTCAAAGCTCTTTGAAATGTCGGTGCTACCGCCAACCAGACGGTCGGGCGCTTTGCCGGTATTGGTGACCGCCATGTAGCCGCCGCCAATGCTGGCGCCCTTCGGCGTGGCGCGCGCCCAGGGCGCATGGATCTTCAAACTGCCGACGGTCACGTCTTCGGCCTGGGCCGGCAGCGTGAAGGTGGCGGCAATCGACGCGGCAAGGATACCGGCGGCGAAAAAGGAAGTACGAGTCATTTTGATAGCTCCTGACGCCGCAAAGGCGCGCTGTCTCAAACGCCGCTTTGCGAGCTCGGATTAAAAAGTCGAACAGTGATGTGATTTGAATTCTTAAAGGTCAGGCGGCCGGCGGCGCGCGTGGGATTTGCGGCCGCCGTTCAAAGGCCCGCGTGGCCGGCGCCAACATCGGCGCCACCAGCATCGCGTAACTCTGCGACAAAGCCGGTGCGACGGTGACTTGCGGTGCCCCCGCCAGCCCGTGGTGGGTGCAGCACTGCATGCCGCAACCGGCGGCGCAGGGACAGCCGTTTTGATGGCTGAGCGGCTTTTGTGTGCTGCCGGCCGACGACGCGCACAGGCTGTTAATAAAGGGACTGCCCGCCGCCACCGATAACGGCAGCAGCAAGGCCTGCAGCGCCATCACATAGGCGGCGACCAGCGCAATAATCCGCCGAGATCGGACAGGCTTTCCCATTGCGAACAGTCTAAAGGCTCCGCGCCGAGCCGTCCAATGCGGGCCCGGACTAAACCGAGGCCGGGTAGCGGCCGATCAATTTAGTCTGCCTGAACAGGCTGGCGATGAATTCACCGGCCTTGGTCGGCTGGAAGCCGCGGGCGCGGTTGCGTTCGCCGATCTCGAACAGCAAGCGCTGCTGTTCGGCGAGTTTGCGGTATACCGCCAAGACGCCGAAATGCGGATCCCAGCAATCGATCGCCTCGCCGCCAATACCGTTGATTTCCACGATCGAGAAGTCTTCGCCCCGCATCAGCCCTTCGATGCTCTCGAAGCGCAGGTCGAAGCGGCCATAGTGAAATTCGGGCATACTGCGCGCGATGGCGTCGAAGCGCGCCTCCAATGCCGGCGTGATGTAGCGCCGACCGTCGCGGTAGAGCGCGCCGGCGCGCTGATTACCAATCAGCGCGATGCGCACGACTTCGCCCCGCTCCGGTACTACGATCGAGATCAATCGGATCGACGCCGCTATGTGTCGGATCGACGCCCAGATGCAACGCCTGTTTCCATTGGGCGCGCGGGTCGCAGGCAATAAGTTCGCGTACCGTCATCCGGCCATTGCCGACGACATGCGGGAAATAGCGCAAGGTCAAAGACTGAACGCGCCCGGTCGCCTCGCCTGGCAGCCGCGAATACAACACCGCCGCCTCCGCCACATAAGGCACGAAGCGTTGCAGCATGATCGCATGACCGTCGGGGAATTTCGCAACGTAGTCTTCGAGTTGCGCACGGTCGTCGATACGCCGCACACCGTGGCCATGCCAACCAATATCCGGCTTGGCGATCAGCGGAAAACCGAGGCCAGCGGCTTCAAGCGCGGCCAGCGCCCGCGCCGTCTCGTCGGCTGGATCGGCGGCGCCGGCCGGCCGATCGACGACGACATATTTGGCAATCCAGGGCCGCTCGTCCGGCGCAACATCGTCGAGATACGAGCTTTTGGTTTCGCCCCACATCCCGCCGGTGAATATCTTGGGGTTGGCCGCGGTCGGCAACGTCAAGCAGCGGTGGCGCAAGCCGAGCCAGATCCAGTTCAATACCAGCGGCACATAAAACAACGCCGGCGGAATTCGCTCGGCTTTTGCCACCTTGCGGTCGGCGCGAGTCAACGGCGGCATGCCGAATGAGTTGTTCGGCAGCGTCGCGTCAGGCTCGCCCGAATCTGGCGTGTCCGGGCCCGGCGCATCGCGACGCGCGAAGATGCGCCTTCGCGCGAAACCGGAGGCAGCGAGCGCGACGAAAAGAACCGGCCAGGCCCAAAGCCCGACATGATTGTCGAGCCTGTCGCCGAACGCGACCACCGCATAAAGCATCAGAGGCAGATAAAGCGCCGATACGATCAGACTGGCAACGGTAAAGCGCCACAGCGAGACCCGCGCCCAACCGCAGGCCACGAAGGAGACAAAGACAATGCCCGGCACCACCCGGCATAAAGCCACCAGACCGAAGACGTTATTCTGAAGACTTCCGCCGAAGCGGCGCACACGATCGTCGACCGCGTAGCGCGATAGCCACGGCAGATAACGCGCTGCGGCGCCGATCCCGTACAGCGCGAAATCGCTGGCGACGATGCCGCCATAGATGCTCAGCACCACCCAAGTGGCCGGCATCAAGTGGTTCACGATGATATAGCCGCCGAGGATGATCGCGAGATCCTCATGCGCAAACGGCAATACCATCAGCGACGTCATCTTGGTGAAGCCGGACAAATCGACGGTCACGAAATGTCCGAGTGCTGCTATCGATTGAAACAAGCTAGACCCCGATCCCCACGCTGCCTTTTCATCGTTGTGAAAAGACCTGTCAGCCCCCCGTCGACCGCGGTCGTGACGCCACAATCTGGTTGAGGCCGCGCGCGCTGGCGCACATGCGTTCCTCGGGTCGAAAGGCAGAGCCCGCCGTCTTTATACGACCGGCGCCAAAAATGACATTGGCTTAAGCGCCTGTGGGGGACAAGAAACTTTGTGGGGCCCGGCCGGACCCCTTTCCCGGCCGCCGTGCTGGGGTCACCGGATTGAAAATATTAGCATTTTGGCGGTGGCGGGAGCGCTCCGGGGCGGTTCAATAGCCGCCGACACCGTCGAACCGCCCCGGGCTTCATGCTAGGTTGGCGCCAGAGGCAGCCGACTGCGGCCCGTGATTCTATGACCGACGATAAGACCAGCGATAAACCGACGGCCACCAAGCTTGTTGGGGGCAAGCCCGAGCCCCACACCGGGGCGCGCGTGCTGCCCTTCCGACGCGGCCCGGTTGTAACGCGCGGATCGGGCACCAGACTGGTCGCGGAGCTCAGCCCGGACTTGATCCCGGATTTACGCAAATATCAGCACAGCGACGGCCAGGATGATTATCGCCACCGCATGATCGTCAATCTGGCGGCCTTTCTGCTCGTGCTGGGGCTGATCGGCGCAGGCTACTGGATAGCCGATACCATGGCCCAGATGCGCAAGAATCAGGACTGCGTCTTGTCTGGCCGTCGCGGCTGCACACCGGTCTCCGTAGTACCCAGGGACCGATGGTAGGATCGGCCACCGGGGGCTCGTTTTTGACCAAAACGGCCGTTTCGGCTTAGCAGGCACGGCCGTCGACCGATTAACCGGCAAAATGCCACCGCCATTGAACTTAAGCCCCCGCTTCGCTATACGGGCAACCGACCGTTTACCGGCGAAAAACTGGTCTTAGGGTCGATCCAGCGGGCATTGAGCACGACCCTCGGGAATTGCCAGAACGCCTAATAAATCAGAGAGTTATCGATGTCCTCCACATACGAAAGCATTGCCAATATTATCGCCGAGACCTGCGATATTCCGCGCGACTCCATTACACCGGAAAGTCACGCCATTAACGATCTTGGCATCGACAGCCTGGATTTCCTCGATATCGCCTTCGCCATCGACAAAGCCTTCGGGATCAAGCTCCCGCTTGAGCAATGGACCCAGGAAGTCAGCGACGGCAAAGCGACCACCGATCAGTATTTCGTTCTTAAAAACCTCAGCGCCCGCATCGACGAACTCGTCGCTGCCAAAGGGGCCTAGAGCTGACCAGAAGCACAGCGCCCCATGCGTCTCGAGTATTTCCAGCTGATCGATCGCGTCGTTGATCTCAATCTCGCCGATCGAAAGATTTGCGCTGAGGCCAAGATCCCTGCCGAAAGCACTGTGTTCGAAGGGCATTTCCCCGGCTATCCGCTGATGCCGGGCGTGCTGTTGATCGAGGCCATGGCGCAAACCTCGGGCTGGCTCGTGGTCGCGGCCAAAGGCTTCGAGCGCATGCCGTTTCTGGCTTCGGTCAAGGACGCCAAACTGCGCACTTTCGTCATGCCCGGTCAGGTGTTGATGATTGAATCGCACCTGGCCCATGACGGCTCCGGCTTCGCGGTCATGGAGGCGAAAATCAAGCGTGACAGCAAGGTGATCTGCGACGCCACCCTCACCTTGCGCGTGCTCGATTTCCCCAACGCTGAAATGGCGGGCCAGATGCGCGCCAATGCGGTCCGGCTCGGCCTGAACCTTGAGGCCGCGGCCGATGTCTGATGCTCCCGCTCCGCGCGAGGCCTGGATCACCGGTATCGGCATCGTTTCCTGTCTCGGCGAAGGCAACGACGCACACTGGCAAAAGCTGACGGCGGCCAAGCCCACCGCCGACGAAACGACATTCGCGCCGTTCGTCGTGCACCCGCTGGCGCCGATCAATTTTGATGCTCAGATCCCGAAAAAGGGCGATCAGCGTCAGATGGAAAACTGGCAGCGCATCGGCACCTATGCGGCCGGACTGGCGCTCGATTCCGCCGGCGTCAAAGGCAAGACCGACATTCTCCAGCGCATGGACATGATCGTCGCGGCTGGCGGCGGCGAGCGCGATCTCAAGGTCGATACCACCATCCTGAGCGGCATCCCGAATGCGGCCAATCCAGCCGCCCTGCTCAACGAAACGATGATGGCCGATCTGCGCCCGACTTTGTTCCTGGCGCAGCTCTCCAATCTTCTGGCCGGCAATATTTCGATCGTCCACGGCGTCACCGGCTCGTCGCGCACCTTCATGGGCGAGGAAGCTTCCGGCGTCGACGCCGTCCGCATCGCGTTGTCGCGCATCGCCGCCGGACAAAGCGACATCGCGCTGGTCGGCGGCGCCCATAACGGCGAACGCGCCGACCTGCTGATGCTGTACGAATTCGGCGGCTATTGCCTGAAGGACCATCTGACGCCGGTCTGGGAACGCGGCGACAAAGGCGGCTTCGCGCTTGCCTCGCTCGGCGCCTTCCTGGTGATCGAAGCGCGCGAGCATGCCGAGGCGCGCGGCGCCAAGCCGCTGGCACGGCTGACGGCCGTGCTGTCCGACCGTTCCGGCCGCAAAGCCGGCGCCATCACCGGCACGCTGGCGCGGCTGTGGGGCAGGATCAAGGACAAGGTCAAACCGGGCCACGCCGCCATTTTGTCGGGCGCGACCGGCGCGTCGCCCGCGACCACCGAAGAACGCGCCTTCCTGGAGGCCGAGACCGCCAAAGACGGCCTTGCCGTTCGCGCCACCGGCACTTATCTCGGTCATGGGCTTGAGCCGCAATTCCCGATGAATGTGGCGTTGGCCACCATGGTGCTAGGCCATGGCAGCCTGTTTCCGCCCTGCGACGCCAGCGGGCTGGAGCAGCCGATGAGCGGCAGCGTTGACCAGGTCGTTGTGACCGGTGTCGGCCACTGGCGCGGCGAAGGCATGGCGCTGGTCGAACGGGTCGACTAAGGGAGACCGCGAGATGACATCCGGCACTGGTAAATTCAGCGGCAAGGACAAATTGGGCCGCCCGATCGTGGTGGTGACCGGTCTCGGCGTCGTGACCTCGCTCGGCGCCGGCAAGGCCGACAACTGGGCCAAGCTGACGGCCGGCGTGTCCGGCATCAGCGCCATTACCCGCTTTGCCACCGACGGTATGCGGACCCGCATCGCCGGCACCATCGACTTCCTCGGGCCTCAGACCACCACGGCGGCTTTGGCGGAAACCTTCGCCGATCTCGCCGCCAAGGAAGCGATCGCCGAATCCGGCCTCGGCACGGCCGGACATTTCCCCGGTCCGTTGTTCGTGGCGGTGCCGCCGATCGAGGTTGAATGGCCGCAACGGATCGAAGTCAGCAACGTGGCCGGCGCCAACGACCAGGTCACCTATAACGACCTGCTGCGCGTCAGCAATCAGTTCCCCGCCTACCACGATCGCTTCATGTTTGGCTCGGTGGCCGATCACATCGCCGACAAATTCGGCACGCAAGGCTCGCCGATTTCGCTGTCGACCGCCTGCGCCTCGGGCGCGAGCGCCGTCCAGCTCGGCGTCGAAGCCATTCGCCGCGGCGAGACCGACGCCGCGCTATGCATCGGCACCGACGGCTCGATCAATCCCGAAGCGATGATCCGCTTTTCGTTGCTGTCGGCCTTGTCGACCAGCAACGACAATCCGGCTTTGGCGTCCAAGCCGTTCTCGAAAAACCGCGACGGTTTCATCATGGCCGAAGGCGCCGGCGCCTTGGTGCTGGAAAGCTATGAATCGGCGAAAGCGCGCGGCGCCAAGATCATCGGCGTGCTGGAAGGCTGCGGCGAGATGGCCGATGCGTTCCACCGCACCCGGTCGAGCCCGGACGGCAAGCCGATCATCGGCTGCATCGCCAGCGGCATCAAGGATGCCGGTCTGTCGCCCGACGACATCGACTACGTCAATGCCCACGGCACCAGCACGCCGGAAAACGACAAGATGGAATATCTCGGCGTCTCGACCGTGTTCGGCGAGCGCATGAAGAACGTGCCGATTTCGTCGAACAAGTCGATGATCGGCCATACGCTGTCGGCCGCCGGCGCGATCGAAGCGGTGTTTTCCATTCTCACGCTGCACCACCAGCGCATTCCGCCGACCATCAATTACGACCGAAGACCCCGCGATCCCGCTCGACGTCGTGCCCGAGAAAGGCGCGCGACGTGGCGATGCGCCATGCCATTTCGAATTCTTTCGGCTTCGGCGGGCAGAATGTGTCGCTGGTCTTGGGCCTGGAGCCGACGGCGTAACGCCGTCGTCCGCCTCCCGGCCCTCCCCGTCATCCGCCCGGCCGCCGTCAAGTAACTTGCGGCCGCGGCCCGCAACCGTCAGCAAGAGTCATGCGCGCCCTTCAACTGATCGGCGACCGCAAACTCGAACTGGTCGAGGTGCCGGACCCCAACCCGCCCGGCCGAAGGCGAAGTGCAGGTCCGCATCAAGGCGGTCGCGCTCAATCACCTCGACGTCTGGGGCTTTCGCGGCATGGCCTTCGCCAAGCGCAAGCTGCCGTTGGTCGTCGGCGCCGAAGCCTCGGGCGAGATCGCCGGCCGTCGGCCCGGGCGTGGCCAAGTTCAAGAGCGGCGACAAGGTCGTGATGTATGGCGCCATGACCTGCGGCCACTGCCCGGCCTGCCAGGAGGGCCGCGACAATCTGTGCGAAAACGTCGCCGGCATCATGGGCTTTCATCTCGACGGCTTTGCGCGCGATCTGATCAATCTGCCGGCGCGGCTGGTCGTTCCGGTGCCGGACGGCGTGTCGCTGCGCGACGCCGCCTGCGCGCCGATCGCCTTCGGCACCACCGAGCACATGCTGTTCGACAACGCCAAGCTCAAGCCCGGCGAAACCATCCTGGTGCATGCCGCCGGCTCCGGCATCGGCTCGGTCGCGATCAAGATGGCGAAGGCGCTCGGCTGCACCGTCATCACCACCGTCGGCGACGACGCCAAGGCCGAGAAGGCCAAGGCGCTCGGCGCCGATCATGTCATCAACTACAAGACCGAACGCTTCGAAGGCGTGGTGCGCAAGCTGACCAAGAAAAAAGGCGTCGACGTCGTGTTCGAACATGTCGGCGGCGAAGGCTTCAATGCCTCGCTGTTCTGCCTCAAGCGCGGCGGCCGTCTGGTCACCTGCGGTTCGACCGCCGGTCCGACCGTCACCATCAATCTGATGCAGCTGTTCCAGCAGCAGTACAAGATCCTGGCGTCGTTCGGCTGCAATCATGCGCAATATCCGCGACTGCCTGTCGAAGATGGCGGCCGGCATGGCGCCGATCATCGACACCGAATTCGCGCTGACCGATTTCGAACGCGGTCTGGAGCGGCTGGAAAGCCGCCAGGTCTTCGGCAAAGTGATCGTGCAATTTTTGATGGCGACGGCTCGCATCAAGCGCCGGCTGCGCCAGCGCTTGAAACAGGCCGGCAATGCCGCGGTCGGCGCGCTCGTCGTCTCGCTGCTCAAGCTGCTCCGGCTGATCAATCCCGACCGCATGGCCAATTTCGGCGGCTGGCTGATGCGCACCATCGGCCCGCTGCTGCGCGAGAACGAGATCGCGCGCGATAAGCTCTAACCGCCGCCTTCCCGGAAAAATCCGCCGCCGAGATCGATACCATCCTGCGCGGCGTCTGGGACAATCTCGGCCGCGTCGGCGCCGAATTCGCCCAGCTCGACCGCTCTGGGATTACGATGCCGCGCACCCGGAGCGGCCGAGCCGCGTTGAATTCCGGCCGGAAGACACCGAACGTTTCGACCAGCTCGCCCATGACGGCAAGCCGGCGCTGATTTTCGCTGCCCATCTCGCCAACTGGGAATTGCCGGCGATCTGCGCGGCCACCCATGGCCTCGACAGCGCGGTGCTGTACCGGCGGCCCAATATCGCGGCCATCAACCGCTGGCTGCAGCAAACCCGCGTCGCCAGCATGGGAACACTGATCGCCACCGGGCTCGACGCGCCGGTCAAGCTCGCCGATGCGCTCAAGCGCGGCGCCCATGTCGGCATGCTGGTCGACCAGTATTATGTGCGCGGCGTCGAGGTCACCTTTTTCGGCCAGCGCACCATGGCCAATCCGCTGCTGGCCCGGCTGGCGCAACATTTCGATTGCCCGATCCACGGCACCCGCATGATCCGCCTGCCGGGCAACCGCTTTCGCGCCGAACTGACCGAGGAGATCAAGCCGGCGCGCGACGCCGACGGCAAGATCGACATCGCCGCGACCACGCAGATCATCATGAATGTGGTCGAAGGCTGGATCCGCGAACATCCCGAGCAATGGCTCTGGCTGCACCGGCGCTGGCGGCCGGAAGACGCCAAAACCCGACCAATTGCCGGTCATGACCACCGGTCAGGTCTTGGTCGGCAGCCCCGCCGCCTTCCAGGCAATGATGCCGCCGGCCATATGGTGCGTTATAGGGGTAGCCGGCGTCCTGCGCCGCGACCGAGGCCGTGATCGAGCGCCGGCCCGACCGGCAGGCAAACACCACCTGCTTGCCCTGCGGATCGGGAATGGCGGCCGGATCGAAGGCCGACAGCGGCACGATCGACCGCCTCCGGATAGCTCTCCGACCGCGGTCTCGTTCAACTCGCGCACGTCCACCAGCAGCATGCGGCCTTCGCGCAATCCGGCGGCGACCTCGTCCGGCGTCAGGTTGGTCACCTCGTCCGCGCGCGGCATTTCGTCGGCCATTTGCGCAACTCCATAGCTCTGTCGCAACGCCTGGCTTTTTAGCCGGAATCGCGGCCGGCCGCACGCTGACTTTTCAGACGGTCACCTGCGTTCCGACTTCGACCACGCGCCCGGTCGGGATCTGGAAATAGTCGGTCGCGTCGTTGGCCGAGCGCGCCAGCGCGATGAACAGATGGTCCTGCCAGCGCGGCATGCCGGACTGCGCCGCCGGCCGCAAGCGTGCGCCGCGACAGGAAAAACGACGTCGACATGATGTCGAACTGCCAGCCGTGCTTGCGCGCGATCGCCAGCGCCTTCGGCACGTTCGGCGTGCTCCATGATAGCCGAACCTCAGCGACCACCCGGCGAAAGTGCTCCGACAACGGCGTGATTTGCACGCGCTCTGCCTCCGGCACGCGCGGCGTGTCCGCCGGTCTCGATGGTCAGGATGACATTCTTTTCGTGCAGCACCTTGTAGTGCTTGAGGCTATGCATCAGCGCGGTCGGCGCGAAATCCGGATCGCTGGTGAGGAACACCGCCGTGCCCGGCACGATATGCGGCGGCTTTTTCTCCAGATTGCGGAACAACGTGTCAATCGGCACTTCGGTGCGCCGCGTCTTGCTGAGCGAGAATGCCGGTGCCGCGCCGCCAAGTCAGCATCATCATCACCATCGTGGCGCCGAACAGCAACGGCATCCAGCGCGCCCTCAAACATTTTCAGCAGCATTGGCGGCGAAGAAAGTCGAGATCGACGAACACGAACGGCAACATCAGCGCAAGGCGCCTCGCCAGAACGGCCATTTCCATAGCTTCCACATCACGAAGAAGCCATCAGACGCGTCCACCACCATCGTGCCGGCCACCGCGATGCCATAGGCGGACGCCAGCGCGCTCGACGTCCGGAACAGGCCGACCAACAACAACACGCCGATCAACAGCAGCCATCGTCACGCGCGGAATATAGATCTGGCCGACATGCGACTCCGACGTGTGGCAGGATCGCCAGCCGCGGCAACAGACCGAGTTGAATGGCCTGATGCGCCAGCGAATAAGCGCCGGTGATGACGGCCTGGCTGGCGATGACGGTCGCCGCGGTCGCCAACAGCACCATCGGCAGCAGCAAGGCTTCCGGCACCAGCAGGAAGAACGGATTTTCGATCGCGGCCGGATCGGCCAGCACTTTCGCGCCCTGGCCGAAATAATTGATCAGCAAGGCCGGCAACACCAGCACAGCCACGCGGTCTGGATCGGCTTGCGGCCGAAATGGCCGAGATCGGCATAGAGCGCTTCGCCGACCGGTGACCGCCAGGAACACCGCGCCGAGCGTGACCAGGCCGATGGTGCCGTGGTGCAGCAGAAACGCGATGCCATAAATCGGATTAAGCGCGAACAGCATATGCGGGTCGTCAGCGATGTGCATGGCGCCGGCGATCGGCAATCGTCGCAAACCAGACCACCATCACCGGCCCGAAGAACGCAGCCACTTTGGCGGTGCCGCTGCTTGCGCTGCGAACAAGCCGATCAGAATGACGACCGCGAGCGGCGCGACATATTCAGCGAAGGCCGGGCTGGCAAGTTTAAGGCCTTCCACCGCCGACAACACCGAGATCGCCGGCGTGATCACCGAGTCGCCCAAGAACATGGCGGCGCCGATAATACCCAGGATCAGAATGATCGGCGTGCGGCGGCCAAACGCGCGCGTTGCCAGCGCCATCAGCGACAGCGTGCCGCCCTCGCCGTTATTGTCGGCGCGCAACAGCAGCAAGACGTATTTCAAGGTCACGGTAACGATCAGCGCCCAGACGATCAGCGACAGCACGCCGAGCACGATTTCGCTGGTAACGCCCTTGTCGTTGCTCGCCGCCAGCACCGCTTCGCGAAAGGCGTACAGAGGGCTGGTGCCGATATCGCCATAGACGACTCCGACGCTGCCAAGCGCCAGCGCGATGAAGCGCGGAGGTACGACCTGGCCGGGGGTCGCGTTATTGGGTTCGGCCGAGGTTGCCGTCTCGTTCACGCCATATCTCTTTGAAGCAGTCTTTTGGTCCGCCAGCGGGTCGGAAGGCCGGCCTTATATCACCGCAATGCGGGATAGAATACTCAAGCGCAAGACCGAATACCCGGCTTTTCACCGGACCACTGCCCATGAATTAGGCGCTAGAAAACCCGAATTTTGGCGTTTATGGCCGCAAATCGATCGGAATCGGCGGCTCTTCCCGCATCAAAGTGATGGTAACCCGCCGGTTCGGCGACATTGACGGGTTATCGGGGAACAATGGCTCGGTGTCGGCCTTTCCCGCCACCATGAAAAAATGGCCGGCCGGGACCCCTTCGGCCGCCAGAATCTGGCGCACAGCATTGGCGCGGTCGGCCGACAACTCCCACGGCCCGTAGCCCGGCCGCGGCGGCACCTTGCTGGTCGCGGTGTGGCCGGTGATCGAAATCCGAAACGGCATGGCCTTGAGCGCCGGCGCCAGCTTCTGGATCAGCAGCCGGGTGCGCTCATAGGGCTCCTTCTGGCCATCGGCGAACATCGACCGGCCGTCCTGATCGATGATCTCGATGTTGAGACCATCCTTGGTCTCCTCCAGCATGATGTGCTTGGACACTTCGGAAATTTCCGGCATGTCCTGCAACGCCTGGCGGAGCGAAGCGGAGGCGAGCGCGAATTTGCGGTCGTCCTTGAAGCGCGCGCCATAGGTGCGGTGGCGGTCTTTGTCGTCCGGCCCCGGCGTCGCCGAGGCTTCCGACGGATCGATGTTGGCGACGTTCTTAAGCTTCGGCCGCGTCGGCAGGCCGAGCATTTCGATGATGCCGGAATAGCGAACCTTGTCCTGGACGCCGAAGGCGTCGCGCATCGAGCCGGCGACGACTTGCAGCTTGGCCTGATCTTGGGTCGAGAACGCCACCAGCATCACGAAAAACGCGACCAGCAACGCCATCAGATCGGCGAAGGTGACGAACCAGCCGTGACCGCCGTGATTGCCGCCGCGATTTTTCTTGGCCATGCCCTTTACCCGCTAGGCCGCGACCGGCTCGGCCTCGCCTTCATCGGCGGCGTGACGATGCTTTTCCGGCAGATAGGCCAGCAGCATTTCGCGCACCAGCGTTGGATTCTTGGCTTCACGGATCATCAAAATGCCGTCGATAATCAATGAGCGGTTGATTTCCTCGTCGACCACCTTGAGATGCAGTTTATCGGCGATCGGCAGACAGAACATGTTCGCGAGCGTCGCGCCGTAGAACGTCGCCAGCAACGCGCCCGCCATATACGGGCCAAGCTTGGACGGATCCTGCATGTTCGAGAACATCTGCACCATGCCGATGAGCGTACCGATCATGCCGAAGGCTGGCGCGCAATCGCCGATGGCACGATAGATCTTCTGCCCTTCGTCAAGGTGCGTCAGAAAGTTGTCGCGGTCGCGTTCGAGGTTGTCGCGGATAAAATTGGTGTCGTAACCGTCGGCGACGAAGCGGATTCCCTTAGCCAGAAAAGCATCTTCGATCTCGACCTTTTCCAGGCCGACCGGGCCGGACTTGCGCGCCACTTCGGCGATGCCGGCGATTTCGTCAACCAGTTCGCGCTGGGTCATGCGGCGCATCGTGAAGGCGAACTTCATGCCGAGCGGCACGCCATGCACGATTGATGAAAACGGGAAGCGGATCAGGGTCGCCGCGGTGGAGCCGCCGAAAATCAGAATGGCGGCATGCTCGGAAACGAACATGTGCAGGTCGCCACCCATCAAGATGACGATACTGATGACGCCGACGCCGGCTGCCAGACCGAGACTTGTCGCTAAGTCCATGACTCTACCCCACCACGCACGCGAACTGCCCAACTGACACCGCCAGACGACCCTAGACGGACGCTGTTAAGAGCCGGTAAAGGCTAACTGATCGTGAAAGAAATTTACCTGGGCCTCGGCCAACCAAGCTGGGACCGGCCGGCTAAATGCGGTAAAAGCCTTGCCAAAAGGGCGCCCAAGCGTCCCGCCAGCCCACCCGGGCTGTTAGTGAAGAATTAACCCGAGGAGAGCGACCCATGCGTGATATCGGCCATTTCATCGGCGGCAAGACCGTCAAGGGCACCTCCGGGCGCACTGGCGACGTCTTCGACCCGAATACCGGTGAGGTCCAGGCCAAGGTCGCCCTCGCCAGCAAAGCGGAAGTCGAAGCCGCCATCGCCAATGCCGAGGCCGCCCAACCGGCCTGGGCTGCGACCAATCCGCAGCGCCGCGCCCGCGTCATGTTCAAATTCCTCGAGCTGGTGCACAAGGAATATGACGAACTGGCCAGGCTGCTGTCATCCGAACACGGCAAAACCGTTCCCGACGCCCGCGGCGACATTCAGCGCGGCCTTGAAGTGGTCGAATTTGCCTGCGGCATCCCGCATTTGATGAAGGGCGAATACACCGAAGACGCCGGCCCCGGCATCGACCTCTATTCGATGCGCCAGCCGCTCGGCGTGGTGGCGGGTATTACCCCGTTCAACTTCCCGGCGATGATCCCGCTGTGGAAATGCGCGCCGGCGATCGCCTGCGGCAATGCCTTCATTCTCAAGCCGTCCGAGCGCGACCCGTCCGTGCCGATGCGGATCGCCGAGCTGTTCCTGGAAGCCGGCCTGCCGGAAGGCATTCTCAATGTCGTCAACGGCGACAAAGAAGCGGTTGACGCGCTGCTGACCGACCACCGCATTCAGGCCGTCGGCTTTGTCGGCTCCTCCGACATCGCGCAATACATCTATTCGACGGGCGCTGCCCACGGCAAACGGGTGCAATGCTTCGGCGGCGCCAAGAACCATATGATCGTGATGCCGGACGCCGACATCGACCAGGCGGTCGACGCGCTGATCGGCGCCGGCTACGGCTCGGCCGGCGAGCGCTGCATGGCGATTTCGGTTGCCGTGCCGGTCGGCCAGAAGACCGCCGACCTGCTGATGGAAAAACTGATCCCGCGGGTCGAAAGCCTGAAAATCGGTCCGTCGACCGACGACAAGGCCGACTACGGCCCGCTGGTGACCCAAGCCGCGCTCAACCGGGTTCGCGATTACGTCGATGTCGGCATCAAGGAAGGCGCCACGCTGGCGGTCGACGGCCGCGGTTTCAAAATGCAGGGCTATGAAAAAGGTTACTTCATGGGCGGCTGCCTGTTCGACAACGTGACGCCGGACATGCGCATCTACAAAGAAGAAATCTTCGGCCCGGTGCTGTCGGTGGTGCGGGCCAAGAACTATGAGGAAGCGCTGCGTCTGCCGACCGAACATGACTACGGCAACGGCGTTGCGATCTACACCCGCGACGGCGACACCGCGCGCAATTTCGTCAATCGCGTGCAGGTCGGCATGGTCGGCGTCAACTTCCCGATCCCGGTGCCGCTGTCCTACCACACCTTCGGTGGCTGGAAGCGTTCCGGCTTCGGCGACCTGAACCAGCACGGTCCGGACTCGATCCGGTTCTACACCAAGACCAAGACGGTCACCTCGCGCTGGCCGAGCGGGCAGAAGGAAGGCGCCGAGTTCTCGATCCCGACCATGAAGTAAAAACGGGGTTGGAATGAATGGCATTCGGGCCGCAGGGGCAGCCCTCACCGTACTGACACTCGCCGGCTGTGCCGGCGGGGCTTCGTTGTTAGACCGTGAGAAGCCACCCGCGCCCGACGTCGCCATGCCCGGCCGCTGGATCTTGTCGGTGCCGAAGGCACCGGTCTGCGGCATGATGTTTTCCGGCAATCCGGGTGAACCCGACGGCGCGATCGTGCCGGAAGGCGGCTGCCCGGAACGGTTTTTCCTGAGCCGGCGCTGGTCGCTGCAACAAGGCACGCTCATGATCAGCGACGACGACTATAATCTGCTGGCGACGTTGCACTTGACCGGCGGCCGCTTCGAAGGAAAATCGGAAACCGATACGCCGGTCACGCTGGCGCGCTAAGCTTTCTCCTTTCGCCGTCCCCAGCCATTGCAAAGGCCGCATTTCATGTCCGACTATCAGCTTTATTGCTTCGCCCAGTCCGGCAACGCCTATCGCGCCGCGCTGATGCTCAATCTGATCGGCGCCGACTGGGAGCCGATCTGGTATGACTTTTTCGGCGCCGCGCCGCAGCGCACGCCGGAATTCCGCGACAGCATCAATGAGATGGGTGAAGCGCCGGTGCTGGTCGACGGCAAGAAGAAACTCAGTCAATCGGGCGTGATCCTGACTTATCTCGCGCGCAAGTCAGGCAAATTCTTGCCTCAGGGTGAAGACGAAGAACTGGAAGCGCTGCGCTGGATCATTTTCGACAATCAGAAAGTCAACGGCTTTCTCGGGCCGTACCGGTTTCTGAAGAACTTCGTCAAGCCGGCCGGCGACCCGGCGGTGATGGCGTTCATGAAAGGTCGTTTCGACGCGGCCTTGGCAATCGTCAACAAGCGGTTGGCGAAGTCGCCCTTCCTGGTCGGCGACAAGCCGACCATCGCCGACATCTCGCTGACTGGCTATTTGTTCTACCCGGCGGAGGAATTCGGTTTCGACATCGGCAAGGATCATCCGGCGATCGGCGCCTGGAAACAACGGATCGAAGCCCTGCCCGGCTGGGCGCATCCTTACGACATCATGCCGGGCTATCCGCTCGGCACGCAGGGCTACCGCAACAAGACTTCCTGATCTTATTTGTGCCGATGGCCATTCGCGTGATCATGACCATGATCATGCGCGTGATCGTGACCGCAATGTTCGTCATGCTGATGATCATGCCCATGATGATGGTCATGACTTGACGCAGGCGCCGCAGCATAGGCGCCGCCTTCCGGTTCGAACGGCGCTTCGATCATTTTTACTGTCGCGCCAAGCGACGCCAGCAAAGCCTCAACCACCGCCTCGCGCTTGGCCCGAATCCGATTGGGCAACAATTCGACCTGGATATGCCGGTCGCCGAGATGCCAAGCCAAACGCGCCAGCGCGGCAACGTCGGCGGCACGCGCTTCGATCAGAGGTTCGGGCGCGGCCACGACCTCGACCAAGTCGCCATTGTCGAGCACCAGCAGATCGTCGGTGCGCAACCGAACGCGGACCGTGCAGATCGATGTCGATGGTCGACGCCTTTGGCGCTCATCACCGTGCCCTGCGCCGCGCTGCGTTGCGCATAGTCGAGAATGACCGTGTCGGCCGCGGATCGGCCATGGCTGTGGTCGGCGGCGATAACGCTGGTGGCGCGCGGCATGGTGTGATGGCTTCGGTTTAAGGGACGATCAGTTCAGCCGCGCCGGGCGATCGCTTTCCGGGCCCAAACCGGCGGCGCCCGGCGGCACCGGCGCATCCGTCGACGCCGGCTCACGTGCCGCCAGCAGCAGCCGCCTTGGCGTCTTCCGCATCCTTGCGCTGATATTTGCGGTAGGACAGCGCACCGAGCGGCAGCAAGATGAGATAAGCGATCGCGCCGACCGTGAGCACTTCCCACGGATAGCTGATCAGCAGCGCGAAAAACAACACCACCACCACGAAGACCGGCAGCACCAATTCCGGCGGCACGCGTTTTCCGACGCGCTTGCCGGAAAACACCGGCAGCCGCGACACCATCAACAGCCCGATGGCCAGCGTGTAGAAGAAAGTGATCCAGGCCGTCACCAAGCCGTTCGAGACGCCGAGGAAATAAAGATAGATCGGCAACAGCACGCACATCGCGCCGGCCGGCGCCGGAATGCCGGTGAAGAAATTGCCCGCCCAAGCCGGCTTGTCGGGATCGTCGATCATCACGTTGAAGCGCGCCAGCCGCAAGCCCGGCGCAGATCGCAAACACCAGCGCCGCGATCCAGCCGGCCGATTTGAGTTCGTGCAGGCCCCAGAAATACAGGATCAGCGCCGGCGCGACGCCGAAATTGACGAAGTCGGCCAGGCTGTCGAGTTCGGCGCCGAAGCGCGACGTGCCCTTGAGCATGCGCGCGACACGCCCGTCGATGCCGTCGAGCAAGGCCGCAAACACGATCGCCGCCAGCGCCAGTTCGAGCTTGCTCTCGATCGCCAACCGGATCGCGGTCAGACCGGCGCACAGCGCCAGCAAGGTGATGAGATTGGGCACCAGCGTACGCACCGGGATCGCCTTGAAGCGGCGGCGGCGGCGGGGCGTCTGGATCGATGGGTTGAAAGACCATGGCTCACTATAGCCGCTTGGCGGCAATCGCGCCACGCCGCGCGCGGGCCGCCTGGCCGTCTCATTAACGATTGCAGATGACGGGATTCAGCCGGCGCGGAACCCGCGCCCCTCGTCGCTGGCGCGCAGATCGGCGAGCACGGTTTCGCCTGCCAGCGCGGTCTGCCCGACCGCGACCATCGGCGGGGTTCCTTCCGGCAGATAGACGTCAAGCCGCGAGCCGAAGCGGATCATGCCGAAGCGCTCGCCGGCGCCGACCGGCTGGCTTTCGCGCACATAACAGACGATCCGGCGCGCAATCAGCCCGGCGATCTGCACCACCGCGATGCGGGTGCCGCCAGTGGCGATCACAACCGAATTGCGCTCATTGTCGACCGAGGCCTTGTCGAGGTCGGCGTTGAAGAACTTGCCCGGCTGATAAACGATCTTCTCAACCCGTCCGGCAACCGGGCTGCGGTTCACGTGGCAGTCGAACACGCTCATGAATACCGAGATGCGCAACATCGGCGTCGCGCCCAGACCGAGCTCATGCGGCGGCGGCGCGGTGGTGATCTGGCTGACGCGGCCGTCGGCCGGCGACACCACCAAGCCGTCGCGCATCGGCGTCACGCGCGGCGGATCGCGGAAAAAATAAATGCACCACAACGTCAGCACCGTGCCGATCCAGCCGAGCGGGGTCCAGACCCAGAACAGAATCAGACTGACGAGCGCAAAGGCGCCGATGAAAGGATAGCCCTCCGGCGTGATCGGCACCATTTGCTTGCGGATCGAATTATAGATCGACATTTTGCTGTCCTACTCCGCCGCGTCGGCGGGCGCTTCTAATGGCGGCGCACCGGCCGCGTCGGTCATGATATCCCGCACGGGCGGCGGATTGCGATTGGGCGCGCCCTCGTCCTCGGCGGCGCGGGCGAGCTTCTCGCGGGCTTCCTCGGCCTCGCGCTGCCTGTTCCACATGCTGGCGTAAAGCCCGTCTTTGGCCAGCAGCGCATGATGGCTGCCGCGCTCGACGATCTCGCCCTGGGGCAGCACAATAATCTCGTCGGCGCCGACAATGGTCGACAGCCGGTGCGCGATCACCAGCGTGGTGCGGCCCTTCGACACCCGCTCCAGCGCGTCCTGGATTTCCTTTTCGGTGTGGCTGTCGAGCGCCGATGTCGCCTCGTCCAACACCAGAATTGGCGGCGCCTTCAGGATGGTGCGGGCGATGGCGACGCGTTGCTTTTCGCCGCCCGACAGCTTCAAGCCGCGCTCGCCGACCTCGGCTTCATAGCCCTTCGGCGCCAGACGGATGAAGCCGTCGATCTGGGCGAGCTTGGCCGCCTCTTCGACCTCGGCGTCGGTCGCTTCCCAGCGGCCATAGCGGATGTTGTAGCGGATGGTGTCGTTAAACAGCACCGTGTCCTGCGGCACCATGCCGATGGCTTGGCGCAGCGACTTCTGCGTCACCTTGGCGATGTCCTGGCCGTCGATCAAAATGCGCCCGCCGAACAGATCGTAAAAGCGGAACAACAGCCGCGACATCGTCGACTTGCCGGCGCCGGACGGGCCGACCACCGCCACCGTCTTGCCGGCCGGCACCTCGAAGCTGATGCCCTTGAGAATGCGGCGACCGGGCTCATAGGCGAATTCGACATTCTCGAAGCGGATCGTCCCGGTCGTCACCGCGAGCGCAGGCGCGGCCGGCTCATCCTTGATTTCCGGATCGCGGTTCAAAATCGAGAACATCAATTCGATGTCGGTCACCGCCTGTTTGATTTCGCGATAGACCATGCCCATGAAATTGAGCGGCTGATACAGCTGGATCATCATGGCGTTGATCAGCACGAAATCGCCGACGGTCTTGCTGCCGGCGCGGATCTCGGTCGCGCACATCACCATCGCGGCGGCCAAGCCAAAGGTGAAGATCACCGCCTGCCCGGCATTGAGCACGGCGAGCGAGGTGTAAGCGCTGGTCGAAGCCTTCTCGTAGCGCGCCATCGCGCGGTCGTAGCGTTCGGCCTCGCGCTCCTCGGCGCTGAAATATTTCACCGTCTCGTAATTGAGCAGCGAGTCGATCGCCTTGATATTGGCGTCGGTGTCGCTGTCGTTCATCTGGCGGCGAATGCCGATGCGCCATTCGGTGGCGTAATAGGTATAGACGAGATAGAAGCCGACCGTGACCAGGACGACCGCGACATAGCGCCAGTCGAACTGCCACATCAGCACGACCGAGATCAGCGACACTTCGATGATCGTCGGCGTCAAGTTGCAGGATCACCATCCGCACGATGGTTTCGATCGCGTTGCGGCCGCGCTCGAGAACGCGCGTCAAGCCGCCGGTCTTGCGCTCGAGATGAAAGCGCAGCGACAATTCGTGCATGTGCATGAAAGTGCGGAAGGCCAGCCGGCGCACCGCGTACATCGCCACCTTGGCGAAGGTGCCGTCGCGCAACTGCGTCAGCATCGCCATCAGGATGCGCATGCCGCCGTAAGCGATGGTCAAGGCGATCGGCGCGGCCATCGCCCAGAGCAGCCAGTCGGACGCAGCCACTGGCGCACTGCCGGTGCCGGCCAGCGCGTCGGTCGCCCATTTGAAGGTGAACGGCACAAAGACGGTCGCGAGCTTGGCCGCCAGCAGCAGACCAAGCGCGCCCAGCACCCGCAGCTTCAGATCGCGCCGATCCGACGGCCAGATGTAGGGCCAGAGGTGGATGATGGTCGAAAACAGCGCGCCGCGGTCGGCGGAGACCTGCGGCGACGGCTCGGAGCCATGATGGTGGTGATGGTTAGACATTCAGATCCCGGAAAAGACGGCGGAATCTCACGCCGTCGAAGTCCCTCATATAGGGGGATTCCGGGCGGCCGGCACCCTCCGGACCGGATTTCCCAGGCTTAGAATGGGTATTTTGCCCGCCATCTTGACGACCCCTCTGCCGCATTGCACATGCAGGGCATGAATCGACCTGAAAAACCCGCCAAAATCGCAAAAATCTGCGTCTATTGCGGCTCCGGCCCCGGCACCGACCCGGCCTTTGTCGAGGCCGCGACCGCCTTCGGCACCCTGATGGCCCAAAGCGGCATCGGCCTGGTCTATGGCGGCGGCGGCGAAGGCATGATGGGCGCGGTCGCCCGCGCCGTCCTCGACCATGGCGGCAGCGTCACCGGCATCATTCCGGATTTCCTGACCCGGCGCGAGCACGCGCTGCACGGGGCGCAGGAACTGATCGTCACCAAGGACATGCACGAGCGCAAACGCATGATGTTCGAAATGGCCGACGCCTTCGTCGCCATGCCGGGCGGCGTCGGCACGCTTGAGGAACTGGTCGAGCAGATGACCTGGGCGCAGCTCGGCCGGCACAAAAAGCCGATCCTGATCGCCAACATCAGGAATTTCTGGCAGCCGTTGCGCGCCCTGCTCGATCACATGACGGCGCTCGACTTCATCCGCCCCGGCATGGATTTCGAATTGCTGTTCGCCGACCGGGTCGAAGATATTCTGCCGATGTTGCAAAAGGCCGCCGAAGCCGCTCCGGAAACGGCCAAGGAAATGCCGTCGGCGGTCGCCGACCGGCTGTAGCTATTTTGTCGCGGTAAAGCTCACCGCCTCGATACGATTGCTGTCGAGGTCGCGAATAAAGGCGGCATAGTAGCCGTCGCCGTGTTGCGGACGTAAACCCGGAGCGCCATCGCTTGCGCCACCGGCCGCCAACGCCGCGGCATGAAACGCATCGACGATCGCCGGCTCACGCGCGCGAAAGCAAACATGGGCGCCGCTCGTCGCTTCGACCGGCGTCATGTCTCCGCGCAGATTGATCCAGAATTCGGGATATTTCTTGCCGAAGCCAACGGTCGCCTGCCGCGTTTCAAGCCGTGCCAAACCAAGTGTCGCCAGCACCGCTTCATAGAAGCGCGCTGCGACATCGAGATCGCGCACGGCGACCGAGACATGATCAATCATTGCCGCTCACTGCCGATTTCAAATGGCGCATAGGCAACAGCCATCTCATCGTCGCAATCGCGACGATCGATAAAGCTCGACGTTTCGTTACACTGGCGCAATCGGCGAACGGCGGTCACGGACTTTTCGCGTAGCCTTCGAACCGATAATCCGCGAAACAGAAGCCGAATCGTCGAGAAGCGGCGCCCGCAAAACCAAGACGACGATAACCAGAAACGACAAAACAAAGACCGCCGCGATCCCAAGTAAGAAACTCGTCATGAACGTTTCCCAATGCTGCTAGGCTGTCTTAGATGCAACCTTTCAAATAAAACATTCGGCTCAGTCCCGGCATAAGTCACATCATGACATCGCCGTCGCAAAATTGCGCACGAAAAACATGCTGCGCCGCAATAGGTTAGCGGTTGCTGTGGAGAACAATTCGCGCGACTTCGCTGTGGAAAAATCGCACATAGAAATGCACATAATTGTGCAGATCAGGCCGGTGCGCCCGACTTCACCAGCTTATAGATGACCGAATCCATCAAGGCCTGGAACGACGCATCGATGATATTGGGCGAGACGCCGATCGTGGTCCAGTGATCGCCATTCTCGTCCTGGCTTTCGATCAACACGCGCGTCACCGCCTCGGTGCCGCCATTGAGGATACGGACCCGGAAATCGGTCAGCGACAGGCCATCGATATATTTCTGGTATTTGCCGAGATCCTTGCGCAGCGCCAGATCGAGCGCGTTGACCGGGCCGTTGCCCTTGGCCACCGACAACAACGGCTCGGCGCCCGGCTCAACCTCGACTTCGACGGTCGCCATCGTCACCGTCACCAGTTCGCCGACCGCGTTGTAGCGTTGCTCGACATTGACGTCGAACTGCCGGACGGTGAAAAACTCCGGAACGGCGCCGAGCGTGCGCCGCGCCAGCAATTCGAACGAGGCATCGGCCGCCTCATAAGCATAGCCGAGCGTTTCGCGCTCCTTGACGATTTCGAGCAAGCGTCCGATGCGCGGATCGTCCTTGTCGGCCTTGATGCCGATACGTTCCAGTTCGGCCAGCACATTGGATTTTCCGGCCTGCTCCGACACCAGCACCTTGCGCTTGTTGCCGACCAACTCGGGCGCGACATGTTCATAGGTCGCCGGGTCCTTGGCGATGGCCGAGGCGTGAATGCCGGCCTTGGTGCCGAAAGCATTCTCCCCGACATAAGGCGCATAACGGTTCGACGGCCGGTTCAACCGCTCGTCGAGCGCACGTGAAATGTTCGTCAGCTTCTTGAGCTGCGCGTCGGAAACACCGATGTCGAAAGCGTCGGCATATTCCGATTTGAGCTTCAGCGTCGGAATGATCGACACCAGATTGGCATTGCCGCAGCGTTCACCCAGTCCATTGAGCGTGCCCTGAATCTGGCGGACGCCGGCACGCACGGCGGCGAAGGAATTGGCGACCGCCTGTTCGGTATCGTTGTGTGCGTGAATGCCGACATGATCGCCGGGAACGACTTTTACCACCTCGCCGACGATTTTTTCGACCTCGTGCGGCAGTGTGCCGCCATTGGTATCGCACAGCACCACCCAGCGCGCGCCTTCTTCGTAGGCGGCTTTGGCGCAGTCGAGCGCAAATTTCGGATTGGCCTTGTAGCCGTCGAAAAAATGCTCGCAGTCGAGCAGCACTTCAAAGCCCTTGGCCTTGGCCGCTTTCACGCTGTCGCGGATCGAGGCGATGTTTTCTTCCAAAGTGGTCTCAAGCGCGACCCGGACATGATAATCCCAGGCCTTGGCAACAAAACAGATCGCATCGGCCTTGGCGTCCAACATGGCCGCCAGACCGGGATCGTTCGAGGCCGACCGGCCAGGCCGCCGCGTCATACCGAAAGCGGTGAAGGTGGTCTTGAGCTTACGATTGGCGCCGAACAATTCGGTATCGGTCGGATTGGCGCCGGGATAGCCACCTTCGACATAATCGATGCCGAGCTCATCCAGCATGCCGGCAATCGCCAGCTTGTCGGCGAGCGTGAAATCGACGCCATTGGTCTGCGCGCCGTCGCGCAGCGTGGTGTCGAAGAGATAAAGACGTTCGCGAGCCATCTTTAAAACCTCACGCCATCCGGCTGAAGACGTAGAGCGCCAGCAAAGCGGCGGCGATCAGCACCGCGTATTTCAAGACGATGTAATATTTCCAATGACGCGGGAACGGCGTGTCGGGCTTGGTCATGGAGCCTCCGGTTTGGGGCCGAGTTGCTTGGACATCGTGGTGTTGGCGAGCCATTCGTCGCCGACCGAAATCGAATTGCGTTGCTGGCCGACGTAGCCGCGTTTTTCGAAAAAGCCGCGCGCGCTGTCGCTGGCGTCGACGGTCAACTTTTCTGCGCCGCGCGCACCGGCCAGTTTCTCCAACGCGTCGATCAGCATATTGCCGACGCCCTGCCCGGCGGCAACCGGATGCACGTAGAGCAGGTCGATTTTGTTACCGCCGGCGAGCGAGGCAAAGCCGACCGGCGATCCCTGCAAGGTTCCGATCAACGACAATTGCCCGCCCAGCCGTTTGGCAAAGGCTTCCAAGTCATCAATGCGCGACACCCAGGCTTCCTGCTGCGCCTCGCTATAGTCTTCGCTGGTCAGATCCATGACGCTCTCGCGGAAAATATCCGCCAATAGCGGCGTGTCCGCCGGCAGAAACGGCCGCAACGCCAGTTTGGGATGGGCGCTGGCCATTAACGCGCGATCTCCCAGGTCGTGCCTTCCTTGGAGTCCTTCAGCACAACGCCCATGGCGGCGAGCTCGTCGCGAATACGGTCGGACTCCTTGAAGTCCTTGGCCGCGCGCGCGGCGGTGCGCGCGTCGATCAACGACTGAACCTTGGCGCTATCGACACCGGCGGCCGATTGACGGCGCGCCGCCCATTGCGCGGCGCTTTCGTTCAAGAAGCCCAGCATCCGCAAAGATGCCGCCAGCTCACCGCGCGCCGTCTCGTCGCCACTTTGCGCCCGGTTACGGATGCCATGCAGCACGGTGATGACCTGATGAGTGTTGAGGTCGTCACCGAGCGCGTCGAGCACCTGCTGGGACACCGACGAGCCGGCGGCGTCGCCGACCACCCAGTACCAGTCGTCGAGCGTCTTCCAACTTTCTTCCAGGCCCTTCACGGTCCAGTCGATCGGCTGGCGATAATGCGTGCGCAGCATATTGAAGCGCAGCACCTCGCCTGGCCAGTCGGCCAGCAATTCGTGGATGGTGAAGAAGTTGCCGAGGCTCTTCGACATCTTCTCGCCTTCGACC
Organism: uncultured Alphaproteobacteria bacterium; assembly: GCA_963830125.1. GTDB lineage: Bacteria > Pseudomonadota > Alphaproteobacteria > Rhizobiales > Xanthobacteraceae > Pseudolabrys. Next base: position 65,149 of record CAWHKU010000005.1, on the reverse strand, counting down.
TGCAGAAAGCCATTGTGCATCCAGTAATTGGCCATCACGCCGGAATCGAAGGCGCAGCGCGACTGGGCGATTTCGTTCTCGTGGTGCGGGAACACCAGATCGATGCCGCCGCCATGAATGTCGAAGGTCTCACCGAGATGTTTCCAGGCCATCGCCGAGCATTCGATATGCCAGCCCGGACGGCCCGGCGTCTTGATGCCGGCGGGCGACGGCCATGACGGTTCGCCGGGCTTGGACGGTTTCCACAACACGAAGTCGGTCGGGCTGCGCTTATAGGGCGCGACCTCGACGCGGGCGCCGGCGATCATGTCGTCGAGCGGCCGGTTCGACAATTTGCCGTAGTCCGGCATCGACGGCGTGTCGAACAACACATGATCCTCGGCGACATAAGCGTGGCCCGATTTCACGAGCCGTTCGATAATGTCGCGCATCTCAGTGATGTGCTCGGTGGCGCGCGGTTCGACCGTCGGCGGCAGACAGCCGAGCGCGGTCACGTCGGCTTTGAAATTCTCGTACGTTTCATTGGTCAGTTGCCGGATGTCGACGCCGCGCTCGGCGGCGCGGGCGTTGATCTTGTCGTCGACGTCGGTGATGTTGCGGACATAAGTGACGTGGTCCGGGCCATAGATGTGGCGCAACAGCCGGAACAGCACGTCGAACACGATGACCGGGCGCGCATTGCCGATATGGGCAAAGTCGTAGACCGTCGGCCCGCAGACATACATGCGCACGTTGGCCGGATCGATCGGCTTGAACGGCCGCTTTTCGCGCGTCAGCGTGTCGTAAAGTTTCAGCTCAAAAGCCATAAGACATCCATCGGGCCGGCTGGCCGGGCGTCCTGCACTCTCGAACTTGAGAAAAGACGGCCGCAGCCAGCGTTGTGCGCTAGCTAATAATCTGGCGGCAAATGCCGCAGATAGGGTTAAGGCCGTTCATGAGTCGGCACAATGATGAGTTGCGCGCGACCCGTCAAGGCCCGGGAACCACGGCACAAAACACCCGTAAATTGTAGCCTTCTGGCGCCACCCGGCCGGACCAAACCGACTCGGTTAAGTGGGGCTTAACGGATTCGGGCGCATTATTGATATTAGCGCCTGACGGGCGCCTCCACCGAAAGCGGGCGAACCTATGCGGACACTCCTGGCCAGTCTTACCGCCGTCCTGTGCCTCGGCCTCGCCACCGCCGCGCAGGCCGAACGGCGCATGTTCATCATTGCCAGCAACCCGGACGGCTACGGCGTCGACCGTTGCCTGGCTTCAGGCGCCAAATGCGGCGCGGCGGTCGCCAACGCCTATTGCAAGACCCACAAATTCGCGCAGGCGATGTCCTACCGCAAGGTCGACCGCGACGACATCACCGGCGCCATTCCGACCGGCGGCTCGGGCGGCTGCGATGGCACGACTTGCGACAACATCGTCGCCATCGTCTGCACGCGCTGAAACGCGGCGAAAGAAGCGGCTCCGACCAATCATCAAACGCCCGGCTTCGGCCGGGCTTTTTTATGGTGCGATTTATTTTTTCGGCGGAGTCGCCACTTGAGCGAGCGCGATCGCTTCGTTGAGCACATCGAGATCGCCGATGTGGTTGGCCAGAATAAGCGCCAGCCGGGTGTCGAGCGCGGCCGCCGCCTCCACCGTCAAGCCGCGCCGCGCCTCGACCAGCGCGACGAAGGCAGCATCCGGATCGGCGAATTGCGATTGCGTGACGAGCTTAGGCATGCCCCTCTCCTAGCCGGCCAGTGCGCGGGCGCGCGCGGCTTCGACCTTGGCGCGGTCGAAAGTGCGCCAGCGCCCGGCCAGATGCTGATCGGGCCGCAATAGATAGACCGCGCCCGGCGTGGCATCGAGCCGTTGCGCCAGCACGCCATCGGTATCGATGACATCGATACCGACCGTCGCCAGCTTGACGCCGGCCGGCGGTTCGACCGGCTTGTCGCCCTTGATGGCGAGCAACATAAAATCGCCGTTGAGCTGCTCAAGCAAATAACTGTCCCGGCCGTTCGGCCGGCGCACCGGACAATCGGGTAACGGCGCACCGAGGCGGGCCGAGCCCGCAAACGGGCTTTCATCCGGCGTCGAGATCTTCGAAGTCATAGACGGTCGCCACCGACAGCCGTCCGGAATTGATCATGCGGCGGGCAAATTCCGCTTTCGGCGCCAGCGCCAGCACGGCATCACGCAAGGCCCGCTCGGCGGCCGAATGCGGCGCGATGAAATCGGTCGAGCGGGTCGAATGCGCAATGTTCTCGTCGGCCGCCTGAATGCGTTCGGCCTCATAGCTGGCAAGCAGCGATGCCCCCGCCTCGCCTTTGATGACCGCCGCCAGTTTCCAGGCCAGATTCTCGGCGTCCTGAATGCCGGAATTGGCGCCGCGCGCGCCGAACGGCGACACCTGATGCGCGGCGTCGCCGACGAACAGCACGCGGCCATGCACGAAACGGTCGAGCCGCCGGCAGTTGAAGCGATAAATCGAGATCCATTCCAGTTCGAACGGCCGGTCGCCCAGCATACGCTTGAGCCGCGCCGTCACCCGCTCCGGTTTTTGCTCCTCGACGACGTCGGCGTCGGGGCCGAGCTGCAGATCGATGCGCCAGATATTGTCGGGCTGGCGATGCATCAGCGCCGACTGGCCGGCATGGAACGACGGATCGAACCAGAACCGGCGCTCGGTCGGCAAGTCCGCCGCCATCTTGATGTCGGCGATCAGGAACTTGTCTTCGAAGGTGACGCCCGAGAACGACAACCCGAGCAGGTCGCGCGTCGTCGAGCGCGCGCCATCGGCGGCGATCAACCAATCGGCATCGAGCGTGTAGGAACCGTCCGGCGTGTCGATGGTCAATCGGACATGATCATTGTGTTGTTCGACGCCGGTCAGCCGGTTCTTCCATCGGATCTCGACCGTCTCGATGTGCGTCGGCGCGCTCGACCAAGGCGGCCTCGACGTAGAACTGCTGCAGGTTGATGAAGGCCGGCATCTTGTGGCCGGCCTCCGGCTGCAAGTCGAAGGAGAACACCAGATCGTCGCCGCTGAACAGCTTGCCGAGCTTCCAGGTCACGCCTTGCGCGACCAAAGGCTCGCCGACGCCAAGCCGGTCGAAAATCTCCAGCGTGCGCTTGGCCCAGCAGATGCCGCGCGAGCCTTCGCCGATACGGTCGGCATCGTCGATCAGCACCACCGGAACGCCACGCAGCCCCAAGTCGATGGCGGCGGCCAGGCCAACAGGCCCGGCGCCGACCACGACCACCGGACGGCGCACCGTCGCGCCAGCCTCCTGATCGGGCGAGCGGCGATAGCCGTAACTGTAAAGCGATTTGTGCGCGCCCGCGGCGGCGCCCGGCGTCGATGACGTCAAATTCACAACTCCCGGTCCAGCGCGGCAATCTTGCCGCGCCGGAGCCCGTCAAGGCAAACGGAATTAACGCAAACCAAGGCCGCCGCGGCAGTCCCTAGGACTTACGCGCGTCCAGCGAATAAGCACCGGCACCGCTCGCGGCCAGCGCCAGGAAGCCGCCGACGATCGCCATGTTTTTCATGAAATGCGTCAGCTGGCCCATGTCGCCGAAATTACGGTGCGCGATGAACGCCGCGATCAGCGTGTAGACCGCGAGTATCAGGGCGACCAGACGGGTCTGATAACCGAGCAAGATCATGAGGCCTCCGACCAACTCGAGAATGACCGCAATTGCAGCGGCGACCGGCGGCACCGGCAGGCCCATCTTGGCCATATAGCCGGTAGTGCCGGCAAAGGCAGTGATCTTGAAGTAACCGTACAGCACGAATAGTGACGACATAAACACGCGTGCCAGCAGCATCGTCAGATCGTTTCGTTGGTCCAGCTTCAGCATTGTACCCCCCGGTTTCCCTAGACGTCTTGTGCGCCGCCTCGAACGGGCGGCTGCCTAAAAGACTAGCAGGATAATGAATTCCGCGAAGCGGAATTACATCCACAGCCAATGGGTTGTTCCCAAGAAAACCGGCCGTCTCAGCCTTGCAGTGCCGCCCACAATTCGCGGTCGCGCTCGGCGGTCCAGATCCGCGGCCAATCGGTGCCACCTGCCTCGTCATAGGCGCGCGAGACGTTGAACGGCAGGCAATGCTCGTAGATCGCGAAGCTGCTGAATTTGGGATCCATGACGACGCGCGCGGCGTCGAAGGCTTCTTTCAGCGAATGGCCCTTGGCAACGCTGTCCTGCACCGAACCATACAAGGTCGAAATAAAATCGCTGGTCATGGCGATGCCGTCCGCCACCATTTGCGGATTGGACAGCGCCGCGCCGCGGCCCGGCACCAGCGCCTGGGCGTTGAACTTGGCAAGGTTGCCGAGCGTCGCCGGCCAGTCAGCGAAATGCGCATCGCCGCAATAGCAGGCCGAGTGGTATTCGACGAGATCGCCGGAGAACACCACGCCGGCATCCGGCACCACCGCGATGACGTCGCCGGCGGTGTGGCCGCGGCCGATATGCATGATGCGGACTTCGCGTTTGCCGAGCCAGACCGACATCTGATCCGGAAAGGTGATGCTCGGCCAGGTCAGGCCGGGGATACTCTCGACCGCGCGGAACAGCCGCGGGAAGCGGCCGATCTCGGAATCCATGTCCTGCTGACCGCGTTCAACGATCATGCCGCGCGCCGCGTCGGAGCACAGGATCTCGGCGCCCTTGTAGGCCGAGGCGCCCAGCACCCGCACCGCGTGATAATGCGTCAGCAAGACATATTTGATCGGCTTGTCGGTGACCTTGGCGACGCGCGCGATCAGGTCCTGCGCCATCACCGGGGTCGCCATGGCGTCGACCACCATCACGCTGTCGTCGCCGATAATGACGCCGGAGTTCGGATCACCCTCGGCGGTGTAGGCGTAAAGCCCCGGACCGAGCTGGTCGAACGAAACTTTCTTTTCGCCGAGATCGGCGGTCGAAGCAAAACCCTTAGACGACATTATTAAATCTCCCGGTCGATAAGCGCATCGGGCGACCATGGGCCGCCATTACGCACAAAAAAAGAAAACCGCGATTGACCAGAACAATGGATGTTGAAGGCCAACATTGTTCCGGCACGCGCCGTCGTCACCGTGACGGCCTTCGTTCATGTCCGCTTGTAAGCTACCACATCCTGATCGATGGCGCCGAACACCGAACGGCCCTGCCCGTCCAGCATTTCGATCCGCACCCGATCGCCGAATTTCAGAAACGGCGTTACCGGCTTGCCCTGCTCGATGGTCTCGACCGTGCGCAGTTCTGCCAGACACGAATAGCCGAGCCCGCCGGCTGCGATTGGCTTACCCGGTCCGCCATCGGCATCGCGGTTCGACACCGTGCCGGAACCGAGAATGGTGCCGGCCGACAGCGACCGGGTCTTGGCGGCGTGCGCGATCAAAGCCGGAAAATCGAACGTCATGTCGTCGCCGGCATTCGGCTTGCCGAACAGCTGGCCGTTGATGAAGGATAAAAGCGGCAGATTGATCTTGGCGCCGTCAAAGGCCGCGCCCAATTCGTCCGGCGTCACCGCAACCGGGGTGAATGCCGAGGCCGCCTTCGACTGCACGAAGCCGAAGCCCTTGGCCAGTTCCGGCGCGATCAGATTGCGCAGGCTGACATCATTGACCAGCATGATCAGCTTGATCGCTGACGCCGCCTCTTCGCGGGTCGCGCCCATCGGCACGTCGCCGAGGATCACCACCACTTCGGCTTCGAGGTCGATGCCCCAGGCTTCGTCGGCCAGCGTGATGGAATCGCACGGCCCCAGCATGGTGTCGGAGCCGCCCTGATACATTAGCGGATCGGTCCAGAACGAGGCCGGCATTTCGGCGCCGCGTGCCTTGCGCACCAGTGCGACGTGATTGACGTAAGCCGAACCGTCGAGCCACTGATACGCGCGCGGCAAAGGCGCGGCGCAATGTGTGGGATCGAACGGCAGATGCGCGGCGTGACCGGCTTCCAGCGCATCGGCGATTTCGGTCAGGCCCGGCAAGGCCGCGTCCCAATTGTCGAGCGCGGCTTGCAGCGTCGGCGCCACCGCGTGCGCGTCGGCGCAGCGCGTCAGATCTTTCGAGACGACGACCAGCCGGCCATCGCGGCCGCCTTTGAGCGAGGCAAGTTTCATTGAGGTTCCTGGCGTTTCCTAGAGCTTTCCGCCTTATCAGTGACGGCTTGGAAGAGTGGCGCTATTTCGGCTCGCGCCGGTTCGGATCGAAATGCTTGTTCAGGCCGCTCCAGCAATCGGCGTAATTGTCCTGCAAGGTCGGCAGCGAAGCGGCGTATTGCGTGACCCGCTGGCGGAAGCGGGTTTCGAACATGAACGCCAGGGTATTGGTCAGCTTGACCGGCTTGAGTTCGACATTGCTGGCATGTTCGAAGGCATCGGTATCCGGTCCGTGCGGTAGCATCTGGTTATGCAGGCTGAAGCCGCCCGGCACGAAGCCCTCCGGCTTGGCATCATAGACGCCATACACCAGCCCCATGAATTCCGACATGATATTGCGGTGATACCACGGCGGCCGGAAGGTATTCTCGCCGACCAGCCAGCGCTCCGGGAAAATCACGAAGTCGATATTGGCGGTGCCCGGCGTTTCCGATGGCGCGGTCAGCACGGTGAAGATCGACGGATCGGGATGGTCGAACGAAATCGCGCCGACCGGCGAGTAGCGCCGCAGATCGTATTTGTAAGGATAATAATTGCCGTGCCAGGCGACGACATCGAGCGGCGACTGGCCGGTCTGGGTTTTGAAAAGCTCGCCACCCCACTTCATGTAAAGGGTATGCGGCGCCTCCACGTCTTCATAGGCCGCCACCGGCGCCAGGAAGTCACGCGGATTGGCCAGACAATTGGCGCCGATCGGCCCGCGATCCGGCAGGATGAAACTACCGCCATAGTTTTCGCAGACATAGGCCCGCACCGGTCCATCGACCAGCTCGACGCGGAAGATCACGCCGCGCGGAATGACGCAGATCTCACCCGGTTCGATTTCGATAACACCAAACTCGGTGTGAAAGCGGATCTTGCCTTCCTGCGCGACAATCAGGAATTCGCCGTCGGCGTTCGAGATGTGCTCATGCGTCATCGACTCGGTGATGAACAACAGGTGACTGGCCATGCCGCTGAGCGTCTCGGCGTCGCCAGCGGTAGCGATGGTTTTGAGCCCGGTGATGAAGGTCAGCTTGTCCGACGGGATCGGCACCGGCGACCAGCGCATCGGCCCGATTGCCACATTGCCGTCCTCGCGCTCGGGCGCGGTCCGCAAGTCGCCGCGCGCGACGCGCTCGAAACGGCCGGTGTGGCGCACCGTCGGGCGAATCCGGTAGAGCCAGGATCGCTCATTGGAGGCCTGCGGGGCGGTAAAGGCCGAGCCCGACAGTTGCTCGGCATACAGCCCATAATCGCATTTCTGTGGCGAATTACGCCCGACCGGCAGCGCGCCGGGCAGCGCCTCGGTCTCGAAGCTGTTGCCGAAGCCGGACATGTAAGTGAGTGCCATAGCCATTAGCTCCGACATTTGCTGGCAGATCGTCTATGGTTAGTTTCCAAAGCAACCATCGTCAATCGGTCCGGTGAGGAAAGCGGCCGGGGCCGCCGCAGATTATCGACAATATGAAAGAAAGCCGCCTGGTTACGAGATGAATGCTGCTCTGAAAGTGGCGGCCTGCCAATCCACACCAAAATTCCGAATAATTCAAAAATCGGAATTTGTGCATGAATAGGCCTATTTAGAGGCTCTCTAAACAAGTTGCACGTGGTCGTAACTTCGGTCAAAGTTTTGCAACACTTGAAGATGGCCCAGCCAAAAAGGGCCTTCAGAATTGGGAAACGCGGGCCTCTTGATGACGATGACCGACCAGACGGCGCCGGCCAAGTCGGCCGCTTCGGGCCAATCCGAGGCGGCACTCAAGCTGGAAAATTTCCTGCCCTACCGCCTCAATGTCTGCGCCAATCTGGTGTCCCAGGCCCTGTCGCGGATCTATGCCGACCGCTACAAGATCGGCGTGCCGGAATGGCGCGTGCTGGTCACCCTCGGCGAATTCGACACCATGACCGCCAAGGCCATCGGCCGGCACAGCCACATGCACAAGACCAAAGTGTCGCGCGCGGTCGCCTTGCTGGAGCAACGCAAGCTTGTCGCGCGTCGCGCCAACCGCGCCGATATGCGCGAGGCGTTTTTGTCGCTGACGCCGGCCGGCCGCGAGATCTACAGCGATCTGGCCCCGAGCGCGCTGGAATTTTCCCGGCAATTGATGGAAACCATCGCGCCCGAAGACCGCGCTGCGCTCTGGCGGGTGCTGAGCAAGCTGACCGAGCGGGCCGAGCAAATCGGCAAAGATATCGCCGACGATATCGGCCCATAAGACCGCCGTCCGTTACCGCCGATTATTACGCCCGCAGGTGTCGCCAGGCGCCGTTTTCCCGGCTAGTTTGCGGCGCAATCAATCGACTAGACCGGGGTCACCGCCGTGAAGCTCTATACCTATTTCCGTTCGTCCGCCGCCTACCGGGTCCGGATCGCGCTCAATCTCAAAGACCTGCCTTATGAGATGGTGTCCATCCATCTGACCAAGGATGGCGGCCAACAGAACGCCCCGGAATTTAAAGCGATCAATCCACAGCGGCGGGTGCCGGCGCTCGAATTGTCGAGCGGCGAAGTGTTGACGCAATCGCTGGCGATCATCGCCTATCTCGATGAAGTCTATCCCGAGCCGCCGCTGCTGCCGGTCGATGCCCTGGAACGCGCCAAGGTGCGCGCCGTCGCCCAGGTGGTCGCCTGCGATATCCACCCGCTCAACAATCTCATCGCATTGCAATACCTCAAGCGCACGCTCAAGCACGAACAGGCTGAGATCGATGCCTGGTATCATCATTGGGTGATCGAAGGTTTCAATGCGATCGAAGCGATGATCACGCCGGGCCCCTACGCCTGCGGTTCGCATGTTACGCTCGCCGATGTCTGCCTCGTTCCGCAGGTCTTCAACGCCCGCCGCCTGAAGGTGCCGCTCGACAATTTCCCGAAAATCGTCGCGGTCGAGGCGGCCTGCCTGAAGCTGCCGGCCTTCGATAAAGCCCGGCCGGAAAACCAGCCCGATGCCGAATGATCGGTTGGCCCTGTTTGCACCCGTCCGTAACAGACGCTACACCGACTTTCCCGCAATTTTGATCTCACACAACAGTTCAGAGCACCGTGGCCAGAAAAACCAACGTCGCCGCGGCCGTCCTTTGGATGGTCGGTACGCTCCTGTCATTCTCGGTGCTCGCGGTGTCGATCCGGCAGTTATCTTATGCCAATTTCACCATTTTCGAGATTCTGACGGTTCGTGCCTGCGGCATCCTGATCATTTGCGGCATACTGCTTGTCGTCCGCCCGCAATTGCGGGTGCAGGCGCGGCCACATCGCATGAAGCTCAACCTTCTGCGCAACACGGTTCATTTCATCTCGCAATTTGCTTGGGCGACGAGTCTGACCATGCTGCCGCTGGCCATGGTTTTCGCGCTCGAATTCACCATGCCGGCCTGGACCGCGCTGCTGGCGGTCTGGCTCTTACGCGAACGCATGACGCCGAGCCGTTTGGGCGTGGTCGTATTCGGCCTGATCGGCGTCTTGGTGATTCTGCGGCCCGGCATCGCCGGATTCAACCCGGCCGCCTTCCTCGTGCTGGCGGCGGCCTTCGGCTACGCCGTCACCATGATTACGACCAAGCAGCTCACCAATACGTCGAGCACCTTCAATATCGTTTTCTGGATGGGCGTCATTCAGCTGCCGCTCGCCGCCGCCGGCAGCAACCTGTCCGTGCTTTTGCATGTGCAGCCCTGGACCATCCTGCCGATGCTGGGCGTCGCCATCGCCGGCACCTCGGCGCATTTCTGCCTGAGCAACGCCTTCCGCGCCGGCGATGCCACCCTGGTGGTACCGCTGGATTTCATGCGCATTCCGCTGATCGCGGTGGTTGGCTGGGCGCTTTATGGCGAAAGGCTCGATATTTTCGTTCTGATCGGGGCGCTCATCATTATCGCTGGCGTCTTGTGGAATCTGCGGTCCGAACATGCGCGCGCCCACTGACGCAAATGCGGGGCCTCGCCCTCGCCCCGTCACATTTCCCGCATTAGAGTGCGCGCCATGAAGCGCATTCCAATCCTTGCTCCGAGCCGCCTCAAGGCGCGCCTTCGGCCGGGCCTGCTGGCCGCCGCCTTGCTGGCCGTCGCGGCGCCTTCCGCCGCCCAGACCCAAGCCGCCAGCCCGGCCTGCCAACAGCTTGAGGCGCAGCTGACCTCGCTCGACCGCGGCAACAGCGATCCGGCCCGTGCCGACAAGATTCGCCGCAGCGAAGACGCCGTCAATCGCCAGCAATTCGAAGTCGACCGCCTGGTGGCGCAAGGCCGCCGCGCCGGTTGCGAAAGCTCGGGCTTCTTTTCGATCTTCAGCAATCCGCCGCCGCAATGCGGCGCGCTCAACAGCCAGATCGGCCAGCAGCGCACCAAGCTCGAGCGCATGCAGAACGATCTCGAACAACTGCAAGGCGGCACGACCCAGCGCGCGGCGCAGCGGCAATCTTTGCTGATCGCGCTCAGCGACAATGGCTGCGGTTCGCAATACAACTCGGCCGCTCAGCAGGGTCAGCAAGGCGGCTTTTTCGATCGCCTGTTCGGCGGCAATGACAGCATTTCGTCGACGCCCAATGGACCGATGGGCGACACCTACCGCACCATCTGCGTGCGCACCTGCGACGGCTATTATTACCCGATCTCGTTTGCGACCACGCCCGATCATTTCCGCGCGGACGCAGAAACCTGCCAGCGCACCTGCCCGGCGGCCGAAGTGTCGCTCTACACCTATCACAATCCCGGCGAGCAAGTGTCGCAGGCGGTTTCGCTCAACGGCCGTTTCTATACCGAACTGCCGACGGCCTTTGCCTACCGCAAGGCGCTCAACCCAGCCTGCAGTTGCCGGCGTCCCGGCGAGAGCTGGGCCGAGGCGCTTCAGACCATCGGCGGCGACGCCACCGTGGCGCCCGGCGACCTGGTCGTGACTGACAAGAACGCCAAGCAATTGTCGCAACCGCGCATCGGCGCGGACGGCAAGCCGATCCGCCACGATCCGCACGCCAAAGCGACGGCCAAAGAAACTGTTCCGCAGGCTTTGGTTGAAGCGCCGGGTGTCGCCGAACCGGCCAAGCGCTCCGTGCGCACCGTCGGACCGACCTTCCTGCCGAAGCAATAGGCCGACGGCGTAAGCCGCCGCCTAGAAATCAACCGCTTCGGTTTTGACCGGCTGGCCGGTGATCAGCGCGAGATCGGGCGCCGGCAACGGTATGCCCGGATCGCGGAACCGATTGGTGATCGGATAGCGGCGGTCGCGGCCGAAATTCTTCAACGTCACCTTGACGCCGGGCGCGGCCTGCCGGCGCTTATATTCGGCGATGTTGAGCATGCGCTCGATCCGCACCACCAAGTCGCGATCGAAACCGGCCGCGACAATGGCCGAAATCGATTCCTCGCGCTCGACCAAATGCTCCAGGATCGGATCGAGCACGCTGTAAGGCGGCAGCGAATCCTCATCCTTTTGATCCTCCCGCAATTCCGCCGTCGGCGGCCGGGTGATAATGTTGACCGGGATCACCTCGCCATCCGGTCCGAGCGCGCCGGCTGGCTTCCAACTATTGCGCAGCCGCGACAGCCGGAACACTTCGCTCTTGTAGAGATCCTTGATCGGATTAAAGCCGCCGTTCATGTCGCCATAAAGCGTGGCATAGCCGACTGACATTTCCGACTTGTTGCCGGTGGTCACCACCATCACATTGAACTTGTTGGAAATTGCCATCAGGATGGTGCCGCGCGCGCGCGCCTGCAAGTTTTCTTCCGTGACGTCGCGTGCGCGGCCTTCGAAAGCATTGGCCAGCGCCTGCTCAAGCCCTTCGACCGCCGGCGCGATCGCAATGACCTCGTAGCTGACGCCGAGCGCCTTGGCACAGGCCGCTGCGTCGTCGAGCGACTCCTGCGCTGTGAACTTGTACGGCATCATCACGCAGCGGACGCGGTCTGCGCCCAGCGCATCGACTGCCATCGCCGCGCATAGTGCCGAGTCGATGCCGCCCGACAGCCCGAGCACGACGCCGGGAAATCCGTTCTTGTTGACGTAATCGCGCAAGCCCAGGACGCAGGCCGCGTAGTCGGCGCGCTCAGCCTCGACGGCTTTGACCATCGGACCGTTTTCGCACACCCAGGTCGCGCCTTTGCGCGCCCACTGCGTAGTGACGATGCTTTCCTCGAACGCCGCCATCTGGAACGCCAGTGAACAATCGGCATGCAGGCCGAAGGACACGCCGTCAAAGATCAACTCGTCCTGGCCGCCGATCTGATTGACATAGACCATCGGCAGCCCCTGCTCGGTCACACGCGCGACCGCGATGTTGAGCCGGACGTCACCCTTCTGCCGCCAGTACGGCGAGCCGTTGGCCACGATCAACAATTCCGCGCCGGTCTCGGCCAGACATTCGACGATGTCCTCGCCCCAGATGTCCTCACAGATCGGCACGCCCAGCCGAACGCCGCGAAAATTCACCGGCCCCGGCATCGGCCCGGGCGCGAACACACGCTTTTCATCGAACACCCCGTAATTGGGCAGATCGACCTTGAAGCGCAGCGCGGCGATTTTGCCGCCGTCGAGCAGCGCCACCGCGTTATAGAGCTTGCCGTCGTCGACCCACGGCGTGCCGACCAGCAGCGCCGGGCCGCCTTCGGCGGTCTCGCGCGCCAACGTCTCGATCGCCACCCGGCAGGCCGCCTGGAAGGACGGCTTGAGTACCAGGTCCTCGGGCGGGTAGCCGGCGATGAATAATTCGGGAAACACCACCAGATCGACGCCCTGCGCCATCGCCTCGGCGCGGGCGCGCCGCACCTTGTCGGCATTGCCGGCAATGTCGCCAACGGTCGAATTGAGCTGGGCGCAGGCAATCGCCAGCCGGTCGGAAGGTCTACTGCTCATAGGAGAAACCTCTACCGCCTCGGCGGCTCGCCATGCAATGGCCTAGCCCGCAGGGCCGCCCTGCCCGGACCGCCAAGCCACGCCCTAGAGCCCGAACTTGTAGTTGCCCTGGACGAACACGCCGTAGTGGTCGGACTTCCAGTCGAGCGGCTGCGCGGCCGACGCTGTGTTGACGACACGGCCTTCGAAGTGCGCATAGCCGCGGCTGTCCATGTGCCAGTAGCGGCCGCCAATGCCGATATCGAACTGATCGTCGATCCGATAGCTCAGCACCGCCTCAAATTGATAGCCGGTGCCGTGGCCGTCCTCTGGGATCGCGCCGGTAAAATCGCCGGTGGTGCTACCGATGCGCAGCAGATGGCTGTCGGAGCCAGTGAACCAGACATAAGGCAGCCAGACCGCTTCGAGGTTGAGACGGAAGCGGTCGACCAGCGGCAAGTCGGCGTTGAGCCCGAGGCGCAGCGCCTGCCAGGTGTTTTCCTGGGTGATTACCGCGACGCTGTCGGAAATCGCCGGATTACAGACCGACGTATTGGACGCGGTCTGCTGGCAGCCGAAGGCCTTCATATGCTCGTTGAGATAGTGGTAGCCGACAAAACCGTCGAGCCTGAAATCGGCGCCGCGCAAGATCGCGCCGCCGAAGTCGGCGCTGGCATAGGCCATGCCCTGGTTCTGCAGCGTGCTGTTGGTGCTGGAATAAGGCGAGATGCCGGGCGGAAAGTCTTCGTCCTGCAGCGTACCGTTGGTCAGCAGGCCGCCGCCGACATAGGCCTTCCAGAAAAAGCTGCTTTCGGTGGCATCGACCCGGGCAAAGATTTCCGCCGAGTGCGAGCGCATGCCGTCATAGGTCAGGCGCGAATTCAAGGTGTCGCGGGTCAGGCCGTACAGGTCCTTGCTGGCGCTGCCCATGCCGTACCAGTAGCGCAGGGCAAAGCTCGAGGTGTAGGCCGGTGGCTCCGCCTCGATCAGAAACGGGTTGGCGGCTGCCGGCATGGGCAGAACGATCTGCCCCAGCAGCCACAACCCGATCCCCCATAAAACCCGCACCCTGACCATGATGTCCCCGCCATCGCTGGGCACCAGTTTTCAGCGGATTAGTTTTCGCAATCGTTACAATTTTAGATAAGACAGAAAGGAAGCCGGTGGGGCGCGCAGGAACCCATTGCATCATTAACGCGGCGATAAAACGAAACCGTTTACCTTTATGAGACCCTAACAAAAAAAGCCGGAGGCGCTGGGCCTCCGGCTTTTTTACATCTTCTGACCGGATAAGCGGGCTTTTACAGGCCCGCTACCGCCGGCTTTTTTAAAGGCCGGCTGCCGCCGGCATGGGCTTGGCGGAGCGTTCCTTGCGCAGCAGATCGGACAGCAGGAAGGCGAGGTCGATGGCCTGCTCGGCGTTCAGGCGCGGATCGCAGACCGTGTGATAGCGGTCGTTGAGATCGGCATCGGAAATCGCGCGGGCGCCGCCGGTGCATTCGGTGACGTTCTTGCCGGTCATTTCCAGATGCACGCCACCGGCATAGGTGCCTTCGGCCGCATGGATGTCGAAGAAGTTGCGCACTTCCTTCAGGATCAAGTCGAACGGCCGGGTCTTGTAGCCCGACGCCGAAGTGATGGTGTTGCCGTGCATCGGGTCGCACGACCACAGCACGACGCGACCTTCGCGCTTCACCGCCCGCAGCAAAGCCGGCAGATGTTCGCCGACCTTGTCGGCGCCGAAGCGGCCGATCAACGTCAGGCGGCCTGGTTCGTTGTCGGGATTGAGAATGTCGATCAGACGCAACAGGTCGTCGGCTTTGAGCGACGGACCGCATTTCAGGCCGATCGGATTCTTGATGCCGCGCGCCCATTCGATATGGGCGTGGTCGGCTTGCCGGGTGCGATCGCCGATCCAGATCATGTGACCGGAGGTGGCGTACCAGTCGCCGGTGGTGGAATCGGTGCGGGTGAAGGCCTGCTCATAGCCGAGCAGCAGCGCTTCATGGCTGGTGTAGAAATCGGTAGTGCCGAGCGCGGAATCGACGGCGAAGGTCAAACCGCAGGCGCGCATGAAATCGAGCGCACCCGAGACCCGGTCGGCGAGGTCGGCATAGGCCTTCGACTGCGGGGAATCGCTGACCGACTGCAGCATCCACTGATGGACGTTCTCGACGCTGGCATAGCCGCCTTTGGCGAACGCGCGCAGCAGGTTGAGCGTCGCTGCCGACTGGCGGTACGCGGCCAACTGGCGACGCGGATCGGGGATGCGCGACTCCGGCGTGAAGGCGTTGTCGTTGATGATGTCGCCGCGATAGCTCGGCAGCTCGACGCCGTCGCGCTTCTCGGTGCCGGACGAACGCGGCTTGGCGAACTGCCCGGCAATGCGGCCGACCTTCACAACCGGTGAGGCGCCGGCATAGGTCAGCACGATCGCCATCTGCAAAAAGACGCGGAAGAAATCGCGGATGTTGTTGGCGCCATGCTCGGCGAAGCTTTCGGCGCAATCGCCGCCCTGCAGCAGAAAAGCCTGACCGTTTGCGACTTGGCCGAGGGCCTTTTTCAGATTGCGCGCCTCACCGGCAAAAACCAGCGGCGGGAAAGTCGCCAGCTGCTTTTCGGTATCGGCCAGCACCTGCGGATCCGGGTAATCCGGAACTTGCAAAATCGGCTTGTTGCGCCAGCTATCGGGCGTCCAACGCTCGGGCATCACTTTTACTCCAACGATTTTCGCGGGTTATACACGAATGCGACGAATTTGAACCGCCTTTTGTCGGCCCCAACGCCGCCGAGAGCCCCACCAAGCCAAAACTATATTTAAAACCAAATGCTTATAGGTGCCCCGCGCGGTCGATGAGAGACCACACCAAGGGCCGGCCCGTCGCGGGGAACTCGTCTATTCCGCCGCCGCCCGCCGATAGCTGGCGGCTTTTTCGCGCAAGGTGACCAGTTCCTCGGCCATGGTCGGATGAACCGCCATGGTGGCGTCGAAATCGGCCTTGGTCGCCCCCATTTTGACGGCGATGCCGATCACCTGGATCAGCTCGCCGGCGTCGGGTCCGGCAATATGGCAGCCGACCACCCGACCGGTGACGCCGTCGACCAGCAGCTTCAGGAACACCCGGGTGGCGCGGCCGGACAAAGTCGCCTTCATCGGCCGGAAGGTGGTCTTGTAGACGTCGACGACGTCGAGCTCTTCGCGCGCCTGCGCCTCGGTCAAACCGATGACGCCGAGCTCGGGCTCCGAGAACACCGCCGACGGCACATCGGCATGATCGGCCCGGGTCGGCTTGCCGCCATAAAGCGTATCGGCGAAAGCATGGCCTTCGCGGATCGCCACCGGCGTCAGGTTGATCCGGTTGGTGACGTCGCCGACCGCGTAGATATTCGGCACCGAGGTGCGCGAATATTCGTCGACTTCGATGCCGCCATGTTCGTGAATGCGCATGTTCAGATTTCGATCCCAAGTCCCATGGTGTTGGGACGCCGGCCGATCGCGAACATCACCTTGTCGGCGGTGACCTTGCTGCCGTCAGACAAGTGCGCGACATATTCGTCGGCGGCGTGATCGATCGCCGTCACGGTGTGGCCGCAGCTGATCGTGATGCCGCGCCCACTCATCTCATTGTGCAAGTGTTCGCGCAGATCGTCGTCGAAGCCGCGCAGGATATTCTCACCGCGATAGACCAGGGTCACGTTGCTGCCGAGCCCGGCAAAGATGCAGGCGAATTCGACGGCGATATAACCGCCGCCCTGAATCACGATGCGCTTGGGCAATTCGGCAAGATCGAGCGCTTCGTTCGACGTAATGGCGTGCTCGACACCGGGAATTTTCGGACCCATATGCGGCCAGCCGCCGGTCGCGATCAGGATGGTTTCGGCGCGCACGCGCTTGCCATCAGCCAGACGCACCGTGTTGGCGTCTTCCAGCACCGCGCGGCTGCGGACCAGTTCGACCTTGAAGCGCTCCAGCGTCGAGACATAGGCCGCTTCCAGCCGGTCGATTTCGCGATCCTTGTTGGCGATTAAGGTCGGCCAGTTGAAGGTCGGCGCGGGCACATGCCAGCCGAAACCGGCGGCGTCCTCAAATTCATGCGAAAACCGCGAGGCGTAAACCAAAAGTTTTTTCGGCACGCAGCCGCGGATCACGCAGGTGCCGCCGACGCGGTATTCTTCCGCGACCATAACGCGCGCGCCGTAACCCGACGCGATGCGCGCGGCGCGCACGCCGCCAGAGCCCGCGCCTATGACAAAGAGATCGACGTCGTGGTCCGCCATAAGCCGCTATCGCCCCATTTTCCAGCCGTGCAAGCGCATGGTCGTCGTCCGCGCCGCGCCAGCGCTTAAAGCGCGTGACCCTTTTTCTTGAGTTCGGCGCGCATCTTCTCGACCACTTCGTCCGACAGCTTGTTGGCCCAGTCCTGGGCAAATCGCAGGCTGGCATCGGCGATCTTGGGCTGTTCGCGCGATCAGCTTCTTGCCGACCGGCGACTTGTAGAACGCAACCAGTTCTTTGAGTTCCTGTCTCGGTGAAGTGTTCGGTGTAGTACTTGGCGACCTGGCCGCTGACTTCGGCCATGCGCGGCGCCAGATCGCTGCGCATTTTGGCCGCGATCACGTTGAGATCGCGTCGCCAAGCTCGGGTCCTGTTGCAGAAACAGATTTTTCGCCTGTTCAACCACGCCCGGCGATCAGGGGATTGAACAACGCCATGGCGCCGGTGGTGCGTCACGATCTCGTTGGCGGCCTGCAAGGCGGCCGGCGACGCCTTCTGGGCGTAGGCGGCAGGCGCAAATAGAGACAGCGCCGCCCCAATGGCAGCCAGGCGGGCAAAACGCGAAACAGCCGGCAAGGAATACATGGTCAAAACTCCATTCGCTCAAAGGATCGGAACAGTTAGAGATCAGGATCGCTCGACGACCCGAATGCCATCGGGCTCGCCAATAATGACAATCGCCGCCATATCGACAAACAGACCGTGCTCCATCACACCCGGAACTGCCGAAAGTGCTTGCGCCAACGCCTTTGGATCGTCGATTCGGGACAGCGCGGCGTCGATTATCCAGTGGCCCCCATCCGTGACGAAAGCATGGCCGTTCCTGGCCCTTGCGCAGCGTCAACGGCCCGCAAGGCTGGATTGCCGTAATGGCCGCCCCGACCGCCCGCCGCGTCGCCTCATAGCCGAACGGGGTCACCTCGATCGGCAGGGCAAATTGGCCGAGCTGGGCCACCCACTTGCTGGCATCGGCGATCACGACCATGCGGGTCGAGGCCGCCGCGACGATCTTTTCGCGCAGCAGCGCGCCGCCGCCACCTTTGATCAGGCTCAGGTCGGGGCCGATTTCGTCGGCGCCATCGACCGTAAGGTCCAGCGCGGGCGTCTCGTCGAGTGTGGTCAGCCGAATCCCGCAGGCTATCGCCTGGGCGTGCGTCGCCTCCGAGGTCGGCACCGCGACAATATCGAGACCGGCACGCACGCGTTCGCCGACCAGGTCGACGAAATGCTTGGCGGTCGAACCGGTGCCGAGCCCAAGCCGCATGCCTGGCGTCACATAGTCTAGGGCGCGCGCCGCGGCGGCGCGCTTCTGAGCATCGGCGTTCATCGGGCCCGTAAACTCTCAAGCTTGGGTGGCAATTATCGCTGGAACGCCTGTCTAGCGCCCTTCGAACGGCCTGAATAGCCGTAAATGGCCACCCAACTCTTCGAAAAAGTGCTTAATCCCGGCTAATTTCGGGGCAATTGGGCCCTGAACGGGACTTGAATGGGACTTGAATGGGACTTGCACCGGCCACGCCCGGAGGTTAGCGATCCGGCCAATCTCATTGTGAAGTCCGCATCCATGCCAGCAGAGAAATCCGCCGCCCTGATCGTTTTCGATCTCGACGGCACCTTGGTCGATACCGCGCCCGATCTGGTCGCCACCCTCAATGTCGTGTTCGAACGCGAGGGCATTCCGCCGGTCCCTTACGCGACGGCGCGTAACCTGATCGGCGGCGGTGCCAGGGCGATGATCGCACGCGGCATCGAGGCCGAAGGCCGTTCGGTGACGCCGGAACGGCTCGAACAATTGTTCGGCGAATTCGTCGCTTATTACACCGACCACGTCGCCGACCTGTCGCTGCCCTTTCCCGGCCTGATCGACGCGCTCGATATCCTGAGCCAGCGCGGCCACCGCTTTGCCGTCTGCACCAACAAGTTTGAACGGCAGTCGCTGATGCTGCTCAATCATCTGCGTCTGGCCGACCGTTTCGATGCGATCTGCGGACAGGACACCTTCGGCATTCCGAAGCCGAACCCGGAAATCCTACACCGCACCATCGCGGCCGCCGGCGGCACGCCGCAACATGCGATCATGATCGGGGATTCCGAAACCGACATCAGCACCGCGCGGGCGGCCGGCATTCCGGTGGTCGCGGTCGACTTCGGCTACAGCGAACGCCCGGTCGCCGAATTCGGGCCGGACCGGCTGATCAGCCATTTTAACCAATTACCGGACCAAATCGCGGCGCTTTTGCCTGCAGCGCACTAGTTCCGGGTGCAATTATGGTTAACGCGGTAAGGTTAACAGCGTGCGACAGGTTGCCTCCCCTTAACCACACCCTTAGTCTTGCTTAATGGATGAGCGGCTTGTGCCGTTCGCGAGGATTGGATCAAGATCATGTTCCGAGTGATTGCCATTATCGTCGGTGCGCTTGCGCTCGCGGCCTGTTCTTCGACTCCCGAATGGATGAGTCTTGACGGACTAAAGCCTGCCCCGCTCGTGGACACGGTACGTTTTGAATCCGAGCCACCGGGCGCCGAGGCCAAAACCTCGAACGGACAGACCTGCCGCACCCCTTGCGCGCTCGCACTGCCGACCGACGCACCGCTCACCGTAATCTTCAGTTTGACCGGCTATGAGTCAGTCAGCGCAGACCTGCAGCCGATTAACGAAACCGGCGAGCCGCCGACCATGCGCCCGAACCCGGTGCAAGTCGAACTGACCGCGTTGCCGCCGCCGCCAGTCAAGAAAAAGCCGGTCCGGCGCACCAGGAAGAAGACGGTCGCCAAGAAGAAGCCCGCGGCCAAACCGGCGGTCAAGAAGCCGACCGCGCCGCCGCCGATGACGACTCAGCCGGCACCCGCCCCGGCTCCCTGGCCGACCGCGCCTAAGCAGTAATTGGCAATATCGCCGGCCGGCGCCTTTGGGACGCCCGGCCGGCCGCCAATTGGCGCTGCTTCCGGCCGACTGGACGCTATGGTCAATATCGGCCACACTTCCTATATGAAGGCGAACCGCAGAATTCGCCTCGTTGGGATGAATAATGGCACCGCAGAACGGCAATTCCAGCATTGAACTCGATCGCCCCGGCGCAAGCCCGCGTGCGCTGATCGACCCATTTGCCCGCGCCATCACCTATCTGCGCGTCTCGGTTACCGACCGCTGCGATTTCCGATGCGTCTACTGCATGTCCGAGCACATGAGCTTCCTGCCGAAGGCGGAACTTCTCAGCCTTGAGGAACTCGACCGCCTATGCAGCGCATTTGTCGCCAAGGGCGTCAATAAATTGCGCCTGACCGGCGGCGAGCCGTTGGTGCGGCGCGGAATCATGACGCTGGTGTCGTCGCTGTCGCGTCATCTCAAAAGCGGCGCGCTCAAGGAACTGACGCTGACCACCAACGGTTCCCTGCTGGAGAAATACGCCGCCGAGCTGAAAGGCCATGGCGTCGAACGCATCAATGTGTCGCTCGACACGCTCGATCCCGATAAGTTTCGCGCGATTACGCGCTGGGGCGATCTCGGCAAAGTGATGGCCGGCATCGACGCTGCGCAGGCAGCCGGCCTCAAAATTAAGATCAACGCGGTCGCCCTCAAGGGCGTCAACGAAGACGAACTCGCCCCCATGATCGAATGGGCCCATGGCCGCGGCATGGATCTGACCATTATCGAAGTGATGCCGCTCGGCGATGTCGGTGAAACTCGCCTCGACCAATATTTGCCGCTGTCGATGGTGCGCGCGCGCCTGTCCGAACGCTTCACGCTCGACGACATCGATTACCAGACTGGCGGACCGGCGCGTTACGCCCGCGTCAAGGAAACCGGTGGCCGGCTCGGTTTCATCACGCCGTTGACCCATAATTTCTGCGAGTCCTGCAATCGCGTCCGCATCACCTGCACCGGCACGCTTTATATGTGTCTCGGCCAGGAAGACGCCGCCGACCTGCGCGGGCCTTTACGTGCATCGGAAAGCGACGATCTCATTCACGCCGCCATCGACGACGCGATCCTGCGCAAGCCCAAGGGTCATGACTTCGTGATCGATCGCCGCCAGCACCGCCCGGCATTATCGCGCCACATGAGCGTGACCGGCGGCTGAGCGCGCCGGCGCCCTGCCCTTTTTTGAGCGACTGCAATTCACGCACCGCCGATCCAGGTGGTGCCCGTTCAAGACAGGCCAATCTTGAATTAAGCGGCCCGCTCCCGGGCGGTCACCAGATCGCGCAACTCCTCGGCCCGCAGCCGCGACGGCAGGAAGCAGATGCCATAGTAATCGCCGGCATCGCGCACGACCTTGCCGGTAATCTCGTTCGCGCCGGTAAAATGCAGCACGACTGGCGCACCGATGCTGAGTGCAATCGCTTTATCGATACGCGCGCCGCCCTCGCTGACGTCACGCACCGTCACGACAATGTCCTTGCCGCCGCATTCCAGCCGCGCCGATAATTCGACATCGTAGCGCGGATATTCGCGCAGATCGGCGGTCACGGCGTTGCGCACGATTTCGGGAATCTCACCGCACAACGCCAGCGAGGTCGACTGCATGTCGGTGGCCACAGTCGACACTTCCTTGGCGGTCGCACGCGACCGCGCCACCATGTCGGCGATACCGGTCATGCGCGCGGCGACATCGGTCACGGCGGCACTGCTGTCGCGGGCGCTGATGGCAAAATCTTCGGTCGCGCTGCGCTGTTGCTCGACCGCCACCGAGACCGACTGGGTGACACCGGACAATTGATCGATGGCTTGCGTCACGCTGTTCAACGCGCTGACAACTTCCTGCGTTGTCGATTGAATTTCCGCGATCTTGACGCCGATGCGGCCGGTCGATGACGCGGTCAGGGTCGCCAGTGTTTTGACTTCAGCGGCAACCACCGAAAAGCCACGTCCGGCCTCGCCGGCCCGCGCCGCTTCGATCGTCGCATTGAGCGCCAGCAGATTGGTCTGCGCCGCGATCTCGTCAATGACGGTCACGATGTCGCCGATCTGCCCGACCGCTTTGGCAAGTGCATCAAGAGTCTTGCGTGACGTCTCGGCGCGCGCCACCGTTTCGCGGCCCAGGCCGCTGCCGCGCCGAAGCTGTTCGGAAATATCGGCGATCGCCCGGATCACTTGATCCGACAACTGATCGGCCGCCTGGTTCAGGACGCGCGAGCCCTCGGCGGCGCTGGCGGTCTCGTCGAAAGCCGTGCGCACCGCTTCAAGAGCAACCAGCATATCCTCCGCCTTGAACTGCAAAGTGGCGGCGCCATCGACGACCGGCCGAATGCCGGTCGTCGTCGCCAATTCCACTTGATCCGCCAGATGGGAAAGATTGAAGCGGCGGGCGGCCTGCCAGGTCCGGTCGAGATCGTTATGAACCAGTTCGCGGCGCTGACGCTCGCTCAAGACCTCGGCCAACCGTTCGGTCGCGGCCGTCAGGCGCGCCAGTTCGCTCCGGTTGGGCGGCAGAGGCGTAGCCGACCGAAGCCCGGCATAGGCCATGGCATCGATAGTGTCGGCGGCCTCGGTCAAAGGGCGCGCCAATGATCGCGCCAAGGCCAGCATCGCCAGCCCGGTCAAGGCGACAGCGGTGACGGTAACGCCGGTTTCGACGGCGGCGGCATAGCGATCTCCGAACACGGGAACCAGCGCCGCAGCCAGCCGCGGCACGGCCAAGACCACGCCAAGCGGCGGCGCCATCGTCGCGATCACCCGTTCGGTTATCGTGAACTGGCGCATGATTTTTCCCCGCGCGCCACGCGCATTCCAGGCCTTGCCGGTCGCAGCCCGAAAAGACCGGGCCATCAATATTTCTATACTCTGGCCGGTTAACCGGGGGTTTAGGGTTGTTTAACCATCAGTTTCGCAGATGGCCGAGCCATTGTCGGCCGAAATGGGCCAAATGGCGCAAGCTGGCCCAAACCAGGCCCCGGGGCCGAAGCCGCTTATGGTCTCCTGGCGACCTTTTGAACCGTATTTGCCGTCTCATACCAATTTCGCCATTGACGCCTCATGGCGGCATCGGATTAAGGTGTCAGACTTGTTGGGAAGCAAGCTTGGCGCACAGCCAAGACGTGGGGAAATAAAGCAAAAACAAAATTCCGTCCGCCGGACCGCGGCGGCCGCCGAGAGGGGAAATGCAAGTGGGCGTACTTGACGCAGGTCTGAAGGCGTTGCTGCCAGCGACGCGCATCATCGACGCAATCAACACCTGGATCGGCAAACGCGTGGCTTGGCTGATCCTGGCCGCGGTCGTCGTCTCGGCGGTCAATGCGACCGTGCGCAAGGTATTCGACACATCGTCGAATTCCTGGCTCGAACTTCAATGGGTACTGTTCAGCATCGTCTTCATGATGTGCTCGCCCTGGACGCTGTTGTCTAACGAACATATCCGTATCGACATCGTCAATAATCTGCTGCCACAACGCGTCCGCAATCGGATCGATGTCATCGGCCATGCCTTCTTCCTGTTGCCGCTCTGCGTCATCATGATCGTCACCGGCGTTCCATTCTTCCTGCGCTCGGCCGAGATCAACGAGCAATCCGGCAATGCCGGCGGACTGCCGCAATGGCCGGCCAAATCGTTGATTATGATCGCGTTCACGATGCTGCTCATCCAGGGCATTTCTGAATTGATCAAGCGCATCGCGGTGATGCGCGGGCACATTCCGGATCCCTACAAGGCGCACATCAATCCCCTCGAAGCCGAGGTCGAACATATCGTTGAAGCGATAGAAAAGCACTGAGCGCCAGTAGTCGGTCCCGGAGCAGAAAATGGAAGCCCTTCTCATTGAAAACATGGCGCCGATTATGTTCGGCTCCCTGGTGATCTTTTTGCTGCTCGGTTATCCGGCGGCATTTTCGCTCGGAGCGGTCGGACTGATCTTCGCTTTGATCGGAATCGAGTTGGGCCTGTTCGTGCCCGACTTCCTGCAAGCCTTGCCCGAACGCGTCTACGGCGTGATGAGCAACGAAACCTTGCTGGCCATCCCGTTCTTCACCTTCATGGGACTGGTGTTGGAGCGATCCGGGATGGCCGAGGATCTGCTCGATACCATCGGACAATTATTCGGCACCGTGCGCGGCGGCCTCGCTTATGCGGTGGTATTTGTCGGCGCGCTACTGGCTGCCACCACCGGCGTAGTCGCGGCCTCGGTGATTTCGATGGGCCTGATTTCATTGCCGATCATGTTGCGATACGGCTACGACCGGCGCGTCGCCACTGGCATCATCGCCGCCTCCGGCACGCTGGCGCAGATTATTCCGCCGTCGCTGGTGCTGATCGTCATGGCCGACCAACTCGGCGTTTCGGTCGGCGACATGTATGAGGGCGCCTTCGTTCCCGGCATTGTCCTCACCGGGCTTTATGCCGGCTACGTCTTTCTGGTGGCCATCCTGTTTCCGAAGGCGACCCCCGGCCTGCCGGCGGACGCCGTCGGCTTCAAAGAACTCGACAGCGGCTGGCGCGATTTGCTCGCCCGCAGCTATGGCGGCATCCTGACAGTCGCCGCCGTCGTCGCGGCCGGGCTGCTATCGTACCATCTCTACACATCTGCGGCGCTTGAGATGGCCGCAAGCGCCGTAAAAGCCACCGATGGTTTCGAGAAAGCGTCGATTTATGCCGGTTATCTATTTATCGCGGTCGTCATCGCGGCCTTGCTTTGGGGTCTCAAACCTCTGGTGAGAGCTGCACGCAACGGCGGCGACGAACGCGGCCTGCTTTCACTTCTGGCGCTGACCATCGCCAGTACGATTTTCGGCTGGCTGGTGATGCGCCATTCGCAATCGCACGGCGCCGATTTCGTGGTGCTGAGCATGTTCTTCGGCATCCTTTTCGCCTTCGGCGTGACCGTGATCAACTGGGCCTTGTTCCGCCTCACCGGCTATCGTTTCCTGTCGCACATCGCGCAACAGACCGCCTTCGTGATGGTGCCGCCGCTGATGCTGATTTTTCTGGTGCTCGGCACGATCTTTATCGGCGTCGCGACCCCGACCGAGGGTGGCGCCATGGGCGCCTCCGGCGCGCTGATCCTAGGCGCATTGAAACGCCGCCTGACCTGGGACCTGATACGCCAAGCAGTCGAATCCACGGCCAAGCTGTCGGCCTTCGTGCTCTTTATCCTGATCGGCGCGCGCGTGTTCTCGCTGACGTTCTACGGCGTCAGCGGCCATATCTGGGTCGAGGACATGTTGACCTCACTGCCGGGCGGCCATATCGGCTTCCTGGTTTTCGTCAACCTGTTCGTGTTCGTGCTGGCCTTCTTCCTCGACTTCTTCGAACTGGCCTTCATCATCATTCCGCTGCTGGGACCGGCCGCCGCGCATCTCGGCATCGATCTGGTCTGGTTCGGCGTCATCCTCGGCGTCAACATGCAGACCTCGTTCATGCACCCGCCCTTCGGTTTCGCATTGTTTTATCTGCGCTCGGTGGCGCCGCGCGAACCGTATAACGATCGGATCACCGGCCTGCGCATGGAGCCGGTCACCACCGGGCAAATTTACTGGGGGGCGGTGCCGTTCGTGATCATTCAGGTCATCATGGTGCTGCTGGTGATTTTGTTCCCGAGCATGGTGATGCACTACAAGGGCGCCGCCTCGGACATCGATGCGTCAAAAGTCAAAATCGAGATTCCGCAAATCGCTCTACCGCCGCTGGATTTCGGTCCGCCGAAATAATTCAATCCGCGTTTGACAAAAAAATAACCCCGGAGCCGCAAGGCTCCGGGGTTGTTTCGTTCGCGAGGTCGTCAGGCTTGGTTATGACGAACCATGAAGGAATCGTAGGCCAATTCGGCGACTTGGAACCACGAATAACCGTCATGCTGGAAAGCGTTCATGGAGTCATAGACTTCCTTGAAGCTTGCATTGGTCTTGGCGATTTCGGCGTGCAGTTCTTTTGCCGACTTGAAGCAAGCCTCCATGATCGCCGGTGAGAAGCCATGCAGCTTGGCGCCGCCGGCCAGCAGACGGCGCAACGCCGCCGGATTGAGCTGGTCGTATTTCGAGACCATCCAATTGTTGGCGTAAGCGGCGCAGTTCTCGAGAATGGCCTGATAGTGCTTCGGCAACGAGTTCCACTTGTCCATGTTGGTGAAGATCGAGATCATCGACCCGCCTTCCCACCAACCCGGATAGTAGTAGTACGGTGCGACTTTGAAGAGGCCGAGCTTCTCGTCGTCGTAGGGGCCGACCCATTCAGCAGCGTCGATGGTTCCCTTTTCAAGCGACGGATAGATGTCGCCTGCCGCGATCTGCTGGGGAACGGCGCCGAGCTTCTGTAAGACGCGGCCCGGGAAACCGCCGATGCGCATCTTGAGGCCCTTGAGATCGTCGATCGAGTTAATTTCCTTGCGGAACCAACCGCCCATCTGACAGCCGGTATTGCCCGCGAGCATCGAATGAACGTTGTACTTCTTGTAGAACTTGTTGAGAACCTGCTGACCGCCGCCTTGATACCACCAGCCTTGATTCAAACGCTGGTTAGGACCGAACGCCACTGAAGTGCCGAAGGCAAATGTCGGGTCTTTGCCGAAATAGTAGTATGACGCGGTGTGGCCCATCTCGACCGTGCCGTTACCGGCCGCGTCCAAGGCTTGCAGGCCGGGAACGATTTCGCCACCGGCGAATACTTGAATCTGGAATTTGTTGTCGGTCGCGGCGGCAACAGCCTTAGAGAATTCGACCGCGCCTCCGTACAACGTATCGAGCGACTTGGGCCAACTGGCCGTCATACGCCATTTGAGCTCCGGCATCGATTGCGCAATCGCGGGCGCAGCCACCACGGCGGACGCGGCGACGCCGAGCCCCGCAGCCTTGATAAATTGACGACGTTTCATTCTGTATCCTCCCATTTGCGTTTATCGCGGGAGCCCCCTGCTACCCGCAGACTTCCACTTGAATCACCCACTTTGGGGGCTTGTCGGAAGCATGACGGAGCCCGCCAGCTAAATCCAGCGAACTTTTCAAGACGAAAGTTGCAGGACCGCCAGCGACTTCAAGGGCCTGAAGATGCGTATCCCGGGTCTCGGCGGCGACGTGCTGGCCAAGCTCGGCGCCTCGCCGGTGTCGCTGCCCGGCGGCCAGATCTACGAGAACCTGGTTTCCGGCGCCATCGACGCCACCGAGTGGGTCGGTCCGTACAACGACTACTTCATGAAATTCTATGAAGCAGCCAAGTACTATTACTACCCCGGCTTCCACGAGCCCGGTTCGCAGGTCTCGCTCGGCATGAACAAAGCGTGGTGGAGCAAGCTGTCGAAACTCGACCAGACCATCATCGAAGCAGCCTGTAACGAAGAAAACGCGCGTCAGATGGCTGAAACCACCTGGAACAACGGCATCTATCTCGACAAGCTGGTCAAGGATCACGGCGTCAAGCTGAAGAAATTCAGCGACGAGATCTACGACAGCTTCGGCAAGGCGTCGAAGGAAGTGTTCGAGGAAACCCGCGCGCACGACAAGCTGACGGCGGAGGTCTACGACGGGTTCGTCGCCGCTCGCAAAAACACCGGTACTTGGACGGGCTACTCCGACGCCCCCTATGCCGACGAGCGTAACCGCGTGCTCGGCCTCTAAACCGATCCGGGATATATGAGAGAAAGTTGGGACGGGGCGATACGCCCCGTCCCTCTTTTGGGAGGCTTGCGTTAAATGGCTGATACTAGCCACGCTGAGGCCGTGCAAATTCTTGCACCGTCGGATAACGACACATTGGCTGTCATGCTTTGCCGTTGCTTTTCATGGTGCATGATTGCCACGGTGTTCTCGTTTCTGCTGAACAACTACCTGAATTACTGGCAGGGCTGGCCGAGCGCGACTTCGGTCTTCACCGCCGGCATCTCGACGCTGGGCGTCTTGCAGGTCGTCATTTACGCGATCGCGCTTGCGCTAGCTGTTGGCTATGTGATGCGCACGCCCGGTCGTCCCTTGCGTGAGGAAAGCCAAACCATCTACGGCATCGTCACCTTCATCCTGCGCGCCGCCTTCTGGGCCGTGCTGCTGATCGGCCTGACCGACATCATCATCTCCTACCTGCGGGTCGAGGGCTTCCTGCCCGGATTGGTCGGCGACAAAATGGCGATCGACCTCGGGCGGTCGAGCTTCCGCGGCACCTATGTGCATTTCCCGATGCTGTTCGCCGGCATCGTCATTGCGATCTTCCGCCCGCGCACGCTCGGCTTCCACTGGCTCGCGCTGCTCGTGGTCGTCGCCGAACTGCTGATCGTGATCAGCCGCTTCATCTTTTCCTATGAACAGGCGTTCATGGCCGACCTGGTCCGCTTCTGGTACGCGGCGCTGTTTCTGTTCGCGAGCCCCTACACGCTGTTCGAAGAAGGTCACGTTCGCGTCGACGTCCTCTATGCATCGTTCGGCGACGTCGATTTCGACCGCGAAACGGCGTTTGGTGCACTGCACCATCGGCACCCTCGGTCAGATCATTCCGCCGTCGATTGTGCTGATCATTCTGGCCGACCAGTTGGGCAGCGCGACCGACCAAGCTGGCACCGCGCGCAAGCTTTTGTACAAGGTCACGACAGGCGAGTTGCAGATGCCGTCGAGCTTCGACGTCACCTCGACCAGCGCCGGCGAAATGTTCCTTGGCGCCCTGGTGCCCGGACTTCTGCTGGTCGCCGTCTATATCCTGTTCATCCTCATCGTCGCCTTCTTGCGGCCCAAGATCGCTCCGGCGGTCACCTATGAGGGCAAATACGACCTGCGCTTCGCCGGCCGCGTTTTCACCTCGCTGGTGCCGCCGCTGGCGCTGATCTTTCTAGTGCTCGGCTCGATCATCCTGGGCATCGCCACAGTAAACCAGGCCGGCGCCGTCGGAGCGGCGGGCGCTCTGGTCATGGCCGGCTACCAGCTCTATCCGGGCAAGCCACGCGCCTATTGGCCGGCCATACTCGCCCTGGTGACGACGGCAATCATCATCTTCGGCACCCAAGTCCACCCGCTCAACGTCAAAAAACTCGTGACCAGCGCCGATTTCGCCTGGCTCACGATCTCGGTGGTCTGCGTCGTTGGCCTGCTCTCGGCGCTGCTGTGGAGCGGCCTGCGGGCGTACAAGACCGACAACACGCTGCAAAGCGTGATGGTGGAAACCGCCAAGACCTCGTCGCTCGTGTTCATCATCTTGATGGGCGCAGCCATGCTGACCGCGGTTTTCCGCGGTTTCGGCGGCGAGGAACTCGTGAAGCACTTCCTTACCGGCCTACCCGGCGGGTTCTGGGGTCAATTCTTCACAGTCATGGGGGTAATTTTCATCCTCGGCTTCTTCATCGACTTCATCGAAATTTCGGTGGTGGTGGTGCCGATCGTGGCGCCGATCCTGCTCGCCGATCCGGGCGCCAACATCACTGCCGTCTGGCTCGGCGTGATGATCGGCATCAACATGCAGACCTCGTTCCTGACGCCGCCGTTCGGCTTCGCCTTGTTCTATCTGCGCGGCGTGGCGCCCTCCTTCGTGAAGACGCTGTCGATCTACAAAGGCGTCATCCCGTTCATTCTTATGCAAATTCTTGTGCTGCTGGTGGTCGCCTTCTCGCCGCGTCTGGTCAATTACCTGCCGCAGCGCGTAACCCTCGGCGCATCGACCGCCCCGCCACCGGTCAACCCCGGGCTGCAATATTGCATCGAACAGTATGTAACCGACCAATTCGGCACCAACGGCCCCGCCATTCGCGCGGCGATCGCCAAGGCCAGCGGGCTGAACTTCGCAAGCCTGCCAGAAGACATGCGCAAGGATGTCACCGCCAGCTTCGCCAAGGCGACAGCCGCGTTCGACCTGCTCGGCCAGGCCAACAAGGCGTCGGCGGCCATCAACAAGAGCGCCGAGACCTACGCGCCGCTGCATCATCATGTGCGGGACATCCAGGAGGATATCCGGCGCAACGATGCGACCATCAAGAAGCTGCGCTATGAACTCGAAAGCATCCAACCGGGTGCCGTCGATGCCGCAAGCCGCAAAAAGGAGATCCCCGCCGAAATCGCCGCGCTCGAAGCCGACAGCAAGAAGATCAAGGCCTCGATCCCGGCCGACTGGGAAAGCAAGCACAAGGCGTTCCGTCAGTTGCTAGCAGCTAACCAGCGCGCGCGCCTGATCTACCGCCGCGACGTCGATTCGGCCTCCGAACCGGTGAACGCGGCGATCAAGACCATCGGTGGCGCTTCCGCGCTCGCGGCGTTGAAGCCTAATCTGGAAAACCTGCGCGGCATCATCAACAGTCAGACGGCTAAAAAAGCCGCCGACAGCATTGAGTTGACGATGAGCAAGATGGGCGAAATCGCCGGGGCCAGCAATATCCGCAGCGAGCTCTACAAGGCCCGCCGCGCACTGATCAGCCGGACGCCCGACAAGGACGCTGCGCTCAAGGCGCTCGATAAGACGATGAGCACCTATGCCACCGAACTGACGTGGCGCCAGAAGGCGGCGCAGGACGTGCTGCCGGGCCTGAAGACCTATCAGCAGGCCATCAGCCACACGATCGGGCTGCGCAAGCAAGAAAAGCTGCCGCAGGACATGGTGCCGACCATCGCGTCCTGCACGGCCTACCCGCGCGACCTCTCGCTGTACTTCTAAAGCGAGCGAGAAAGCGTCAACGACCCAAAAAAAGCCCCCGCCGGGATCCCGGCGGGGGCTTCGTCGTAGAATTAAGCCGCGCGAGCAGCTTAGCCGCGCGAACGCATCCGCACCATGAAAGCATCGAAGCCGAGCTCGGCGACCTGCCACCACAGATACTCCTCGCCGCGGAAGGCAACCATGCTGTCATAGACCTTCTTGAAATCGGCGTTCTTGGCCCCGACTTCGGCATAGGTCTCGGTCGCGGCCTTGTAGGAGGCTTCCATCACCGCTTGTGGGAACGGCCGCAACAATGCCCCTTGGGCGACCAGGCGCTTGAGGGCGGCCGGGTTGCCGGCATCGTATTTCGCCAACATCCAGGTATTGGCCTGAGCCGAAGCCGCCTTTACCACCGCCTGATAATGTTTCGGTAGCGCGTTCCACTTATCGAGGTTGATGAAGTTGTGCAGCATGGCGCCGCCTTCCCACCAACCGGGATAGTAATAGTACTTCGCGACCTTATAGAAGCCGAGCTTCTCGTCGTCGTAGGGGCCGACCCATTCGGCGGCGTCGATGGTGCCCTTCTCCAGCGACGGATAAATGTCGCCGCCGGCGACCTGCTGCGGCACCGCGCCCATGTGTCGGAACATCTGTCCGGCCAGGCCGGCGATGCGGAATTTCAGACCCTTGATGTCGTCGACGGTCTTGATTTCCTTGCGGAACCAGCCGCCCATCTGAGTGCCGGTATTGCCGGCCGGGAACGCCACGAAGTTATATTTTTTGTAGAAGGCGTTGGCGAGGTCTTGCGCACCACCGAATTCCATCCAGGCCTGCTGCATGCGGGCGTTCAGACCGAACGGCTGCGCCGTGAACAGCGAGAAGGTCGGGTCCTTGCCGACATAATAGTAGGACGCGGTATGCGCCATTTCGACCGTACCGTTGCTGACGGCGTCGGCCGCCTGCAAGCCCGGCACGATTTCGCCGCCGGCGAAAGTCTGGATCTGGAACTTGTTATCGGTCGCTTCGGCCACCGCCTTGGCGAAGACTTCGCAAGCGCCAAAGATCGTATCGAGCGACTTCGGAAAGCTCGACGTCAGGCGCCATTTCACCACCGGGCTCGATTGCGCGATCGCCGGTTTCGCGATCGCGGTCGCTGCCAGGCCGAGGCCAGCCGCGCCAATAAATTGTCGGCGTTTCATCTTGATTGCACTCCCGAATTTTCTGCGTGAACGTTTCGTCGGGATAATGACGAAACGGCCAGTGAAGAGCAGGTCGTTGCGGGTGTGACCAGTCGCGCGTCTGCATTGCAAGCATGCAATGGCCGCACATGCGCGCATTCGCTGAATCAAATTTCGCGCAACTCAGACGAAAGTCGAAGTCCGCGCGTGATCGCCTAAGCTTCGATCACAATCTTCGGCGCCGTGCGACCAGCTGCCGCACCGCCCTTGATCTGCTCCAGCACCTTGGCGGCGATGTCGCGGTAGATCTTGGCGTGGACGCCATCCGGCTCGGTCGCCACCACCGGCAGACCGGCATCGGACTTCTCGCGGATCGTCATGTGCAGCGGCACCTCGCCGAGGAACGGCACGCCGAGCCGTTCGGCTTCCTTGCGGGCGCCGCCATGGCCGAAGATGTCGGAGCGCTCGCCGCACTTCGGACAGATGAAGTGGCTCATGTTTTCGACCACGCCCAACACCGGCACGTTGACGCGCTTGAACATCGCGACGCCGCGCCGGGCATCGATCAGCGCCAGGTCCTGCGGCGTCGACACGATCACCGCGCCCTTGAGCGGCACCTGCTGCGCCATGGTCAATTGCGCGTCGCCGGTGCCGGGCGGCATGTCGACCACCATGACGTCGAGCTTGCCCCATTCGACCTCGCGCAGCATCTGGGTGATCGCCGACATCACCATCGGGCCGCGCCAGATCATCGGCGTTTCTTCGTCGATCAGAAAACCCGATCGACATGATCTGCAGGCCGTAGCGCTCGATCGGCTTGAGCCTGGTACCACCGACGGTCTGCGGCTTTTCCTTGATGGCAAACAGCTTGGGCAGCGACGGCCCGTAAATATCGGCGTCCAGCATGCCGACCTTCAGACCAAGGTCGCGCAAGCCGAGCGCAATGTTGACCGCGGTGGTCGACTTGCCGACGCCGCCTTTGCCGGAGGCGACCGCGATGATCGATTCAACGCCGGGGATGCCGGGCTGCACCTTGTCGGCGGGATGGGCATGGGTATGCCCCCCGGCGGCCGGTTTGGCGGCGGCATTGGCGGCCTGATGGGCCGGCTGCGGGCCACGGGAAGCGGCACCGGCCGCCCGCTCGGCGGTCAGGGCGACCAGCGCCGATTTGACCTCCGGAATGGCGCGCACGGCCCGTTCTGCGGCGTCACGGACCGGTTCCCAGGCCTTCACATTGGCGGCGTCGACGGTGATCGAAAAGAACACCTTGCCGTCGGACACCACGATATCCGACAGCACGCGCGCCTCGGTCAGGTGCGTGCCGCCGGGCGCCGGGACCCGGGCCAGAGCCGCCATAACCTGTACCTTGTCCACTGCCATGATCTCGATCCCTGCTCGCCCAATGCCAAAAAACGCAACTTCGGCCGCCACCATAGGCAGGACAGCCCTCCGGTCAATGTGGTTCCTGTGCCCCGTCCGGCAAGGGGCGAGCCGCCTGAAACGGCCGATCAGAGGTTGACGCACCCGCCCCGGAAATGACCTATTGCGCTGGAGAGGCTGGCTTTGACGGCCCGACAGTGACCGCAATTTGAGGGAGAAAATCGATGGCGAAGGTAGCGTTTCTGGGCTTGGGCGTCATGGGCTACCCCATGGCCGGGCATCTCAAGAACAAAGGCGGTCACGAGGTCACGGTCTATAACCGCACCGCCGCCAAGGCCGAGAAATGGGCCAAGGAATTCGGCGGCAACACCGCCGCCACGCCGAAGGCGGCCGCCGCCGGCCAGGACTTCGTGATGTGTTGCGTCGGCAACGACAACGACCTGCGCGAAGTCACGCTCGGCCCCGACGGCGCCTTCGCCGGCATGGGCAAAGGCAAGATCTTCGTCGACCACACCACGGCGTCGGCCGAGATCGCGCGCGAACTCAACGACGCAGCCAAAGCCGGCGGCTTCGGCTTCATCGACGGCCCGGTATCGGGCGGCCAGGCCGGCGCCGAGAACGGCGTGCTGACCGTGATGTGCGGCGGCGACCAGGCGACATTCGACAAGGCCAAGCCGGTGATCGACGCTTACGCGCGCGCCTGCAATCTGATGGGCGATGCCGGCTCCGGGCAACTCGCCAAGATGTGCAACCAGATTTGCATCGCCGGGCTGGTGCAAGGTCTGTCCGAGGCGCTGCATTTCGCCAAGAAAGCCGATCTCGATATCGAGAAGCTGATCGCCACGATCTCGAAAGGCGCCGCGCAAAGCTGGCAGATGGAAAACCGCTACAAGACCATGGCCGCCGACAAGTTCGACTTCGGTTTCGCGGTCGACTGGATGCGCAAGGACCTGAACATCTGTCTCGGCGAAGCGCGCAAGAACGGCGCCAACCTGCCGGTCACTGCGCTGGTCGATCAGTTCTATTCCGAAGTGCAGGCGATGGGCGGCAAGCGCTGGGATACCTCGGCCCTGATCGCGCGGCTGGACCGGAAGTAAGACTGCGTCCATCACTCTGCGTCATTGCCAGGCTCGACCCGCTCCAAAGGCCGGTGTGGCTGCGAGACAACTTTCGTCCGGTCTTTCGCTAGCCGGCACCGTCGTTCCTAATCGGATCACCGGGACAAGCCCGGGCATGACGCCTGTGGGTATGGTGCGCGCCAGGCAGACATCATCGCCCCTGTTCTTTATCGGCGCGGGGACGCCGTAGCCTGAAAGCGCCTTCCTTCCCGCCCTTTTGATAACGAGGGCGCGCGGAACGCCGGGGTTCCAACAACCCCGCAGCCTCGTGTGAAAAGTGAAAAAATCACACGAGCAAAGTCACCACGAAGATGCCGGTTGCCCGGCGCTCCGCGCGCGGTGTTTGTGAGGTTTGCTCCGCATCGCCCCCGGTGGACATGCCGTTTCAGGCAACCTTCCTTACGGAAGCCTGCCTATCCACCGCTGCGGGCCCAAATAGTGCCCAGCACTTCTGACCGTGCCGGCTGCCATCGCCAGTGGGGCCCAGCGACGCGCGGCTGGCGCGCCGGGACGAAGCGGCTTGGACCGCCGGTCGGGTCATTTGCGTCGAATCTCCAACGCCCCGCCGGCCACCGCTCCCCGCCCCGCGTCTGACGACGCTGATCAAACGCCCCTCGTAGACGGGACGGGATAAAATGGAATATAAGCCTAGTTAGGATTATTGTCAACAGTCGATTTTAGCGACGATCCAAGCTACGGAGAGCGTCATTACGATTGTTTATCCGCCTTACGGTCGATTGGAACGAAACGGGGTGGCCAAGATATGTTGAGCTTCACTCCGAAATAAGCCCTCGTCCCATCGTCTTTTAGAAACCCGCCGACAATCTTCGTGCCGCACTGGCCCGACATTGCTCCAATCGCGGTTCTGTATTCGATAGCCATCTCTCTCGAGAGATAACCGACGGCCCGTCCTTTAATTTCCACTCTAACTGCATTCGAATCGAATTTATTATTCTCTTCTGGAATAAGCGTCGCTGTTGCTTTGACATCGTGTTCGGTGCCACCAAGCGATCGATAGAGACTTCTAAGATTATCTTGATATTTCAGTTCGCCAACGACATTGGTCGTCCAGCCACGTCCAGCGGCGAATGCAGAATATTGTTTTTTTCCAAATAGCTTCGCGAACAGCCCCATCTTCGCGCCCCTCCCAAGCAAAATAGTCTGCTCTGGAATCTAAGCATACACGAAAAAGCTGCCTGCCCTCCTATGGTGTACTAAGCTTGCACTAAAACTCCAACACCAACTTATCTTCCGCCACCAACACGCCCGCCGCCCTCGCCTCATCGCGCTTGGCCAGCATGGACGGGTTCATGTGCGTGACCATGGTTTGTTTAGCGGCGAGCGCGCCGAGCTTGGTCTGCAGAATTTCCCAACTCATGTGGCCGTTGAGCTTTCCGGCATAGGCGTAGCATTCGCAGATGAACAGGTCGGCGTCGCGTGCGATCGGCAACAAAGCGTCGGTCCACTCGGTGTCGCCGGAATAAGCGAAGGTCTTGTCGCCGTCCGACAGCCGCAGCGCGGTCGACGGCGCGCCCGACTGATGAATGACCTCCGCCGTCACCAGTTGATGGCCGAGCACATCCGACGGAACGCCGACGGCGATTTCCTCGACATGCCATTCGAATTTCCACGGCGTGCCGGTCGATTTCGGGAAGCAGGCTTCCATCAGCGTGTGCAGCCGGTCTTTCGTGCCCGGCGGCCCGGCGATCAGCAATGGCTTTTCGCGGCGTGCGAACCGGCCGTCGAGAATGAGAAACGGCAGACCGCCGCAATGATCGCCATGCAGATGCGACAGCACGATGCCGTCGATATCGTTGGGATCGACCGGCAGCGCCTTGAGCGCCGGCAAGGCCGAGGCGCCGCAGTCGACCAGCAAGGTCGCCTTGGCGGTTTGCAGATGGAAACAGGTGTTCATGCGGCCGCCGGAACCGAAGGCGTCGCCGCAGCCGGCAATGGTGAGTTTCATCTATGTCTACCTCACACCCCGTTCGTCCCCGCGAAAGCGGGGACCCAGGGCTCAGCAGTAAAGAACAAGAAACTGGATTCCCGCTTCCGCGGGAACGAACGGAGTTTGGAATTCCGGCATTACGATGCGGATACGCCGGGCGTACTGGGTCCCCGCTTTCGCGGGGACGACAGCGGCGGTTTACGCCTTGGCACTCGGCCGCGCCGAGACCGCGGCGTGCCAGCGCTTCACGTTGGTGAGTTCCTCCGGCACCGCCAGGCGCGGCACCTTCATGAAGTCGATCGTGACCTGGGCGGTGATATCGGCGACCGAATAATGCTCGCCGGCGATGAATTCATGCTCGGCCAGCTGACGGTCAAGCAACTTCAGAAAATCCATCACCCGCGGCTTGTTGACCTCGGCCCAGGCCGGCACCTGCGGCACTTCCAGCTCCTTCATCGCCGGGTGGGTATGGCGGAACACGGCGGCGACGGTGGCGAACAGATTGTTCTCGGTGCGCCGGCTCCACATCTCGACCAGGCCGATTTCCTTCGGTCCCGTGCCGAACAGCGGCGGCTCGGGCTGCAGGGCTTCGAAATAGCGGCAGATCGCCAGTGACTCGGCAATCACGGTGCCGTCGTCGAGCACCAGCACCGGCATGCGCTGCAGCGGGTTGATGGCGGTGTATTCCGGCGTCTTGTGCTCCTGCGCCATGATGTCGACCTGCTCGGTCGGCACCTCGATGCCCTTTTCGGCCAGGAAGATCCGGGTCCGCCGCGGATTCGGCGCCATTTTGCTGTCATAGAGCTTCACTTTAGTCCTCCCGGCTCGCTGCCGTTTTCGGTTTCCGGCCGAATACAGCCGAAAATCGCCGGCAAAGGAAGGGTTAACGCCGCGTTAACCCGCGCCTGTGGCTGGGCCTTAAGCACCGTCTTAAGGATTTTGCGCGAGGTTGCACTCTGGTCTTTTTGCGTAGCAGCGTCATTTCATGATCCCAGGCGAACAACCCGATCTGTCCGCGTTGCCGCCGGAGAAATCCCCGGTGAAGCGCCGCCTGGCCGCGCAATATGTGCGCGACGCGCGCGACCGGCTGACCTCGACCTCGGGCACACGGCCGGCCTTCGATTACGAGCTGTTGCGGCAATACGCGCAGAACCGGCTGTCGGCCTCGCTGGTGATCCTGCTCTTGATCGCGACCATCGGTTTCCTGTCGAGCCTGTGGACCGGCGCGGTCGCGGCCGGCGCCTGGACCGCCTCGGTGCTGGTGATCCACGCCGTCATGATCACCAAATGCCGCCAGTTCCTCGAACTGCCGATGTCGGCGGTGGTGGCCAAGACCTGGCGCTTCCGCTTCATTCTGCTCGACCTGTTCTACGGCCTGGCCTGGATGTTCATTCTGATCAATCCGGTCGGCGTCGACGAAAGCTCCGGCACCTTCATGCTGTTCGTGATGCTGCTGGTGGTCGCGGTCTCCTCGATGCTGGCGTCCAGCCTGCCGATCGCGGCCTTTGCCGCCACCTTCCCGGTCACCGCCGCGATCGCGCTCGACTTCGCGCTGCAAGGCAACTTGCGCAATTACATCCTCGCGATCATGGCCGTCGTCCGCGCAGGGCTATTTCGCCGCGCTGGCCTACCGGCTGTATTCGACCACGCTGGCGACGCTGGAAGCGCGCGCCGAAAAGGACGCGCTGATCGGCGAACTCGAACAGGCCAAGATGATTTCCGACGAAGCGCGCCAGCGCGCCGAAGCCGCCAACATTTCCAAGTCGCGCTTCCTGGCGCAGATGAGCCACGAACTGCGCACGCCGCTCAACGCCATTCTCGGATTTTCCGAAGTGATGAAGACCGAAGTGTTCGGCGAGCATTCGGTCGCCGCCTACAAGGAATATTCCGGCGACATTCATACTTCGGGCGTGCATCTCTCGGGCCTGATCAACGAAATTCTCGATCTGTCGCGGATCGAGGCCGGCCGCTATGAGTTGAACGAGGAGTTGGTGTCGCTGGTCGGCGTCGTCGAGGACTGCCATCATTTGTTGAAGCTGCGCGCCACCAGCCGCGGCATCACCTTGCACGAAGTCTACGAAAGCCGACATGCCGCGGCTGTGGGCGGACGAGCGCGCGATGCGCCAGATCTGTCTCAACCTGTTGTCGAACGCGATCAAGTTCACGCCGCAAGGCGGCGAGATCTGGCTGAAAGCCGGTTGGACCGCCTCGGGCGGACAATATATGAGCGTTAAGGACACCGGCGCCGGCATTCCGGAAGAGGAAATCCCGATCGTGCTGGCCTCGTTCGGGCAAGGCTCGAACTCGATCAAATCGGCCGAACAAGGCGCCGGCCTCGGCCTGCCGATCGCCAAGAGCCTGGTCGATCTGCATGGCGGCACGTTCACGCTGAAGTCGAAATTGCGCATCGGCACCGAGGTCATCGTCACCTTCCCGCCGGAACGCGTCGTGGCGGCGATGGCGCCGATGACCGAGCCGGCGCCGCCGATCACCGCGCCGGGCGAGCCGATCCTGAGCCCGGAAGAACGCCGCCGCCTGAGCCGCCGGCCGCTGTTCCGGGCCGGAACTTGACCCTTCATTTGTGCGGCAAATGCGCGATTGCGTTCCCGGCCGTGGCATCTATGTTCGAAAGTCTCAGCCCGCCTGATTTGAGCCGATATGACCAACCGCCGCACAATCGAGACGCCGAAGATCGAAACGCCGTGCATCAAGATCTGCACGCTCGATGCCGGTCCGCCTGCAGTGCCTGGGCTGCGGCCGCACCATCGACGAAATCGCGCGCTGGGGCACGATGACCACGGCGGAGCGGGCGCGGGTGATGGCCGAGCTCGACAGCCGGCTTGCCGCGTCGTCCACCGCCGCTGCCACAACCACGGGATAGATCGTTGAGCCGCCGCCTGACCTGGGTTTTCGTGATCGGCATCGTGATCTCGCTGGCGGCGATCGTCGCCAGCAACGATCAGGACGCCATCGCCAACGTCCTGCGCCATGACACCAGTTCGGTGGTGATCAAGATCGCGCTGGCGATCTTCATCGGCGGGCTGGTGCTGGTGCAGTTTCGCGACCGGCTCGGCAAGGCGCTGGAAGCGATCGTGTTCTGGGCCTTGGTCATGCTGCTGCTGGTGGTCGGCTACAGCTACCGTTTCGAACTGCGCGACGCCGGCGAGCGCGTGCTGGCCGAACTGATGCCCGGTTATGTCGCCAGCCACGGCCAGAACGCGCGAGATCGTGCGCGGCCGCGGCGGCGAATTCGCGCTGACCGCCCATATCAACGGCGCCAGAATTCCGATGGTGCTCGACACTGGCGCCAGTTCGGTGGTGCTCACACAAGCCGCCGCCAAGGCGGCCGGTCTGCCGATCGAAGTGCTCAACTATACGGTCAATATCGAAACCGCCAATGGCCGCACCAGCGCGGCGCCGGTGACGCTTGATCGGCTGACGGTTGGCGCCTTGACCGAACGCGGCGTGCCGGCGCTGGTGGCGCAGCAGGGCCAGTTGAAAAGCAATCTGCTCGGCATGACTTTCCTCAATCGTCTGGAAAGCTGGCAGGTGCGCGGCGATCGCTTGCGGCTGCGCGGCGCGCCGTGAGCTGCGCGTCTAAAATCAGACTGACCAAGAAGCGCAGCCGACACCAATAATAGAAAACAGCCGAAGCCGATTTCGAGCTTGCGGCGCGGTAGCCAATGCGCCAGCCGCGCGCCGTAAGACGCCGTGAAGCTCGACACCGGCGCCATCACCGCAAAACCGACCAACGACACGAAGCCGAGCGAAAACGGCGGCAGCGCATCCATATGCGACCAGCCGGCCACCATATAGCCGAGCGCGCCGGCAATCGTGATCGGCACGCCGACGCCGGCCGAGGTCGCGACCGCGCTGTGGATCGGCTTGCCGTAGAGCGTCAGCACCATGGTCGAGACCGAGCCGCCGCTGACGCCCATCAGCGAGGCAGTGAAGCCGACCAGAAAGCCGAAGAACCGCATCAGCGGGCCTTTCGGCAAGTCGCTGCCGAGCCGCCAGCGGTCCTGCGCAAACAACATGCGATAGCGCAATGAACAGCGCCATCACGACGAAAGCGACCTTGAACACCCAGCCGGGCGCAAAACCCGCGAGCGCAGCCCCCAACAACACACCGACGATCGCCGGCAAGGCCCAGGTCCGCACGACATCGGGCACCACCGCGCCGCGCGTCTTGTGCGCCGAGTAAGACCGGATGGTGGTCGGGATGATGATGGCCAGCGAGGTGCCGATGCACAGCTGCATCCGGACGTCGTCGCTGACATGCATGACGCGGAACACTTCATACAGCACCGGCACGATGATGCCGCCGCCGCCGATGCCGAACAGGCCGGCGAGCAGGCCGGTGACGACGCCGCCGGCCACGATCCAGACCACGAGCCAGGCGAGTTCACTGATCGGATAACCCAGTAGCATCGAAATCCGCGAGTTGCAGGTCGGAAAGGTCAGGCGGCGATGTGCGCCGTATCGTCGGCCTTGTCCAGCACCAGGGCCAGCGCATCAGCCATGACTTCCGCGCCCGCGCCCGGCTTGACCGCCTCGACCGATAGATGGCGGCGGAAGGCGCGCGCGCCCGGAACGCTGCGGAACAGGCCGAGCACATGGCGGGTGATCGAATTGAGCCGAACGCCCTTGGCCAGCTCGCGTTCGATGTAAGGGATCAAGGCGGCGGCGGCTAATTTCGGCGATGTGAAAGCGGGCTCCTCGCCGTAGAACAATGGATCGACGCCGAGCAAAAGCCACGGCTCCTGATAAGCGGCGCGGCCCATCATGATGCCGTCGAGATCGCCGAGATTGGCTTGCGCCTGCTCGAGCGTGGCGATGCCGCCATTGAGCACGATCGGCCAATCCGGATGCGCGGCTTTGAGACGATGCACCAGCGCGTAATCGAGCGGCGGCACCTCGCGGTTTTCGCGCGGCGACAGACCTTTGAGCCAGGCCTTGCGGGCGTGCACGATCAGCGCGTCGGCGCCGGCGGCTTTCACCGTGTCGGCGAAGGAGAACAGCACCTGCTCCGGGTCCTGGTCGTCGACGCCGATGCGGCATTTGACCGTCACCGGAATCGTGACCGCGGCCTTCATCGCCGCGACGCCCTCGCCAACCAGTTGCGGTTCGAGCATCAGGCAGGCGCCGAACCGGCCGTCCTGCACCCGGTCGGACGGACAACCAACATTGAGGTTGATTTCGTCGTAGCCGAAGTCGGCGCCGATCCGGGCGCTCTGCGCCAAGCGCCGCCGGGTCCGAGCCGCCCAATCTGCAGCGCCACCGGATGCTCGGCGGCGTCGAAGCCCAAAAGCCGGTCGCGGTCGCCATGCAGGATCGCGCCGGTGGTCAGCATCTCGGTATAAAGCAGCGCCCGGCGCGTCATGAGGCGATGGAAGAACCGGCAATGCCGGTCTGTCCAGTCCATCATGGGGGCAATACTGAAGCGTCTTTGCTGCATTTTCCGAGGCTTATTGAGGCGATATTCGGCGCTGGCGAACCGCCGCATTTGGTCCGATTGCCACTCATTACGGCTTATTGGCGCTCATTTCCAGCCCGGCAAATAACTAGATCTAACCTCGCCCCGTCGGTGGTAGCGAGACGCGGCACATCCGAGCGCGCACGCCGCAATGGGCATGCCAGTCGGCACCTCATCAATCGAGAAGTTCCATCGGTGTCTCTGATTACAACCACCGGATAAATGAAGTACGATAGGCGCTCGAGACTAATCGCCCTGTCCTTGCGCTACCGGTGCCGAGCTTAGCGTCGATCCCGTCAATATTCGGCATTTCATGCCCGCCGGCGATTTGTTCGCACAACTTCCCGCACCCCAACACCGGACCGACGCCAGCAGTTCATCAATGTCCGCTATGTATCAACACCGACCATTCACCGGCACTATCCGTTTGTCAGTTAAGTGCCGCTGACTAACATCCACGTCGAGCATAACGCCTATCAGATCGCTAAACCGCGGCTCTCATTAAAATCTCACGTGTCGCCGCCCGCGCCTCGTCGCGCTGCGCGTCGAAGATTTCGAGATAGTTCGGATTAAACCAAGCCTCGATCCCCGTCTTATACGACGGCCGCGCGAACAGGCGGTCGCGCCAATCGGCAACACGAGGGCGCGAGGTCATCATGTCGTCTAGTCCGAGATGCACGAGGCGCGCGGCATAAGCCGCATAAGCCAAATCGGCGAGCGAGAACTCATCTCCGGCCAACCACTTTGCGCCGCGCAACGCCTCGTCCATATCGGCAAAAAGCTTATCGAAGCGCAGAACCGCCACGGCAAATTGCGGCGCCGCCGTCCCGAGTTCGATCGCCGCCTTTGTCCGCTCCAGCCGGGCCGGGTCAAGAGCCTCCAGCCAGGCCTTGAGCTCCTGCGGATCGCGCTTGAGATGTTGAATTCGAAACGCGACGCAGGTGCTCACCGTCCCCGTCGCGGCATGAACGCCGTCGTCGAGTTGCTTCATCCAGACCCGCATGCGCGCCCGGTCATTGGCGTCGTCCGGCCGCATCGACGTGTTGGACCAGACGTCTTCGATGTATTCGCAAATTACGTTGGATTCGATGACTGGCTTGCCGTCATGGACAGCCGTGGGAACCACCCGGTTCGGATTGAGCTTGACGTAATCCGGCTTCTGCGAA
The DNA here is from genome assembly GCA_963830125.1 of uncultured Alphaproteobacteria bacterium. Lineage (GTDB taxonomy): Bacteria > Pseudomonadota > Alphaproteobacteria > Rhizobiales > Xanthobacteraceae > Pseudolabrys. The sequence goes on along the minus strand of CAWHKU010000005.1, from coordinate 22,143 downwards.
TCGCCCGCGCGCAAATTCAAATGAACGCCAGTCCACGGCAACTGCTTTTCGGCCAGCAACATCCGGACCTTACCGGAACAGACCGACATGTCGTTGTGGTACAAAGTGAGTTCGCTCATGCCGCACACCACTCCTATATTCACGAACGAGCCGCATCCGGCTCGGCGCTCATTTCAATAACTGCAATGTATAGAGTACGAGACCGGGAAACAGCACCAACAACGCCAGCCGAACGATGTCGGCACAGAGAAACGGAACGATCCCACGATAGATTGTACCCAGCGAAATATCTTTTCGCATGCCATGAACCACAAAAACATTGAGCCCAATCGGCGGCGTGATCATCGCAATTTCGACAATGGTGACGTTGATAATGCCCCACCACACCAAATCGTAGCCGAAATGCCTTATCAGCGGTATCACGAACGGTAACGTGACCACGATGGCCGCGACCTCGTCGAAGATGGCGCCTAGGATCAGATAGATGACCAGCAGAATCAATATGACGAAGGGGCCCGACAGATTCAACGCCGCGACGCCTTCGATCATCCTCTCGGGCGCATGCGCCACCGACATGAAGTAAGAGAAGATCGAAGCGCCGATGATCATGACATATATCATCATGGTCGTCGCACTCGCTTCCGCGAGAACCTTGAGGAAGCCGTTCCAGGTCAACTTTCGGCGTCCGATGGCGAACGCCAAGGCGATGGTCACGCCAACCGCGGCTGCCTCATTGACGGTGAATATGCCGCTATAGATACCGCCGAGAACAACGGTCGCCAGAAACAGCACGCCCCAGTTCGATTTAATGACCTGCCATCGCTCCGGCCACGGCACCCGTGGACCGGCCGGACCGGAATCGCGGTCGACATAGTGCACATAGATCATCGTCGCGATCATGTAGAAAGACACCGCCATGATCGCCGGTATGATGGCCGCGATAAACAGATCGACGATATATTGCTCGGTGAGGATGGCGTAGATCACCATGATCGACGACGGCGGCACGATGATGCCGAGCGTACCGCCAGAGGCGACAGCACCGGCGGCAAGCGACGGCGAATAGCCCCGCTGCAGCATTTCCGGCAGCGCCACCCGTCCGAAGGTCGCGGTGGTCGCAATCGCGGAGCCGCAGACCGCGCCGAACCCGCCGCAGCCTCCGATGGTCGCGAGCGCCAAACCGCCCCGGCGATGCCCGATGAAGGCATAGGCCAGCTTGTAGACGTCCGACGCCAGCCCGGCCGCCGCCGCGAGGCTGCCCATCAGCAGAAACATCGGAATCACAGCCAGATCGAGATTTGTGAACACGCTGGCCGGTTCGCTTGCCAACAAGGACAGCGCCGGATCGACGCCAACGATGGCGGCAAATCCAACCGCACCGACGACACCCATGGCAATGCCGATAGGCACATGTAGTGCCATCAGCACGAACATTGCGCCGAAGCCGATCAATGCCAGTACGAGAGGATCAGACATTGGGCGCACTCCGGTCAGACTCAGCGGATTGGCGGGTCGGGATCGATGCGATGCTGGGGCCTTCATCGTCGACCGAATGCCGTGGTGCGAAGGCACGGGCAAAATCGAAGGCGACCACGGTCAGTTGAACCGGAACGCTGAGCAACAGAAAGGCCGTGGCGATCCACCATCCGGGCGCCACCGGGATCTTCAGAACCCAGGTTGTCTGGCCTGACGCGGTCACTTCCATCGTATAGGGGATAAAGCGCCACGCCATGACAGCGACGAAGGCCAAAGTCACGATCCCGCCAAACCCGTCCAGCGCCGCCTTGGCGCGCGGTCCCAGGAGGTTGCCGAGAAATTCAACCGTGATGTTCTGACGCGCTGCGAGATTGGCAGGCAGGCAAGCGGCAATCACCATCGCCATGACGATGGCGCTGACGTCGTTGACGCCATAGATCGGCGCGTTGAACAGCCAGCGTGACAACACGTCAAACGAGGTCATCAAAGCCAGCACCAACAGGCCGAAAAAGCCGACCAAAGCCATGGCCTGGCTGACCCGAAGCATTCGCCGCCAATAGAGGTGTTGTTCTCCCATTGCGGTCAACCAACTACGGCGGCGGCCGCCGCTTGGCGTGATGGCTGCAAATTCAGGATGCCACGCGCTTCATCGGGCGTCGCGACGCTCTTGCCGAGTTGCTCGACGATGCGAACCGCCTGCTCGACCAGCGCAGCATTACTTGGCGCCAATACGCCACGTCGCAGGTACAGATTATCCTCCAGGCCGACGCGGACGTGGCCGCCGAACAGCACCGCTTGCGCGACCATCGGAAACTGTGCCGCGCCAATGCCGAAGGCGGCCCAGACCGCGCCGGGCGGCAATTGATCGCGCATCGCCAGCATGGTTTCCGAAGTCGCCGGCGCGCCCCACGGAATACCGAGGCAAATCTGGAACAATGGCGGCGCCACGATCAGTCCGCGTTCGATGAGATGCTTGGCCAGCCTGATATGGCCGATCTCGAACACCTCAAGCTCCGGCTTCGTGCCGGTGTCCCGGATTGCGGCCGCCATGGCGCTCAAATCAGCCGGCGTATTGACGAAGACGTGTTCGCCGAAATTCATACTGCCGACGTCGAGGCTGCAAATGTCGGGCTTGAGCGCGGAGACGTGGCTCACACGCTTTTCCCAGTTCGTCAGCGTCGACGCCGGATCGGGAACGAGCGGATCGACCGCGCCCGGCATAAATCGGGCGCCGGCCCCGGTCGTCAGATTGATCAGAGCCTCGCAGCCGGCTTGCCGGATACGATCGACCGTTTCTTCGTAAAGTTCGTAGCGCATGCTCGGCGCCCGACTGCCGGGCTCGCGGACATGAATATGAACGATGGTTGCGCCGGCACGCGCGGCCTCAATCGCCGAATTAGCGATTTCGACCGGCGTTACCGGCACCGCCGCGTTCTTGCCGGTCAGGGCCGCGGCGCCGGTCAGCGCGCAAGTCAGAATGATGGATTGGCTCATGATGACGACCCAGTTTTGTGGTGTACAGCCTAACGCAAACGTCGGGGCCGAAACCGTCCGGCGGCAGTGACCGAACGCTTAGATACGTTCGGCTTCGATCGGGTTCTTCAAGATTCCGATCCCGGATATTTCCACTTCGGCGACGTCCCCCGGTTTCATGAATAACGGCGGCGTGCGTTTGAAACCGACGCCGCCCGGCGTCCCGGTCACGATAACGTCGCCGGGAACGAGTTCGCTCCAGGCAGACACATACTCGATGATTTCCGGGATCGAAAAAATCAGGAGGTCGAGCGACGAACTCTGAACGGTTTCGCCGTTCAGCCGCGTCGCCAGCGTCAGCTTTGTCGGATCCGGAATTTCATCGGCGGTCACCAGCCAGGGACCAAAGGCGCCGGTGGCCGGGAAGTTCTTGCCCGGCGTCCACTGATGGGTATGGCGCTGCCAATCGCGCAGCGAACCGTCATTGTAGCAGGAATAGCCGGCAACATGGTCGAGTGCATTGTCGCGGGAGATATAGCGTCCCTTTTTGCCGATCACGAGTGCCAGTTCGCCTTCGTAGTCGAAATGCGACGATACTTTGGGAACGAGCATCGGTTGGTTGTGGCCGACCTGGCTGGCGGCAAAGCGGATGAAGATCGCCGGCTTTTCGGATTCAGTCCGCCCGGTTTCGGCGACATGCGAGCGATAATTCAAGCCGACACAAAAAATCTTATCGGGATTTGGAATAACCGGCAGAAAGGTCAGCTGATCGAGCGGGATCTCGGCGGCATGATCTCGCAGTTGCGAAAGCAACGCCGGACCAGCCGCAAGCAGCGCCTTCAAATCGGGATATTGCGGACCGATCAATTTTCCGAGGTCGACCAAGCGGTCGCCGACGACAATCCCGTAAGTTGGACGTCCATTGTGGATTGCGCTCGCAAGCCGCATTCTGCTGCCTCCCCTTGACCGCTAGGCGGTCACTTCTTTTCCAGTTGCGAATAGTTATTGACAGCGACCGCTCTAACGCAAAATGATCCAGCACGCAGTTCACTAGGTGGACGGAATATCGATGGGATCATTCAGTAGCGTCCGTTCGCTGGAACGGGGGCTAAAAATTCTTGAGGCGCTCAACCGCTGCCACGGCACCAAGGCGCAGCAGCTCGCACGTATGGTCGAATTGCCGCGCCCGACGGTCTACCGGCTGCTCGAGACCATGGAGAACCTTGGCTATATCACCCGCAGCAAAAGCGACGATTCATGGAACTTGACCGCGCAGGTCAAATCGCTGAGCTCGGGGTTCCACGACGACGTATGGGTGACGCGGGTCGCCGCCCCCATTCTTCACAGTCTCGGGCGTGAATTGCTGTGGCCGCTCGATCTGGTGACGTTCGAGAACGACGCCATGATCGTACGCGAATCGACGCATGGCGAGAGTCCATTCTCGATCGACCGCGGCATGGCTGGTGCCCATTTACCGATCCTGCAAACATCGGGCGGCCGCGCCTATCTGGCGTTCAGCGCGCCGGCCGAGCGCGAGGTGATTCTGGAGAGGCTCCGGCAAACCGGAAAGCCGGGAGATGCCCTGGCGCATGACAAGCAGTTCGTCGAATGCCTTCTCACCGAGACCAAGCAGAAGGGTTATGGCTTTAGAACCGACGGCTTCAATCCGCACACCGCCAGCATTTCGGTGCCCATTCTCGTCAATGACCGCGTGCTCGCCAGTATCACCGTGATCTGGATCGCCAGCGCCATAAGCTTCGCCGACGCGGTCGAGCGCAATCTGCCGCCGCTGAAACGCGCGATTGGCCAGATCGAAGAACAGCTGCGCAACCTCTCCGCCGTTCCCGCTTAACGAACTAGGCCGACAGCCGTTGGCGCGCCTGGCTATGCAAGACTTGCTGGAAGCTTTCCGCGAATGCGAACTCCTGCGCCGGATCGAAAGCCCCGGCGACATAACGGTCCGGGCGTACCAATAAAATCTGGTCGCGGTGGGTCCGGATCGGTTTGACGAAGCCGTCGGCTGCGACCGCGGACACGATGCCCGAAGCGCTTGTGGTAGCCGTGTCGCCGGCCGGCAGATGAACCAGCGATGGCGCCAGTTGCTGCCACAGCGGATGGCTCAGCTTCGCCAGCGTCGCGGCACCAGCCTCATCCTGGGCAATCAGCGCAAATCCGCTGCCAAGCAAGTCATCCAACTTGACGGCTTTGCCGGACGGCAATTTGACCGATGGCTGCGGCAGCATTTGGCCGACCAGCGATGCTTCATAAGGCTGGCGGTCGAGATCAACGAAGATTCCACCACCGTAGCGCGGCGCCGGCTTGAATTTCATTTGCAGGAAATAGTCCTGCGCGCCGGGAAACGACTCCAGCATCTTGAGCAACATGGCACGCAGGCCGGCCTGCTCGTCGCCTTTCGGCATGACCAATTGGCCCATCGCGACCGCCAACTGGATCATCGCCCAGGCCGGGTCGCGCCGCTCCTGGTCGTAGCTGTCGAGGATCGCGTCGTCGGCCAAACCTTTGGCCAGCAGGCCGAGCTTCCAGGCAACATTGTGGGCGTCGCGTAGCCCGGCATTCATGCCCTGCCCGGCAAACGGCGGTGTCAGATGCGCGGCGTCGCCCAGCAGCAGCACGCGGCCCAGCCGCATGCGCGATGCGATCCGGGCATGGAAGGTGTAGATCGCCCGCCGGATAACATCTTCCGGACGGAACTCGCGATAAGGCGCCAACAGCTTGGCCAGCGACTCGTCCGTCAACATGTCGGCGCCGGTTTCGCCGTCCTGAAGCATGAACTCGAACCGGCGTCCGCCGCGCGGCGCCGGCACGCTCACCGCCGGGCGGGCGGTACTGCAAAAAAACCGCGAATAATTGGCCTGGTCCGGATCGCTCTTGAGATCGAGCACGACCCAGTCCTGCTCATAGGTACTGCCGACGAAATCAATACCAAGCCATTGCCGGATCGAACTGCGCCCGCCGTCGCAAGCCAACAACCAATCGCAACGGATGGTGTGTGCGCCATCCGGCGTGTCGCATTCAATCGTGACGCCGGAGGGGTCCTGGGTCATGCCCGTCACGGTCCAATTGAACCGCAATTCAGTCGACGGAAAACGCCGCAGGCTATCGACCAGCGCCCGCTCCAGCTCCGGCTGATACATGAAGTGCCGTTTGGCAAAACCGTAAACCCGCGCGCCCGCGCCGACGGTGCCGAAACATTTTCCCTCGTCATCGTAATAGCGCGCGCCGTCGCCCTCGATCGTATGGCGGAGAAAGTCGTCGGCCGCGCCGAAGGCCTGCAGCGTGCGGGCACCCTCGTCATCAAGAACGATGGCCCGCGGGTGATCGACCGTTGTCGCGTTGCGTTCGATGACCAGTGTCTTGAGACCTTGCTGCCCGAGCAGATTGCCGACCGCGAGGCCGACCGGTCCGGCGCCGACAATGACGATGGGAACGTGCGTGACTTTGGTCATGAATATCAGCCTTTAATCGGCGCAAGACAATTAAGTGAGCAGATTCGATATCGACAAAACTCAACAGCACCTGGCCGCCGATCGCTATCGACGAATTTCGTATGTCCGTCCGGTGGACAGCATTAGTGCTACGAGATCCAGTCGTGATAGCGGCGGTACAGCGCCTTGGTGTCTTCCGAGCCGTGGCACATGATCGGCGACGCCAATTCGCGGCCGCCATTGACAAGTCGATAAGCGAGAAAGCGGTAGGCTTCCGGATAAGGCGAAAAATCGGCTTCGGCCATCATACGATCGAAGGCCGCCCCCGGAACAACCGGATCCAATCGATCCTTCTCGTAGATCGCCACCCGCTCACAAATCCGCCATTGCCCGTCGCGCCGCTCGATCCGGTCGAGGAAACGGCCATAGGACAAATTGTCGACCTGCACGTCAGCGAGCATCTGCCGGCCGAGGATCGACACGTTGGTCTCCGCGATCGCCCGGTCGCCGGCAAGCGTTACGATCGGCCAACCAATGAGATGTTTCGACGTCGACTTCGCCGCCAGCGCGGCCTTTTGCGACTTCGCGACGAAATCGACAAAGGGCCCGCGAAACCAAGTCACCGCGATCGTTCCTTCCGGGTGGAAGGTGCTCAGCAATTCCGGCCACCGCCCTTGATCGCGATACAGGGCCCACCTTTGTACCAAATCCATGCAATCCAAACGCGCCGATAAATCCATCGCTTGTCTCCACTACCGCGCCAAGGACGCATCGGGCCACACACCGAATGTGTGGGCCCGATGGGTATCTCGGTCGGTCTGCTTTCGACTTCGCCTATTGGCCGGCTTCGATGGCGGCAACCTCGTCGGCAAAGGCCTTGTACATGCGCTCGCCGTCGGGGCTGGACTTTTTCCACTGTTCGATCGCCGGCGCGACCGCCTTGCGCCAGGGCTCTTGCTGCTGCGCGTTCAGGACCGTGATGATCCGCTTTTTGTCCGTCTTCGCCTTCTGATAGACAGCGTTATTGTTCTGATCGAACATCTTGCCAAAAATCTTGGCGAAGGCTTCGCCGGAATTCTTGTCGATCGCGGCCTTCGCCGCCGCCGGCAGGCTGGCGTATTTCGCCTTGTTCATGATCACCATCAATGATGTCGACCCCAGGGGCAGAACGATCTGGTTCTTCGCGACGTCGAGCACGCGGAAGGTCTGCAACGCGTTCCATTCGTTCATCGTCCCGTCGATTACGCCGCGCGACAGGCTTTCCGCCAGTTGCGGGCCAGTGATGCCGCCGACCGGCACGCCGCCGAGCGACTTGATCACGTTGAGCGACACCGGACCGGCGGCGCGGAACTTGTGCCCTTTCAAGTCTTCGAGCTTGGTCGCCGGAAAAGTGGTGTTGATAAAGACCGGGTTGTTGGCGCACACGCACAGGAACTTGACGTCGTCGAATCCGCCGCCCTTCCACAGGCCCTTCTCGAACATGCGGGTCGCCGCCAACGAACCTGCATAGGCAGTGTGAACAATAAATGGCAGTTCGACCACCGTCGCGGCATCGAAGCGGCCGGGCGTATAGCCAGGCACAATCCATGCGATGTCAGCGACGCCATCCATTACCAACTTAAGCTGCGCCGCAGGATCGCGCCCCAGTGTCCCGCCGGGATACATTTCGACCTTCAGCGTTCCCTTGAAGTCTTCGGTCACGCGCTTGTGCCCAGGGCGTCAGGATCTTGCTGGTGATGAAGGCCTGCGGCGGCTCGAAGCTCGAAAACCGAAGCGTGATCGGGTCCGCCTGTACGCTGGTCGCGGCGACCGCTACGGCAGCCAAAGCCGTGGCAACACTAAAGAAGCGATTGAACATGCGAGTCCTCCCGTTGAGTTCGGCGGCATCGAAGGCCGTCCGTTTTTTTAGCCATCCCTCGCATGACGGCCGCGCCGCCCGGGATCAATCGCGCCGAAGATTGTGTCCGCTGCGTGAACACAAACCGGCGCAATTTGCCCCTGTCCATCCAGTGGACGCGATGCGCATAACAATTGTGCTCGCCGTGCCGAGCCGCATGATGCACGACAAAGCTACGAATATGCTGCGGTGCGCCTTAATTCGATCGACGGGACGGCAAACATGAACCGTCCAGACCGCCCGTGGCCTCAGGGAAGGAAATGAACTCATGGAAGTACAGGCGCTGGGCTATGTTGGCCTTCCCACCAATGCGATCGACGATTGGGCCGACTACGGCAGCAAATTTCTCGGCATGCAGCTTGTCGATCGCGGCAAAGACTATCTGAACTTCCGCATGGATGACCGCCGGCAGCGTCTGGTCGTCAGCGGCGACAGCGCCGATCGCAGCGGCTTTTTCGGCTGGGAAGTCGCCGACGCGCGCGCGCTCAACGCCTTGGTCGCGCGTGTCGAACAGGCGGGCGTCAAGGTCGAGCGTCTGCCGGCTGCCATTGCCAGCCAGCGACGCGTCAAGGAAGTGGTCGCCTTTCACGATCCGGTCGGCAACCGGCTCGAAGTCTTCCACGGCGCCGAAATCGCCACCGATCCCTTCGTGCCCGGGCGCACGATCTCCGGATTCCGCACCGGGCCGCTCGGCATGGGGCACGCGGTCTTGCATGTCGAAAAGCTCGACGCGGCGCTTGAATTCTACACCCAAGTGCTCGGGCTGCGCGTCAGCGACTTTTTCACCGTGCCGTACCGTGCCTATTTCTTTCACGTCAATCCGCGTCATCACAGTTTTGCGATGATCGAGACTGGTCGCAACGGCATTCATCATCTGATGATGGAACTGTTTATGCTCGACGATGTCGGTCAGGGCTACGATCTCGCGCTCGGCGCCGAGAAAGGACGCATCGCGACTACGCTCGGCCGCCACATCAACGACCAGATGGTTTCGTTCTATGCCCGCACGCCGTCCGATTTCTTCATCGAATATGGCTGGGGCGGACGCTCAATCGAACCGGCAACCTGGCAACCGGAAGAGATCACCTATGGCGCCAGTCTGTGGGGCCACGACCGCGACTGGCTCGGCGGCGAACAACTGGCCGCGGCCCGCGAGCTGAAACTTCAGGCCGCGGTCGATGGACTGCGCGCGCCGGTCAACGTCATCGACGGCAATTATACGGTCGCGCCGGGCGCTTGCCCGTGGTGGGACAGTATGCGCCGGGCCGGCTGAGCCACTATTCAGAACCGCGTCATACCACCGGCCATGCACGGCCGGTGGGCACTCATCCATCCGCCGTCAGCGAGACCATTTTGATACCCAGCACACAACACGCCATCGTCATTTCCGCGCCTGGCGGCCCGGAAGTCCTCCTCGAAAACGCCAGTTGGCCCGTGCCGCAACCGCTCGCGGACGACGATGTGCTGGTCCAGGTCATGGCCGCGGGCATCAACCGCCATGACTGCAATCAGCGCAAAGCCGGACCGAAGCACGAGCCCAATCCGGTGCCGGGCCTGGAAGCCGCCGGCATTATCGTCGCGGTCGGCAAGAACGTGTCGCGACAACGCGTGGGCGAACGCGTCATCGCGCTGACCGACGGCGGCGCTTATGCCCAGTTCGTGGCGGCGGCGTCGGAACTGGCCTTGCCGATGCCAGAAGGTCTCGACTGGGTTTCAGCCGCCGCATTGCCTGAAGCCCTGTTCACGACATGGTTCAATTTCTTCGAGTTGATGCGGCTCGCGCCCGGTGAAACCGCGCTGATTCACGGCGGCGCCAGCGGTGTCGGCTCAATCGCGATCCAACTGCTCAAAGCGCTTGGCCATCCCGTCTATGCCACCGCGGGAACCACGGAAAAACGCGACGCCGCGCTCCGGTTCGGTTGCACCGCTGCGTTCGATTACAACGACCCCGACTTGGCCAAACGCGTCATGGCGGCAACGAATAATCGCGGCGTCGACACCATCCTCGACATGTCGGCAGGCGCGCATGTCGACGCCGATCTTGCGATGATCGCAGCGGGCGGACGCATATCCCACCTGTCGGCCGGCGGCGGCAAAAGCCTGGCCCTGCCGCTTCGCGCACTGATGGCGCGCCGCGCCAGCGTCACCGGCGCCTTTCTCAGATCGACGCCTTTGGCGATCAAGACGAAGATTGCGCGCGAATTGCGGGCAACGGCCTGGCCGCTGCTGGGCACCCACGTGCTGCCGAGCATTGAGGTGACCTACCCGCTCGCCAACGCGGCCGATGCGCATCGGCACATGGAGCGCAGTAATCATATTGGGAAGATTGTACTCACTATTGCCGACAAATAGCCCGTCGAAAAAAACTCCTGTTGGGCTATGCTATCGAATCAAGATGAAAGCGCTTGCTCAGCTTCCTCACCTTTTGACGCTCTCGCTTGCCACCGGAATGACCGCAAGCTCAAATCATCGCATCAGCCGCTTGATGCCACGGCGTCAGCCAACGGCGCAGACCCGCGACCAACGAATATAATGTCAGACCGATCAAGGTCAGCAGCAGGATCACCGCAAAGAGTTCGGCGACCTTCAATTCCTGGAGCTTGGCGACCGCCAGATAACCCAGGCCAACATTGCCGCCCATGAACTCGCCAACAATGGCGCCGATGATCGCCAGCACGATGCCGACTTCCGCGCCGGTCAGAATGACCGGCAGCGCCGATGGCAGATCGAGCAGCCAGAAGGTCGCCAAGGGCCGCGCCTGCATACTGATGAACAAATCGCGATCGCCGCGATCGACCGATTTGAACCCGATCAAGGCATTGGCGAAAATCGGAAAGAAAGCCAGCGTGGCCGAGATCACAATCTTGGATTCGATGCCGAACCCGAACCAGAGAATGAACAGCGGCACCAAAGCGATTTTCGGCACCAGTTGAAGCGCGACGATGAACGGCTTGAAGGCCATTTCCGCCAGCCGCAACTTCGCCAGCAGCGTGCCGAACAGCATGCCCAACACGACCGCGATCATGAAGCCGATGACAGCCTCCTCAACCGTGATCCAGACGTGCTTCCATACCGCGACGCCGCTGACCAGAGTCCAGAAAGCCCGGCCGATATCGACCGGCGGCGGCAGGATGAACGGCGAAACTTTGGCGTTCTCGACATAAAGCGTCCAGAAAGCAAAGAATGCGACCACCGTGCCAATCGGCAAGGCCAGTCGCAGGAACCTTTCGGTCCGCTCGCTCATGCCGCCACCTGCAAGATGTCATCGCGGATTCGTCCGACGAGGTTCTGGAACTCCACGGTGCGCTGTAACTCGACCGTGCGCGGCCGCGCGAACGGCACGTCGTAGATGTCGACCACCCGGCTCGGGCGCGGCGCCAGCGCGACGATCCGATCGCTGAGGAAGACAGCTTCGGCGATCGAATGCGTCACCAGCGCGACCGTGACGCCGCGCGCCATGCAGACCCGTTGCAATTCGATATTCATCTGATCCCGCGTCATCGCATCCAGCGCGCCGAACGGTTCGTCAAGCAGCAAGGCCTGCGGCTCGGTGCCGAGCGCGCGCGCCAGCGCCGCCCGCTGCCGCATGCCGCCGGACAGGCTGGTCGGCCGGGCCTGTTCGAAACCCGCCAAGCCGACCGTCGCGCAAAGCGCGCGCGCCTTTTCCAGACGCGCGCTTTCCGCCTCGCCACGCAGGCGTAGCGGCAAGGCGACGTTGTCTTCGATGTTGAACCAAGGCAGCAAGCGCGCCTCCTGGAACATCATCGCCATGTCGCGGGTGGCGGCTGCCGAGCGGCGGCCGTTGCGCCACACCGGCTGATCGTGCATCAGCACATTGCCGCCGGACGGCGGTTCGAGGCCGGCGATGATGCGCAGAAGTGTCGTCTTGCCGCAGCCGGACGGACCCAACAGCGAGACGAACTCGCCGTCGCGGATCCGCAGATCGACCTGATTGACCGCGTGAACGGCAACGCCCACGCGGCTTAGGTAGGTCTTGGAGACCCCCTCCAGGGTAATAGCCGGCGTGGCCGCGCTTGGCGGAGCAGACATGGCTTAGCCGAGCGCCTTGTCCAACAGCGCGTTGGTATAAAGTGTCTTGGCGTCGACCTTGGTTTTGATCAGGCCGGCATCCGCCAAGGCATCGACCGCCGAAGACCACATTTCCGGCACGTTGCGCAGCAGGTTGCCGCGCCCCTTCGCCATCCAGTTTTCCGAATTCTGCTTGAGATCGCGGCTGGCGACCGCCAGATCCTTGGCGCCCGGAACACTGAAGGCACCGGCTACACTCTTGACGATCGGCTCCAGATTGGGCGCATCGACAATCGCGACGGTCGCCTTGTGAACGGCGCGCAGGAACTTGACGTAATCGTCGCCGTTCGCCGCGATCGCCGCCGGCGTGGCGACATAGACCTGGCCCGGAACGCCGTCGTCGACCGGCATCGCGGTGGCCTCGCTCTGACTCGCCAACAGCCGGGTCATGGAGCTAGTGTTGCCGAAGTAAGCGTCGACCCGCTTGGCCTGGACCAGCGCGAAACTCGCGGGGTTGTCGGCGACCTTCACCTTGTTGACCGACGCCGCGTCGACGCCTGCCCGCTTCAACATCAGATTAAGCGTGCCTTCCATCGAGCCGCCGAGCGAAGCCAGACCGATGGTCTTGCCCTTCAGGTCACCGATTTTAGCGACCGGCGCGGCCTTGGACGACAGCACAAAGAACGGCGACATTTGCGCGATCGTCGCAATAGACGTCAGCGGCGCGGCATCGTTGACCCGCGATACCATGTAGTTAGCGCCACCGGTCCGGCCGGATTGAGTCTGACCGGCAATCGTCATCTGCGCCGCGAGCGCTGCGCCCTTGCCGCCGATCACCTCGACGGAAAGACCTTCCTTGTCGAAGAAGCCGCCGCTCTTGGCGTAAAGAACCGGCGAGAAGGCCAGCGAATAATTGAAGGGCGTAATGAAGCGGAATGTCGTCGCGCCCCAGCTCTTGACCGGAACAAGCATTGCCGCGCTGCCCGCGGCCGCCATTTTCAATAGCGCACGACGGCCAATCGCATTGTTGTTCAACATCGGTATCTCCTTTGGGCACGACAAAAGTCGGCAGGTGATGATCAGAACCCAGGTCGCTTTTTAGCTTGCAACAGTTATGCCAGACGACACGTCGAAGACAGCATTTGAGACGGCACGCAATCTGCACTTTTCATTTTACATTTTTGCTCGTGCCGTCACGCACTTTATTGAAGCGGCGCCAGTGGCGTCGCCGTGGCATCGTAGCCGTAAACCCAATCGGCATTGCCGCCCTGTTTCAGCCATTCGTTGCCACGTGAGCCGACTTGCACGCGGGCGGTGCGCTCCTTGCGGGCATTTTCGTAACGGGCAAACGCCTTTTCGACATCCGCCACACCAACGCCGCTCATCGCGCGCCCGAGCACGACTGCGTCCTCGACCGCCATGCAGGCGCCTTGCGCCATGAACGGCACCATCGGGTGGCAGGCGTCACCCAGCAAGGTGACGCGGCCGACCGACCAGACCGGCAGCGGCTCGCGAACATAAAGCGCCGATTTGGTGACGGTCTCGCAGGCGTCGAGCAAAGCCCGCGCCTCCGGATAGAAACCGGCATAGGCTTTGCGCAACTCGTCGACGTCGCCCGGCATCGTCCAGGATTCGTCGCGCCAGTCGTCCTGCGCCGTGGTTGCAAAGACAAAGGTCTCGCGGCCGCGATTGAGCGGGAACGTGACGATCTGCAAATCCGGCGTCGGGCCCCACCATTTGGTAAAGGCGTCGAGGTTCGGCAGGTCCAGCTTGGTCCGGTCGACCACCGCGCGGTACGACACCAGCCCGGTAAACTGCGGATATTCCGCGCCAAACAACGCCGCGCGCGTCGGCGAATGAATGCCATCGGCACCGACCAAGGCGTCGACCGTCCGCGTCGAACCATTGGCAAAAGTTACGCTCGGCTTGGCGCCGCTGGTGTCGATCGCCTCGATCCGATGACCGAGCAACACGACATCGTCGGGCAATTGTCCGCGCAAGGCGTTGAGAAGATCGGCGCGATGAATGGTGAATTGCGGCGCGCCATATTTCTGTTCCGCCGCCTCGGCCATTTCAAGCCGCGAGGTCTCCTCGCCGCTATCCCAGGTCCGGCTGATGCGATGGGTCGGCCGCGCCGCGGTCTCGCGCAGCGCCGGGCCGACGCCGAGGCTATCGAGCGCGCGCACCGCGTTCGGCGTCAGATTGATGTCGGCGCCGACGCGATTGTAATTCGTTGCCTGCTCATAAACTTCGACCTCGTGACCGGCCTGCCGCAAGGCGATCGCCGCCGCCAAACCACCGACGCCACCGCCATTGATACCAATCTTCATAAGTCGCCCTCTTGTCATCCGTTCGGGATTTAATGCAGCGAGAAACCGCCATCGACGGCGAGCGTCTGGCCGGTGATGAATTTGGCGTCGTCCGACAGCAGGAACGCGACGACGCCATCGAGGTCGTCCGGCTGCTGCACGCGCTTTAAGATCGACCGCCCGGCGTAGTCGTTCCAGCGGCCCTGCGGAATATCCTTGGTGGCCTCGCCCATGGTCAGACCCGGCAACAGGCAGTTGACCCGGATCATGCGCTCGCCCAGTTCGCGCGCCAGCGAGCGGGTCATGCCGACCAGCGCCGACTTGCTGGTGACGTAGTGCAACAGCTTCGGCGCGCCCCAATAGATCGTGTCGGACGACACCGTAACGATCGAGCCGCCATCGCGCATCAGCGGACCGACCGCGCGGACGGTAAGCCAGGTCCCGCGCACATTGATCGCCATCATGCGATCCCAAACATCGGGCGTGATTTCGTCATAGGCTTTGCCGCCGACATTGTTGGCCCAACCGGCATTGGCCACCAGCCCGTCGATGGCGCCGCCCTGTGCCGCCGCCTGCGCCATCGCGGTCACCGACTCTTCGGAAGCGATATCGGTCTGCACGAAGACGGCGTCGATACCGGCGGCCTTTAATTTCGCTTCGGCGGTGGCGCCCAGCGCCGGGTCGATCTCGGCGATCACCACGCTGGCGCCTTCGCGGCCGATCCGTTCGGCAAAGGCATAGCCCAGCCCCCGCCCCGACCCGGTGACAACAATGCGCTTGCCGGCAAATCTTTGCATCATGGCGTTCCTGTTATCGGAGCCTGCATTAAATGCGATCGTCGTCGGAGCCGACGGCGTATTGAAAATAGTCGTTGCCATCGCGATCGTAGAGCGTCACCGAGGCGCCGCCGCCGGCGCGCCCGGAAAACGGTTCCTGGCCGTCATGGTCGAAACCGTCGAAGCCAACGTCGCCGACCAGCGTCAAGTCGACCGGGCCCCGTCCATCCGACAGAACAATGCGAGCGCCGTCGACGCGTACTGTCGTCCCCGACGCGACATCGAAAAACCCATCGGCGGCCGGCTTGATCTCGAAGGTCTCGCCAGTCCCGAGCGAATGAACACGCAGCGGGCAGCGGCCCGACCGCCGCCGATGCGCCTCGACAATGACGATCCGCCGCAGATCAGCCTGCATGGCCGGGCTCCCGCCGCGCGTCACGCATGACCGCGGCCGCTCTTGTCGATGCCAGAAGCCTGCCGCCGGGTGTTGCCGTCGATGCCGCCGATGATGGCCCATTCCGCGAACAATTCCGGCTTGCGTTCGAAGGTGCTCGGCTTCCAGTCCTCGGTGCAGTAGTCCTCGTCGGCGTAGTATTCGAGCGGCGCGGCCAGCGGATTTTCGAAGTACCAGAAATAGGCCGATGAAATCGGGTGACGGCCGGGACCGATTTCGGTCTTCCAGCCCTTCTTGCTCATCGCGATGCCGCCGCCAATCACCTCGTGGATGTCGGTGACCGTGAACGCCACATGATTGATGCCCGGCTTGCCGGGCCGGTTGAGCACGAAGGTGTTGTGATGGTCGCCGACCTTCTGGCAGCGCATGAAAACGCCGTGACCGGGATATTCGTCGCTGATCGAGAAGCCGAGCTTCTCGGTATAGAAGGCCCGCATCGCGGCGAAGTCGTTGGCGAACAAGACGACGTGGCCGATATTGATCGGGTGCGCCTGCGCATGGATCGGCGAGCGCTCATTGACGCGGTTATGCGAACCTGGCGCGTTCGGCTGCGTCGGCTTCACCGTGATCGGCTTGCGCTTGGTGACGCGAAACGCCAGGCTCATGCCGTTCGGATCGGCGACGCGCGCCAGCCCGTCCGGACCGACGTGAAAGCCGCCCACCGTCTTCATGGTCGCCAGCGTCTTTTCCAACTCTTGCTCGTTGGCCGCGCCCCAAATCACTTCGCGCACGGTGTTGCCCTGCTCGATCGGCGGCGGCAGATCGGCGGCGTCCTTGGGACGCACGATCACCTCGGCGCCGTCGCGCGTGCGATAAACTAGTTTGTCGGGCGTCGCCGACACCTGCGACACGCCCCAGTCGTCGAGAAAGCGTTTAGCCTCGGCCATATCGGCTACGCCGAAGACCACCGCGTCGATACCCGTCAGCGCCATGATGAAAACTCTCCCTGCAACCGGCCGGCGCTCAAGTGCCGCCGCCGCTCCTTGAAATCGAATGCCGCAAACGTGCCGCGGCCATGACGCCGCGGCACGCCATGTGCGATTAGCGCTTGACCTTGGTCAGCGGGTGATCGGCCGGATAGGTCGGTGTGATCGGCTTCGGCGCGCCGATCATCACCATCATGATCGCGTCTTCCTCGCCGACATTGATTTCGCCACGATAGACGCCCGGCGGCACCGAGACGCAATCGCGTTCGCCGAGGATCGTCTCGAAATACTCACCGTCCTTCTCGACCATCACCTTGATCTTGCCGCGCAGCACGAAGAACACTTCCTCGGCGTCGACGTGCAGATGCATCGGGCCTTCGCCGCCGGCCGGAATGATCATGTTCGACAGCGTGAAGTGCTCGGCCGGAATGACGTTGCTGTCCTTGGCGACGCCGGTGCCGCCGGTGCCGATGAAGCGCTTCTGAGCGCGGCGATACTTCGGATCGAAGTCGGCCTGAAACTTGAGCGCGTTCCAGTCATAAGGACGGTCTGCGACCCGCGCGACGCGGCTCTTCATCCAGTCTTCGAACGAGGCGCCTTCCGGGCGGTCCCAGGAATGCTTCTGCTTGGTAACGTCGTCCATATCTAACTCCTGTTATGTCGAGCGGTTGTTGAGATGAGGTTTAACGTGCGTTCTGTTGCGCCGTTGGTGAAACGTTGCCGGTAGATTCGCCGCCGCCCCGTGGCCGAGGTCGTGTGAAATCGCATTGGCCGCGGCCAACACTTCAGCCTTGAGCGGGCCGTTGAGTTCAGCCTCGGTGGTCAGCAGTGCGACGGCGGAAATGTTGACGGCAGCGACAATATGGCCGGTCATGTCGCGAATTGGCGCCGCGATGCTCGCCACGCCCGGTTCGTAACCGGAGTTCTGCACCACCACGCCATTGGCCGCGTCGGTCGCGAGTTGATCGATGAAGGCGGCGAGCGACTGCGGCGCCATGGTGCCCTCGTGGCTGATCGGCTCGTCGCGATAGAGTTCGCGCACTTGCGCAGCCGGAAGACCGGACAGCAGAATTCGGCCCATGGTCGTGGTCCGCGCCGGCAAGCGCGTGCCGATATGGACCGTGCTGGCGATCGAGCGCCGGGTTGCAACCCGCGCCAGATAGACGACGTCGCGGCCGAGCAGTTCACCGAGATGCGCCGACCAGCCGGTGCGGTCGCGCAAACGCATCAGATGCGGCGTCGCCACTTCGACAATATCGCGCGCGGCGAGATAGCCGTAACCCAGCCGCAAGACCTGCGGTCCCAGCGCATAGGTCTTTGTCCCGCTGTCGAACGTGACGAAGCCGAGATGGGCCAAGGTGAAGAGAAGCCGATAAGCCGACGACCGCGTCACCGCGAGCGTGGCGGCCACTTCCGACAGCGTCAGTCTATGCCGCTGGTCGGACAGTTCCTGCAGAATGCTCAGGCCCCGGGTCAGCGCCGGCACCAGATAGCGATCAGCCCCCTCGTCTCCGACAACGGCCGGAATCGATTTCGAAGGTCCGGGCAAATTGGCGCGCCGTTTAGCCATGATCGCAAATCCAAGGTGGAATTTGTTTTGCTAATAAAACAACGTATAACACACAAAACTTTTTTCAGAAAGCCAAAAAATAGAGCGCGCGCAATTACCGCGCTTTCGAAACCGAACGCCTTGTGGAGATTAAACAAAAATCCAAATATTGCGGCGCAAAATGATGATCAAAGATGCAGCGCTGCTTAAAATTAGTTCTCGCCAGCCGTTGACTTTCATCGACGTTCAGGTGTGAACTGTTTAAAGTACGAACTAACAGTTCATATTTGAACAGTTAAGAATGGAGCGAGGCAGTGGCCACCAACGTACTCCAGCTACTCGATGTCGCCCGGCGCTTTCCGGGACGCACCGCTGGCGCACCGCCATTTACCGCCGTCCGTAACCTGTCGTTCGACGTCAACGCCGGCGAATTCGTTTCCATTGTCGGCCCGTCCGGCTGCGGCAAGAGCACGCTTCTCAATTTAGTCGCCGGCCTCGATCGGCCGAGCGAAGGCACCGTCTCTCTGCACGGCGTCGAAGTTTCCGGGCCGAACTCCAGCGTCGGCTTCATGCTGCAAAAGGATTTGCTGCTTCCCTGGCGCACGGTCCTGCACAATGTCGAATTCGGCCTCGAGGCCCGCAAGATGGCTGCCGGCGAACGGCGCGAGCGCGCGCTCAAAGAACTCAAGCGCTGCCGGATCACCGACTTTGCCGATCGCTACCCTTATCAAATCTCCGGCGGCCAGCGGCAGCGCGCGGCGCTGGCCCGCACCTTGGCCATCGACCCCGATGTGGTGCTGCTCGACGAGCCGTTCTCCGCGCTCGATGCGCAGACCAAGCTGGTCCTGCAAAAGAGCTTTGCCGGAACCATCGCCACCGCCGGCCTGACCACCCTTCTGATCACGCATGACCTGTCGGAAGCGGTCGCGATGTCCGACCGCATCCTGGTCATGAGCGACGGCCCCGGCCGGATCGTCGAGGAAATCGAGGTCGGCCTGCCCGACCGCGACAATCCGATCGCGCGCGTCGCGACGGCGCGCGCCGGCGAAATCGTCAAACATCTGTTCGACGCCCTTCACATCGATAACCGGCTGGATGCCTGAACGCCTCCATCCCCCTATTCAACAGGAGAGACAGACATGAAGATCACGCGACGCGTAGCTCTCGGCGGCCTGCTCGCAACCGCCGCCATCCGGCCGACTTTCGCCGCCACCGAAAAGGCGACTTATCTTTTCCTGGCCCCGGCCTTCCTCCCGGCCTTCATGCCGTTTCATATCGCGCTCAAGCGCGGCTACTACGCCAAGAACAACGTTGAGGTTGACTTCAAGACCGGTCGCGGCGGCGCCGATGTCGCCAAGCAAGTCGGCGTCGGCAATGCCGATATCGGCGGCGGCCTCGGTGAGACGACGATGATTGTGCGTCCGAACGGCCTGCCGGTCCGCGCCGTCGCCCAGCTCGGCTCGCACTCGCTGTTCCAGCTCGTCACCCGTAAGGAAAGCAACATCAAATCGTTCGCCGATCTGCGCGGCAAGAAGATCGGCGTCATCGGCTATCAGGACACCGGTTATTATGCGCTGCTGGCGGTCATTGGCACGGCCAAACTCAAGCGCAGCGATCTCGAATTCAGGCCGTTGGCCCGGCCGGCGTGACCCAGCCGATGATCGCCAAGAAGCTCGACGGCATCATGGCGGTGCCGGAATGGTCGCTGGCGATCGAAGGCGCCGGTGTCGCGCTCGACTATCATCCGATTGAAAACATCTTCCGGCGATGGCGCAGGCCACATCACCTCGGACAAAATGATCAAGGATCGCCCCGCTGCGGTCGGTGGCTTCGTCAAAGCGGTGATGCACGCTGTTAAAGACCGCATGGCCGACCCGCCGCCGCCGTGAAGGATTACGTCGCCGCTGTGCCGCAGCACGCCGGCAAAGAGGCTGTGATGGAGAAGATTTTGCGCCGTTATGTGACCGAGATCTACGCCACGACGCCGGCGTCGGCGCTCGGCACTTTGATCCCAAGCGAATGAAGACCGTTCAGGATTTCTATCTCGCGAACAAGATCATCCCGTCGGCGACGCCGATCGACGAACTCTATACCAATCAGTTCGTCTCTGAACGGCAATGAGTGCGGTCATGTCCAACGGGACGACAAACACTTCGAATGGCGGCCGCCTGCCGCTCCGCGCCGTCGTGGTGGGGGCGGTTGGGGGCGCAGCGCGGCAGCTCCCGCCGCCAGCCTGGGCCTGGCGGTGGTCGTGCTGATCGCGTGGCAATTCTGCCGCCGTACTTCGACGTCCCGAAATACATCATCCCGCGCGTCAGCGATTTGTGGTTCGAGGGCGTGCGGATGTGGCAGCTCGAGAACCTGCTCGGCCATTTCATCTCCACCGCCTCTATGGCGATGCTCGGATTTTTCCTCGGTGGTCTGCTCGGCGCTATTTTCGGATACGCGCCGGACTGCTGCCGACCTGGGAAAAAGGGCTGTCGCCCTAGATTCTCGCTTTGCAAATCGCCCCCAAGGCCGCCTTCGCGCCTTTGTTCATCATGTGGTTCGGCTTCAACGCCTGGCCCAAACTGGTCGTCACCATCCTGGTGGTGTTCTTCCCGATCCTGGTCAACGTGCTGCAGGCCATGCGCGTCATGGACCGCGATCTCATCAATCTGGCGCGCGCTTACAATATGAGCGGGACCAAGATCGTTAAGATCATGCTGCCGTTCTCGATGCCCAATCTGAATGGCCTCCCTGCGCATCGGCGCAACGCTGGCGGTCATCGGCGTCACCGTCGGCGAATTGGTTGGCGGCGAAACAGGCCTCGGCTATTTGATCAGCTTCGGCCAGGGCCAGGCCAACACCTCGATGGTGTTCGACGCCATCATCCTGCTCACCGTGATCGGGATCGTGATGTATTGGGCCGTCGCCTATGTCGAAGCCCGCGTGCTGCATTATGTGCCGCGCGCGCTCGACGTCTGCCGGCGCATCCATGACGTTGGCCACGGCGTCTACCCGCCCTGTCACCGGCCATGCCGCGGGTATCGAATACCTGCGCCGGCCGGCCGTTGCGCCGGTGTGTTCCGTGGTCCTGCTGCACGGCATCGGCAGCCATGCCGGCAGTTTCATCCCGCTGATGGCGGCGCTGCCGGCGACCTTCGATGTCGTCGCCTGGAATGCGCCCGGCTACGCGGCGTCAAAGCCATTGGATTTGGCGTCGCCGACGCCGCGCGACTATGCGGCGGCTGACGGCCTTCTTGAACGAACTCGGCCTTGCCCGCATCGTGCTGGTCGGCCACTCGCTGGGCACTCTATTCGCGGCAAGTCTTGCTGCCAGCAATCCGGCGCGGGTCGCCGCGCTGGCGCTGTTGTCGCCGGCGCTCGGCTACGGCATTGCGCCGGGCACCGCGCTGCCGCCCAAGGTTCAGGACCGCATCGACGAAATCGAAACGCTTGGACCCCAGGCCTTCGCCGCCAAGCGCGCCGCGCGTCTTGTCCATGAGCCCGACCGCAAGCCGCAGGTGCTGGGCGCGGTGCGCGACGCCATGGCCGCGGTCAATCCATCAGGTTACGTCCAGGCCGTCCGCGCCTTGGGCGCCGGCGACCTTCTCGCCGATGCCGCACGGATCGCCGCGCCAACGCTCGTTGCCGTCGGCGCCGAGGACGTGGTGACGCCGCCGGCCAATGCCCGCTCGCTTTATGCGGCGCTCGCCAAGCCGACCGGTTACCACGAGATCCCAGTGCCGGCCACGCCGTGGCGCAAGAGGCCCCGGTTCTGGTCGCGCAGCTTCTCACCCAGTTGATCGAGGCCCATCATGGCTAA